>NZ_JAASRQ010000006.1:114089-560218 GCF_011761545.1 Paenibacillus sp. BK720 | reverse complement strand
AATGGTGTTTGACTTGCTCATTACTTGTTTTATCGCTTTTCCGTTATTTCTAACGGGGCAGTTTCGCTCGTTGTTCAGTTTTCAAAGAACAATTTGTTTTTCGTTCATCACCGTATTTCTCAGCGGCGACAAGAGATAATATACCATGAACGCCTAATGGATTGCAAGCATTTTTTAAAAGTATTTTATAAAAACAAAATTAATATGTTTTACATCCCATAATCAAGCTAAAATCCCTTATTAATCATCCATATTTATAGAGCGTTTATCCCGGAATAAATAATAAAGATCTCGCCAATTTCCAAGGCAAGATCTTTATTGTTAACCCATAACTTCTTTTATATGAAGATGTCTTTCGATGGTCAAGTTGATAATCGTGCTGCCCACAGAAACCCATGGTCTTGTAGGGTGTACGGAATCGCTAAACACAATCTCTCCAACGCGATCATCGCTAAGCTTCACGATGTTGCCATTGTGGAATTGCGTTACCTTCTCCACAAATACCCTGACGTATGCAGGATCCAGCTTTCCGAAGGAATCGCTCTGGATCTGTTCCAGAACGAAATACGGAGAAGCGGCTTTGCGGTAGAAGCGATTTAAAGTCATTGCATGATAGATATCCGCAATGGCGACGATTTTGGCATAAGGATGAATCTTGGTCGAATCGATGGCAAGCGGATAGCCGCTGCCGTCAATACGCTCGTGATGCTGAAGCGCCGTCAGCTTCACTCCCTCGTTTAAAGAGGCAATGTTCTTCAGCAGCTGGTACCCGAATACCGTATGACGCTTCATCTCTTCATTCTCTGCAGTCGTTAAAGCCGATGGTTTTTCCAATATGTCCGCATCAATCTTAACGTTCCCGATATCGTGAAGCAGACCGGCAAGCGCGACCGGCATCCAATCCTTGCGCGGCAGTCCGCACCATTGGGCAATACGATAGGAGGTTAGGCTTACCAGTACACTGTTGTGCAGCAAGTATTCGCGCTCCGAAAATTGTCTAGGCACAAACGTAAGCACTTGATAGCTGCCTTCATACTGCATCATCTTCTCAAGCTGATTCCGGATATCCATTACCGGTATCGGCTGACCGGACCGAATTTCGTTGATAACCCGCTTCAGGACAGCGATCATCTGGTCGTACTCATCGTGCAGCGGAGTAGAAGAGACAGCAGGAGCTGCTGTCTGCGGCTCCTGCTTTACGTTGTCCTGCGTCTTATCCGCTTGATTAGCCGGCTGTTCAATCTGTATCTTGGGAACCATGAACGCCTGCATAATATCCAATTCTCTAGGCGTAACGATGCGCCCCTTCTGCAATAGCACTCCGCCTAGCGGGGTGAGGACATCTTCGCTGATTTTGTCGCCTAACTTCACCTGTGATAAAGCCACTGTTGCCACAACGGTCCCCTCCGATGTATGCCTATCCTCTATGGTCTGTTTTACTCTTCTGCCGGCTCAGTGCCTGCATTCGGTGCTGTATCTTCCAGTCCTTCGCCTTCTTCAAGCGCCTCGTCAGCTTCTTCGCTGCGTGCTACGCGCGTCACAGTCGACACCGTATCATCCTCACGCGTATTGATCAGCTTGACGCCTTGCGTATTGCGGCCCATTGTCGAAATGCCTTCCATGCTCGTACGGATCAGTGTGCCAAGCGCGGTCATAATCATCAGGTCCTCGTCATTCAGAACAACCTTCAAGCTGACGATTGGTCCGTTCTTGTCAGTAACGTTCAGGGTCTTGATCCCTTTACCGCCCCGGTTCTGGATCCGGTACTCGCTCATTGGCGTACGTTTGCCGTAGCCTTTGGCCGTTACGATAAGCACATCATTCTCCGGATTAACGACATCCATGTCAATGACGGTATCGTCATCGTCCAGCTGAATGCCTTTTACGCCTGTAGCGGAACGTCCCATGGAACGAACATCCTGCTCGGAGAAGCGGATCGACATGCCTTGCGCCGTACCCATTACGATCTCCTGGTTGCCGTCTGTCAGCTTCACGCCGATCAGTTCGTCATCCTCGCGGATCGAAATCGCAATCAGGCCGACCTTCCGTATATTCATATAATCGGCAAGCGGCGTCTTTTTGACGATGCCCTGGCGAGTCGCAAAGAACAGGTAGCTGTCCGCATCGAAGCTTTCTACCGGAATAACCGCATTGATCGTTTCTCCTTGTTCAATCTGAATCAAATTGATAATCGGCGTCCCGCGGGCTGTCCGGCTTAGATCCGGAATCTCGTAAGCCTTCAGTCGGTATACCTTGCCCTTGTTCGTAAAGAACAGCAAGTAATGGTGCGTGTTAGATACGAACAGATGCTCAACGAAATCATGTTCTTTCGTATCCATGCCAACGACGCCTTTACCGCCGCGCTTCTGGCTGCGGTATGTGGTTACCGGAAGACGCTTGATATAGCCGGTATGCGTGATGGAGATGATAACATCCTCGCGAGGAATCAGATCCTCGTCCAGAATCTCCTCGTCGCTCACGGTAATTTCTGTGCGGCGTTCATCGCCGAAACGCTCCTTGATCTCGTCAAGCTCTTCGCTGATGATGTTGAGCACAAGCTGCTCATCGGCCAAGATCGCCTTGTACTCGGCAATCTTCTTCATCAGTTCCGCGTACTCGGCTTCGATCTTGTCGCGTTCCAGACCGGTCAGCCTTTGGAGGCGCATATCAAGAATAGCTTGCGCCTGCTCGTAGCTGAGCGCGAAACGCTCGATCAAGCCTTCGCGGGCGATATCCGCCGTTTGCGAAGCACGGATCAGCGCGATAACTTCGTCCAAATGATCAAGGGCAATACGCAGGCCTTCGAGAATATGGGCCCTTGCTTCCGCTTTTTTCAGATCGTACTCGGTACGACGGCGAATAACTTCGATCTGATGCTGCAAATAGTAATACAGCATTTCGCGAATATTCAACGTCTTAGGTTCGCCGTTAACCAGCGCGAGCATATTAATCCCGAAGTTGGACTGCATCTGCGTCTGTTTGTACAAATTGTTCAGCACTACGCTTGGTGTTACGTCGCGGCGAAGCTCGATAACGACCCGCATGCCGTTACGGTCGGACTCATCGCGAAGGTCGGTAATTCCCTCAATTTTTTTCTCGCGGACGAGTTCTGCGATCTTTTCTACGAGACGTGCTTTATTGACTTGATACGGCAGCTCGTAAACGATAATACGGGCTTTGTTACCATTCTCTTCGATCGTTGCGCGAGCACGCATCGTTACAGTGCCGCGTCCCGTCAGATAAGCCTGACGGATGCCGCTTAGTCCCATAACAATACCGGCCGTCGGGAAATCCGGGCCTTTTACGTAATCAATCAGTTCAACCGGCGTAATCTCCGGATTACGGATCAATGCCTGGATACCGTCAATAACCTCGGTGAGGTTGTGCGGCGGGATATTGGTTGCCATACCTACCGCGATACCTGTTACCCCGTTTACGAGCAGGTTCGGGAAACGCGACGGCAGAACGGCCGGTTCTTTCTCCTCGCCGTCGTAGTTCGGAACAAAATCAACGGTTTCTTTATTTAAATCGCGGAGCATCTCCATGGCGATTTTCGACAGACGCGCCTCGGTATACCGCATCGCCGCCGCCATATCTCCGTCAATCGAGCCGAAGTTGCCATGCCCGTCCACGAGCATGTACCGCATGGAGAAATCCTGCGCCATCCGTACCATTGCCTCGTAAACCGACGAATCGCCGTGCGGATGGTATTTACCGATTACTTCCCCTACGATCCTCGCAGACTTCTTGTATGGCTTGTCCGAAGACATGCCTAGCTCCGACATTGCGTACAAAATACGACGATGCACCGGCTTAAGACCGTCCCTTACATCCGGCAATGCGCGGCTTACGATAATACTCATCGCATAGTCCATGAATGAATCGCGCATTTCCGTACCGATGTCGCGGTCTTTAATTTGCGAATGCTGTTGTTCTTCCGCCATGTTTTACCTCCCTGACGTCATCAATCTGCAAACCTTGTCAAACATGATAACCATTATATTACTTTCACAAAAAAGGCACGGCTAAACGCCCTGCATCCGTTTCATCTATGAAACCGGCAAATTGCCTAAAAAAATAATGAAAAATAGGCAAATAACTCGTATCTTTTCGTGCCCGGTCCGCCATAAAATAAACAGACCCAAATTACATTATACCACTCATTCCAAAGTCTGTCTTCTTCTTGATGCGCAATCTTCACCGCTTAATACCCGTTCCCAAGGGAAAGGAGCAACAACATTGTCTATTCAATTGGTATACAGCAAATGGGAGAAAACCAACGTACTTCTACACTCGCCAGCTCTCCGTGAATATATACCTTCAACCAAGCTTTTCAACAAGGAAAATCTGCAGCAGATGCTTGCCGAATACGGGATGGTCTACGTCAAGCCGGTAAACGGCACCTTCGGCAAAGGCGTGATGCGCGTAGAACGGCTTAAGCAGGCTGCCAAGGGCTACAAGTATCAACTGAACACCACGATCCGGACTTTTCCTACCCTTGAGCTGCTGCACCAAAGCCTTGTAAAAAGAATTAACGGCAGGCGTTATCTTGTTCAAAGGGGCATCGATCTGCTCCGTCACAAAAAACGGCGCTTCGATATCCGTGTGATGGTACAGCGCAACGAGAATAACCATTGGGAGGCTACCGGCATTATCGGCCGTCTTGCCCATCCCGCCAAGGTAGTGACAAACTACCATAACGGCGGCACCCCGATGTCCTTCGAACGCTTGCTTTCTTCTCATCAATCGCCGACCCAGAAGATGATATACGCCATGCGCCTTAAACAAATCAGCCTGGATATCGCAAAAGAGCTGGAGAAGCACTACCCCGGCATCAAGGAGCTTGGAATCGATATCGCCATTGACCAGCAGCATCGGCCCTGGATTCTTGAAGTAAACACAAAGCCCGATGCCTTTATCTTCCGGAAGCTCGAGGACAAGACGATGTTCCGCAAAATCTATCAGTATGCCGTCTCTTACGGCCGTTACAAAAAGAAATAGCCGCCCGCAAGGACGGCTATATTTTTGTTAAATATCCAGGTTCTTAACGTCTTTCGCAAATTGCTGGATGAAATCACGGCGCGGTTCAACGTTGTCTCCCATCAGCGTGTCGAAAATAACGTCTGCTTCAATCGCGTCTTCGATCGATACCTGAAGCATAGTCCGGCTCTCCGGATCCATCGTTGTCTCCCACAGCTGCGTGGCGTTCATCTCTCCTAGACCTTTATAACGCTGTACGTTTACTTTGGCGCCTTCGCCGAATTCAGCGATAATCTCATCGCGTTCCTTCTCGGACTGCGCGTAACGGATAACCTTATTCCGCTCGATCTTGAAAAGCGGCGGCTGCGCGATATAAATATATCCTGCTTCGATAATCTTCCGCATGTAACGGAAGAAGAAGGTCAGCATCAAAGTCCGGATATGCGCGCCGTCGACGTCGGCATCGGTCATAATAATGACCTTATGGTAACGCGCCTTCGCCAGGTCGAAATCGTCGCCAATGCCTGTGCCAAGCGCTGTAATAATCGCGCGGATCTCGGCATTGCCGAGAATGCGGTCAAGTCTGGCACGCTCAACGTTCAGGATCTTGCCGCGCAGCGGCAGGATCGCCTGGAAATGACGGTCGCGGCCTTGCTTCGCCGATCCGCCGGCGGAGTCGCCTTCGACGATATACAGCTCGCTGATCGAGGCGTCCTTGGAGGAGCAGTCCGCCAGTTTACCTGGCAGGGAGCTCACTTCAAGCGCGCTCTTGCGGCGTGTTAACTCGCGTGCTTTGCGTGCCGCTTCGCGTGCTCTTGCCGCTTGCAGACCCTTTTCAACGATTTTGCGGGAAACCGAAGGATTCTCATCCAGGAACTCCTGCAGCTTCTCGGCAAAGAACGATTCGACAATACCGCGTACTTCGCTGTTGCCAAGCTTCGTCTTCGTTTGCCCTTCGAACTGCGGCTCCGGAATTTTCACCGAAATAATCGCCGTTAAGCCCTCGCGGACGTCATCGCCGGAGAAGTTGGAATCGTTGTCTTTGATTAATCCCGTCTTGCGGGCATAGTCGTTAATAATTCGCGTTAACGCGCTCTTGAAGCCGGATTCGTGCGTACCGCCCTCATGCGTATTGATGTTATTGGCGAACGAATGGATATTCTCGCTGTAACCGTCGTTGTACTGCAGCGACACCTCAACCTGGATATGGTCCTTTGAGCCCTCTACATAGATCGGCTCCTCATGCATGACTTCCTTGTTGCGGTTCAAATGCTTAACGAACTCGATAATGCCGCCGTCGTATTTGAACGTATTCGATGCGCCTGTACGCTCGTCAACCAGTTCAATCTCGAGGCCTTTATTCAGGAATGCCAGCTCGCGGATCCGCGATTGGAGCGTTTCGTATTCGTAAACGGTGGTGTCGGTAAAAATCTCGGGATCCGGTTTGAACTTAACTGTCGTACCGGTCTCATCCGATTCTCCAACAATCTTAACGTCGTACTGCGGTACGCCGCGGCGGTATTCTTGTTGGTAGATATGGCCATGAAGCTTAACGGTAACCGTTACATGCTCGGACAACGCATTAACGACGGATACACCTACACCGTGCAATCCGCCTGATACTTTGTAGCCCTCGCCGCCAAATTTACCGCCTGCGTGAAGAACGGTCATAACGACTTCAAGAGTCGATTTCTTCAGCTTCGCGTTCTCGCCGACCGGAATGCCGCGGCCATTATCGATAACCGTGATGCTGTTGTCCTCGTGGACGCGAACCTGGATTTTCGTGCAATACCCGGCCAGCGCTTCGTCGATACTATTATCGACAACCTCCCACACGAGATGGTGGAGGCCCTTGCCGCTCGTAGAGCCGATGTACATCCCTGGACGCTTCCGTACCGCTTCTAAGCCTTCGAGGACCTGTATCTGACTTTCATCATACGTATTCTGCTGACTCAACTGCTCACTACTCCTCTCATACCTGTTAGCCTAGGCTGCTTCTAGCCATTCGCCGCAAAATGATGGGCCCGTTTCTTCAAAGTAGAGGATGAAATCGGCGAATAATAGATTTTCTGCTTCGTCACAACAATGGATTTGGGCTCTTCTTCACCAATTGTTTCGACATCTTTGCGTTTACGGGCTCCTGCCACAAACTGCTTGGATAGCTTGGAGGATTGCTCTATCGATATATCAAAAATGGCTACCAGCTCGGCAGCCCGGATAATTTTCTCGCCGCCCAAATGGATATACATGTCCTCCGCCTCCCGTTTAAATGCCCGTTATCAGCGCATCACTCGGCCTTCCCGCACATCGTAGATCCCGGCGCCCTGGAGTTTGCTCACATTCACGCTCTCGAGTCCGGTCGTTGTAATAAACGTCTGAACCTTGCTCTGAAACGTCTCGATGAGCTGCGTCTGCCGGTTCTGATCCAGCTCAGACAAGACATCATCAAGCAATAGCAGCGGGTATTCCCCAATTTCCTCGCAGATCAGCTCTATCTCGGCAAGCTTGAGAGACAACGCGGTTGTGCGCTGCTGTCCCTGCGACCCGTACACAGCCGCCTCCTTGCCGTTGATAAAGAAAGCCATGTCGTCGCGATGAGGCCCCACGAGCGACATTCCTCTGCGAATCTCCTGATCTTTCACCTGTGATAACTTTAACATAAATTGCTCAAATAAAACAGTTTCATCTTCGGAGGCGCCGCCGTCGAAGGACGGGCGGTACTCAATGGTGAGGCGCTCGCCGCCCGCCGTAATGCCGGAATGAATGTGCTCCGCCCACCGTTGTAATTTATGAATAAAGTGTTTCCTTTTTTTCATAATTTTAACACCGTGCTCGGCAAGCTGCATATTCCAAATATCCAGCATGGCCTGCTGTGAGCCTCCTGGGGAGGCGGTCTTCAGATAATTGTTTCGCTGCGCAAGCACCTTGGTGTATTGCGTCAGGGTATGCAAATAACCGGGCTGTACTTGGCCGATTTCCATATCGAGAAACCGTCTTCGTATGCCCGGCGTTCCTTTTACAATTTCCAGATCCTCTGGCGCAAACATGACGACGTTCAGCGATCCGATGAAATCGCTGAGCTTGCGCTGCTCCAATCCGTTAATCTTTGCCTTCTTGCCTTGCGAGGAATACATCAAATCAAGCTTAACCGTGCCGTAACGCTTCTCCACCTCGCCGTGGATGCGGGCCGAATCGGCTTCCCAGCCGATCAGCTCCTTATCCTTGGAAGTGCGGTGCGACTTGGTGAGGGCAAGCGCAAAGATCGCCTCCAGCAAATTCGTCTTCCCCTGCGCGTTAGGTCCGACAAACAAGTTGACCTTATTGTCCGTTTCGAGCTCAAGCTCTTTGTAGTTGCGATAGTTTTGCAATTGAATGCTTTTTAAAAACACGTTCGTTTGTCCTCCCGGCCTGGCCGCTTCTTAAGCATTTATGCCCCGGTCACCGTAAAGACGCCGCAGCCTTCCACTTCAACGCGGTCACCGACGTACAGCTTTCTGCCGCGGCGGTTATCCACAACTCCGTTTACGTGAACTTCGTTTTCCTGCAAGAAAAATTTCGCGTGTCCACCTGTGGATATACAATCAGCCAGTTTTAAAAACTGTCCAAGCGTAATGTACTCGTCGCGAATGGCGATTTCCTTCATCACTTGCTCACCTGCCTTTCACCCGTTATTGCATCAGCTTGACTGATCTTAATTCGTTGTTCGATAAGGCAAGATCACATACGTATTGTAGGAATGGTCGGTCGGACGAATAACGATTGGGCTCATTGCCCCGGTAAAGCCGATAAAGATCTGCTCGCTGTCAATGACTTTAAGCACGTCCAGCATATATTTGGAGTTGAACGCAATCTTAAGCGGCTCGCCGTCGAATTGCTTCGCGTCCAGCTGCTCGGTAACGCGGCCAAGCTCCGTCGAGCTCGAAGAAATTTCGATCGCGCCGTTATCCAGCGTTGTCAGACGAACGATGTTGGTTTTCTCTTCTCTCGACATCAAATACGCGCGATCGATGGCATCCGTCAAATTTTTCGTATCAAGAACGAGTTCTGTTTTGAACATGCTCGGAATAATTTTAGAAGTATCCGGGTAAGTCCCGTCGAGCACGCGAGTGTAGAACAGGACATTGCCGATCTTGAACAAAACCTGGTTGTCGGCTACGACAATGTCAACGAGCCCGTGCTGATCCGGAACCAGCTTCGACAGCTCGACTAACGTTTTCGCTGCGATTACAACATTGTTGAACCGATAGTCGGCGGCGGTCTCCGCCTGCGCGATACGGCTGGCCAGACGGTGGCGGTCGGTCGCCACAAACTTCAGCTGCTTGTCCTGCAGGCTCCAGAGCACCCCGGTAAGAATAGGTGTCTGCTCATTAACGGAGGCGGCCAGAACCGTCTGGCGGATCATTGCCTTCAGAAGATCGCCAGGCATTTGGAACAGTTCATTTTGCTCGATGGATGGAAGCACGGGGAATTCCTCCGGATCCAGACCAACCATTTGAATATCCGTCGAACCGGAACGGATCAGGGTTTGGAAATGAGCGCCTACTTCAATTTCAACATTGTCAGACGGAAGCTTCTTCACGATTTCGACAAAAAATTTGGCGGGAAGAACGACATTGCCCGGTTTATCCACATTCGCAATAACGAGGTCATCCCGTTCTACAGGGATGAAGCTTTGAATAGATATATCGGTATCACTTGCCGTTAAGGTAACTCCTTGATGGGTAACTTCAATCTTGATGCCGCCGAGAATAGGAATTGTCGGACGGGAAGAAGCCGCTTTTGCAACCTGTTGAATGGCTTCGTTCAGTTCATGTTTGGAAATCGAAAGTTTCATGGTTTCACTCCTAAGTCCGTTTCGGATCGATGGTTGTTGGATTTCGTGGTTTTAAAAAATCGGCGAAGCCGTAATGGGCGTTTTCGCCCTATTTTGATGATGTTTTTTTAAAAAAATATAGTAGTCGTAGTAGTAGGCGGCGTTAATATGTGGATAACCGTCTAAAACACGGATAAAGCAAGCCTATCCACATGTGTATAGCTTGTGCATAGGCTTGCTTGGTTGTTCATATAGAAGTGAATAACTTTTACGTGTGATTTTTGATCTTTTCGGTCAGGTTCTGCAAAATCTTGTACAAGTCCTGGTCTTGCTTGAGCTGCTGCGAAATTTTCTCATGCGCGTGGATGACTGTCGTATGATCACGCCCGCCGAAAGCCTCGCCGATCTTCGGAAGCGAATAATCGGTTAGCTCACGCGAGAGATACATGGCGATTTGCCGCGGATAGGCAACCGCTTTGGTCCGTTTCCGCGCTTTGAACTCCTCGAGACGCAGCCCGTAGAACTCGCCAACCTTTGTCTGGATATCGTTTATGGTAATCATTTTGGGACGGCTGGACGGAATAATATCCTTTAACGCTTCGGCAGCCAGATGGGACGTAATGTCCTGATTAATAAGCGAGGAGTAAGCGACTACGCGGATGAGGGCGCCTTCCAGCTCGCGAATATTCGTATCGATCTGGTTCGCAATGTAGACCATCGCTTCATTCGGAATATCAAGGTTCTCCGCTTTCGCTTTTTTTCGCAAAATCGCGATCCTTGTCTCCAAATCCGGTGCCTGAATATCCGTTATTAATCCCCATTCGAACCGCGAACGCAGTCTTTCCTCCAAAGTCGGAATTTCTTTTGGCGTACGGTCACTGGAGATGACGATTTGCTTCCGCTCTTCATGCAAGGCATTGAAGGTATGGAAGAACTCCTCCTGCGTACCGTCTTTACCGGCCAAAAACTGAATATCGTCAATCAGCAGCACGTCGATATTGCGATATTTGTTGCGGAAGCTCTCGCCTCTATTATCCCGGATCGCATTAATGAACTCGTTCGTGAATTTCTCGGACGAAATGTACATGATCTTCGTGCTTGGATTGTGATCCATGATGTAGTGGCCGATGGCATGCATCAAGTGAGTCTTGCCGAGTCCTACGCCGCCGTATAAAAAGAGCGGATTATAGGCTTTCGCCGGCGCTTCCGCCACGGCAAGCGATGCCGCATGCGCAAAGCGGTTGTTGGCCCCGATGACAAACGTATCAAACGTATATTTCGGGTTAAGCATATGATTGAATGTCTCTTCTTGTATGATTGGCACTTCCGCAGCCTTTGGCAAAGCAGGCGGCGCGAGATCAGCCGGCTTCGCCTCTTCGATCGAAAAGCGTACGTCTACCTGTCTGCCGAGAAACTCAAACAAGGTGTTGCGAATTAATTTGGTATACCGGCCTTCCAGCCATTCAGCCGCAAATGTTGTCGGCGCCGTCACTTCCAGGAGCGAATCGTTCACAAAGGAAGCTTTGGTCGCTTTAAACCAGGTATCGAAACTGGGTTTGCTTAGTTTCGTCTGAATGATTGACAACACTTGCTGCCATAAATCATAGGTATGGCTGTCCACAGACGTCACTCCTTATCAAAAATCGCCGAATAGGCGCAATTAAGCCAAATCATGTCGAATGAATGGTGATTATTACGAAATACCCACAATATGAAGAATAATAGGAACATGAGTTATGAATAGGGGATGAGTTTGTTCACATTGTTATCCACAGGCTGTTGATAAAAGATGCTAAATCGATGAGGTATTCACACCGAAAACATAATAATCATAGCAAAAGATCCCTTGTATTTCAACGAATTGTGAGATTTTATCCACAAATTCAATAGCTTGTGCATAAAAGTTATCTACACCACTACATATTGTTAATATCTTGTTACCATTTCGACAAAGTTCGTCTAAAGTCCCGAAATTTTATGCACATGTTATTAGTTTTCCGACAAGGGTGCCCATTCCATACATTTATCCACAATATTTGGATGGCAGCGGTTTTAATTGACTTTTTGGGCTCGGCGTGGTTTAATAAAAAAAGCGTGTTTCAAAATCAGCTGTTTATAGAGAACAAGCAGATCGGCGCTATGCCGTACTGTTTTGAGTACTTGATATACGGGAGGTGCAGTTCAGATGAGACCTACATTTAAACCGAATGTAAGCAAACGCAGCAAAGTACATGGCTTCCGCAAACGGATGAGCTCGAAAAACGGACGTAAAGTTTTGGCAGCGCGTCGTCAAAAAGGCAGAAAAGTTCTTAGCGCATAAGCAAAAGACCACGTCGGGTGGTCTTTTTTTTTGCCCTGCGGGCGATACTGATAAGTAGGTTCCGCAGGGCAAGCGTACATAAAGGGTTATTAATATGAAGAAAGAACGGTGAGCCTGGTCGTGCAAAGAAAATTGCGTCTGCGTAACCGCGCCGACTTCAATCGGATCTATCGTTACGGCAAATCGTTTGCCAATGGACAGTTTGTTGTGTATTGGTCGAGGCAGCCGGTAGCGGAGCCATTCCGGTTAGGCGTCTCCGCCAGCAAAAAAATCGGTAACGCGGTTGTGCGCAACCGGATGAGGAGAGTTATTAAGGAAATCATCCGCTTGAACGGAGACAAAATCGTGCCGAATACCGATTTTATATTAATAGTAAGAAAACCTGCGGTCGAGATGGAGACGAAGCAGCTGGAGAAGAGCGTTTTCCATGTGCTGAAGAAGGCCGGTTTGCTGAAGAAGGACGCGCGTTATTAGCAATAGTGGCCAGCATTGCCAAGTTGTTTCTTTGTCCTAGTATTTATGGTATAGTTTAGTCAATAAAATAATGCTTAGTATGGAATGTTCAGAGAGGAGATTTGGTGTTGGTTTTAAAAGGAAACCGCAAGTGGCTGCTCGTACTGGGTATGGTGCTGATGGTTGCTCTGCTATCGGGCTGCGCACCGCATAACGCAACGACGAGTACAGCCGATTTGCAGCACGGCAACTTCTGGGAAAAGAACGTTGTTTATTACTTCGCCCTTACCCTCGACAAGTTCGCAGACTGGTTCAACGGTTCGTATGGACTAGCTATCCTGCTCATTACGATTATTGTTCGTACGGCAATTCTGCCATTAACGCTCAAGCAGTATCGCAGCTCCAAAGCGATGCAGGCAATCCAGCCGCAGATGGCTGAGATTAAGAAGAAATACAAAGACAATCCGCAGAAACAGCAGGAAGAGACCATGAAGCTGTTCCAGGCGAACAAGGTCAATCCTATGGCCGGCTGTTTGCCGCTTCTCGTTCAGATGCCTGTGTTTATGGCGCTTTATAACTCGATCTACTGGAATCCGGAGGTTCGTACGCATGAATTCCTGGGCTTGCAGCTTGGCGAACCGGGACCTTGGTATTTCCTCCCGATCATTGCGGCAGCTACGACATTCGTTCAGTCGAAGATGATGCAGAAGCAGCAAACGCAAACGATGCCGGGCATGGGAGCGATGCTTATGATCTTCCCGGTCCTGATTTTCGTGATGGCGCTCAACTTCCCGTCGGCGCTACCGCTGTACTGGATATTCAGTAACATTTACACCATTATTCAAAACTACTTCCTGTACGTTCGTTCATCAAACAAGGGTAAGGAGGCCCTCGCGAAATGAAGAAAATCGTAGCATCAGGAAAAACGATTGATGATGCTGTACGGAGCGGTTTGACACACTTAAATGTAACCAAGGATCGCGTCAAGGTGCTTGTCATGGAACAGCCTTCCAAAGGTCTGTTCGGACTCATTGGCGTAAAGGAAGCGAAGGTAGAACTGGAGCTTATTCCCGATCCAACGATTGAAGCAGAGCAATTTCTTCGTGATGTGTCAGAAGCGATGGGACTTACGATCGCTATCGAACGTAAAACAACGAAAGAAGCGACTTATCTGTCCGTTTCGGGCGGAGGAGATATCGGCATGCTGATTGGCCGGCGCGGTCAAACGCTTGACGCGCTGCAGTATTTGGTTAACATTGTGGCAAATCGTTACTCGGACAGCCATCTTCGGATCGTGCTTGATGCGGAGGATTTTCGCGAGCGTCGCCGCAAGACGCTGGAGGAATTATCGGAACGCCTTGCCGGCAGGGTCGTCCGCACGAAGAAAGAGGTCGTGCTGGAGCCGATGTCGTCGCATGAACGCAAAGTGATTCATTCCCAGCTTCAAAACCACCCTAGGGTAAAAACTTACAGCAAGGGCGACGAGCCAAATCGTCGAGTAGTTATTGCTTTAAAGGAAAAGCAGATGTAAAGTTAGATCCATACGTTATTAAATTCGCAGCAATGGCTCTTGTGGTCATTGCTGTTTTTCCATTTGAGAGGTGCATACAAACTGATGGTACACGATACGATTGCGGCGATTTCGACAGCTGTCGGAGAGGGCGGCATTGCCATTATTCGCGTCAGCGGTCCCGATGCAATTGAGGGAACAGCGCGAATATTTCGTTCAAGAACCGATTTGCGGGATGCGGCTACGCATACCGTGCATTACGGTCATATTATAGATCCGAAGAATGGGGAACAGGTGGAAGAGGTTATTGTTACCGTTATGCGCGGTCCCCGTTCGTTCACGGCAGAGGATGTCGTTGAAATTAACGCCCATGGCGGCGTTGTGGCGGTTAAGAAGGTGCTCGATCAGGTGCTCCTGCAGGAAGGTATGCGACTTGCGGAGCCGGGCGAGTTTACGAAGAGAGCTTTCCTGAACGGCCGGATTGATCTGATGCAGGCGGAAGCGGTTATAGACCTCATCCGTTCGAAGTCCGACCGGGCGTTCTCCGTTGCGCGAAAGCAAGCCGAGGGGACTTTGTCGAAGCGGATTAAAGCTCTTCGGCAGACGGTAATCGAGCTGCTTGCTCATATTGAGGTCAATATCGATTATCCCGAGCATGATGTCGAAGATCTGACAAGTGCTTATATCCGCGAACAGAGCGGATCCGCGCTGGAGGAGATCGGCAGGCTGTTAAAAACGGCGAATGAAGGTAAAATATTGCGAGAGGGTATTATGACCGCAATCGTGGGACGCCCGAATGTGGGCAAGTCCTCCTTGCTTAATATGCTGGCACAAGAGAATAAAGCGATTGTGACGGATATTCCCGGTACAACGCGGGATGTTATCGAGGAGTATGTGACGCTTAATCATATTCCCCTTAGACTGCTTGATACGGCGGGAATCCGCGAAACTAGCGATGTCGTGGAACGCATTGGCGTCGAGCGTTCGCATAACGCGCTGGAAGAAGCGGATTTGATCTTGTTTGTGCTTAACAATAATGAGCCTATTCACGAGGATGACCGTGCGCTCCTGGAGAAGGTGAAGGACCGCCAGCTTATTCTTATTATTAATAAATCGGATTTGGAATCGAAGCTCGAGATGGCCGAGATTGAAGCATTAATCGATGAGGAGCGAATTGTCCGCATGTCGGTGCGCGAAGAGGAAGGACTTGACCGGCTCGAGAAGGCGATCAGCAAGCTGTTCTTCGAAGGTCAGCTCGACTCCGGAGATTTGACATATGTCAGCAACGTTCGGCATATTTCGTTGCTGAAGCGGGCGCAGCAGTCGCTTACGGATGCCATCGATGCGTCGAATGCAGGCATTCCGATTGACTTGATCCAGATCGATGTGCGTTCCGCATGGGAATCGCTTGGCGAAATATTAGGCGATGAGGTTGGCGATTCGTTAATCGACCAGATCTTCTCGCAGTTCTGCTTAGGCAAATAAAGTTTAACGATAACGACCGGCAGGGTTAGTATTCCGTGCACGGTTCGATGAATTGGAGGGATAAAGAAATGACCTATGAAGCTGGGCAATACGAAGTGATTGTAATTGGAGCGGGCCATGCCGGCTGCGAAGCAGCTCTTGCTTCGGCTCGGATGGGGTGCGAAACGCTTTTGCTTACAATCAACCTGGATATGGTGGCCTTCATGCCATGCAACCCGTCAATCGGGGGACCGGCAAAAGGACATGTCGTCCGCGAAATTGATGCGTTAGGCGGAGAAATGGGCCGCAATATCGATAAAACATTTATCCAAATGCGGATGTTGAATACCGGCAAAGGACCGGCTGTTCACGCGCTGCGCGCGCAGGCGGATAAATTCTCTTACCAGCACACGATGAAGAAGACAATCGAGGAGACGGATCATCTGACGCTTCGCCAGGGCATGGCGGAGGATCTGATTGTCGAAGACGGTAAAATTACGGGTATCGTCACCAAGACAGGCGCTATTTACCGGGCAAAAGCCGTTGTGATTACGACGGGCACATACCTGCGCGGCAAAATTATTATGGGCGAGCTGATGTACGAGAGCGGCCCGAATAACCAACAGCCATCGGTGAAGCTGTCAGCAAGCCTGAAGGAGCTTGGCTTCAAGCTTGCGCGCTTCAAAACAGGTACGCCGCCTCGCGTTCATAAAGACACGATTGATTTTTCGAAAACGGAAATTCAGCCAGGCGATGATAATCCTAAGTTTTTCTCTTACGAAACCAAGTCCTCCGATAATGAACAGCTGCCTTGCTGGCTTACCTACACGTCGGAAGCAACGCATAAAATCATTAACGACAATTTGCACCGTGCCCCTATGTTCTCGGGAGCAATTGAAGGTACAGGTCCGCGATATTGCCCTTCTATAGAAGATAAAATCGTCCGCTTCGCGGATAAGCCCAAGCACCAAATCTTCCTGGAACCGGAAGGCAAACATACGTCGGAGTACTACGTACAAGGTCTTTCGACAAGCATGCCTGAAGATGTGCAACTTGGAATTTTGAGATCTATTCCAGGTTTGGAAAATGTTGAAATGATGCGTAACGGCTATGCCATCGAATATGATGCGGTTGTCCCAACGCAGCTCTGGCCGTCTCTGGAGACGAAGCTGGTTGACGGATTATTCACAGCTGGACAAATCAACGGAACCTCCGGTTATGAAGAAGCAGCGGGTCAAGGGATTATCGCGGGTATCAATGCAGCGCGCAAAGTACAGGGGAATGACCCGGTTATTATCGACCGCTCCCAAGGCTATATCGGCGTTATGATTGATGATCTGGTGACGAAAGGGACAAACGACCCTTACCGTCTTCTGACTTCCCGTGCCGAATATCGCCTGCTGCTTCGTCATGATAATGCGGATCTCCGCCTTACCCCGACAGGCTATGAGATTGGACTTATTTCGGAAGAACGTTATCAAGCCTTCCTTAATAAGAAGGAGCTTGTCGCTCAAGAAATTGAACGGCTTGCGACAGTAAAAATTAAACCGGAGGTTGCTCAGCCGGTATTAGATGCGGCGAATTCGGCTCCTATTGCCTTTACAATGGATGCCCTGTCGTTGCTGCGCCGTCCGGAATTATCATACGCGTTGCTCGAGCAGTTGTCTCCTTCGGAGCTTCCGTTGACGGAAGAAATGAAGGAGCAGGTTGAAATTCAAATCAAGTATGCCGGATATATCGAGAAGCAGCTTCATCAAGTTGAACGCTTGAGCAAGATGGAGAAGAAGAAAATTCCGGATGATATCGTGTACAGCGAAGTGCATGGCTTGGCATCGGAAGCCAAACAAAAACTGGCGGATATCCGTCCGTTGTCGATCGGCCAGGCATCCCGGATTGCAGGCGTTACACCGGCGGACATCTCCATTTTACTTGTTTATTTGGAACACTATAACCGGGTAACGGCAGCGAGAGGACAATGATGACAGAGACGCATGTATGGTTTGAAAAGCTGCTGGGGGAGAACGGTATTCCGTTATCCCCGAAGCAGCTCGAACAATTTGATTCCTATCATCGCTTGCTTGTGGAATGGAATGAGAAAATGAATTTGACGGGCATCACCGAAAGGGATGCCGTATTCGAAAAACATTTTTACGATTCGATCTCGTTGTCGTTCTTCGTTGATATGAAAGAGATTGGCAGCATTGCTGATATCGGGTCCGGAGCGGGGTTCCCAAGCATTCCGCTCAAGATCTGTTTTCCGCATCTGAAAGTAGTTATTGTTGATTCGCTTAATAAGCGGATTCAATTCCTGAATCATTTGGTTCAAGAGCTCGGGCTCGACAATGTAAATTGCGTTCATGGCCGTGCCGAGGATATTGCAAGAATGCCGGAGTATAGAGATGCCTTCGATCTTGTAACGGCAAGAGCGGTAGCGAGGTTGAATGTATTAAATGAATTTTGCCTCCCATTCACTCGCAAGAATGGAACCTTTGCCGCAATGAAGGGTTCACAAAGTGTCGAAGAGGTGAAGGAGGCTGCTGTAAGTCTGCGTGAGCTTAAAGGGAAGGTTCATGCGGAGCATGCCTTTAAATTGCCGTTCGAGCAGTCGGAACGCTATATTGTACTTATCAACAAGACAGACGCTACGCCAAAAAAATATCCGCGTAAAGCAGGCACTCCTCTAAAACA
Source organism: Paenibacillus sp. BK720 (assembly GCF_011761545.1). NCBI lineage: Bacteria > Bacillati > Bacillota > Bacilli > Caryophanales > Paenibacillaceae > Paenibacillus > Paenibacillus sp. BK720. Next base: position 541,990 of record NZ_JAASRQ010000006.1, on the reverse strand, counting down.
GCCGCTTGTATAGGCACATTTCGAACCTCTGTATGTTTCACGTGAAACATACAGAGGTTTATTTGTATCTATCCGAAATATTACGAAGATCAAGCAGGAAAAAACCAGAGGGAAGTCGAAATAATGTAGTAGAGACGGCAGCCCGTTTTGGCATTGTTATTTTAATGGGGTCTGGCACGTTCGCTAGACTCATAAACGAGGTTGTCTACAAGAAACAATATAGATAAAATGGTAGTAACGGGAATTACACCGTTAATGCATAGCAGCACATCTTGGAAACCAACCGATTTAGCGGTAATGGTTTCTTGGTCGGGTGGTAGAGTAGATAATATGAAAGAATCATTTTCCCGTTTGTTCGGTCTAAGTGATCAGCGGAGCGGTCAAGAAGAGGTTCGGCAGATTCCTATTCAAGATATTGATACGAGTCCATTCCAGCCTCGGACAATCTTCGATGATGACCGTATCGATGAGTTGTGCCAAACGATCAAAACGCATGGCGTTATTCAGCCGATTGTTGTTCGCGCACGAAATGGCAGATACGAGATTATAGCAGGCGAACGTCGCTGGCGCGCGGTTACAAAGCTTGGATACGATACAATTCCGGCTATCATCCGCGAGTTTAACGATTCGCAGACGGCGTCTATCGCACTGATTGAAAATCTGCAACGCGAGAATTTGACGGCAATTGAGGAAGCGGTAGCCTACCAGAAGCTGATTGAGCTTCATGAGCTGACGCAGGAGAGCTTGGCTCAGCGTTTGGGCAAAAGCCAATCTACAATTGCAAACAAGTTGAGACTGTTGGGATTAAATGACACTGTCAAAGAAGCGCTTGCTAGTCGTAAAATATCCGAGAGACATGCGAGAGCGTTGCTTTCTCTTGATACGGAAGAGCTTCAGAACCAAGTGCTGGAAGAGATTATTACGAAGGAACTAAACGTTAAACAGACGGAGAATCGTATTGCTTCTCTGAAGGAAGAACCGAAGTCGAAGCAAACGAAGCGTTTTGCGATGCCGAAGAACACGCGTCTTGCTTTCAACACCATTCGTCAGGCTGTACAGATGGTGTCCAGCACAGGGATGGAAATCAAAGCAGACGAAAAAGATCTTGGCGATTTTTATGAAATTACTATTCATATACCGAAAAATTAGCTTTACGTAAGTCATCCATGATGAACGTAATAGTACTAATCCGGGCCGTCCTCTCTGAGGACGGCGAAACCGTTTATAGCGATAAGTTTCACCGTTAGATCATCAGGGCATTAAAAGTTTGGACACAGAGGTGAACAAGTTTGTCTAAAATCATTGCAATAGCCAATCAAAAGGGCGGTGTTGGTAAAACGACAACGTCTGTTAACTTAGGGGCGTGCCTTGCAACACTCGGTAGACGAGTGCTGCTCGTTGACATTGACCCTCAAGGTAACACGACAAGCGGAATTGGCATCAACAAAGCGGATGTAAATAATTGTATTTACGATGTGCTTATTAACGACGTGCATCCAAAAGATGCAATGTTTGAAACGAAAATTGACGGTCTGAAGATTATTCCAGCGACGATTCAGCTCGCCGGTGCCGAGATTGAAATGGTACCAACGATTTCGCGCGAGCTTCGTCTAAAGAAAGCATTGTCCCTTGTTAAGGATCAATTCGATTATATTCTAATCGATTGCCCGCCGTCGCTTGGTTTGCTGACGATTAACTCCTTGACAGCGTCCGACTCGGTTATCATTCCAATTCAATGCGAATATTACGCGCTGGAAGGATTAAGCCAGCTCTTAAATACAGTAAGACTTGTACAGAAGCATTTGAACACTTCTCTTCAAATCGAGGGCGTATTGCTTACTATGTTGGATGCTCGGACAAATCTGGGTATTCAGGTTATCGAAGAAGTGAAAAAGTATTTCCAGCAGAAGGTGTACCAAACCATTATTCCGCGTAATGTTCGTTTGAGCGAAGCGCCATCTCACGGCGAGGCTATTATTACGTACGACCCAAGATCCAAAGGTGCTGAAGTATATCTTGAACTTGCTAAGGAAGTGATTATGTATGAGCAAGCGGCTAGGTAGAGGACTTGATGCGCTTATTCCATCGCTTTCGGTAAGCGAAGACGATAAAGTCATTGAAATTCAGTTAACGCAACTGCGTCCGAATCCATACCAACCTCGCAAAACGTTTGATGACGAGTCCATTAAGGAATTGGCAGAGTCGATCAAGCAGCATGGCGTTATTCAGCCGATCATTGTTCGGACGGTATTAAAAGGCTATGAAATCATTGCGGGGGAGAGACGGTTCCGTGCTTCCCAGCTTTGCGGCAATGCAACCATACCTGCCGTGGTTCGGGCATTTTCCGATCAACAGGTCATGGAAATTGCTTTAATTGAGAACCTGCAGCGCGAAGATCTTAATGCAATTGAGACGGCCATGGCGTATCAAGGGTTAATGGATAAGTTCAAGCTGACTCAGGAAGAATTATCGATGAAGGTGGGGAAGTCCCGTTCTCATATTGCCAACTTCCTTCGACTGCTTGCTCTGCCTGCTGAGATCAAGGACAATGTTTCACGTGGAACAATCTCGATGGGACATGCTAGGGCATTGGTAGGGATTAAGGACGCAGTGGTCCAGAAGGATATGGCTAATCGAACCGTTAGCTTGGGCTGGAGCGTACGCGACCTGGAAGAAGCGATTCAGAAGCTGGAAGTGAAGGAAACGGCAGAAGCGGTAAAAGCAAAAGCGAAGTCGAAGAAACGGGATCCGTATATCGAGAGCTTGGAAGAGTCGTTAAGAGACCGATTCAAAACAACGGTTAAAATTAAACAACAGAAGGAAAAAGGGAAAATCGAGCTGCAATACTACAATAAGCAGGATCTCGAGCGTCTGCTCGAGCTGCTTCAAAATATGGCGTAATTTAGGCAAATTGCTAGCATACCAAAGTTGTAATCTTTGTACTGAAAGATTAAACTAAGGTATGCTATTCTTATGTTCTGTTAGGGTATTTAAGAGAGAGTTTTGATAGTTAAGAAAGAGAGAGGAGGTTGGAACAAGGTGGAAAGAATCATCTATTTGGATCATGCTGCAACATCGTGGCCGAAGCCGCCGGCAGTTCTGGAGGCGATGCAACATGCCATGCTGCATGAAGCAGCAAATCCGGGACGAGGCAGCCATCGGATGGCGGTTAAGGCAAGCCGGGTCTTGTTTGAAACGAGGAAGCAATTAGCGAAGCTGTTTCGGATTAAAAATCCGAATGATATAGCATTTGCCGCCAATACGACAGCTGCATTAAACATGGCGATAAAAGGCTGGGTAAAAAGCGGGGATCATGTAATTGCCACTTCAGTGGAACACAATTCGGTAAGAAGACCGCTTGAGTATTTGAAACATGCTCTAGGTATTCAGATTACGTATGTAGACGCAGACGAGGCTGGACGGATACAGGTGGAGCAAATTGCTTCGGCCGTAACCGCTGAGACTTCTTTGATTATCGTTAACCATAGCTCCAATCTACTTGGCACAATTGCGCCGGTTGCCCAGATTGGCGAATTGGCTAGAAGCAAAGGCATAAAACTTCTTGTTGACGCAGCTCAAAGCGCCGGAATTCTTGAGATTGATGTTGAGGCAATGGGGATTGATATGCTGGCCTTCCCTGGTCACAAAGGGTTGCTTGGTCCACAAGGCACAGGAGGCCTGTACATTCATCCTGACGTTGATCTCGTTCCTCAACTCCACGGAGGGACTGGAAGCCAATCTGAGGCCCCTGAGCAGCCTAATGTGCGTCCTGACAGATATGAGGCGGGAACGCAAAATACACCCGGCCTGGCAGGGCTCAAAGCGGGTGTCGAATATGTTCTGCATGAGACGGTTCATAACATCCATACTAAGGAATGGGCATTAACCCAGCGGATTATGGATGGGCTTTTATCGGTGGACGGGATTAAGATTCTTGGTCCGAAGCTTGGCGAGCAAAGAACGGGGATTGTCGCATTCGTTGCGGACGGAATCGATCCGTCTGAAATGTCCTTTATACTGGACCAGCATTATCAAATTGCGGTTAGAGCGGGCTTTCATTGCACACCGATGGCCCATGCCTGTGCAGGGACGACCGCGACAGGCGCAGTACGAGCAAGCGTAGGATGTTTTACAACAGAGCAAGAAGCGGATGCCCTTGTCGCAGCAGTGAAAGAAATACGGAAGCAATATTCTTAGCATAATTTTCTGGGGGCGGAAGTTCGAAATGGATGAGTGGACAAATAACCCGATGAATGGGGTTACGGTTGTACTGGCATTGTTGGTCATCGTGTTATTGATTAGGATTTCAATTGTTGGCAGAAGACTGAAAAAGCTTAGAAAGCAATATGTGGAGGTCATGGGCAACACGGGCGTGACGAATCTGGAAGACGTCATTATCGATCTGAAGCAGTCTATTACCGCACAAGAGCTTCAAAGCGAAAAAATCTTAAAGCAAATAGAGCAAATGAAGGAAGTGCAGCAGCAGGAAAAAGGCCGCGTTGGAGTACTGCGCTACAATGCATTCGCCGACCAGGGCAGTGATCTCAGCTTTTCGATAGCAGTTGTGAATGCGGCGCAGGATGGGGTAGTGATCTCTGGGCTGCACAGCCGGGAGAATACTTATGTGTACGCCAAGCCGGTAAGCAAAGGCGAATCGAACTATACGCTTACGCCGGAAGAGCGCAAAGCCATAGCTGAAGCGAAGTGATTAATTGGTGCCCGGATGTTCCAAAGCAGCAGCCTGTTCTCTGGAACGGGCAGAAACATGGATGCTGTTCATGATGGAGGAGAATACGCTGGAAGCGATAATGTCTGCCATTTTCATTACCAAATGTAAACGCGTGTTCTGCAGGACAAAATATTCCATAAATCCGCCGACATTAACGATGCCTGTAATATGGATATCGCCAACGGGAGGCAGCTCCTTGTTTACTCCGGCGCCAGGTCTTACCGGGCCAGTTCCTACTTGAATCGAGCCAATGCTGGATACTTGCCCAAGGCAGGCATCAATGCCGATAACAAACGGTTTTTGGTAAGTGCGATTGATCAGATGAAGTGTCTCTTCGAGGTTCATGGCATGTACAGGCTCTTCTAAAGTGCCGTAAAGAGAGAAGTAGGGGCTCTGATATTTGGAAAGGGTCGTGCCGATCAGTGGACCAAGGGAATCGCCTGTTGAACGGTCAGTTCCAACGCATACGATTACGATAGGACGCCCGGCGGACATCTCATCAATCATCAGGGAAAGCCGGTTGACGATCTGGCCAACAGCATTCGCTTCCGTGTATGGAACCTTTAACGGTACATCCTTTAGAAATGATAGTTTCATAGAATCCCCTCCGTAAATGCCAATATGATACTAGTATATGGATGGGACAACCATTTTATACGTCGCGAAGCCAATAGTTTCGTTCTATGAGGTGAGGGAGAGGAGAATTCGCGATGTTGATCGCCTTTGATTCGACGCAGCAGGCGCTGCGCGCCGAGATGCTGCTGGAATACGCGGAGGTTGAAATCGATATATGTCCGACTCCGAAGGAGATTACGGCAGGCTGCGCGTTATCGATTCATTTTCCGGGGGAAGAGCTGGAAACAGTCAAGCATGTGATCGAAACGGAAAACGTAGAAATAAGAGGGGTTTTTAAACCGGTTCAGGACGGGTATGAACAAGTGGACCTCTAGGTATGGCAAGGATGGTGCGGTGGAATGGATATTCAAGCCTACTATAAAGACATTGCAGCATGGATAACAAGCGAGACAACATGGGAAGGTTTTGGACGATCGGTCTTGCGCATAGCGCTTATTATTATCCTAGGACAGGTCATCGTCTGGATTGCGAACAAAACGATTGACCGGGTTGTACTAAACCGCTCGGAAAGCCGAATGGTTCTTCAAACCAGAAGAATGACAACCGTAGGCAAGCTGGTCAAAAACATAATCTCCTACGCGGGATATTTCATTATCGGCATGCTTGTGCTAGACGAATTCGGCGTACAGCTTGCGCCGCTGCTGGCTGGAGCCGGCGTCATTGGACTGGCTATCGGCTTTGGCGCACAAAGTCTAGTCAAAGATATTATCACGGGTTTCTTTATTATATTCGAGGATCAATTTGCGGTTGGCGACGTTATTCAGACGGGCAACTTCAAAGGAACCGTTGAAGTAATCGGACTCCGGGCGACCCGGATTCTTAGCTGGACGGGAGAAGTTCATATTATACCGAACGGCATGATCAACGAGGTTACGAATTTCTCGATGCATAATTCCATTGCGTTTATTGATGTATCGATCGGATACGAGGAGGATGCGGAAAAGGCGATCGCCCTTATCCGCCGGGAACTCGAGCGGTTTGAGAACGACAATCTCGTTAAGCCTCCCGAGGTGCTTGGCATACAGACCATGCTTTCCACCGAGGTCAAGGTGCGCGTAACGGCAGAATGTCTTCCTAATACGCAATCCATCGTAGCAAGGTCATTAAATGCTTATATCAAGAAAGTGCTGGACGGTCACGGAATTGACATTCCGTATCCGCGAATGGTAACGTATCATCGCAATGAAAGGGGCGGCGATCCGAATGGAGCGTAAACAATTCGAGCTGAACGATATCGTTCAAATGAAGAAGCAGCATCCCTGCGGATCCAATGAAATGGAAATTATCCGCATGGGGATGGATATCCGTATCAAATGTGTAGGCTGCAAGCATAGCGTTCTGATTCCTAGAGCAAAGTTCGAGAAGAATATGAAGAAAGTACTGCGTTCCGCCGCGGATTCCGGGCAAAACGAATAGGCTTAATATTTTTTTAAAAAACAGTTGCATTAGGACAGGGCCTGTGATAATATAGTTTTTGCTTGACACAAACGGAGAGGTACCCAAGAGGCCCAAGGGGGCTGACTCGAAATCAGCTAGGCGTGTCAAAGCGTGCGTGGGTTCGAATCCCACCCTCTCCGCCATATTCTGTGCATAACGCTTAGGCGGTTACATAAAGAACAAAGCTCCTACGAGATTGCGTAGGGGCTTTTTTTATCTTCAGATAAAGCAGGTGAGTGGAATGAGTCAGTATGACATTACGATTATCGGAGCAGGAGTCAGCGGCATATTCGCCGCCCACGAACTGGCTTCAAGCGGACTGAAGGTTCTAATGCTGGACAAAGGCAAGAAGCTTGGCGAACGGAGCGACAGTTATATCGGTTTTGGCGGACTTGGTCTGTCGGAGGGCAAATATAATTACACGAATGATTTTGGCGGAGAGTTGGAACGGAAGACCGGTTACGACGCTGCGCTGCGGCTGATGGATGACGTGGATACGATCCTATGCGAGTTCGGGGGAGGCGCAGCGGAGCTGTACAGCACCTATGATCCCGAATTGGCTGAACGGGCACATGCGGCTGGTTTTGGCGTGCTGACGACGAAAACCCGGCATCTGGGAACGAAATTGTCAAAGACCGTTCTAGAGCGCCTGTATGATTACTTGGATTCCCATATCACGATGAGATTTGAGGCGGAGCCCGTCAGGATCCTTCGGAAGGAAGACAAACGGTTTATAATTGAGTTGGAGGATGGAAGCGTTATTGATTCCGGGCAAGTTATTGTAGCTACCGGCAGAAGCGGGAATGAGTGGTTTAACGGTCAATGCGAGAGCCTTGGAATCGGCAGAGGAGAAGCAAGGGTTGATCTTGGGCTTCGGATCGAAATGAAGGGCGACCAGTTGGCTTCGATCCTGCAGCGATCCTTCGAGACCAAGCTTAGCTTCGAGGGCGAAGACTTCACGGCTACGACTTATTGCATGAATCCGCAGGGCAGGGTGGTGCTCAAGCTTCAGGAAGGACTGGCGATGCCGGACGGGCAAAACTTCCGCGAGAAGGGAGAAAACAGCTCCAATCTGAACTTCACGCTATTTGTGCCAAACCGGTTTGCGACGCTTGAAGAAGCGGATACGTATTTCAAACGGATTGTCGGCGCAATTAACCGAGGGAGAGACCGGATTGCTGCTCAAAGGCTTGGTTCGCTCCGGAGAGGGGCGGAGTACCACTGCTCTGACGGCCAAGCTTCCGATAGGAGCGTTAAGGCGACGCTGGAGGCGGAATTTACGGAACTGAGGGAAGAGGTGCCGGAACGGTATATAGAGGCTACACTGGCGTTTCTGGACGCTTTGGAGAAGCTGTTAGGGGTACCGATTGACGAGGATACCATTCTGTACGCCATTGACGGAAAGCTGTATTCGCCGGCAATCGAGACAAACGAGAGGTTCGAGACGATTATTCGAGGGTTCTACGTTATCGGGGACTGTTCCGGGACTACGCATTCCTTATCTCAGGCAGCGGCAAGCGGAATTTATGTCGGACGGCTGCTGGCCGGTCAATGCTCTTTGGAGAGCTTGTAATTATTAGAATGAAAAAAGGGACTCTTGCGAGTCCCTTTTTCGACGGTGTTGTAAGTTTCGATGAATTCCCAACTTCATACAACGGAAAACCAGGTGCAATCTTCACAGATCGGTACACAATTCCATTAGGTATCGCTTTTCCGATCGCGATTGCTCGTGTGTTACAGAAAAGTTTCTTTAGCACAACGCCTCGCTTCTTAAGTGATGAGCAGTAAAATTCTCTAGTAGTCCTTGCCCCTATACAGGTCCAATGGAACCACACCTCTCTTCACCGTCGATAATTATGATGTCCGTGCAGCAAAGAACATATGCATGGTTCATTTAAAATTAATTGTGGCCCATTCGTTTCCATCTGCGCTCATGATTAGAGGTCTCCGGAAACTTTTCTCCGCGTTTGAGTCGTACCTTCTGCGGATTGGTGATACCCATATGGAAAGAATTATCGCCGGTTTCGATATAGACGCCATCATTTGGAGCGCTGTCGCCAGGGGAAAACAATGTCCATTCGCCCATACTTGCTCACCTCCTTGTCGGAGTAGTATTTACCGGAGAAGGGGCGGACATGAAAGGCAGAAATCGGGAGCTGCGGATGACTTGTCAATGAGTAGGCGATTTGCTATACTGTGTAGATGCGAGTAATAATCTCGCTCCTTGCCCTTTCGGGGGCCGCTTAGTCCAAAAGGAGGTGAAACACAATGCGCAAATATGAAGTGATGTACATCATTCGTCCGGACGTTGAGCAAGAAAACGTTCAAGCCATCGTCGACAAATTCAATGGCATCATTAACAATGGCGGGGAAGTCACGAAGCAAGATGTGATCGGTAAACGCCGTCTTGCGTATGAGATCAATAAGATTCGTGATGGTTACTACGTTCTGGTTCATTTCAACGCGAACAACGAAGTTGTTAATGAGCTTGACCGCATCATGAAAATTACGGATGAAGTTATCCGTTTCTTGATCGTCAGAGACGTTGCTTAATCCACGCTAGATGTTCGATTGGGAGGTCCAGAGGCGATGTTGAATCGTGTAATACTGATTGGCAGATTAACAAGAGACCCCGAATTGCGTTATACGCCTGCGGGTGTAGCAGTTACGCAATTTACGATAGCAGTAGACCGGCCGTTTACGAGCGGTCAGGGCGAGCGCGAAGCGGATTTTATTCCGGTCGTAACTTGGCGGCAGTTGGCTGAGACATGCGCTAACTACTTGCGTAAAGGTCGCTTAACCGCGGTAGAAGGACGCATTCAGGTGCGTAACTACGAGAACAACGAAGGTAAACGCGTCTATGTGACGGAAGTGATTGCCGATAACGTTCGCTTCTTGGAATCTAACCGTGAAGGCGGAGCTTCGCAAGAAAGTGGCGGTTATGCCGGAGGCAACAACAGCGGCGGAGGATCTTTTGGCGGCGGCGGCGGTAACGCTCCTTATGGCGGCGGTAACGGCGGCGGCGGAAGCCGGCCTAGTACTCCACGCAACAACAACAGCCGTGATCCGTTCTCGGATGACGGTCGACCGATCGATATATCAGAAGATGACTTGCCATTTTAATTGAAAGGATGGGTTCGAATGAGCTTCAAGCAAAGAGAAGGCGGAGACGGAGAGCGTCCGGAACGCAAATTCGGCGGCCGCAAAGGCGGACGCAACAAACGCCGTAAAGTATGTTTCTTCACTGTGAACAAAATCACTCACATTGACTATAAAGATACTGATCTGCTCAAAAAGTTCATCAGCGAGCGCGGCAAAATCTTGCCACGTCGTGTAACTGGAACTAGCGCGAAATACCAACGTCTGCTGACTGTTGCTATCAAGCGTGCTCGTACTGTAGCATTGCTGCCGTACACTACGGAGTAGTTCTTTAGGAAGGAAGCCTATTGGGAAACCAATGGGCTTTTTTTCTTTTATTTTATAAAATAGGAATTGATCATTTGGCGGAAGAGGAATACAATAAGATGTAGTGCGAGCATATAAGTCGGCGATGATGTTGGGTCTTCATTGTGAATAATTTCACTTTAATTGTTAGTTGTGGAATAACGGCTTATGCAAGTCAATCATTTGATCGATTACAGATGGAAAGAGGGATGCATTCGTATGTCTGAAACCGTAACGAAATTACCTGAAGAATCCGGTTCTGTGCGTGAACTGGACGTGCTTGAGCAACTGTTGAAGCCGGAAATTCAGCAATCGCTGACTCAATTGGTGGAAAACCTGCCTAAACTGGCAGAACTGGTGACTCTGCTCACTAAAGCTTACGATGTAGCTACTACTGTAGCGAACGACAAAGTTCTTGTGAACGATATGGTTCACGGCTTTGGCGAATTCGTTAAACCAATCGTAGACACGACTAAAGGCATCGCTAACGCAGCTGTTGAAGCTGGCGACCGCGCGCAAGCCGACAACTCTACAATTGGTCTCTTTGGCATTCTGAAAATGCTAAAGGATCCGCAAGTACAAGCAACGCTTCGTTTCGCCCAATCGTTCCTGAACGTATTGGCTGAGCGTAAAAACGGTTAATCATACAAGAGCGGAGGGTAAACATGGCTAAGCAAATTTTAATTCTTGGCGGCGGTTACGGCGGTCTTCTTAGCGCACTGACAGCTCGCAAATATATTTCGGCTGAAGAAGCGGAAATTACATTGATCAACAAAACTCCTTACCACCAAATCATTACCGAGCTTCACCGTCTGGCTGTTAGCGGCGTAAACGAAGGAAACGTAGCTCTTCCTTTGGATAAACTGCTGAAAGGCAAATCGATCAACCTGGTTATCGACACTGTAGATAACATTGATCCTGAGAAAAGACAAGTGAAGCTGGCTGGCAACGGCACAGTTCGATACGATCAGCTGGTTGTCGCTCTTGGCGGCGAAACGGCATTCTTCGGCATTCCTGGCCTGGAAGAAAACAGCCTGACGCTGAAATCGGTTGAAGAAGCGAAAGCCGTTAGCGCGCATATCCAAAACCGCATTGCAGCTTACGCGCAATCGAAAAACAAAGCGGACGCAACAATCGTTGTTGGCGGCGGCGGCCTGACTGGTATCGAGCTGATCGGCGAAATCGTTGACATGCTTCCGAAATGGTGTGAACAGTACGGCGTTGACAAGAGCGAAATCTCCCTGTACAACATCGAAGCTGGTCCAACTATTCTGATGGGCTTCCCGGCCGATCTTCTTGAGCGCGCGAAATCCAGCCTGACTAACCGTGGCGTAAACCTGATCATGGGTGTAGCGGTTACGGAAGTTCAAGGCAACAAAGTTATGCTCAAAGACGGCAGCTCCATCGAAACGAATACGTTCGTATGGACAGGCGGTGTTACAGGCAACCCTGTAGTCGCTAACTGCGGTATCGAAGTAAACCGCGGCCGTGCTTCGGTAACGGAATTCCTGCAATCGACATCCCACTCGGATATTTTCCTGGCTGGCGACAACGCGTTCGTTATGGGTCCAGAAGGCCGTCCATACCCGCCAAGCGCGCAAATCGCATGGCAAATGGGCGAGTGCATCGGTTACAACCTGTTCGCGCAGTTGAAAGGCATTCCGATGAAATCGTTCGAATTCGTTAACTCCGGCGTACTTGCTAGCCTTGGCCGCAAAGATGCAATCGGTACGATTGGCGCTAGCCAGCTGAAGCTGAAAGGCACAGCAGCTACGCTGATGAAAGAGGCAAGTAACGTTCGTTACCTGACTCACGTTAACGGTCTGTTCTCGTTCTTGAAATAATTTTATTGAAAAGCGAAACCGTTCCTTGGTTCGCGCGTAGTAATAATAAAATAAGCATGAACTTGGAGGAGCCTGCCACAGCGGGCTCCTTCTGTCTATTTCAAGGAGTCTGCATAGAAGCAGGCTCCTTTTGTTATGCTGAAAAGAAGGAGGAAGGAGCGAAAATGGAATTTATTCTATATTTGGCCATTATTATCGTATCCACCAAACTGGCTGGTGCTTTATCAGTTAAACTGGGACAACCGGCCGTGCTGGGAAAGCTGGTGGCGGGCATCATTATCGGTCCGGCGGTGCTTGGCTGGGTGAAGCCGGATGATTTTATCGGCCATTTCTCGGAGATTGGCGTACTGCTGCTGATGTTCATAGCCGGGCTTGAGACGGATTTGGAGCAGCTGCGAAGAAATTGGCAGCCATCCTTCGCCGTAGCGATTGGAGGCATTATTCTGCCGTTTCTCGGAGGGTACGGGATTGCGGCAGCGTTCGAATTATCGAACAACGAGGCGTTGTTTCTGGGGCTTCTGCTCTGCGCAACCTCGGTGAGCATATCGGTGCAGACGCTAAAGGAACTGGATAAGCTGCAGTCGAGGGAAGGAACAACCATTCTGGGCGCCGCAGTGGTGGACGATGTGCTTGTTGTCATTCTGCTCGCGGTCATGATGGGCTTCTTGGTACCGGCTAGTGATGTATCGCTGGGACTATTGATCGGCAAGAAGTTATTATTCTTTGTTGTTATCGGTCTAGCGGGCTGGCTGCTTGTACCGCGCTTTTTAAAATGGCTTGCACCGCTCAAAGTAACGGAGACGGTCATGAGCGCCGGTCTGATCATATGCTTCGCCTTCTCCTACTTCGCGGATGAGATGGGCATAGCCGGCATTATCGGGGCTTTTGCCGCCGGCATTGCCGTATCGCAGACGCCTTTCAGGCATGAAGTGGAGTCCAAGGTGGAGCCGATTGCGTACACATTATTCGTGCCGGTCTTCTTCGTAAGCATCGGACTGCATATAACCTTTGACGGGGTAGGGGAGCAGCTGCTCTTTATCTTGCTTGTAACGCTTGTTGCGGCGGTTACGAAGCTGCTTGGTGGCGGTCTCGGCGCCCGGCTGACGGGCTTTAACAACCGGTCTTCCATAGCGATTGGAGCGGGGATGGTGTCGCGGGGCGAGGTGGCTTTAATTATAGCCGCATCGGGGCTGGAGTCCGGATTATTGCCGGAAAAATACTTTACGTCGGTTATCCTGGTTGTTATTCTGACGACGCTTATTACTCCGCCGCTCCTCAAGCAGGTGTTCAAAGAGAGACAGACGGCATAACAGAGAAAAGGAAAGGGCAGCCTTCGCAGGCTGCCCTTTCCTTGATATAATTTACGCCGTTTCCACTTCGGCTTCATGAGTGCTTTCGTCAGCTTCTTCTTCGATAATAAGCTCGACTTTCTTAATGCGGTGCTTGCCTACTTCACGGATGATAAAACGGAGATTCTCGTATTGCATTTCCTTGCCCGGCTTCGGATCGGTAAATTCCGAGAACAGCCAGCCGCCGACCGTGTCGACATCTTCCTGATCGATTGCAACGCCAGTGATTTCGGATACATGATCAAGCGATACTTTGCCATCAAGCAGGTAGCAGTTATCCGCAAGCTTCTCGATTTCCTTCCGTTCATCGGTATCGAATTCATCCCGAATCTCGCCGACGATTTCTTCCAGAATATCCTCGATGGTAATCATACCGGAAGTACCGCCGTATTCGTCCATCAGAATCGCGATATGAACGCGTTCCTGCTGCATGCGCTTCAGGAGCGTCTTAACCGGCAACACCTCGGAAACGGTCAGTACCGGATGAACCAGCTTCTGAAAATTGAATTCTTTGTTTTCCTGGAATTCAAGGAACAGCTGCTTCGTGTTAATCATGCCAACGATGTTGTCTTTGCTGCCCGTTGCTACAGGGAAGCGGGTATACTGCTCTTTGCGGATGATGTCCATATTCTCCATCATCGAGTTATTCGTATATAAGCAAATCATATCGGTACGAGGAACCATGATTTCTTTGGCGAGCATTTCGTCAAAGGCGAAGATCCGGCTTACGTAACCGTATTCGGTGTTATTGATTTTACCGCTTTGGAAGCTGTCGTTCAGAATGATCTGAATTTCTTCTTCGCTATGCGCTTCTTCATGCTCTTTCACAGCCTTCAATCCGAACATGCGGATCAGGCTTGTTGCGGAACCATTCAGCACCCAGATGAACGGGTACATGATCTTGTGGAAGTAGATAATCGGTTTGGCTACGGCAAAGCTGATAAATTCGGCTTTTTGGATGGCCCATGTCTTCGGAGCGAGTTCACCCATGACCACGTGCAGGAATGTAACGGCAACGAATGCTATAACAAAGGAAATAATATGATTCAAATCGCTGTGTACGCCCAATTTCTCGAATAACGGATGGATTATTCGTTCAACGGTCGGTTCACCTAACCAACCAAGTCCGAGGGCGGTAATCGTAATACCGAGCTGACAAGCCGACAGATAAGCATCAAGGTTGCTTGTCACGCGTTGTACGGCAAGCGCGTTTTTCTTGCCTTCGAGCACCAGCTGATCCACTCGGCTCGCGCGAAGTCGGATAATCGCGAACTCCGTAGCAACGAAGAAGGCGGTCAATACAATTAATACAGCAATCATAAACAAATTAAATCCTATACTACTGTCCATTTGGGTTCTTCACAATCCTTTATGAAATATTATAAGTTCCTATGATCTACTATAACGAACTTCAGCTAGCAGATGCAAACTTGCTATTTTACTTTACGGGCGCAATACCATCCATTATGACGAAAAATTCGGAGCTAACATTACAATTTTGGCAAATACCTCGTCTTTACAAGGGTCTGTACAGGGGCGTATGATAAGTTCAGATGAGCTTGTAATGATCAAGCCAATCCCTTTAAGTCATAAGGAGGTAAGCGATATGGAAGCTTTTACGCTTACCCGCAAAGAGATGGCGGATTTGCTGCTTGCGATGCAAGGCCAAAATTGCTGTGGTCCTCTACAGGTTCTGCAGCAGGCTTGGAAACAATCGCACCGTGATGCGTATGAATCCGGATCGTCACTGCCGGCTTTCCTGTCGACGGCGCTTCCGCCTGTCCTGGTAAAGCTGATTAAAGGACGCGAGGTAAAAGGATTCTCTTTGCAGGAGATATCCGCGTTGGGCGGATTAATAGATTTTTCGCAAATGTCGATTACGTCGATGCAAAACTGGGTAAAGAGAGATTTCAAGGCTTATTTCGACTGTCCGAAAATCGGCAAGAAATATTCTCTGAACCAGACTGCGCTCTTGTTTATTATCGAAGATCTGAAATCCAGTCTCGATTTCGGTTCTATAAGGAAGCTGTTCGACCGGTTGTTCAATAAGCCGGAAGACGAAACGGACGATCTGATTGGCCCGCTTGAGCTGTATGCGGCATATACCTCGATGTACGATGAACTCGCCGCAAGCGGCTACCGGCTGCTTGATATGGCTCGTCCTTATGCGGATGCGAAGGACAGGGAAGTCATTATGGAGCAGATGCTTCACATCGCTTCGGAGCCGTTCCTGCAAGTTTTGCCGAAGTTAAACGAAGAGCAGACAGAGGCGTTGCGTCACATATTGTTCATCGCGGTCATCTCGATTCGCACCTCTTACTTTCATTCGCTGGCCAAACGGTACTGTCACGCCACCCTGTTCCTGAATTCATAAACGATTCATAAACATAGGAAGGTGATTCAAAAAGGCAGCAACGAAAGCCATGCGCTTCCGTACTGCCTCAGCTAATCAGAAATTATGTGATTGCTGTTCCGCCCAATCGCCGATATACGGCAGCTTGAAGCGCTTGCCCTGCAGGGCAAGCAGCATAAGGGCTATCCATAGAATAAAGCCAAGGGGTGTCAGAACCAAGCCAAGAAGCCAGCCGATAACGGGAATGAAACCAAGCACGATATTGAGTACAATAAAGACAACGGAAATCGCGATCGACTGAAGGGCATGAAATTTTACGAACCGGCTCTGTTTCTCCACGACCAGGAATATAATACCGGTGATAAAACCCAGGAAATAAGCAAGCAGTGCTGCCACTTTGGGGTCTATACCTGTTGAGGAACGATCAGGCTCGAAAGAAGCGCTGGACATGAACGGATCTCATCCTTTCTATAATCGACTCTCTCGAGAAGATTGTATTCATGTCCGAAAAGTTATATGTCATTACGTAAGTTATAATGAAGTCACTAGGAAAGATTGGAGTTGAATGACGGATGAATATTGCGTTTTTTCTGCTGCCCAAGCAGGAGGTTATTACGGTAACGCAAGATGCAACGCTCAGGCAAACCCTCGAGAAGATGGAGCATCACCGCTACTCTGCGGTCCCGATTATTAATGAAGAAGGGGGCTACGCGGGTACGGTAACGGAAGGCGATCTGCTCTGGTACATGAAGAACACGCCGGGCGTAAGCTTTGAGAACGCGAATAAGGTGAAGCTGCAGGATGTGCCGCTCCGCATGATGAACCGCTCGGTTCGGATTGACGCGGACATGAAGGATTTGATTGCCCTTGCGAAGGTTCAGAACTTTGTTCCCGTCGTGGACGACCGGGGTCACTTCATCGGCATCGTCCGCAGAAGCGAAATTATCGATTACTGCCAGTCCTTTATTCCGGGTTCCCCATCGGTTGCGATGGAGGCTTGATTGTTCCATTTAGGCATTATGAAATAAGCATATACAGCAGCTCCAAAAAGGATGGCTTGCCCGGCTATATTTTCAGATAGGTTAGGAGAAAATAGGCCAAGCGCGAGCATGACTTCAGGAGGGGCTTCATGAATAGGAATGAGCACCAAAAAGACGGAGGCCGCAAACGGTACCGTCTTTTTGTTTTATTTTTTGCGATGGCGTTCTCGGTAACGGGGCTGGCGGAAGGCGGCACGGCAGCTAAAGCGGAAGCAGCTTCGGAGACGGTCTATGATACGGTAATTGCAGGCGGCAGGGTGATGAATCCGGAAACCGGGCTGGATAAGAAAGGCTGGAATGTCGGCATAAGCGGCGGCCGGATTGCTGTTGTTACATCCAAGCCATTGAAGGGTAAGCATGTTATAAACGCGACTGGTCTTGTCGTGGCGCCTGGTTTTATCGACAATCTGTCCTACAACCCGAACCCGCTTGGCGTCTGGAACAAGATTGCGGACGGGGTTACAACCAATATTGCCATGCATGGCGGAACCTCAGCGCCGCAGGAATGGTATAACTATTATGCAAAAAGCACGACGCCGGTCAACTTCGGAGCTTCGTTCTTCTACACCGAAGCCCGCAACCGTTATGAGCTCAGCCGTTATGACAGCGCGTCGCCGGATCAGATCAAGGAGCTGGTCAAAGAGGCGGAGCAGGCTCTCAATAACGGGGCGCTTGGCATTTCCTTCAGCCTTGAATATGTGCCGGGTATCACCGCCGCCGAGATTTTGCCGATGATGAAGCTTGCCTATGACTACAACGTGCCGGTCTATTTTCATGCCCGTTATTCCGATATGGAGGAACCGGGCACCAATATGGATGCCCTTAACGAGCTGATCGGGTATGCCCGAAAAACAGGAACAGCCGTCCATATTGATCATATCAACAGCACGGGGGGCACTTTCTCGATGAAGAAGTCCTTATCCTTTCTGGAGGCTGCCCGCAGACAAGGGCTCGATATGACCGCCTGCGTTTACCCCTACGATTATTGGGGGACCTACCTGAACTCGACTAGGTTTGACGAGGGCTGGCAATCGAGATTCCGGATTACGTTCCGAGATCTGCAGATTGCGGGTACCAATCACCGTCTAACGGAAGAGACGTTTAGCCGTTACCGCAAGGAAGGCAAGCTGGCGGTAGCTTACGCCATCCCCGAGCAGGACGTCGTAAAGGCGCTCAAGGCGCCTTACGTGATGATCGGAAGCGATGCGATCCTGGAGCCGGGCAACAACAATCATCCGCGCGCCTCCGGGACGTTCGCGAGAACGATCGGACGGTATGTCCGGGAGAAGCATACCCTTACCTTAATGGACGCCCTCTCGAAGATGAGCCTCATGCCGGCCCAAAGGCTTGAGAAGCAAGCCCCGTCACTACGCAAGAAGGGCAGGCTCGCCAAAGGAATGGATGCGGATATTGTCATCTTCGATTACAAGACGATTAAAGACCGCTCCACCGTTGAGCATCCGGAGCGATTATCCGATGGAATCCGCTATGTGCTTGTTGGAGGCCGGCTGGCTCTCGACAACGGCAAGCTGAATAAAGAGGTTCAGGCCGGCCAGCCGGTTCGCAGCGAATTCGCGAGGGTGAAGAGCGGAGCGGGGCTGCTCAACTGGGGTGCCCGTCAATATGCGGTGGTTGATTATAAAGGCATGCGGTACGTGGATGTCCGCTCGCTTGAGCAGCAGGGCTACAGGCTGGAATGGGATAAAACGAGCCGCAAGGTCATAGCCCGGCGAAGCAATAGCCAGGCTATTCCCGCGGTCAGCGGTGCCGAGCTGGCTCCCTCGGAAGGGATGCTTATGCTGGAGCGGGGATACCGGCTGGAGGCAGGGAACGCAAAAGCGGCCTTAATCTCGATCGGAACCCGGACGTTTATGCCCTTAACCTTGCTGGACGAGCTTGGGTTTAAAGTAACCGCGGAGGGCGATGCGATATGGAAGGCAAGCTGAACCCGCCGTTAGCAGCAGGGGCAGCGCCGGGGGCGGGATCGCGACTTCGGCGCTTTATCCTCGATAAGCGTGCGGCAAGCGCTAAAGGATGTGCGTGATCTATTTTGCTTTTATGATATAATGAAATTTGAATGTTTGTTTACTGATTATGTACGCAAGAGGTGAACGGCTTGAAAGGTAAGCCCGGTATGAAAGCAGTTCTATGGAGCGGCGCGTCTCTGCTTCTTATTTTGTCATTGGCAGTACCTGTGTTTAACATGCTGACCATTATGCTGCTGATGGTGCCTTACGTCATTTTGTATACGACGCTGTCAACGCGGTCCTTTTTACTGCATCTTGTACCGGTATGGATCATCGCGGCCGTTATCCTTGGGCCGTCGGTTCTTATTATCGCGTTATTCTTCCTGATCCCCGCTATGGTGATGGGGCAGATGTACCGGAAAAGGGCGTCGGCACCGTATATATTAAGACGGACGACGCTGGCGATTCTGTTCTGTCTGCTGGCGGAGCTGCTTATTTTCGAAGGGGTCCTGAACCAATCGTTTATTGACCAAATCGGTGATTTCGTCCGCAGCCTGGTGGCTGACCTCAACTCGGAGCATGTGCTTCCGAAGGAGTGGAACAGCGACTACACGGAATCGATCATCAAGGTTATGATCCATTCGATCCCGCAGGCGATCATCTTGATCTCGTTCGTCTATGCGGTCATTACGCAGTATTTCGCCCGCAAGGCGTTGGTGTCTTCCATCGAGGATATTCCGACCATGCCTAAGGCAAAAGATTGGATGCTTCCGCGCATTCTGGTCTTCTATTACCTGGTCGTTTATATCCTGGAGATGTTCGCAGACAGCGGCAGCAGTTCCTTCTATTCCGTAGCGCTTATGAATTTGGTGCCGCTTATGAAGTACGCGTTCACGATTCAGGCGATCGGATTCTTCTTCTACATCGCGCATCAGCGGAGATGGAACAAGGCGATCCCGGTTATTATCGCGATTCCCCTTCTGTTCTTCCCGTCGCTAAGCTTGATTGGCGTACTTGATGCCGCTTTTCCGATCCGTAAGTCGTTTTCGAAATCATCATAAGCAATAGGAGCGAATAGGAAATGCCGAAGTTTCTTGTCACGCGATGGCATGGCATGCATCAGGTCTGGTCTATCGCATTAATGGTTCTTATGACCGTTGTGCTCACCTGGTTTTGGTGGGTGCTTGGGCTTATCGCGCTTCTTCTCACTATAGCCGTTGCCGTCTATACGGTTCTTGCGGAGAGGGCTTTCCGCAAGGATTTGAAGTCGTATCTGGGGACGTTATCCTACCGGGTGAAAAAGGTCGGCAATGACGTTATCGGAGAGCTTCCGTTTGGCGTTATTCTGTATAACGAAGACCGCACGGTAGAATGGCATAATCCGTATATTGCGCAAATTGCGGGTGAGGAGTCGGTGATCGGGATGCCGCTCACCGAGCTGTTCCCGGCTCTGCAGCAGGTTAAGGACAAGGAAGGAACCGTTGAAGCGACGGTTGACGGGCATGTCTACCAGCTGCTCTTCAAGCAGAAGGAGCGGATACTGTACGTACAGGACATTACGCTCCTCTGGCAGCTCAGCAAGCGGTACGATGAAGAAAAGCTGGCAATGGGCGTCGTGATGATCGACAGCCTGGAGGAAGTAACGCAAGGGATGGACGACCATCAGCGGAGCTCCCTCCAGTCGAAGGTGACGACCGAGATAACCGAGTGGGCGCAGCGGTATCAGCTGTACCTGAAGCGGGTAACCTCGGACAGGTTCCTTCTCATTACCGATCAGAAGACGCTAAGGCAGCTGGAGCAGTCGCGGTTCGTCATTCTCGATGAGGTGCGGGAGATGACAGCCGACCAGAAAATCCCGATTACGCTCAGCATTGGCTTCGCGGCCGGAGCGGAAAGCATCGTCGAGCTTGGCCAATGGGCGCAATCCAGTCTGGACATTGCCCTTGGACGCGGCGGCGACCAGGCTTCGGTGAAGGTCGGCGGGCGCCAATCGTTCTATGGCGGCAAGACAAACGCGGTAGAGAAGCGCACCCGCGTCCGCGCCCGCGTCGTTGCGCACGCGCTTCGCGACCTGATCAAGGAGAGCGGCAACATCGTCATCATGGGTCATAAGATGCCGGATATGGATGCGATAGGGGCGGCAATCGGTATTCTGAAAGCGGCTCTGATGTTTGGCAAAGAAGCCTATATCGTACTCGAAGGGATTAACCCGGCGATTCAGAAGATGATGGAAATGCTGCGCGAGGACGAGAAGTTCACGAAGCGGTTCATTACGCCGGAGCAGGCGCTTGGCATCACGGACGGCCGGACGCTGGCCGTTGTGGTGGATACGCATAAAGCATCGATGGTGAAAGAGCCGCGCATCCTGTCGCAGACGAATAAAATCGTAGTGGTTGATCATCACCGACGCGGCGAGGAATTTATCTCGAACGCGATTCTGGTCTATATGGAGCCTTACGCCTCTTCAACCTGCGAGCTCGTAACCGAGCTGCTGCAGTATATTCATGACCGGGTGCTGCTGGATGTACGCGAGGCAACGGCGCTACTGGCAGGCATTACGGTGGATACGAAAAACTTCTCGCTCCGGACGGGGGCCCGCACGTTTGACGCGGCATCGTTCCTGCGCCGTAACGGCGCCGATTCGATGATGATCCAACGGATGCTGAAGGAGGATCTTGAGGAGTATGTACGCAAGGCCGAGATTATCAAGCATGCCGAAGTGCACTACGATCATGTAGCCATTGCGGTGACGGAGCCGGGCCGGAAGGTGGCTCAGCTGCTGATCGCGCAATCGGCGGATACGCTGCTAAACATGACGGATATTTATGCCTCGTTTGTTATTGGGGAAAGGCCGGATGGACTTATCGGCATAAGCGCCCGCTCGCTCGGGCATATGAACGTACAAGTCGTCATGGAACGAATGGGCGGCGGCGGCCATCTGACGAATGCGGCGGCTCAATTAGAGGGCACCGTACAGGAAGTGGCGGCCAAGCTCAAAACTGTACTTGCACAAATTGAAGCGGAAGAGGGGTTATTCGAATGAAAGTAATTTTCTTGAAAGACGTGAAGGGTCAAGGCAAAAAAGGCGATGTGAAGGATCTGTCGGAAGGCTACGTACGCAACTTCCTGCTGCCGCAAGGACTTGCGAAGCTGGCATCCGACGGCAACCTGAAGACGCTGGAAGTGCAGAATGCATCGGAAGAGAAACGCAAAGCGAAGGAAAAAGCGGACGCGGTTGAGCTCGGCAAGAAGCTGGAAGAGCTGAAGGTTGTTATCAAGGCTAAGGCTGGCGAAGGCGGCCGGTTGTTCGGAGCGATTACCAGCAAGCAAATCGCAGAGGCACTTGCCGCTCAGGCAGGCGTTAAAATCGACAAACGCAAAATCGAGCTGGAAGATGCGATCCGCACCCTCGGCGTCACTCAAGTACCGGTGAAGCTTCATGTAGACGTTAAATCGAAGCTTAGCGTACAAGTTACCGAAGAATAAGCAAGAGCTCTTATTAAGCGTAATAGAAGCAAGACGACAATGGCGATGTGAGAGCATCGCCATTGTTGTCCAATCAGACAGGCCGATGCTGGAACTTTCCATAGCTTTCGGCGGCCTGCAACTGCTACACTGTTCGTTGTAGCATGAACGGAATCGGAAGCATTTCAGCATTCATTGGAAGGGAGCCTAAAGCATGAGCATGAGTAGTACGGAGCTGATGTTTGATCGCGTTCCGCCGCAAAACCTGGAGGCGGAGCAAGCCGTAATCGGCGCGATCCTGCTTCAGTCGGAGGCGCTGATCACCGCGATGGAGCGGCTGCGCAGCGAAGACTTTTATAGCGTTCCCCATCAACATATATACGAAGCGATGGTTGAGCTTGGGGAGAGCGGGCAGCCGGTCGATCTAATCACGCTGACCGCTTATCTGCAGGACAGGCAGCTGATCGAGGAGATTGGCGGCGTATCCTATCTGGCGAAGCTGGCCAGCGCCGTGCCAACGGCGGCAAACGTCGATTACTACGCGCAGATCGTGGAAGAGAAATCGATGCTTCGAAGGTTGATCCGGACAGCCACGAATATCGTATCGGACGGTTACGCAAGCACGGATGAAGTCGGTATTCTTCTGAGCGACGCGGAGCGTAAGATTCTGGAGATTTCGAACCGCCGTTCAAGCAGCGGCTTCATCTCCATCCGCGATGTTCTGATGGAAGTATTCGAGAAGGTTGAGACGCTCTATAATCAGAAGGGTGCAGGAACAACGGGTATTCCTTCCGGGTTCGTCGATTTGGATAAAATGACGGCCGGCTTCCAGCGCAGTGACTTAATCATTATTGCGGCCCGTCCTTCCGTAGGCAAAACGGCGTTCGCGCTGAACATTGCCCAGAATGTGGGCGTCCGCGCCCGCGAGACCGTCGCGATCTTCTCGCTCGAGATGTCCGCTGCGCAGCTCGTTCAGCGTATGGTCTGCGCCGAGTCGAACGTAGACGCGACCCGGATGCGTACCGGTCAGCTCGAAGGCGACGATTGGGAGAAGCTGACGATGGCGATTGGCGCCTTGTCGGAAGCCAATGTATTTATAGATGATACGCCAGGCATTACGGTTGCGGATATCCGCGCGAAATGCCGTCGGCTGAAAAAAGAAAAAGGTCTCGGCATGATTCTTATTGATTACTTGCAGCTCATTCAAGGCCGCGGTAAAGCGGGCGAGAACCGTCAGCAGGAAGTATCCGAGATTTCACGTACTCTGAAACAGATCGCCCGTGAGCTGGAAGTGCCGGTTATCGCCCTGTCGCAGCTCAGCCGCGGCGTTGAGCAGCGTCAGGACAAGCGCCCGATGATGTCCGACCTTCGGGAATCGGGTTCGATCGAGCAGGATGCCGACATCGTAGGATTCCTGTACCGTGACGATTACTACGACAAGGAATCCGAGAAGAAGAATATCATCGAGATCATTCTTGCCAAACAGCGTAACGGCCCTGTCGGAACGGTTGAACTGGTCTTCCTTAAGCAATTCAATAAATTCGTAAGCTTAGACAGGACCCACGAGGACCCGTCGCAGGCATCATAAGGTTATGTATAATATCCGAACAATTGTATGGGCGACTGTGCAATTGTTCGTTTTTTTGTTTGACTTCTCTATACGAGACTGCTACACTGTTATTGCTGTCTTTTACGCGGTCGGACCATTTTTGAGTAAGAAGCTCCGATCCGGTTAATGCTAAGACGGTAATTTTCGGTGTGCAAAATCACCGGACGGGGGTATGTTTATGTCTACGGTTGTTGTTGTCGGTACGCAGTGGGGAGACGAAGGGAAAGGCAAAATTACCGATTACTTGGCGGACGGAGCCGACGTCGTCGCTCGCTATCAAGGTGGTAACAATGCCGGACACACTATTCTCATTGACAACAAGAAGTATAAATTGACGATGATTCCATCTGGTATTTTCAATCAAAATAAAATTTGCGTCATCGGTAACGGGATGGTTATCAACCCGCAAGCGCTGATCGACGAAATTAACTATATTCATGACAATGGCTTCTCCACGGATAACCTGAAGATCAGTGACCGCGCCCATGTCATTATGCCTTACCATCTCGTGCTGGACGGCCTCGAAGAGGACCGCAAGGGCGACAACAAAATAGGTACGACGCGCAAAGGCATCGGCCCATGCTACATGGACAAAGCTGCGCGCAACGGTATCCGTATCGCCGATCTTATGGATGCGGAAGAATTCACGGAGAAAACACGCCGCCTCGTGGTGGAGAAAAACCAAGTGATTCAGCAGGTATACGGCGGAGAGCCGCTTGATGCCGAAGCAATCATTGCGGAATACTTAGGCTACGCCGAGACGCTTCGTCCTTACGTGACGGATACTTCGGTTGTTCTGAACGATGCGATTGACGCAAACCGCAAAGTGCTGTTCGAAGGCGCGCAAGGCGTTATGCTAGATATCGACCAAGGTACTTATCCGTTCGTTACTTCTTCCAACCCGTCGGCTGGCGGCGTATGCATCGGTTCCGGCGTGGGTCCTTCGAAGATCCAGCAGGTTATCGGCGTAGCGAAGGCTTATACGACGCGTGTTGGCGACGGTCCGTTCCCGACGGAGCAAATTAACGAAATCGGCGATCTGATCCGCGACAAAGGTCATGAGTACGGTACGGTTACAGGCCGTCCGCGCCGCGTTGGCTGGTTCGACAGCGTAGTTGTCCGCCATGCACGCCGCGTCAGCGGCATTACCGGTCTGTCCCTTAACTCGCTGGACGTACTGAGCGGCCTCGAGACCGTGAAGATCTGTACGGCTTACAAATACCGCGGCGAAGTCATCGAGCACTATCCGGCAAGCCTCAAAATGCTGGCGGAATGCGAAGCGGTATACGAAGAGATGCCAGGCTGGAGCGAAGATATTACGGGCGCGAAAACACTGGAGGATCTTCCGGTTAACACGCTGAACTACCTGAACCGCGTATCCGAGCTGACTGGTATTCCGATTGCCATCTTCTCGGTTGGACGCAACCGCGAACAAACGAATATCGTTCGTCCAATCTACGAATAGAACGTAACTTAGAATTCAAAGAAAAGGATAGTCCAAGGCGGAATGGCCGGGACTATCCTTTTTTGTCGTTTTCATAGTTTGCTCGCCCTAATCTTTGACCATAATGATAGATAGCAGAAGGAAAGGGATGAGCGCAAATGTGGTTAAAAGCAGCCGTATGGATCGCGAAAATCGTAGCGGCGGGTCTCATTGTCAGCTTTCTCTCCATATGGACAACCGGCTATATCGTTAATAGTTATGTACAGACGCTACTGAAGCAGTATAACCTGCCGCTGGAGGTACAGCCGATGGCTTTGTCCGGCGTATGGGGCAAGCTGTGGGGCGCGGAGGAGCCCGTTCAGACGGAGGATACCGAGAAGACGGGCACGGAAGGGGCGGACGGGGATAAGGTCGCGGTAGACGCTTTTACCGACCAACCGTCCACCGCACCGCTTACGGATATCGGCATTGGCGGAGGCTCGAAGGCGGAGGGCGGCACGACCGGTCAATCGGAGGAAGCGGGCACGAGCATGGGTCAGACCGAGGGCAGCAGCCAGACGGACGATGATGAGGCGCCGTCGATCGACGGTGAGGAAACGGCGATTACAACCGAGGACATGAACAGCATGAAGGGGCAGATGAGCGAGGCCGATAAGGATCAATTATTTGGTCTGCTCATGAGCAAGCTGCCGCAGGAGGCCATGCAGACGATCTCCGGATACATGGAAAACGGGCTGACGGACGAGGAGCTTACGCAGATTCAACAGCTGATGGCACAGTATCTCGACCGGGACCAGTATGAACAAATGATGGCAATTCTGAAAAAATATTAATTTCGGCTCTTGACAAGAATGGTTGCCGCGTTTATTAACCATATGTTAAAGTATTAGGCGAGTGATCCGACAGGACATTCGTCTTTTTTCATGTCGGATTCCGTATTTTATTGCAGTAAAAGTGCGAAAAGGAGACCATCATGACCGTTTTCAGCCCCAAGGATCGTTTCCGGAAGACTTGGAATCTTGTAAACCAGTACTTTCGGCCTAGTGATCCGCAAGACTCGAAAGGCAAGAAGCAGCCTCCTTCGACAGGAGAAAGACCACATACTCCAATGTGGAAGAAAAAGCCTGTCATGCTTACAGCAGGAGTGCTGGTAGTCCTAGCAGCAGCCGGTATCGGCGGTACCGGATACGTACAAGCGAATACAGTCGATTATTACAACGTATATAAAGACGGCAATATCGTGGGTTCCGTCAGCGATCCCGCAGAGGTGGAGCAGCTGATTCAGCAGCGGACCGAAGAGGTAAAGAAAGCAAATCCCGAACTCAATATGGTGCTCGACACCGGCGAAATTACGTACAGCGGGGAAAGCGGCTTTAAAGCGGACCCTGAGACGGAAGAAACGTTAGGCAAGCTGAAGGGTCTGCTGACCTCGCATGCGGAAGGCGTCGAGCTGGTCATCGACGGCAAGGTAGCCGGCGTGGTAAAGAATCAGGAAACGGCCGATGCTATTTTGAACCGGGTACAGAGCAAGTACGCACCGCAGCTTGCGGCAGCGAAGAAGCAGAACGAAGTGAAAACTTTGTCTTACTCGAAGGCGGAGGCTGAGAAGAAGAAGACGGAAGCGTCCAGCGGCAAAAAGCTGACCGGCGTCAAATTCGTTGAAGAGGTTAAGACAGACGAGGTAGAGGTTGATCCAAGCAAGATTATGGACGCTAACGAGCTGTACCTGAAGCTGGTGAAGGGCAGCGTCAAACCAACGAAGTATACGGTTCAGAAAGGCGATTGCATCGGATGCATTGCCGATAAGTTCAATATCTCCGAACAGGTCATTTACGATAACAACGGCTGGATCGAGCAGGATATGATCAAAGAGGGCGACGTCCTGGATCTGACCGTGCTTCAGCCGGAGCTGACGGTGAAGACGGAAGAACGCCAGTCCGAAACGATTACTTACGATGCTCCTGTCGAGATCCGCAAGAGCGATTCCATGAAGCTTGGGGAATCGAAGGTGCTGACGGAAGGCAAGAGCGGCAAGAAGACTCTTACATACCGGGTTGTGAAGCAGAACGGTAAGGTAGTTACGGAAGAGCTCGTAGATAGCCAGGTTATCGTGAAGCCGGTAGCCGAGGTTATCATCCGGGGAACAAAGGTTATTCTTGGCGAAGGGACAGGCCATTTCGCATCGCCGGTATCCGGCTGGTCGCTGTCGAGCAAGTTTGGACAGCGCTGGGGACGGATGCATAAAGGCATCGACATGACCGGCGGTAAAACCATCATGGCGGCGGATAACGGTGTTATCGAGTTTGTTGGCCAGAAGACAGGCTACGGCAATTGCATTATCGTCAACCATAAGAATGGCTACAAAACGTTATACGGACATCTGAAGTCCATCGGCGTGAAGAAAGGCCAGATTGTCGAAAAAGGTGACAGTCTCGGCATTATGGGAAGCACCGGCGAATCGACCGGCGTGCATTTGCATTTCGAAATTACGAAAAACGGCGTACTGCAAAATCCGTTAAAGTACTTATAATATACTTTTTATCCAGGAAGGCTGTCCTTAAGTGGGCAGTCTTCTTTTTTACCTTTTTTACCCCCAATCTCTCGGGAATGAAACATGCCTCGTTAACCTTAATTATGAGTTTTATTGGAAAAGGACTGAACGAACTTTAATTGGGAACTTGACGACGCACTATGTTAAAATAGAAGAGTAAAAATAGGACGAGCGACAGGCGGGTGTAACGATGCACGGGAAAATTTTAGTGGTCGACGACGAACAGCCCATTGCAGATATATTGAAATTCAACTTGGAGAAGGAAGGGCATCAGGTCATTTGCGCGTTTGACGGCGGCGAGGCGGTTCGACTCGCGTTCGAAGAGCAGCCGGACCTGATTTTACTTGATTTGATGCTGCCCGTGAAGGATGGAATGGACGTTTGCCGCGAGGTGCGCACGCGTCTGCATATGCCCATCATCATGCTGACGGCGAAGGATACGGAAATAGATAAGGTGCTGGGTCTTGAGCTGGGCGCCGACGATTACGTAACGAAGCCGTTCAGCACGCGGGAGCTGCTGGCCAGGGTGAAAGCCCATTTGCGCCGGCAGCAGAAAACCTCGGAGGCTGCGGCTTCTTCGCCTGACCATGCGAACGCGGGCGACAACGGCCATGGTGCCGGGGACGAGAAGCAGGGGCTCAAGCTGTTCAACCTGTTTATCGATACCGATATGTATGTCGTCTATAAGGACGGGGAGCCGCTTGACCTGACCCACCGCGAATACGAGCTTGTGTATTACATGGCGCGCAACAGCGGCAAAGTGATGACGCGCGAGCATTTGCTACAGGCGGTCTGGGGCTTCGAATATTTCGGCGATGTGCGGACCGTGGATGTCACGATTCGCCGTCTTCGCGAGAAGATCGAGGATGATCCAAGCCGTCCGGAATATATTATGACCCGCCGCGGTCTTGGTTACATGATGCGCAATCCGAAGTCGGGAGGGCTCGGCTACGCATGAGCGGGCGGAGGTTTTTTCGCACCATTCAAGTCAAGCTGGTCATTATTTATCTCTTGCTCATTCTTGTCGCGATGCAGCTCATTGGCGTGTACTTCATCAGCACGGTAAAAGCGTCATTGACCGACAACTTCACGACGAATTTGAAGGAGCAGGCCGATATTCTCTCGAAGCTGGCGGCAAAGGAGCTTTACGAAAAGCCCAATAGCGATAGCGAGACGGATACGAGCAGCACGGAGGATTTAAGCCTTGTCGTCCGCAATTTGTTCAGCATCAGCGGGACGGAGGTACAGGTGCTGGATGGCAACGGGCGGGTTGTTGCAACCTCGCTTCAGGTGCCGGAATCGTACATCGGGAAGAAAAACACGTCCCTTGCGGTAAGCCGCGCGCTAACGGGCATTTCCGAAAATGAAGAAGAGATTATCGACGAGAACGGCACCCGCAAAAAAATCATTGCCCTTCCCGTTACGTACAACGATAACGATAAGGTAGTTGGCGCAGTCTACATGCTGGCGTCCATGGACAGCCTGTACGATACGGTGAACCGGGTTAACCAGATCTTTTTCTCCGGCACGCTTATCGCGCTTGGTCTTACCGGTATTCTTGGCATCCTGCTTGCCCATACGATCACGAGTCCGATACAGGGACTGACGCGGCAGGCGGCGGCCGTCGCGGACGGGAAGTTTGATCTGCAGGTGCCGGTGCTTGGGGACGATGAGATTGGGCGGCTAAGCTTGGCCTTTAACGATATGACGATCCGGCTGAAGGAGGCGCTCTCGGTCAACGAAGAGGAGAACGAGAAGCTCGCCTCCATTCTGTCGAATATGAGCGACGGCGTGATCGCGGCCGATGAGAACGGCAAGGTGATCGTCTGGAACCGCCGCTCGCAGGAGATGCTTGACGTGCGTACCTGCGAAGGCTGCAGTCTGCCCGAGCTGCTGGGCATGCCGGTGCAGAAATACTTGGAGCTGCAGAATGGCCGGGAACAGACCGTCATATTGCCGCGCAGCGAAGAAGAAGCGGAAATGGATGACGAAGAGGGGGTCCTCCGCGTCACGTTTACGCCGATTCACCGGCGCGACAAAGGGATTACGGGTACGATTGCCGTCCTGCAGGATGTGACGGAGCAGGAAAAGCTCGAGCAGTCGCGCCGTCAATTCGTCGCGAACGTCTCGCACGAGCTGCGCACGCCGCTTACCACGATCAAGAGTTACGCGGAGGCGCTTAACGACGGGGCGCTGGATGAGCGGGAGCTGTCCGAGCGATTCGTCGGCGTTATCCGCAACGAAACGGAGCGGATGATCCGCTTGGTTACGGACCTTCTGCATTTGTCGCGCCTGGACTCCAATCAGGCGCCGCTGCGGCGGCGGAAGACCAACATCCACGAGATGCTGGACGAAGTGGCCGACCGCTTTTCCTTCCAGCTTCGCCAGAAGTCGATCCTGGCATCGATTGTCGTAGACCGCGATCTCAAGTCGGCATGGCTTGACCGCGACCAGATTGACCAGGTGCTCGATAATCTCATATCGAACGCCATCAAATATACGCTTGAGGGCGGAGCCATTGAGTTAAGCGCCCATAAACAGGATGCCGCTACGATTGCGATTAGCGTAAAGGATACGGGCATCGGTATTCCGAAGAAGGATTTATCCCGTATTTTCGACCGCTTCTACCGGGTGGACAAGGCCCGATCGCGCAATATGGGCGGCACGGGGCTTGGTTTATCCATTGCCCGGGAAATCGTAAAAGCGCACGGCGGCACGATCTCGCTCAAGTCCGAGCTGAACGAAGGCACCACGGTTACCTTTACGCTGCCGGCCCTGCAAGAGGAAGGTGAGACGGCATGATAGAGAAAGCGAAGACGCTTCTGCTCGTAATGCTTGTCGCGCTCAGCTTGATTCAATCGTACTTCCTCGCGTACAGCATGCCAGGTCTTGGCGCAACGGTGAAGACGGGACAGGATTTATCTAATGCCGATCCGCTTGGGAAGAAATCAAGTGTGGAAAGCGTCGTTTTTCCGGAGGAGATTGTCCTTCATTTCGGCGGCAATGAGCATACGGTGCTGTACCCGGGAACAACGTTCTATAATATGATCCTGAAAGACCGGATTCAAGGCCGCGAATTCAAGGGCTTTCAACGCAATCCGGCTAACTTGCTTAATTGGGATGAAGTCAGAAAGAACGATATCGGCGTTGAGCTGCGCTTCCAGAACGGCATTCCGGTAGAGCTCTTGAAGAAGCTGCTCAAGGTGCAGGGAGATTTGCTGTTCCTGGGCGAGACGATCGACCGAATCTGGATCTTCAAGGCGACCGATTCCGAGGAGGTCAGGACCTTCTTCTTCAGCGCCGACGGGCAAAAGGTATACGAATCGACGCAGGCCGATTTGACGGTACGCGACGTTCAGGATTACGTCGGCTTTGGCGAGTACCAGCCGAAGTACCAGATGACCTCCGACGGTATCTATTTGCCGAAGCAGCCGATTCAATCCGTGGAGATGGTCTTCCCTTATGAGACTTACTCTTCGGAGCTGATGCAGCAGAACTTGTTCTTTGACACGGCTACGACCAAGGCGCTCTACGACCGGAGCGGCTCGCAGATTTTTACGGACGGCAAGCGCGGATTGCAGATTGAGCAGAAGGGCAAGTGGATGATTTATACGAACCCTGCCGCCTCGCAGAGCGAGGAAAATCCGCTAAGCGAGAATGTTTTTGCCTCCATTGAATTTATTAACGATCATGGCGGATGGGACGGCGTACACCGTTTCGTTAACCCGGGAATAAATCTAGAGGGCAAGACGGGTAAATACGCGGAGTTCCAGCAGTATGTCGATAACTATCCGGTTATCGAGAGCAAGGATTTCGAATACGGAAGCATGCGGCTTACGCTGCAGCAGGGAGTCGTAACGGAGTATAGCCGTTCTCTCATTACGCTCGCCACTCGGTCGAAGACGAGGGAAGCCAGATGGCTGCCGGGCGGTGCCCAGCTGCGCAGCGCGCTGGATCATTATAACCGCC
Organism: Paenibacillus sp. BK720; assembly: GCF_011761545.1. Lineage (NCBI taxonomy): Bacteria > Bacillati > Bacillota > Bacilli > Caryophanales > Paenibacillaceae > Paenibacillus > Paenibacillus sp. BK720. The sequence goes on along the minus strand of NZ_JAASRQ010000006.1, from coordinate 510,153 downwards.
GTTCGGAGGTTGTCCGTTTATTCCCGGCTCTTAAGGCCGAACCGCTTGAAAACAATGAATTAAAATTTATTCCCGTATGGGCGGTGCAGCTCGAAGACGGAACGCAGGAAGCACTCACCGAAGCGTATCCGACAGGCTTTGTTCCGCAGGAGATAAAGGACAGCCTAAGCTCCGCCCATGATTCGGGTGAAGGAACGGGCACGGATAAAGGCGGAAGGGAAGCGTCGGGACAGGAGACGGCATCCAAGGATGGCAATGATCTATTCGGAGGCTCGGATCCGCTGCAAAATTCGATTGCGCCGGATAAAGAAAGCAAGCAATAAGCCGTAACGAACGGAGGCGGAAGATCAGGTGGATTGGGGCAGGGCCAAAAGCGTGCTTATTATCTCGTTTCTGCTGCTCAATATTTTGCTCGGCTATCAGGTATGGTCGAACATCGGCGAGCAGCTGAACGCCAACAAGAATACAGCAGAGCTTCCGAGCGAGACCTACGCCTTCATGAAGCAGAAGGGCATTGAGCTGTCCGCCAATCTGCCGGTCGAAACCCCGAAGCTGCGGGATTTAACGTACATGCTGCGCAGCGGCACCCTTGAGGGGCTGCCGGAGAAAAAGCTTGCGACGCCGGTCGACAGCCGGATTATTTTCTCCGAGAAGGATCTCGTCAAGACGCTGGGCAGCCAGATTGCCGATCTGGACAAGTATAAGTTCGATCCGGCGATGACAAGGGACGGCGTATACGTGCTGTACCGGATGGCGGATAACCGTCCCATGTTCGACGTAAAGCTGGAGCTCTATTACAGCAATCAGAAAATAACCGGCTTCCGCCAGGTTCGGGTAGATCTGACGGGCCCGGGGGAAGCCAAGGAACAGACCGTGCTGCCGGCCTCGAAGGCAATGGCGCCGTTTATCGAGCGGAACCTGCCGGACGGAGCGGTCATTACCGACATCCAGCTGGGCTACCATGGTCAGATGTTCGATACGGAGACGCAGGTAGCGGCGCCTTATTACCGGGTGCTGCTGGAGGACGGGAACGAGTATTACATTCACGCGATTAACGGGGAAGTCGCGCAGGTGAAGGAAGAAGTACCGCTGGACCGCGTTCGTTAGTTTGGAGAAGGGCGCGGTTAGGCAGACGCATAGAATGGTTTTTTGTGTTCATGGGAGCAGGGGAAAGGATAGAAGTTAAGCGATGGGACTTACGTTTACGGTATTGGGAAGCGGATCTACGGGCAATGCGACGATAGTAAGCAACGGGGATAAAATGGTGCTGGTGGATGCCGGCCTTAGCATGAAAAAAATAGAGGAGCTAATGCGCGAGCAAGGCGTGTCCGGCCATCAGCTGTCCGCTTTGTTCGTTACGCATGAGCATTCCGACCATATTAAAGGACTGGGCGCATTCGCCCGCAAGTACGAGCTGCCGATCTTTGCGAATGAAGGGACCTGGGGCGGAATGGAGCGTCACGTTGGCACCATTGAGCCGGAGAAGCGGGTCATTATGGAGACGGGCGAGTCGCTGCGGTTCGGCACGATGGAGGTCTCCTCCTATCCGATCTCGCATGATGCGGCGGAGCCGGTCGGCTATACGTTTGTCGACAACGGGGAAAAGCTGAGCCTTGCGACCGATCTTGGTTACATGAGCGACAAAGTGAAGCAAGCCATTATTGATTCGGACGTGCTGGTGCTTGAATCGAATCATGATACGGAGATGCTTCGCATGGGCCGTTACCCGTGGAACATCAAACGCCGCATTCTAAGCGATGTCGGGCATTTGTCGAATGTTGCAGCCGGGGAGGCATTATGCGAGCTGTTAACGGATCGGACGAAGCGGGTGTATCTGGCCCATCTCAGTCTGGACCATAACCTGATGGAGTTGGCTATGCTGACGGTGCGGAATGTCATGGAGGATAACGGAATCTTTTTCAAGCAAAACGAGAATCCTTTGCGCGCGACTTATCATGACCGGCCTACGGCATGGGATGAAGTGAAGCGGAAATAAACGACTCCAGCTGGTTGTCCAGCTCGTCCGCTTTGGCGGTCAGCTCTTCGCGGGTGATCAGACCCTTGTCCACAAGCAGCTCAAGCATAGCGCTGAGGGTAAGGACGGTGCGGTAGTGGTCCTCCTTCAGATCGGCTAATTTGGCTGCAATCTCTACTTGCTCCCAAGGGGAGAATGGTTTTGTTTTCATAGATACGGTTCGCTCCTTTTTCGTTATGATGGAGGAGTGCGCAAGTGAATCTATTATTATTGTAGTCTAATCTTCCGAAAACATTCTTAGATGGTAAAAATAGTTTTTGTTCCATTTTCAAAGGCAAGCATAAGCATCGAAAGGAGCGGTAACGATGGGATTATTTGATGACGATTTCTACTCGACCAAAGTATCAAGACGTGCTCGTTCCACTTCTTCGGGGGATGAATTCGCCTTCTCCAATAAAAAGGGAATGCGCAGCTGGTCGAATGTCCGCATCGCATTTGTAGCTTCTTTCACCAGCGCGGTGGCAGCGGTATTGTTGTTTGTGCTTGTCTTTGGCGGCGGGGGCATCGCTCCGGGTTCGCATGCGGCAAGCGTATCGGCTTCCGGAAGCGCCTCGCTGGAGCAAAGAACCATTCAAGCTTCGGCAAAGGTTCGGCCGGCGGTCGTCAGCGTTATTAACGAACAGACGGTTCCCTATGGACTGGTTCCCGGTGACGGCACCCAGGGTCAAGCAGCCAGCGGAGATGAAGGGCAGGCCGAGGGCTCGAAGCAGGAGGTTGGCGTTGGCTCCGGCGTAATCTTCAAGCTGAAGGACGGCAAGGCCTACATTATTACGAACCATCATGTTATTGCAGGCGCCGAGTCGGTGAAGGTGATGCTCGTGAACGGCGAGAAGCGCGAAGCAAAGCTCGTTGGCAGCGATCAGATTACGGACCTAGCGGTGCTCGAAATGGACGGCAAGGACATTAAGACGGTAGCCGAGATCGGCAAATCGTCGAAGCTGCAGCCGGCCGAATTCGTACTTGCTATTGGCAATCCGCTTGGACTTGGCGACTCGCTGTCGATGGGGATTGTGAGCAAGACGCATCGGGTCGTACCGGTTTCCCTGAACGAGGATGGCGTGTATGACTGGCAGCAGGAGGTCATTCAGGTGAACGTCTCGATTAACGAAGGCAACAGCGGCGGCCCTCTGATTGATATGGACGGTAAGGTTGTAGGCATTAACAGCATGAAGATTGCCGAAGTAGGCGTCGAGGGATTAGGCTTTGCGATTCCGATCGATAACGCGATGCCGATTATCGACAGCCTGATGGAGAAGGGTTATGTATCTCGTCCTTATCTGGGTGTCTATACGGTGGATCTGGAGCAGTATTTCGCGCAGAAGCAGCAGGAAGATCAAGCGGCTGGCAGCGATGGCAAGACCGATCAGGGTACCGGCGCCGCTTCTGGAAGCGAGGAATCCGGGCTGCCAGAGCTGAATCTCCCCGACGAAGTATTCAACGGAGTTATCGTGCTAGAGGCGGTAGGTCCGGCGAAGGACGCGGGCATGAAGCTGAATGACGTGATCGTGAAGCTGGACGAGAAGAATATAAGCAGCACCTTGGAGCTGCGGCAATATCTATACCAGAAGAAGCATATTGGCGATGAGATTAAAGTAACCTTCTATCGCGACGGCAAGCTGCAGACGACATCGTTCAAGCTGGCGGAGAAAACGAAGGATGAATAAATCGTAATGGAAGCTGTGCTGACGGGAAACCGTTGGCGCGGCTTTTTTTGCGCCTTTGCGCCATACCCCGACTAAAGTCTAACCTTCGAGCCATCCTCTGGAAGGTTTCTGGCAAATGTCCGCTGGCGTAAACTATACTCAAGAAGCAAGAGAGCAAAGAGGGAGAGAAATCAACCATGCATAGACGATGGGTCAGAAATACGATAGGAGTGGTTCTTGTGGCGATCGGGATTATCGCGTTGTTGCAATACCAATTCGGCGGAGTGAAGAGCAAGGAATATGCCCATACCTTGCAGCTCGAAGATAAAATGCACGAACTTAGCCTTACATCCGACAGCCTTGGACTTGAAGTGGATTTTGTTCCAAGCACGGACGGAAACAATTCGATCCATATAGAAGGGAAGGCCAAACCCGAGGTTATTGAACAGATCAAGAACGCGAGAGTGGAGAACGGGAAGTTGGATTTGCGCTTGAAGGAGAAATGGCGCTTTGGTTTATTCGATTTCTCCGGCTGGAACGAGAAGCAGGTCGTAACCGTATCGCTGACGGAAGAAGCTATGTCATCTCTTGAATCGTTGAAAGTAAAAAGCGATTCGGGTTCGGTGAGGGTAGATGGCGCAAGGGCGGCTGACAGCCAAGTGGAGACGGATTCGGGAAGCATTCGGCTCGGCAGCTTCGAGGGTGGCACGCTGTCGCTGGATGCGGATTCGGGAAGCATTAAGCTGGAAAGCTTTAAAGGCAGCAGCTTGTCGATCAAGTCGGATTCGGGAAGCATTCACGCGGGGACGGTTGCCGCGGAGCTGAAGGCTTCGTCGGATTCCGGCAGCATTACGATCGATCATCTGAGCGGCAAGGCAGTCGTACGTTCGGATTCAGGAAGCATTCGTATCGTAAAGAATGACACAACCGGCGCGGACGTGAAGAGCGACTCCGGCAGCGTGAGAATCGAGATCCCTTCTACGTACGGCGGCATGTATGATCTGGATTCGGATTCCGGCTCCATTCATAAGCCGGATCAGCAAGGCGCCTCGGGAGAAGTTATCAAGGTTCGTACGGACAGCGGCAGTATTCGAATCAGCCAACCGTAACATAGAAAGCCGCACGGGCAGGAGGGATGCCCGTGCGGCTTTTATTTATTTAATAAGATTAGCTGCCACGCGGGGCGTAGAGCATGATGGCAACGCCTGCGATGCAGACGGCGGCTCCGATCCAGTCGTAGAGATCGGGAGCTTTTTTATCGATGAGCCATCCCCATAGAACGGCCAAAATGATAAAGACTCCCCCATAAGCAGCATAGACACGGCCAAATGAGGGGAAATTTTGCAAGGTGGGAATAACGCCGTACGCGATCAGGATGATGCCGCCTAGGATGCCGTACCAGAGCGGCTTAGCTTCTCGCAGCCATAACCAGACCAGATAACCGCCGCCAATCTCGGCTAGGCCGGCAATCACGAACAGAACAATCGCAATAAACACGGATAGACTCCTTCTTCGTATAGACTTGTAATCATTATAAAGGGATGGCGAGCAGAAGGAAATGAGAGGAAGAATTGACCGGATTACTTCACATCGGCAGGCTGGTTTGTTATGCTAGCTGTATAATAAACAACTTTGAAGAGGAAGCGAAATTCGAATGTATTGTGTGTGCAAGCAGCATGTCGAGCTGGCGATTGATAAATTTGTGGACGAATACGAGGACGCGCCGGATATTGTCGATTTGAAGGAAACGGAATTTGCCGATTGGGATCCGCCTCGCAGCTGCGATCTTTGCGGGGAGGCAGCAGCCGAGTTTTTGGTGGTATAGGAAGAGGAGCTAGTTGAAGGGCGCTTGCCGCATCGCGATGCGGGGCGCTTTTTTCATAAGGCAGGCGTTGGCCTTTCGAAGGGGGGTACCCTATGAAGAGATGGATGCTTGCATGCCTCCTGTTGCTTCAAGGATGCGACAACGATGCTGAAGGCAAACGTCATATTCAAGAAGAGGAGAGTGTAAGCGTAATGGAGACGATTGACGAACAGCTGCTTCAAGCCGCCGAGGATGGACAAGCCGATAAAGTCCGGCAACTGATTCAAAACGGCGCAAACCTGGACGTTCAGGATGCAAAAGGACGCACTCCTCTCATGATTGCGACCTACAAGAAGGATTTTGCGGTGGCAGAGGTACTGACTGAAGCGGGAGCGGATGTGAATATACGGGATGAGATGTTAAATTCGCCATTCTTGTATGCCGGAGCCGAAGGATACTTGGATATATTGAGGCTTACGATTGATGCCGGGGCGGATACGAAGATAACGAACCGTTACGGGGGCATAGCCATCATTCCGGCCTCGGAGCATGGTTATGTGGAGGTTGTTCGGGAGCTTCTTGAGCGGACGGATATTAATGCGAATCATGTCAATAATCTGGGTTGGACGGCATTACTCGAAGCCATTATTCTCAATAACGGCAACAAGCGCCAGGTAGAGACCGTGAAGCTGCTGATCGAGCATGGGGCAGATGTCAATCTGGCCGACAACGACGGCGTTACGCCGCTGCAGCATGCCCGCAAGAGAGGGTTTAAAGAAATCGAGCAGCTGCTGGTTAACGCGGGAGCGAAATAGCAAAAAGAGTTCCACGTGGAACGTAAAAGCGACTTAAGTGGCTACCATTGAGGTCGCAGCGCGGGAAGTTGAGCGGTTTTTTTGGTATGCTTAGAGGAGCAGGTATACCATTATACATAAGGGATGAACATTCATGCATATACAGATTGCTTCGGTAGGAAAGCTTAAGGAAAAATATTTGGTGCAGGGCATCGCGGAGTATGCCAAGCGGCTCGGGCCGTACGTGAAGCTGACGCTCACGGAAGTGCCCGACGAGAAAGCGCCGGAGACGATGAGTCCGGCGGAGGAAGCGCAGGTGCGCGAGCGGGAGGGGGAACGGCTTCTGGCGCAGCTGAAGCCGGACGCCCATGTTGTGGCGCTCGCGATTGGCGGCGAGCTCTGGTCCAGCGAGGATCTCGCGGACCAGCTCGATAAGCTGGCCACGTATGGGCGGAGCCACGTGGCTTTTGTCATTGGCGGGAGCACGGGGCTTGCTCCCGCGGTGTTGCAGCGCGCCCAGCAGAAGCTCAGCTTCGGGCGCATGACGCTGCCGCACCAGCTGATGCGGCTGGTGCTGATCGAACAGATCTACCGCGCGGTGAAGATTAACCGCGGTGAACCGTATCATAAGTGACGGCGAAAAAGTTTTGTTATTATAGGTGATTACCGCTTTTAATAATATGTTAGATATGCCTCGTCTACGCTTGTTTCTCCAGTTCTCGTAGCGGTTATATCGAAGGCTTCTTTAAATTTCTTTTGCATATTCAGTATTTTCAAATGCCATCGTTAGACGTGGCAAAGGTATGCTTGCCTTTTTTGCTTCTCTCACAACTTCAAGAACCGCAAAACCTGCTTTACTGTTGTTGTATTCCACAAAAAGCCGAGGTAAGCTGCCTTTTGCAAAAATAACCTTGTTAAAAAGTGTGCCGAGAAGTCCAGGTGGAATTTTAGTCAGCAGGAGAGAAATGGCATCAAGCTTTGCACCTCTTGCTTTAAGTACAGGAATCAATTCCCTCATATTCAACCCAACATTGGAAAATGAATCATTATGGTTCATGAGCGCTGAAAAACTTCCCCGTTTTAACACCTCGGCTTCCATCGCTGCATTCATGGCAAAGTGGTTCCATAGCCAGTTTTGCATATCCTTTATCCAACTAATTTTAAAATGGGCACTTTCAAATAGTTCTCTGACCTTGTTATTAATATGCTCAGTGCCTGCCCGTGGTTTTTCTAGAAATACCATTTTCAAAAAGCCGCCCCTAAGCTTATTGTCCGCTATGCCACCTCCTGCTCCGGGGAAGCCAAAGACAACATTGTTCATAGACAATGGTGCGATCGATGATTTCAAATCTTGCCAAATGTTATTGAATAGGAGGATAGGGGCATTTCCTGCAGCAGTTGATAGGAATTGTGCTGCTCCTGGAAGTTGTTCCGTGTTGACGCTCACAATAATGAGATCATAATTTGGAAGGATCTCCTCATGCAGTGTAACGTTCCAGCTTTCTTTTATTAGCTTTTTCCCTTTTCGTGCGTCCCACATTTCCAGCTCTATACTGCTTCCGAAGGTTTCTTTCCTCCCCTTTCTAACGTAAAAGTCAACTGTATGCCCTGCCTGTTCAAAAGCCCATGCATATTGGGTCGATATTACACCTCTACCGAAGAATAAAATTTTCATGTTAGACTCCCCCAAAGAGTTGATAATCCTTATTGATGATCAAACAACGTGTTGTATGATAATATTGTATGGATTCACTATACGGTCATCAACCATCAGATTTTTAATATCTGTCGGATCATCAATTGAACCGGAAAGGGAGGAAATTATGAATAAGCAGCCTGAAATTACGGACAAAACCAGGCAGACCTTTATAAATGTGTTCTGTGATTTATATAGCCAAAAGCCAATTGAAAAAATATCTATTCAAGAGATTGCCAACAAGTCAGGATATAACCGCAGTACATTTTATCAATACTTTACAGATATTTATGAGTCGCTGAACTACGTTGAAGAGAAGGTTTTGAAATCCATTAACGAGGAAATGGCAAGCAGGGAGCTTTCTGCGAATACTTTCCAAGATGCGCTTCAATGCTTGGAAAGTACAGAAGATATTTCTGTCTTAAAAGCCCTCCTAGGTGACTATGGTTCTGTTCATTTTGTTGAACGCCTGAAAAGAGAAATTCCCTTTGAGAGATTGATTGTGAATCTTCCAACAAATGATATCTTAGCGCCTTACCTGATTGAGTTTTACATATCAACATTAATATCTCTGTTTCGCCTTTGGATACGCAACGGCAAAGATTTATCGTCGGAAGAATTGGTGAAGCTGATAGATAGCCTATTCGCAAATGGGATAACGCCGTTTCATATCTTTGGCACCGTTCAAGCGGACGCCTCCCAGAATGGGATGTGTTGATGGTGCCAGGTTGCGGCTATAAGTGACATTCGGCTCTCCATTCAATACGTTCAAAGGATGGGCGGCTACAGGGCCGCACTTTGTTTTCACCGATAGACCCGTTAAGCTGAACCTTATCATAAGTAGGGAGAAATCATACGAAGTGCTAAATTAAAAGGGGTTTTCTCTTCAACAGGGAAAGCCCCTTCATCTATGTTGCAATCCTTTTATGTTTCCTGTGATTTCCGATTAACATGCCTAGGGGTGTTTGAAATTTATTCACTTAAATCCCACGTCCCCCCAAAATCTAACGTTTGTTGACTGCGGTCTCATGTTTTTTGTCTAGAATTGAGCAGGCGGTTTTCTATAAAATGACATCAAATAGATGAATCAGCACGATTAAATGAATGCGCTTACGGGGAAATGAGACCGTGTATATGCTGAAGCGCAAACAAACGTAAGGGGTGGCGAACATGGACATGAAGAGCGGGCGAAGACGCTTGCGAACACGCTGGCGCACACAGGATACCGAACTGACGTTTCTGGCCTTACCAACGACCATCTGGTATATCTTGTTTTGTTTCTTGCCAATGTTCGGCCTTATTCTCGCCTTTAAGGATTTCAAGATCCACGGGGGATTTCTGAGCAACGTCATCCATAGCGATTGGACCGGCTTCAAAAACTTCGAATTCCTGTTCAAGTCGAACGACGCCTGGGTCGTAATCCGCAATACGCTTGGCTACAATCTGATTTTCATCGTGCTGAGCATTGCGGTGCCCGTCACGCTGGCCCTGATGATCGGTCAATTGCATAGCGGCAAGGCCGGAAAAATCTATCAAACGCTGATGTTCTTGCCGTACTTCCTCTCTTGGGTCGTGGTTTCCGCCATTGTATGGGCATTTCTAAGCTTCGATAAAGGGATCGCTAATCAATTCCTGGCCACCCTGGGCAGCGATCCGGTGAACTGGTATATGGAGCCGAAATACTGGCCGTACTTTCTGGTATTCATGAACGTATGGAAGGGACTGGGCTACGGCATGGTGGTCTACTTAGCGACCATCGCCGGCATCGACAGCACGTACTACGAGGCTGCCGTTATCGACGGCGCGTCCAAGTGGCAGCAGGCGCGATACCTTACGCTCCCGCTCATGAAGCTGGTCATTGTGATGATGTTCATCTTGGCCGTAGGCCGCATCTTCTACACTGATTTCGGCTTGTTCTTCCAAGTGCCGCGGGATTCCAATTCGTTATTCAACGTAGCGACCACAATTGACGTTCTTGTGTATAAGCAGCTCAAGACCGCTACGCTAGGCATGGCATCGGCTTCCGCATTCCTGCAATCCGTGATGGGTTGCGTGACCATTCTGATTGCCAACTGGGTCGTTCGTCGCGTGGACCGAGAGAGCGCAATGATGTAGAGGAGGAAGCGGGAAATGTCATCAAGAGAGAGAGCGAAATTCGAAAACGGTCTGGACAAGTTCAACCGGATCCGAACGGGCACGAACGTGATTTTTCATCTGATTTTTATCGTATTGGCGCTGCTTTGCCTTATACCTGTCCTTGTCGTGCTGTCCATATCGCTGACCAGCGAGGATGCTATTCGAAGCAGCGGGTATCATCTTTTCCCATCGGCTTTCTCAGGTGATGCTTACCGCTATATTGCGCAGCAGGGGACGATGATTGCGAAGGCGCTTGGCATCTCCGTGCTTGTTACCGGTGTCGGGACAGTGCTGGGCGTGCTGCTTACAACGTCGATGGGGTACGTCCTTTCCCGGCCGAATTACAAGCTGAAAGGGCTTCTGACCTGGATCGTATTCATTCCGATGGTGTTCAACGGAGGCTTGGTATCCAGCTATTATATTAATTCGAATATGCTGGGCCTGAAAGATACGGTATGGGCGCTCATTCTGCCGCTGGCCGTCTCCTCCTTCAACGTTATTATTTGCAAAACCTTCTTCCGGAGCACGATTCCGGACGCGCTGATCGAATCCGCCGAGATCGACGGCTCGAGCCAATTGCGCATCTTCTTCTCGATCGTGCTGCCGATCTCGCTGCCGGTCCTGGCAACCATTGGATTGTTCCTCTGCTTCGCCTATTGGAACGATTGGTTCCAATCCATGCTGTACATCGACAACCAGAGCCTGTACTCGCTGCAGGCGCTCTTGAACAGCCTGATGACCAACGTGGACGCCCTGGCGAAAAATGCTTCCAGCATGGGCATCAGTTACGCGGAGCTTGTCGCAACAATGCCCAAGGAATCCGCGCGCATGGCCGTGGCCATCGTCATTGTGGTTCCCGTGGCCGTCGCCTATCCATTCTTCCAGAAATACTTTATTTCCGGTCTGACGGTAGGCGCCGTGAAAGGTTAACTGAAATAAACTCGGATTCTTCCGGTTTATGATATTCACCGCGCAATTTAAACGGTGGGAATGCAGTGGGCTATATCAAAGGGAGGTAATGTACATGAAAAGGACGAAGAAAAAATGGCTTGCAATCAGCGCCGTGGCGCTTTTGACAACCGCTCTTGCAGGCTGCGGCAACTCGAATTCCAATTCCGAGTCAAGCACCAGCACGCCTTCGAACACCAACAAGGCAGAAAGCACGCAGACGGAAACGAGCAAGCCCGCCGATTCGGGCGATGTGCCTACGCTGGTATGGTGGACGATCGGCGGTCAGACTCCCGCCAACTTCGACAAAGCGATCGCCGCGATGAACGATTACACGGCCGAGAAGATTGGCGTGAAAATCGACATTAAGGTAGCAAGCTGGGGCGACTGGGATACGAAGATCAACACCGTCGTGAATACCGGCGAACCGTTCGACATCATGTTTACGAACAACTCCAAGTATAGCCAGCAAGTAACCATGGGCGCGTTTGCCGACCTGACCGACTTGGTGCAAAGCGAGTCGCCCGAGCTCTACAAGCTTATTCCCCAGAAGGTGTGGGATGGAACAAAAATCGGAGGGAAAATCTACTCCGTGCCGACTTACAAAGACTCGTCTTTAACCCAATACTGGGTGTTTGACGACAAGTACGTGCAGAAATACGGCATCGACACGGCCAGCATCAAGACGTTGAAAGACCTCGACAAGCCGTTCCGCGATATGAAGGCAGGCGAAGGCAAAAGCTTCTACCCGCTGTCGCTCACCCAAGGCGACGGATTTAACGGCTTCTTCAACGGCTACGACGATATGACGCTTGGTCTGCCGCCGATCGGGGTGAAAGTCGACGACGCATCCCGCAAGGTCGTCTCCGTGCTGGAGCAGCCGGACATCATGGATGGGCTCAAGCAGCTGCACCAATGGTACCAAGACGGCATCATTAATCCGGACGCACCGACGAAAACGGAAGCGGACAAAGGCCGTCCATTCTTCGCGGCGCAGGCATTCCCGGGCGCGGAAGCGAGCTGGCAGATTACGGAGGGTGTCGAGAAGTACGACATGTTCCAGATCTTTGGCCCGATTTATACGACAAGTACGATCCAAGGCTCCTTAAACGCTATCTCGGCGAACTCGAAATATAAGAAAGAGGCGTTGAAATATTTGCAGCTGGTCAATACGGATCCGAAGCTGCGCAATATGCTGGCCTTCGGCGAGCTGGGCGTCGATTACGACAACGTGGATGGGGAGAAAGTAATTGAGCGCAAGTCCGATACATGGCCGCTTGCCGCTTATACGCAAGGGACGTTCTTCGACCTGGCTGTAACGAAAGGCGCTCCGGTCGATCAGTGGGATCAAGTTCGCAAGCTGAACGATCAGGCGACCTCCTCCACCAACTTGGGCTTTGCGCTGGATATCGGCAAGCTGAGCACCGAAGTGGCCAATACGAAAGCGGTATGGGACAAATACCGGTATGAGCTGCTGACCGGAGCTTCCGATCCGGAGAAGATGGTGCCGAAGATCGTTTCGGAATTGAAGGCCGCTGGCATGGATACGATTATGAAGGCCGCCCAAGAGCAAGTCGACGCGTATTTCAAATAAGTCTTGCCTGTCATCAACATCCGGAAAACCCGAACGGAGATCGCCGTTCGGGTTTTCTGGCACAAAATTTAGGATTGCTTTTCCCGATAACAACGTTATATGTTGGAGCAGTGGGGTGCGACAATAGCCTATTGCAAAGGAGACGCCGCATGCGTTCATTCATGCAAATCAAGATTTATCGCGGCAAGTTCATTGCATATGCGGTATTTGTGGTGTTCATCGGCCTGACGCTCGGCGTACTCACCTGCGCGGTACTGCTGGACCAATGGGTGGGAAATTCCAGGAACGAGGCCGCCGGAGCGTTCTCTCGGGTGGAAAACAGCCTTCAGTACGATGCCGACCGTATCGAAGCGTTCATGCAGCGAGTGTATTCCAACAGCGGATTGGTTTCCGACATTCGCAGTTTCTTGGGAAACAATGCGGAAGGCTATCTGACGAGCAGATTGCAAGGCAGTCAATATAACCGGCCGCTCGTCTCTTTTCCCGACGATATGAAATCCTTCCTGAGCAACGGAGGGAAGGGAGACATCACGCAGATCAGCCTGCATACCGAACAAGAGGGCAACGTGGTAAGCTTTGACGATAACGGCAATACGAGTTATCTGTTCCGTCTGCCCAATTCGGATGAAACGTTCCGCGAGACGATCCGGAAAGGATTCGTCTATCACAAAAAACTTTCGGATCCGAACCAAATCTCCCGCCAGCTGGGCGAATTCCGATTCCTGGTCAGCAGCGACAGGATTTTTAAAACGGTGCAAATTGACCATCTAAACGAAGCTGCTGCAGTCAGCGATTCCGGAGACGTGTACCTGATCGCCGGCAACGGCGGCGGCTCGGAGGAGCTGATTCGCCGGATCGTGGCGGATGGACGCACGCATGGCTTTCTGCCGACGGGATTACTGAACCGTACGTATTTCGTGACATTCCATTCCAACGAGTTCGATTACCGGTTCGTCAGCACCGTGGATTTAGCCTCGCTGATTCGTCAGAAAGCGAATGTGCTGCTCATCGTGTTTCTCATCGTACTCGCCGCGATGATCTGCGTCCTGCTGCTCATCGTTTACAATCTGCGCGAGGACGCGAACTTCCTGCGGCGCATTATCGTGTCCATCGGACGCGTGAAAACGGCGGATTTTACGCCGGCTAACCCGGCCCGCTACCGAAGGAACGAATACGGCATGATCGCCAGGGAATTGGACGATATGATTCGTCAGCTCGATCGGTATATCCGCACCAATTATCTGCTAAAGCTCAAGCAGCAAGAGACTGAAATGAAAGCGCTTCAGCATCAAATTAACCCTCACTTTCTGTACAATACGCTCGAGGTGATTCGTTCCTCCGCGCTGGTGAACAGCCCCGACCATACATCCGACGCCATTGCCACCTTGGGTGCCCTGTACCGTGATATCGTAAAAAACGAGAATATCATTTCGCTTGGCAGCGAGCTAAACTTGCTTCAACAATATTTAAAAATTATGGAATTCAAATATCCGGGCCGATTTTATTATCAGTTTAATGTGGAAGAGGCGTTAATTTCCTTGCCCACCGTCAAATTTTGGCTGCAGCCGCTGGCGGAAAACTTCTTCATTCACGGCTTTCATCCGGAGAGCGAGTTCAACCTGCTCCTTGTGAGCGGCTGGGAGGAAGAAGCACGCTTCGTGCTGGAGATCGTGGACAACGGCAATCGGATTTCCGAGGAGCGTCTGGCCGAAATCAGGAAGAGGCTCACCAGAGGCGACGACGCCCCGGCGGACAGCATTGGTCTGCGTAACGTTTATACCCGGCTGCGCTTTTTCTATGGGAAGGGTTTCTCCATGACAATCGACAATAACGAGGAAGCCGGCGTTAAAATAACCGTAATCCTATCCAAGGAGGCGACTAACGATGTACAAGCTGCTGATCGTAGATGACGAGCCGCAGATTTTGGAGGGAATGAAGCGAACGCTGGATTGGGAGAAATACGGCTTTGGCCGTATCGAAACGAGTGAGACGTATGAGGGCGCGATTTCGAAGGCGGTGGAGATATTGCCGGATTTGGCGATCTTCGACGTATGCATCGGCAAGCAGCGCGGTTACGATGCCATTCATAGGCTTAACGAGCTGCGTCTTCCTTCGAAATATATTATTATGAGCGGCTATGGCGAGTTCCAGTATGCGCTGGAGGCGATTCGCTGCGGAGCCAAGGACTACCTGCTTAAACCCGTCGATCGTTCGAAGCTGCAGCAGCTGGTCGAGAAGATTATCGTAGAGGATCTGAACGGTAAGCTGGCGGATAGCAATGATCTGGATCTGGACCCGGTACTCGGCGTACGCTATGACAGCCTGTCCAAGCTGACCAATCGCATTCTGCTCATCGTAAAGGCGGAGTATGCCCAGAACCTCAGCTTGAAGTCGGTTGCGGAACGTTTCCGCATGAACGGAACGTACCTCGGGCAGCTATTCCTCAAGGAGACGAAAAAGAAGTTTTCGGAATATTTAATGGCCTACCGGATGCTTCGCGCCAAGGAGCGCATACAGTCCACGGACGAGAAGATCATCAGCATCGCGTTATCCGTCGGATATCCCAATCTGAACTATTTCTATTCTCATTTCCACGCTTACTTCGGCAAGTCACCCTCGGATTTGCGGAGAAAGGAATAACGATGCCATGAGGGATCAACGGAATCTGAATCGTCTCGCTGCATCCTTCGTGCTCGTCATGATGCTGACGCTGCCTTTATCCGGCTGTTTCTCTGCATCCGGCAATGACGAGAAAGCCGCATCGACGGGTAATACGGTGAATTTGATCTATTACACGATCGGGGATCCAGACAAGGACCTGAAGATGGTCAACGACAAAATCAACGAGGTCCTGGCCAAGAAAATCGGCGTTACCATTACGTATATCAAAGTGGGCTGGCAAGAGTACGAAGACCGTCTGAACACCCTTGTGTCGGCGGGAACACCCTTTGACATCGCTTTTGCGCCGGAGTACGCAACCTACGCGCAGCGCGGCGCATGGCTGAGGCTGAACGACTACCTGTCGAAAGCGGGGAAGGAAATGTATGACGCAATCGACCCCATTTTCTGGCGAGGCGTAAGGATGGATGACGGCGGCATCTACGGCGTTCCGACCAATAAAGAATTAGCCGTTCGCGACCAGTGGATGTACCCGGATGCGCTGGTGAAGAAGTACCGTATCGACATCTCGAAGTACACAACGCTTGCTTCCCTCGAACCGCTGCTGCGGATGATCAAGGAGAAGGAACCGGCTTATCTGCCGATGGAGCTCGATAAGGAATCCCAAAACTTCTTCGCCTTGGATGGCTATGAATACGTATCGGATAAAACGCTGCCGCTCATGAGGAATGTCCTGGATCCCGATTCCCCGGTCGTGAATATTTTCGAGACCGACGAAGCCCGGAAAGTGCTTGACCTTCTTCGGCGCTACTATGTGGAGGGCTATATCAATGAGGACGCAGCCATGCGGGAAACCGAAGGGCTGAAGCGGGGCGCGCTGGTGTTCTGGAAAGCTGCGGGTGGGGGCCCGCTGGCGGAAAATAGCTGGAGCAAGGATCGCGGTTACAAGCTGGCAGCTTACCCTGTAACCCCTGCGATCATCACGACGGAATCCATTCGAGGGGGGATTATGGCCGTCAGCGCGGAAACGAAGCATCCCGTCGAGGCCGTAAAGTTTCTCAATCTGCTGAACACGGATTCCGAGGTGCGCAATCTGTTCAATTTCGGAATCGAGGGCGTGCACTACAGCCTGGATCATAACGGCCAGGTGGTGCCTATTCCGTCCAAGGACAAAAACGGCAATCCGATCCCGGACGCGATGCCGAGCTATGGAGGCGTGCAGTACACCCAGGGCAATTGGTTTATCCTGAAGACCATGGGTGGAGAATACCCGGATCCCTTGGACAAATGGAATCAATTCCGCGCCAGCAACAAAGAGGCGGTTGTATCGAGTACGCTGGGCTTTACCCCGGACTTGTCCCGGATGCCCATTCAGATGCAGAACATCCAGATGGTGTGGGAGAAATACTTCCCCAGCCTAATGACGGGCAGCGTGGACGTGGATTCGGTGCTGCCGAAGTTTAATGAGGAGCTTCGGCAGGCGGGCATCGACGAGGTGCGGTCCGAGGTGCAAAAGCAGCTTGACGCCTGGCGAGCCGCTCATTCGAAACTTGTAGGAGCTGCGGGCGGCTAATCGTTTTTAATACTCTCGTTCGACAATTTTCAATGAGAGAAACCTAATCTATCGTAGGACTATGGCATGATGCTCGCCAACACCTGGTATGGCAAAGTAATACCAAGGCATGCAAACCTATTGATAGGAGGATGTAAGGATGAACTATCACTTCTTTATAGGTAACGATAATGGGAATAGCGAGCATGATTTGATGATTGACGGTAGATTAATTCAGCAGCCCAATGTGAATTGTAGAGTGGACGAACTTCCGTGGCGGGAGGAGCAAGCGCCGGAGGGCTTCATTAAGAACCTGCAGGATCAGTTGGTTGTTACTATCGACTCACCGTCTGCGCAGCCGGGCATGTACTACATAGGGAAGTTTGCTCTGGAGAGCGGTGAAATTCTCGATAATATTCAGATCGGCATCGACTCTAAGAGCGAGATGGACTTGCCTGTTGTGAACACACTGGCGCAAATCGCCGCGGTCGCGGTACAAAAAGCCTATGAAGAGGAGAAGCATATCCCGGCCCAGCTCGACATTGAGGCCGACATGGCGACGGCGCTGCCGGTTACGCAGCATACGGATGAGACCTCCGCGAAGTTCGAGAAGCGGTTCACTTCGGGGAGGCATCACGTGACGGTACACCTCGGCATTCTCCGGGTATCGGTTAACATCGTATTTCCTTTCGTGAAAGTCGTTCCGGAAGCAACGCCAGTTATTTTTACTTTGCAAAAGGACGCTTCTGGCAATTGGCGGGAGGGCGAGATTTTTGCCGAATTTGCTGCCGCATACGGAATGGATAAGAAGTTCAATGGGAGTTTCTTCAAAGATAAAAGGATTCTCCATGTCGATATTGGCGACGGATCGACGGAGTATCCCATTACGGAGGGCAACCGGTTCTTGCGGCAATTCGTGCATGGCAGCCATCATGGAGCGGGCTATGCGATTGAAGAAGCGCTGCAGGAGTTCAACCGGTTGATCCATCTTCCGGACAGCCCTAGGCAGTTTTTCAGCGACGTGCTTAAGAACCCCAGGCATAAGTACCATGCCAGGGCGCTTAAAACACTTCGGAGACCACTGGAGAGTCAGGTTAAGCAAATTGTCCAGCATGTGAAGAAGCAGCTGACAAAAGCGCGTAACGAGATTGACTTGATCTGCGTTTACGGAGGCGGCAGTATTCTCATGCAGACCACTTTATACGCCTACTTGAAAGAGCTGTGCGACGTGCGCGAAATCAAGCTGTTCTATATTCCGGCCGAATTCGCTGTGGAGCTCAATGCGACAGGATTGGATGCTTTTGTACACGGCAAAATCTACGAGGCGCTGAAAAATAAAGCGGACCAGCCCGCTTAATCTAACGGAGCAAGCAGGTGAAGGCGATGAAGAAGACCAAGCTGGCGGGCGAGAACATTAGCCTGAAGACGAGGAAGAATGAGGATCCGCTTGTCATGGCATGGCTGAACATGCAGTCGAACCTGATGGATTCTCTTCGTTATCTCGTGGAGAACGAAATCATGCAGCATGGCGTCCGGAATTTGCAGATGTTTATCCCGATGGAGCGGGCTGGCATTTACGGACATGGCTCGTCAATTTCTCAACAAATGGCTGCAGCTGTAGAGGCAGAAGCCGAGGATCCAGCAGAAGCAGCAAAGGTTGCCATCTACGAAGATGAACAATCCATTATTCAAGAGGAAATTGACGATGAGGATATTGAAGCATGGAGCTAGTAGGAAGCGGTGGATGCGGTCTCACTTTGTGCGACAAGGTCATACGAAGTGAGACCAGGTAACACTCGGTAATACTAAGTAATACCAAGTAATACGCAGGATGACAAAGGTGTGCGCGGCACGGAAATGATAGAAAAGAGGGATGCAGGTATGTTGGAAATCATAATCATGACCTTTAATCTGCGCTATCCGGAAATCAATGACGGGTCTAATTATTGGCCGGAACGGATCGACCGAGCAACCGCCGTTATCAAAAATCATCATCCTATGCTTATCGGCACTCAAGAAGGCTACCACTCGATGCTCGAAGATTTGGAGACCCGTTTAAAGGAATACGATTGGGTCGGTCAAGGTCGGTTCGGCGAACATGAGAACGAGCACAATGCCATTTTTTATAACCGCGACGAGCTAATTGTTGAGGACAACGGACAGTTTTGGCTGTCGGAGACACCAGATTTGGAAGCTTCCGTTAGTTGGGGGAGCGCGTTTCCGCGGATCTGTACGTGGGCTCGGTTCCTTCATCGAAAATCCGGCCAATCGTTCTATCTTTACAATACCCATTTAGACCACCATAGCCAGGAAGCGAAAGACCGCGGAATCCAGGTAATAGGAAAATACATAGCCAAGCAGCGCGTTTTGAATGGACTTCCGGCTTTGCTCACAGGGGATTTCAACTCGTTTCCGGGTGAATTCCCGATACGCTTTTTGCGCGGCGAGATCGAGATGGATGGCAAGACAAGCGATTTGACGGACGCTTACTCCCGGATCAAAGGAAAGCCCGGTCTAACGGCCCATGACTTCAAAGGCGGGGATGACGGAGAACCGATCGATTATATTTTTGCTACTGCCGAATTCGAATTCTTGTCGGTGCAGGTTGAGCGCTGCCAAGTAAACGGAGGATATCCGTCAGACCACTATCCGGTTGTGGCAAAAACCAGACTCCTGTCAGGCTTATAACTTTTTAATGAATAGATCGCGATGCATAGAAATGATATTTAAGTTGGGGCCATCCGCAGAGGATGGCCCTTAAACTTGCTATTATTTCGGAAATGTATATTTTTAGTGGTTGCCAAATTTAAGGCGATTATGGATAATAAGCGATATCTTTGTTTATTTAATAAACAAACAAAGGGGAGAGGCATAACATCGGCAGGGCGAGTATAACGAAGCAAAGGACGGGTATTTTATATTAGAAATTGTTTTTTTTTATTCTATTTACCTGAACTTTAAATGAATTCTCGAAAATGTAAGGGCTTTTATTAAGTCTCGTAGACTAATGTTTAATGGAGAAAGTAAAGGAGCATTCATCATGAGTGATAACACACAGGTTGTTCAGCAAGAAGAGTATCGCAAGCTCAATCTTATAGAACGTATGGGCTACGGCTTCGGAGATTTTGCTCAAAATCTTGTTTTTGGTACTGTCGGAGGCTTTTTGGCCCTCTTTCTGACGACTGTCAATGCGATCGGTACGGCAACTGCGGGATTTATCTTCCTCTTTGTCCGTATCATCAATGTAATATGGGATCCGATGGTCGGGACTTATGTCGATAAACGCTCATCAAGAGCAGGTAAATACCGTCCTTGGTTACTTCGTGCAGGTATTCCGCTGGTTATCTTGGGTGCGCTGCTGTTTGCGCCTATTCCCGGCGTCCGTGGATCTATTCCTTTTATCTTTATTACTTATTTGTTGCTCGACTTGGTATATTCCGTCGTTAATATTCCTTACGGCTCGCTGAACGCCTCGTTGACTCGTAACCCTGAATCTGTTGACCAAATCACAACGACCCGCATGACGCTTGCAAATATTGCCAATCTTCTTGTTTATACTCTGTTTCCCATGTTTGTGCAAATGGTGGCGCCTAAAGATCGTTCACTTAAAGACACGGGTCTGTTTGGATTAAAACTGAACATGGGGACGTATACGGACCCTTCAGCAGATCATGCATGGTTTGGTGTTTATGCCGTTTATATGGTTATTGGCGCCATTGCGCTTTTCCTCTGCTACAAGTTTACGAAAGAACGCGTTGTTGCCAACGCCGAACAATCGGCACAAGTCAAAGTCTATGATTTCTTTGTTGAATTTAAGAATAATAAACCATTGATCATTTTGGGCATTTTCTTCATGCTGGCATTTACATTTATGTTTTTCATGAATACGGTTAATGGATTTTTCTATCAATATACGGTTGATCACTCCGACTGGATGGGTGCTGTGGGGCTGATTGCCTCGATACCTGGTATCGCTTTTACCGTATTCTGGCCAAAACTCAAGAAAATCTTCGGCAAAAAGGGCTTTTTCCATCTCTTCCTCGGTATGTTTGTTGTCGGCGAAATTCTGACTTGGATTTGGAGTCTCGATGGTATGCAAGATCAACTTTGGTTGGCCTATGTTTCGACATTCATCAAGCAGTGGGGCTTGTCCTCAGCGACAGGTTTCATGTGGGCGCTTGTTCCCGAAGTGGTTTCGTATGGCGAATTGAAGTCTGGTAAGCGCAATGCTGCTATCATCAACGCGATTATGGGGCTCTTCTTCAAGATTGGTTTTACGCTAGGCGGTGCCGTTCCATTGTGGTTCCTTGCAGCGTATGGATTTAATGGAGATGCTGAGCACCAGACGGCTAACGCCCTTTCTGGGATTAATATGACGGCTATTTGGATACCTGCTGTTCTTGCTATTGTTTCAATGATTGTCATGCAGCTCTATCCGCTGTCTGATAAGGACGTTGACAACATTAATAAAGAACTTGACGCAAAACGCGCTGAAATGAAAGAAATAGAAGCTTAAATCTAAAGAAGCCGATGATTGAACTCGAGAGAGTATTGAAAGGGCCATCCCCCAGGGGATGGCCCTTTTTTGTGATGAATCGGCTGAGATTTTTGATTTATTTTGATCGTTCCGTTGACAAATGAATGAATCGTTCATACACTATAAATAAATGAACGATTCATTCAACATATGAGGAGGAACTTTAAATGGGTGAAATTAATCAAGCCGAGTGTCAAAACGCAAGAGGAAAATATGTGTTAATTACAGGTGCTACGAGCGGGATCGGGTTAGCGGCTGCACAAGAGTTAGCCGCTAGAGGGGCGAATTTGGGCATCGTTGCGCGCAATGCGGCAAAAGCGAACGAGATTGCGGATAAACTGCGGGCGGCTTCCGGCAATCGGATAACGGTGGACGTATTCATCGCCAACATGTCCTCCCAGCAATCCATCCGCCGGGCGGCAGACGAGATATTGGCGAAATGCCCAAGGATCGATATTTTAATCAATAATGCGGGCGCCATGTTCGTTGACCATAAGCTGACGGAAGATGGACTAGAGATGTCCTGGGCGGTCAACCATATTGCACCTTTCTTGTTAACGACACTGCTCCTTGATAAACTGATGTTGAGCGAACATGCCCGCGTCATCACGACGTCGTCCCATGGCCACAAGATGGCCAGGAAGGGCATCCGATTCGATGATTTAAACGGAGAGCGTTGTTTTGGATTTTGGGGGAAAATGAAAGGCGGCCCTAACTTCCGATACGGCGAGACGAAGCTGGCAAACATTTTGTTCACTGCTGAGCTGGCGAAACGATTGCAAGGCACCAATGTTGACGCGTATTGCTTTGACCCGGGACTGGTCGACACGAATTTCAATCAGGATAACGGAAGGCTGGCCCGCATGACGATGGCTGTCATGAAGCGTTTTTCCCGAACTCCCGAGAAGGGCGCGGAGACGCTTGTATGGCTGGCAGATACTGACGCAAAGAATCTGGAAAGCGGACGTTATTACGCCGACAAGCAAATGACGACGCCGTCGGAGCAAGCCGGCAGCATGGAAGCGGCGAAGAAGCTGTGGGAAGTGAGCGAGGAGCAAATCCGTATATCGTAGACTTAAGCCGTGGGTCGACGCGCGAAAAGGAAGAAGGATAAATGATGCCAAGAATAGCAAAAGCGCAAGCCGAGCAAGCGTTCGACGGACGCAAGGATCAGATCAAAAAGGCGGCTCTTAAAATATTTGCGGAGAAAGGGCTCGCCGGCACGAAGATGAGCATGATCGCGGAGGAGGCCGGCATCAGTCAGGGCTTATCTTACCGCTATTTCGAGTCTAAAGACGAGATTTTCGCGCTTCTCGTGGAAGAGGCGATCGAGGAATCCCGGAATGCCGTAGGGGATATCAAAAAGCTGCCAGGTTCCCCTCTTGAGCAATTAAGAGCGTTCACGCTTCGAATGTTGGATGAGAACCACAAGCTCTATTTCCTGCTTGTTCAACAGGCGCAAACGTCGGAGGGCGTTCCAAGCAGGGCGAGAGAAGCCATCGGGCGGTATTCTCCCCAGGACACCATCGAGCAGATAATCCCAATATTCGTCCAAGGGCAACAAGAAGGACAATTCGCAGAAGGCGATGCCTACAAGCGTTTGATATTATTTCTATCGGTTGTGAACGGTCTAATGCTTCAAGATGCAAAGGCCGTCGGAATGGATTGGACGCAAGAAGTTGACCGTCTGATGAACATCTTGACGAGATAAATGAAACAATGAGGAGAACCATAGTAAAAATAACGTAATATCGGGGCATAGCAACAATATTTCCCCCATAGACGTATGAACTTGCGAGCGCTACACTAGGGAAGGCGACAGAGAATAAACATAGTGGGAGCTTGTAAACGTGACTTTATCAGACCATACTCCATCCTGGAAGAAGCTTAGTCTTTATGCCGTAACCTGGCCGATTTTCGTGGATTCCGTACTCCGGATGCTGCTGGGCACGGTTGACGTGTTTATGTTAAGCCGCATCTCCGACAAGGCGACGGGCGCAGTCGGCTTAGCCAATGAAATTATTTATTTCTGTATCATGATGTTCGGCTTTGTTGGCATAGGCACAAGCGTTGCGGTTTCTCAGTATATTGGTGCCGGTCGTGCGAAAGAAGCGGGCCGTATTTCCGCGATGGCGATCTCGATGAACCTGATCTTCGGGATACTCGTCAGCATCGTTCTCGTATGTTTTGGGGAAGCGCTGCTGCGTCTGCTGAACTTAAACCCCGAACAAATCGGAATCGCAAACCGCTATTTAAAGATTATCGGCGCATTTATTTGGGTCGAGGCGCTTTCTTACGCGGTTTCGTCGGTCATCCGTTCGACCGGAAACACAAAGAGCGTTATGTTTGTAACGCTAGGCGTCAACCTCCTCCATATGGGAGGCAATTATTTGCTTATTTTCGGCAGCCTGGGCTTCCCGGAATGGGGAGTTACGGGAGCCGCCATCTCAACGGTCGTCAGCCGTTTGCTTGGCATCGTTGTTCTTTTTATCCTTTTGTACCGCCGATCGGCCGCACCGATTCGAAGGAAGGATTACGTGAGCTGGAACGGTTCTTACGCCAAAAAAATCCTGAGCATCGGCCTGCCTGCCGCGGGGGAGCATCTCTCTTACCAATCGCAGTACTTGATGATCATTGGCTTCGTCAATATGATTGGCATTACCGCGTTAAACACGCATGTGTACGTCATGAATGTATCGAACTATTTTATGGCGCTGGCGCTGGCGATTGGGATGGGGACGGAGATTATCGTCGGACAAATGGTCGGCGCGGGAGAAATGCAGGAAGCCTACCGCAGACTGATGAAAAGCGTAAGAGTCAGCTTCTTGTTGACCTTTGCTGTCGTTGGCGTGGCTGCGATATTCCGGCATGAGTTGATTGGAATGTTTACGAAGGACCCTGACATTATTGCGGCCGGAGCGGGTATATTTTTGCTTTCCATTATACTTGAGCCCGGCCGAACCTTTAATATGGTCATTATCAATTCGCTGCGCGCCGCCGGGGATGCGCGATTCCCCGTTTTAGCGGGCGTCATTTCCATGTGGGGAGTCTCGGTGCCGCTTGCTTATTTGCTGGGCGTTCATTTCGGGATCGGCTTGCTTGGCATATGGATTGCGTTCACGGTGGACGAATGGCTGCGCGGGGTTATGATGCTGCTTCGCTGGAGAAGCAGGGTATGGGAGAAGAAAGCATTAGTAAAACCGGTTTCCGTCGCTCCGGATAACGGCGCGGGAGCACAGGCATAAGCTGAAATATTGCATATTGTCACACCGCACGAAACCCGGTCATTTAGACCGGGTTTCGGTTTTGTAATGCAATCCGCATTACTTTGAATTGTTTTGCATCTTAGGTTTTCCTTGATCGTTCGGGTCGTTAGACCGTGAAGGGCTGCTCTTTGGGGTGTTGTTATCGGGCTTTGCCTTTGTGCTCACTGTACATTCACCTCCTGTATGATCCATAAAGAGTATTCCAACAAACCGATTTTCTTATTAAATTGGACTTAGAGCTGTCGTTTCCAGAAACGGCCCTGCGCGATTCCGTTAATGAACGCTTCAATCGTGGAATGAGTTAAATCGTACACTCCGGCCTCGTCCAATTTCACCCTTGCCGACGCTAACGCTTGATCATCGCTGACAGCGAGCGCCAACGGTTTATAGTGCTTATACGCCGTTTCGATGAATGCCAAGGCGGGTGCCGGAATCGAAGGCCCGCTGCTAACCAATAATACGGCATCGTAGAGAGTAGGGTCGGTCGTCTCAAAGGTAGCCGTTACTTTCAGCGGGTTAGGCAAATCATGGAGCTTACGGCCGACAATCGTATAATTAACGTTTTGTTCCGTCAGAGCCGTCGTCCATTCGGCAAACCGTTCCACATCAGGATCGCCAACCCGGACGATTGCGACTTTTTTCGTATCCGGGAGAAGGACCGTGTCGGCCATGCTGAGAGCGGGAGATTTTTTGTCGGATTTCACTTCCATGTTGTCCTCGGGAAGAGGGGCACCGATTTGGTCTGCCACTTCTTGCGCCAGGCTGCGATCGATATGATTCAACAGGGCAACCGCGTTTGCTTTTACGGGATCGGATTTGCACTTGCCCAGCTCAAAGCAGAAAGCCTTCTTTACATGCTCTCGTTCGTAAGGAGCCAGACTATTGTAGAAAAGTTTCGCTTGCGAATAGAAGTCCAGGAAGCTTTCGCTGCGTCCTCTGATTTTGCGTCCGTCAATCCGCTCTTGATAATGCGCATAACCCCCGTGCTCTTCGGGGACCGGTGCGGGCTGATTGGCGTTCAAGCCGTTCCGATGGTAGCTGGTTTGTCCCTGATGAATGTTCATCTGATGCATGCCGTCGCGTTGATTGTTATGGAAGGGGCAAACAGGCCGGTTGATCGGAATTTGGTGGAAATTGGGGCCGCCTAGCCGAGATAGCTGCGTGTCGGTATAGGAGAATAACCGCCCTTGCAAAAGGGGATCGTTCGAGAAATCGATACCGGGCACGACATGACCGGGGTGGAAGGCGACCTGCTCCGTCTCCGCGAAGAAATTGCTGACATTCCGGTTCAACGTCATTTTGCCGACCCGTTTCACGGGAACTTCCTCTTCGGGCCACAATTTGGTGGGGTCCAGCAGATCAAAATCGAATTTATGCTCATCCTCTTCCGGAATAAGCTGCAAGCCAAGCTCCCACTCCGGATATTGGCCTTTTTCGATCGCTTCGTATAAATCCTCTCTGTGAAAATCCGGATTTTTGCCCGCGATTTGCTGAGCTTCATCCCAAACCAAGGCATGCATCCCCAAGACAGGCTTCCAATGAAATTTGACGAAATGAGATCGCCCTGCGGCGTTCACGAGCCGGAAGGTATGCACGCCAAAGCCTTCCATCATGCGAAGGCTGCGCGGAATGGCCCGATCGCTCATGACCCACATTACCATGTGGGCCGTCTCCGGATTTTGCCCGACAAAATCCCAGAACGTATCGTGGGCGCTGGCCCCTTGCGGGATTTCGTTATGCGGTTCGGGCTTCACGGCGTGGACGAAATCGGGGAACTTGATGGCATCCTGAATAAAGAAAACGGGCATGTTGTTGCCTACCAGGTCATAGTTGCCCTCATCCGTGTAAAACTTGGTCGCGAAGCCGCGCACGTCCCGAACGGTATCGTTTGATCCCCTTGATCCTTGCACCGTTGAGAAACGCACGAATACAGGCGTGATTTTGGAGGGATCCGTAAGGAAATCGGCCTTGGTGAACTCCTCCAGGGACTCATAAAGCTGAAAAAATCCGTGAGCGCCAACGCCGCGCGCATGAACGACTCGCTCGGGGATGCGCTCGTGATCGAAGTGAGTCATCTTCTCGCGAAAGTGGAAGTCCTCCATCAGAGTAGGGCCGCGTTGCCCTGCCTTTAGGGAGAACTCGTCCTCGGCCATTTTGAGCCCCTGGTTGGTGGTCAAATCATGCCTACCCTCACTGTTAACGGTATATTTCTTTAATTGCTCCGTTTTCTTATTGTCCATATGATAATTCCTCCTAGCCGTGTATAAGAACCCTACGTTCAAATACCCTATTTGCTAGGATTTAATCTTGGCAGACGAAGAAAATAGCCCTCAGCCTTTGTTTCTTTCCATAAACGCTAGAATTTCATCAAGGGATTGATTCTGTTTTTCCGTTGTCAACGGCTGAAATAAATCCCCTTTTTCGCTTATTCTTCCCGCTATATTCAACATCGTAAAGTCCGTAGGCTGAACCCCTTCTGCTAGTTCCGGCCATGTTAACGGGGCGGCAACGGTTGCATTCGGCTTGGCTCGCGGGGAGTATACGACAGGCATGGTTCTTCCTCTCCACAGCTGCAAGTAATCGAAATAAAGCTTGTCTCCTCTTTTTGAAACGACTCTTTCAAGCGTAATCCGCTCCGGCATTTGCTCTCTAAAATAATTTGCAATAAAAGCCGTTATTTTTCTAGTTTGTTCAAACGTATAAACCGGCTCAATAGGTACAAAAACCTGAAGCCCTGAAGAGCCCGAGGTTCTCGGTACGGAAGACAATCCAAGGGATTGAAGAAGCTCCTTCAGCATTAATGCTACCTCGATGACGCGATGAAAGCTTTTGTCATCGGGAGGGTCCAGATCAAAAACCATTTCCATGGGGTAATCGGTTTTATCGTAACGGTCAAATGGAACGTGAAATTCAACAGCACCGTAATTTGCGGCCCACACCAAGGTAGACGTATCGTTTAATAGGATTCGCTCCTTATTTTTATAGAAAACTTGGCTTACCCATTCCGGTGCGGACGCGGGGACGGACCTTTTTTCAATTTTCTTTCCGGTTATTCCATGCGGATAGAGCCACACCATTAGCAGTCTATTTTTTGCATGTTGAATCATGTAAGGCGACACACTGACCAAATAGTGAATATAGTCGAGCTTTGAAATCCCCTGCGACTCCCAAATGATGCGGTCGGGATGCGTAATTTCAATTCTTTTGCCATCAACGACGACTTCCTCCACGCGCGAAAAGCCCCCAGTGTTTTTCTATATTTTCAATCCTTTTTGCTCAAACTATGTATTATCCAAAAAACGGAGTGATCAGTGTGGAGCCTATTTTACCGATGGAGCCCATGAAGAGCGCCGCCATTCCAACAGGAGAAGAATGGATCGCACAGGTAAAATGGGATGGTGTCCGGATTTTAACCTATGCCGATCGCGGCGAAGTAAAGCTTTATAACCGCAAGCAGAATGAGAGGACCATGCATTATCCGGAGATTACAAACCTGCGCGAATATTGCAGCAGTCCATCCGTCATTTTAGACGGTGAGGTGATCTCCTTAGGCGATCATGGCAAGCCATCCTTTCAACGGGTAATGAGGCGGGACGGTGTAAGGAACGGGGATCGGATAAGAAGGGCCATCGAGACAGTGCCGATTTTTTATATGATATTCGACATTATCTACTTCAATGGGGTGTGGATTCATGATAAGCCGTTTCATGAAAGAGTTGAGTTATTATCTCGAGTCATTACACCCAACAAGCATATACAGCTGGTTCCGTCGGTTCCCCATACCGAAAGCTTATTTGACGCAGTAAAACGGCAAGAAATGGAGGGGATTGTGCTTAAAAGAATAAATTCCTCCTATGCTATCGGGAAGAAAAAGGATGACTGGCTAAAGGTGAAAAATTTTCAGGATCTCATCGCCGTCATTGGCGGATTTACTCTAGGCCATAATACGATTAATTCGATTTTGCTCGGATTATACGATTCCGTTGGAAGGCTGCATTATGTGGGGCATACCGGCACAGGG
Source organism: Paenibacillus sp. BK720 (assembly GCF_011761545.1). Lineage (NCBI taxonomy): Bacteria > Bacillati > Bacillota > Bacilli > Caryophanales > Paenibacillaceae > Paenibacillus > Paenibacillus sp. BK720. The sequence goes on along the minus strand of NZ_JAASRQ010000006.1, from coordinate 481,508 downwards.
AAAATGACGGTTAAGGATTGGAGAGAGCTGACTGAAGAATTGAGCGGAAGCGTTACCGGCGATCACCCTTTCGATCATCTCCCGCCGCGTCATAAGGATGCCATATGGGTACGGCCGGAGAAGACCGTAAAGATCAAATATGCGGAATGGACGGAAGGCGGATCGCTCAGGCAGCCGAGTATCGAGGGATTTGTTGAATTTCCGCCGGATGAATGCTTGCTTAATAGAAGTTAAAAAAGGAGCCGATGAACGAGAAATGGATCATTCCTTTGTCATCTTGCCTGAAGAGCAAGCACCTGAAGGCTTAGAGCATTGCGCGCTATGCGAGTTGTCCAAGCAACGGACTCGCGTCATTTGGGGGGAGGGAAATCCGGATGCTCCCCTTATGATGATATTGGATAATCCGGGAGCCCGGGAGGACAGGGAAGGCAATTCGTTTCTATGCGGCACAAGGGAAGCGTTACAGCTTGGGCTAAGGGAGGCAGGGATAGACAAAAACGATGTATATGTAACCTTCTTGCTCAAATGCCGGCCGAGGCGCGCCTACAATAAGCCTGAAGCGAGAACGGCCTGCCTTTCTCATTTACGGCAGCAGCTGCTCCAGAAGCAGCCGACTGTTCTGTTTGGATTCGGTAATGTCGTTGCGGAAGCCTTATTTCCGGACAAGGAGATTGCCAGCGTCAAGGAAATGCGAGGCAGCTGGCATGAGTTTCAGGGTACGCCGATCAGCTTTACTTACCATCCGCTGGCCGTGCGAAGACGGCCTAACTTATTCAAGTTCTTTATAGAGGATTTGAGATTCTTGAAGAAGAAGTGGACGGAAATTAGTCAGACCAAACAAGGCTGAGCCGAAGCGAATCGGTTCAGCCTTGTTTGGTTGTCTTCCATACGAGAGGCAAATAAATCGTGTCCACGATCTCAAGAACAGCCTCGTCGGTCAGCGGCGTATGCGTGGTGAGCAGCTCGTACCGCACAAGGTCAACCGGAAGGGTGATCACGCGCTCCGCCAGCCCTTCGAGAACGACCTCGCCCCGCTTTTCGGCGTTCTTCAAAATATTCGTCATGGCGATGGACAGCGGATCCTCCGCTCTTGGCGACAACGTCATCTTGGCGTGAAGCTCGTCCCCGTGCAAATCCACCATCAGGCCATGAATGGTCTCGGCCCCAATCAGCTGCATGGGCTTAATAATCCGATCCATTAAGGAAAGGACGTCATCCCGCAAGCTGCCCGTATCGGGAGTGTCGAGGGAGGGCTTGGGCATATGCTTGATCATTGCGGCGATGACCAGCTTCGCCTTATTCGGCCACCTGCGGTAGACGGCGGTCTTATTGGTCTTGGCCCGGGTTGCAACGGCCTCCATCGTCATTTTGGAGTAACCGGCTTCCCGCAGCTCCTCCCATGCAGCGGTCAATATGGCGTTCTCCAGAACGTCCCCGCGTCTCCGCGATCCTCCCGCTTGTTGTTCCTCGTCGTTCGTTTTTCGATCTTGCCGCGAATCCGTCATATCTTGTTCCAACTCCCGCGTTGTGTTAGGACAACGTCCTTCTAGACTCTTTGTAAATAGTATATTGCATTTTCGCTAGAATTATAATATTGTATTCCAATAAGGTACGGTACGTACCGTACCCTAAATGGCAGAGAGGTGAATAACGATGGTCAAAAGCCAAGCGGAGGCAGTCAAAGCACCAAAGGAAAAGATGGATCCCGGCATTTTAAAAATCGCGCTTATTCTTGTTCTCGGAGCTCTTGTTCCCTTGCTGGACTCAACCATGATTAACGTGGCAATCGATACGCTTGCGGTTGATTTGCACAGTACGGTATCGACCACGCAATGGGTAATAACGGGATACGTACTCACGATGGGACTTGCGGTTCCGGTATCGGGATGGGCTATACAGCGATTCGGCGGGAAGAACTTATATCTGTTCTCCCTGGGGCTGTTTCTAGTCTCTTCGCTCCTATGCTCGCTGGCATGGAACACCGAAAGCTTGATTGGCTTCCGGCTATTGCAAGGAGCTGGCGCGGGGCTGCTCGTCCCTACGATCACGAACGTGCTGGTTCAATCGGCTGGCGGAAGCGGGCTCGGAAGGCTAATCGCGCTTATTAGCATCCCAACGCTAATCGGTCCGATTCTTGGACCGGTAATTGGCGGACTCATTATGGACAACATGAGCTGGCGTTGGATCTTCTACGTTAACATCCCGGTTATGCTGGTCGCGTTATGGCTGTCCTGGCGGCACATTCCCAAAGGCGAGGCTGCCGCGAAGAAACCGAAATTCGACATTCTTGGACTTGTGCTATTGTCTCCGGCATTCGCGGCCCTGATCTACGGGATTTCAGAGATCAGCTCCGACGGGCTTTCTTCGGCGGAGGCCATCATTCCGCTTGCGGCGGGTATTGTGTTGATGGCCGCTTATATCGTATATGCGTTGCGAACGAAGCAAGCACCATTGCTTGATTTGCATCTTTTCCGTTCCCGGCACTTCCTGGCATCCAACATCATTTTGTTCTTCTCGGGTATGGTCATGAATGGCGCCATGCTGCTGCTCCCGCTCTATTACGAGCAGGTTCGCGGCGAAAGCGTTCTGACGACGGGGCTTCTCTTGATTCCTCAAGGGGTTGGGATGCTGCTTACGAGGAGCTGGATCGGAAAACTGGCCGACCGCGTGGGTTCAAGAAACATTGTGCTTGTCAGCTTGGCGGTCACGCTGCTGTCCAGCATTCCGTTCGCTTTGGCCGGAACGGATACGAGCCATATCGTGCTTGGCGCGGCGCAGCTTGTACGCGGGGCGGCGATGAACGGGATCTTTATTCCGATTATGGTATCGGCTTATGAAGGACTGCAGAAGGAGCAAATTCCGCATGCAAGCATCTCGACGCGGATTTTCCAGACGATTGGGGGAGCATTCGGTTCGGCTGTCTTGGCAACGGTTATCGGACATCAGCTGAAAAGCGGAACCGGCGGGAGCCTCGCTTCGCTTGCCGATGCTTATCAGGTTGCTTTCTGGTGGTCGGCCGGGTTTGCGGCCGTGTCCTTTCTTCCTGCTTTATTATTATCCAACCGCAAGAAACAAAAAGCGGATTAAACTTATCCGCTAAAAGGCCATCTGGCAGGATGGCCTTTTTATTTTTGTTCATTTGTCCGAACCGGCCAGGAGCACCAGCCTAAAACTAAAATTAAGGCGTCGAAATAATGGACGGCTGCTCGACAAAAATATCAAATATATTACATTTATCGGCGAAATGTTCAGTATATTCAGTATAGTAAAATTACTTGCGCAGTAGGTATACTAGAAGTATGCCTATTCGTGTACATACAATATAAACGGCCAGTATTATAATAAGCTGCAACGCAGAACAATTGCAGCAGATCGGGGATAAGTACGGATGCAGGAAAAGGAAGGCGCCGCAGGAATCAAAAGAAATGACATCCATCTGAGTCAGCTGGCTTCCGTGGGGCAAATAGCCGCGGGAATCGCTCATGAGGTTAAAAATCCCCTGACTGCCGTTAAGGGCTTTTTACAGCTTCTCAAAGAAAAGAACGAACGCAAGTACATAGAGATTGCCGAGTCGGAGCTGGGTAACGCGATTAATATCCTGCAAAATCTTTTGCATGTATCCAAGCCCGATTTGGAGGAAGAGCCGTACGTTGCGATCGATCTGTCGGTAGAACTGGATTCGTTAACCCAGCTGTTTCAGGATCAAATGTACCGGGTTTCGGTTCATACGAATTTACGAGATCCGGGCTCTTACATCAAGGGCAAAAAGAATCAGCTTAAAAAGGTTTTTTTCAATTTGCTTAAAAACGCCTTTGAGGCGATTCCGGGTAACGGATCTATTTCGATTGAACACATGGCGACGGAGAATGAAGTGATCGTCTGTATTCAAGACAGCGGGGTCGGTATTCCCAAAGAAAAGCTTGGATTGCTCGGAACGCCATTCTATACGACGAAGGAAAACGGAACGGGCATGGGATTAACTCTCGTTTTCTCCGTCATTTATCAGCATAATGGAGCAATCGAAGTGCAAAGCTCGGAAAATGAAGGCACCAAGTTTACCATCACATTTCCGAAAGGAACAAACCATATAAAATGGAAAGAGGTAGTTTATGTGGAATTGGAAGCCACAATGAATATGAAAGACTTCTTTATCATTAACCGGGATAATTTCGAACAAAGGCTGTTGCTCGAAGCAGTTAACGTGCGGGATAAAATTGAGGAGATCCTCACCATCGGCAATATCAATCTGCTGGATAACGCGCACAAGCTGGTCCTCTTCATCATCGACGGGAAGGAGCACGAGACGATTGCCTTTGCCAAGCAGGAGGGAGTCACTTGGGCAAAGCATTCTTTAACCCTCGCATTCAAGCTGGAGTGGGTTCAGGCAGTACGGCGTGTCATGTGGGACTTCCTGTACAATTACGACCGTCTGAACAATCATAACGATAGCAAAGAACATTATTACAGCATGGAGAAGAGCATTAACCAACTGATGGATCAATTCCTCAATCAGTTTTTTATAAGCTACTCTTTATTCAAGGATGATCTCATCCAGGCGCAGCGGGCAATGGTAGAAGATTTGTCCGTTCCGATTATTCCGCTAACGAAAGCAACCTCCATTCTGACTCTGATCGGGACGATTGACGAGATCCGGGCCAACATCATTGAGGATAAGGTTATATCGCAAATCGGCAACAACCGGATTGAAACGTTAATTATAGATATGTCAGGCGTCATGGGGATGGAGGAGAGCGTCATCAGACAGCTTATCCATGTCTTCGACGGGATTCAAATGATGGGCTGCCAGCCGATTGTGACCGGACTTAGGCCGGAGATCGTGAAGAGTATGATCCGGTCAGGCATATCCTTTGAACATAAAGCCATAACCAAAGGAACGCTTCAACAAGCACTGGAGGATTACCTGACTATCAGGTAAGCGAATCTGCGGAATTGTCATGAACAAGTTCCTGATTAGAGGCTGTCTGCCAAACATTTTTTGGTATAATATCTGATAGATTAGCAATCCTGTAAATAGGAAAATTTCGTGAGAGAAGAGGAATGGGAATGTCCTACACCGTTGATTTTAAAAATGTGTCTACCGTTGGCCTGGAATCCTCGCCTGTGGCCGAAGCGCTGGCCGGTCTTCGCGCCAACGAAGCCCGCTATTTCATGACCAAGTACAAGCATGAGTTTACGGTTGTACCCGCCAGCGAAAGTCAGGAAGCACTGGATTACGTGAACCGGATCTTGCAGGAACGCAATATCGAATTCTCGGCAAAACCGTTGGAGACTTCGCAGTTCCAAGTAGAGAACATCAAATTTACCTACGTCTTTTATGAAGACGGACTAGCACTTAACGTGATGTACACGGTAGACGATGCGAAGAAGAGGGCCGTTGGGTTCAAGCTTTCCGAAGGCATGGAGATTCCGCAGGAGCTGGAAGGGAAATTCAAATTCGCCAGACAGAAATCCAAGCTGGCCGGCACGATTCGCGGCTCGTTTTTCGTTATTAAAGGCGAATACTAAGAGAATAACTGGAAGAACGGATTCACGAACGGGTTAGAAGGCTTATAACCGCCATCCGCTCAAATCCAACAGGCTGCTCCTTTTATAAGGGGTGGCCTGTTTGCCGTTCATAATCTAATAAAATGTTGTCAACAGTATGATTGACAAAACCTCGTTTTCCTTTTGTTGTTCTGGCGCGAGGCATCATTTACGATGATAGTAACCCGGGCGGCACTGCCGGCCCGGGTAAAAAAGAAAGCGATTTTATAGAGGAGGAACCCAAATATGCAGCACGTGCAAAACAGTTCTCCGACCGGGGGAATTCGTGTGGGAGTCCAGAAATTCGGACGTTTTCTCAGCGGTATGGTTATGCCCAATATTGGTGCTTTTATAGCATGGGGGATCATAACGGCGTTGTTCATTCCTACGGGATGGCTGCCCAACGAGACCCTTGCAAAGCTTGTTGATCCGATTATCAAGTACCTGCTTCCGCTTCTGATCGGTTATACGGGCGGTACGATGATTCATAAACAGCGCGGCGGCGTTATCGGCGCTCTGATGACGATGGGCATCATCGTGGGTACGGAAATCCCGATGTTCCTTGGGGCTATGATTTGCGGTCCGCTGGCCGCATGGGTATTGAAGCAATTCGATAAATCGATCGAGGGGAAAATCAAATCCGGCTTCGAAATGCTGGTAAACAATTTCTCGCTTGGCATTATCGGCGCGATTCTTACTTTGATCTCTTATTCCGGCGTTGGTCCGGTAATCGAGCAATTAACCAAGATTCTTTCTAACGGCGTAGAGTTCCTGGTTAATCATAACCTGATCCCGCTGGCCAACATTATTATTGAACCTGCAAAAATTCTGTTCCTCAACAATGCCATTAACCATGGCGTATTGAGTCCGATTGCATTGGAAGAAGCGTCCCGGACAGGGCAATCGATTCTCTTCATGCTGGAATCGAACCCGGGTCCAGGCCTCGGCATTCTGCTTGCTTACATGATCGCAGGCCGCGGCTCGGCGAAGCAATCGGCTTCCGGCGCGGCGATTATTCACTTCTTCGGCGGTATTCACGAGATCTACTTCCCGTACATCCTGATGAATCCGCGTCTGATTCTGGCGGTTATCGCCGGCGGCGTTACCGGTACCTTCACCTTCTCGCTGTTTGGAGCGGGTCTAGTTGCACCACCTTCGCCGGGCAGTATCTTTGCTTACATTGCCATGGCTCCAAAAGGCGGCCTTCTCGCGGCTCTTAGCGGTATCGTAACCGCTGCTATCGTATCGTTTGTTATTGCGGCTCTGCTGCTCAAGACAACGAAGAAAGAGGCTGCAGACGGAGACGATCTCGAACAGGCTTCGGCAAGAATGAAAGAAATGAAGGCGGCGGGCAATACGGCGGCAGCGGCAACAGCGGTTGCGGCTCCGGCAGCGGCTTCGCAAGCCGCTCAGCATGCTGAGGCAGCAAGCGAAACGGTCAAAGCGAAAGAGGATGTCCATAAAATCGTCTTCTCCTGCGACGCCGGCATGGGCTCCAGCGCAATGGGCGCATCGATTCTTCGCAAGAAGATGAAAGCCGCAGGCTCGGACGTTACGGTCATTAATACGGCAATCAGCGATATTCCCGGCGATGCCGACATCGTCATTACGCACAAAACGCTGACGGACCGCGCTAAAATCCAGGCGCCGAAAGCCGAGCATATCTCAATCGATAATTTCTTGAAAAGTCCGGAGTATGACAAACTCGTAGACCGGCTTTCGTAAGAATCCTTTCTCATCAAGGCTGCCAGCGCTGGAGATTATTTTCCGGCGTTGGGGCCATTCTATCGTTATAGGAAGGGTTGTGTGAATGCGTATATCCAGCCGGTCCCGCCGAATTCTAGAGCTGCTGCTGCGGAATGATCACGAGCTGACGGCGGCCCAAATCGCAGAAGAAATTCAGGTGAGTTCGAGAACCGTACACCGAGAGCTTGCAGCGGTCGAAGAGATCCTGCGTGCCGAAGGCGCAAGGCTGCTTAAGAAATCGGGCTCGGGCATACGGCTTCAGGGCGATCAAGCGGCGCTTGAGCGATTAGCCCGTCTCGTTACCGTATCCGAAGAGATCGAATTCTCGCCCGAGGAAAGACAACTATATCTCCTTTGCCTCCTTCTCGAGAGCGAGGAGCCGGTTAAGCTGTTCACTCTTGCGCATGAGTCCAAGGTGACCATTCCAACCGTAGCCAATGATCTGGACGATCTGGACCAATGGGTGCAAAGGTTCGGGGTTACCCTGACCCGCAGAAGGGGCTACGGGATTGAACTTACCGGCCAAGAAGAGCAATTGCGGGAGATGATCCGTCAGATCATCAGGGACCGGTTCGAGGATACGGAGCTGATCTCCAGCCGCAACGAGCTTCCGGTTCATCCGCTTGACGGCCGGCTGCTTACGCTTGTTGGTCAATCGGAAATGGAAGCCGTCGAGAAGATCTTATGGAGCTGGGAGGAATACGGGGGCAGCCGCTTAAGCGAAAATGCCTATACGGATCTGCTAATCAGGCTGTCTATCGCGCTGCGGAGGATCCGGGCAGGCAAGACTGTTGAAGCTGCATCCGTCCCGGCATTACGTCAGGAATCCGATGCGGTGTATTTGACGGAACGTTTAGCCGCCCTGACGGAACGGACTTTTCCGCCGGCAGAGACGGCATATATCGGCAGGCTGCTGCGTTCAGTCCAGAGCGAAGATCTATCCGTGCTGCCTGCGGATGATTTGATTTTAACCGATACGGTACGTTCCTTGATTGAGCATGTGCAGCAGGCCATGGCTGCCGAATTCAACAAAGACCGTTCTCTGCGCGACGGGCTGTTCCTACACTTGAAGGATGCCTTGCAGAGGCTGAGCGAAGGCACGAATATCCGTAATCCGCTGCTGGATCAGATCAAGAAGGATTATGCGTCTTTATTCAATATCGTTCGCAAAGCGGTAAACCGCGTCTTTACCGATAGGGCTGTGCCGGATGAGGAAGTCGGATTCCTCGTCATGCATTTCGGAGCATCGCTGGAACGGCTGAAGCAGCTGCGGCATAATGTCCGGGCCATTCTCGTCTGTTCAAGCGGCATCGGCTCCTCCAAGCTGCTGCAGATCAGGCTCCAGAAGGAGCTGCCGGAAATTCATATCGTCGACCGGGTATCCTGGTACGAAGCATCAAGGACGGAGAAGGATAAGTACGACCTGATCATCTCCACGGTAGACCTGCCTATCAACGGCGAGCCGTATATCAAGGTCAGCCCTCTCCTGACGCAGGCAGAGACGGACCGGTTGAGGGCTTTCGTCCAGACGGGCTTAGTCCAGAAACGGGACGGTGCTCCGACCAAGGAAGAGAAAGCGGGAAGCGAAGCCTCTACCTTCGAGCAGCTGGTGAGCCTTAAGACGACGCTCGATGAGATGGTCAGTCTGATCAGGCGCTTCGAGGTTGTGTTGATTAAGGAGAAGAGCGGAGACTTGCCGGCTATTCTGGAAGAAGCCTGCGCGCGGGAAGAGGCCAAAGGCGTGCTAACGGATGCCGGTCTAGTTGCGCAGCGGCTGATGCAGCGGGAACAGAGCGGCAGTCAGATGATACCGGGAACCGCAGTAGCGTTGTTTCATACGCGCGGGGAAGAAATCACGAGGCCGTCGTTGTCCCTATACCGATTGGACGATGCGCTTACGGTGGAGATGGCGTCGCCGTCAAGGTTAAGCCATTTTTTATTAATGCTGGCGCCCCGGACCTTAACGAAGGAAGCGCTCGAGGTATTAAGCGAAATAAGCGCCATGCTGCTCGATACGGTCATGATTGATTTGCTCGAGGCTGGCGATGAAGCGGAAATTAAGGATTACTTAACCATACATCTTAGAATGTTTTTCAATATTAAAGCGGAAGCGAGTGACGTACAATGAGTATTTTGTCTACAGATAAGGTGAAATTGAATGCTGCGGTAAACGATAAATTCGAAGCGGTTCGCCTGGCTGGAGAGCTGTTGGTTAATGCCGGTCATGCTGATCCAAGCTATGTGGAGAGCATGGTTGAACGCGAGCAGTCCCTATCCACCTACATGGGCGGCGGCCTTGCGATCCCTCACGGAACAAACGAATCGAAAGGCTCCATCAAGTCGACGGGCCTGTCCATCGTTCAAATTCCGGCTGGCGTTGATTTCGGCGAAGGGAATATCGCGCATCTGGTTATCGGCATTGCGGCGGTTGGCGACGATCATCTGGACATCCTGACGAACGTAGCGATGGTTTGCTCCGACGACGACAATCTGGAACGGATCTTGAAGGCTTCCACGGCCGAAGAGATGATCGAGATCTTCGAAAGCGGGATGGAATAATGAAGGCTTTGCATTTCGGAGCGGGCAACATCGGACGCGGATTTATCGGACTCCTTCTTTCGCAATCGGGTTATGAAGTTATTTTCTCCGACGTCAACCAAGCGCTTGTTACGGAGCTGCGGAAGCGCGGAGCTTACACGGTAACGCTGGCGAACGAAGCCAAGGATCGGCTGCAGGTGACGGGCGTAACCGCCATTGACGGAACAAAAATAGACGATGTTGCGGCGGCAGTGGCGGAGGCCGATCTGGTGACCACGGCCGTAGGCGTCAACATCTTGAAGCATATTGCGGCGGGCATCGCCCGCGGGATCGAGAAGCGGATTGAATCCGGAGGAGGCCCGCTGCATGTTATCGCCTGCGAGAACTCGATCGGCGGCAGCACCCAGCTGAAAGAGCATGTATTCGGACATCTTGATGAAGAGACGAAGGCAAAGGCAGCGAAGCTGGTTGCTTTTCCCGATGCGGCCGTTGACCGGATCGTTCCGATTCAGCATCATGAGGACCCTCTTGAGGTAACGGTTGAGCCGTTTTACGAGTGGGTTGTAGACGAATCCGCGATGTTCGGGGGGTACAAACCGGTTGCCGGCGTCCATTACGTACGCAATCTTATGCCTTATATCGAACGCAAATTGTTTACCGTAAACACGGGGCATTGCGCCGCGGCTTACCTGGGAAGTCTTCGCGGTTACGAGACGATCCAGCAGGCGATGGCCGATGAGGCTATCGTTCATGAAGTGAAGGCGACCTTGAAGGAGACGGGGGCCGTACTTGTTGCGCAGTATGGTTTTGACCAAGCCGAGCATAACCAATATATCGAGAAGATTATCGGACGGTTCCGCAACGACCAGCTGACCGACGAGGTTACCCGCGTTGGACGGTCGCCGATCCGCAAGCTGTCGCCCAATGACCGTCTTGTGAAGCCGGCTTTGCAAGCCCATGAGCGAGGAATCCAGCCCGTTCAGCTGGCAAAAGTAATGGCGGCGGCGCTTCGCTTCGTTAACGCCGATGATCCGGAAGCGGTAGAGCTGCAGCAATCGATTCATGACAAGGGTATCGGGCAGACCGTGTCGCATTATACTTCGATTCCGGAAGGTCATCCGGTATACGGGCTGATCATTGAAAGCTACGAAGCTGTTGCAAATCAGCGTTAAGAATCACGCTTGAGAAAAACAAACTTTAGTGAGGTACGCAGTATGGCAAATATAATAACCGGTGTTGCCGCATCTCCCGGAGTGGCTATCGCAAAGGCATTTCGGTTCAACCATTCCCCCTATATCCCGCAGCGGCAGACGATTACGGATGCTGAGGCGGAAGCCGGCCGTTTCCGGCAGGCTATTGAAAAATCCAAAGGCGAGATCGAAGAGATCCGCTTAAAGACCGAGCAAAGGTTAGGCGCGCAAAAGGCCGAGATTTTCGAAGCGCATCTTTTCCTGCTGGAAGACCCGGATCTTGTGGACTCGGTGCTGGACAAAATCGCAGACGAGAAGCTTAATGCGGAATACGCTTTGCACGAAGTGACGACAGCCGTTGTCGAGATGCTTCTTGAGCTGGACAATGAGATGGTCCGCGAGCGCGCGGCCGATGTCAAGGACGTCTCCGGGCGGGTGATGAGCCACCTGATCGGCAAGCCGTACGCTTCGCTGTCCGGCATTTCCGAGGAGACCATTATCCTGGCAGAGGATCTGACGCCGTCGGATACCGCGCAGCTGGACCTGAATTATATCCGCGGCTTTGTAACGGAGATCGGAAGCCGTACTTCGCATTCCGCTATTATGGCGCGATCCCTTGAGATTCCCGCGATAGTAGGCGCAGGCCCTTCGGCAGCAGCCGTTGAGGATGGCGCGCTGGTCATTATGGATGCGACGGAAGGCAAAGTGATTGCGGATCCTTCGGAGGAAGTGCTGGCCGAATATCAGGAGAAGAAGAAGCAATACGACGAGCGCAGAGTACAGCTGAAGCGCCTGGCTGAGCAGCCGTCGGTAACGGCCGATGGCGAGCATCTCGAGCTTGCGGCCAACATTGGTAGCATTGAAGACCTGGACAAAGTGCTGGAGAATGGCGCCGACGGCGTTGGATTGTTCCGCACGGAGTTTCTCTATATGGGACGCAATACATTCCCGACGGAAGAAGAGCAGTTTCAGATTTACAAGCATGTGCTTGAGAAATTAGACGGCAAACGCGTCGTTATTCGCACGCTGGATATCGGCGGGGATAAGGAGCTTCCTTATCTGGAGCTGCCTAAGGAAAGCAACCCGTTTCTGGGACTGCGCGCGCTTCGTTTATGCCTCACGCGGGAGGACTTGTTCCGTACCCAGCTCCGGGCCTTGCTCCGGGCAAGCGTGCATGGCAAGCTGAACATTATGTTCCCGATGATTGCGGTGCTGAGCGAGCTTCGCGAAGCGAAGCGTATCCTTGAGGAAGAACGCGCGAAGCTGGAGCAGGAAGGTGTTCAGGTGTCCGGTACGATCGAAGTGGGAATGATGATCGAAATTCCGGCAGCCGCGATTGGCGCCGATATTTTCGCGAAGGAAGTCGATTTCTTCAGCATCGGTACAAACGATCTGATCCAATACACCATGGCAGCCGACCGCATGAACGAATCGGTGGCTTATCTGTATCAGCCTTATCATCCGTCTATCCTGAGACTCGTGAACATGGTCATCAAGGCAGCTGAACGGGCCGGCATTTGGGCCGGCATGTGCGGCGAAATGGCGGGCGACCAGACAGCCATTCCTCTCCTTCTCGGAATGGGATTAGACGAGTTCAGCATGAGCGCGGGCTCCATATTGCCCGCCCGAGAGCTGGTCCGGCAGCTGTCCAAGCCGGAATGGGCGGCTCTGGCGGAAGAAGCCCTTGCCATGAGCACGCAGGAGGAAGTCCAACAATTCGTTAAGCAAAGGAGACCACAATAATGCTATCGCAAACCTATACCGTTATCCATCCATCCGGGTTCCATGCCCGTCCTTCGAAGCTTTTTGTTCAAGCGGCATCGGAGTTCCCTTGCAGTGTTAAGCTGATCAAAGGGACAAAAAAAGTGAACGGCAAAAGCTCGCTTGGCCTGTTAACCCTAGGTCTGGCACAAGGCGACGAGGTTACGCTGGAAGTGGACGGCGAGCGCGAGGAAGAGGCGCTTATCGCCCTAGGCGCTATGCTGACTAAGATCTACGAAGAATAGCGTTCATGATAGGAAAGCCCGCTGCAGCAGCTGCAGCGGGCCTTCCTTGTTTTTACACCGGTTACTCCGTTTCAGGAACTTGATTAAGCTTTTTCTGTTTTGATAGCCTCACTCCATGACAAGGCCGCCGGCAACGGGCGTGTAAGTACCCGTCAGGAACCGCGCGCCATCCCCGGCGAGAAAAGCAATCACGCCGGCTACATCCTCCGGCTCGGCTATTCGGCCAAGCGGGGTGAAGCCGCCGATCACGCGGCTCTCTTCCTCGGAGATCATGAAGGCCTCATCGGACCTGACGAATCCGGGTGCCACAACATTGGCGGAAATCCCGTAGGGGCCATATTCTTGCGCAATATACCGGGCAAAGGAATCAAGGCCTCCTTTTGCTGTGCCAAAGGCGATATAGTGCGGGGTAGGGTCCTTGCCCTCCGTGCCGGACAAGTAGATAATCCGGCCGGATTGCTGCTCCGTCATTACTCCTATTACCGCTTTCGTTGGCTCAAAGACTGCCTTTAATTCGTTGGTCAATTCACGTTTGAAGGTTTCCCAGGAGTGCTCGGCGAAGCTGGCCGTCCCGGCTATTTGTCTTGCGCCGCATACGAGTACATCGATTCGTCCAAAGGTACGAATGACGGTCTGGGCCAGCTGTTCCATTTGCTCCTTGCTGCGGGCATCGGCCGGAATGGCTACGGCTTCGCCACCGTTTGCCTTAATTTCGGAGACCGTCGCGGTTAAATCCCTTTCGAAATCACTCACTGCAACCTTCGCTCCCTGTTTGGCGAGCTGTATGCACGCCGCTCTCCCAATCCCCTGAGCGCCGCCTGTAACAATCGCTACTTTTCCTTGCAAGGGCATAACGGGCAAACCTCCTTCAGAGTGACTATTCCTGCTCCAACCCGCCGTATTGGCACGCGATAGAGAGAGCAGTTTGCCTGATCTTTGCCGCAACCGAAGCGGGCTCAAGCACAATAACATCGGTCGTATAATGAAGCACGTTGCGGATCAGCCAATGCTCGCTTGAGTAGGTCATGCGCACAATAAGCTGTCCGTCCGGCAGCCGTTCGATATTTTTTTCGTCGAAATGGTCCATTACGGATAAGGCAGCCGCCGCTTTAAACTGCAGGACGACGGGAATTCCCTCGCCTGTCTCTCTTCTCCCCGGTGAATGCCACCTGTCGTTCAGCTGCTCCAGCGACTCTGTCCGTCTTGTAAAGGTGCCTGCCTGGACCTTTAATTGCCGGATCCGCGTCAGCTTGAAGATGCGAAAATCCTCCCGCAAGCGGCAATAGCCGTGAAGATACCAGGAATAATTCTTCAGGACAAGCCCCATGGGCTCGATCTCGCGCTCCTGCTCGCCGCCGGTTCTGCTCGTATAATGAAACCGGATCAGCTTACGGTCATTTACCGCCAGGCGGAGCTGGTCGTACCGCGCTTGATCCTCTTCGCTGTTCTTCCAAGGGGTGAAGTCGACCTGAATACGGTCTCCCTCACCTGTCCGGCCCTGCTCGGCCTGCGCCACCATGGCTCCGACCTTGCTCAGAAGGAGATCCATATTTGAGCGGTCATAGGCGTTTGTCGACTCCAGACCGCGAAGCGCCGTGAACAGAGCGGACAGCTCGTCAAAGGACAAGAGCTGCCGGTCCAGCCGGAAGCTGTCCATGATCTCATAGCCGCCCTCCATGCCGGTATAGGAGACAATGGGAATGCCGGCCTGACCGAGCGAATCGAGATCGCGATAGATGGTCCGCAGGGACACTTCGAGCTGGTCCGCCAGCTCCTGCGCTTGCACCCGCTTTCGATTAAGCAGCAAAATCGTAATGGCCATTAACCGTTCCAGCTTCATCGTTATCTCTCCTAAACCGGCATGCCCGAGCCTGCCGTTATATGATTAATGTGCGGCCGCGTATTCTTCTCCTTCGGCAGCCGCCTCCATTTTGTCCTTCGACATCAGAAATGCCGCAACTAACGCTAATGCCGCAGGAATCAGGCTCCAGGCAAAGGTAGCGCCAATCGAGCTCGACAGCCCTGCCGTTATCGTATCCAGAAGCTGGGGATCGACGGTCTGCCGGAATGCCGGATTCAGCAAGGAATGCGGATCGTCTAAATTCAAGCCGGCCGGAACCGCGCCATTGCCAAGCGACTCGGTAAGCTTCGAGAGCATGCTGTGGCTTTGGATAATTCCGAAGACGGTAATGCCAAGCGACATGCCAAGCGAACGGTTGAAGTTCAAGGTCGAGCTTGCCGCGCCCCGCTGAGCCGCAGGGAACGAATGAAGCACCGAGCTGCTTAATACCGAGAAGGAAGCGCCGATTCCAAGTCCGATCAGAATCATAATTCCCGTGATGAAAAGTCGAGAAGATTCTACCGTAATTTGCGAGAGCAGAGCAAGGCCTATGAGCAGGATGGACAGCGTTCCTATCATAATCGTCCGGTATTGCAGCTTCGTCATGAGGAATCCGCCGAGCGTTGCGGTGATAACCGACCCGACCATCATGGGCAAAAGGGTCAGACCGGAGTTAGAGGCGGATCCGCCAATGACGCCCTGCACGTAGATCGGAATAAAAATCGCTGCCGTCATGTAAGCCGCGCCGCTAAGCATAGCAACCAGATTGCTTGTGGTGTACAGTCTGCTGCGGAATAAGCCGAACGAAATAATCGGTTCGGGCGCTTTTCTCTCGACCAGAACAAGCAGGAAGGCAAGCACGGCAAATCCCGCGAACAGACCGACAATTTGCGGGGAATCCCAGGCATAGGTCTTGCCGCCGAGTTCTAGAGCGAATATGAAGCAGACAACGGCTCCAACGAGCAGAATAGATCCGGCCCAGTCGATACGCTGCTTCGAGTGGGCAGCCGATTCCTTGTAGAACAAAGCGATCATCAGCAGGGCAATGAAGCCAAGCGGAAGGTTAATATAGAAGATCCACGACCAGTTGAGGTGATCGGTCATATAGCCGCCGAGCAAGGGGCCGACTACGCTGGATAAGCCAAATACCGCTCCGAACGCCCCCATCATTTTGCCGCGGTCCTTCGGGGACACCACATCGAACAAAATCGTAAACGCAATGGATACCATCGCGCCGGCTCCAACCCCTTGAACAGCGCGATAGATGCTTAGCTCGATAATGGAATGGGCCATTCCGCAAAGTGCAGAACCGATCATAAACACGATAATCCCAAAGATGAAAAACCGCTTGCGGCCGTACATATCGGAGAGCTTGCCGAAGATCGGCATACAGGCCATTTCCGCGACCATATATGCGGTAGTGACCCAGACGAACTTATCGAGTCCCCCCATCTCTCCCACGATGGTGCCAATCGCCGTAGACACAACCGTGTTGTCCATCGATGCCATTAGAATGGCCAGCAGCAGTCCTCCAATGATGGCGCCTAATTTATTCTTCATTCCATACCAGTCCTTTCTTCTCCCTAATGGATTGCTGAACAATCATCTGAGATCATCATAAGCTACCCTTGTTGACAACAGTGTGTCAGGGAAGAAAGGCTTCCTGATATATTTTTATATAAAAAAAGACGCTACATCAGCAGCGCCTTGTGAATTTCACATGCAGAATGGACCCGTTATGTCAATTTTGAGGGATACGCCGGTTACGGCGTCCTGTAGTCTTGAACGATAACGTCGATAACACGCTTGCCCCAATTCGAAGCCTCCGAGCCCGGCTCATTCCAGGCGTACGTAATAAGCGCCTTCCATAAGGCCCAGCCGCGTGCGCGGTTAACGGTATCCCGGTCTGCCTTCATGGCATTCAGAAATACTTTGCGGCTGGATTCGTCGAAAAAGTTCCATGCCATCACCAGATCGCTGGAGGGGTCGCCAACCCCCATGGTTCCGAAGTCGATGACGCCGGACAGCCGGCCGTTCCGAGCAAGCAGATTGCCTACGGCTACGTCGCCATGAAGCCATAATGGGGCCGATTCATATTTCGTCGCAAGGGAAAGCTCCCAAATCTCGGTGAGAACCTTCCGGTCGTACTCCCCGTCCAGCTTCTCAATGACCGATCTGGAATCTTGATCGTATACGGATAAGTTTCCCCCGCGATGGAAGTTTTGTATGCCTGCCGGGATGCCGTCCGCAGCATCGATGGCTTGAAGCTCCTTCAGAAAACCGGCGAGGTCCTCGGCGAATTCGTTAAGGTCGCGGATGTTGGCATGCGTAACGGTATCGCCTTCGATCCAGCGGTTAACCGACCATGGCAGAGGGTATTCCGCGGTAGGCATGCCTTGCGCCACGGGATCGGGTATAGGCATAGACAGAAGAGGCTTGAACACGGGAAGCCAGGTTAACTCCTTGGCAACGGCCGAGGCGTAACGTTCATGGCTCGGCAGGCGCACCGTCATTTCGCTGCCCAGCCGGTAGGTACGGTTATCGTGTCCGCTTTTTTCAACGGGCCTTATTTCCAGGCCCCTCCATTCCGGAAATTGACCGCTAATCAATCTACGAACCAGTTCAGTCGTCATTTCAATCATGTCCTCGCCTCTTTCTTGATTGGTTCCTGCGTCGTAATGTACCTTAATCATAACAACCCGGCTCACCCCTTTCAAAGGAGAGAACGGCTATAACATAAAAAACGCCTTATGCATGCCGTCTAGCGGACTGGCATGCATAAGGCGTTTCGTTATTTTGCTTGGAGCAGCAGCTCGACGGCTTTGACGACGGATTCCCGCAAAGCATCTTGATTCTTCGCCGCATCCGGGTTAAGGCCGGGGCCAAACGGATTGGTTGCCGCCCAGGAAGTCGCAATCGTCATGATGGACGTAAGAAGAAAGGCAGGGGGAAGGGCTGAGTTTATACGGCCGTTTGCTTGCGCTTCGCTTATTTTGTCTATCTTCCGTTCATGGGCGACATCGCGTACGGGAAGGCTGCTGACCGTATTCTGCTCCAGCGTGTACCACATAAGCAGCCGCATAATCTTCGGATTCGCCATAGCGAAATCGAATACGGTGACGGCAAACCCCGGAATATCGTCAACCGAGAAGGGAATGCCTTCAAATGCTTGGTCGAGATGCTTTTGAAGAACCGTGGTGAAGAGCGTTTCCTTATTTTCAAAATAAATATAGATCAAGTTTTTGTTGCAGCCGGCGGTTCTTGCAATGCGGTCGACCCGCGCCCCCGCAATGCCGAATGTGGAGAATTCGTCCATGGCGGCTTCCAGAATCCGTTCGCGCGTCGCTTCGGCATTTCTCATCGGTAATCATCCTCCGTTCATTTTGCCCCAGTATATCATACTTGACTAACCGGTTAGAAAGAATTATATTTGACTAACTGGTTAGTTATAAAAGTTGATGCTGATCAGAACCTCAACGAAAGAAGGAATAAACAATGGCACAACGGACTTGGTTTATTACGGGGATTAGCAGCGGCTTTGGCCGGCATATGACCGAGCAGCTTCTGGAGCGGGGCGACCGCGTGGCGGGTACGGTGCGTAAGCTGGACGTGGTGGATGATCTTAAGGAAAAATACGGCGACCTCCTATGGGTGGCTCGCCTTGACGTGACGGACACCCCGGCTATCTATACGGTTGTTAACCAGGCCTTCGATCAATTGGGCACGATCGACGTTGTCGTCAGCAATGCGGGTTACGGCCTTATCGGCGCGGCGGAGGAATTGACGGATGAACAGATTACCCATCAGATTAATACCAACCTTGTTGGTTCCATCCAGCTGGTGCGGGCTTCCTTGCCCCACCTGCGCTCGCAGGGCGGCGGACGAATCATACAGCTCTCTACGGTAGGCGGACAAGCCGCTTTTGCGGGCGGGTCGCTCTATCATGCGACGAAGTGGGGGATCGAGGGCTTTATCGAAGCCGTTATGCAGGAAGTAGCTCCTTTCAATATCGGCATTACAATCGTGGAGCCGGGCGGAGCGCGTACGAACTTTAGGCATCACAGCATAAAGCTTGCCTCAAGAATGGAGGCTTACGATATCTCTCCGGCAGCGCATGCCAGAAGGATCGTAGAGGATAAAACAGCCGTCTCCATCGGCGATCCGGCCAAGATGGCCGCTATTATGATCGACAGCGTTGACCAGCATCCCGCGCCCAAAAGAATCGCCCTTGGCAGCGACTGCTACCAGGTCATTCATCAGGCGCTGACCAGCCGTCTTCAAGAGCTGGAGTCGCAGAAGGAGCTCGCCTTCTCGACTGATTTTCCGAAAGAAAGCTAAGCCAAGGAACTTATCATTGGATAAAACCGCCGTCTACCTGGGCTGCCCCCAGGAGGAGGGCGATTTTTTGCGGCGCCGGATGACGCAGCTTAGAAACGGCCAATGGCAACCAACGCGGCTAGCAGGAAGAAGACAAGGTTGACGCCAAGTTCCCGGTACTCCTTGCGCGCAAGATGGAGTGCCGCTCCAAGCAAGACAACAGCGGCAAGCGCGGCAGCCGCGCTTGGCGTCAAGATTGGCGCGATACCGAGCGCTTCGGGAAGAATAACTCCAATGGCTCCAAGCAGCTCCGCCAGTCCGATAAAGGCGACAAGTCCCTTCGGGAGGTCTTTTACCCAACCCCAGGAGGCCTTGGCTTTTTCGTATTGGAAAGCCTTCAACCACCCCGAGTAAATAAAGCCTAGGGCCGTAAGCCCTTGAATAATCCACAACGCAATATTCATGATTTATAACGTCCTCCTGATCTCTATTAGCTGTCCTGTAAGGTATAATAGACCTGTTAAGCCATAGAAGGAAGTAGGCACTTTATCTAGACAAAGTAAATAAAAAGTTACCTAGCGCAGCATAAGGGGTGGAGAGATCATGAAGCAATATTGCAAGTTCGAATCGGCGCTCGATATATTGATCGGCAAGTGGAAGCCGGTTATTTTGCTCCAGCTTATCGCCAACGGGACAATGCGATTCAGCGAGCTTCTTAAAGCCATACCGGACATTAACAAAAGAATGCTTACCCAACAATTAAGAGAGCTTGAGCACAACGATATCGTTCACCGCGAGGTATATAACCAGGTTCCCCCTAAGGTGGAATATTCCATATCGGAATACGGCCAAGGATTAAGCAAAGTGCTGCAGGTAATGAACGACTGGGGAGAGGCTCATGCCGAGCATATGGAATTACTGCATGGGGCAGATCGTTTAGAGAAGAAGTCCGAGTGATCCGCGTGCAACTGCAACTATCTGTCGATGCCGTAACGCAGTTGAACGACACCGCCGCCCAGCGGCTTGCAGTCCAACAGTTCCACAGGCTTGAATTGGTACCGATCTTTGTCTATGACAAGATTTAACCCTTTACCCTCTAATACAGGCGCCACGTTAAAGATCAATTCGTCTACCAGACCCGAAGCCAGAAACGAATTGTGGATATCCGCCCCACCGCTGACGAGAGCGGTATGATGCCCTCGCTCCTGCAGGTATTCCAAGGCATCTTGCGGCGATTTCGCCACCTTTACCCCGGGGATCTCCGCCGTGTTCCTGGAGATGACCACGATGTCGATTTCGCCGAATGGGCCGGGGTTGCCGCTGCCCCGCATTCCTTCGAAGGTCCGGCGTCCTACAATAAAGTTCCCTGCCGCTCCAGCCTGCGCCGCGAAGTCTTGCAAGGCTTCCTTGGTTGGCGGGTTTTCGGGACTCGATTGCGCGTAATTTCCGTTGGCGCTTAACGTTGCCCATAGAATCGTTTTCATCGTAATACTCCTCCTCTTGTTCTGTTCATAACTCCCCGAATGGATGCCGCTACCCGGTCCGGCCGGTCCTCCTGTACATAATGCGAGGCATCCTCCAGAATTTCGGTTTCATTTAAAGGCAAATAGCGCTGCCATTTGACCATTTGCCCGAGCGGGAAGCCCGCGCTGTCCTTTGTTCCCCATAGAATATGGGCGGGCAAATCGGCCAAGTTCGACAGTTTCGATTCGATACCGGCGAGCCACGCCCGCGCCTTGCGGATCTGTCCCGGAAAGACCCAGGTAGGTATTCTGGATTTCGGGGTAGGGAACGGGTCGGTGTAAGCTTTTCGCAAGCTGTCCGTCACTTTGCCGGTCTGGTAAATCCCGTGTGGCACAATCGCTTTGGCGAAAAAATTGCGGCGTGTCTGAAGCCAATACCCGATTGGCCATCCCCCCATAACAAGCGAGAACAGTTTCATCGGTAAAATGGTCGCCGGCCAGGCCCATGTATTCATCACGACGATCCCGCGAAGGTTCGCGCGGTGCTGTACGGCGTAGTTCAACCCGATTGGACCTCCCCAATCCTGAACGACAAGAACAAAGTCCCGTAGGTCCAAATGGCGAATGAGATATTGAATGGCTTCCGACTGCTCTTGCGGCGTAAACCGATAGCCTTCGGGAGCCGTCGACATGCCAAACCCCGGGTAATCCGGAGCAACGAGACGGTATTCCCCGCGAAGCTCTTTGATCACATTCCTGTACAGGTATGACCAAGTCGGATTGCCGTGCAGCAGAAGAACCGTTGGTCCTTGCCCTTCATCCAGGTAGTGAATGCAGCCGTCACGGTAGGGCAGCCAATGATCGGTAAACGGATACTCTGCAGGATCTAACTTAAAAGGTCTTTTCAACGTTCAGCCTCCTCTTCGAACCCATTTATTAACTTTTTTTCTCTTGCTTGATTCACATCATAAGGGAGGTATGGTACATTTGAAAAGTAGTTACATTAATGTGCAATAGTTTCAAAAAATGAACTATGGGAGGGAAGCAGGATGATGGACCAGTCCTGTCCGGGCACGGTAGAACCGATTCTGGGGATTTTAGATGGCAAATGGATGCTTCTTCTTCTCTTCGAACTGTTTAACGGGACCCGGCGATTTGGAGAATTGCGCCGCAAGCTGGAGCCCATCAGCCCCAAAACCTTAACGGACCGCCTGCGGTTGTTAGAGGAGAAGGGAATTGTCACCCGCACGATTTATCCGGGCGTACCGCTGCATGTCGAATATGAACTGACGGAGAGCGGCCAGGGCCTGAAGCCGATTTTTGAAGCGATGTGGACGTGGACCCAGCAGTATGGCGCCTATTTGGCACAGGAGAAGAAGGAGAGCAGGCAGGCATAAAAAAAGGCTTGCTTTTCCATTTCATATATCTTAAAATTGAGATAATTAAATTAAAGATATATAAATCTCGTACACTTTACATAGAGGAGGCGGGCGAAATGACAGATTTCGTATCCGTAGTAACCGAGAGAAGATCGGCAAACAAATTTATTAAAGGGATTTCGATTGAGGATAAAGAGCTCAATGAGATTTTTGATCTTGTCAAATACGTTCCATCGTCCTTCAACCTGCAGCATGCGCGTTATATTGTCGTGAGGGACGAGGGAATCAAGCAGAAGGTGTATGAAGCGGCGAACAAGCAGTATAAAGTGCAAACCGCTTCGGCCGTTATTCTTGTTCTAGGCCATCTGGATGCGCATCATAATGCGGCGGAGATCAATGAAGGGCTGCTGCATCTCGGCGTTATTAATAAACAAGAGTTTGATCATACCGTCGAGTCCGTTCAGCAGTTCTACGAAGAGCGCGGCGAGGCTTTCAAACGGGATGAGGCCATCCGCAACGCGAATCTATCCGCCATGCTGTTTATGCTCGCAGCCAAAGAGAAAGGCTGGGACACGAGCCCGATGATCGGCTTTGATCCGGATGCCATGATGAAGGCGCTGGACGTGCCGGATCGTTATGTTCCCGCATTGCTCATAGGCATCGGGAAAGAGGATACGTCGAACCGCCGGGTACGAGGCTACCGCAAGCCGGTTGGCGAGTTCGTGAGCTTCGAACGCTTCTAATACACGGTAAGGGCGTCCGCATTTGGACGCCCTTTATTTTTGCTTCAGAACGGTACTCCCGTTGGAGGTAAAATGATAAAGTTGAGCATAGGAGGCGATTCCAGTCTATGCAGAATGAGGAGAAAATTTTCAATACCGCGGTCGAAGCTACTCTTGAAGCGATCGGAGGCAAATGGAAGCCGGTTATTTTGTTCCATCTTACGTTCGGCAAGAAGCGCAATGGAGAATTTCTGCGCCTGATCCCGGACATATCTCAAAAAGTGCTGACGCAGCAGCTGAACGAATTAACGAGGGATGGCATCGTCAACCGCATTTCTTATAATCAAGTGCCTCCGAAGGTCGAATACGAGCTAACGGACTATGGGTGGAGCCTGAAGGATATCCTGCATGCCATGTGCCGGTGGGGCGACGGGTATATCGATAAAAAATACGGCGGCAAAGGCAAGGTTCTGTTCCGGCCGCCGGCGATAAACGAGGGAATCAAGGAATGACCCTGCGCTTGCGGAAGTCTTCGAAGATGTCTATAAACATCTGTTCGGTATCGATGAAATCATGGAAGCCGAAACGGCGCGCTTTCGAGCCGTCCGCAAAGAAGTCGTAATCCCAGGAGAACACGAAATCCCCGAAGCGCCAAGAGGATACGTCTTTGTAGCTGATTTTCCGCAAATCGTATTTATCAATCATGGCATTCCAGAGCGGTTCTTTGTCAGCCATAACGAGCTCGAGCGACATTGGTAACGGAGGGGCGGTCTCAAGGTCGAAATAGGCCGCGATCTTCGGCCAAAGCTCGTTCCACCTAAAGAGGTCGCCGTTTGTAATATTAAAGGCCTGATTGGCGCAGCGCTCGTCGGTAGCCGCCCATACGGTCGCGCGGGCAAGCAGGTTCGCATCGGTCATTTCCAGCAAGCTGTGATAAGCACCTGGCTTTCCCGGGAAACGAAGCGGCAGTCCAAGCTCCTTGGACATAGAAGCGTAGACGGCGATAACCATCGCCAGATTCATGGGATTTCCAAGCCCAAAGCCGCATACGACCGAGGGGCGCAGGGCCGACCAGGTCCAGCTGCTTCCGGGCTGCCGCCGTTCCAGAAATTGCTGCTGATCGACGTTAAATTCGGGCGGCATATGATAGGCGTCCGTCTCGCGCGCCGGCGTCTTGAAGGGACCCAGATGCGCCCCGTACACTTTATAGCCTTGCATGAGGCTGATATGCCGCAGATTCGGCGCGATGGGTTCAATAGCATTGACTGCATTTACGAGCATGGCAAGGTTAGGAGCCACAAGTTCGGCCCATGTAGGCCGGTCCTGATAGGCGGCATAAAAGATATGCGTAACGTCGGTCAATCCGCTCAACCTCTCCCGGGTATCCTTTTCGTCCAGAAGATCAACCGCGATATATCGCACCCGTTCTGAATCCTCTCCGCCGCGGCGCGACACTCCGATAATATCCCAATCGGAAAGCGTACCAAGATGATCAATAAGGTTTCGTCCGATCACGCCGTTCGCCCCAACGACCAGAGCGGTTTTTGATGTGACTGTTGTTTTCATCTCACATTCCTCCTCTGCTTCTGAACACTATTGTGAAACAGAAAGGAGAAGCCGTGAAGTACGCACTTTCAACTCCTATACGCACTTTCAAGTAACGATGAGCAGGGCGCGGGATCGTTATGCCGAAGCCTTCTGCTATCGTTTTATGGTATATTCAAGGAAGACGGCTATGGACTTGGACAACAAACCACTCCAAAGGAAGTGCGAACAATGAATCTAGAAGAGGTCATGCAGGAGCTTGAAGGGCTTGGCAAGGAAAGAACCAAGAAGATTTATATGGGGAACGGCGCGCACGAACCGTTGTTTGGCGTGGCGACAGGCGAGATGAAGCCTATTTTCCGCAAAATCAAACATAATCAGGCGCTGGCTGATCAGCTGTACGCAACGGGCAATTACGATGCGATGTACTTCGCCGGGATCATTGCCGATCCGAAGGCGATGACGGAGGCCGATTTCGAACGGTGGATCGACGGCGCCTATTTCTATATGATCTCCGACTATGTGGTCGCGGTCACCTTATCCGAGACGGATATCGCCCAAAAGGTGTCGGATAAATGGATTGCAAGCGGCGAAGAGCTGAAGATGTCGGCGGGCTGGAGCTGCTACTGCTGGCTGCTTGGCAATCGCAAGGACAGCGAGTTCTCCGAAGACAAAATCGCCGGTATGCTGGAGCTGGTCAAAAATACGATCCACGGTGCTCCCGAGCGGACGAAATATTCGATGAACAATTTCCTGTACACGGTGGCGATATCCTACAAGCCGCTTCATGATAAGGCGGTTGAGATTGCGAATGAAGTAGGTCCCGTAGAGGTCGGCCAAGGCATGAAAAAAAGCAAGTTCATTAACGCTACCGTTAATATTGAGAAGTTTTTGGGAAGAGGGCAGGTAGGCTTCAAACGCAAGTATGTAAGATGTTAGGCTGAGCTTTAGGGGGTATGGAAATGAGTGAAGACAATATCCATGAAACCCAGCCGCAAAGAGAGCAGATTCATCCTCAGTATGTTGACGAGCAGCTTTATCCGCTTCAAAACGTGGAGGGAGGCGGTCCCCTCAGAAAACCCGACCTTAGTACAATGCCTCGTCCCATCAGAGTTATCGGCTTTCTTATCATAACGTCTTCGGTCATTATTGCCGCTTCGGTGATACTGGTCGATCTCTTTCGTTAAATAGTGATAAAGGCATCCGGATTCCGGGTGCCTTTTTTACTGAGGTAAATTGGATTATATTCTCCCCCTTGCGGATACTAGTTCACGGAACTTATGGACATAAGGAGGAAGAACATGATCAAGTTTTGGCTTTCCAGCATCTTGTTAATACTCATTCTGCTTCAAGCGTGCCCCGCTGAGGCTATGCCCGCGGATCCCGCCTTGCTGAAGTCTCTTCAACAAGGCGGCTATATCCTATATGTCAGGCACGGAGACGCAACCGTTGGCACGGACTCGCCAAGCGTCAACCTCGACGACTGCTCAACCCAAAGAAATCTATCGGAAGCCGGCAGAAGCCAGGCTATAAGCTATGGAAATGCCCTTCGCCAATGGCATATCCCCGTTCAGATGCCGATTGCTGCAAGCCCGTTCTGCCGAACGAAGGAGACCGCTGAACTCGCTTTTGGAGCTGGTAATGTCCGTACGGATTCGTTCTGGGTTCAGATCTATCGATTAAGCGGTTCCGCCCCTCCTGCCCAGCAGGAAGCTGTTCTGCAAGCATTATCATCCCAATTAGAGATCCCCCCTGCTCCGGGGACTAACAAGGTTATCGTTGCCCACAGCTTCCCGCCCGGCATTGGATTAGGGGAGATTAAATCATTAGGAACGGTTGTGATTAAGCCAAAAGGCCAAGGCAATGGTTACGACATTGCGGGGCGCTTTGATTTGGATGAGCGGAACTCGCCTTAGCCGTGTTCCGCCGGTCTGATTTCCTGCACTGTCCAAAGGGCAGTTCGGTAATTCCTGTTTTGCTCGGCTGCTTCCTCCAGGTTCACGACAAGCGGGCCTGCTCCGTAGTCCTTCAGAGCAAGGTCCCAGCCGCCTACTGAAAGGGGATGAAGCTTCATTGAGCTTCACGGATACAGTCCCGAATAGCTTGAATGACGAGGTCCGGTTCCGTGAATTGCGGAAAGTGTCCGCTGCGCGCTGCAAGGAGCTGTTTGCCATGCGGGCTTAATTGAACGAGCTGCCGCTGATTGTTCATTCGAATCTCGTAGGCGCGCTCCGGCATCATCGGGGGTCTGCTGGCTCCGGAAATGACAAGAAGCGGCTTGTGCGGGAACGGCCCGGCCTGCTCGATTTGTCTGGCTGTCTCCTTAACAAAATGAACCTCGCCCCACTTCTTTGCTGGGGAAATAGCGTCAAGGCTGCCTAACGCGCGGTTCATATAACGGATAATGGCCGGCTGGGTATCGTTAATTGCCAGATCCAGCGGATGGCTTGATTCGAGCAGGACAACCCCGGCAATGAGGTCGGGGAAGAGGCGTGCAAATAAGTTGGCGTACAAACCGCCAAGGGAATGGCCAACGATTAAATAGGGAGGCGGTACCTTGAGTCCGTCGATCAGCTGCTTCAAAGCCGCAGCGATGGCTGCTCCATGCTGGGGGCCGGTCGGCTTGTCGCTTTTTCCCACTCCCAAACGGTTATAGGCGAGAATCGTGAATTCTTCAGCAAGCTTATGATAAATTTTATGCCAGCCTTCAATTGGGCCGCTTCCCCCATTAAGGAGGATAATAGCGGGCAATGCCGTTTCTTTTACGGATAACGCGTATTCCAGGGCGCCGAGTTTCTTTTTTGCGATTGGTTTCATCTTTTACCTCCGTCATGTGTCATCTACCTTTGCTGATACGAGTTTTTAACCCATTCGTTTCCAGTTCTTTCTTCTTGAGAAAAAAGTGAACTCCTTTGAGCATTTCTTACGTATATGCATTAACG
This sequence comes from Paenibacillus sp. BK720, assembly GCF_011761545.1. Lineage (NCBI taxonomy): Bacteria > Bacillati > Bacillota > Bacilli > Caryophanales > Paenibacillaceae > Paenibacillus > Paenibacillus sp. BK720. The sequence goes on along the minus strand of NZ_JAASRQ010000006.1, from coordinate 454,276 downwards.
GACAAGAGAAAATTACTTTTACCGATTATGTTCGAAGAGAGGGGAATCCACGTTGGAATCGATTTGGCTGGAATATGCGTGGGCATTGCTAATCCTGATAGGATTGGAGGGCTTGTTATCCGCCGATAACGCACTGGTGCTTGCGGTAATAGCCAAGAATTTACCGGACGATCAGAAGAAAAGAGCGATTAACTACGGAATTATTATGGCATTTGTTTTCCGTTTTGGCGCTCTATTCGCAATCTCTTTTATTGCGAATGTCTGGCAGGTACAGGCGATTGGCGCAGCCTATCTGCTATACCTGGGTTTAAAGCACATCATTCAAGCGCGTTTCGGCAAGAAGAATGAGGATGTTCATAAGGACGAGAAACAAAAGGCGGGCTCGGGCTTCTGGCCTACGGTAAGCAAAATCGCTATCGCGGATCTCGCTTTTGCAATTGACTCCATTCTGGCTGCGGTAGCTCTTGCGCTTGGTTTGCCTGATTCTCCGTTTGGCGAGTTTGGCGGTATGGACGGAGGCAAATTCGCAGTTGTATTGCTTGGCGGTATTGCGGGTCTTATCTTAATTAAATTCGCGGCAACCTGGTTTGTGAAGCTGCTTGCCGACCGCCCGGCACTGGAGACTACGGCGTATGCCATCGTAGCTTGGGTAGGGGTGAAGCTGGCCGTAATTACGCTTGCTCATGAGGACATCGGCGTGCTTGATCATGATTTCCCTCATAGTACGGGTTGGACGCTTGTATTCTACGGCGTGTTGGTTGCCATTGCGCTTCTCGGCTGGTTTGCCCCAGGCAAGAAACCGCAGAAGGTAGAGGCCTCTTAAGAGAAATTTAGCCCTAAATTTCGTAAAATGTCTTCTATTGAGGTAATATAGGAGGTATTGTTCAAAGCATAGAAAGCAGGGTTAAGAATAGATGACGATTTCAAATACGCAGCGCTACCGCTTTAGCGAAGCGCCAATATGGGAAATAAACAGGCAATATTACGAAGAAGAAGGCTTGAGGGCCTGGAACAACGACCAGGTTCCTCAATACATTACGAGCAATCCGATGATCGCGGCGGCTTATGCCGAGATGCTGTTCGGATTTCTTCAGGACAGGGCTAATCGGGGTCATAACCTGGAGCCTGTTCAGATCTTGGAGCTTGGAGCAGGGGCGGGCCGGTTTGCCTTCCATGTGCTGCGTGAGTTAGGTCGGTTAATAGACTACGCGGGAATCGCGGTTCCGCCGTTCCGGTATATCATGACGGACCTTGCGGCGAACAATGTGGAGGCATGGCGGAAGCACCCTGCTCTTCAGTCTTTTATCGAGCGGGGAATGCTCGACTTTGCCCGTTTCGATGCTGTTCAGGACAAGGAAGTCATGCTGACGGTATCCGGAGAAACCATCCGGGAGGGGGATTTGCGGCAGCCTCTCGTCATTGTGGCGAACTATTTCTTTGACAGTATTCCGCAGGAGCTGCTCTATGTGGGAGAAGGCCGGATTTACGAGGCTGACGTACTGGTAGAGTACCCCAAAGACAAGGATTCGCTGAAGCCTTCGGAGCTGCTGGCGCAAATCGCTTTGAGCTATGAGCTGCGGCGCGCGCCGCAGTACGAGGATGCGTCATATCCGTACCGTGACGTCATCGCCGTTTATCAGGAGCAGCTGGAGGACTCGCATATTTTGTTCCCTGAGGCTGCACTGGCTTGCCTGGACCGGCTGAATCGGCTGTCGCAGGCGGGAACCGTCCTGATTACGGCGGATAAAGGGGATCACCTGCTCGAGAACTGGAAGTTTGCCGAGCCGCCGGAGCTTGTCTTTCATGGCAGCTTTTCACTGACGGCCAACTATCATGCCATCGGGGAAGGGTTGGAACGTAGCGGCGCCCTGGTTATGTTCCCTTCCCATCACTATGAGAATATCAATATCGGCTGTATGCTCCGGGTGAATTCACCGCAGGATTACCACCAGACAAGGCTGGCGTACCGGAGGTGCGTGGAGCGTTTCGGACCGGATGACTTTTACAGTCTGAAGTGGTGGATGGACCGTCATATCGACGACATGGAGCTCAGGCAAATCTTGAGTTTCTGGCGACTTGGCGGATACGACGCGGAATTCTTTATCCAGAGCACGAAGCAGATTTCGAGTCTGCTGCCGGATGCCCTGGATGAGGAAAAGGAGGATATTCTGCTCGGAATCGAACGGATGTGGTCTTCGTATTACGTGATGGAGCAGAAGTACGATTTGGCGCTTGAAGCGGGTCTGCTGCTGTTCGAGATGGACATGTATGCCGAGTCCAAGCGCTTCCTGGAGATTTCCGTTGAGGAAGACGAAGAGGAGATTGTATCCACCGTCTTTTATTGTCTGGCTATATGCTGTTTCGAGCTGGAGCTGGAGGATCAGGCTTTGCATTACTTGGGGGAACTGCTTAGGCTTGAGCCCGACCATGAGGAAGCAAGGGCTTTGATGAAAAATTTTGAGCCCGCATAAAAAACGCTTGAACCTTACGTAACGTCATCTATTATGCTTAGGCTACCGGTAAACAGTTAGCGCTAATATTTGAGGGATGAATATACGGAAGGTGGAGTGGATTGTTATGGCTGCTATTCTTGGCGAGAATGAGATTGTTTCGACGCGCGAGTTCGATTTTGCCCGTGAGAGGGTGTTTGAAGCATGGGTGAATCCGGAGCTGCTCAAGCGCTGGTGGGGGCCTAACGGCTTTACGAATACGTTCCATGAATGCGAGATCAAGCCGGGCGGCAATTGGCGGTTTACGATGCATGGCCCAAATGGCGTGGACTACGAGAATCATAACGTCTTCGAGGAAATTGTACCCTTGGAGCGGATTGTTCTTAGGCATACGTCCAATCCCGAGTTCCAGCTGACGGCTATATTCGAGGATCTGGACGGCCGTTCGAGACTGACGTTCCGTCAGCTGTTCAAGGACAAAAAGACGTTTGAGGCGGTTAAGGCTTACGCGGTCGATGGCAATGAGCAAAACTTAGATCGGTTAAGCCTTGTTTTGCTGGAAGGATGAACGGAAACCCGGCGCTTCGGGAGAAGCACGGGTTTCTTTTTTTGATAAATTCCGCCTAAGGACGGCGAAGCCGTTCCGCTTTGCCATCCAGGCATTACAACGTATAATGAGAGACAAGTAGATTTCAGATGAAACGTGAGAGGATGGTTGTCATGTCAGTCGGAATTTTAGCTCATTTGCTTGGAACCTTGCCTTATAAGGAATTGGCGGCCAAGATTGCCGCGAACGGATTTCCGTATGTTCAATTAGCGCTGGCGAAAGCGTTCTCCGATGTGGACTCGCGGCTTGGCAAGCTAAGCCCGGGGCTGGCTCAGGAGGTGGGCGGCGCCTTCGCGGAGAAAGGCGTCCGTATCGCCGTGCTTGGCTGTTACGCGAGTCTGGTCGATCTCGATGACGAGGTATACCGCCATAATGTAGACCGCTTCAAGGAGCATCTGCGGAATGCGCGGCATTTCGGAGCGCCGATTGTGGCGACCGAGGTGGGCGGAGTAACGGATCCGGAGCGCCGCGGCGAGCATATGGACCGGTTAAACCGCGCGCTTGAGGAGCTCGTTGAAGAAGCGGAGCGCTGGGGCGTAACGATTGGGCTGGAGGCGGCCCAAGGACATATGATCGATACGGCTGAAACATTGGCCGAGACGATTGAACGTTTTCCATCCTCTTGCGTTGGCGTTGTCATGGACCCTTGCAATTTGATGAATCCGGCCCGATTCGAGAATCAGGACCATACGGTCCGCGAAGCCTTCCGCCTGCTTGGCCCGCGTATTGTCAGCGCGCATGTGAAGGATTTGAACCGCGCGGCGGACGGTGCATTAATAGAGACCGCAGCCGGTCTTGGCGAGCTGAACTATCCGTTATTCTTCGAGCTGCTGGAGCAGCACAAGCCGTATGGATTTGCCACAATGGAAGCGGTAAACGAGTCGAATATAGCGGAAGCCGCAAGTTTTGTACGGGAAGGCCGGCTGGCTGCTAGACAGCGTTAAAAATCAGATTAGAGGAACACTCCCTTTGCCGGGAGTGTTTTTTTTTATTCCATAACAGGCGAGAGGCTTGCCGCTGCCACGACCAATACATCCTGCACCATCGCATCCTTTTGTCGTTTTTGAGGGCTGCGGCTCCACTGTACGGCGGATCCGAAGATTCCCCAGCTGACAAGAAGCGCGGTAGTCTCCACGATTGTCTGCGGGGCAGAGGAGTCTTCTTTTTTCAGCCAATCGAGGAGAAGCCGGTTTAGCTCTCTTTGCATGGCAACCTCGAACAGAGGCTCAAATTGACTGTCCGCGGGGGTCATATATTGCCGGGTACGGGAAAGGAAGTCAAACACGGATGCGATAAGGGCTTTTAAGCTTAGCATGTCGGATAGAGCGCCGTTTGGCAGCTCGTTCTCCAGCTTTTTCTGGAATTTTTCCCTCATCCAGCTTTCGAGGAACGCGTACTTATCTTCGAAATGGGCGTAAAAGGTGGCACGGTTTACCGTTGCCCGCGTTGCAATATCCTGTACGGATATGGAGTAAATATTTTTCTTTTCCTCGAGAATTTGCATAAAAGACTGCATTAAAAGCTGACGCGTCCGTTTGACGCGGGGATCGTTCACGTTGACAGGCATCTTGCGTTTCCCTCCTTCATTAGGGGTAAACCAACAAAAACAGCTCCGTGTTGCGTAAGCAACCAAAAGGCTTCATTGCTGATTGTTAGGGCTGCCCGGACCGCCTAATATAATGATTACATGTAGTATACACAACGATGTTATTTAAACAACATTGTTGCATTGAATTTTATGGGACGGAGGATGTTTATTATGATTATCGTTACGGGAGCAAGCGGCCAGCTTGGCCGAATGGTGGTAAATCAGCTGCTTGAGCGTGTTCCGGCCGGGCAGATTGGCGTTAGTGTCCGGGATATAAACAAAGTGAAGGAGCTTCAAGAACGGGGGGTCCGCGTCCGCAAGGGGGATTATAACGACGCGGAGAGTCTCGCCCATGCTTTTGAAGGAGCATCCCAGGTGCTTATCGTTTCCTCCAACAGTCTCGGGGAGAAGGCATTCCTGCATCATCGAACGGCAATAGAGGCTGCCCGAAAATCCGGCGTTCAACGTATTCACTATACGAGCCAGATGGGATCCTCAAATGCCTCTTATTTCCCTCCCATGGTAGACCATGCGGCTACGGAGGAGCTGCTGAAAGCTTCGGGTACGGCCTTTACCTCGCTGCGCAACGGCTTTTATGCGGGCTCGGCGCTTATGATGCTCGGAGATGCCGTTCAGACGGGGATACTGGCGGCACCGGAAGACGGGCCGGTAGCTTGGACGGCCCATTCCGACCTGGCCGAAGCTGCGGCTATCGCGATTACCGAGGGAGCCCTGGAGGGGGTTACCCCGGTCCTTACAGCTTCGGAAACCGTCGACCTCGCCGGTATTGCAGCGCTGGCCTCGGAATTAACCGGCCGTCCGATTAACCGGGTTGTCATATCCGATGAGGAGTATAGAACAGGACTTATTGCGCGTGGACTTCCCGAAGAGCGAGCGGATATGTTCGTTGGGCTCTTCCGGGCAAGCCGAAACGGCGAATTCGCGCGTACGGACGATACGCTGGGCCGGCTGCTTGGCAGGGAGCCTGTTGGCATGAAGGAAGTTCTAAGCACTTCGCTTGCAGGCCGCTCTTTATAGTTCATTTTATAAAAAGGCACATTCTTTAACCTGTTCCGCAGGCAGGAGGAATGTGCCTTTTTGGCGTTTGGGCTATTTTACTAACCGAATAATTGCATTCACTTCACGTTCTCATTGCGTCTATAAAAAAAATATCGCATGAATGAAAAATAATTGGGCACTCAGTTGTATTACAAGTGAAAGGAGGTGCTGAGGTGTACAATTCATATGAGCTCAATGAATCTGTGCGACGGGCCTTGGATCTATATTCGCAAAGCATGATCAAGATTGCTTTCGCTTATTTGAAAAATATAGCTGATGCGGAAGAAGTAACGCAGGAGGTATTCCTGACGTATCTGCAGAAGCGTCCTGTCTTCGAGAACAGCGAACACGAAAAAGCATGGTTGATTCGAACAACCATCAATAAAAGCAAAAACATGCTGAAGACCGGCTGGTTCAAAAGCAGAAACCCTGTTCCCGAAGACCTGAGCTACCTCCCCAAGGAAGAAAACGACGTTCTGCAGGCGGTGCTCTCCTTGGACAAGAAGTATCGGATTCCGATCCATCTTCATTATTACGAAGGATATTCGATCCAGGAGATTGCCGTTATCATGCAGGCGAAGGCCGCAACGGTAGGAACCTGGCTGGCCAGAGGACGCGCACTCTTAAAAGATAAGATTGGAGGCCTGGAGAATGAAGAAATCTGTCTATAAGTCCGCGATGTCTCAATTGCGAACCAGCGACGACTTCAAAGAGGCAACCTATCAGAAGTTAATGCTGGAATTAGAGAAGACTTCACATAATCACGCAAATCAAAAGGAGCCGATTAAAATGGAAAAAAGCAAAAAGAAATTGACAGGTTGGACAGTAGGCATCGCAGCAGCAGCAATCTTGGCGGTTGGCGTAATTAGCGTAAACCAAAATCAAAACAGCCCGGCTTCCACGCCAACGAATCAAGGGCAAACGGCTGAAGCAACAACTAAGCCTCCAATCATGGGCAAAGTTGCGGTGAACATCGATGGCGTGATCTCCGAAGTAAGCCAGGATGGCAAAAGCTTCAAAGTAGGCGATCTGTGGGTAGAAGTAACCGACAAAACGCAGCTGGGAAGCAGCGAGCCAACAGCTGCAGCGCCTTCCCAAGAGCTGCTCAATAAAGATTTTAAAGTGGGCGACATCGTATCCGGTTATACTTCCCAGGATGTAAGCACGGGCAAAGTTACGGCTGACGTGATCTACAACCTGATCGCGCCTGCGAAAGAAGATGCAGGCAAGCCTGCTACGACAGGGAAAATGGCCGTTAACATTGACGGCATTATCTCCGAAGTAAGCGCGGACGGCAAAAGCTTCAAGGTTAACGACGTATGGGTAACGGTAACTCCGGACACCATCATGGGGATTACGGAGCCAACAGCCGGCGAACAATCCGACGAACTGCTGCAAAAAGAATTCAAAGTGGGCAACGCGGTATCCGGCTTTACAACGGAAGATCTGAGCTCCGGCAAAGTAAATGCGACTCGCATTTACAACAACTTTGCTCCGCAAAAATAATAGCGAGTCCGGGAAGAGGCGCCTGTTTGCAGGTGCCTCTTTTTTTTGAATGCTAAGGGTTTACGTTTTTTCACGTGAAACAATGGCAAGGCGGATTGCTAACTGAGGACCGATCGGCCGGCTGCGGATAAATCGGCATATCCTCCTGGATGACCACTTCTTTAAGCCTAGTTACACGGGCGCAATTAGGTACTTTAGCCCCGCATATAAACTTGGAAAATTAATCTATAATGAAGGAAACATTTTTCGATATTAATCGACATATTTTCTCAGAAAAGGTGAGTTGATCTATGTTTTCTCCTTTCCAAAAGAAGAAAGAGCAGCAGCAATCGCGAGAGGATCTTGGGATAAGGAGGGACGTAGAGGAGACTCAGGAGGAAGTGTCCTCAGGCCTAGCCAAAGCGGAACCGAGCGAAGAGTCTTCCGGCGCCGTTCTCATTAATAAGGGCCACTTGGACAAGCGGTCGCTTGATCTCGTATTCGCCGTTGAGCAGATGATTAAGGCCAAACAGCATGTCGAAATGAGCCATAACGACCTGCAGGACCGGCTTGGGCATGCAAACGGCCAGATAGACAGGCTGAACAGAGATTTGAAGAACCTCGGCAAGGTGATCGAGGAGCGGGAAAAAAGCATTCTGGATCTGGAAAAGCGGTTAAGCGACAAGAATCTGAAGGTTGATCAGATGATGGACGACTACCGTGAGCTTCATGCCGCCTTATCCGGCGAAATTGAGGAGCTGAAGAGCGTTATCGAGCTTGAGCGCCAGAACTATGCCGGCTTGCTGCAGAAGCACAATGAAACAACCGCGGACAAGAACAAGAAGATTAACGAGCTGGAGGAGAAGAATACGCGGCTGGAAGCCGAGCTCTCCCAGATGAAGCAGAAATTTGATGCCCTCCGTCAGGAGAAGACGCATCTTCTTAACATTGTAAACGACTTTACGAACCGGCTGACGTCTCCGTTTGCGCCAAACACAGGCTCTATCGATGGTGGTTCATCCGATTAAAGTCATGCCGGGAACGGGAGAAGAAGGACGATATGGGGATGGAGACATACAGCACGCAGGTGATGGAGCTGCTGTCTCTTGGGAGGACCTCCAGCGGTATTAGCCAGATGAAGATCGGCGTCACCCAAGACGACAAGTATGCAACCTGCGTAATCGAAATTGACGAGTTTACGTTTCTTGAACTTGAAGCACTGGGGCCATTGCATGGGGACAGGATTCGAATCTCTCCCTACTCCAAGTGGGATCCTTACCGCAATTCGCATTACAGCTCTTTTATCCGGACGACGGGCAGTACCCGCGTTCCGTTATATTTTGCTTGCAGCGAGGCCTATATCGCGTTGATTAAACAAATCCGCCAAGGGGAGCTTCCGCCCGTATCGCCGGCAAAGGAAGAGCAAGTGGTCCAAGCGATATTGATGCCCGTGCCCAACCGGCCGGATCCGAGAAACGGCTTCGTTTCCCGCCTGTCGAAGATTGCGGTTGCCATTCTTATCATGATTGGTCTGCTGGCCATACTCTCTGTCGCTACCGGAGGCAAGGTGGATTCCGCGCGCTTGCTTGGCGGTCAAGTAGCGAAGGCCGAGGTGACAAAAAGCGATTCCGGCTTGCCGGTTGCCCATGCTTCATCCTCGGTGAGCGATGCGGCCGTCACTCAGGACGCTGCGGCTGTAGTAAAGGCTGATCAGCCTGTTGCGGTGCACAACGCGGTACGGACGGAGTCTCATGAGGAGAAGCCGGCCTTCAAAATCATCGATATCGACGATGACAAGAAGTTTTTTGGCTTGCCCAAGGAGTACGTCGCTTTAACCTTTGACGACGGGCCGTCCAAGCTGACGAAGGATATCGTTGATATCCTGACGGAGCAGAACGTGCCGGCAACCTTCCTGTTTGTCGGGCAGAATGTGGCTCATTATAAAGAAGCGGTCACTTACGCAGCCGGGCATGGCATGTCCATCGGCAACCACTCCTGGGATCATAGCGTGCTTACCAAATCCGATGCGCAGGAGCAGAGCGAGAATTTGTCCAAAGTAAATATTGCGATTGAAGCGCTGACCCATAAGCCGGTTACGTTATTCCGTCCGCCGTATGGAGCGGTCAATGACGAATTGGTCGCCTCAGCCGGTAAGCAGCATATGAAGACCTTGCTGTGGAACCGGGATCCGGAGGATTGGAATGCGAAGACGCCGGAGGATATTACCCGGTACTTCCATCATGTTGAAGCCGCTGGCGGCATCTATGTTCTGCATGAAGACAAACACACGGTAGAAGCGCTCCCCGATATCATAAAATATTTAAAAGGCAAGAATTTAACGTTTGTTGCCTTCAAGTAGTCGCAGTAATCGTAACCTTGCTTATATGGTTCGCAGCGAAGCACCCGTTTGGGTGCTTTTTTGTGTTTTTATTCAAAAAATATTTTCTGCTGAATGAGAACGGCAGGTTTCAGTCTTTAAGCGAAGAAAGATTTAACCTTAAACAGAGTCGAATTCGCAAGCTGCCATTCGTTGATTCTATAGAGCCCGGTACCATTGGCTAACCATAATCTACGGGTAAAGGAGAATATCGTCATGAAATTCCTTTGTTTGGGTTATTTAAATGCGGAGAAAATGGATGCGCTCCCTAAGGAAGCGATCGCTGAGGTCATGGGCCAATGCGCGCCTCATCTTGAGGAGCTTTATGGCACGGACCAGGTTCTTGTCGATGCGGGTCTAGGCAAGGACGTCAGAAGCCTGCGGCGGGCGAAAGGGAAGGTAAAGGTGCTGGACGGTCCTTTTACCGAGACGAAAGAGATGATTGGCAGCGTGTTTATTATTGAAGCAGAGAATATGGAAGAAGCGGCGCGGGTCGCGGCCCTGCATCCGGCCGTGCAAGTGGATGACGGCGAGCCGTTCGAATGGGGTATTGAGATCAGGCCGATTCATTATTATAAAGGGGGGGATTGATCCGATGATTATACAGGCGTGCGCAATGGACGAGATTAAACCGCTTGTAGCGGAATATTTGAAAAGCTTGTCTTCGCCGTTTGATTCTTTTCTGGAGGAGCATATCCTGTCATCTGCCTTTTACCGGATTCAAGACGGTCAGGAGGACATTGGGTATTACGCCTTGCACAACGGGGAGCTGATGACGCAGTTTTACATCAGAAGGTCCTCTTTGCGGAAAGCACAGGCCTTGTTTATCGAAGCGCTCGAGCGTCATGCCGTCAAAAACTTGTTTGTACCCACCTGCGATGAGCTGTTTGTAAGTCTCGCTATCGATCGGGACTATAAGATCCACAAGCAGGCTTACTTTTTTCAGGACAGTGGAGTTGAAATTTCGGTAAGCACGGAAAGCGATGCGGTATTCCGTCCTGCGGGGCCGCAAGACCTTCCTGTCATTCAGCAGGTATGCGGGGATTTTCTGAATAATTATGAGCAGTGGCTGCATGACGGAGGGCTGTTCGTTTACTACAAAGACCAGGATTTGCTGGGTATCGGAGTTATGGAACAATCCAAGCTGCTTGAAGGATTCGGCAGCATTGGAATGTTCACGAATGAAGCCCACAGAAAGCGGGGCTATGGGACCGCGCTAATCGTCCAAATGCGCAATTGGTGCAAGGCCCGGGGCATAACCGCGATCTGCGGCTGCTGGTATTACAACGAGGCGTCCAAGCGCACCTTGGAGAGGGCAGGCATGGTAACGAAGACAAGGCTGCTTAATATAGAAGTGTCTTTAAAAGCTGAAAAGGAAGCCTACAACACAGAGAAGTAACTCATGGATTCCTCGAATAAGATGGAGGAATCAGGTGTTTCTTCTTCTTTGGCCGCCGCCGAATGGGCCAGGTTCGATAAAGCCATGAGCACAAGCTCGGTCTTGGCGTCGCCCCATGCCTCGCGGTTCAGGAGAGCCGTATTACGGGCGTCGGCTAGAGATTGCCGGTTTAGCTTGCAAAGAAAATCGCCCCAGGCAATGATGTCGAAATGCGGAGCATCGGTCGTTATGACGCATTCGCCCCAGCCGGTTTCCGAACCGCAGGACATGCTGAGAAGCCCGTAATGACTGTTGTTTCTGCATAGATGATAAAGCTGAATTCCCGAAATGATGCTTGTGCTCATAGGTAACAATCCTCTCTTTTCTCACGCGCATGAAATTAATAGCATCTTACTCTTAATGGGGCGCGGTGTAAAATAAGAGAGGAATGAATTCCCGCCAAATCCGGTCAATTAACCGGATCTGGCGGGATTACACCCGGTAAACCGAAATAGCTATTCCGTTTACGGCGAGAATTCTTGCTAAAACAGCGCTTCGCGTTTCCCTTTATTCTTTATTCCGCTTCGCCAACAATCGTAAAGCGCTTGTTCACATGCTGCGGATTCTCGATTTCGTCCAATACGGCGATGGCATAGTCGGCATAGCTGACGTAGCTTTGGCTTTGGCTGTTCACGATGACGTGATCGAGACCTTTCGTATACGCGCCGGTTCGTTTTCCTTTTGGATCAAAGAATGCCGCCGGGCTAATGTATGTCCAGGTAATGGAGGTGGTATTCTTAAGCTCATCCAGCTGCTTGCCGGCGTTTGATGCTGTCGGATAGACGAAGGCGGGAAACTCGGGAGTGTCCATCAGCTTTGTTGTCTTTTGATCGTCGACGAAGAGGCTTCCCGCGCCGCCAACTACGATCAGCTTCGTTCCGGGCGCATCCTGTAACGCAGCCGTCAGCGCTCTGCCGGCGTCCACGTAAAGATGCTCTTCCCCTTCGGGGGCTTTAAACGTATTAACGACCACATCAAAAGGCTTCAAATCCGCACCGGTCAGGTGAAAAATGTCCTTCTCCAAAACGGTGACGCTCGAATCGCTGATTTTGGATGCGTTCCTTACGATAGCCGTTACCTCGTGGCCTCTCTCCAGGGCTTCCTTCACAATCAGGCTGCCGATCTGTCCGTTAGCTCCGATAATACCGATTTTCATCTTTCATTCCCTCCGAATTTCATGGTTTAGTTGTGTGATTTCGCATAAACTAATATTATTTCTTTAGTTCGATTTTTTAAAGTAGTCACTATTTTATTACATAGTCATAAAAACCATACCGTGGAAGAAACGAGGGATTGGAATGGCTCGCAGCTCGTTTGAAGGCGAAATTCCGGAGGAGCAGATTGAGGTATGCCCGGTGACAGAGACGCAGAATGTAATCGCGGGTAAATGGAAGATCATTATTTTGTGGCATCTGCGGGAGACGCGGCGGTTCGGGGAGCTTCAGCGCCTCGTGCCCGGCATCTCGAAGGCCATATTAACCAGCCAGCTCAGAGAGCTGGAGAAGGATCGGATGGTCAACAGAGTGGTGTATCAGGAGGTTCCGCCCAAGGTTGAGTACTCCCTTACGGAAGCGGGGGAGCAGTTTCTTCCGATTCTCGAAAGGATGGGCGAGTGGGGCAAAAAGTATGCGGCGCGGCGCAAATCCTGAAAGCCTCCCATATTCCAAATGAAGAGATAAGCTGAAGTTATAAGAAACCACGCCAAAGTTTGGGGTGGTTTTGCTGTTTTTCGGGCGTGCCCGATCCGAGAAAGTGGAGAATAGTTCAGGGAATGGTTAAAAAATCATGTGGAAATGGCGTCGATTATAGCTTCAAACTGTCGTATAATAGAACTAGACATTTTATCTATTTATCAACCTGTAGCATAGAAGCAGTTCATTTTTTGATCAGAAATGATGTGTGAGAAATTTCACGAGCGTGAAACATCCTTTCTGCAAATCGAAAGGTTAAGGACGGTTAACATGAGCAAACAAACGAAAACAGACGTAATTTTGATTGGTGCCGGCATTATGAGCGCGACTTTGGGTTCTTTGCTGAAGGAACTGAAGCCGGAGTGGGAAATTACCGTGTTCGAACGGCGCGCAACAGCCGGCGAAGAAAGCTCCAACGAATGGAACAACGCAGGAACAGGACACTCCTCCCTATGCGAGCTGAACTACACAACGGAGAAGCCGGACGGCTCCATCGACATTAGCAAAGCAGTTAAAGTCAATGAAGAGTTCCAGGTGTCGAAGCAGTTCTGGTCTTATCTCGTGAACAGCAATCTGATCCGTAATCCGCGGGACTTTGTAGTACCCGTTCCTCATATGAGCTTTGTGCAAGGGGAAAAAGACGTTACGTTCCTGAAGAAGCGTTTTGCGGCATTATCCGGCAATCCATTGTTTGAAGGCATGGAATTCTCCGAAGACCCTGCGAAGCTGGCGGAATGGATTCCGCTTATGATGAAAGACCGCAAGGTAAATACGCCAATTGCAGCAACCAGAATTGAGTCCGGGACGGACGTCAACTTTGGTTCTTTGACACGTATTCTGTTCAATCAACTGAAGAAGCAAAACGTCGACATAAACTACAACCATAATGTAGATGATATTAAACGTGCGAACGACGGCAGCTGGGAGCTGAAGGTGCGCAATCTGCAAAGCGGCAGCTCGGAGCGCATCAATGCGAAATTCGTCTTTATCGGCGGCGGCGGCGGAAGTCTGCATCTGTTGCAGAAATCCGGCATTGAGGAAGGCAAAGGCATCGGCGGCTTCCCGGTAAGCGGTCTGTTCATGGTCTGCAAGAAGCCGGAAGTGGTCGCTCAGCACCGTGCGAAGGTATACGGCCAGGCGCCGGTTGGCGCCCCTCCAATGTCCGTACCGCATCTGGATACGCGCGTTATCGACAACAAAGAGTCGCTGTTCTTTGGTCCGTTCGCGGGCTTCACGCCAAAATTCCTGAAATACGGCTCCAACATGGACCTTATTACATCGGTCAAACCGCATAACTTAACGAACATGCTGGCGGCAGGCGCGAAAAATATGTCCTTGACCACGTACCTGATCAAACAGCTTATGCTTTCCAAAGAGCAGCGCATGGAAGCCTTGCGCGAGTTCATCCCGAATGCAAAAAGCGAGGATTGGGAGCTGCTCGTAGCTGGCCAACGCGTACAGATTATTAAAGAAACGAATGCAGGCAAAGGCACTCTGCAGTTCGGTACGGAGGTTATCAGCGCGGCTGACGGCTCGATCGCTGCCCTTCTAGGCGCTTCGCCTGGTGCATCGACGGCCGTGTCCGTTATGCTCGAGGTTATCGGCAAATGCTTCCCGCAGCATATCAAAGAGTGGGAGCCTAAGATCAAAGAAATGATTCCTTCCTACGGAACCAAGCTTCTGCAAAATCCTGAGCTGATCCAACAGATCAACGCAACGACAAATGCGGCTCTAGGGCTTGCAGGCAAAAAACAAACGAGCTCGGCGTTGGCTTAACGCCTGCTTATATAGAGAAAGCCTTCAGTTGCCGATTCGGCAATTGAAGGCTTTTTTAATTGCTCTCTATTTCGCCGACGTTTTGCTCTTAGGCTGAAACAGGAGCTTGGTCAGCCAATTGAACTTTTTGATGCGGCAATTGTGGAAGGCAGCGATCTTCCATTCGCCGTTTTGTCTCACCAGCACATTGGTGTTAATGGAGTCGCGGCTCGCGGGCGCTTTTTTCTGCCACCGCATCAGAACGGCCCCGGTTGCATGGGCAATGGCAACGTCCGGAGAAATAAAACGAAGCTTCATTTCCCGCAAATCCGCAATCATCTTGGATCCGCGCAGCGGACCGTCCCATAAAGCCTGATGAGCGCTGTCAATCTCGCTCCGGCCTTTCAGGTGCTCGCCGAAGAAGGTGACATAGTCGGCATCCGGGGTGAAAAACTCGCTATAGGCCTTGCCGTCACCCTGATCCCATGCCCTATACAGAGCCCGAAATACATTGTGAATAGCCTGAATATCCTCTTGTTGACCCGACATTGGCATCCATCCTTTCTTTCCCGACATTTCTCTATGCCACTGATTATAAAATAATCCCGAAGCCGGATAATCGCCCATAGGAAGGAAGCTGCCTCAGACTTTGGTCGGATCAGAGGGTTACTTTCTCAAGCTCCGGGTATTCCTGAAGCAAGGCGTTAAGGGAATCCGCGGGTGCATTTTTCAAATGCTGATCAAAAAAAGCCCGTGTTAAAGCTTCCGTAATAACCAGGCATCGCGCCGGGTCTGTCTGACCGCCTATGCCAATGAGATTACGGAGTTTGGTAGAGCCGATAAACAGGCCAATGTCGGAAAATTTCATATGGTCGCTGCCCCTAATCGTAAACAAGCTATCGGAGGCTTGTAGCACTTCGGTAAGCCCGGCGATATTGCGCTGCGCCTCACCATAAGCCTGCATGTAGGCGTCTCTCGTGCCATATACGGACTCGGATACCGCCTTCTCTTGTCCTTCGGCGGACAAATCGTCCAGATTCGGAATCAAAGGCTTTCGCTGCTTGATTTGCTGAATATGGTTCCTGTCGTTTGCCAGCATAAGGAATGGCGCCATATTCGCGTTCTCTTCAGGCGTCATATAGACGGCGCCATCGAGGTTCACCGCAGCTTTTACCCGGCTGTTATGAATAGCCAGATTATAAGCGGTGGCACCGCCGACTGAATGTCCGATAACACCAATACGATCGAGATCTAGTTTGTTTTTAAAGCTAACGTCCTGCGTGCCCTTGCCTTCGTTCCATTCGCTGAGCTCATTCATCACGAAAGAAACATCGTCGGCCATAATTTGCGTAATAATCTTTGCAGGCTCCGCCGTATGAAAGTCTGTCGTCGCATCCATAGCCGAAACGGTATGATCGGGGAAAACGGTGCCTGCCGAGACATAGGTGTGATCAATGGCGGCAACGATATACCCGTGACTGGCCAGGTCCTCGTATTGAGAGGTGTGCACGGCCATGGAAGTACCGGCGCCATGGGAGAACAGAACAATAGGGTACCGCTGCTCTTGACCGGATACGGGTAGATTGGCTTTGGCATCCGTATGAATCAGATTCAAATGTCCAAGCGCGAATTCGGGTACATGGAAGAAGGAAGCAAATAACCTAATGAGTTCAGGCTGCAAATAACGTTCGTAAGGCTTTGTGTTATTTTTCTCCGACGGATAATAAAGCTTGACCATAAGCTCGCGTTTTTTAGGTGACTGATCAAGGAAAGGATCATTACGGTTCTCATCAACGAGATGCAGCTCTTCTACGCCTATCTGATAATCGCCTGTAGGCTTCGGAAGAGCGAATACAGGAAGCGCATAGGACAGGAAGGAGGTTAAGGCAAGACTTCCTGCGGATACAAGTATGACAAATCCCTTCAGCGCTTTGGGCATTGTCTTTGTGTACAAACGGGTTGAAGTCTTAAATAACGTATAGATGAGCAGCATGGCTACAAAAGCATAGGCCGGAAGCATCTGGAACCGGAAGCCTTCGATAAGGCCATGCAGGGTCAGGATAACCAGATTGACCGCTGCGGCTCCAAGCCAGATTTTCCTCGAAGGCTTGCAAAAGCAAAGCGACAGTGACAGTGCATTGGCGACAACCAGAACGATCTCCAATAATCTCATGTATGCGACCGCCTCAAGATCCGCTGTGCACATCAGATCTCATGTAATAGACGAGACTGAAGGCAAGCGACAGGATAAAGGTTAGCGCCAAAATGATAAGCGCGGGGACCGCGTAAGGGTTCGCCCCTGTATTATCCGCAATGTCCTGGGCAAGATGACGGACGGGCCAATAAGGCGCGAGCCAAGGGAATAGGATGCCGCCTTGACCATGGCCAATCTCGCCAATAACGGTGACGATCGTTGCGAACACCCCAAGAACAGCGGCGGGAATGACATTTTTGGCGACCAGGCTGACGGCCGCTGCAACCGGAACGGTTCCGAAGGACAGCAGGCAGATGAGCAGGTTTGTTTTCAAGCCTAACCCGATCATGGTGAAATCGATATGCCCTTGCAGAAGCTTTACAAACCCGA
The DNA here is from genome assembly GCF_011761545.1 of Paenibacillus sp. BK720. Lineage (NCBI taxonomy): Bacteria > Bacillati > Bacillota > Bacilli > Caryophanales > Paenibacillaceae > Paenibacillus > Paenibacillus sp. BK720. The sequence goes on along the minus strand of NZ_JAASRQ010000006.1, from coordinate 437,242 downwards.
CGACAAAAGCTGCGATACAGGACAGAACGGTTGTTGCGGCGATCAGGATAAATACCACGGATAGCTTCGCTGCAAGGATGGAAGCGCGTGAGACCGGATAGGAAAATAACTGGTTAATGGTCCGTTCCTGGTATTCCCTTGCAATAATATAAGCCGTAATGAGGGTGAATATGGACGGGGCGATCATGACAAGCAGCATGCCCTGTCTGTAGAACATATCCTGAATATCTATTCCGGCACGGGTTCCATCCGGCATTATTCTCGGCAGAAAGGCGAACAAAGTAACCAGATTCGCGGGGATCGCCCCAAGCAGCGCAAGCCAGGGAATTTTCGTGGCCTTCAGCTTGAGCAGCTCCGTATAGATCACGTTAAACAAGCGGAACACCTCCCGTTACCTTCAAAAAATAATCCTCGAGGCTGTCTCCGGACAGCCGGATCTCTCGCACGCCAACCCCTTGACTGGTTAACGTCAGATTGACGTTGGCTGACTGATCCAGAATATCGTAAAGATGGATAATGCCCGGACCTGCCAGGCGGTAATCCGATACGCCAAGCTTTTGCTCCAGAAGATAGGCCGCCTTCTTGTCATCGTCAACCTTGATTTCCAGATAGTGCCGGGTCTTTCGCTGCAGGTCCTCGTAATCGATCTCCTCGATAAGAGTTCCTTGATGGATAATTCCAACCCGGGTAGCCAGCTGCTCGACTTCGCTCAGCAGATGGCTGGAGATGATAAAGGTAATGCCACGTTGTCTGGCCAAATCGAGGAATAGCTGCCGGATTTCCTTGATACCTGCCGGATCAAGCCCATTCGTTGGTTCGTCTAAGACAAGAAGCTCTGGACGATGGAGCAAGGCGCGGGCAATGCCAAGCCGCTGCTTCATGCCAAGCGAGTAATGCTTCACCTTCTGATTCCGGACATCAAGCAGGCCAACGGTCGACAGGACTTCTTGGATATATTCCTTATTGCCTATACCCATAAGACGACGATGAATCTCCAAATTGTCCACAGCGCTTAGGTTTAAATAGAATCCCGGATATTCGATGATTGCTCCAATCCGTTCCATTGCTCCGGCTCTTCCGCCGTTCAGCCCTTCGCCGAACCATTCGACTTCTCCGGCAGTAGGCCGAATCAGGCCCATAATCATCCGGAGGGTTGTTGTCTTGCCTGCGCCGTTCTGGCCGAGAAATCCGTAGATATCGCCTCGCCTGATATTCATATGGACGTTATGGACGACGGTTTTTTCGCCGTAACGTTTGGTTAACTGATTGGTTCGCAGCACGTAGTTCACGCGGCTCAACTCCTTTCGAAGCTTAGTGTATCGCGGATTTTTCACAGACTATTAAGGAATACCTTACAAAAATCTTAAATCGCGTCATAAAAAGAAAAAGCCAAACCGGTCTGCCGGTTTAACTTTTCATAAGGCTGAAGGTAAATACGGTTTTTTCATTGGGCGTACTGGATACTGTTATCTGGCTGCCAAGCTTCCCGACGAGATTTCTGACGATCGCCAGTCCAAGTCCGGTGCCCCGAAGAGAGGTATTTCTGGAGGCTTCGCCGGTATACAGGCGTTCAAAGATATGCGGCAGATCCCGCTCCGGAATCCCCTTGCCCCGGTCCCACACATCGACCCACACCTTGCCGGATTCCTCCCTTACCGTAATGCCAAGCTCGCCGCCGTCTGCCCCGTACCGCAAGCTGTTAGACAGCAAATTATTCACGATTCGTCTTAGAACGGCGGTATCTCCAATGACGAAGAGCGGCTCTTCCGGGAGCTCCATCACAGGCGTCAGGCCCGCTTTCACGAACGCCGGGTAGAAGTCGACGAGAATCTCAGGGATAAGCTCGGACAGATTAAGCTTATGTAGCTCCGGTATTGAATCCTCCGTTTCGAGGCGAGCCAGCTCGAAGAAATTTTGCAGCAGGACCAACAGATCATCCCCTTTGCCCACGGCTATGCCGAGAAACGTCTCTTTCTCCTCGGGGGACAAGCTTGCATCCTGCTGAAGAGCCTCCATGTAGCCGAGCAGCGAGGTCAGCGGAGTACGCAAATCATGCGAAATATTGGCGATCATCCGTTTCCGTTCTTCCTCCAGAAAGGCGGTCCGTTCGAAGGACTTCTGAACGTAATCGATCAGCCGGTTCAGCTCCTCGCTTAGCTCGGTTAGCGGCTTGTCTGCCGAAGGGAGACGATAGCGCCTGTTGAAATTACCGCTTCGGATATCGGACGTGGTGCGGGAGATCCTGCGAATACCCCGCTGCAGCCTGGTATAGCGGGATAGTAAAATAAGAATAAACAGCAGGAGGACGGCGATGATTATGGAGTACGCCATCTTGTCACCACTCGCCCAGTTTGTAGCCGAATCCCCAGACCGTCTGAATATATTGAGGGCTCGAAGGATTCTTCTCGATCTTTGTCCTTATCCGGTTAATATGCACCATCACGGTATTGTCGTCCGACATGCTATCTTCCTGCCATACGGCCTGGAAAATATGGGACTTGGCGAATACCCGGGTAGGGTTTGAGAGGAAAAGCTTTAGAATAGCGTATTCTTTGGCGGTAATCGGCTTTTTTTGCCCTCTGACCGTAAGCTCGCAGGAGCTGGTATCCAGCTCCAAATCGCCATGCTTAAGGATTTTGGGTGCAGCCGAAGCATGATCGGGTTGGAAACCGATATACCGGCGAAGCTGCGCTTTAACCCTTGCTACAAGCTCGCCAATGGTAAAAGGCTTCGTGATATAATCATCGGCGCCAAGCTCAAGCATGCTTATTTTGTCCATTTCCCTGTCTTTGGCGGACAAAACAATGATCGGCGTGGTCTTGGTTTCACGGACCTTCCGCAGTATTTCCGGGCCGTCTACAATAGGGAGCATGAGATCGAGAATGACAAGCTGATACTCGTCCCTGGTCAGGTAGGCGAGGGCTTCTTTGCCATTGTAGGCAGACTGAACCTCGTAGTCTTCTTTCTTAAGGTACCGTGCAATAAGCTGGTTGATTTCCAGATCGTCTTCAATAATTAGAATGCGGGTTGCGTTCATTATTAGTCCCCTAACATCGCGGTTATCTTCCGTTTAATTCCGAATATACCTTAGGGCATGTCTAGGTTTCAAGTCAGCTGCGCCCCGCACGCAGACGGTATTCCGTCGGGGAGCAGCTGGCTTCCTTGCGGAAGGCCTTGGCGAAATGGTTCGTATCGGGGAAGCCGACAAGCTCGGCAATTTCCTTAATGGAGAGGTTTGTTGCGCCCAGCAGGGACTTCGCCTTCTGCATTCGTTTGCGGTTCAAATATTTGAGCGGCGAGACCGCGAAATGCTTGTTGAAATAACGGACAAGATAGTTGGGATGAAGATGGACATGCTTCGCAAGCTGCTCCAGCGTCAAAGCCTCGGACAGATTGGCTTCGATAAAAGCTTCAATCTGCTTCAGTCTCTCGATTTCGCCAAGCCGGCCCGGCACGAATTTCGGATGCGTATCGGACTGCGAGAGAAACAAGGCAATGACTTCCAGAAGAATGGCTTTTTCCCGTATTCTCGCCAGGTAAGAGCGATTCTGACACAGCTCTACCAGCTCCCGGAACAGCTTCATTAAGTTATCCCTATGGCCGGGAGAGACGTCGAGAATGGGGGGGATCTCCAGCCACTGGAACAGATCCAATTCGCCCATCGTGGCGGTGAAGTGACACCAGTATTTGGAATAAGGGCGGCCGCTGACAGCGGAGTAGGATTGCAGAACGTGAGCGGGCATATGGACGAGTTGTCCGGGAACGGGGCGGTATTCCTGGCCGTCGATTTTGAGCCAGCCTTCGCCCTCGCAGATCAGATAGAATTTATTGTAGGACGGGATATAATCGAGCTCGCGCCACTGCGGCGTGCATTCGGTATAATAAGCTTCCTCGAGATGCACCTGCAGATGCTGAAGCATTTCGTTAAGAAACCCGTGATTAGGATTGAGCGACATGAAGCGACACCTCGAATTAGGTTAATCTAATCCCCATACAAGCTAATTTGCTGCCTATATCATATCACAAATGACCGCTAGACTAGGGGTATATCCTAAGCTTTTGGAGGCGATCCAGTCTATGAGTCAATCCAATATCGAGCAGCGCACGGAACGGACCAAGTGGTTCCTGCAGGACAGATTCGGCATGTTTATTCATTGGGGATTATATGCGATTCCCGCGCGCGGGGAATGGGTAAGAAACGGGGAACGGATCAGCGTCGAGGATTATCAAGTGTACTTCGACGAATTTAATCCGGAACGATACGATCCGAAAGAATGGGCGAAAGCGGCCAAAGCGGCGGGTATGAAATATGCGGTACTCACGGCCAAGCATCATGACGGCTTCTGTCTCTTCGACAGCCAGTTGACCGATTATAAGTCTACCAATACGGCATGCGGAAGAGATCTGGTGAGAGAGTTTCTGGACGCTTTCCGCGCGGAAGGGCTTAAGGTAGGGCTATACTACTCGCTGCTGGACTGGCATCATCCGGATTATCCGGCATACGGGGACCGTCATCACCCGATGCGCGATAATGAGGAATATAAGCGCGATCCGGAGCGGTTCGCGGGCTATCTCGACTACATGCACGGTCAGGTGCGCGAGCTCCTTACCGGCTATGGCAAGCTGGATATTATGTGGTTCGATTTCTCCTATGACGAGATGAAGGGCGAAGCTTGGCGCGCAACCGAGCTGATGGAGATGATCCGTTCCATTCAGCCGCATATCATTGTCGATAACCGTCTGGATGCAGGCGGGGAAGGGGGCGGGTCGATCTATACGAATAATCCGAACCTCTACGCGGGCGACTTTGCCTCTCCGGAGCAGATTATTCCTCCAAGCGGCGTTACGGACGAAGAGGGCAACTCCATCCCGTGGGAAGCCTGCATTACTTTGAATAATAATTGGGGCTACAGCGCGGCCGATTTTACGTACAAGTCAGCCAAGACGGTTATCCGCAAGCTGGTCGAATGCGTCAGCAAGAACGGCAACCTGCTCCTTAATGTAGGGCCTAACGCCAAGGGCGAGATCCCGCGGGAGTCGTTGAACATCTTGGAGGAAGTAGGGGAATGGCTCGGCAAAAACGGCGACAGCATTTACGGCTGCGTGGAAGCCGGTCTGCCCAAGCCGGAGTGGGGCCGGTACACGCGCAAGGGAAATAAACTGTACGCGCACTTACTCGAGGAAAGCATCGGACCAATCGGCCTCGTCGGTCTGGCCGGCCGCGTGAAGCAGGCGAGACTGCTGTCCGACGGCTCCGAGGTATTTGTCACCCGTCCGTGGAATGTCCATCTGTTTGAGAAGGATGCCTTTTTCAACTTTGCAAGACCGGAGACGGCTACTTATCCGCTCCCGGATGAGCGTAATACCGTTGTGGAGCTTACGCTCATTGACGGGGAATAGGGCAACGGTTCATCGTTTGAAAACAGACCGTCCTGCTATAGCAGGACGGTCTGTTTTTGGCTGCCATGGTTGTAGCTGCCCGGCTACATTGCACAGAATGCAGCATAATGGAGGCAAATAGCCCGGTGTACGGAAATATCCTGCACAGAGTGCAGGATATTGGAGGGGATTTTGCCCGGCTGGGCTCAAGTCGGCGAAATATCATGCATTCTGTACAGTATAATTTGCCGGATCTGCCCGATTTGGGCAAATATCCTGCAATTCGTGAAGCATACGCTAACTAGCGGCCGGCCTTCTAGACTTCCTCAGAGCTGCAGCCGCTCCATCCCGTTCATATACTTGCGCAAGGCCTCCGGAATACGGATCGAACCATCCTCCTCCTGATGATTCTCCAGCAGGGGGATAAGGATGCGCGGCGAAGCGACGGCGGTGTTATTTAGGGTATGGCAGAATCTTAGCTTGCCTTGGGCATCCCGGTAACGGATGTTCGAGCGGCGTGCCTGGAAGTCAAGCAGATTGGACGACGAATGGGTCTCGCCGTATGCTTGGCGGCTTGGCATCCAGGTCTCGATGTCGAATTGCTTATAGGTTTTTTGCGACATATCTCCCGTGCATACCGCCATAACGCGATAAGGAAGCTCCAGCTGCTGCAGGAGATCCTCCGCATTTCGCGTAATCTCTTGAAGCATCTGCTCCGACGCCTCCACGCTGTCCTCGCATATGACGACCTGCTCGACCTTCGAGAACTGATGAACCCGGTATAAGCCATGCACATCCTTGCCCGACGAGCCTACCTCGCTGCGGAAGCAGGTCGAGGCGGCTGCCAGTCGAATCGGCTTGCCGACATCCACGATTTCATTATCGTAGAACGCGATAAGGGGAACCTCCGATGTGCCGGCCAGATAGTGGTCGCCGCCATCGATGCGGTAGGTCTGATCCTCCCCAAGCGGGAAGAAGCCGGTATTGTAAAGGGCTTCCCTGCGCACCATAAGCGGCACCTCGAGCAGGGTGTAGCCTCTCTCGATAAGCAAGTCGAGCGCAAGCTGCTGCACGGCACGATGCAGGGTGGCGCCGGCTCCGGTTAAATAATAATTGCGGCTTCCGGCCGTTTTGACCCCGCGTGGGATGTTAATCATTTGGTGAAGCTCGCCAAGCTTTACGTGATCCTTGATTTCAAAGGCAAAGCCGGGCGGCTCGCCGACTCTTTTTACCTCGACATTATCCTGATCCGATAGACCGGCCGGCGTATCCGGCGACACGATGTTAGGAACAACCTGCATAAGATCCGCGAACTCCGCTTGAACGGCTTTGTGGTCCTTTTCCAGATGTGCGATGCGTTGGTTGATTTCCTTCATTTGAAGCTTTTTCTGCTCTACATCCTTCTCGTTGCCGCTATAGATGGAGAGGTTAATCTCCTGAATGGTCTGGTTCCGTTCCTGGCGAAGCTCCTCAATGTCCTGCTGCAGTTTCCGCCGCTCATCATCCACTTCCACAAGCCGCGAAATGGAGATGGCGATCCCTTTCCGGTCTGCGACCGTTTGAACCTCATCCCGGTTGTTTCTAATCCACTTGATGTCTAACATGGCAACTCGCTCCTCTTCGATAAGAATACAAAAAAGCGCTCTAATCGTCCGATTGGGACGAAGAGCGCTTGTATTCTCGCGGTGCCACCCAAATTGATTAAACAGGTCTACCACTGTTTAATCCACTTAGTTCCGCGGTAACGGGCGGGTCCGGTTAACTTAGGGAGAACGGTAATTCCCCTTGACGAGAACGCCTCCGAGTTGGATTCTCTTCATCGGCATAATTTCGTTTGAATTTTTACTAGTATAGCTTATGCTGCTATTTTTATTCAAGTGCGAATTTAAAACACGCAGTTTAATGCTGCTGCATGGGGGCGGGGGAGTAGAAGCGCTCGGTTTTATCGAGTGTTTCTCTAACCTTCTCATCCCATACGTAGCTTAGCTCGAACGTCCCCTCCTGGAAGAAAAGCGGGAACCGGCGCGCAAACCAGCTTTGCATCGGAAGCTTAAGGGCCTCATCCTTGTTCACCCAGAGCAGCTCGCCTTCTGGCGGGTCTTCGAGCAGCGTTCCTTCAAACGAAGTCGCCAGGTAGTTGAAGACCATATATCTCAGGTTCGTGGTCGGATCGCAAAATTCCTCAAGACCCTTATAGATGATATCCTTTACGATCAATCCGGTTTCCTCCCGTACCTCGCGGATGGCGCCATTCACGAGGCTTTCCGGGAAATCCACTTTGCCGCCGGGACCGATATAGCCGGGAAACCCCTTTTTATCTGGCCTATTGATTAAAAGTACCTTATCCTTATCTTGAACCATGCACATCGTATACATTTTATAGGTAATGGACATATCGCGCCGCCGCCTATTCTATTGGACTAGGATGGATAGATTTTATTGTAACACTTTTCATTACTATTTTTCCCGCCGCTTTCGTTATAACTGACTTTGCCCTTGCTGGACAGGAGCCTGTTCTGCTATAGTTGTTAGTAATAAATTGTTATTATCAAAATATAAATAAGAATAGATGAGGTGTGGGCAAGTTGGAACGGCGCGATTCGAACGGATTAACAGAGCGCGAATTTATGGAGCGGTATATACCGGGTGATTATGAGCGCCCTTCGGTAGCCGCGGATATGGTTATTTTTACGGTGACCCCTACAGAGGAAGACAATTACCGCAAACTGCCCGGGAAGGAGCTTCGGGTGCTGCTTATTCAGCGAGGCGGCCATCCGTTTCTGGGACAATGGGCGTTGCCGGGCGGCTTTGTACGACCTCACGAAACAACGGATGAGGCTGCGGTCAGGGAGTTACAGGAGGAGACGGGAGTCGATAACGTTTATCTGGAGCAGTTATATACGTTTAGCGATATCGGCCGGGATCCCCGGACTTGGGTCATAAGCTGTTCTTACATGGCATTGGTAAATAGCGATAAGTTAGAGCTGAAAGCGGGAGACGATGCGGCGAACGCTGCATGGTTTAAAGTATCGTACCGATTGCTCAGGGAACAGAAGGAGTTTGTTGAGGACGGATATGTAAGTACACTGCAGTATGAACTCCTTCTAAGTTCCGATTACGCACAGCTGAAGGCAATGGTGGAGCGTAAGGATACCGTTACGGAGGCAGCATCGAAAACCTCTTATAGTATTGCGAGCAACGAGGGTTTGGCTTTCGACCATGCCAAAATCATTGCTTATGCGATTGAACGTTTGAGAGGAAAAGTCAACTATACGGATATAGCCCTTCATCTGATGCCTAAGCTGTTTACTCTAACGGAGCTGCAGCAGGTGTACGAGGTTATTTTGGATAAAGAGCTTCTAAAGGCGGCGTTTCGGCGCAAGATTGCGGATCTCGTGACGGAAACGGATCATTACACGGAAAGTTTCGGTCACCGTCCGTCCCGCCTTTTTCGAAGAAAGGTGGAGAGACTTCAATGAAATACAGCATAGAACAATTGCAGAGGGAACATGCCGTTGGCGAGAGAGGGACGTTTTTGTTCTTCTGGGGCCATACGCCTTCCGAGCCCGGCAAGATCGACAAAAGCTGCTTGAGCCAGTGGTGGTTGAGTCCATTTATTATTGATCGGATTCCTTACACATGCACCGAGCAATATATGATGGCCGAAAAAGCCAGGCTGTTTCAGGATGAAGAGATGTTGGCCGAAATCCTCAAAGCCAGTGATCCGAAAGAGATTAAAGCTTTCGGCCGGGCAGTAAAGAACTTCGATAAAACGGCATGGGAGAGCCAATGCTATGCGATTGTGAAGAGAGGGAACTTTGCCAAGTTTTCGCAAAACGCTGAGCTTGGACTATTTCTGAAGTCAACGGGTACCTCCATCCTGGTTGAAGCGAGCCCATATGATCGGATTTGGGGGATCGGGATGGAGCAGGCGGATTCCAATGTTGGAAATCCGTTAGAATGGCGCGGCCGGAACCTGCTTGGATTTGCCCTGATGGAAGTCAGGGACGAATTGATTTAAAGAGAGAAGGAATGATCATGAATCGCAAGGAAATTGCGCAGGAGACATTGGTTATCCAGCAGCAAGGCTACTACGTCTGTAATGGAACCAGAGTTGATATAGCAGAAGCCCAGAGGCTGTCGGAGGAAAACAGCCGGCTTTTTACACCGGAAGAGGGAGTGAGCATAATCGGTAATTGGCAGATACCGATCAAGGGTACGTCCAAAGCTTCTTTTTCCGTCACTGACGAAGCGACTGTTCAAGCGATTATGCGCTATGCTGAAGCGGGAGCCGAACGGGTTGGGGTGCTCAACTTCGCAAGCGCCAAGAATCCCGGCGGCGGATTTCTGAACGGAGCAATGGCGCAGGAGGAGAGCTTGGCTGCGTCAGGCGGATTATACGGGACGCAGCTGCGGCATCCGCGCTTCTATTCCGCAAACCGGGCCTGCCGTTCCATGATGTATACCGATCATGCGATCTATTCTCCTGATGTCGTATTTTTCAGGGATGCCCGATTTAACCTAGTCCGTCGACCTTTTTCGGCTTCCGTGCTGACGCTTCCGGCCGTGAACTACGGGCAGGTCATGCAGAAAGGCGAGAATAAGCTGCAGGCGGAACGCGTTATGAAAGACCGCATGCGGCTGACGCTGGCTATCTTTGCTCATCAAGGGGATACCAGCCTCATATTGGGCGCTTATGGATGCGGTGTATTCAGGAATGATCCGGTAAAAATAGCAAACTGGTGGCATGATTTGTTGGAGGTTGAAGGCTATGGCACATTGTTCTCGAATATTACCTTTGCCGTACTTGATACGTCGAAGGACCGTAAATGCTATAACGCATTTGAGCAAGTGTTTCGAGTAAAGGAGCAAAGATAATGAGCGAACACGACATTATAAAGCAAACGCAGCTGCCGGTAACGGTAAGCGGCATAGCGCAAGATCTGCGTAAGCTTGGCATACGGGAGGGGGACCATCTTCTTGTTCATTCCTCCATGTCCAGCTTAGGCTGGGTATGCGGCGGGCCGCAGGCGGTTGTGCAGGCGCTCTTGCAAGCTGTTGGACCTGAAGGTACGCTGGTCATGCCGGCGCAGTGCGGAGACTGGAGCGATCCCGCCGAATGGGGCAATCCCCCCGTACCGCAGGAATGGTTAGAGATTATTTACAACGAAATGCCGGCCTTTGATCCGGCTGTAACCCCAACGCGGGGGATGGGGCGTATTGCGGAGCTGTTCCGCACCTATCCGGGTACGGTAAGGTCGGAGCATCCGCAGGTATCCTTTTGCGCTAACGGCAAGTATGCGGAATATATCGTATCCGGTCATCCGTTAACGCCGCAGTTTGGGGAAGCCTCCCCGCTTGGCAAGCTGTATGCGTCGGGAGCAAAGGTGCTGCTTCTCGGCGTAGGCTTCGACTCCTGTACAAGCCTGCATCTTGCCGAGACAAGGATTGACCGCATGCCTGTGAAAAGAATGGGAACCGCCATGCTGGTCGATGGGGCGCGTTCCTGGCAATGGTTCATGGACTATGCGTACGACTCGGGCGATTTCGAAGAGTTTGGCGCGCAATTCCATGGCGGGGTTCGGCAAGGCAAAGTTGGCCGAGCCGACAGCAAGCTGTTTGAGATGAAGGCAGCGGTTGATGCCGCGGTTCAATGGCTGCCAAAGCATCGGCATTTCACTTAACGAGGGATGGAGCTGGCGATATGATCGAAAGATTGATGTTCAGGGCGGCATGGAAGGACGGGCTACAAGAGGAGGGCATAACGGCCTTGCGGCAGGACGAGCAGGTTATCCGCCTCGTGACGCAGGGACGCTTGATGACGGCCGCGGCTTTTTATTGGAATCATAATCTTTTTCTCTATTACGAGTGCCTGGAGGGTAAGCTGGCTCCGGAAGAAGTTGCCGGCGCGGCGGAGCCGTACTTGTTGGATTGGCCGGGGCAGGCTGAGCCCCGCAAATGGATTCGGATGATGGATGTCTTTCACTTCAACGAGCCCGCGGACCGGGAGCATTGGCAGCGCAGGCAGCCGGTTGACAGAAGAGTGGGGCGCGTTGCCCATCTGAAGCCGGAGATGATCAGCAGCTACGTGTATTATCACTATCAGCTTCAGGAGGAGCGGGCCTTCTTTGGTCCCAAGTATGAGATCATTGGAATCCACGAGAATCTCCTGTTCGGCTATCAGGAATTCCCGAACGTGACGGAGGAGCCTGTTGTGCCGGGACGTCTCCAAACAACGGGAACGCCGGAAAATTGGAGCGACTCGAGAATGGATTTGCATTTCCAACCGTGGGAAGACGGGCATCTTTATTTCAAACCGATTGAACCGATTTATGCCTATTACATAGGAGATATTACCGAATAGAAAATAATGTAAAATATGAAGAAAAATACAAGGAAGAATAAATAGACAGCTTTCATAATCCATATCCTGTAAAATAAGAGGGAGAACTCTATTTTGGAGGTTGATGGTATGGACCAGGTCTTTGAAGCTATCCTAGTTAGCAAGCCCTCTTTCCAAGCGGTCGGAATGAGGTGGGAAACTTGGCTTATCCTATCATCATGAAGGCGACAGCTTTGTTCACTATGCGGCCCTCGAGGTTGAACGGGTGGAGCAAATCCCTGAAGGCATGACAAGCGTGACCGTTCCGGCTCTGACTTACGCCAAGACGGAGCACAAGAAGGGGGACAATATCGACTCCTCCTATACGAATATATTCGCCTGGATCGGGAAGCAGGGTTATCCGTTACATAGAGGGGATGTCACCCATTTTGAGCTGTACCCCATGGCGCAGGATCCTTACGCCAAAGACCCCGAGTTTACGATTATGATACCGGTTGATTCAAAAGCATAACGCTATGGTTGGAAGCCTCCGCAGATCCTGTCTGCGGAGGCTTTTATTGTTTCATCCCATGGCTGCGGCCGACACGATCGTCAAAGGCATTCCGGATTTGCGGTAAGACGCTGCTTCATACTCATCCAGACGACTATCGGTAATGATCTCGTCAAATTCGTCGAGGGAGGCGAAAATCGCCAGCGAATTGTAGCTGAACTTGGCAGAATCGGCCAGCAGGATCGTTTTTCCCGCGGCCTCCATGGTGGTCTGCCGGACGCCGACAAGGTTTGGAGACCAGGCCATGGCGCCTTTTGTCAAAGAGACCGCCTCGCAAGTCAGGAAAGCCGCATCGACGGTCAGCGACTGAAGCATTTTCTCCGCATAAAAGCCGTCCAGACTATACGCCCATTTGCTTATTCTTCCCCCCGAGCAGTACACGTCGAAGCTGCCGAATCTCTCTTCATTGGACAGCATCAGGGCCGTATGCAAGTCACGGGTAATAATCTTAAGCCCCTTAAACCTCTCCAGCTCATCCACCATGGAAGCTACGGTTGTCCCCGCATCCAGAATAATGCTCATGCCATCCTGAATATGCTTGACGGCTTCCTTGGCGATGGCCAGCTTCTCCGCCTTATGCTCGTTTGCGCGCTGCTCGTATTTGGCGCCCATGAACCGTTTTACCTTGACGGCGCCCCCATGGAAGCGCTGAATTTTTCCTTCCGACTGCAGAAGATCGAGGTCGCGGCGAATCGTCATCTTGGAGACGTTAAACTGCTCGGCAAGCTCGAGGATCGTTAACTGCGGCTTTGAATCGAGTAGCATCATAATTTCGTGACGGCGTGTTCCGATGAGCATGATTGATCTCCTCCTATTAGCTGCCTTAATGTTAACTTATAATGTTATGTATTTGTGCAATTGCGTGAAAATTCTGTATACAAACTTTCGTTTGTGTGATATAAGGTGAATATGAGGTTAATTTGTGTTACTTAAATGTGACTTTAGTTTACTTAAGATTCAGAAAATTTGCTAGACCCTCATGAAATCCATTACTATTCGTCGTTTCTATGTCATTTAATCTTACACTTAAATTGATGAAGAGGTGAGCGTTTCATGTTCTTTCGTTATCAGGGAGAAGCTTATGACCGCCGGTTCCTGCCAAGATTGACGACCAAAGAGATTGCGGCCATGGAAAAAGAGGATGTACTGCTTGTTCTGCCGGTAGGCGCGGTGGAGCAGCATGGTCCGCACATGCCGGTGTTTACGGATACGCTGCTCGGCGAGGCGATGCTGGCTAAAGCTTTTGAGCATTTGCCGGAAAATTCTTCGATCTGGCTGCTGCCGTCCGTAAGTTATGGGAAAAGCACCGAACATGCGGGCCATCCGGGTACCATCACCCTTTCGGCTAAGACCTTAATGGCGGTACTGGAGGATATCTCTTCTTCCCTAGCCCGAAGCGGCTTCCGCAAGCTGCTGCTCTTTAATACGCATGGCGGCAACGCGGATCTGCTCGGCATGATGGCGAGGGAAATCCGGATAACAACGGGGCTTGAGGTGTACCGGCTGGATCCCGGCGCCGTCGGCTACAGCGATTCCTTCACGGATGAAGCGGAAAAAGCCTGCGGCATTCATGCCGGGGATGTGGAGACATCCCTTGTTATGGCGACGTGTCCGGGCTGGGTAAACGCGGAGCTCGCGCCACGCGAAATGCCGAACTTCCCGGATTCCCGCTATTTTTCTTTCCGGTCCCGGTCTTTTGCTTGGGTCATGGACGATATTTCGGGCAGCGGGGTAGCGGGAGACGCGACCAAGGCAACGGCGGATAGGGGGGAGGCCATGCTGGAGACGGCCGGGCCGCTTCTGGCAAAGGCTCTGCTGCATATTGCTTCGTTCGATATGGCATCACTGAAGAACGGATAGGAGGAGGATCACCATGACAACGATGACGGGAGCCAAGGAATGGGTAAGGATGGAGCGGCTGTCCAAGGTTTATCCGAACGGAACGGTAGCGGTCAAGGAAGTTGACCTAACCATTCATGAAGGTGAATTTCTTTGCTTTGTCGGTCCTTCCGGCTGCGGAAAATCAACGATCTTCAAGATGATTACCGGCTTGTCCAACCCAAGCAGCGGTACGCTGCAGGTCATGGGGGCGACTGCGAGCGAAGCCCGCAAGCGGTCGGATACGGCTTTTGTGTTTCAGGATCATACGCTTCTGCCTTGGAATTCGGTAATCGACAATGTAACGCTGCCGCTTGCGCTTCGCGGAGTATCGAGGAAGGAGCGCCAGCAGGAGGCGGAGCGCGTGCTGGAGATGGTTGGCTTGAAGGACCATATGCGCTCCATGCCGCGCGAGCTGTCCGGCGGAATGAAGATGCGGGCATCCATCGCCCGCGCCCTTGTCGCGAGACCCAAGCTGCTGCTGATGGATGAACCCTTTGGCGCGCTTGATGAAATTACGCGCCAGACGCTGCAGATCGAGCTGCTCGAGCTATGGCGGCAGGATCCGGAAATGACCGTACTGTTTGTTACCCATAACGTATTCGAGGCTGTATTCCTGTCGACCCGCATCGCGGTCATGACCCCTCGCCCGGGCAAGGTTTCCGATCTCATTGACGTACCGGTACCGTTCCCTCGCGACGAGTCATTCCGTACGACACCGGAGTTTGGCCAAATTGTCCGCTCCGTGTCGCAATCCCTTAAGCATTAGAGAGGAGGAGAAACCATGTTGAAGGATTGGATGGTTGAAATGCAGGAAGCGGTCGGGGAGGAGAGGCTGCTGTCGGACCCGGGGCAGGTAGAGAAATTATCCAAGGATTATTATTGGTATTCCCCGGTACTGGTCCCGCTGCTTCAGAATAAAAGGGCGGAGGCGATTGCCGTCCCGCATTCCGTGGAGGAAACGGCGAGCGTGCTCGCTTACGCTTGGAAACACCGGGTTCCGGTGACAACCCGCGGCGCGGGTACCGGCAACTACGGTCAGGCGGTTCCGCTCGAGGGCGGCATTGTTCTTGATCTGAGCAAGCTCGACAAGGTCATTGAAGTAACCGATACGTATGCGCGAGTGCAGGCCGGAGTTCGGCTGGGCGGGCTCGAGAAGCTTCTCCGTTCCGAGGGGAAAGAGCTCCGGATTTACCCAAGCACCTACGTGAAAGCAACGGTTGGCGGCTTCGTAAGCGGCGGCTCGGGCGGAATCGGCTCCATTACCTGGGGCAATCTGTGGGACGGCAACGTGCTGGAGGCGGTCATCCTGACGGTGGAAGAAACGCCGCGCAAGCTGACCGTCAAGGGCGACGATCTGATCGCTTACATTCATAACTACGGAACGACTGGCGTGCTTGTTGAGGTCGTTATTCCGATTGCGGCAAAAGTGGAATGGACGCAGACGGTTGTCCAGTTCGATGATTTCGCGTCGGCTGCGCGGTTCTCCCATGCGTTGGCGATGGATGATTCTATCCGCAAGCGGCTGGTTGCTCCGGTCGAATGGCCGATTCCAACCTTCTTCAAGCCAATCGCCTCGAAGCTGGAGGCCGGCTGCAGCGCTTGTCTGCTGGAGACCGCGCATGGCAGCGAAGAGCGGCTCTCGGCGCATGCCGGAGAGTTCGGCGGCCGAATCGGCTATACCATTCCGCCGGAGCAGTACCGCAAGGTGATCGGGCTGTCCGATTTTACATGGAACCATACGACGTTATGGGCGCTTAAGACCGACCCGTCGCTGACTTATTTGCAGGCGGGCTTTGATAAGGAGCGGTTTCTCGACCAGATCGCGCTTATTAAAGAACGGTTCGGAGACGAAGTGCTGATGCATCTCGAGTTTATCCGCACGGCGGGCGTTGTTGTTCCCGCAGCGCTGCCGATTGTCCGTTATACGACGCATGAACGTCTGTATGAGATTATTGCCTTCTTCCGGTCCATTGGCGTCCGTATTAACGATCCCCATACCTGGGTTCTCGAGATGGGAGGACGCGGAGAGTGGGACGCGATGGTAAGCGCCAAGCGATCCAACGACCCCCGCGGACTGCTGAACCCGGGCAAGCTGCAAACGCCGGTTGAGCGTATTTCGAATCAGGAGGGATAAGCGATGCGAGAGGAGACAATCACCAGCCCGGATTTATCGTTTGGAACGACAGCGGGCACAACAACCAAGCTGCGCGCCTCAGCACTGAAAAAAGCATGGAAAAGAATAGGTCCGCCGTCCGTCGCTTTTATTCTGTTCATCGGCGGATGGGAGCTCTTCTGCAGGTTATCCGGCCTGAAGCCGTATTTGCTGCCAAAGCCTTCGGATATTGTGCTGGCCGCCTCCGAGAACGCCTCGAATCTGTGGGTATCCGTGTATACCACCATTACCGAGGCGGTGCTGGGGTTCCTGCTCAGCATTCTACTGGGCGTCGGCTTTGCCATACTGCTTGCCAGCTCCAAGCTGATTGAACGGAGCATTTACCCTTACGCCATCATTATGCAGACGATTCCGATCGTCGCTATTGCCCCTATTATTGTCATCTGGTTTGGCGCCGGCATGAACGCCATCATCATTATCGCTTTTCTGATCGGATTTTTCCCGATGCTGTCCAACACCCTTATCGGTCTCAACTCGACCGACCACAATATGAAGAACCTCTTCTATCTCTATAACGCTTCCTCCTTGCAGACCATGATCCGGCTTCGCATTCCCGCGGCGCTTCCTTATATCGTGGCAGGCCTCAAAATCTCTTGCACGCTTGCCGTTATCGGCGCCATTGTTGGCGAGTACATTGCCGGCATCGGCGGGGGCAACGGCGGACTCGGTTATGCCATTACCGTTGCGTCCTCCCGCCTGCAGACGGCTTATCTGTTCGCCTGCGGCTTATCCGCATCCTTGCTGGGCATTGCGTTCTTCCTGCTCGTGAACGCCTTCTCCAAGTGGATGCTGAGCTCTTGGCATGAATCCGAGATGAAATCTTCCGAAGGTTAGGGGTGAGTTCTCTTGCGCACAGAAACGCTGGAAGCCATTAACGTAAAGCTGCCGCTGCAGCAAAGCGATGAACTGTACACGGTTAAAGCGCAGGGAGGCCGGTGGAGGGCGGTCGAACGCCAGGAGGGAGTTATCGTCTCCTCGGAGCATGTGCCGATCCAAGGGCTCTCCTTCGACGAATTGAAGACAACGGACTCGCTCGATCTGGAGGGAAAGGTCATGCTGCCGGGCTTTGTTGACGCCCATATGCATCTCGACAAAGCGTATTCCCTGCCTTGGGTGCGCAACCGGTCAGGCACGCTGCTCGAGGCTATCGAGAATTACCGGGCGGCTTCGCCAGCCTTTACGAAAGAGATGATCCGTGACCGCATGATGAAAGCAGCGCTGAGCTCGGCTTCCTTCGGTTCGGCCGTGCTTCGCAGCCATCTCGACGTGCCGGTTCATCTCGGCCGCGAGATGGCGATGCGGACGATTGAAGCGGCGCTGGAGGCCCGGGAGAAGGTCAGCGGAATCGTTGATATTCAGTACTTCCCGATGTTCTTCTATGACCCTGCTTATGAACGGGAGCTGACGGAGTTTGCTTCGGAGACGCTCCGCATGGGCATAGACGGAATAGGAGGCGCGCCGCATCTGTCGCCTAATCCGGAGACCAATGTGGGCTGGGCGTTCCGGCTGGCTCAGACGTTTGATAAGCCGATCGACCTTCATACCGATGAATCGGATAATCCCGACACCAAGACGATCGATATTTACTGCGATTACGTGAAAGCAGGCGGTTACGGCGGCCGGGCAACGGCCGGCCATCTATGCTCCTTGTCCGCGATGGAGCATAACGAAGCGGAACGGCTGATTGCGAAAATGGCGGATGCGGGCATAGCGGCGGTTACCTTGCCCGCGGTTAATCTCTACCTGCAGGGACGCGGCGACCGGGGCAACGTGCGGCGCGGCGTCACCCGCGTCAGGGAGCTTGAGGAAGCGGGAGTGACCATTGCCGCCGCCTCGGACAATATTCAGGACCCGTTCCATCCGTTTGGCAGAGGGGATCTGCTGCAGATTGGCCTGATGACGGCCTATGCGTCCCATTTGGCCAAGGAGGAAGATATTGTCACCGTGCTCCGCCTGCTGACGACCAATCCCGCCAAGCTTGCCGGCCTTACCCAATACGGAATTGCCCCGGGCAATCCGGCCAGCTTTGTCGTGCTGGACGCCTGTTCGGAAGAAGAGCTGTTTCAAGAGCTTCCGTCATCGCGGTGGGTGTACAACAAGTCGAAGTGGACCTTTGTTTCCATGCTGAGCCGCTTCGGCCTGGAGCCGAGTCTGTCGGGCTCGCCTGCATAGATCCAAAGTAGATACTACCGGTGTTTGTCCGCTGCCAGAGGGATGCGCATATAGAGAAGAAGAGGATAGGCTTATGCTTTCGAAGTAAAAATCAATTTATTTTAGGGGGAAGAGAAACATGCTGACAAAGACGGGATCAAAGAAAACACTGGGCGGAATGACGGTGCTTCTTGCCGCGGCGCTTACGTTGTCCGCTTGCGGGGACGGCAAATCATCGGGGGATTCGAAGGAGCTGACCAAGGTCAGCCAGGTGACCAACTGGTTCGCGGAGCCGGAGCATGGCGGGCAGTATGCCGCGCTGGACAAAGGTTTTTACAAGGATGCGGGTCTCGACATGACCATTCAATCCGGCGGCCCCGGCATCTCTTCCACCCAGATCGTAGCCGGCGGCAAAGCGGAGTTCGGCATGGGGCAGGCGGATGAAATCCTGCTGGCGCGCCAGAACGGCATTCCGCTTGTGGCGATTGCGGCAACCTTCCAGAAGAACCCGCAGGGCATCATGTTTCATAAGGGTCAGTTCAAGGACATTAAGGAGTTGAACGGCAACAAAATTTATGTCGGCAGCGGCGTGGTGTTCTGGGAGTACTTAAAGAAAGCCTATAGTCTCGATAAGGTGACGGAGATGAAATATACCGGCTCGCTTGCCAACTTCGTAGCGGATCCGAAGGCGGCCACGCAAATCTATATTACCTCCGAGCCTTTCTCCATGCAGCAGGAGGGCGTCGACGTCGATTACTTCCTGAATTATGACCTTGGCTACAAGCAGTACGGCAACGTTCTTTATACAACCGAGGATTTCCTGAAGAAGCATCCGGATACGGTCAAAGCCTACGTGGAAGCGTCCATTAAAGGCTGGGATTATTACAAGGATCATTCCGATGAGATCAACAAGGTGATGCAGGAGAAGAACCCGGATCTGAAGCTTGAGGCCATGGCATATGGCGCGAAAGCGCAGGAGCCGCTTGTGTACGGCGGCGATGCGGAGACCAACGGCGTTGGCTACATGAGCAAGGACATCTGGTCCGGCCTTCAGGCGCAGCTTGTCGACATGGGGCTTCTCAAGAAAGCGGAGCCGATTGAAGACGTGTTTACGAACGAATATTTGCCGGGCAAGGGCAAGTAACCAATGAAGCAACGGAGCCGCTGCATGCGGGCATGCGCGGCTCCGGCTTTTATCAGGGAGAGATCGCCATGGCGAACGTACTTGTAATTTACTTCAGCGCATACGGGCATATTCACCGGATGGCGGAAGCCGCCGCGCAAGGAGCGGAGCAAGAAGGGCATACCGCCAGACTTGTCCGCATTCCGGAATTCCGCCATCCGGACAATGTCACCGCGCTGCTGGATCATCCTGACCGCAGACGGCCGGCGGAAGACAGCCGGCTGTCCGGTACCTTCCGGGTTGGCGCCCGCTGGGAAAAGTACGAAGCGGCGCAAGCTTTGCAGCAGCCGGTGCCGGAAGCGGCGGCTGACGATCTCCGCTGGGCGGACGGAATCGTATGGGGATTCCCGACCTACTACGGCTCCATGCCGGCGCAGGTCAAATCCTTCCTCGATCTGTCGGGCAGTCTATGCGCAAGCGGGGAGCTGGAAGGGAAGCCGACCGGCGTCATGACAAGCGCCGGATCTATTCACACGGGCCATGAAGCGACGATTCTGACATCTATCATTCCGCTGCTTCATTTCGGAATGGTGTATGTCGGATTGCCGTATTCGCAAAACCCGGAATATTTGACCGCGGACCCCATTGGCGGCTCCCCCTACGGACCTTCAACGCTGGCAGGTCCGGACAGCACAAGAACGCCCGACGAGCGCGAGCTGCGGATGGCCGGGAGGCTTGGCGCGAGAGTAGCTAGATTTGCAGCAGCAACCAAAGGCATAAAATGAATGGCGGGGATACGATGACGATACCATTTGATTTGCTTGTTTCCGGGGTTAGGCTGCCAGGCAGCGAAAGCTTAACGGATCTGGGCATTAAGGGCGGCAAAATAACGGCAGTCGGCAAGCTGGCCGGGGCCGCCGCCAATAAGGTCTTTCACGCGCAGGGCAGATTGCTGCTGCCTCCTTTTGTTGAATCGCACGTGCATCTGGATACGACCTTAACGGCGGGCGATCCGGTCTGGAATGAAAGCGGAACGCTGGCGGAGGGCATCTCGGTATGGACCTCCCGCAAAAAGCAGCTGAACCGCGAAGATGTCCTTGCCAGAGCGGAGCGTACGCTGGAGCTGTTTACCGGTTATGGCGTGCTTCATCTGCGCGCAATGGTTGACATTGGAGATCCGAAGCTGACGGCGCTGCGCGCGGTGCTGGAGCTGAAGGAGAAATACCGGGACCGCATGTCTATGCAAGTGATCGCTTTTCCGCAGGACGGACTAATCGCTTGCCCGGAAAACGAAGCAAGGCTGGAGGAAGCGCTGCGGCTTGGGGCGGACGGAGTATCCGCCGTTCCGCATCTGGAACGGACCCGCGAGGACGGGGTATCAAGCCTGCGCAAAGCCTTTGCTCTTGCGGAGCGCTACAGCGCTTACTTGCATGTTTTCTGCGACGAGACCGACGACGAAGCCTCGCGGTACCTGGAAGTATGCGCTGCTCTTGCCATAGAGACCGGTCTCGGCGCCAAGGTGACGGCCGCTCATGCCAATGCCGCGGCTTATTACAATGAGCCTTATTTTCAGAAGGTGCTTGGACTGGTGAAGCAATCGGGCCTCTCCATTGTGGCCTGCCCGCTGATCAACAGCGTTATGCAGGGCCGTTATGATGCGTCTCCGAAGGGACGCGGTATTACGAGGATTCAGGATTTTCACCGGGCCGGAGTTAACGTAGCTTTAGCGCATGATGATATCCGTACCCCCTTTTATCCGCTTGGAACGGGAAATCCGCTTGATGCGGCGCATATGGCCGCCCATCTGGCCCATATGTGCGGCCGCCGGGAGCTGAACGATATAGCCGGCATGATCACGTACGGCGGGGCAAAAGCAATGGGGATCGTTGGCTACGGCTTTGAACAGGGAGTGCCGCGAGTCGGTGATCCGGCCTCCTTCCTGCTGTTTGATGCCGCTGACGCGGCTGAGCTGATCCGTACCCGGTCTGCTCCCCGTTATGTGTTCCGTCTGGGCTTGCTGGCCGCGGAAACCGCGCCAGCCATGACGAAGCTGCTGCATGCGGAGGGCGGCGATATGGCATTGCCAAGCCGTGAAACAGAAGTAAGATTATAAAATTCTAACCAAATTTTAGGCCGACGCGACTATTCAAAACCATGCTCCTCTCCTTGATAATCGGATGTAATCGTTATTGAGGAGGGATCTGGAATGATTCACGCTCAGAAGCTGAGCTTTATAAACAGGCCGTTCAAAATGGTTGTCTCCATCTTTCTTGCCGTGCTTTTGTTTGGCGCAGCCGTTATGCCCGCCTTTGCGGCTAGTCCGGGCAAAACCGTCAACGCATCGGCTACTCTCGCCTATAGCCTGAAAGGTCTGAAGCATAACCTGGCCGTCCAGAAGGCCTACATCGCATCCAAGTATCTTTACGTCACCCAGCGTTCGGGAGGAACGGTGTATCTGTCGAGACTGCTCATGAAGGGCAGCACCGCCACTTATGTCGACGAGATGACGATAACGAATTCCGGTCACGGCCAGACGCTGGATATGTACACTTACAAGGATATCGATTACTTCTATTTCAGTTCAAAGGCGGACTCTTCCACGTCTTACGATTGGTCGCTTCAGGTAGCCCGACTTAAATACTCGGCGGGCAAGAAGTACGATTACACGGATCTTCGCCGCTTCACCTACTTGAACTACGCGAATAAGACGGGCAAACGATTAGGCGATACCTATCGCGTGGACGGCGGGGGGAACAGCGATTACACCATTTTCCGCGTGCAGACCTCTCAAGGCAGCGTGACATGGTCCATCTATAGCACGGCGGCCTTAAACAAGCTGTTGGACGGCAGCGAGCAAGTGCGGATGGACAGCGCCTCGGCTAAAAAAGCCTGCGTGGCCAGCTTTACCCAATCGGGAAGCCATATCGTCCGGCCAAACGGATCATTTCAAGGCATGGATATGCTAAGCAATACGAAGATCTTTACGTCAGGCGGGGCGGAAGGGCAAACGCCGAGCATTGCCTTCATGTCCCAAACAGGCGCATACAAATCCCTTGTCAAGATCACGAACGTGGGGAAACATGAAATCGAAGGGGTGCAGACGAAAAACGGCAGGGTTTACTTCACGATCGTAACGGATCCAAAAAACAAGAAAGACACGCAGAAGGTGTACTATGTGCCGGAAAGCAAATTTTAAAGGCATCACAATCTTTTAACATTTATTGGTTCGTCCAGACTATTTCAAACGCGATCTCCCTCCTCGATAATCTTCTGGGAAACCATAATGATCTTGGAGGGATATTTTATGCTGCCGCTTTACGCATCGGGTCTCAAAAGCAGGTCTTTCAAAATGTTTGCTTCCGTCGTTCTCGCCATCCTTCTGTGTGGCACCGTCGTACTGCCCGCCTTTGCGGCAAGTCCCGGAAAAACCGTCAATGCATCGGCTACTCTCGCTTACAGTCTCAAAGGGCTTAACCACAACCTGGCTGTTCAGAAGACCTACATCGCTTCCAAGTATCTTTACGTCACCCAACGCTCCGGGGGAACGGTGTATCTGTCGAGACTGCTTATGAGCGGAACCACGGCTACTTATGTCGACGAGATGACCATTACGGACGCCGGGCACGGCCAGACGCTGGATATGTACACCTACAACGATATCGACTACTTCTATTTCAGCTCCAAGGCGGATCCGTCCACCACGTATAACTGGTCGCTCCAGGTAGCCCGGCTGCAATACTCTTCGGGCGCGACTTACGACTATACCGATCTTCACCGATTTACTTATATGAACTATGCCGATAAGACCGGCGCGAGATTAGGCGATACCTATCGCGTCGATGCCGGCGGCAACAGCGACTATACGATTTTCCGCGTACAAACCGTCGAAGGTACGGTTACATGGTCCATTTACGATACGGCAGCCTTGAACAAGCTGCTAGGCAGCAGCGAACAGGTAAGGATGGACAGCGCGGAAGCGATTAGCGCCTGCGTGACGAGCTTTACCCAATCGGGCAGCGATATCGTCCGGCCAAACGGATCGTTCCAAGGCATGGACATGCTCTCGAATACGGAGATCTACACGTCGGGCGGGGCGGAAGGCGAGACGCCGCGCATTGCTTCGATGTCCAGCACCGGTACTTATAAGACACTCGTAAATATTACAAACGTAGGAACCCACGAAATCGAAGGCGTACAAACGAAAAACGGCAATGTCTATTTCACCATCGTGACAGATCCGGACAATAAGAAGGATACGCAGAAGGTGTACTACGTAGCCGACAGCCTATTCTAAGCCATTCACGAAAACAGGGCTGCCCCGTAAGCAATTTGCTGCGGCGGCAGCCCTGTTTGCATATCCGGAGGACACGCCGCATAAGACGTAAGGTAGCTTTACTTCGGCAATAGGGAGGGAACAAGCGGTGAGCAAGAGGTTCCTGAATTCTCCAACGGCCTATGCGCTTGGAATGTTCGCCATGATGGTCCCAAGCCAAGCCTTTGCGTCTTTTTTCAATTATTACTACGTGGAAAAGCTGGGGCTCAGCCTTGGGCTCGCAACGATTGCGCGTACCATCTACCTCATCTGGGATGCGGTCAACAACCCGATGGCCGGTTATTTGTCCGACCGGACCCGCACGAAATACGGCAGGCGCAGACCTTGGATCTTTTTCTCAACGCCGGCGTTTATGCTTGTCTTTATCATGGTCTTCTCCGTTCCGAAGGGACTTGGCAATACGGAGCTGTTCGTGTGGCTGCTTACTTCGCTTGTTCTGTTTGAAGGCATTGCAACTCTCCTATGGGTGAACTACGGAGCGCTGTTTCCGGAGCTGTTCGAAGGGGACCGGCTTCGGGCGAAGGCATCGGCCGTCCAGCAGGGCTTTCAGATAGTCGCTATTCTGATCGGAACGGCGCTGACGCCCATTCTCTACGGATGGATCGGCTTCGGCTGGATGTCGGTTGCTTATTCGCTTGTATTCGGTATTTTTATGACCTGGTTCGCTTTGTCCGTCCGCGAGAAGGAGAGCACCCATCAGGAAGCGCCGCTTCCGCTCATTGCCGCCTTCCGGGAGACGCTGACGAATAAGCCGTTCTGGATCTTTAATATAGCGGGCTCCTTCGCCCAGACGGTGAACGGCTTGCTTGCCGCCCTGCTTCCTTTCTATGCGAAATACAACCTGCATATCTCGGAGGGGGAGGTATCCATTCTGATGGGGGCCGTCTTTGTCTCCATTATTCCGCTGGTCGCGGTCTGGTATTTGATCTCCCGCAGGCTTGGCGGGCTGCACAGCTGGCGGCTGGCGCTTGCCGTTTACGGGCTTTCCGTCATTCCGCTATGGTTCGCGGGCAATCTTGGCAGCGGTATTCTCGCCGGCATTCTGGTCGGCTTTGGGATGGCGGGGTTCCTTGTTACGCCGGCGATGCTAAGCGGCCGGATTATCGACCTCGACGCGGAGCGGACCGGCCGGCGCAGAGAAGGGATTTATACGGCGGTAGCCGGTTTTATTACGCGGTCCAGCGGCTTGATCGCGGCGGTGGCTTTCTGGATTGTCGGTCTTATATACGGCTACCAGAGCGGTGATGAGCCGGGGTCGCAGCCGGAGACCGTATTCCGGGTGCTGATCTGCGCGGTTCCCCTTATTTTGCTAACGGTATCCTTTGTCATTTCCTTGTTCATGAAGAATTTAGAGGAGCCGGGTCAATCGAAACGTCCGGTGTGATATGATAATGGCAAAATCAAACCAAGGGGATTCGCATGAAGCAAGTAACGATTGGCATGTTCGCGCATGTGGATGCGGGCAAGACCACGCTGGCGGAACAGCTTCTTTATCATACGAACAGCATACGGGAGCGGGGGCGGGTCGACCATAAGGATGCCTACCTCGACAGCCACGATATTGAACGGGCGAGAGGGATTACGGTGTTTGCGGATCAGGCTGTTATGACCTATAACGGCGCTACCTATTACTTGATTGATACGCCGGGACACGTCGATTTCTCGCCGGAGATGGAGCGCGCCGTCCAGGTGATGGACTATGCCGTTCTGGTCGTGAGCGCCGTTGAGGGCGTGCAGGGACATACGGAAACGGTCTGGCAGCTGCTTACCAAGCACCAAGTTCCGACCTTCTTTTTTATCAACAAAATCGACCGGACCGGAGCGGGCGTTGACCGCGTAATGGAGGAGATTCGGCAGCATCTGACGCCGGATGCTTGCCTGATAACGGACAGCTTTGCCGGCGGCATTGTCGGAGAGCCGTTAGCGGAAAGTCTGGCGGAGAGGGATGAGCGGCTGCTCGATGCGTTCCTCTCCGGCGAAGGCGATCAGGCCTTCTGGCTGCAAGCTTTGCGGGACATGGTGAAGAACGGCAGGCTGTATCCTTGCGTTAGCGGCTCGGCTTTGCAGGATACCGGCGTGAAGGAGTTTCTGGAGCAGCTTCATCTGCTTACGACGGTCGACTATAACGGACAGGGTCCTTTCGGTGGGCGAGTCTATAAGATCCGTCATGACAAGAGCGGTACCCGGTTAACCTATGTCAAAGCATTAAGCGGGACGCTTAAAGTTCGCGAAGAGCTCTGCTACGGAGGCGGGGACGGCCGAATCTGCGAGAAGGCAACCAGGCTGCTGCTCGTAAGCGGCAGTAAAATGCAAGCGGTAGATCAAGTGTCGGCCGGGGATCTTTTTGCCGTTATCGGGTTATCCGAAGCGGACGCGGGACAAGGCGTAGGCCTTTATTCGGACAAGCTGTCCTATGATCTGGTGCCTGCGCTGACGTCAAAGGTTATTTTCTCCGAAGCCCTCCCCGTGAAGGATGTGCTGACGGCATTCCGTCTTCTGAATGCGGAGGACCCGTCTTTGAACGTTGTCTGGGAGGAGACTCTGCAGGAGATTCATATTCACGTCATGGGCGTGATTCAGCTCGAAGTGCTTGAGCAGCTGGTGAAGGACCGCTTCGGATTCGACGTGGTGTTTGGAAGTCCGGAGATTTTGTACAAGGAGACCATTTCGAGTCCGGTAAAAGGCTACGGCCATTTCGAGCCGCTCCGGCATTACGCCGAGGTGCATCTGCTCTTGGAGCCGGCTAAGCGGGGCAGCGGCATCACGTTCAAGAACGCTGCCCACGTGCATGACCTTAGCATAGGCAATCAGAATTTGATCGAGACGCATCTGTTCGAACGCGAGCATCATGGGCTGTTGACGGGCAGTCCGCTGACGGATGTGCAAGTGACTCTGCTTACGGGCGCCGCCCATAACGAGCATACGCATGGCGGCGATTTCCGCGAGGCAACCTTCCGGGCGCTCAGGCAGGGGCTCGAGAAGGCGGGCAATCTGCTGCTTGAACCCTTTTACGAGTATAAAATCAAGGTTGAGCTGGACCATTTAGGCAAGGTGTTGTCGGATTTGCAGCGCGCGTCCGGGCAGTTCGATCCGCCTCAGACCACGCAGGCCCATGCGGTCGTTACAGGCAGAGTGCCTGTCGCGACATTTATGGATTACAGCACGGAGCTGGCCGCCTTCACGCATGGCCGGGGCAGCATTCAGCTTGTCTTCGCCGGTTACGACCGCTGCCATAACGAGCAGGAGGTCATCGAGCGGAAAGGCTACCGGAAGGATGCCGACCCTTTGTATACGTCATCGTCTATCTTTTGTGCGAAAGGGGCCGGTTATGCGGTGCCCTGGGATGAGGCGGAGGCAAAAATGCATTTGCTCTAGCTGCTAGGACGATAAGGCCGTTTCCCCTTAGTTATCAGTGAGGGTAAACGGCCTTTATGGCTTTGAGCATCGCTTCTGCCTTCTCGGGATCTTTCATTAAGGCCTTCCTGTATTCGATCATCCAATCCAGCGTTTCAAGGATCTGATCGTATTCGGCTTTTTTTCGCTCAATCTCGTCTTTCTTTAGTTCCATCCATTCGATCATCTGCTGATGCGTCTTTGCATTTGCATCCTGATCCTGAAAGAGCTCCTTTAATTCCGCCAACGAACATCCCAGCCCCTGGAACTTTCTGATCAACCGCAGCCGCTCGATTGCCTCGCCGGTATAGGCGCGATAGTTATTTTTCTCCCGCCGCACATGACGGCTGTCGAGCAGGCCTTCCTTTTCGTAAAAACGGACGGCGTGGACGGATAAGCCCATCTTCTCGGCTAATTCTTGAATTTTCATCGTTTTCTCTCCCAAAAAGAAATTGTGATATTGAGGTCTTGCCTTAGAGTTCACTCTATAGTTTATGCTTTAGTTGTTCGACAAATCAATTACACAAAGCGAATGCTTTCGAAGCAAGAATCACTACAAGTGATTTTTCCTTCATCCTTTGTGTGGTAATTCTTTTTTGGGAGGGATCCACTATGCGTATATTCGTAACAGGAGCAACAGGCTACATTGGTACGGAGGTTGTTCGGGAGCTTATCGAAGGCGGTCATCAGGTTGTTGGGCTTACCCGTTCGGACAAAGGGGCGGCTTTATTAGCTGGTGCAGAAGCACACCTTGGCACTCTTGAAGATCTCGATAGCCTTCAGCGCGGCGCTGCTGCCGCGGATGGCGTCATTCATTTGGCATTCCGTCATGACTTTTCGGATTTTGCCGGCTCGCTGGCCATGGATCTTCGCGCCGTTGAGGCGATGGGGGCCGTGCTTGAAGGCTCCGGCAAGCCTTTTGTGATTACCGCTCACGCGAACGGCATCGAATCGGAGAATGTGGTATTGGGATTAGCGGAGCGAGGGGTACGGACCTCCATCGTGTCGCTTGCGCCTTCGGTGCATGGAGAGCGGGATAAGGGCTTTGTTCCCCATCTGATTCATACTGCCCGTACGAAAGGGTTCGCTGCGTATATTGGGGACGGGGCAAACCGTTGGCCGGCCGTGCACCGCATCGATGCGGCATCCTTGTTCCGACTGGCCGTGGAAGCAGCGCCGGCTGGCTCGAGGCTCGACGGCGTTGGCGATGAAGGCATCCCGTTCCGCGATATTGCTGCGGTTATCGGGCGGCATCTGAACGTACCGGTACGCAGCATTACCCGTGAGGAGGCCGCCGCCCACTTCGGTTTCCTTGGCATGCTCGCCGGGCTTGATTTTCCTAGATCCAGTGCAGAGACGCAGGAGCTGCTCGGCTGGAAGCCCGTTCATCCCGGACTGCTTGAGGATCTGGAGCAGGGACACTATTTCAGTAAATAATCGGCGCAAGCGAGGACCTTTCCTGTGTTACAGCAGGAGGGGTCTTTTTTAACGGAGCTTTTCTCCATAACCGATAGCATATTGCTTGGCGTATATGAAGCTTGATACACTAATAAGTGATTCATCAATAAATACAGCTGACAGGAGTTAAAGACTTATGGCGAAAAACGATACAACGTCCGTAAACCGAAGGACGGAAATTATATCGGCGGCAATCGAAGTATTCGCGGAGACCGGCTATTACCGGACGACTACCGCGCAGGTAGCGCAGCGGGCGGGGATCTCGCAGCCTTACGTATTCAAGTTTTTTGCAACGAAGGAAGCTTTAATGCTCGCAGCGCTTGAAGTGTCCTGGGAAAGAATTACGGAAGCGTTCAGCCGGGTGGTAGATACAGCGGCGCCGGATCAGCTGGAAGGGGAGCTCATTGAAGCATACGAAGAAATTTTAGCCGCCCACCGGCAGGAGACGCTGCTTCAGATGCAGGCCCAGACCATGCAGGAGGAGCCTATTCGTGCCGCGATGCAGACGGGATTAAAGGAAGTGCGCCGCATTGTGCTGGAGGCGTTTACTGCCGGCAAGCTTGCGAATCCGGAGGAAAGAACGATGCTGTTCCTCGCGCGCGGCATGCTGTGCAATATTTCGATGGCACTCGGCATGCCGGAGTTAATGGTTAAATAAAGGGGCTGCCAAGCCTTTGCAAAATAGTGATTGATCAATCACTAACAAAGTGGTATAGTGGATTCATCAAAGATTAGTGATTGATCAATCACTAAATAAAAAAGGAGTGGCAGGAATGAAAAAAGCGGTTGTTATTGGAGCGACGGGCGGCACAGGGGCTGCGATTACGGAGGAATTGGCGAGCCGGGGAATTCCGGTTGTGGCGTTTGGACGATCGCGGTCGAAGCTGGAAAATTTCGCGGCAAGATTAGGGCATCCGGCAAATCTGGCGCTGGCCGTAGGGGATGCCTTCAAAGCGGACGATGTCGAGAAGGCATCCCGCGGCGCCGAAGTGATGTTCCATTGCGCGAATGTTCCTTACCACGAGATGGAGGAGCGGCTTATTCCCCTTGGAGAAGCGGTTATGGAGGCGGCAGACCGCCTTGGTCTCAAGGTAGTGGTGATTGATGGTATTTACCCGTACGGAAAACGGCAGATGGAGCTGGTGACCGAGGAGCATCCGAAGCAGCCGCATACCCGCAAAGGGCGGACGCGTCTAAAGTTTGCCGAAATGGTGTTTGACGCCAAGTGGCGCAGGGCTCGTCCTCTTATTGTCCGGCTGCCGGACTATTATGGACCAACCGCCAATGAAGCTTCTTATCTCGGTTCCACGCTGGAGGCTATTGCGGCCGGCAAGACAGCTTTTTTTATCGGGAACATGAATGTGCCGCGCGAATATGTCTATCTGCCGGACGCGGCGAAAATGATTGCCGAGATTTCGCTTCGGGATCAAGCTTACGGCCAGGAATGGAACATTCCGGGGGGCGATGTTATATCCGGTCATGAGATTGTCCGTCTCGCCCGCGAAGCGAGCGGCAGCAAGAAGGCTGTTCTCCCGCTCGGCAAAGCCGGCTTGTCCTTGCTCGGGTTATTCGTTCCCGTTATGAAGGAGGTTGTGGAGATGCTGTATCTGACGACCGAACCGCTTCGCCTCAGCGGCGAGAAGTATGAACGGTTCATCGGGCCAATCGAGGCAACCGGCTTCGAACGAGGGATTTCTGGGACCATCGGCCGGTTGAAGAAGTAGAACAAAGCAGCGGTGACGGGGAGTCACCGCTGCGCGCGTTACCGGTATAAAAGAAGGCTGTACCCGTTATCCCTCCGATGGGCCGGGAGGACATACGAACGGGGCAAGATTGGCGCTGCGCTCCCGGGCACAGTCGCTTTTTATGATTGTCACAGCGTACAAACGATCTTGTAGCTGCCCGGCTCCGCACGGAAACCCATCAGATCTCGGTTTACTCGCAGCATGGGAATATTGGCCGAATCGTTGTGCGTCCGGAGATAAGGAGCACCGGCTGCCTTGGCGGATTGCATACCTAACAGCTTCAGGGCCAGGGCAATGCGGCGGCCGCGATATTGCGGCAGAACGCCCGTGTATTCGTGGTACATCGCCCCGGTCTGTTCGTTATGCTGCAGACTTACCACGCCAACGTAACGTTCGCCGTCCTTGGCGATATGAATCCATTCCGGGCGAACGCCGGGCAGGCCGAGGGTCCATTTTTTCCATTCCTCGAACCACGGATATTCCCCCGTATAGCCGGGAATGTCGCGGTGGGTAATTTGGTATAGCTCATGCAGCTTGCGCTCATTGTCCTCGCCCGGCTCCTCCGCCAACGTAACGAAGCGAATGCCGGAACGCTCCGCATCGCCAATGGAAGCAAGCTGCCGCTCGTCTGCGGCATACTCCCCCAAATCCAGCACGGACTCAAAGGTCAGCCGTTCCCTGATATAGCCGCGCTTTTCTGCAAAAGCAAGAGAGCTCTCGTCCGTCTCCTTCATGTTGTAGTTCATCAGACGTGACGCTTTCACCTCCTGCGCCCAGGCATGAAGGGCACCGTAAATGGCAGTGCCAACGCCTTTGCCGCGGAATTCGGGATGAACGATTAACGTATGGATTAATGCGCCGGGTTCGGTCCACGGCGCCCGCCAGGCTATGGCGTAAGCGATGATTTGACCATTCTCGTGTTCGGCCACCCACTTCGGACGATCCCAGCCCATAAGCTCGCCTTGCTCGTTATAATGAAGCTGGCCAGGAGGGATTTTGTCCTCATCCTCCTGCAGCCGTTCTGCCGTTGTTGGTTCCGACCACACCAGATTGACGAGAGGCGCAACGGCCTGAAAGTCTTCGGGCTGCCTTAGCTTGCGGATTGTAAAGTTCATATTGACCACCACCGTTATTGGAATAATCCAAGTATGGCATACCTTTTATTCCAATGGTTGGAAGATTTCTGTTATAACGAAATTTGCTCACGCCGCGGCCGGCGGATGAACCACTCTACGATTACGAAATTTACGATAAGGGCGGCCCATATGTTATTGTCCAGCACCTCTTCGATCATTCCCATCCGGCCGTCCGGCAGAGCGAACCGGTGCAGGAGCAGGTACAGGAGGATCAAGAGGGGCACCAAGGCTCTCGCGCTGACTGCGGTTAAAGTCATGGCGAAGCTTCGGATCATCCATTGCTTATGCGACTGCCAGTCTCTTTTCCTTGCGGAACGATACCCCATTGCTGTCGTGATCAGCCACAGCAGATCGAGGAAGAGGAAGGATAACGTCCGGCCGAAGTCGGGCTCGTAGCAGGACACGATTAGGGCAAGTCCGCCGCTTACGAAAACCGAGCCTGCGTACACTTTGCCTAGAAGGGTATGCAGGGACGGTCTGTTCTGCCGCAGCGTGCGGTGAAATTGCAGGAATCCCGCAAGCATGGCTATAAAGGCTAGAATAATATGGCCGACCAGGGCAGGATATTGCAGCATCCTTGAGGAAACCTCAATACGGCTGCTGGATGGATTTAAAGTCAGGTACGGGATAACAAACGGCAGCATTATGGCGATAGACAGCGACAGCAGAATCCACCAGCTTTTTTTCATCGGAACGCTCCTTCGGGATTGATGACCCTATTATAGCCGGCGGATATTTATGGGCTCTAAAAACTTTCTAAAAAAACGATAAAACGTCCGTATGATTCCGTTTCGCAGATACGTCTTAAATAAGACAATGCTTAAGCAAATGTTTAGGATAATTTTTCTTAGGAGGAGATTTGATGTCTGACTTCGCGACAACCGTGGCCGAGGAGACCCGCGCTGCGCATAAAAAGTTTGAGGAGTTGGTGCTGCCGCATAGACAGTCCTTATGGCGGTATTGCCGTTATTTGACGGGATCCCCTTGGGAAGGGGAAGACCTGTTCCAAGAGACGATGCTGAAGGCTTTCGCCACCATGACGCAAATCCGGAATCCGATCGCCTATCAATCTTACTTGTTCCGGATCGCGACAAACGCGCGAATTGACTCTCTCCGGAAAAGGCGGGTGCAGATAGATCAGTACGCGGGACCGGATGCGATCGAATCGGCATCGGCGGTCGATCCTCTGGAGACGATTGAAGCGGTTGAAACGCTGCTGCAGCATCTGCCTCCGCGCCAGATTGCGGTATTTCTGCTCATGGAGGCATTTGGCTTTAGCGCGGCCGACGTGGCCGGAATGGTTCGCATGACGGAGGGTTCGGTCTATTCCGCGCTGCATCGTGCACGGGTTGCCATTCGGCAGCTGCGCAACGGGACGCCCAAGCCGAAGTGGACGGAGAAGGATGAGCAGGCAAATCCTCTGCTAATGGAGCTGCTGCAGGCTTTAAGGGAGGGCGAGGCCGTTCCTCTCCTGCAAATGCTGGGTGATTCTGTTCATAATGACGCGCAGCCGGGCTTTCAGGAGTATTCCAAGAGAGAGATGCTCGAGGGATCGCTTCGGCATAGAGGACCCGCTCTGCATGTCTCGCTGGAATGGCTGTGGGGCAGGCGGGTCTTTATTATCCAGGCGGAGACCCCGCAAGGGCTGGAGCTGCATGATATTCATGAATACGAGTTCGACAAGGATCAGATTGTGTACCATAGAGGATATTATTTCTGCAAAGAGCTTCTCTCCGCGGCATCGAAGGAGCTGGGAATACCGCTTCAGCTGCAGAAGGATCCTCATATCGATTGGCGGTAAAAGAAAAGGGAGCTGCCGGTCGGCACCTCCCTTATTTATTGTTAAAAACGGGCAGGTCTGTTCCGATTGCCGTTGTTAGGACGCGAACCGGAGAGAGCGGCCTTGCGCAACGCAACTGCGCCGGCCGTAATAGAAAGGATAAAGCAGATGATTGCCGCTGCCGGAAGAAGAGACCACTCCATAAGGGCATGACCGTTCATCGTCTGCCATCCGATCGAGATCAAGCCAAGCAAAAAAGTGATGCCGGTCAGATGAATCAGACTGTGCGCTTTGGTGCGGGAGCGCTCGACAAGCCAAGCGACAACCGGCACGGCCTGTAGCGCATGGAAGCCAAGCCCGTGCAGCCAGATGATGTTGCCGTCCACTCCGACGAATCTGCCTTGGTTAGCCGAGATCCAGATGCCCGCGGCAAAAGACACCGTGACGGCAATCATGGCGTAACGCACGCCTAGCGCCAGCTCGGGCCGAAGCTTATAGGCCTTGGCACGGAAAAACTGAACGCCGAGATACAGATAGAACAAGACGAGAAAGAGGGCGACAAACGTAAAGATATTGCCCACCGTTTGGTCGAAGAGCGAATCGCTTTCAACGAATCTCGGATTGACGCCGCGAAAATTTTGAATCGTCTCCGCTCCATAAGAGTAAAGAGCAAGCCCGATATATACCCTCCGGAATAACGCCCGGCTTCGGGCTTTCATTCCCGATAATGGCGCGATTGCGGCGGTAGATAGAATAAAAGCGCCAAGGGCCGCGTCAAAGGAAAAGGCCTTGGAAACATCGCCTCCAGGAGCCACCTCCCCTCCGTTTGCAAGGGTCCATACCCCGCAAAATGCCGCAAGAAGAAATCCGAGAAGGCCGGTCAGGACAAGCCATTTCTCCCCCTCGAACAGCTTCGGCTTCTGCTTTGTTGCTTGATTCGCATAGCTTTGCATGCTACCCGCATCCCTTCCTGTAAATTGGATACTTTAAATTTACTGGAAATGGCTTACAGGGGATAATGGACCCGCGGCTAGAATTCGAGCGGCCTTAAGAAGGTTCTTTTCTCGGGCGGAGGTCTTAGGGTATTCGTCTTCTCGTATGTATAAAGGATAACTGGGGTGAGGTGGAGCATGAAGAACGTATTATTATGCACCGCGATTCTTCTCTTGGCCGGCTTGATGCTAGGAGCTTGCTCTTCGTCTAAGGCACAGGAAAGGGAAACGTTTGCCGTAAATGTAAAGGTAATCGATAAAGGAGAAGGGGATAATGGGCAGTACTGGATTATGACGGCCTACCCCGACAAGAAAAAGTTAAAAAGCGTGGACAAAATTATTCTGGAGGAGAGCGTGTGGGATACCGTTCAAATCGATCACAAATATACGGTTCGTTATAGCAGGCAGGAAGACGGAACCTACATTTTCTCCGCGATTACGCCTTTAAAAGATTAGGAGAGTCGGCGTCTGGGCTGACTCTCCTTTTTAATTTAACGGATGCCGTTGGCGGGCTGCAGTGACTTTTTCTTGCTGTCAGGCAGGCTTCGACTGCCGCTTTGCCGCCATGCTCTTGTCCGTTACAAGACCGCCGAGCCGGAACGCGACGAGCGAGAGAACGATGCATACCGCCGAAAAAATACCGATGGAAGCATAACCGGCAAAGTGAACGTACAATAGTCCTGCCAGCCAGGCGCCAAGCGTATTCGCGCCGTTCATGGTCGAGTTGGCAAGGCTGGAGATGGTTCCGCGGATCGATGCGTTAAGCGCGGTAAGAAGACCCATAACAAGAGGGAAGATGATCCCGAGAACGGTAAAGATAACGAAATAGATGATGACCGCGGACGATAGGCCGGCATGAGGGCCAACGATATACAGCAAAGCGAGCAAGAGCATGCCGGCGGTTACGGCCCGCGTGCTGCCAAGCCTGCGGATAACCGCGGAGCTAACGACACTTCCGAGCAAGGTGCCAAAGCCAAGGCCCATCATTACGTTGCCGATTCCGCCTATGGACAGCTCGAAACGGTCGGCCATCCATTTGCCGATAAAAGCCATCGCCGTGCCGCTTCCCAAATGGAGCAGCAGGTAGGCGAGGAAGCCGCCTCTTGCTCTTCCGCTTGTAATTAAAGGCATATACCGGCTGAAGATCGAAGCGCGTGACCGGCCGCTAGGCTTCATGTCCGGAAGCAGCAGGAAAGCTGCCGCGGCAAGAAGCAAGGAAAACGCGCCGATGCTCCAGAAGGGGACAGGCCAATCGGCCGCGGCCAGCCAGCTCCCGATCGGAACGCCAAGCGCTTGGGCCGCGGCCAGCCCGCCGAAGGCGATCCCCATCGTCTTCGCAATCCGCTGCGGCGGCATAACGGCAGGAATGGAAGCCCACACCTGCGGCGCCGTGAAGGCAGCGCTGACACCGGCGAGGAAACGGAATAGCAGCATCATCCAATAGCTGTTCGCGAAGCCGCATAAGGCGGTCGAGACGGAGAAGGCGATAAGCCCGCCTATCATAACCGTTCTGCGGTTCCAGCCGTCGGACAACGGGCCGGAGACTAGCGCGAACATGGCCGATCCCAAGGTATAAGCGCCAATCATCCAGCCGGCTATGCCGGTCGATACGCCGTACTCCGCCTGAAGCGTAGGCAGCAGCGGCGAGATAAGAAACGTATCGGTGCCAATCATGAACATGACAAGGAAAAACAGAATGGGGTATTTAAGCATTTTTCTTCGCTCCTTTGGTTTGGGATTGCTTCTTGCCTCCATCGTAACGGATAATAGTGACATATTCTGTCATGGATATGAAAACGAGGAGGAGCAACGGATGCCCAAATCCAAACGGCTTATGGAGCTGATGATGACGGTGAACCGAAAGCGGCGATTCAAGGTGCAGGAGCTGGCCGATGAATTCGGCGTCTCGAAGCGGACGATTCTAAGGGATCTGCAGGAGCTCAGCGAGCTGGGCGTGCCGCTGTATTCGGAGGTTGGGCCCAATGGGGGTTATCAGGTGTTAAGGGAACGGGTACTGCCGCCCATTGCCTTCACGGAGGAGGAAGCCGTGGCGATGTTCTTCGCCGTGCATGCGCTGCGCCATTACTCCTCGCTGCCGTTTGAGGCGGAATCCGTCTCTGCGCTGAACAAATTTTATCTGCATATGCCCGGCGACGTGCGGGACCGGATCGACAGCATGAAGCATCGGGTTGATTTCATTACGCCAACCAGGCGCGGCGATGCGCCCTGCTTGTCCTTGCTGCTGGATGCGGCAGTGCGTCAGAAGGTGCTCGATATCGAATACGAGACGAAGGAAAACGAAGCGGGCTGCCGAAAAATCCAGCCGGTATGCATTTACGCGCATAACGGCCTGTGGTATTGCACGGCGTATTGCTTCCTGCGCGAAGGCTTCCGCGTCTTCCGCTGCGACCGGATCCGCACCGCTTCGGAGGATACCTCCGGTACGGAAAAGCGCGACCTTGGCGAAATCCGCTTAAGCCGCAAGGAGGCCGTTATGCCCGAGGATCCGGTCCGTCTGCAAGTAGAGCTGAGCCGGGCGGGAGTCCAGCGCTGCGAAGCGGAGCTATGGCTCGCCCCGATGCTGCAGGTCCGGGAGGACGGGTGCGGCAGCATTGACGCGGATGTATCCCGCGGCGATATGCCCTTTTATACCGAATTTCTGATTGGGCTCGGATATGAAGCAATACTGAAAGGCCCCGACGAACTGCGGGATGCGGTCCGGGACCGGTTAACCGGGCTGCTTGACCGCTACCGGTAACTCGGAAAGCACTGAAACAGGGGCCCTCTGCCTGCTGGCGGGAGGGCGCATCCACATCCTGCTCGGATAACGGAGCTGTCCGTCGGTGGCCGCCTTTTTCTTTAGAAGACTGCCGCTAGAGGTTTTTCCCATTATTTGTCGAATTAAAGGTCGAAATGACCATTTTCGCAGGTAGAGGGAGCTGAACGAATGAGCAATACGATTAGTATGGAAAAGCTGATTGACTGGGGGCATTTCGTTAAGGTTGCGTACGAGATGTACGCGCAGAATCATCTGTCGCCGGTGAAGCCGGCGGACTTTCCGGAGGGCTGGGAGCTGGTGGCGAATTTGACGATGACACCGCGTCTCGAGAAGATAAAAGAAAGGGAATTCGGAGGATTTATCGCAAGATCCGTGGACAATCCGCTGCAGCAGGTGGTGGCGATTCGCGGAACGGAAAGCCCGCTCGATTGGCTGTCGGATTTCGAATTCGTATTGGAGACCTTTCACGAGGTTCCAAACGGAGGCAAGACGGAGCAAGGATTTACGAACCTTTACCGCAGCATGATGGTGGAGTATGCGGACGCGGGTATTCCCTCCGAGCCGCTCATGGCCTCTATCGACGCGCTGCCGCAAGGCACGAAGCTTCTTGTAACCGGACATAGCCTTGGCAGCTCGCTTGCCACGCTGCATGCCTTTCTTGCCGGAAGCAAAAACGTGGATGCCGAGCTCATAACCTTCGCCTCGCCGCGCGTTGGCGACAAGGGCTTTGTCGAAGCGTTCCAGCGGATGAACATTCCGACTACCCGTATTTTCAACAAGCCCGATATCGTGCCGCAGGTGCCGGTAGAGATCGCCGGTTACCGTCACCTCGAGCCGGGACTGGAAATCAACTCGACCTTATACCCGATCAAGCATTCCATTCCTTGCTATCATGCGCTCAGCACCTACCTGTACGTCATGGGGGATACGGAAGCTAATATTTCGAAATGCAAAGCCACTCCGTAGGGAGCAAAAAACGGGACACCTTACTTTAAGGGGAGTTCCGTTTTTGTTTATAATGAAGTGAACAACAAGGGCGGAGGAGAACGGGCATCATGCAGGAGAAGGAATTTCAACAATGGATTCAGGACTTTTACAAAGAGCGAGGCTGGTCCGGCTACGGTCCGTTTGAACGGATGGTCTTTCTGACGGAGGAAGTCGGCGAGACGGCCAGGGTGGTAAGGACAATCGAGATTGGACGGGATCGCCCGGACGAAGCTGCCCAGCCGGTGCACGTACTGAAGCAGGAACTGATCGAGGAGCTTGGGGACGTATTGGCCAATGTCTATATTCTCGCGGGATTATACGATCTTTCCATAGAGGAAATTCTGAGAGCACATAAGGATAAGCTGAGCGAGCGTTACAGCAAGGAATAACAGGGGGATTACGATGAATAAAATTTGCGTATTTGCCGGCTCCAATGCCGGAGTGAGTCCGGAGTACGGACAAGCGGCAGCCCAGCTTGGGCAGTTGATGGCTGCTCAAGGGATCGAATTAGTATACGGCGGCTCCCGAATCGGCCTGATGGGGCTTGTTGCCGATGCGGTGCTGGCTAACGGCGGCCGGGTAACCGGCGTTATGCCGCGGGGCCTGTTCATTGGCGAGATGGCGCATAAAGGTCTGACGGAGTTCATTGAAGTGGGGAACATGCATGAGCGGAAGGCGCTGATGTCGGAGCTGTCGGACGGCTACATCGCGCTGCCCGGCGGACTTGGAACGTTCGAGGAATTGTTCGAGGTGGCAAGCTGGGCGCAGCTTGGCATCCACAAGAAGCCGGTTGGCATTCTGAACGTAAAGGGCTTCTACCAGCCGATCGCCGAAATGCTGACGCAGACCGTCTCCGCAGGCTTTATGCGGGATACGAATCTGGGGCTGATGCTCTTTGAAGAAAATCCGTCCGTTCTGCTCGACCGCATGGCCGCATACACGGCCCCGGAGCAGGCGAATAAATGGGCGGAGCTTCCGAAATAGACGAGATATGCTGTTAGCAGGCAAGCCTTGTCTATTACGTTGGATGAGACTCTTCATGCTCCTTTTACTGGAGTGGGTCCAACGTAGCCCATGGGGCTGCCCTCGCATCTGTGAGACAGCCCCATATTGATACTTAAACTCTGGTGTACTGCTCCATCAGGCCCGCAAGCAAATGTATAAATTCAATAAACGAACTTCCTTTGCACCAGATAGCTGAAGGCGAACAGGAGGACCTCCGTCATCAGCTTGGCAATAAACAGCGGGATTCCTATGCTCTCGTGGAGCAAATACAGGAGCGCGTAATTGGCTACCAAAATGACGACTACAAGTGAGAAATACCGGGGAAGCGACTTTTGCACCGCTATCCCTTGTCCATCGTTAAATACATAGCGGCGGTTCATCGTAAAGTTGAAGATCGAGCTGATCACCCTAGCTCCGATTACCGATGCGAGCAGGCTTCCCGTCATCCACTGCAGGAGGAACAGAAGCACGAAATCGACAACCGCCGAGAAGCCCGATGAAGTAACGAACTTCAGGAACGGGAAATAGACTTTGGCCGAATCCGCCAGCGGACGGAAGTGGGAGGACTTGTTGTTCTCCAGATAGACCGTCTCGATAGGAACCTCTACAAAATCATATCCCGCTTTTGGCGCTTCAAGCAGCATGTTCATCTCGTATTCGAACCGCTCACCCGGCACTTTGCACAGCCAGTCGAGCATCTCGGAGGAGTAGCCGCGAAGACCGGTCTGCGTATCCTGGATCGGCTTCCCTGTCGCCAGCGCGTAGACCATGCGCGTCGCGGAATTGCCAAATCGGCTGCGGAGAGGCACTTTGCCGGTAAATTGCCGGCTTCCGAGTACGATGTGATTGCGGTTTTTGCGCACGGCATCCGTAATTCTAAGGATATCCTCCGGCAGATGCTGGCCGTCGCTGTCGGCGCAGACAATCCCGTCCGTGCCGCCATGCTGCCGGACGTAATCGAAGCCGGTCTTGAGCGCGCTGCCCTTGCCTTGGTTAACGGGATGCCGGAGCACCGTACAGCCTGCCTCGGCGGCCGAATCGAAGATCGGCTTGTATTGCTCGCCGCTGCCGTCATCCACGATCAGAATGGAGGCGCCGTCGGCCTCTTCCTTCAGATTATGAATAAGCGTCAGCAGCCTTTCGTCCGGCTCGTAAGAGGGGATCAATATCGTCATTGGTTATGCCTCCATTCTTAAGATTGCGGGATGTAGATAATGTCGCTTACGCCGCGTTCATTACCCTTGCCCAGCGGGTTGTTCACGACGCGGCCCATGAAATACATCGTGGACGAGCCGCCGCCGTCAAGGTTGTAGGCTTCCGTCGCTCCAAGCTCCTTGAACAGATCCGCGAACTCCGTCAACGTCATGCCGCGGCTGTAGCCGGTGCTTCGGCCGTCAACGATAACAAACACGTAATGGTTTGCAGAGATCATTCCGATGCCGGTTCGCGGGTTCGAGTTTTGAATCGAGCGGTTGCCGAAGTTCTTATCGATCTCCACATGGCTGAAGTCGCCGGCGACTTCGCCGTCCGTTACGAGAGCCGGACCGAAGGAAAAGGCATTCGTTACCCCTTGCGAGAGCAAGTCGTCGGTCGAGGTTTCTTCTTCGTCGTAGGACTTCATTGTGCCGTCGTTAAATAGGGCCAGTCCAATCCGTGCCGGTTCATCCCGGTAAACGGTGCCGTTGCGGATAACAACCCCGTCGCTGCGGAAGCCGTAGTAATCGCCGTTAATGGCGAACACCGCATTGTTGTTGGCAGCAATGGTCGAGGTGTTCTGGGTGATGTTGGTGCCGAAGGAATCCTTGGCAAAAGCGGTTAGCAGGTTCATTTTGCTGTTAAACGTGACGTCGGCGACATAATAAGTGATCCTATCCGAGCCGGAGCCCGTCTCCACCTTCTTGATGCTGATCGTCTCGTTGCCATCCTTGTAATTCCAGTCATCGTATTCGGCATCCGAGGATGCCGTGGAGGTGGAGGAGCCGCTGCTTGCGCCAGTACCGGGGCTGGTCCCAGTGGTGGTGCCCTGCGTGGTGGATGTGTTAGGCGTTACCTTCGCCTCGACATGCTCGATTAAATACCGATCGGCAAGCTTGTACAGAATGGCTGCTACGATGAGCAGAATGACCGCTATAGTGGTGAGAATTTTGGATTTGCGTGTGCGGAAAATCGTAATCAACTCCTTAGTAGGCATCTGCCTGTTCGTTATGGAGTTATCTTAGAGC
Organism: Paenibacillus sp. BK720; assembly: GCF_011761545.1. Taxonomy (NCBI): domain Bacteria; kingdom Bacillati; phylum Bacillota; class Bacilli; order Caryophanales; family Paenibacillaceae; genus Paenibacillus; species Paenibacillus sp. BK720. The sequence continues at coordinate 395,812 of NZ_JAASRQ010000006.1, read as the reverse complement.
GGGAACCTTTAGTCAAACTTAAATGGGGGGAGGGGGTATGAGGGAGAATGATGCGAGATGACTGAGCGTCGGTGGAGGGGAGCCGGGGTATCGCCTTCTGCGATATGTAGTTTCTTTGAAATTTTGGCTAGCCCATTTGGGGCAAATAAGAATAAGATGCAAGGTGCAGGTCATCGAGGGGGAAGTAGCGCCGTACGGTCATTCTGATGCAAAAGTACAGGTAAATGCCTCGTATAAACTGAATGGGCGGGATGGTGTATTTGATCGTTGGCCGGACGGCGGGGAGTTGCAATGTATTTTTGCATTTTCGGAGCGACTGGAGAGGGGCCGTGAGTATATTGGCGGCGGTGCGGAGTGTAGATAGGGTGTGCCGGTGAGATATTGGTTAGGGGGAGCAAGTTGGTTAATGGAGAGAGGCTGGCAAGGCTGCAAAGGGAAAATCGAAGGCGATGGCGAATTCTGCTCGCCGGGCCTTCATACGCAAAAAAACGGCCGTGCAGAGAAACCCTGCACGGCTGCTCCAATCTAGTGACGTTCAGCCGGGAGCTGAACGGTGAACGAGGTCGTCTCGCCCGGCACGCTTTTGGCGTGAATTTTTCCTTTGTGCTGCTCGACGATCGCTTTGGCGATGGCGAGGCCAAGGCCGTAGCCGCCGTTCTTGCGGGAGCGGGAGGCATCGGCGCGATAGAAGCGGTCGAAGATTTTGCCCAGATGCTCGGGCGGGATGCCTTCTCCGGAGTTGGCGACGTTAAGCACCACTTCGCTGCCGTGTTTTTTCAGCGTGAGGTCGATCTTGCCCTTCGTATTGGTATACTTGATGGCGTTATCCAGCAGAATCAGCGCTACCTGCTTCATCTGCTCCGCGTTGCCGTTGATGGACAGCTCCGGCGATATGTCGTAGCTGAGGGCAATGTCCCTCTCGAAGATAACCGCTTCGAGCGTCAGAATAACGCTCTCCACCGCGTCGCTTAAGTTGAACGGAGCAAAAATCACGTTTTCCCGCGCATCATCCATTTGGGTCAAGTACAGCAGATCGCTGGTCAGCGTCCGCATGCGCTCCGTCTCCGACTTGATATGATGCAGCCACTTCTCCTGATTGCGGATGAGATCATCGTTGTTGGACAGAAGCACGTCGGCGTTCGTATTAATAACGGCGAGCGGCGTCCTCAGCTCATGGGAAGCATCCGCAATGAACCGCTTCTGCTTGTCAAAGGCATCCTTGACGGGCGCAATCGAACGGTTGGCGAAGTAACGGCTCGTGAAATAGATGACGATGAGCATAATGAAGCCTACGGCAAGGAACGTATACAGAAGCGTCATCAGGAATTGATGCTGATTCGTGACATCCAGGAAGACGACCGAATAGCCGTTCATAACCTGCTGCACGTCATAAGCCCAGCGGTTGCCGTCGAGGTTAAACTCGCCGCGGCCCGAATCGCCCGATGAGGCGGCTTTGATGGCAAGCGCATAGAAATCGCTGTCCATATCGAAGCGGGAATCCGTCTTCGTAATGTTCCAGCCGGCATCCGTCGTAAGCGCAAAGGATACCGAACGCTCCGGCGGCGGACCGGCCTTCATTTTGCCATCCGGAACCATCATATCCCCGCGTCCATGGCCACCTCCGCCACCGCTGTACTTGCCGCCTTCGGGGCCTTCCTGCTTGCGGTAAAACTCCGATATTTGAATGAGATCCTCGTTCATGGTCTTGCGGTTGTTCTGATAGGTAATCGTATAGATCGAAGAAAAGGCCAAAATCATAATAAAGCTGATGATTACCATATTGACGATCAGGAACCGGTTGCGCAGCCGATTAAACATCAGGAGGTCGCCTCCAGTACGTAACCAACGCCCCGAATAGTGTTGATTTTCACGCCGGATTGCAGGAACACAAGCTTTTTCCTCAAGAAAGAAACATAGACCTCCACATTGTTATGCTCCACGTCCGAATCAAAGCCCCATAGCTTCTCGATAATCTGTTCCTTGGATGTGACCGCGGTTTTCCTTACGATAAGCAGCTCCATCAATTCGCTTTCCTTCAGAATCAGCTTAAGCTCCTTCCCTTTGCACATCAGCTTCAGGTTGGAGGTGTTAAGCTCGATATCGCCGTACTTCAGGCCATCCTCCGGAACAACCTCGCCTCTTCTTCTTAATGCAGCCCTGATGCGGGCCAGCAGCTCGCCGGTCGAGAATGGCTTGGCTACGTAATCGTCCGCCCCGTAATCGAGCCCGGTAATCTTATCGTTAATTTCTCCCTTGGCGGTAAGCATGATAACCGGGGTTGCAATGCCTTCCTCCCGCAGCTTCTTCAGCACCGAAATCCCGTCCATCTCCGGAAGCATGATGTCCAGGAGCAGCAGATCATAGATGCCGCATAAGGCGTTATCCAATCCCGATTGACCGTCGTGCGCGACGTCCACGGAGTAATTATTCTTTTTCAAAATTTGGGATAAGGCGTCGGCCAGGTTGACCTCGTCTTCCACAATCAGTATTCGCATGAAGCATTCCTCTTTTCGTTAGTGCTGACTTTGTAAACTTATTATAGGTAGGCAACCTTTAATCAATCTTAAGTAAAAAATCAGGACGAAATAAGCTTTACAAATATTTAAGATTCATTAAAGGTTGCCCTTCTAAGATACAGACATGACAGGCGGCAAGCCAAAACGGAAAGGAGCCTGAACGCATGGCTATTGAGGTGTTTAACCGTTACGAAAGCAAGTATTTAATGGACAGCCAGTCCTTTCTCGAGATCTATAACCGGCTGCTTGATTATATGGAGCTCGACGAATACAACAAGAACGATCAATTCTACTCCATAAGCAATCTGTATTTCGATACCGACCAGCACTCGATTATCCGAAACAGTCTGGCGAAGCCGAAGTACAGGGAAAAGCTCAGACTGAGGGCTTACGGGGTCCCAAAGCCGGACGCCAAGGTATACCTGGAGCTGAAGAAGAAAGTGTTCGGCCTGGTGAACAAGCGGAGAACGGGACTGACGCTGGGTGAGGCGTACGAATTCGTCCGCACGGGAGTGGAGCCTGACTTGAAGCCTTACATGAACAAGCAGGTTATTCAGGAGATCAAATATTTTCTCGGGCGATACGAGCTGCAGCCCAAGGTGTATCTGGCCTACGACCGGATTGCCATGTTCTGCAAAAACAACCGCGACCTGCGGATCACCTTCGATACGAATATCCGCTCGAGACGTTATGATCTAAAACTGGAAGCCGGGGACCACGGGGACCTGCTGATGGCCAAGGACCAATGGCTAATGGAAGTCAAAGCCGAGAAGACCGTGCCGGTCTGGCTCGCCCAGCTGTTGTCCGAGCTTGGCATGTTCCGGACGGGGTTCTCGAAATACGGCAACGAATACCGCATGAATATCCGGCACGAAGAACGAATAAAGGAGCGCCTTTTATTATGATCGATTCCCTCTTCTCCACAGCCGCATCCGTGACCGAGCTAACCTTCGGCCAAGCCATGCTGACGCTGTTATTATCCTTTGCGCTTGGCGCAATGATCAGCTTCACCTATATGAAAACGCAGTCCGTGTACACCCAGAACTTTGCCTTAACGATGATCGTCCTGCCGACCATAGTTGCGATTATCATCCTGCTGATCGGCAGCAATATCGCCCGGGCGTTCAGCTTGGCCGGTGCCTTCTCCATTATCCGGTTCCGGAGCGCGCCCGGCGATCCGAAGGATATCGCTTTTGTCCTTTTCACCATGGCTTCCGGACTTGCCTGCGGCGTTGGGGCTTACGGATACGCGGTGCTGTTCACGATCGTGCTCTGTCTCCTGATGTTCCTGCTGAAGGCCGTGAAGTTCGGCTCGAAGTCGTCTACGCAGAAGCTGCTTAAAGTAACGATTCCGGAGAACCTGGGCTACGAGGAAGCTTTTGCCGAAATTTTCAACATCTATAACGTGCAATACGAGCTGAAAAAAGTAAAGACAACCGAGCTGGGCAGCTTGTACGAGCTTGTCTATGCCGTCACGCTGGATCCTTCCCTGAATCAGAAGGAGCTGCTGGACGCGATCCGCTGCCGGAACGGCAATCTCGATATTTCCTTAACGATGACTCCGACGGTCGTTGAAGCTTAAACCTGCTGACTTTAACTATAGAGAGGAAGAGAAACGATGAACAATAAACAGAGATTAGGCAAATTAGCTTTTATTTTATTATGCGCGGCAGCCTTGTCCGCATGCAATAGCCAGACGAACGCGGGAACCAATGCGACGGGCAGCGCGGGCTCGTCTAATTCAGGCGGAACAGCCGCGGCCGTCCAGACGGCAAGCTATCAGCTGGATGACACCGTTGAATACGACGAGGATGATACGTATGCCGACTGGAGCGCATCGGATGCGACGAGCATTGCCTTAAGCGGAACGACGGCAACGGTTGACGGCTCCGGCGCGGAAGTGAAGGATGGCGTTATTACGATTACGGCTGCCGGAACCTACGTAGCCAGCGGCAAGCTGGACGAAGGCCGGATTGTCGTAGATGCAGCGGATAAAGGCGTAGTCCGTCTGGTTCTGAACGGAGCAGAGATCCATTACAGCAAGAGCGCTCCGATTTATGTAGAGGAAGCGGGCAAGCTGATCCTGTCCCTGCCGGAAGGCACGAACAATGTAGTATCCGACGGAGCCGACTATGTCTTCCCGGATTCGGAAACGGATGAGCCGAATGCGGCTATCTTCAGCAAGGACGATATGACGATCAACGGTACGGGCAAGCTGACCGTGCAAGGCAACTACAACAACGGGATTGCGAGCAAGGATAAGCTGAAAATCACCGGCGGAACGTTTGATATTCAAGCGGCGGACGATGCCGTCATGGGTCGTGATCTTGTGGCGGTGAAAGACGGAAGCTTCACGCTGGAAGCAGCCGGCCATGGCATCAAAACGACCAACGATACGGAAGGCGAAGAAGGCATCATTGTGCTTGAAGGCGGCACGTATAGCATCCAGTCGGGCAAGGACGGCTTGCACAGCACGGGCGGCTTGTCCATCTCCGGCGGGGAGTACCGGATCGCGGCCGACGATGACGGTATTCATGCCGAGACCGCTTTGCAGATTGCGGATGGCACGATCGATATCACGAAGAGCAATGAGGGAATCGAGGCAACCGATATTACCATCGCAGGCGGAGATATCAAGCTTGCGGCAAGCGATGACGGAGTGAATGCCGCAACGGGGGCGGACGGCTCCGGCGTAGACGGAGCAGCTCCGGGCGGCGGCGGTCAACCGGCAAGCGGCGCTTCGGAGGGTCTTCTAACCATCAGTGGAGGCAACCTTTATGTTAATGTGGAAGGCGACGGTCTTGACGCAAACGGCTCCATTGTGATGACGGGCGGCACCGTTAGGGTTGACGGGCCAACCATGAGCGGCAATGGCGCATTGGACTATGACGGCACCTTCGACATGACGGGCGGCACGCTTGTTGCGGCAGGCAGCTCCGGCATGGTGCAGGCGGCATCGGACAGCTCGACGCAAGCCGGCATTCTGATGATGTTCCCTCAGACTGAGCAGGCGGGCACGCTGGTTCACCTGGAAGACGAGTCCGGCAAAGCGATTATGACTTATGCACCGTCCAAGAACTATCAGGCAGTTTACATCAGCACGCCGGATCTTGCAAAAGACGCTTCCTACGCCATCTACTCGGGCGGCAAATCGACGGGCACGGCAACAAACGGGCTTTACAACGGCGGCGAATACAGCGGTGGGACAAAAGTGGTATCCTTCACGGCTTCCTCCCTCATCACTTGGGTCAACGAATCGGGCGTTACGGAGGCTCAAAGCGGATTTGGCGGCGGTATGGGCGGCGGACGCGGCGGTCATGGAGGCATGGGAGGCGGAGGCCGTGGCATGGGAGGCGGTAAAATGCCGCAGGACGGCGCGGCTCCTCCGGATGCTCCAGCAGATACGACAACGGCACAATAAGCCTGACAAAGAACAGAGAGGCGTCCGCGGACGCCTCTCTGTTTCGCAATTAGACAAGAAAGCCTCTAGGTTCTCATTTATCCGCAGGCAAGATCACGGGTGCTTCTTCTCCTGCTTCCAGCATGCGGCGAATCAGCGTTTCTCGAAGCTCTTCCCTCACTGATGCATGGTATTTCGAGGTGATCAGGTTGTTTAACTCGTAAGGATCGGATTGCAGATCGTATAAAAAGTCCTCGATATATTGATCGGAAGATCCTTTGTTAGAGGCTGGCGATGTGACGCTGTATTTCCAACGCTTCGTACGGATGGCTCGGCCGACCTGCGATTCACTAATCTGCACGAACACCTCCTGCGGCCATTCCTTTGTCTCTTTGCTCAGCAATGGCAAAATGGAGCGGCCTTGCATATCGTCCGGCACCGGAATGCCGGCAGCGTCAAGCAGGGTCGGGGGTAAATCAACAAGCGATACCAATTCCTGAAGGCGTCCGCCGGACCGGAAGAAGCCGCCAGAGAAAGCGGTTGGGACCCGAATGGAGCTCTCGTGACAGGAACGTTTATACTCGTAGTTTCTTGTTTTGAAATGGCACGCGTGATCCGAAGTAAACAAAATAATCGTATCGTCGTAGAGATTCAGGCTCGTTAAAGCATCTTGTATCCGCCCTAACGCTTCATCCAGCCTTTTCACCATTCCATAGTAACCGGCAAGATGGGCGTGGGTTGTGCCGCCGAGGGCGGCCAGGTCGGTCGGTACGTATTGCCCGCCTCCATAACGCCCTTCGTAACCTTTAGGCGCCGGATAATTGTCCCACGAATTCTGATGATGCGGTTCGAGATAGGAGAGGAACAGGAAGAACGGATCATCCTTCTTCTGATCGATATAGCGGATAGCCGCATCGGTTAAAGCGTCAACCCGATACCCCGGCAGTTTTACAGCTTCGTTCTCGTTATTGTATACGACGGTATCGTAAGCATCCGAAGTAAGCTCAAGGCAATTGGAAGCCAGCCAGTAGCGATAGCCGCCCCTCATGTGCTCAGGCACCGCGCCTGTTCCGCTGGCCAGATGCCATTTCCCGATATAACCGGTTTCATAGCCCGCTTCGTTAAAATAATGCGCCAGCGTCCGCGCATCCTCCGACAAAGGTATTCCGTTCACATGACAGCCCGTTGTCGTCGCGTACTTGCCGGTTTGCAGCGACGATCTCGCAGGACCGCATACCGGCTGGCAGGTGAAGGAGTTGTAAACATGCGTTCCTTCCAACGCCATGCGATCGAAGTTTGGCGTAAGCCCAAGCGGATTTCCGTGAACGCCAGTGGTGTCCCATCGCTGCTGATCCGTGAAAAAAACAATTACATTTGGCTTTTTCGTCATGATCACGTCTGCCCTTCTATTTAATTTTAGGTATAATTATGATTTTTAACAAGGATATTATAGTAAAATTAAACTGTAAAGTAAACAAATTTATAAAGTGTTGTGTATCTCCTTCCTCAACGGGCCGAACGAACGAATAGCGTTTTTCGGCTATTTTTACCCCTTTTTATGGAAATTAAGATTATTTAATCCTACTTCTTTACTAACTGATGCCGACTTATCTGAAGCGTATCCCTGGGGTTATAGGAGAATAGGCGAAGGCATATTTTAACCGATTAACTGAAGGATTTGATGGGTGTATTTATGCAAGGAGAAACCGGTTTTAATATTAAAGAAGCAAAATTCGAGCCTGTATATTGTGTGTAATACGACAAAAATCGACGTATTTTACCTTTTTGTTTCCGGCTAATTGAATCAAATATCGCGCGCAGCAGCTGCGATTGAGCCGGGCTTTCAATCTGCTGAACAACAGCGTATTCCACCGCTTGTTCCGCGAGCGGTACTGCGTGTCGCCGTGCGCTTACCGGAAGAGAAGCTGAACCTTTCAATAATGTAAGGAAACGTAAGGTTAATCGATAGCAGCCTCATTCCCTCCTTTGTTACGATGGGATCAAATCAACAGGGAGGGCTTATTATGAGCTTGCGACGGTTTGCTTTCAATAACGTAATCCGCAATCGGAGGATTTACGCAGGGTATTTTCTAAGCAGCGTGTTTTCGGTTATGGTGTTTTTCGTCTACTCGATATTTGCTTTTCATCCGGGACTTGCGGATGGCGCGCTCCATATGAGCGTGTCTACCGCCATGCACTTCGCGGAATCGGTCATTTACGTCTTTTCGTTTTTCTTCGTTCTCTATTCGATGGGATCTTTCCTGAAGACGCGCAAGAAGGAGTTCGGCATTCTCATTATGCACGGAATGACCAGCATGCAGCTGCGCCGCCTTGTGTTTATGGAAAATATCGTGATCGGCTTTGGCGCAACGGCTGCGGGCATTGCAGCCGGGCTTGGCTTTGCCCAGGTCATTCTTCTGCTGTCCCAGAGGCTGCTTAGTCTCGATGAAAGGCTGCCCTTTTATTTTCCGACCAAGGCGATTGTGCTGACCGGTGCGGCTTTTATGGCGCTGTTCCTGCTTATCTCGTTATTTACGGTGACGGTGCTGCGCAACAACTCGCTTATTGATCTGCTCAAGGGTTCGAACAAGCCTAAGCCGGAGCCGAAGGCATCCGCGCTGCTGTCCTGGCTGGCGCTGCTCTTGATCGTTGGCGGTTATGCCGCGGCGCTGGCGGCCAAAGGCATGATCGTCTTTTATGCCATGATTCCGGTGACGGTTGTCGTGATTATCGGTACGTATTTCCTATTCACGCAGCTAAGCGTGTATGCCGTTCATAAAGGACGCAAGAGCCGTTCGATTTTCTGGCGGAAAACCAACATTGTTCTGTTATCGGATTTGGCTTACCGAATGAAGGATAACGCAAGAACGTTCTTTATGGTGGCGATTCTGTCGACGGTGGCTTTCTCCGCGATTGGCTCGCTGTTCGGGTTCAAATCGATGTATACGGATATTATTCGGAACGACAATCCGTTCGCTATGAAATATACCTCGTATGACAAGCCTTCCGAGCAGGACGTTGCGATGATTGAGCAGACGCTGAAGGAAGCGGGGCTGTCTTATCAGTCGTATGCGCTGACCGTTAAAAATGTGGAGACGAAAGACGGCAAGCGGCTTTCCGTCGTGCCGCAATCCGCCTTTAATGCGCTCGAAACAGCTGTCAAAGGGACTAAGGCCGATGTGCAAGGCGATGATGCGGCTATTGTCCATTACAGAAGCACGATGATGGGAGCGGCGCAGCCGGAGCTGACGCCGGTTACGCTGAAGGAAGCGGGGATTACTCTTAAGCCCGTGCAGACGCTCGATACGCCGGTTATTCAGGCAGGATCCGACTATTACGTGGTGCCCGATGAACGGTTTGAACAGTTGAAGCAGACGGAGAGCGTCATTTACCAGTATGCCTTTGACGTTTCGGGCTCGCATGATGCGCTTAAAGAGGCAGGAGAAGAGATTGACGGCAAGCTTGGCAAGACCGACAACTGGTTTATGGGCGTGGATTATGCGCTGTACCAGCAGGATCAGATTTTTGGCGTCGTCCTGTTTGTCGGATTTTTTATCGGTATCGTATTTTTCGTAGGTGCGGGCAGCTTCTTGTATTTTCGCCTCTATACCGACCTTGGCGAGGATAAACGGAAGTTCCAGGCCATCCACAAGATTGGGCTTACGGACCGCGAGCTGTCCTCCATTCTGACGAAGCAGCTGATGATTCTGTTCTTCGCCCCGATCTTAGTGGCCGTAATTCACGGAGCGGTTGCCCTTACGGCGATGCAGCATATGTTCGAGTATAGTATGGTGAAGCCGTCGCTGACGGTGCTTGGCTCCTTCGTTGTCATTCAGCTTGTATACTTCTTCCTTATCCGCACCAAATATATTTCTAATGTAAAATCAGCTTGGGGGTTGCACCTTACGTAACGTCATGTTTTAAAATAGAGTTACCGGTATGAAGCTAGCATCCACGAAAGGATTGAGCATGAACAATCTTTGGAAAGTTGGAGACCTCGCCAAACTGACGGGGCTGACGGTCAGAACTCTGCGCTTCTACGATCAGATCGGCTTATTCTCGCCGTCGGGGCAGACCGATTCGGGTCACCGGCTGTACGACGAGTCCGATCTTTCCCGCCTGCATCAGATTCTGACGCTGAAGGAGCTGGGCTTGTCGCTGGAAGAGATTAAGGAGACCTTATCCGCCAAGCAGATCAGCCCGCTGGAGATGGTAACGCTGCAGAAGCAGCGGATCAAAGAGCAGATCACGCGGCAGCAGAAGCTGCTTGAACAGCTGGAGCACGCCTCCAAGCTGCTCATCGGCAAGAAGGGCCTGACGGTGGATGATTTTACGGGTCTTCTACAGGCGATGAAGATGGAGTTCGAGAAGCCGGTGCTTGAACGGCGCATCAGTTGGGAGCAGCGCTTGGACAGGCTGGGCAGCCTGCTTGAGCAGGGGGAAGACGAGCCGTAATCGAAGGGAATTCGCTTACGTGGCTTGAATGGCATCGCAATTCATTACGTTTATGCTTACGAAGCATGAATTGCTTCACAATTCATTTGAGGAGGATCACTCACTATGAGCGAAAGATTTGTTAAGCATGCGACCTTTGTTGTCGAACGTACTTACAAGACGAATGCGGAGCGGGTATTCGAAGCTTTTGCCGACCCGGAGGTAAAGGGCAAGTGGTTCTCGAAGCCCGATCAATTCGAGTTCCGGGTAGGCGGGCGCGAATACAGCAGCGGCGGGCCGCCGGAGGGACCGGTGTTTACGTTTGACGCGGTCTATCAGGAGATTGTGGCGGCCGAGCGTATTGTCTATACCTACACGCTGGATATGAACGACACGCGAATGTCCGTCTCGACGACCACCATCGAATTGTTCCCCGTAGACGGCGGAACCAAGCTGGTATTCACCGAGCAAGGCGCCTTCTTCGACGGGCATGATACGCCGGAAATTCGCGAGCATGGCACAGGCGAAATGCTGGATGCGCTGGGTAAGCTGTTTGAATAGAACTTGGAAGAGTCTCTTGGCAGAGGCTCTTTTTTTGCGTCTAAACGCCGATTGCATTGTGATGGCCGTTCACGGTATTTTAGTTATACAAGAGGAAGAGATGGCATGCGGGAGGCAAAACATGACGAATATAACGATAGAAGTTGTAAAGGACGGCAACATTGAACCCTGCCGGGAGCTGTGCAACGAGCTGATGGCCTTTCAGAAGTCCCGGGCTGTCATGGCTCCGGAGGTATTCGACTGGATGAACTTTGATACGCGGATGCGCAGAAGCTATGACGGTGCGCTTCATGCCCATGTCCTGATCGCCAGGGACGAAGACGTGCCGGTTGGCTATGCATTCTCGACCATAGAAGATCTTGAGCCCGGGGATGATAAGCTTCCTGCTTGGGCTCCCAATCGGCACCTTGCCGACAGCAAGGGCTTTTACCCGGACTGGGTAGAGCTGCCGAAGAAGATAGGCTTCCTCAGCAATTTGTATTTGCGTGACGGCTACCGGAGCATGGGGCTTGGCGCAAAGCTGTTCAAGGCCTCGATGGAATGGCTGGAAAGCTTTCCTGACGTTGACCTGCTGCTCATTTATGTATCGAATGGCAATGAAGACGCGTTTCAATATTACCTGAAGCATGGGTTCACCTACAGTCATGACGTATTTGGAGGGTTTATCAAGGCGGTTTACAAGAAGCTAAGCAAACCGGCGAAGGCAGAGCAGGTTTAGCAGGTCGACCGCCGGCCAATATAGAAATAAGGAAGTAGTAAACGACAGGGGGAGGTTTGAAGGTGACAGCAGCAATAGCAGCTAAAGCTGAAATGATGATCAGGCGTCCGGTGAGCGATGTGTATGAAGCTTTCATCGATCCGGCTATAACGTCGAAGTTCTGGTTCACAAGTGGCAGCGGGAAGCTGGAAGAAGGCAGTCAGGTGGAGTGGTTCTGGGAGATGTACGGAGCATCGGCACCTGTCCGCGTGCTGGAGCTCGAGACTAACAAACGCATTGTTATCGATTGGGGAACAAGAGCCGAATGGACGTTTACGGCTTTGTCCGAAACGGAAACCTTTGTGACCGTTACCGACTCCGGCTTTCAGGGAGAAGCAGAGGAAATCGTGCAGCGGGCGATTGGCTCGACGGAAGGCTTCACGATTGTATTATGCGGGGCAAAGGCCTATCTGGAGCATGGCATTCAGCTTAACCTGGTTTATGACAAAGCACCCTACGCGCATGTAAAACAATCGGAGGTTCCTGATGAGCAAGACGATCGTGGAGAAGTTGAATTTACATAAGTATAAAAAAGCAGCCGTTCTGCATCTGCCGGAGGGCAGCGAAGCGCTCGCCGGCTTGGAGCCGTATGAAAGCGAGCTGCAGGCGGGCAGCCGCTACGATCTGATATTCGCTTTCGTTCTCGATATGCCGGCTCTGCAGCAGCTAATGACCGAGGTCATCTACAACCATTACCTGGAGGAAGGCGGTTATTTGTATGCCGCCTATCCGAAGAAGGGCAATAAAGCATATCCGACCTACATCCACCGCGACAGTCTGTTTGAGGGGCTGGGCGCGAGCGAGGAGGATGGCTATATCGGAACCAGCGAGGTCAAATTTGCCCGCATGGTGGGATTGGATGACGTCTTTACGGTTGTAGGCTTCAAGTCCGAGGCCCGCAAGAAGGGTTCGTCGGCCTCCAAGAAACCGAGCCAAAGCGTAGCCGACTACGAGGCTCTTGTGTCTCAGATTGAGGAGGAGCTTCAGGATCATCCGGAGGTTCTGTCGTTTTTCCGTTCGCTTACCCCGGGGTACCGCAAGGATTGGGCCCGTTATGTGTTTAGTGCCGTGCAAGAGGAGACCAGAGCCAAACGGAAAGCCGAGATGAAGGTTATTCTTGGAGAAGGCTATAAGAGTATCGATCTGTATCGGGGAAGAGAGGGATAGGGATGAAGACGGAGCTTGGGAAAGCGATGCTGGAGCGGGTGCAGGGCATTTGCTCGGCATTGCCGGAGGTAGACCAGATCGTTGACGGGTTTGGGCATGACGTGATGAAAGTAAGGGGCAAAACCTTCATTATGATGGGGGAAGGGCATAATAGCGTCCTGCCAAGCTTGTCGATCAAAGCGACGAAGGAGCAGCAGTACCTGCTGCTTGAGCAGGGCGGCTATGTCAAGACGCCGTATATCGGCCATCATGGCTGGGTTTCAGTTGACATGGAAGCGGGTCCGAGTTGGGACGAGCTGGCCGTGCTTATACAGGAGGCTTATTTGCTGGCGGCGCCGAAACGTCTGGTGAAGCAGGTGTTGGAGAGCGTCGCAAGATAACCGCAGGAGGCATTTAAATGTAAGCGTATGGGCTACCAGCCCATACGCTTTTTTAATGAATTGATCTGCGCAAGATGATGCCGGCCATGCCATTCGAAGCGCTGTATCGCCGTATCCAGCGTCATAAGTCCGTTTGTCGGGCTCGTAAAGGTTCTCGCGAAGTCCCATGACTGCATCCCTTGCAGCAGCACGGCAAACCGGCTGCGCAGCGCTTCGATCAGAACAATCGATGCCTCAATGGGCGCTTCATAGTCGTTAAGCTCTGCCCACATGTTCTGCCGGTACGTGGAAGCCGCCGGATTATCTTCGGTCATGGCTCTCTTGAACCGGATATAGGCGTTCATATCGTTATCCGCCAGATGGTGAACGACCTGCCGAATCGTCCAGCCGCCGGGGCGGTAAGGGATAGCCAGCTGCTCTTCGGACAGCTGTTCCACCGCTTTCCGAAGCCGCGACGGCATCCGTTCAATCTCCTTCATCCAATTGCTGCGCTGTTCGGCGGTGGGATCGCATACTTCTTCGAAAGGTCCTATGGGATACCGCAAATTGTCCGTAGTCATTGCACAATCATCCTCCAGCCTAATCCTAATAAAATTTTATTTTGCGCTCATTGACAGAGTTTCAATAACCATTTATAGTTATTCATTGTGATATTGATAATCATTATCGTATATAATGCCATTTCAAATAAAAGGGGTTAAACCATGAGAAAATGTATTCCCGCAATCATGCTGCTTGTACTTGTTGTTGTACTGAGTGCCTGCGGCAGCAACAAATCCAACAACGCGAACAATGCCGATAACGGCTCCGCAGCAGCTGCCGAAACGCCTGCGGCAACAAATTCCGCAGCGGCGGAACAGCCGGCCTCCGGTACGGTTACTTACCAGTCCGAAAGCGGTCCGGTTGAGATTCCCGCCAATCCCAAGCGCATCGTAGCACTGGCTTACGCGCCAAACATGATTTCCATGGGAGCCGACCTTGTGGGCGTAGACCAATGGACCAACATGAGCCCGCTCTTCAACGACAAGCTGAAAGGCGTTGAGGTAGTATCCGATGAAGATCTGGAGAAAATCATCGAGCTTGATCCGGACCTGATCGTCGTTGGCACGGAGAGCAAGAACGTTACCAAGCTGAGCGAAATCGCTCCTACGGTTGCCTTCACTTGGGGCAAATTGGATTACCTGAATCAGCAGGTCGAAATCGGCAAGATTCTTGGCAAAGAAAAAGAAGCGCAAACTTGGGTTGACGACTTCAAATCCCGCGCTGCCGCAATCGGCGACGAGGTGAAAGCGAAGATCGGCGAGAACGCAACCGTATCCGTTATCGAAACGGACGCGAAAAGCTTCTACGTATTCGGCGACCACTGGGCACGCGGCACGGAAGTGTTGTACCAAGCCATGGGTCTGAAAATGCCGGAGAAAGTAACGAAGGATGCTCAAGGACCAGGTTACTTCACCCTGTCGCAAGAAACGCTGTCCGATTATGCCGGCGATTATATCGTACTCAGCAGAAGCACGGCAAACGACAATGCCTTTATGAATACCGATACATGGAAGAACATCCCTGCGGTTAAAAATAACCATGTCATCGAAATCGATACGGAAGCCTCCACCTACAGCGACCCTACTACACTGGAAAGCCTGCTTGCTATCTTCAAAGAAAGCTTCCTGAAATAACTTCAAACAGCAAGCGCCCTTCAGAATCTTCTGGAGGGCGCTTTTGTTTGTTGATTAATGGCTCATGCTGACTTGCTTCTCGCCTTCCGCTCCCTGATCGCCCTCGGGCGGCTTGGTGCGTTTCACAAACAAACCGATAACAATGGCAGCAATGGCGACAACAAGGCCTATCCAGAAGGCATCATGGATACCCGCGACCATGCCGTGAGCCTGCTCGGCCGGCGAGCCCGGATCGGAGGAGGTCTTCAGATAATCCTTGGTGCCGTTACTCATAATACTGATGAACAGCGCTGTGCCGATCGCGCCCGACACTTGCTGCAGGGTATTCAGGATTGCCGTACCGTGCGGATACAGGTGGCGCGGCAGCTGGTTCAGGCCGGAGGTTTGAGCCGGCATCATGACAAGGGAAATACCGATCATCATGATGATGTGAATCAGGATGATATGTCCGTTGCTTGCCGCGGCATCAATGCCGGTAAACATCCACAGCGAGATCGCTACAAGGATAAGACCTGGAGTTACCAGAATGCGAGGACCGAATTTATCGAACAATACGCCGGAGATCGGAGCCATAATGCCGTTAACGATACTGCCGGGAAGCATAATGAGACCCGAAGTGAAAGCCGTCATGAGCAGTGCTCCCTGCAGGAACATCGGCAACAGCGTCATGGTGGAGAACAGCGTCATCATAAGAACAAAGAGCAGAATCGTTACGATGGAGAACATTGGCGATTTGAAGGCGCGCAGGTCCAGAATCGGAGCCTCCAGCCTCAATTGGCGGAAGATAAAGATAATCAGTGCGACAGCGCCGATTGTTATCATCCAGATTACCTCCTGATCCGACCAGCCCTTTTCTCCCGTCGAGCTGAAGCCGTACACGAGTCCGCCGAAACCGATTGTGGAAAGCAGGATCGAGAGGATATCCACCTTTGGCTTCGTAATATCCGACACATTTTTCAGGAACATAAAGGAGAAGATAATCGATAAAGCCGCCAAAGGAATAACGAGAATAAACAGCCAGCGCCAGTTGAGCGAGTCCATGATAACGCCGGACAGCGTCGGACCGATCGCCGGAGCCGCCATAATGACAAGACCGATGAGACCCATCGCTCCTCCGCGTTTCTCGGGCGGGAAGATAGCCATAATGGTGTTCATCAATACGGGAAGCATTAAGCCGGTCCCGATAGCCTGAACAATCCGTCCGACAAGCAGAACGCCAAATTCGGGCGCAACGGCCGAAATAACGGTACCGGCAAAAAACAACGTCATAGCGCCGATAAACATCTGCCTGGTTGTAAACCATTGCTGAAGCAACGCCGTGACCGGAACGAGTACGCCAACAACAAGCATGTAGGCGGTTGTGAGCCATTGAATAGTTGAAGGGCCAACTTCAAAAGCTTTCATTAATTCCGGAAGCGCGTTACCAAGCAGCGTTTCATTCAGAATGGCGATAAAAGCGCCAATTATAATCGTAGCAATAATAGGCCCGCGCTTAATATTCGTTAAGTCGGGGGCAGTGCTGGATCCACCAGCATGAGAAGCATTCATGAATAATGGCCTTCCTTTCCTTCGCTTTTCAACGAAAAGGTATGTATATTATTTTGTTTAGGCTCGCCGGACGGTATTCGTCCTTGTTTTCCCCTCCGCGGATCTTTATTTGGCCCAATTTCCACTTTATCACAGGGTGCTAGGCCGAGAAAAGGGCGTCAGGCGGGAACAAATGTGTATAATTTATTTTGTTGCTGGATGAAGAAAGGGCGCCCCGGGGCGCCCTTTCTTCTTCTTATAGAAATGCTTTTGAAGGATCGGATTCGGTGTAAACCGAGATCATGACGATCGCGGTATCCTCTCCGATATTCTTTACCGTATGCGGCGTGCAGGCATTCCAGCTGAAGGAATCGCCCGCGCTCAATTCGGCTGCATCCTCGCCTTGCTCGATATAGATTGTTCCCTGAATGACGACATGTACCTCTTCGCCTTCGTGGGCATGGTTTTCTCCGGTCGACGCGCCGGGCGGCAGCTCAACGATCATCATATGAACGTTTTTGGTGGAGCTCAGGTGAGACACCTTCAGCTTGTCCGGCCCGCTAGTCGTTATCCGGCGCTCATCCTTGCGGACGAGCTGCATTTTTTCCTTTTTATCCAGCAGCAAGTAAGCTAGCGGAACCTCAAGCGCATTTGCAATGCTTTGCAGCGTTGTAATCGACGGGGAGGTTTTATTCGTTTCGACCTGGCTCATAAAGCCTTGAGACAAACCGGTCTCCTCGCAAATTTGGGCGATCGTGATATTCTTCCGCTTGCGGATGGCCCGAATGGTGGAGCCGATATCCATAACGCAGCTCACTCCTCGAAATATTAGTGGTACAAAACTAATATTTATATTAACAATTTTTCAATTGACAGGCTAGTCGTTGCGGCATTATATTTCTTATAGAAAATAATTATTTTCATTACTAATATAATTGAAGCAAAACGGATTTCCTGCGATGGATCAAGGAAGACGCAAGAGGATAAAAACCATAATCATAGATAAGGAGTGAACGGCAATGCTTCCATCTTATTTCTTCGCGCATGGCGCGCCTTCGATTGTTTTGGAGGATAACAGCTATACGGACTTGCTGAAGTCCTTCGCGGTTAATCATCCAAAGCCGAAGGCCATTGTTCTGTTCTCGGCCCATTGGGAGGAGAACGTGCAGGCTGTCAGCGCCGTTAAGACGTACAGCACGATTTACGATTTTGGCGGATTCCAGGATGAGCTGTACCGGATGACTTATCCGGCGAAAGGGGATCGCACCCTGGCGGACCGCATCGTATCCCTGTTTGAATCGCAGGGAATACGGGCGGTAACGGATGAAGAACGCGGCCTGGATCACGGTGCGTGGGCGGTACTGAAGCTCTTGTATCCGGACGCGGACATTCCGGTTATCGCTTTATCGGTGAACCGGTACCTGACGAACGAGCAGCAGTATCAGATCGGCAAAGCGATTGCTGAGCTTAGAGAGCAGGATGTCCTGATGATCGGAAGCGGGGGGACCGTTCATAATCTGCGGGCTTTGAACTGGCGACCGGATGGCGTGGATGAATGGGCAGCAAGCTTTGATCAATGGCTGCAGGATCATCTGGAGGCATGGGATCTGGACGCGTTGTTCCATTACCGTACACTCGCTCCTTACGCGACACAAGCGGTGCCGACAAGCGAGCATTTTATTCCGCTCCTGCTGGCCATGGGGGCGGGGGACGGTACGCGTCAGGCGAAGCTGCTTCATCGCAGCTACCAGTACGGCAACTTGAGCCTTAGCTGCTGGGAATTTGCCTGATCAAGATGAGAAAAGCCCAAGATCCTTGTTCACAGAGGTCTTGGGCTTTTGCTATTATTCTTCCTCCTCCTCGACGATAACGCGAACCGTGTTAGTAAGCAGGCCTGCCCGGAAGCAAGAGGCCCCATACCGGAATTCGAAAAGAACGGCCGCTTGGTTAAGGACAATGCCCCCCATCGGCTCAGCCAGTACGTTCACCTGGAAGGTAAGCCTGCGCGTTACTCCCGGCGCTATTGTGCCAAGCGGAATGCCCGCTTGAGGGTCAGGCTGCGGAATGCCATCCACGGTAAGGCTTCCCGAGATGTATTGCAGCTGATTGTCGAGCGGATCGTAGAAGATGACGTTGGTTGCGATGATGTCCGTCGATAGGTTGGTGAGCATGATATTGTAATGGTAACTTTCCCCGGCCTTGACGATTTGAGCATCGGCTGTTTTGAGGAAGGACGCGTAATCCGATGCCCGAATCATGGATACCGGATTGGATATCGTGTTGGATGCGAAGGTTTGCGAGAGAAGCTGCTGATTCGGCAGCAGGAAATCGGCCTTTACTTGCGCGGTATTCGTTAGCGAGCCGCTCCCCCTTACGAGGATGTCAAACCGGACCAGGATGCTTTCGTTTTGAGCAATCGGCCCAAGACTGATGCCTTCGTTAGGATTGTCATCCAGTCGAAGCACGTTGTTGACTCGGATGGTTCCCGGAATGAAGACGGCATTGGAAGGAAGGATATCCGTTAATACCGTTCGGCCGGATACCGCGTTGCCATTGTTGACGACGAAGATGGTATAAGTAATTCGCTGCCCGACAAATAAGGTAAGAGCAAGGAACGTTTTGGAGATGTGCAGGTTAGGGGCGTTCATCACCGTTGTCCATGGGACCGTCACAAAGCTGGTCGAGACGATCGGCTGAATCGAACCTGTCAAAACCGGAATCGTTACGCCAACAAGCGGCGGAAGCGTAATGCCCGGAACGGATATTTGTTGGTTCAGCAACACGCTTCCGTCCGGACCGGTTATTGGCCCCAAATTTGGAACCTGACCCGGTGTCGGCGTTACACCCGGTTTGAAGACGGGAAGGACAGGAAGAAAAAGTCCCGGAACAGGCGTTACGCCTGGCAGGGCGTTAACGGAGATATCCCCCGGTGTACACGTTGCGGGTACAGTGCCTGGCGGAACCGTAACCACAAAGCCTGTATTCGTAATCAGTCCGTTCGGAGGATAGCCCGTAACAAAGGCCTGGAATTGAATCGTGACAACCTGACCGACATTGATAATACCGATAACGACCTGTTCCGTAATGTCGACGCCGCTAAAAAAGCCGCCGTCTATCAACAGGCTGGATGGAATGAAGTGAACGCCCGGCGGCAGCGCCTCCACGATTACGGCTTCTCCCGGAGCGGTTCCTATGTTTGTTACGGTAATCGTATAAGTAATCGTATCTCCAATCTGTGCCGTCGTGACATTAGGGGTTTTGGTCGCTGTAATAATCGGCCCCGTGACAATCGCAGGCGTTGTTGTTGAAGTAGAGGTTGTGGTTGTCGGCACCGGCGTTGTGCTTGTCGTCGTGGTCGTTGTTGTGGAGGTGGTGGGAATGGCTGTTGTTGTACTGGACGTGCTCGACGTTGATGAGCTGCTTGATGTCGATGTCGTGCTTGCGGTGGATGTCGTTGAAGTTGTCGAAGCTGTCGTCGAAGCTGTCGTCGAAGCTGTCGTTGTTGATGTCGTCGACGACGTTGTCGAGGTCGTTGTTGTTGAGGTTGTAGGCGGATTTACATCCGGCAGACAGCCCATAAAAGGAACATTATGCGCTTCAAGCGTACCGCCTACATTCGTGAGAGATTGGGCGACAAGCGTACCGTCAATATTGCCGAAGCCGATCGCTTCCCAGTTCGCATAGGGAGCAAGTACCGAACCGAGAATCGAAAGATTCTGGTTATAAGCCGTGGTAGCCTGATAGAGGTTCCATAGAATGAATTGTCCCTCGGATGGGTTAGGCGTAACGCCGTTGCGGAAGATCTGATAGCTGCCGAACCCGACATTGTCATCCCCTACATTAATGAGAATAGTTGAGCCTGCCGGTGAAATGATATTAATGCCGTTGGCCGTATCGAGCCGCAGCCCGTTGCCGTCCACGTTATTGCCGTTAAACATAAATATGTTAAGAGCCGGATCTGTTCCGAATAGAAATATGGTACCGAAGTTATTGACCACGGTTCCGTTGACCGGCAGCCCGGCAAGGTTAAGCGATAGTTGGGCCAGCGATTGTTCCGCACCGTCGAAGTCGACCGGTGTCCCTACAAGAGGCTGGCCAGGCACTCCGTTATTATTGGTCATCGAATAATTGATAACCGTGCCGTTCGGGAATATGGTGGTGTTCCCCGCGAAGTTGGTTCCCCCCGTAATATTGATATTTCCCCTTACGATAAGGTCCGATCTCGTTGTAGAAACGGGCAGCTTATCGCCTATCCCATAGCTGTTATAAGTGGCATTGCCGCCAACGGCTACTCTCCCCTCCGAATCAACGAAGGATTGCGTGTGGTTGCCGAACAAGAACAAGTTGAAGCCGTTGGCTGTTCCGAGATTGACACAAGCCATCCCATTATCCCCTCCCAAGGTCGTTTGTCAGCCGAATTGCACACACCCTAAATACCTATGCATAACCCCTTTGTTTCAGGCATAGAAGAAAGTATTATTTCTGATTAAATAAGGGGTGAAGGCCATTAAAACGGCTATTTTGACCATGTTCAACGGGTTATCCAAGACTTATTCCTTAGTCAGCGTGGTGGAAGAGCACCTGCATATGCTGCTGGGCGGCGGAGTAGACGTCAAGGTGCTTGTCAGTCAGGATTGCCCGGACTCCGAACGATACGGCGTCTATAGCGATGAACGGATTGAATGGGTGAAAATAACGAACAGACTGCATGGCAACCAGATTCATTGGATGGATTACACGCAGCCTACGGGGAGAGTCCACCCTAGCTTCTTCCAGGAGGCGGAGGTTATTGCCGACAGCTTGCATGAGGCTTTGCTGGATGTGGACGTTGTGTTCCTCCACGATATCCTGTACCAGGGCTGGCATCTCGTTCATAATATCGCCGTCCGTCACGTTCAGGCCCGGCTTCCCAGGCTTCGTTTCCTTGCCATGACGCATTCTTACCCGGCCGTCAGGCCGCAGCGGATGGACTGGCCCCTCTCCGCAAGGTTTTCGCCGCTGCCGAATACGACTTATCTGTATCCGGCCGAGTCGGGGCTTGCCGCGCTTGCGGAGCAATACATGGTTCCGATTGAGCAGTGCAGGGCTATCCCTAAACAGCCTGAATCTCTTTGGCGGAATGGGAGAAGAAGTGCGGCGGCTTGGAACACGAACCGATCTGCTGTCGCCGGACATTCTGGCGGTCTATCCCGGCCGGCTCACGACAGGCAAGCAGCTGGAGAAAGCCGCTGCGCTTCTGGGGGCAATAGGATTGGCGTCGGGCAAAAGGGTGAAAATGATCTTTTGCGATTTTCCTTCACTGGATATCGAGCCGGCTGCTTACAAACGGAGAATCAGGAGCGAAGGAGAGCTGTACGGTCTTGGAGGGGAAAACCTTGTATTCACCTCGGAGCAGGGCTGGCCGGATGGCTTCCCGCATTCCGGGGTCATGGATCTGTTTACTTTGAGCAACCTGTTTATATGTACCTCTTATTCGGAATCCTTTGGGCTTATTGTGCTGGAGGCAGCCAGCCGGGGCAATATGCTTGTCCTTAATCAGGCGGTCCCGGCCTTGGAGGAGCTGGGCAGCCGGCTTCATGCGTATTTTATGAGATGGAATGCGAGAGGGTTCGGCGTGGATACGAGGGAGAGCTATCATCCCTCGGAGGAGGCGTATTTGCTCGAGCATGCGGAGCGGATCGCGGGCCTCATGGCGATTAATCCGGTTCTTCAGGCCAAAACCCTGATTCGCCGGCAATACAACCCGATGTGGATCTGGGAGAACCGGCTCAAGCCGTTAATTGAACATCGGCCCATAGCCGAGCAATAAATGAGGGCTCTCCAACTCCGGAGAGCCCTCATTTATTGCCGCCATGAATAATTTGGCAGGCAGGATGGGAATGAATAACCTATCTTTTTCCCTGTGCGAAAGGGAACAACAGGAACGGAATGATGCTTATGAGTGGAAAGGCCAGCAAAATCAATATCGCCCAAATGCTTATGATTTTTGCTTTGACCAACGGTCTTATCGATCATGTCATTGTGAATCCGATGCTCCTCGACGCTTCCGGGCGGGATGCCTGGATTACGGTCATCGTGACGGGTGCCGCATTTATCGTATGGTGCTTGCTGCTTACATGGATGATGAGAAAATCCGGGCAGCTGAAGTGGCAGAAGTGGATAGCGGATAGGACTCATCCCATTGTCTCATGGATTCTGATTCTCCCGGTGTGCGCCATTCTTTATTTGATTGGAGCAACAACCGTTCTCCATACCGTGAAATGGAACACAACCAACTATCTGCCGGACTCCCCCGCGCTGGTGCTTGTCCTTACTTTAGTTATTATCTGCTTTTTCATTACGGTATGGGGTCTGCGCTCTATTGCGATAACGGCGGGCGTATTGTTTCCCATTGTCTGCGCATTGGGGGTATTCGTCAGCGTCTTTAATCACTCGGAAAAGGACTACAGGCTGCTGACTCCGATTCTGGAGCACGGATGGGCGCCTGTTGCTGACGGCATTTTGTATGCGGCAAGCGGTTATATCGAGGTTGTTTTCCTGCTTCTCTTGCAGCATAGGCTAAGCGAAAAAATCAAAATGTGGCAGGTCCTCCTCTACAGCCTGTTTATTGTAGGAATTATGCTGGGCCCAATCGTTGGGGCTATTACCGAATTCGGTCCCAGGGAAGCGGCCAATCAGATGACCTCGCCTTACGAGCAGTGGCGTTTGGTGAAGGTGGGGCAATATATCGAGCATGTCGATTTCTTCTCGATCTTTCAATGGATGTCGGGGGCATGCATTCGCATATGCATTGCGGTGTATCTCTTGACCGATGTTCTGAAGATGACGGGGAATGTCCGCAAATGGACAACGGCCATAATTATGGCTAGCTATATTTTTATTGGTATCATCCGTACGAATGACTACTCCTATTACCAGTGGATGTACAAGGTGTTTTTGCCTTCTTCTCTTGCTATTCTGCTGGTTGTCACTCTGACATGGATGATCATCACGCTGTTGGCCAAACCATTTCGGAAGGATGAGCCTCAATGACAGCATCCGCAGGGACAGCACCCGCAGGCAGCGTAATCTGGAACGAAGAACGATTGAGGCAGCTCTATCAGGGATCGGCGGACGTATTCGTCAAGCCATGCCGGTTCGGAGCCAGCGACAAGCCTTCCGTTGTTCTGGTGTACGCGAATGCACTATGCGATACCGGGCAAATTCACGAGTTTGTCCTCCCGGTTCTTACCGAGTATTACGAAGCAGCCGGCAAAGCCTCAGCAGAAGACATCCATCAGATGATTTCCCGGCTGTCGCTGTTTTCTTATAAAGGAATCCCCACCGCGGACGACATTGACGAAGTCGTCTTCGAGGGAGGGCTATTTCTTTATTTTGTTCAGGAGAAGCGTTACTTCAATATGGGAATCAGCGACCGTCCGCAACGGATGCCAAGCGAATCCAGCACGGAAATTTCCATTAAAGGCCCCAAAGACGGCTTTATCGAGGATATGTCCGTCAATGTAGCGCTGATCCGTAAACGGCTCCGCAGTCATTCGCTGCACGTAAAGGAATATACGATCGGCAAGCGGACGAAGACAAGGCTGTCCCTGCTGTATTTCGAGGACATTATTAGTCCAAAAATATTAAATGCGGTGCATAAAAGTCTGCAGTCCATTGATACTGACGGTCTCTACAGCATTAACCAGCTAGAGGAGGCGTTAACCGGCTCGAAATACAAGCTTCTCCCGCTGCTGGACTATACGGGAAGACCGGATTACTGCGTAAACTCCCTGCTTTCCGGCAGGTTTCTAATTGTTATGGACGGCAATCCGCTTGTTATCGTAGGGCCTGCGGGATTAAGCCTGCTGCTGAAGTCGCCGGAGGACATTCATTTCAACTACACCTACATTTCGTTTGCACGGTTTATTCGGATATTCAGTCTGTTTCTTACCGTATTTCTGCCAGGGATCTGGGTAGCGCTGATGGCCTTCCACCAGGACCAGCTGCCGTTCCGGATTATGGCGACCATCTCGGTCTCCCGGCTGGGGCTGCCATTTTCCGCCCAGATCGAGATGTTTATTCTGCTGATGCTCCTGGAGATCTTCCGCGAGGCCGGTGTCCGGCTGCCGACCTCCATCGGTCAGACTTTAACGTCGATCGGCGGTCTCATCATTGGCGATGCCGCGATCCGCGCGGGACTGGTATCGCCGTCGGTTGTTGTGATTGGGGCGATTACCGCAGTCTCGGGGGTAACGCTGGTTAACCAGTCGTTAAGTACGGTCGTCAGCATTATCCGGCTGTTCTTTTTCCTGCTGTCCTCTTTCCTTGGCATGTACGGGGTTATTCTCGGGATCGTCATCTTTATTGCGCTTATGGGAAGCCAGCGGTCCTTCGGCGTGAGTTATCTTGCTCCCCTATCGCCGCTTAAAATCAAGGATGTTGCGGCTTCGTTCCTAAGACTTCCTTGGTTCTTAATGAAGCGTCGTCCGTCTGTCCTGCAAAATCCGGATGACGAGCGATAAAGGAGTGGGGTAGAGTGCGTTTTTGGATTGGGAAAATCCTAATTTGTCTATTGGCTGCCGGATCTTTGTCAAGCTGCGCAAACTCGCGGGATATTCAAAACATGGCCTATGTTACCGCCCTTGGCATCGATTACGTAAATGGCGAATACAAGACTTATATTCAAGTGCTGAATTTCTCGAATATCGCGAGATCCGAGAATACGTCGCTGGGCCAAAAGGTGCCGATCTGGATTGGCACGGGACATGGGAAAACCCTTGCTCTCTCGCTCTCGGATACAAATGCGACCTCTCAGTTTCCTTTGTTCTGGGGACATTTGAAAGCCATCGTGCTAAGCGAGAATCTGATGAAGCGGGGCGGCAAAGAAACGTATGCGACGTTAAACCGCTATTACCAGATCCGTTATAACGTGCTTGTATTTGGAACCAAGGATAGGATGGAGGACATTTTAACTCAAAAATCGATCTTTAATCTGTCTCCGCTGGATACCATCATGTACACGAGCGCGCAGAATCACAGTCAAAGTCCCTATATCATTGCCTCTTACGGCAATCGGCTTATCGCCAACATGAATGAACCGGGCAATTCCCTCTATATGCCTTCGATCACCATTAATAAGGACACGTGGCTGGAGGATAAAGCTACCCGGGGGATGTTTCAAATGAACGGGGCGTATTTTTTCGATAAAGGCAGTTTAGTAAACTGGATGTCGATCGCGGAGCTGAAGGGACTGCGGTGGGCAACGGAAAAAATCAGCAAGACCACGCTTCAAGTGCCTCTAGAGGAAGGGAATGAAGGGGCTATTCAATTCGGGCATCCCCGAATGAAAGTCATTCCGAAGGTGCAGAGCAACGGGGACGTCAAGTTCGATCTTAAGGTTACCGCAAAAGGAACCATCAGGGATTCCGACAATGCAACGATCCCCGAGCTGGAAAAAAGGGCTGAGCAGGCCATACAAGAGGAAATTAAAGAGACGTACCGGGTTGGACTCGCGAAGCATTGCGACCCGTTTCAAATGGAAGAGACGTTGTACCGGCAGCGCCCGCGCCTGTTCCATCAGCTGACCAAGGGAGGCTTCTTTTTCCTGAATGAGCGCTCCCTTGGCGCGGTGCAGGTTACCGTAAAAATTACAAGCACAGGGAAGTACAAAGAGATCGTGAAATAGCGCTACATCGTTTGGCCGCTGTCGACGGTAATCATCTGGCCGGTCATGCCCTCCTGCTCCAACGAGGCGCAGATCAGCTGCGCAATATCCTCGGGAGTCGAGATGCGCTGCAGAAGCAAGTTAGGGGCGAGCCGGAGCATTTGGTCCTCCCGGCCGGACCACCACCTGGTTGCGACGGCGCCCGGCACCACGCAGTTGACTCTTATGCGAGGCGCCAAAGCGCGCGCGAGTGATTTGGTAAGGCCATGGACGGCGGCTTTGGATACCGCGTAAGGCAGAGACGAGCCTAAGCCGGTTGAGCCGGCTATGCTGCCGACGTTTACGATGGCGCCTTGTCCCTGTCTGTTCATGAGGGGAGCAGCTGCCCTTGCGCAATAAAACATGCCCTTTACATTGACATCAAACAATTCGTCCCACACTTCGCCGGTTGCGGCGTCGAGGTCGGAGAATGGAATGTGGCGGGTGATGCTGGCATTGTTCACCAGCAGATCCAGGGTGCCGAAGGATTGGATGATGGTCTCCGCCATGTCTTTGACCTCCTCCTCCTTCGAGACATCCGCCCGAATGGCTATTGCCTTCCCGCCCAAGCTCTGAATGAGCTTCACGGTTTCTTCCGCTTCTTGCCGGGAACGCGAATAATTAACGGCAACGGCCGCCCCTTTGCCGGCTAATGCCAGACTTGTCGCACGGCCGATTCCCGTGCCTCCGCCGGTTACCAACGCTGTTTTATGCTTGAGCTCCATAAGATGACCTCCCTGCTAGTTCGTTTATTGTCATTGTATAAGTCGCTCATCGATTTGTATAATTGAATAAAATGAAGGATTGGTTCAAAAATATTGAATTCATCCGGGGAGATCGAGAGACGAATGGATTTGAAGACTTTAAAGACCCTGCATGCCATCGTCCGGCATGGCAGCTTTCATCAAGCGGCGGAAGAGCTGAGCTATGCCCAATCCACGGTGACGATGCAGATTCAGAGACTGGAGGCGGATCTTGGCGTCAGGCTGTTTGAGCGGGGGAAGAAGGTCGGGCTGACGGAAGCGGGAAGGCTGTTCCATGAGCAAAGCCTGGATATTGTCCGCCGGATGGAACGGCTGCAGAGCGATCTGGCCGAGCTGCAAAGCGGTGAAGCCGGGAAGGTGAGGCTTGGCGTAACGGAGCCGACGGCCAGCTTCGGTCTGCCGCGGCTGCTTACGGCTTTCATGGGCTTGCAGCCCAAGGTTGAGGTATCTCTTGAGATTGCCAGCACGCCTCTTCTGGTGAACAGCTTAAGGCAGGGCGAGCTGGACTTTGCGCTATGCTCCGCGCCGGAATCCGGAGAAGAATTGTATTTCCATCCGCTGTTTCAAGAACGGTTTGTCTTGCTGCTTCCGGAGAACCATCCGCTGACCGGCTTTGAACGCATCGAGCTTGCCGACCTGGAAGGGCACCGGCTCCTGATTACGGCGGCAACCTGCCCCTACCGGAAGAAGCTTGAGAGAATCCTGCAGGATCGCGGACCTCTGTCGATCGAGACGATGGAGATCGGCAGCATGATGGCGCTTAGGCATTATGCGGCAAGCGGATTTGGCATCGCTCTTGTTCCGCTTGCCGCCCTGCAGCCATTGCCCGAAGGCACGCAAATAAGGGAGCTTCGGGACGTATCGGTAGACATGCTGATGGGGCTGGTCAGCCGTACGGGACCGTTGTCGCCGGCGGCCCATAAGCTTTACGAGAATTTAAGGCAGGCTCTGGAAAGGATTTAGACCCTTGCATAGAGAAGGAATGATATGGAAACGATAGTGCAAGGTTCAAATCGTTTTTACTATTTCTAAGAAAGAAGGTATATCATGTCTAAGCTGAATATCGGGATTATTTTGGGAAGCACGCGCCAGGGCCGCGTATGTCCGCAAGTAGGCGAGTGGGTGAAGGGTGTTGCCGATAAACGCGGCGATGCCAACTACGAGATCGTGGACGTGGCAGACTACAAGCTGCCGCTGTTTGGTGAAGTGGATGCTTCGGAGCAAGCAGGCGCTTGGAATGCCAAGCTGGCGGGTCTCGACGGTTTTGTGTTTATCGTAGCGGAATACAATCACAGCATCACGGGCTCCTTGAAAAATGCGCTCGATTTCGCGCGCGAAGCCTGGAACAACAAAGCAGCCGGCATCGTGAGCTACGGCTCGGTGGGCGGCGCCCGCGCCGCAGAGCATCTTCGCGGCATTCTTGGCGAGCTGTCGGTAGCCGACGTACGCGTTCACCCGGCGCTGTCGCTGTTTACGGACTTCGAGAACGGCTCGGTATTCAAGCCGGCCGATCTTCATCTGACGAACGTAAACGGCATGCTGGACCAGGTTCTTGCCTGGAGCGGCGCGCTTAAGACGCTTAGACAATAAAACGATTGCCTTTACGAAGAGCATCCTCCTTAAGAGGGTGCTCTTTTTTGCTGTTTTTTTGCGGCAAATTGTAACTTTCTTGTCCTAATCCGCGTCAGTAGCACTGATATGTATGCGATATCATTACCTTGCATCGAGGAGAGTGCTGGACGTGAAACGATTAGTAGATCAATTGAAACCTGCCGCGCAAGGCGGATTTTGGACAGTGACGTAACCGGCTATGGTATTTAGCAGCCTGTTGTTCCTGTTTATTTTTTTGCCGTCGGTGCTCCTGCTCTATTGGCTGTCGCCGCGAAGAGGGAAGAATCTGATTCTGTTCCTCGCCAGTCTGGTCTTCTACGCCTGGGGCGAACCGGTCTATATCGTCATTATGCTGATTTCGACGGTGACGGATTACAGCTTCGGCCTTTTGTTAAGCAAGCCGGAGTGGGGGCCGAAGCGGCGCAAAGCGATCGTCGTTGCCTCCGTTATCGTGAACCTGGCGCTGCTGTCGTATTTCAAATACGCCGACTTTGCGATCCTCAACGTCAATGCCCTGCTAGGCACGGATATTCCGCTGACGGAGCTGGCGCTTCCGATCGGCATCTCGTTTTATACGTTCCAATCGATGTCCTACATGATCGACGTATACCGGGGAACGGCGAAAGCCCAGCGCAACTGGATCGACTTCGGTACGTTCGTAGCCCTGTTCCCGCAGCTCGTTGCGGGGCCAATCGTGCAGTACAACACGCTGGCGGGGCAGCTGAAGGAACGCCGCGTAACGATGGAGATGTTTGCGGAAGGGGTAAGGCGTTTTATTGTCGGTCTCGCCAAAAAGGTGCTTCTGGCCAATAATATCGGCCTGCTCTGGCATGCCATCTCTGATGTCGATGCGGGGACGCTGCCGGTGCTCACCGCATGGCTTGGCATGATCGCTTTCGCGTTCCAGATCTACTTCGACTTCAGCGGCTACTCGGATATGGCTATCGGTCTTGGATTGATGTTCGGCTTCCGGTTCAATGAGAACTTCAATAAGCCCTATGCGGCGCAAAGCATTACGGATTTTTGGCGCAGATGGCATATATCGCTGAGCACCTGGTTTCGCGATTACGTCTATATTCCGCTTGGCGGCAACCGGAAGGGTCTGCCGAAGCAGCTCCGCAACATCCTGATTGTCTGGCTCCTGACCGGAATCTGGCATGGGGCGGCATGGAACTTCATGTTGTGGGGCTTGTATTTCGGCGTTATCCTTATTTTCGAAAAATGGGCCGGTCTACGGCTGCTCGCCCGCGCGCCGCGCTGGATCCGGCATGTCTACGCCAGCCTGCTTATCCTGATCGGGTGGGTGCTGTTCGCCTTTGACGAGCTGCCGAAGGTTGGCCGTTACCTGAAAGCGATGTTTGGCCTAAACGGCCAGCCGGTCTGGGATGACGGGACGGTGTACTTCTTGTATACGAACCTGGGATTGCTCGCGGTGCTTGTTCTGGCCTCAATCGCCTGGAGGGAACGGAAGGCGGCCGACCGGGAAAACGGCAGCTTATCGGCTATCCGTTCGCTGGCGGGCTTTGCCGCGATGCTTGTGTTGTTCTTCCTCTCCGTCTCTTATCTCGTCGACGCGACGTTTAATCCGTTCCTGTATTTCCGTTTCTGACAGCAAGGGGGGACATCATGATGAAAAAACAAACCGACCGGCTGCTCGCCATCTGGTTTATTGTCACGATCTTTGTGCTGGCCTTGGCATTCCTCTTCTCGCCGGCAGGCAAGTTTTCCGAGCTGGAGAACCGTTATTTGCAATCGGCGCCCAAGCTGACGTGGGATAATCTGATCTCGAAGCGGTTTGCGGAGGAGGCGGAGACGTACGTGACGGATCATTTTCCGCTGCGCGGGCAGTGGGTATGGGTAAAGTCGCTTTCTGAGCAGCTGCGGCTGCAGCAGGAGAACAACGGAATCTATAAAGGGAAGGACGGCTATCTGTTCGAGAAGTTTGCGAAGCCGGATCCGGCGTTGCTTGCCCAATATACGGCCGCGGTGAAGGCTTTTGCCACCGCTAATCCGGGCGTTGACCTGACGTTTCTGTTGGCGCCAACCTCGATTGGCCTTTATCCGGACAAGCTTCCCTGGAAAGCGCCTCATGACGGGCAGGATCGGGTGAACGAAGCCGTAGGGGAGCAGCTTCAGGGGCTGGCTAATCTAACGTATATGAATGGGTTCAACGTTCTGAAGCCGCATGCCTCTGAAAATATTTTTTACCGGACCGACCATCACTGGACAACGCTAGGCGCTTATTACGCTTATAAGGCGTATGCGAAGCAGATGGGGTGGACGCCGCATCCGCTGCCCTCCTATACGGTCAAGACGGTAAGCGATTCGTTCCTCGGCAGTTATCATACGCGCGGGCAGTTCAGCCTGGTGAAGCCGGACCTGCTGCAAGTATTCCTGCCGAATAAGCCGGTGGCGACGTCGATGTATGTAGCGGATACTGATACAACCACGAACAGCTTGTACGACGAGAGCTACCTCGCGAAAAAAGACAAATATTCGTATTTCCTCGGCGGCGTTCACGCGCTCTTGACGCTGACAAGCGACATTCCGCCGGGTGATGTGGATCTGGACAGGCTGCTTGTAATCAAGGATTCGTATGCCCACAGCGTCCTGCCCTTCCTCGCGCAGCATGCGAAGGAGATCCATGTGATTGACATGCGTTATTACAACGGAAGCATCAGCCAATATATGAAAGACAATGGCATCAGTCATGCGCTGTTGCTGTTTAACACAGCGACATTCGCCGAGAACAACGAGATTCTGAAGCTCGGCAAATAATCGATATAACAAGGGAGAGTTCTTACATGAAAAAACGCGCCATTATTCTTCTTCTCGCGACTATGATTATGGGCGGCGTGCTCAGCGCCTGCGGCGGCAATAACAACAACAGCAGCAGCAATAATACGGCAGCTTCGCCAACTCCTTCGGCTACGGCTCCCGCGGAGGAAAGTCCGTCCGTAAGCCCGGATCCGCAGCCAAGCGAAGAGGCATCGGAGACGCCTGCCGAAAGTCCGTCGGCAAGCCCGGAGCCAGCGGCAAGCGCTTCACCCGCGCCAAGCAAGACGCCGGCGCCAACGAAGGAGCCTTCCGCCACGAAGGAGCCGTCGGCAAGCGCGAAGCCTTCCGAGCCCGCAAAGAAGCCGGCGCCGACCGCAAAGCCGTCCGCTACGCCAAAACCAACGCCAAAGCCAACCGTAAAGCCTAGCCCAAGCCCGTCTGCGGAGGCTGCCGCAAGTGGTATCGTCGATGCGATGCTGAAAGCGGTCGAGCAGCCTGCCCTGATCGCGATGACCGCCGATGACGTGAAGAACATGTATGGCATTGATGCCTCAACGCTTGCCGATTACTCCGGCCGCATGCCGCTTATGAACGTAAAGACAAACGAGATTGCCGTATTCAAGGTGAAGAAGGAGAAGGATATCGACGCCGTGAAGAAAGGCATGGTCAGCCGCGCCGAAGCGGTTCAGAAGCAGTTCGAATCGTATTTGCAGGACCAATACGAGAACGCGAAGAACTACAAGATTGTCGTCGAGGGTAATTACGTGCTCTTCGTTATTTCGGAGAGCGCCGATGACCTGGTGAAAGCGTTCAAGGCCGCGGCGAAAAAGTGAGAAAATCTCTATCGAGACCTCTAGAAGATGGGCGGCCGCGAATTCTATTGCGGTAAAAAGCCCGGCAGCCGTATAATTTGGCGCGTTGGATTCATCCTATTTGGGTAACGGTTGGCGTAAGGAGGTTACCCAAATGAATGAATCCCTGTTCCATCTGTCATATATCGTTCTGCTTGGCGTGCTGCTCGCGCTTGGTCTCGGTTGGATGGGATGGTTGATATACCATCGGAAGAAAAGGAAAGCCAGATAAACAAAAGCCATGGATTCCATTGCGGGAATTCATGGCTTTTTTCAAAGAATATAATCCATGCCGAAACGACTATTTATTTCATCAAGCCATGGAGAATGAACTGCTCGTGCGTATCCGAGTATTGCGAAGCGACAGCGGCTTTAGCCGCGGCGATATCGCCTCTCTTAAGGGCTTCGAGAATGCTGCGGTTCGTCTGAATGGAACGGCTTGGCTGGTATTGCGGGTATTTGATGCGGTAGGATACGGTGGTGAACACGTAACGGCCGCGATACAGCTCTATAATTTGCAGCATGCTTTCGTTATGGATCGTCCCCAGGATGGTTCCGGTAAACTGCAAATTGCTGTTGTAGTAGCCGTAATAATCCTTTTGCTCCAAGGCGGATTGCTGCTGCTCGAGCAGCTGCTCCATGGTGGCGATATCGAACTTTAACTGCCGTTTGGCTGCTGCGTCCAGCACGAACAGCTGCATGGAGACAAGAACCTCGTACATTTCGCTGAATTCATGGACGGATACTTCCTTCACCATAACCCCCCGGCCCCGGAAGGAGCCTACGAGACCTTCACGCTCAAGCAGGGAAATAGCGGCGCGGACCGGCGTCCTGCTCATGCCGAGCAGGGCGGCAAGCTCGTTCTCCGACAGCATCGAACCCGGCATATATTCAGCCCGCATAATCCGTTCCCGGATTTCGCGGTAAGCGATTGTTTCTAATGATGTTGAGGACATGGCGGATGTTCCTTTATCTGTTTTTTAGACTAATAGTACCAAATAACCGGAAAGCAATGCTATAGGCAGGCCGAATGTCAGCCGATCGTGTCACCATCCACTACGACATCGATAAGGCGATACCCCTCGCTGCCGCTCTTGATAATCAAATCCCCTTTAATATGCAAATTTCGCAAAGTAATATCGGGAGCCGCTATCGTAACGTCTCCGTACACCGTCTCGACGGCGGATTCAAGGCCATAAGTACCCGGGGCCGAGTAAGTCCGGTTCACGATGCCGGACTTCAGCAATCGGTCGATCATGCTGACAGCGCTTGCACGAGTGACCGGTTCGGCAGGCCGGAAGGTGTCGTCCGGGTAGCCCTGCACGATTCCTTTTTCCGCCAGGTTCGCTACGGCTCCGCGGCTTGCTTCCTGAATCCGATCATTGTCCTTGAACGGACTGTCCTGTTCTCTCGGAAGCTCCAGCTGAACAAGTGTTGCGAGCATAAGCGCCGCTTCCTCCCGGGTAATGATCTGCCCCGGTCTTATCTTGCCGTTGCCCCCCTCGGGTATGTAGCCTGCTTGAACAGCCTTGCCTATTTCGGTGTAAAACCAGTCGGACGTCCTGACGTCTTGATAAAAGAAGGGCGCCGCGTCGCTCAATTCGAAAGCTCTGTTGATCATCGATACCATCTCCGCCCGGTTCACGGGCATCTCCGGTTTAATCGTCCCGTCCGGATAGCCCTGCAGCCATCCGAGATCGAGCCATTCCTTCAAAGCCGGGGCGGCCCATGACTGCTCCGCTTCTTCGTACGCCGCCTGAGAGGCGGCATAGCCCGTTATTGCAAAGGTAAAGAGACAACCGATTAGCAGCGGCACAACGGCTTTCCATCGACTCATCAGCATCGCATCCCTTCAAAATGTAATGTAGTCCTCTATTAAAGTGTACAAGATGGCGAATGCAATAGCTGTCGAATGGAAGTGGAAGCCGCAGGAAACAATAGGGGCACAATGAATGACAGATAAAGGATGGATCCGAATTGGCTAATCCGTTTCGAGTGTTTAAGAAGGACCTGGGTTATTTTCTGAAAAACAGGATGCTTATCATTACGTTTCTTGGCGTATCAATCGTGCCGATGCTGTACGGAGGATTCCTGATCAAGGGGAACTGGGATCCTTACGGGAAGCTTCAGGATCTGCCGGTGGCCGTTGTCAATCTCGATAAAGGCGCGGAATATCAAGGGAAAGCGATGAATGTCGGCGAGGATTTCGTAAAGGAGCTGAAGGAGAACGAAACCTTCGACTGGCGGTTCGTCAGCGAGCAGGCCGCCCGCGAGGGGATGGTCAGCAACCGGTATTACGCGACGATTACGATTCCGGAGAATTTCTCCGGGAATGCATCCTCCTTAACAAGCGAATCGCCGCAGAAGGCGGATATAATCTTCGAATCCAACAGCTTTTATAACTTTATATCCGGGCAGATCAGCGAAAATGCGACAAAGGAGCTGCGAAACAAGCTGTCGCAAAATCTGACTGAGGCGTATTCGAGAAGCATGCTTTCTCAATTCTCGGAGCTCTCGAGCGGTTTATCCCGGCTGGCAGCCGGGGCTTCCGATCTGCATGATGGCGCGGTGCAGCTAAAGAATGGCGCGGGGACGCTAAGCAGCAAGCTGCAGGAGCTGTCAGGCGGTGCGGCCAAGCTTCGCGCCAGTGTCGGCCAGCTGGAAAGCGGGGCATCGGAGCTGAATGCGGGGCTGTCGAAGCTGAGTAGCAGCGCAGGAACGTTATCATCCGGGGCGTCGCAGCTGGGTGCGGCGGCAACGCAGCTGAAGCAGGGCGCGGATAAGCTGGCGGATGGATCGGGGCAGCTGAAGGACGGCATTCAGTCCGCCAAGAGTGGGGCCGATGATCTGTACGCCGGTCTGCAGCAGTCCGCGGCCGGAAGCAAGCAGCTGGAGACGGGGCTGACCGCATCGGCCGCCGCCAGCGATGCGCTGGCAGACGGCAGTGCACAGATAGCCGCTGGCCTCAAGCAGCTGGCGGACGGCAATGCCGAGCTGGCTGCCGATCCTGCGGTGCAGAAGCTGCTTGCGGCAAGCCAAGCGGCAGCTGACGGTGCGAAGGAACTGAGCAAGGGCCAGCAGAAGCTGCTAACGGGCAGCCGCACCTTGAATGCCGGGCAGCAGAAGCTGCTTGCCGGCGGCAAGCAGCTAAGCGCCGGCCAGAGCAAGCTGCTGCAAAGCGCCTCGCAGCTGGCGACGGCGCAGGATCAGCTGCGAGACGGCTTATCGCAAATGGCTGCCCGGTTCCCGGCCTTTGTATCGGGCAGCAAGCAGCTTGGACAAGGCGCGGCGCAGCTGGCGCAAGGATCGGAGAAGCTGAAGTCCGGCATCTCGCAGTTTGAAGCCGGCGGCGCGTCGCTTGCAAGCGGCGCTTCGCAGCTGGCAGCCGGGGCGGGCGAGCTGAAGACCGGTGCCGATAAGCTTGCAAGCGGCTCGCAGCAGCTGGCGGATAATCTGGCGAGCGCTGCCGAGCAGACGGCCAGTCTCAAGGCGGACGAGAAGACGATCCAGATGATTGCCGAGCCGGTTACGATTGTGGCCAATGACGACCGCAAGGTGAGGCTGTACGCGAACGGGATTGCCCCTTATTTTCTGTCGATGGCCTTATTCGCGGGCTCGCTTGTTTTTACGACGATGTTCTCGGCCAGGCAATCCGCCGCGGAAGAAGCGGACGGACTACCGCTGTTCCTGAGCAAGCTGCTCACCTTCGGCATCATGAGCCTGGCCCAGTCGCTTATTCTTAGCACCGTGATTTTGTATGTGCTGGGGTTAAAGGTAGAGAGCGTGCCGCTGTTCTATCTGTACACCGTCCTAACCGGCTTTACCTTTATGTTCACCGTCCAGGCGTTTGTTACCTGGCTTGATAATCCCGGGCGGTTCGTCGTGCTGCTGCTTATGATCTTCCAGCTTGTCTCCAGCGCGGGCACGTTCCCTTACGAGCTGCTGCCGGGCTGGGCGCAGGCGATGAACCCGTGGCTTCCGATGACCTACAGCATCCGAGGCTACAGGGATGTGATCTCGAGCGGAGATTTCGCTCATATGTGGCAGCAAGCCGGGCGGCTCGCCTACTACATTGTTATTTTCGTCATGCTGACCTGCCTATACTTTGCCCTGACGAAGAAAAAAGAACGTGACGAGCAGCTGATGCCGGTGAAGATCTAAGTGAAGATGCAGAAGCAAGCTGCCGGTCCCCGAAGGGCCGGCAGCTTGTTTCTGTGGGCTAACAACAAAACTTTGTTTTAAAATGGTAAAATAGCAGAAGGTTAAAAGTAATTATTTTTTAAGATGGGGAATGGTAAACGATGAGCCTGAAAGCAACGGTATGGCAGGGCGCATTACTCGGGGTGATCCTTGCAGCGATTCTTGTTTTGACGAACAATAGACTTGTAAGAGGCCTGTTTCGAACGGATAGTCATTACGACAATTTCCAGTACCGCGACTCGGTTTTTGTCGTCTATCGCGGACCCTTTCAGGACTTTCCGAGGCTGGCGGCCGCCTTCTGGTTCGCGCTAATATTAATCGCTTCTATTATAGCGCTTACAATTTTTAAAAAGCTCTGGTTTGCCTTGCGACAAAGGAGCTTGGCCTCCAATAGGTAGTCTTATGCCGAATTTTGTGATAACATATTGACTTAAAGAGAACGTGAACGAGTACATACGCCCATTCCGTTCGGGCCGATAGATCTGCCGGTTGGAACCGCATAACAGCAGTTGAATTGGGTATGATTGAAAGGTCTAGTCATTTATCTGAGGAGGATTTAACAATGGCATTGGAATCAATGAAAGACATGCTGAACAAAGCTTTGCAAGGCGGTTACGCTGTTGGTCAATTCAACATCAATAACCTCGAATGGACGCAAGCGATCCTTGACGCTGCTCAAACAGAGCAATCCCCGGTAATCCTGGGCGTATCTGAAGGCGCAGCTCGTTATATGGGCGGCTTCAAAGTAGTAACAAACATCGTTAAAGCCCTGATCGAAGAAATGAAAATCACGGTTCCTGTTGCCATCCACCTGGACCATGGTTCCAGCGTTGACAAATGTAAAGCAGCGATCGATGCTGGCTTCACATCCGTTATGATCGACGCTTCGCACGATCCGTTCGAAGAGAACGTTCGCATCACTAGCGAAGTGGTTGCTTACGCTCACGAGCGCGGCATTTCCGTTGAAGCTGAGCTGGGTACAGTTGGCGGCCAAGAAGACGACGTAGTCGCTGAAGGCGTTATCTACGCTGACCCTAAAGAGTGCAAAGAGCTTGTTGAACGCACGGGCATCGACTGCCTGGCGCCAGCTCTTGGTTCCGTTCACGGCCCTTACAAAGGCGAGCCTAAACTGGGCTTTGCCGAAATGGAAGAAATCTGCCAAACAATCAAGCTTCCG
This sequence comes from Paenibacillus sp. BK720, assembly GCF_011761545.1. Classification (NCBI taxonomy): domain Bacteria; kingdom Bacillati; phylum Bacillota; class Bacilli; order Caryophanales; family Paenibacillaceae; genus Paenibacillus; species Paenibacillus sp. BK720. Next base: position 358,328 of record NZ_JAASRQ010000006.1, on the reverse strand, counting down.
CTTGTATTGCATGGCGGTACGGGTATCCCTACGGAGCATATCCAAAAAGCGATTGCTCGTGGTACGGCAAAAATCAACGTGAACACAGAGAACCAAATCGCGTTCACTAAGGTTGCCCGCGAGATCCTGACTAAAGATTCCGACGTATACGATCCGCGTAAATTCCTGGCTCCAGGCCGCGAAGCGATCAAACAAACGGTTATCGGCAAAATCCGCGAGTTCGGTTCCTCGAACAAAGCGTAAGAATGATATAAAAGGGCTGAACGGCTGCCACTTGCGGCTGTCCAGCCTTTTTTTTGTGTGGTTGAAGTGACGCGTGCTCCGCTATAATAGAGTCAAATCATAGGGACTGGGTGATTCAAGTGACCAAGACAGCAGCAGAAGGCAACAAGTTAATGAAAACGCATACGGTGAATACGGCCGTTATTCCGGCGACAAAGCTGGAGGAGGACAGCTACGACTGGTGGGAGCGGCATGAGCAGGTGCTGCGGATCAAGCATGAGATTAATCCGGAAATCGTCCTGATCGGGGATTCGATTACGCATTTCTGGGGAGGGCTCCCGGTCTCTTCAAGCCGGCATGGAACGGGACAAGCATGGGAGTCCGTGTTTGCAGGCCGCCGGGTTCTGAACCTTGGCTTCGGGTGGGACCGGACGCAAAACGTATTGTGGCGTCTGGACAACGGGCAGTTCGAAGGGCTCTCTCCGGAGTGGGTGGTTATTAATATCGGCACGAATAATACAAGCGATACCGAAAACGCCCGTTCCAGCACGGCCGAGGAGGTCCGCGACGGTGTGCGCGCGGTTGTTGAACGCGTTCGCCAGCATGCCCCTTCCGCGAAGATTATTCTCATGGCGGTATTCCCGCGCGAGGAGTCTCCGGAGGATCCGCGCCGCAAGCTGATTGGCAGGATGAACGAGCTGTACGGGGAGCTTGCCGCTGAATTGGGACTGATCTTCCTCGATATCGGGCCGTCGATGCTGGACGAAGACGGAACGCTGCCGCGCGAGATTGCTTTCGATACTTGCCACCTGACGGAGCAGGGCTACCAGCTGTGGGCGGATGCGCTGAGCAAGATTATCGGGAAGAAATCGAATTAGAGCAGAGGTTGCCGTCCGGTCATGAGGGCGGCAAATTCTTTATCTAGCGTTGCGAGCTTGGAGGGACGCCGGACCGCCATCGTGACAAAAACGTCACCTGGAACGATCTTACTTCGATGGATGCCTCTCTCCGATCTGTCTATATTAAAGATAGAAAGAGGAGAGGAGCTTTGAGATGGAGACGGTTATCCAGACGAAAAATTTATCAAAGAGCTACGGGGCAACCCCCGTATTGAAAAACATTGATTTGACGGTTCAGCCCGGCGAGCTTACGGCGATTATGGGGCCTTCGGGATCGGGCAAATCCACGCTGATGAACGTGCTTTCCACGATTGATCAGCTCAGCGGCGGCGAGGTATGGATTGAGGGGAAGTCGCTGCTTGATATGAAGAAAAAGTCGCTTCGGCAATTTCGCCAGGAGCGGATGGGGTTTATTTTCCAAGACTACAATCTGCTCGACACGCTGACGGTGAAGGAGAATATCCTGCTGCCCCTGTCGCTGCGCCAGTACAAGGCGGCGGATATGGAGGCGCGGCTTAAGCCGATCGTTGAAGCGCTCCACATTGAAGGGCTGCTCGAGAAATATCCGAACGAGATCTCCGGCGGGCAAAAGCAGCGCGCAGCCTCGGCGCGGGCGATTATAACGGAGCCGGCGATCGTATTTGCCGATGAGCCGACGGGTGCGCTTGATTCGCGTTCGGCGACCCAACTGCTTGAGCAGCTTGTATCGCTAAACGCGGCCTTTAACACAACCATCCTGATGGTTACGCATGACAGCTATGCGGCGAGCTACTGCAAGCGGGTTATTTTCCTAAGGGACGGAGCGGTCGTAAGCGAGATTTACGCGGGCGAGCAGAGCCAGAAGACCTTCTATGAACGCATTCTGGAGACGCAAAGCCTTCTAGGAGGCAAGCTGCGATGAGCCTGTTCGATCTGACGATCCGCAATGTCAAACGCAACTTCCGTCTGTACTCCATCTATCTGATGTCCATGATTATCGGCGTTATTATCCAATATACGTTTTCGTCGCTCATGTACAACAAAGACATTATCGACGCGCTGCAGAACCGGGAGCTGTTCCAGACCGGGGTAGCGATTGCGTCCGTCGTCATCTTCCTGTTCATTATTTTCTTTATCCTGTATGCAAACTCGTTCTTCATGCGGCAGAGGAAGAAAGAGTTCGGCATGTATCTCCTGTACGGCCTGAACGAACGGCAGCTTGTACGGATGATCTTCTACGAGACGCTTGTAATGGGCGCGATCTCGCTGGTTGTCGGAATTTTGCTCGGCGGGCTGCTCTCGAAGCTGTTCGGCATGCTGCTTATGAATCTGATGCAATACGATCAGGTCATCTCGCTGTCTTTCCCGATTGGAGCAATGGCTACGGCGGCAGGTGTTATTCTATTGATCGCGTTGATCGTCAGCGTTCAAAGCTACATTCTGGTTAACCGCGTGCAGCTGACGGAGCTGTTCCATGCCAAGCAAAAGGCGGAGAAGCCGGTCCGCGTGTCCCCTGTCATGGCGGTTCTGGCCGTTCTGCTGATCGGCCTCGCTTTGTTTCTTATCTGCAGCGGACAATATTCCGCCGTTTGGCAGGATTACGGGGTCTTTAGCTTAATTGCCACGGCCATAGGCATCGTTGGCGGCACGTATCTTTTCTTCCGCCAATTTGCCGGATGGCTGCTTCAGCTAATCAGCCGCGGGCGCAAGTACCATGAAGGCAACACCGTGTTGTGGACGTCCTCGCTCCGTTTTCAAATCCGGGGCAACACGCTCAACCTGACGTTTATCTCCTTGTTCAGCGCGGTCATTGTGATGCTGCTCTGTTTCGTGACGATCAACTACAAGGTGCAATTCGAGGCGGTTGGCATGAACGTACCCAATGCAATCGCGTATGAATCCCTCGATCCGGCGGCCAATGAGAAGATTGACGAGTTGATCAAAGGCTCCGGCCATGCTATTAACTATCATCTGAAGCCCGAAGTGCTGGTTGCGGAACCGCTGACGGACCGTGGCATCGCTTTCGACAACCCGGAGTATTACGTTCCCGGCCTATGGCTGATCTCCCAGAAGGACTACAATGAACTAATCGGTCTGCGGGGCGATAAGCAGAAGGTAGAGCTGAAGGGATTGGAGGCTGTCGCCCTCGCGCAAGGCTCCGACTTTCCGAAGCGTTACGCCGCTGGAGAGATGCCCGATTTCAAGGTGAAAGCGGATGGCGAGAAGACGTTTACGATCGTGGAGAAAAAGGACTATGCCTACCTCGGCTGGGCAACCGACCCGGTCCTGTCCATGGACAAGAAGCCGCCGGTGTTTGTCATCTCGGACGAGGCTTACGGGCAGCTAAGCGGCGGCGCGATGGATAAAAAAGGCTTCGAGATTTACGGGCTGGCGGACGCTAAAAACGCGGAGGAATTATCCGAGCAGGTTCATGCCCTTGTTGTCTCCCAAGACAAAGAGGCCTATTACTCCTCGTTTGCGGATATCTATTCGAAGCAGATCGAGAGCTCGTCCCTGCTGCTGTTTGCCGCCGGCTTCCTGGCTCTGATCGCTACCTTCGCGCTGGCGAGCGTCATCTACTTCAAGCAGCTGCGCGAAGCCACCGACGAAAGACTCCAATACGCCATCCTGCGCAAAATGGGCATCCACAACCGCCAGTTCCGCAGCGTCATCCGCAAGCAGCTGCTGTTTGTCTTCCTGCCCCCAATCGTGCTGGGGATGTTATACAGCTGGACGATTATCAAGTATTACATTCTCGACTCGGTAACGGACTTCCCGGAGCTGCCGGGCATCGTGTGGAGCATTATCGGGGTATTCTTCTTCATCTATCTGGTGTTCTACATCTCGTCGGCCAATCTGTATTACCGGATTATTAATCAGAACCCTTAACTTGCGAAAGGGCTGCCCCGTCGTCAACTCATGACGTTTTGGGGCAGCCCTTTGTCTTCCTTTACTCTTTCCGCTGAAGCGTATCCAAATAAGGATCATGATGCTTTGGAAAATGAATCGTGAACACCGAGCCGCTGCCCGGTGCGGACTCGCAGGTAATGTAATGCCCCAGCTTCCTCGACAGCTCCTGGGCCAGGTATAGCCCCATGCCGGTCGACTTGGCATGCGTGCGGCCGTTTAATCCTGTAAATCCCCTATTGAAGATGCGCGGCATATCCTTGGCATCGATGCCGATGCCGTTATCCCGAAGGATCAGCAGCCTCTCCTCGTTCGTTTCCGAGGCCTTCACGCTGATCTCCCCATGATCCCTTGTATATTGCAGGCTGTTCGTTATGATCTGGTTAATAATGAACAGCAGCCATTTGGAATCGCTTTGGACGACGGTGAACGGAAGGTCGAGCCGAACGCGGATTCTTTTCGAGATAAAAGACTTGGAATGGGCTTTGATGACATTCTTGACGAGCGGCTCCAGATCGCAGTTCACCATCTCGTAGTCCTGATTGAAGCTGTCGAGCTTCGCGTAATACAAAGCCTGATCCACATAATGCTCGATCCTCGACAGCTCCTCGTTCAGGCTTTGCGGATCAACCTCGGTCTGCTGCATCAGGCGGAGTACGGAAATGGGCGTCTTGATCTCATGGAACCAGGAGATGATGAAGTCGTAATATTCCTTCTGCCGCGCTTGAACCTCGTTCAAGGAACGGATATGGGCGATGCCCGATTCCTCCAGCGTATCCCGGTAAGCCTCGGCCTCCAGCGACAAAGGCTCGGCGTCCTCGCTTTGCATCCGGCGGATCGCCTGCAGGTTCCGCGTATAGCGGTAGGCGGTAAAAGCGGCAAGCCCGAGCGCAACCAGCGTTAGCGCGTAGAAGAACGTCGGCCAGTGCCAGGAAGATTGCGGATCCGTTGCGAATACCGCAACCGTAAGCAGAAATGCGATGCCATACAACAAATAATAAGGCCGTTCGTATTTCAGGAATCGCCAGAAGCTCATTCGATGATATACCCCATTCCTTTGCGGGTCGCGATAAAATCCTCGAGCCCAAGCAGCGCGATTTTGCGGCGCAGCCGGTTGACGTTAACGGTCAAGGTATTGTCATCGATGAACTGCTCGTCGTTCCACAGCACCTGCATCAGGTCATCGCGCGAGACGATCTTGCCGATGCTGCGCATCATCGTCTGGAGGATAATAAATTCGTTGCGCGACAGCTCAGCCGTTCGCTCCCCGTGCTGCACGGAGGAATTCGACAAATGGAAAACAAGCTGCCGGTGCGACATCTGCAGGTTGTCGTCCTGATACGTATAATTGCGGCGGAGCAGCGCGCTCACCTTTGCCACCAGCACGCCAAGGTCGAACGGCTTCTGCACGAAGTCGTCTCCGCCCATATTAATCGCCATGATGACGTCCATATTCTGATTGCGGGACGAAATGAAAATAATCGGCACCTTCGAAGCCATGCGGATTTGCTGGCACCAGTAAAACCCGTCAAACACGGGCAAATTGACATCAAGCAGCACCAAATGGGGCTGCGCGGCCTCGAACTCGCCAAGCACGTTTTCGAAGGACGTCAGCTCGATGACTTCATACTGCCATTTGCGTAATGCGTCGGCGACAATCCGCCGAATCTTCTCGTCGTCTTCAATGATCATAATCCGAAACAACGGCTTTACCTCCTGCTCCACGCGGGCTTGTATAAGGTGAATTATATCATTTTCAAATGCCGAAAGCCCCTCTATACGGATATAGAGGGGTTTTCCGATATTATTTGGATACGGTCGAAGCTGCTTTATTACCGCTGCTCCTGGAGCGGGAGCTCAGAACAAGAATAAACGGAATCGCAACAACCGTAACGATACAAGCCGCGATAAACGTATCGTTCATGGCGAGGACGGAGGCGGTCTCCTGCAGGGAGGTGTTCACCGCGCCGCTTGAGCTAAGCTCCGTGAAATGCGTCTGCGTCCGGACCGAGTAAACGGAGCTGAATATGCCGATTGCGAAGGATGCGATAACCTGTCGCAGCCAGTTCGTAATCGCGGAAGCATGCCCGGTAGACTCCTTCGGAATAGCGCTCATCGAGAGCGTCATGATATTCGGAGACGAGAAGCCCAGCCCGACATAACGGCAAATCATCCACCCGATGATAAACGCATAGGACGTTGTCAGGGATAGACGGCTGAACGCCCATGTCGCGATGATCAGCAGAAAAGCGCCGCCAAGCAGCGGATATTCCGGACGGATTTTCCCGTGAAGACGCCCCGACAATAGAGACGCGCCTATCATAAGCAGAGCGCCCGGCAGCATCATAAGCCCCACCGTCAAGGAGGATGAGCCAAGGGCATTTTCCATATAGATCGGCAGCAGGAAGGCGCCCGCGTACAAGCCGATCGTCAGAATACAGTTGACGACAATGCCAAAGGTGAAGGTCGTGTACTGGAAAATCCGGAGATTAAGGAGAGGCGCTTTCGCCGTCAGCTCCCGCCAGACGAACAAGGCCATGCTGACTACGCCAAGCGTAATCCATAGAATTGCCCAGCCGGAAAACCAGCCGATTTTATTTCCTTGCGTGAAATACATCATTAGGGCCGTACTGCCCGTTACGGCGGTGAGCAGCCCCGCTATATCCAGGGAGCTGCCTTTGTTGGCCTGCTGCATCGGCAGGTAACGGGAAGCCAGCGCGATCGCCAATAGCGCAAGCGGGATGTTCATGAAGAAGATGGCCTTCCAGCCGTAATACTCCGTCAGCAGGCCGCCAAGGGTTGGGCCAATGGCAGGGGCAAACATGCTGGCCACGCTCCATAGACTGACGCCAAGCGCTTGCTTTTCCGCCGGAACCGCCTGATAAACGATCGTTAACGTTGCCGGCAGAATCGCCCCGCAGAACAAGCCCTGCAAAATCCGGAAGAGGACAAGGGAACCGATATTCCAAGAGCAGCCGCATAAGATCGAACATAGGAGAAAGCCGACTAACGAGAACATATAAAGACGCTTATAGCTGATTTTATCCCCCAGGTAACCAACGATAGGGGCTATTGAACCCATGGCGAGCATAAAGCCGGTCGTTACCCACTGCGTATCGTTCAGATCCGAATGAAGATCCTTCATCATGAAGGGCAGGGCAACCGTTACCGTTCCCGAATTCAAGATCGAAGAGAAGTTGCCGAAAAAGATCGCCAATATAACGAACCAGAACCGGCTGCCGTCTTGCTTCGCATTCATAAATGCCTCACACTCCACTTTTCTCACGTGAGGTCGATTATAATATAATGGATTCAGATGGCATACCATCTATTGTTGATGGTAATATAAGCAACGCTAATATAAAGAACTGAGGAAAGTCCATGAATATCGAACAATTGGAATATGTGAAGGAAGTATTCGAGACGAATTCCATGTCGCTGGCCGCGCAAAATCTTCATGTGTCCCAATCCGCGATCAGCCAGTCCATCTCGCTCCTGGAGAAGGAAATCGGCATTCCGCTCTTCAAGCGTTCCCGTAATGGAACCGTGCCGACCGAAGACGGGAGAACGATCATCAAGAAGGTGCTCGAAATTCTGATGAAGGTCGACGAGATTAAAGAAGAGGTGCAGTCGATTACGTCCGTTTATAAGGGCGAGCTGGTCATCGCGACGATTCCGAGCTTGAGCATGACCTTTTTGCCCAAGGCGCTGGCAAGCTTCAAGAAGGACTTTCCCCAAATCAAGGTGATGGTCATCGAGCTGGAGAGTCGGGTAGTCATTGACCGAATCGTCCATGACAAAGCTCACCTGGGATTAATCTCGCTTAATCCATATACCAGCGACGGACTGCCGGACGAGCCGATTGCCTTCCACTCCTTTCAATACAAAGGGGAGCTGCAAGTCATCGTACCCCGGGATTCGGTGTTGGCGCTTAATAAGGAGCTTATGCTGAAGGATTTGGCCAATCATGCGTTTATTATGTCGGCAAGCAGCTTCTGGGATGGGGTGACGGAGGATATCGATCAGGTATGCGGCGGGATTAACGTTATTTTTACGACAACCAACCCCGAGGTCATAAAGCGAAGCGTCGCGGAGGGCCTTGGGATCAGTCTGATGTCCAGCCTTATGCTGAGAGACGATCCGTATGTGGAGAGCGGAAGGATTGCTGCGGTACCGCTGGCCGGGTATCGGCTGGATGCAAGCGGCACGTTTGGCGGCATCTATTCGAAGAAAGGCAGCCAGCAGCGGCTGGCCCGGAAGTTTCTCGATTATATTGAAGTGTAAAATAAAAGCGCCAGCCTCATCGGCTGACGCTTGTTTGATAACAAGATTTTTTAGTAAGCCGTCCAGCCTGCATCGGCCGTAACTACGGTGCCGTTCACGAAGCTTGCGTCATCGGAAGCCAGGAACAGAGCAACCTTTGCAATCTCCTCAGGCTCGCCTGCGCGAGGATTCACCTGAATGCCAACCATTGCGCGTTCCATGCCAAACGGACTTGGCGCATTGATCGAGGTACCGATATTCGTATTTACGCCGCCGGGAGCGATGGCATTGCAACGGATGCCTTGCGTGGCGTATTGGAAGCCGACGTTTTTCGTCAGACCAACAACGGCGTGCTTCGAGGCGGTGTAAGCCGCGCCTGCGCGGGAACCAAACAGACCTCCGGCGGAAGCGATGTTCACGATAACGCCTGCTTTTTTCTCCAGGAAGAGGGGAAGCACTTTGCGGATGGTCCGCATTGGGCCTGTCGTGTTGATCGCGAAGATCCGCTCCCACAGCTCGTCCGTCAGATCGGCGGCAGGAACAAAGTTGTCCATAATGCCGGCGTTGTTGACGAGAATATCGACCGTGCCGAACTTATCTACCGCCGCATCGATCAGCTGCTGTACATCTTCCTCCTTCGCAACGTTGGCTGCCACGGCAACCGCCGTACCGCCTTTTTCCTCAATTCCGTCAACAACGGTTTGAGCGGTATCCACGCGAAGGTCGGATACGACCACCTTTGCTCCTTCCGCGGCATACAGCTCGGCAATCGCCTTGCCCATACCCGAAGCCGCGCCTGTAATAACTGCAACTTTACCCGATAGTCTCATCGTTAATTCCTCCCGGTTTCAATTGGTTTGTATGCATGTCCTTCCTGCGAAGGAATAAAAAATGTTTTTCAACAGCTGTTGGTTATGAATACAGCTGTTTGTTTTTAGTATAATAAAGCCGTGGAGCAAGCCTCAATCAGTAAAACCTTATGAAATGTGCGTTAACGAACAAACGGCCGCCGTTTGTTGAAAAAAACTTTTTGGAAAAAGGAAGGGATGGCATGCCCAATCATCCTAGCAAAGCGGTCGACCGCCGGGTGATCCGCAGCAGGGAGGCGTTAAAGCAGGCGCTGCTCACGCTTATGAAGCATAAGGATTTCGATGACATCTCCATTACGGAGATCGTGGAGCTTGCCGATTATAACCGCGGGACCTTCTACTCGCATTACGACAGCAAAGAAGCTTTGCTGGACGATATTATTCGCGGTCTGATCGTGGAGCTGCTGCAATCGTTCCGTGCTCCTTACGAGAACGAGGAGTATTTCCGCATTCACGAGCTGCCGGCCCATTCGGTGAAAATATTCGAGCATATTCAGCAGCATGCCGAGCTTTACACCCTGCTGCTGAAGAGCAACGCGCATTCCCATCTGAGAGAGAAAATGTTCAGTGCCATTCAGCAGATTTCAAGGGATGAGCTGGAGCATCCGACTCTGGAGGGCATAAATGTCGAGCTGCTGTCCGTTTATTCGAATCATGCGCTGCTTGGACTGATTTTCTACTGGATTGAGAATGGTCTGCCTTACTCCCCGGCTTACATGCAGGAGCAGCTGGTGAAGCTTATTCAATGGCGGCCGTCCGTCGCCAGGACAAAAAAACCGGGGAAGCCGTAAGGCTATGGGTTATAGGCTATAGGCTGCCAGAGAAACATGCCGATATGGTAAGAGAGAGGTTATACTCATTTTGTAAAAGTGCCTTCGAATAGGCCTGAGAAAGCTGGAGGATAAAAGGGAGAGTGGAAACGCTATGAAGCAAAATAAATACGATGACCCGGACTTTTTCGATAAATACAGTCGGATGGCCCGTTCCATCGGCGGTCTGGAGGCGGCAGGGGAATGGCATGTCCTGCGCACCATGCTTCCGGACATGGAGGACAAGAGGGTGCTGGATCTAGGCTGCGGCTATGGCTGGCACTGCCGCTATGCGCGGGAGCGGGGCGCCCGTTCCGTTCTTGGGATCGACATATCGGAGAAAATGATCGCGCGCGCGAAATCGTTTAACGAGGATGCCGCGATCACCTACCGCCGGGCGGCGATCGAAGATATTTCCTTTGAGCCCGGAGAGTTCGACGTCGTCATCAGCTCGCTTGCGCTCCATTATATAGAGGATTTCGCGGGGGCCTGCCGCAAGATTTACGAAAGCCTGGCTCCGGGCGGAAGCTTTGTCCTGTCCATGGAGCATCCGGTCTTTACGGCCGTAGCCGCACAGGACTGGCATTACGGCCCAGCGGGAGAGCGGCTGCACTGGCCGGTCGACGGCTATCAGGACGAGGGGCCGCGTATCGCCCGTTTTCTGGACTCCGACGTCGTCAAGTATCACCGCACCTTATCGACGATTATGAATGCTCTCGCTAAGGCCGGATTCCGCATTGCGGACGTAGCCGAGCCTGGTCCTTCGCAAGAGGCCTTGGAGCAATATCCCGACATGAGGGATGAGACGCGCCGTCCGATGTTCCTGCTGCTCGCTGCGCGCAAATAGAAATTTCAGGAACCGCCCACAATTGCTGCTATTTGTGTTACGATCAGTTGCAAGAGATAATCTTTCATAACGGAGTGCACCAAGTATGGGAACACCTTATTCCGCTGTTTTAACGATGATGGTTACAGCCGGTGTTATTAATATCTTAATGGGTATTTACGTATTCATGAACCGTTCCAAGCAAGCGATGGCGAGGACCTTTATCGCGATGTGCTTTCTCTCGGCTATCTATATATTCGGGTCAGCTTTGGAGCTGTCGGCCAATACGCTTAGCGAAGTGAAGTTCTGGATTACGGTAGAGTACTTTGGGATGCCGTTTATTCCGCCGGTCAGTCTGATGCTGATCATGTTTTTCCTTGGAATGGAAAGGTTATTGAAATGGCAGATGCGCTATTTGATGTTCCTGATGCCATTTATTACGCTTGTGCTTGTCATCACAAACGACATGCATCATTTCTATTACCGTTCGGTCGAATTGCAAATAACCGAAGGTATCCATAGAGTCGAATTAAATGCGGGGCCCTGGTATATCATGCAAGGCGGCTATACGTTTGGCTGCATGATTGGCGGAGTGGCCTTGCTGCTCATCTATTGGAACCGGATGCGGTCCTCTTACCGTCTTCAGCATATTACGATGCTGGTGGGGCTTCTCCTGCCGATCGCCGGCGATTTCCTCTACTTGGGCAACCTGACGCCGGGCGGCATTGACCCGATTCCCGTCATCATGGCCGTTACAGCGGCTTTGTATATGTGGGGGCTTGTCTCGAAGGGAATGCTGAACGTTGCGCCGATCGCCAGGGATACGCTATTCGAAAGCATGAACGACGCGGTACTGGTGCTGGACCGGAGCAATCGGCTAGTCGACTTTAACCCGGCAGCCGCCGCTATTCTTCCGGAGCTTACAACCTCTGCGCTTGGGCAAGCGATTGAGCCGCTGCTTGCTTTGCATACGGATATTTCGATGCTCGACCTGGATACGGAAGCGGGCGAAGATATTCCGCGTATCTACGATGAGGTTAAGTGGACCGTTGGCATGCAGTCCTACTATTATCAGATCCGCTCTTCCTTTATCCGGAAGAGAAGAGGTCCGGAGACGAGCAAGCTGATCGTTATGATTGACGTAACGGAGAGGGTGCGCCTTCAGGAGCAGCTTCGGGTGCTCGCTTATCATGACGGTCTGACGGGGATCTTTAACCGTCGGCACTTCATTCATTTAAGCGAAGCGCTTCTGCATCAATCGGCTGAGCAGAACGAGTCTCTTGCCTTGCTGTTGTTCGATATCGATCATTTCAAGCGGATTAACGATGCTTACGGCCATGATGCCGGAGACCGCGCCCTGCTGCATGTTGTCGATATCTGCCGGAAGCTGCTTCGTCCGGAGGACGTGTTTGGCCGGTATGGCGGCGAGGAATTCGTGGTCGCAATGCCCGGCTTGTCCCGCGAGGAAGCAGAGTCTGCCGCTCAGCGGATCCGGGGCGAGATTGCCGCGCAGGCTATGGCCGCCGCCGCTTCCGAGCCTCCATTGTCCGTGACGGCAAGCTTTGGCATTGCCATGGCGGGAGCGGGCTGCAAGGAAGCCGGGGGCGGCATCAACCAGCTGCTGAAGGCAGCCGATAATGCCCTGTACGAAGCCAAGAACAGCGGACGGAATACGGTCCGTTTAGCCCATATATAGCTCATACAAAAGCGCTTCTCCGATAATGGAGAGGTGCTTTTTTTCGTTGGTCGGTTTCGAAATGCCGCGTATATGACAGAAGTCTCGTCTGAGCCGGAGGGAAAGGAGGATTTTGGCAGTAGAAATCGTATTATAGGGATAATGGAACTAGAAAATGTTGTAAGCAGGCGAGGGGAGGTTCATGATTGTTTCGCGGGAGGGGCTTTGCGGTTTATTTCGGAATGATTCTATTGCTGTTATGCGCGGGCTGGCTTCTGTTTCTGCGGAGGGATTCCTTTGCCGGGGCTGCGGTTAGCCATATTCTTCAAACGTTAGCTGCTCTTTACGCGGCTATCCTCCTGTTCAGGGCCTCTGGCAAAGAGGCGAAATACTGGATTTATTACGGGCTGGGACTCTTGTTTTATTTTGTTGCCCAGCTCATCTGGACCATTGTAACGCTTATGAGGGGCGCCGAGCCCGATTATTTGGGCATCCCCGAGCTGTTATGGAGACTTCAATACCTGTTCTTTCTTATTGCCCTCTATATGCAGTATCAGCAGCGACGTTCCAATCTTGCGTTCCGGTTCATACTCGATATTTTATTGTACGGCACGATGGCATCCACGCTTTATTGGAACCTTCTGATCGAACCGATTCTGTCCCATCATCACGTTAACCGGGATGTTATCGGGTACCACATGTTTAACTCGTCCTTTAACGCTGTCATCGTATTTCTTCTGCTGTTCTTCAGCTGGTACGGCAAAAAGATCATTTCCGGCCGGGCCAATTGGTTTCTGTTGAGCGGCTTTTTAATTAAATTATTAGGCAACACGGCATTTGTCTACTTATTATCCTACGCTGCCGCAGGCGAGCAATGGTCCTGGATTGCGGACTTCTGCTGGTTTATCGGCATGATGTTTATCGGCTTTGCCGCGATGCCGGACAAGGAACCGCTGGGCGCTTCTCTCCGGCCGGGCAACGAGTCGAGGCAGACGTTTATGAGACGTTACGCGCTAATTATCTTTGTTTGCGCGGCGCTTATCGCCGTCATCTGCCGGTTGGGCGAATTTTCCATTATTAGCGTAGGCGCGATTGTAGCGGTAGTGCTGCTTGGCGTCCGGCTGTCGGTGGGCATATACGAGCTGGAATCGGCAGGGGCCGCTCTCATGCAGTCGCGGGTCAATTACGATAATTTCGTGGAAAGCTCGCTGCTTGGCGTGTTTATCGAGCAAAATGGCCAGCTGGTCCATATGAATTCGTACGGGGAGAGCATGTTTGGCTGCGAGCCGGGACAAATGCTTGGCCAGCCGCTCGCAAGCTTCCTGCTGGAAGCGGACGGCGACCGGTTAAAGCAGGAATTTAGCATGATCTGCCGGTTGAATCAATCCTCCCGGCTTGCTCTTGCCGCGCGGAAATCCAATCAAACGGATCTGTTTCTCGAGATGCAGGCGGCTCCCGCTTTCTTCAAAGGCAAGCCGGCCATATCCGGCCTTCTGCTCGATATAACGGAGAGCAAGCTGTCGGAGCAGCATTTGATCCGGTCGGAGAAGCTGTCCGTTATCGGCCAGCTGGCGGCAGGGGTTGCCCATGAGATCCGTAATCCGTTGACCGCGCTGAAGGGGTTCACCCAGCTGCTCCACCGGAGAACTACGGACCAGAACCGCCATTATTTCGATATGATGCTAACCGAGCTGGAGCGGATTAACTATATTGTGGGCGAGTTTATGCTGCTGTCCAAGCCGCATCAGTGGCAGCAGATGAGCCGCTGCGATATCGGCTCGCTGCTCGACGATATCGTACCCATCATGCAGTCGCAGGCCATTATTACGAACGTCAACATTTTGGCGGAGAAGAGCCCGAATCTGCCGGTCGTTTTATGCGATGCCAATCAGATTAAGCAGGTGCTCGTTAACCTAATGAAAAATGCGATAGAAGCGATGCCGGGCGGCGGCGAGCTTCACGTCCATATGAAGAAGGATCATAAAGGCCACATTGTCATCGATATTATAGACCAGGGTGTGGGCATTCCCCAGCATGTCATCGACCGGTTAGGCGAGCCGTTCTATACCACCAAGGATACGGGAACCGGGCTTGGACTTACCGTATGCTTCAGAATCATCCAATCCCATGGCGGCACGTTAACGATTACGAGCGAGCCGAATATCGGAACGACGGCAACCATCAGGCTGCCGGCTTAGCTTGTAAAGGAAACAACCCCCCGGACTGCTCTGTCCAGGGGGTTGTTAGATCTTAGATCCGGATATCGGCGTGCTGGTATCCGAAGCACTGCTCTGGGATGTATACGACGAGCTTGATTGCGAGATGGATGATGATGAAATATTCATATCCGCTCACTCCTTTCATGTAGGTCTTCCGCTACATGAAGGTTATCGGTTTCAAACATGAACGGAGGATGAACACAGCCTGAAAGTTGGCTGAATTCGCTTAGGGATTCGTCGAATCCGTCCGGTAACTGAGAAGACCAAGCACCAAAGCCAGACCAACCAGGATGGCGCCTACCCATGGCAGCGCGCCAAGGGAAAGATGGGTAATGACCCAGCCGCCGATGAAGGCGCCGGACGCATTGCCGAGGTTGCCGGCCGAATGGCTGGACGTCGAAGCCAGTGCCGGCGCGGACTGCGCGAGACTCATAATCCGGACCTGGAGCCCCGGGAAAACGGCAAAGGATGCCGCCCCCCACAAGAAGATCGTTATTACGGCAGCGATCTCGTTATGAACGGTAAAGGTGAAGACTGTCAGCACAACCGCAATAGTCAGGTAGAGGCCCAGAATGGAAGGCATCAGCTTCCAGTCGGCCAGCTTGCCGCCAACGATATTGCCGACCGTTACGCCGATTCCGAACAGAATCAGAATCCAGGTCACGTTATGCTCCGCGAAACCGGTAATGTCCGTGAGGAGCGGCGTAATATACGTAAATACCGCAAACAGTCCGGCGTTGCCGAGTGCCGCGATCAGCAGATAGACGAGCAGCTTTGGTCTGGCAATCGCCGATAGCTGCTTAAGGACGCTGACCTGCTTGCTTAGCTTAAGCTTAGGAATAAAGATCATAATGCCGATCAGAGCAAGGACGCCCATGGCGGCAATCGCGCCAAAGGAAGCGCGCCAGCCCCAGTTCTGGCCGATATACGTGCCGATCGGGACGCCGATAATGTTGGCGATGGTCAGGCCCGCCATCATAATCGAGACGGCTCCCGCCTGCTTATCCGCTCTTACGAGCTTGGAGGCGATAACCGCGCCAACGCCAAAGAAGGTGCCGTGGGTCAAGGCCGTAATCATCCGGGCGATCATGAGTACGGCGTAATTGGGTGCCACAACCGACAGGCCGTTGCCGAGAATAAAGAGCAGCATAAGAATGCAGAGCAGCTTTTTCTGCGGAATCCGGCTCGTCAGAATCGTCATAATCGGAGCGCCAACGGCTACGCCGAGGGCATACATCGTAATCAGCTGGCCGGCTGCCGAAATGCTGACGTTCAAATCGTTGGCCACATTCGGAAGAATGCCCATAATGACAAATTCGGTCATGCCGATTGCAAAGGCGCCAACGGTCAGGGACAGGACGGAGATCGGGAACGGCTCTTTCCCGGCTTGCCCTTGCAGAACTTGCTTGCCGTTTAATTGTTGCGAGACTTCCATAAGGTAAAGCCAACCTTTCTGATGAGCATGCATCTTGTTGAATAATAAAACCTATTATTTCGCTTCACGGGCATATAAGCAAGAACATTTTTTGTAAAATTACTGGTAAGATAAGAAGTAAAGGCTTACATCTCAAAAGGGCAGAGGATGGGGTTAATAGTGGGCAAAAAAGGGCTGTACCGCGACTATTTTTTGCATGCGGATATTATGATGATGACAGCGGTGCTGATCGGATTGGCCGCTTGGGCCATGATTGAAGCCGTGACCTGGTACAGTTCGGTATTCTTCATGGCCGGCCTTATCGGATTTATGTTCAGCGAATATTTGACCCACCGGTTCTTCTTTCATTTGAAGGCGCCCAAAAACCCGCTATTCCTCAAATTTCTGAAGCGTCTGCATTACGATCATCACACGGATCCGCATGATTTGAAGCTGCTGTTTCTGCCGGTCTGGTACAGCCTGCCCAATCTTGGCGTATTTGCGCTCCTTTTCTACTTGATCTCGGGCTCGCTTGCATTCACGCTGGCCTTCGCCGCGGGGCTTGTCGCGATGCTGCTCGTCTATGAATGGAAGCATTATGTGGCGCACCGGCCGATTCAGCCCAAGACGAGATTCTGGAAATGGAATAAGCGGATGCATCTGCTCCATCACTTCAAGAACGAGAACTATTGGTACGGTGTATCGACGCCGCTTGTGGACGCGATCTTCGGAACGTTAAAAGAGGAGAAGGACGTACCGACAAGCGCCACCGCGAAAAACCTGGAAAACCGCGGCCGGACGATGTCGTCCTGACCGCATGAAGGAGGACAAGGATGACTGTAGGGCAATTAATCGGGAAAGGCATGACCGCCGAGGTCTACGAATGGGGCGAGGGGCGGGTCGTGAAGCTTTATTACGCGAACATTCCGAAGGACTGGCTTGATTACGAGGCGGAGATCGGTACGGCCGTTCATCAGGCTGGCGTCCCCGCGCCGGAGGTTTTTGGACAGGTCGAGACGGAGGGGAGAAGCGGACTTGTGTACGAGAGGATAGCGGGACCTTCCCTCCTTGCCATGATGCTGCGCGATATGGACAAGGCGGAACATTACAGTACCCTTCTGGCCCGTCTGCATGCCGATATTCACCGCTGCAGGGCATCCCGGCTGCCAAGGCAGAAGGACCGGATGGCCATGTTCGTGCGGCAGTCCGCCTCTTTTCTGGGCGACCGGGTGGAGCCGGTGTTAGCGGAGCTGGAGCGTCTGCCGGATGGCGAATCGGTCTGTCATGGCGACTTGCATCCGGATAACGTGCTTCAAGCGGGAGGGCGGCTGACGGTTATCGATTGGATGGATGCCAACTCGGGCGACCCGTTATGCGATGTGGCGAGGACTTCCATGATGTTCCTGTCGCCGTTTGTTTCCATGCCTCCTCTGTTTATTCCTCCAGATACCGGGCAGCGGCTGAACGAAGCGTATTTGTCCGAATATTGCAGGCTGACGGGGGCGGAGAGCACCGCAATCGACCGCTGGAGGCTGCCTGTCGCCGCTGCAAGACTGCGCGAGCAAATTCCCGGCGAGCGGGAATGGCTGCTGGCCTATATTGACCGGCGGCTGCAGGCTAGCATATGAAAAAGCCGCCTTCTCCGCGTTATGCGGGAAAAGGCGGCTTTTGTGCTTCTGCATTACACAGCGTTTAACGCGATTTCTTCATCGTCGTCGTTATTGAATGCATCACGGTCGAATTCGCCTTCGGAATGGGCTACGAGAAGAGCGGTAACCGAAGTTCCTGTTGCGTTTACGGCCGTACGAGCCATGTCGATAAGAGCTTCAACGCCGGCAACAATCGCAAGCGCTTCAAGCGGAAGACCAAGCGCGGTAAGAACAACCGTCGTCGAAATAACCGCCGGTCCGGGAACGCCCGCGACGCCAATGGAAGAGATGATGCTTACGAATACAAGCACGATGTAGTCGGTCAGGCCAAGCTCAATGCCAAAGGCCTGCGAGGTAAAAACGACAACAATCGCCGGCCATACGCCGCCGCAGCCGTTGAAGTTGACGGATGCGCCAAGCGGAGCAACAAAGCTCGCGATTTTCGGCGAGACATGGAGACGCTTCGTAATGACTTCCAGGTTGATAGGCAGCGTAGCATAGCTGCTTCGGGTCGTGAAGGCAACGGCCACCGTCGGATACACCTTTTTGAAAAACTTGAGAGGATTAACCTTCGCTACGAAGAGCACCAGCCCGCCAAACACAAGCACGAAATGAATGATAAGGGCGACATACGAGGTTACGATAACGCTGCCGAGCTCCTGCAGGGTATCCCAGCCATATTTGGCCGCAACGCCGGCAATCAGGGCGAATACGCCATAAGGCGTAAGGCGGATCACGAATTTAACGACTTGATGCAGCACTTGCGTAGCCGATTTGATGAGATCCCGGACAGGCTTGACGGCCTCTTCGTTTTTCGAACCAACCTTAATGATGGCTACAGCCAGGAAAATCGCGAAGATCAGGATCGGAACAACCTTGCCGTCCGCCGCTTCGCTAACCGGGTTGGAAGGAACAAGGCTAAGAATAACATCCGAGAACGTCGGAATTTCGCGCGCTGCCGCGTCGCTTGCGGCAGGCTGCTGGATACCTTTGCCCGGGTTAAATACCAGAGCGGTCAGTAAGCCGATAACGGATGCGATACCGGTTGTGCCAAGGAACCAGGCAAACGTCTTGAAGCCGATTTTGCGCAGGTAGTCAAGGCTTGTGAGCGAAGCGATACTATTTAATACAAGAACAAAAACAAGCGGAATAACGAGCATGCGGATCAAGCTGATATAAATGCTGCCGAAGGTGGTGATCCCTTTGATTTCCAGGGAATCAAGGCTCTGGAACAGGATCCCGACGACCAGCCCCAGCCCTAATCCGACAAGCACCCGAGTACCGAAGCCAACACGCTTGCGTGCCAAGAAATACAGAAAAGCAAAGACGAAGATTGCGGTAACAAAGCTGTACCAGTTCGTCTCGATAGCCAGCAACAGGTTGTTATCTATTTTATCCATCTTACCATTACCCCCTAATCCAAGTTGTTTGATAGGAATTATAATTCAATAATTTACAAACGTCTGAAGCAATTGTCAATTGTTTTTTGTTGAAGCAAGGTGAAACAGTTATCGCCGACCTTGGAGGAGCGCGGTTTAAGCCGGAGAATTCTTAGCCGTGTTTATTAAGAAAAACGTATAATCGCTTAGAAAAAAATAAATCCGACTATTTCTATTGGAAATTATTAAAAAATGATTGACATCCAATCTTTTACATCCTAAGATAGGGTTAGAAATCGGAACATCATAACGTAATTCGGATAAGAAATTAGTCGACTGGACCTCCAGAGATTCAATGTTCAAGCATCACTAGATGCGGGCATTGGATCTTTTTTTATGCCTGATTACTGAATGAGCCGCCTAAAACCAAAGGGGAAAGGATGAGTTTCATCATGAAAAAATGGTTTAGCTCCAAATTGACAGTTACTTTCATAGCCGCAGCCGTAGTCTTCTCATCGCTGACATATGCTGCCGTTTACGCGAACAAGGACACATCCGGTACGGAACCGGCTGCAGCGGAGGCACAAGAGCCTGCTGTAACGACTGTTGAACAGCAGCCGCAAGCTGACACAACCAATACGGCCGTAGAAGCTGAACCACAGGCGACAGCAGAAGTAACTACTGCAACAGCCGAACCGGCAAATGCTGAGGCGCAAGCTCAGGAGCCAGTCGTTCAAGCTGCCGAGGTTCAATCGGCACAGACGGCTGCTACACCTGCGGAAGAGACGAAAGCAGAAGCGAAAACAGCCAAAGCAAGCTCCACGGAAGCCGTCCAAAACGCTTCCACTCCGGCTCCAACTTCTACATCTGCATCGAAGCCGGCTTCAACTAAAGCTTCCGAGCCAGCGGCATCCACCAAGCCGTCCACGACTTCAGCTGCTCCCGCAGCAACGCCGGCTCCAGCCGCAAAACCGGCCGAATCCACGCCGGCTGCAAGCAAACCGGAAGCTTCGGCGCCTGCCGCAAGCCAATCGGATGATTCGGGCAAAAAAGTAACGTTTGTCAAGCAAGAAGAGTCGCAGCCTAAGACGCCTGCCGTAAAAGCTCCGGCAAGCAGCTCGTCCTCTTCCGGCTCGACAAGTTCCTCCAGCGGATCCTCCACTTCTCCATCTACGTCGCCTTCGTCTTCGGATGAGGATTGCGCGGTAGACGGTGAAGAAAGCTGCTAATCGGCTTTTTACAAGAAGAATGGGTCAAATAGGGAGAGGAGTATATACACATGAAAACTTTTAATCGTACACTATCCGTTCTACTCGCCTCCGCGTTAGTGCTGCCGGTCTTCCAGGCCGGCACGGCACGCGCCGCGGAAGTAAGCAGCTTTAATAGCGCAGTCAGCCATTATGATTATTTCAGTGATGTTTACCCGCATTTGAACGACGCGAACCATATTCTCAAGACAGTTACTTACGAGGATCTTGTTACGCTGCTCGATAGCAAAGGTACATATGCCGTCTTGTTCGGCGGAGCCTGGAGCGACGAGACGCAGGCAGATATCGGCTTCATCAACCAGGTTGCAAAGCAGTATGGCGTAGACACCATTTACAACTTCGATACGAAGCTGGACGGCGAATCGGTTGATATTGCCGAGCAGCAGGCGAACCCTTATACCAAAGTGGTAACTTCCACTTCGCAAGGCGTAACGACAAACACAACGAACTTCTATGATTTCAACGAGCTGTATGTGGAACTAGTAGACAAGTATTTGACGAACCTCCAAGCGAATACTGATGCTACGATCACTTACAGCAAGAAATCGCCGCAAAAGGAAAGCGGCGGTACGGTAACGACGCCTTCTACGGTCATTGCGAGCGGCGAGGCGAAAAAAATTGAGTCTCCGTTCCTGTTCATCTATGACAAGGATCACAAGGACGGCGAAGGCAACGCCGCGCCGATCATCGCTTCGCTCGAGAAGCACGGTTCTTCCGCGGATTATACTTGGAACGATTTCCTGACGGCCGATCCTAACGACGGCAATGCGCTGGATACGGCTAAGGTCGACAGCTATAAGGAACAGGTGTTGAATGTATTTAATAAAGTGCCTGCTGCCGATTATGACAGCCTCACCAATTGGGACTTTATCGCTCCGGCGTTTAACAAGCATGAGGATCAAACGGTCGGCCGCGACATTTTCCCAACTCATGAGGAGAACGGCCAAGTCGTTGGCGACGACGGCGAGCTTGTCTACGAGCATGTCACTTACAATGAGTTGACTCATTTGCTGCAAAGCAAAGGCAACTATGTGATTCTGTTCGGCGGCTCGTGGTGCCCGAATACGCAGGCGGCAATCCGCTTCATTAACGAGTACGCGAAGAAATACAACGTCGATAAAGTCTACTTCTGGGATACGAAGCTGGATGCGGGCATCTCGGTGCTTGATCCAAGCGCGGATCCGCATAACAGCACTTTCCTGCAGGTGCGCGATACGAACCACCCGTTGGCGAAGCTGTATGTGGATCTGACGAACAAGTACCTGACTAACATTAAAACGCAATACCTGCCGGCATCCAATAACGTCAACTACACGGAAAACGGCAATAACGTTGTTGCCAACAAGCTGCAGGTTCCTTACCTGTTTGCCTACAACAAGGACAATGTGAACGCCGACGGCAGCAAAGCGCCAATCCTTGGTCACGTTGAGCTGATGTACACCTGGAAAAACATCCAGCCGGATTACGCCGTAGCTGACGGCACGATCCGCAATCATACGAACTACACAAACGCGCTGAATAAATTGCTTACGCGTCTGGAAGCAACGCCAACCGGCTTGACTGGCGTAGCGCCAACGTCGAGTTCGAATAACAACGGCCAAATTACGGGCACAACAAACAAAGCATTGGAATACAAGCTGAAAAGCGCGGCAGACTCGGCGTATACAGCCGTATCCGGCAATGCCATCACAGGTCTTGCGGCTGGTACGTACTCGGTTAGATATGCAGCGAAAAACGGCTATAACGGCCCAACAATCGCTCAGACGGGACCAACGGCAGTTCCTTATGCAGCTGGTCAAGCGGTAGATGTCGTTGTTCCGGCTTATGACGGACCAACAACCCCTACGACGCCTACTACACCAACAACGCCTGCCAATCCAACTACGCCAACAACACCGGTTGAAGAGGTAAATGCCGTGAATTCGGTGACGGTTACCGGTACAACCGATTCGGCAACGGGCGAGACGGTAGCGGCGGTGTCGGCAAGCGATGTAGCAAGCCTTATTACGAAAGCATCCAAAGCGGAAGCAGCGGGCAAAGCGGCAGTTATCGGCTTCCAGGTGCCTGGAACCGCGGATACAACGTCTACGCAGCTGACGATTCCTAGAGACTCCTTCAACCTGATTGCTTCGGGAACGAACGCAGCGGTGAAGGCAGACTTGTCGGTTGGAACCGTAACCTTCGATGCCAAAGCGGTAGAAAGCATTAGCGGCAACGCCTTGTCTGGGGATATCAGCGTGATCGTATCGAAGTTCGAGCTGACGGAAGAAGGCAAGGCAGTATTGGGCGACCGTCCGGTTTATGATCTGTCTCTCTTTGCCGGCGATAAGCAAATCTCGAATTTCGGCGGCGGCAAGGTGCAGGTAAGCCTCCCGTACACGCTGAAAGCGGGCGAGAATGCCGAATCTATCGTGGTGTACTACTTATCTGATTCCGGCGAGCTGCAAACGATTCGCGGTCATTACAATGCAGCAACGGGAACCGTGGATTTTACAACCACTCATTTCTCGCAATACATTATCGGCTTCAATAAAGTAGGCTTTGCGGACGTGCCGGCAACAGCTTGGTTCCATCATGCGGTCAGCTTCCTGGCTGCCCGCGAGATTACCGGCGGTACCGATGCCGATCACTTCAGTCCCAATGCGGAGCTGACAAGAGGCCAATTCATCGTCTTCCTGCTGAAGGCATACGGAATCGAGCCGGAAGCGGCAGGAGCGGCGAACTTTGCCGACGCAGGCAATACGTATTACACGAATTACCTAGCGGCTGCGAAACGTCTTGGCATCGCAACAGGCTCGGGCGATAACAAATTTAATCCGAATAATAAAATTACGCGTCAAGAGCTGTTCACGCTGCTGTACCGTTCGCTTGAGCAATTAGGCGAGCTGCCAACGGCCAAGACTGGCGCAACCGTATCCTCCTATGCGGATGCGGCCGATATTGCCGGTTATGCGCAAACGGCCTTTACAACGCTTGTTGAGACTGGCGTTATTAAAGGAAGCGGCAATAAGCTGAACCCAGAAGGCGTATCGACAAGAGCGGAAGCGGCGCAAGTGCTGTATAACTTGTTGTCCAAATAATAGAAACTCGAAGAAGAGGTGGGCGGCCGACTTGGCCGCCCCTTTTTCCAATGCGGCGGTGAAAGGTATTGGATATTTTATTAGCTTTTTCGGCGGGATTGCTGTCCTTCCTATCG
The DNA here is from genome assembly GCF_011761545.1 of Paenibacillus sp. BK720. Taxonomy (NCBI): domain Bacteria; kingdom Bacillati; phylum Bacillota; class Bacilli; order Caryophanales; family Paenibacillaceae; genus Paenibacillus; species Paenibacillus sp. BK720. The sequence goes on along the minus strand of NZ_JAASRQ010000006.1, from coordinate 334,754 downwards.
CCTTGCGTTCTCCCTCTCATACCGGTCTATCTCAGCTATATCGCGGGCACCTCGGCCACCGATCTGAAGAACAGCCCCAATAAACTTACGGTTATCTCGCAGACGGCGCTGTTTATTCTTGGTTTCTCCATTTTGTTTGTCCTGCTCGGGATATCCGTCAGCTCCGTCAGCCGGCTGCCATCCGAGCATATGCGGCTTGTGCAGCAGATCGGCGGGGCGCTGATTGTTGTTTTTGGCCTGCATATGACTGGGCTGCTGCGAATCAAGCTTCTCTATTCCGAGAAGCGGTTTCTGCCAAGCGGATCGCCGGGGAAAAAAGCGGGAGCACTCGTATTGGGCATGGCATTTGCCGTCGGCTGGACGCCTTGCATCGGGCCGATTCTATCCTCCATTCTGATCTACGCCGGAAGCATGGCGACCCTTGGGAAGGGAGTGCTTCTGCTCTCGATGTACGCGCTGGGGCTTGCGGTTCCGTTTCTGCTCTCTGCCGTGCTGATCGATAATCTATCCGCGTATCTCCGGAAATTGACGAAGCATCTCCCGAAAATCTCGGTTGTTAGCGGAGTAGTTATGATGCTGATGGGCGTTCTGGTGTTTACGAATCAGCTGGAGGTATTCAGCAAATATGCCGGGCTTATTCAACTATAAGGAGGCAGGTTAACCGTGAAAAAAACCTGGATTCTGATCGGAGCCGTTGTTGCGTTCGTGCTGCTCTCGCTCTACGTCACCCAAAACTACAGTATCGAGACGGATGCTGCCGCTTCGGCAGCGGAAACGAAGACAGAGGCAGCCAAAGAACCGGCGATTGATTTTACCCTGAAGGACTTAGACGGCAAGGAGGTAACGTTGTCCGGACTGAAGGGGAAGCTCGTCTACATCAACTTTTGGGCGACCTGGTGCAAATGGTGCGACAAGGAGATGCCGGCGCTGGAGAAGGTGTATCAGGATTATAAGGATAAAGGGTTGGTCGTGCTATCCGTTGACGTTGGGGAGGAACAGGGAGAAGTGGCGAAATATATCGCGGAGAAGCAATATCATTTTCCGGTGATCCTGGATTCGGACAAGAGCGTCACGTATGCCTATGGCATCAAATCGATCCCAGTCTCTATCCTCGTAAACGTTTCGGGCGACGTGGTTTACAGAAGGGTTGGCCATATGACAGAGGAGGAAATGCGGACGGCAATTGATCCTCTCTTTCCATAGAAAAAGTGCGAGCCTACATAGGCCCGCACTTTTTCTGTCTAAATCCATTATTTTGCCGAAGCCGCAATTTCCTTGCGGACAATCGGCGCTACTTTGGTGCCAAGGAGCTCAATGGCGCGCATCATATCCTTATGTGGAATCGAGCTGGTGTCGACATGCAGGAAGAAGCGGGTTAAGCCTAGGTTCTTATGCAGCAAAATAATTTTCTCCGCCACGTATTCCGCTTCGCCGACATAAAGCGCTCCGCGCATGCTGCGAGCCGCATCGTAAGCTTCGAAGGTGTACGGCGGCCAGCCGCGTTCGCGGCCGATGACGTTCATCATCGCCTGCTGGGCAGGGAAGAAGAGCTCGGTTGCTCTTGTATCCGTGTCGCTAATGAAACCGTGGGAATGCGAGCCGATCTGCATTTTTTTCGGATCATGGCCGGCACGGGTATAAGCTTCCTTGTACAGCTCGACAAGCGGGGCGAACCGCTCCGGCATGCCGCCAATGATGGCGAAGCAGACGGGAAGGCCAAGCACGCCCGCGCGGATGGCCGACTCCGGGTTGCCGCCGGTTGCAATCCAGACCGGAAGCGGGTCCTGCACCGCACGCGGGTAGATTGCGAGGTTATCGATTGCGGCGCGGTGGTTGCCCTGCCAGCTGACTTTCTCTTCCTTCGTAATTTGGAGCAGCAGCTCCAGCTTCTCGTCGAACAGCTCGTCATAGTCCTCCAGGCTGTAGCCAAAGAGCGGGAACGATTCGATGAACGAGCCTCTGCCCGCCATAATTTCGGCGCGGCCGTTCGAGATCGCGTCGACGGTGGAGAAGCCCTGGTACACGCGCACCGGGTCGTCCGACGACAATACGGTAACGGCGCTGGTCAGCCGGAGATGCTTCGTCTGCGCGGCCGCGGCCGCGAGAATGACATGAGGCGCGCTTGCCGCGTAATCCTGCCGGTGATGCTCCCCGATCCCGTATATGTCAAGGCCAACCTGGTCGGCCAGAATCATTTCTTCCACGCTATTGCGGATCCGTTCCGCGTGGCTGTAAGCCCCGCCCATGCCCGGATGAGGCTTTGCTTCCAGAAAGGTACTAATGCCAAGCTCAAATGGGATTGCTGATTCGGTCATATAAGTCCGCCTCCTTTATTCCTTCTAGTGTACTAATTTTTTAACAGTTTCTCAATTATAGTAAGCAAACATTCTTGAAAAAGAATAGGGGCCGGGAATGGCGGCACGGAAACCTGTATGCAATATTGTTTGCTAAGTTCGTCCCAACCATGTTGCGGACAAGCGGAAAGCCGAGAAACCTAGGGTGCAACATTTTCCATTTGCTTGCGTATCTTTTGTGTGGAAAAGGGGGGGTTCTTTGTTGGTTACGATGAGCAGGAAGCAGTTGAGCGAGCTTGGGGACGATGAGTTAAGGCAGGCCTGCATAGGGCCGGTGGCTGATCAAATCCGGGGCAAAAGCATGGCGGTAAAGTCCGAAGCGCTTGCCAGACTTAACCGACCGCAGAAAGCTTTGTTTATGTTCAGTGCCTGGTACGACCATGCAAAGCATTCGCCGATGGAGCTTTACTGCTGGTCAGCGCATGTGCTCAGTCAGCCCGGATACGCGGATGGCGTCATGAAGGCGATTCGTTATTTCGGAGCGGAGACGATGCATGGCATTCTGGATGAGCTTCGGCTGTTGCTTGATGCTCATGTGGTGCGGCAAGGCCGTGCCTTAAGCGAAGTAACTTTTAAGGATCTCGAGCTGGATGATAAGCTGTGCCTTCATATAGAAGACTGTTACAGACGGTTGCAGGCCGAGACGCCGGACTGTCTTCGCAGGCTTGCGCAATATATCCGCGCTCATGCGGATGATTTTATAAGCTTTTTACCGGAAGGAGGGATAGACATGAATGATTTGCTATTGGCCATACCCGAGCTGCAAGAAGGCATGAAGCTGGAGCTGATTCAAAAAGGGTACTCCGGCGACAGTAAATATACCGCTTATGACCGTCACGGTAAAGCTGTGTATTTGCTCAGAACCTATGCGTTAAAAGAGGAAGCAAGAAAACAGCAGGAATTCCGGGTGCTTGAGCAGCTGCGGGAGCAGGAGGTCATCTGTTCGTTGCCGATTGCGATGGGGAGGCTGGAGGCGCTGGGACTTGGCTACATGCTGTTATCTTACATCGAAGGCGGCGATGCGATAGACGAGCTCCCGGGCTTAAGCCTAAGCAGACAGTATGAGATCGGCCTTCAGGCGGGAGCCGAGCTGCGCAAAATCAATCGGATTGAGGCTCCGCCTTCTATCGAGCCTTGGGAGAACCGAGTAATCGCGAAATACAGTCGGTATCGGGAGGGCTATGAGCAAAGCGGCGTTACGATTGCTTTCGAAGAGAAGCTGTTTGCCTTTATCGATGCGAATCTTGGGTTGTTGAAAGGACGCCCGAACAGATTGCAGCATGACGACTTTCATACCGGCAACCTCATCGTGAAGGACGGACGGTTGTCCGGCGTCATTGACGTGAACCGGTTTGATTGGGGAGACCCCGTGCATGAGTTTCTGAAGGCGGGCTTCTTCAGCGTGGAGGCCAGCATTCCGTTTGCGGTCGGTCAGATCGACGGCTATTACGAAGGCCGGGAGCTTGAGGAGTCCTTCTGGGGGTTATATTCGCTCTATATGGCATTGACGATTCTGTCATCGATCGTCTGGATTCTCCGCGTACGCCCGGAGGAGCTCGGCGATATGCTGGCCAGGGTCAGTAAAGTATGGGAGGACCACGACGGCTTTGAGCGTTTGGTGCCGAAGTGGTATTCCGATTACAAAAGGTAAAGAAGAGCCTTCACGGGAGTGGAGGCTCTTCTTTTCTTACGATTTGGCGGGTGTTGGAGGCATCTCTTTTAATCCGAACGAGACCAGCGGGCCAAAGTTGACGATGTTCATCATAATGAAGGCCATCTGCTCCGGCGTCTGGTCCAGGTCGCATTCAATCCAATGCATAAGCAAGCCGAAATGCGCGGAGGTCATATAGGCAACGACGTAGTCCCGGCGAATGTTCAGATTAGCGGCCTCGGGAATATCAATCTTCTGGTAAATATGCTTGGCCATCAGCTTGCGGAATTGAATGGCGTAGGAAAGATCCCCTTTTGAACCAAACATCACCTTCAAGAAATCGGCATGCTTCGCAAACTCCTGAAAGATCCGTACTCCAAGCGGGTAAGGCACCCGGCGGTCGGCATAGTCCATTGCCGCACGGAAGTCGAGCTTTTTCACATATTGTTCGATGCTCTTGAATACGTAATCCTTGAGCTGCTGAAGTACATCGGGCACATCCCGGTAATGCAGATAGAATGTCCCGCGGTTCAGGTTGGCATGGTTCGTAATATCGGTAACCGTTACATGCTCAACGCCTTTCTCGGCGATGAGAGCCATCAGCGAATCATGGATCTGCTGCTTCGTTTTTGCTTTTCTCCGGTCGATTTTCTCGGACATAACAGCCTCTTCTCTGCGATTTCGCCGCGATAATGAACACAGTCCCGCCGATGTGGTGAGTAATAAACAGTACGGTGAGGAATGATTATTGTATTTCCTTTGTCTCTCATTATAATTAACAACGTGGTCAGTAATCAACACGATGTTCATTTATATAGAGATGGGAGACGGGGATTGAAATGGAAATTTTTAAACAGAAAATTTTATGGCTTGGCGTGCTGATCATTACCCTTGTGCTTACGGTATTTGGGCTTGCGATGATGGGCTCCGTGCTTGGCTCGAAGCCGCATGATGTGCCGGTAGCCTTGGTGGTGCTGGATGAGCCGGTTGATCTGCCGACCGGAGATAAGCTGGCCGTGGGCGAGATCATCAAGCAACAGCTGACCTCAAATACGCAGCTGCCGATCAGCTGGGAGATTGTCGACTCGGAAGAAGAAGCACGCAAGGGGCTGGACTCGCGGGATTATTACGGCGCGCTTGTGCTGCCGAAGGATTTGAGCGCTGGCGTGATGTCGTTAAGCGGTCCGGCACCGGCGCCCGCAACCGTGCAAATCATCGGCAATGAGGGCATGAACTCGCAGGCGGCAACGGTTGTGAAGCAAGGGCTCGGTCAAGTGATGAAGATGGTGTCCCTCGAGTTGTCGAAGTCGACGCTGGAGCAGCTATCCCAGCGCTCCGAGCAAATTCCTGCCGCTACGGCATCGGCATTGCTTGCGCCCATTCAAGTGACCGAAGAAACGGTTCACCCGGTCGGCGCCAATAACGCAAGCGGCAACGCGCCGGGTCTCCTTACGCAAATTATGTGGATTGGCAGCCTGGTGACGGCGATGATCCTGTTCCTTGCCAGCAATAACGCGAATAAGGCGGCCGGCCGCAAATGGGCGGCTCACCTGCTGCAGCCGGTCATTGGCTTGGTGCTGATCGGAGCCGCTTCCGGCTTAATCGTATGGATGGCTAACGCCTGGTATGGAATGGAGCTGTCGCAGGCAACGGATACGTGGCTGTTCTTATGGCTAAGCGGTTCGGCGTTCTACCTGCTGCAATCGATGCTGCTCAACTGGATTGGCTTCCCGGCCATGGCGATTCTCGTCCTGCTCATGTTCTTCTCGATGCCGATTCTGAACATGCCGGTCGAATTTCTGTCGAATACGACGCAAAGCCTGCTGTACTCGTGGACGCCGCTTCGGTTTGTAGCGGGCGGATTGCGGGAAATCATGTATTTCGGCGGACTGGAAGCCGCCAGCTCGAACGCGGCGGTTCTGTGGAGCATTGCGGGCGGGTGCCTGGTTCTGCTGCTTGCCGCAGGCGTGAAAAAAGGAAAAGCGGCAGCGTCGCAAACCGCTGCTTCTATATAACCGAAAGTGAAAGGCCGTCCCGTTTGGGGACGGCTTTTTATTTGCCTGTGCTATCGCACCCCCGCTGAAAGACGGAAAACCGTCTTACAGCGTGCTGAGCACGGGGGCTTGAGGCGGAAGTCGCCTTTATAACTCGCGGCCCGGTGCAAAAGGTGCAACTACTTCGTGTAATGGCTCGTCCAAGAGGTTACAATAAGAGTTGGAATAAACAAGAAAACGGATAAGGAATGATTGCAATGGGGATGCAGCGCACAACGATCTTGATTGCGGAGGATGACCCGGATATTGCGGAGCTGATTGCGCTCCATCTGGGCAAGGAGGGCTACCAGCTGCTGAAGGCCGCTGACGGGAGAGAAGCCGTCCGTCTCGCTCAGACGAATACAATCGATCTGATTATTCTCGACATCATGATGCCGCATATGGACGGCTACGAAGTCATCCGCGTTATTCGCGAGCAGCAGCACCGGATGCCGATTATTTTCTTAAGCGCCAAGACGTCCGATTTCGATAAAATATCCGGCCTCGTTATGGGAGCCGACGATTATATGACCAAGCCGTTTAACCCGATGGAGCTGCTCGCGAGAGTAAATGCGCAGCTGAGACGCTTCAGGCAGCTGAATCAGCCGGTCGCCGCTCCAACTCATGCGGCATCCGCCATAGTGGCGGGAGGGCTGACGATTGATCAGGAGCAGCGTACCGTTACCTTGTACAATGACCGGATCGATCTGACGCCGAAGGAATTCGATATCCTTCATCTGCTGGCCAGCCATCCGAAGAAGGTATTCAGCGCGGAGCATATTTTCCAGCAGGTATGGGGCGAGGCTTATTACGAGAGCGGCGGCAACACGGTAATGGTTCATATACGGACATTGCGCAAGAAGCTTGGCGAGGATAAGCAGCATCAGCAATGGATCAAGACGGTCTGGGGGGTAGGCTATGCCTTCCAAGGCTAAAAAATTACGCAGCTTCCGCACCCGGATGATCGAGCTGTTCGTCATGAGCCTGCTCATTTCGGGAGCGGTGACGTATCTCATTTACAGGCTGCTGAAGTCTTACTATAATCAGCGAATCCGTTACGCGGACGATCCGATTGTTCAAGCCCGCAGCTGGCTTAACGATATTGGGGATTTGAATTTCTTCCTGATCTTTTTCCTGCCGTTATCGTTCTTCTTCTTTTATTTGTTCACCAAGCCTTACGTCTCTTACTTCAAGGAGATCTCGACCGGCATTCACCGGCTCGCCAACGGGGATTTCACCGGGCGGGTGCTGGTTCCCTCCGACGATGAATTCGGAGTTATCGCGGGGGACCTGAACCTTGCCGGCGAGATGCTGCAGAAGGCGGTGGAGAGGGGGGATTTCGCCGAGAGCAGCAAGGATCAGCTCGTGCTTAATCTCGCGCATGATCTGCGGACGCCCTTAACCTCCGTGCTTGGTTATCTGGATTTTATTTTGCGCGACGAGCAGCTGTCCCTCGAGCAGGTCCGGCATTTTGCCGCTATCGCGTTTAACAAATCGCAAAGGCTGGAGCGGCTGGTGGACGAGCTGTTCGAGGTTACCCGGATGAACTACGGCATGCTGACGCTGGACAAGAAGCAGATTGACTTATCGGAGCTTCTGATGCAGCTGAGCGAAGAGCTGTACCCGGTGTTTGTGAAGAGCCGCCTGACGGCGAGGCTGGACCTGCCTCCCCATCTCGTGATGGAGGCGGACGGCGAGCTGCTCGCCCGGGTATTCGAGAATCTGCTGACGAATGCCGCCCGTTACGGGCAGGATGGCGAGTATGTCGATATCAAGGGAAGAACCGAGAACGGCCATGCCATTCTCGAGGTTATCAATTACGGAGATTTGATCAAGCCGGAGGATCTCCCGCATCTGTTCGATATGTTCTACACCGGCGACCGCGCCCGTTCTCCCGAAGGAAGCACGGGGCTGGGGCTTTTTATCGTCAAAAATATCGTCGAGCAGCATCAAGGCACGATAACGGCGGAGAGCAGCACGATCCGGACGGTCTTTACGGTTAAACTGCCGATTTAAGAAAAACTTTAACTTTTCCCCCACTTCTTTTTAAAAAGTGTCCGATATCCTTAGTTGCATGAACAAGCAAAGGGGAATGGGCCATGAGGAAGTGGGTTTTTGCGTTTATCCTTGTCATCCTGTTAAGTTACGGGATCTCGCAGCTTAATGTAAAAAGCGCCGGGGAAGACAAGGTTGATATAGAAAACGGGTCGCTGCCGCAGCAAGACAGCCAGATGATTACCGTGAGCAAGGAGCAGATGTATAAGGGGGATCTGCTCCTTGTGAATAACGATTATGCTCTGCATCCGGAAGGAATACGTTCGGATATCGTCTCGCTATCGGATCGTCAGGATCTGGTGCAAGGCTACGGCTTGCTTGATCCGTCGATTCAGCTGTCCGAGTCGGTGGCAAAGGACTTTGGCGAGATGGTGGAAGGAGCGAAAAAAGACGGTGTGGAGCATTTTCTCATCAGCAGCGGCTACCGCGACGCGGATAAGCAAGACCAGCTTTACCGCGATATGGGGCATGACTATGCGCTGCCTGCTTACCATAGCGAGCATAATCTCGGCTTATCGCTGGATATCGGTTCAACCACTGCAAAGATGGACGAGGCCGAGGAAGGCAAATGGCTGAAGAAGCACGCGTGGGAATACGGGTTTATTTTGCGTTATCCGAAAGGGAAAGAGGATATTACGGGCATTCAATACGAGCCGTGGCATTTCCGTTATGTCGGGAAGGCTCATAGCGCCATCATGTATAAGCAGGATCTGACGCTGGAGCAGTATCTGGACAAGCTGAAGCAAACGAAGGCGATGTCGATCACGGCAGGCGGACAAAAATATACCGTCGCCTACTACCCGATGGTCGGAAACGGCGCAACGATTCAAGTGCAGCAGGGCAAGCCGTATGAAGTATCCGGCAACAATTACGACGGCGTCATCGTCACGACGTACGCCTAGATAAAGTTATTGTAAAGCGCGCCTAAGGCGCAACTGTGGGACGGGAAAACCCGTATTACAGTTGCGCTGTTGGCGCGCTACTTTTTTTATACTTATAAGCGCCCTTGTTCCTGACGATATTCATACTGTACTGTTGGATTACGGCAGGGAAAAACGAGAAACGAACCGTGAGGTGAGAGTTTGGGCAATATGAATTTTCAGGTGAATCTGCAGGGCATTATTGATCTCTTATCCAATCATTTGTATTCCGATCCCGGCGTATTCGTCCGCGAGCTGCTTCAGAATGCGGTGGATGCGGTGACCGCGAGAAAAAGACTTGGACATATAACGGAGGGGAAGGTAGCGGTAGAGCTGTTCCCTTCCTCGCATACGATCTCTTTTATGGATAACGGCATCGGTCTTACGGAATCGGAAATCGAACGGTTTCTGGCGCGCATCGGAAGCACAACGAAGAAGGCGGATCAGGATTCGGCGGACGATTATATCGGCCAGTTCGGCGTTGGTCTGCTGTCCTGCTTCGTCATCAGCGACGAAATCGTGCTGATTACCCGCTCTGCCCTCGAGGGCGATTCGCTGGAATGGCGCGGCAAGCCGGACGGCACTTATGTGACGAATAAGCTGAAGAGGACGGTTCCGATCGGAACGACGGTGTATCTGAAGCTGAAGCCGGAATACGAGGAATACGCCGAGTGGTATAAGATGTACCAGCAGCTCGAGCGGTTCGGGAAATATTTGGAAACGCCAATCGTGCTCACGGAGGGCAAGGACAGCCGGCAAATCAACGACACGACTCCTCCTTGGCGCATGGGCAAATCCGAAGCGATTTCTTATATCGAGGACAGCGAGTACGAGAAGCCGATGGACATTATTCCTCTGAAGTCTCTGATCGGGGACACCGAGGGGATTGCCTATATATTGCCTTATTCCGTCAGCCTGCAGGACGAGAAACGCCATAAGGTGTACCTGAAGCGTGTCCTGCTGTCGGAGAAAATGAACAATATGCTGCCGTCATGGGCTTTTTTCGTCAATGGCATCATTAACACAAACAGCCTGCGGCCAACCGCGTCGAGGGAGTCCTTCCAGGAAAATGACCTTTTCTACGCGGTGCGGGATGAGCTTGGCGCCTGCATCAAGCGTTATCTAATAGAGCTCGCGGACAAAGACCCGGAGCTATTCGCGCGGATCGTGCTTATTCATTATGCCTCCCTCAAAACGATGGCTGCCGAGGACGACGAGCTGTATGAGCTGTTTATCCGGCATTTGAGTTTCGAAACGTCTTACGGCGATTTGAAAATGGCGGATATTTTGCGTAATCACCGTACCATTACGGTCACTTCCACTTTTGACGAGTTCAGACAGGTAGCCCGCGTGGCGAAAGCTCAGAGCATGATGGTCATTAACGGCGGTTATGTGCATGATTTAGAGCTGATCCGCAAGCTTCCTTCCATTGACGAGCAGGTACAGGTCAGCGTGCTTGATATTCTCGGCTTCTCCAGCCGGTTCGAATCGCTTGGCCGGAGCGAGCGTGATGAAGCGCAGCCTTTCCTGGATTTGGCGGATCGGCTGCTTGCGCCGTATCAATGCCGCTCGCTGATCAAGTGGTTCGAGCCGGCTGACATTCCCGTCCTCTTCAACATTAATCAGGAGGTTAACTTCTTCAAAATGATGGAGGAAAGCGAAGAGCAGGCGAATCCGCTGTTTGCCGAGGTTGTCCATGTGATCAAGGAAGAGTTGTACGAGAAGCCTTATGCAAGGCTATGCTTCAACTACAATAACGCGATTGTCCGCAAGGCGATTGCATCCGGAGACCTCAAGCTCCAGCAGAACAGCATCGAGCTGTTGTACACGCAGGCGCTTCTTATGGGGAACCATCCGCTGAGCGGCGACGAGCTGAGGCTGATGAACGAGTCGCTGCTCCATTTCATGAATATGGGCCTTGACCGGAACGCCGAGGTCGGCCGATGAAGAACCGTTTTCAGGAGCTGAGGCGCTCGACTTGGTCCATGCCGGACGGCAAGCAGAAGCTGGCCGTTCTGGAGGAGATGATCCGCGTCGCCGATCGGTACATGACGGAAGAGGAAGCTTATCATGCGAGAATGGACTACTCCAATGCGGCGCCGGAATGCGGCTGTCCGGAGCGGATGCTGGTCTCCTTCTCCTGGTGCTTGTCGAAATTCGAGCAGAATCCGGGCGAGTATTCGAACTTTTATCTCATGTGGCATTACAAATGGGTGCTCGGGTACGTGTGGCGGATGCCGGAATTAAGCCTGGAGCAGATTGAGCGGATTTACGAGGACTTCAAGGAGAAATGCATCGCCTTCGGGTACAGTCTCCGGGTATATTATCAGAAGCGGGTCAGTCTCATGCTATGGCAGGGTAAACTGGCCGAGGCGGCGGAATGCTACAAGAGCTGGAGAGCCGCGAAGCGGGATTCCTTGTCGGACTGCAGCGCCTGCGAGCAGAATATGTTCGGCAGCTATCATTTTGCGATTAACCATCATAAAAAAGGACTTCAGTCGTTGAAGCCGATTCTGGAGGGCAAAATATCCTGCAGGTCGGTGCCGCAGAACACGTACAGCGAAATAATGATGCCGCTGCTTAAGCTTGGAGAATACGACCGGGCAATGGAGACGGCGAAAAAAGCCTTCCGCGCTCTTAAAGGACCGTCCTATCTCGAGGAGTACGGCACCTTCCTGCAGTTCTTCACCGTAACGGATATGCCTAAGGCCGTCAAGCTGTATGAGCAGACGATCCGGCTAGGTCTGGACAGCAGGCTTGGGTGGGACCGGCTGCAATACATGCTGTCCGTTCGTATTTTCCTGAGAGAATGGAGCAAGGGCAAGCGCAGGAAGAAGCTCGCCGAGTCGGAGGTGGTGACGCTGGGCTGGCTGGACGAGGAGATCGACCGTCTGGCGCAGGCGTTTAACCGCCGAAACGGCAACACCTTCGTAGAGGAACTGGTTCGGGAGAAAGAAAAAATGGCTGCGCGCCTGCAGGATGCTTACGGGTAAAGAATAGGCTGCCCCCAAGTCAAAATGGCTAAGGGAGCAGTCTTTTTGTATCTCGACACTCTGGCACTCTAATGAAACGCGCTGGCCTTATTCGGCTCTTTGAAGCTGAAGCGGCAGGGATTTAGGTGTAATAGCGCGTCTACGGTTCGTTATAGTCGGTTTAAGGTTTAAACCTTTCTGGCATACTACTCCTTACCAGTTGACAGGTGCGGTCGCAAGGTACATAATAGCACTAGAATGAACGTTCTATCTAGTGGATCTTAACTTGTTGGAGGAAGCATGCATGTTTGAACAATACAACAAAGTACAGAAAGCCGTGCTTGAGACAACGCTGCAGATTATTATCCGCAAGGAGCTTCAGGCTACTTCAATGGCTCTTATCGCCAAGGAGTCCAAGGTATCGACGGGCAGCATTTATCATTACTTTAGCAGCAAGGAAGAAATCATTAACGAGCTGTACACGGCTATCGTTACGTATAACGGCCAGTTTGTCCAGGAAGGTTTAAACCGGGAAGGCACCATCCGGGAGCGTTTCGCATGGGGCTGGGAACGCGTGATCGAGACCAGCCGGCAGTATCCGGAGGGCTTCCAGTTTATCGAGCAGTACTCCTTCTCGCCGTATATTTACGAAGAGGTGAAGCAGAAAGCTTATAACGGCGGCTGGTGCGCACCGATGAACAAGCTTTATGCGGAAGCGATGGAGCAGGGGCTGTTCAGGCAGATGGATCCGAAGCTGCTTGTCCAGATGCATTACGGCTCTATGGTCTATATGGTGAAAAGTTATTTGCAAGGCAATTCGGATTTAACCGATGCCGGGATTCGGCAGGCGTTAGAAGTATGCTGGCAGGGAGCAATTAGAGGATAACGGTATCAATGAATGCACGCTTCTGCTGTCGCGGCCTTCCATGGCCGGCTTCTGGATTCACTAGAATGAACGTTCGGTCTAAAAGCTGAAAATTAGAGGAGAGAATCATAATGAATAAAACCATTTTGATTACAGGAACAAGCAGCGGATTAGGCAAGCTGACAGCGATCCATTTTGCCAAGCTGGGCTGGAATGTGGCGGCAACGATGCGCACGCCGGAGAACGAGACGGAGCTGACGCAGTACAGCAATGTGAAGCTGTTTAAGCTGGATGTTACGGATGTGGAGCAGGTCCGGACTGCGGTAGCCGATGCGATTAAAGCTTTTGGGCGTATTGACGTTGTAATCAATAACGCCGGCGTTGGCGCTTATGGCGCCTTGGAGCTGGCGAAGGAAGAGACAATCGACTGGCAGTTCGGCGTTAACGTGCGTGGGCCAATTAACGTCATTCGTGCAATGCTTCCGCATTTTCGCGCGAATAGGTCGGGGATGTTCATTACGATCAGCTCGTTTATGGGCGTAACGACAGCCGTGCCGACGGGTTCTTTATATAATATGTCCAAGTTTGCCCTTGAGGGATTAATCGAGGGCTTGTATTACGAGCTCAAGCCGCTTGGGATTGAGCTGAGACTGGTGGAGCAGGGCGGTTCGTCGGGCAATAGCTTTGTGAGCAAGATCGCCTGGGGACAAAGCGAGGAGATTACCGACTATGACGAGATCACGGCAAAGGTCAAAGCGATGATGGCAAAATCGTCCGAAGGCGAGCTGGATGACCCGCAAATGATTGTGGATGCTATCGCCCGGTTGGCCCTGGGAGAGAGCAAGCAGTTCCGCACGCTGGTGGGGGAAGCTGCCCATCAATTGACGGATATGAGAAAATCGCTGCCGATTGAGGAGTACTTGGAACGGATCGCGGCGCAATATCAATAATACGATGCAGGGAGCAAAGCCGGTCGCGTCTTAGGACGTGGCCGGCTTTTTGCTGCTCCAATGCTCGGGGCGGCTAAGCGCAGGCGGAAGCTTGGTGTCCGCATTGCCCTTTGCCGCTTGGAGCTGGACTTGAGTGAGGAACAGGCTTTCGCTTAAGTCTGCCCCGCTCAGGTCGGTATCCCGCATATCGGCGCCGATGAGGTCGGCATGGCGAAGATCGGCGCCGCGGAGATCGGCCGCGATGAGATACGACCCGCGCAAATTAGCGCCGCGAAGATCGGCTTTCTGCAGCTTGGCTCCCATAAGGTCGGCGCCGCGTCCGAGCGGCTTTTTGGTTCGGGAACCGGACTTGGGTTCAGGCACCTTTGCCCGTATCAGTTCGCTGGTCTTAAGCAGCAGGGTGTTCACCTCTGCGCGATGGGCGGCAAAGTCCAGCTTGAGCAGGCTTTCCGCATCGAAACCGGTTAGTCGCTCCGTCTCGTCACTTGCTGCTTGAAGCTCGGTACGGATCGGCAGTGCGGCCGGATGCTCAATCGCTTCGGTCAAATACCAGAGCAGCTCCTGCAAATGCCACATCACGGGAAAAACCTCAAACATTAGCTTCGCTGCTTGAGGCTCCTGCCGCCAGCTGCGCCCGCCGAAGGTATGCTGCGACAGCTTTTGTCCGGCGCCAAAGCAGTCGTACACCGTACAGCCCCGGAAGCCCTGCTGCCGAAGCTTGGAATGAATGCCGCAGCGGTAATCGTCCCGCAGATTGCTGCAGGGTTGACCGCTTTGTTTATCTATGGCAAAGTCGGCCGAAGCGGCAAAAGGAAGCGCAACGCAGCATAACCCGAAGCAATTGTCGCAATCCCCGCGAAGGTGTTTGCGGTCAGGGCTCATTTTGTTTCCTCCTAGTAGGGTCTACTCTCTCTATCTTAACGGATAGAAGGCGTGATAGAAAAGGATAAAACAATTAAATTCCTTTATGTGGAAGAGCTGCTCGTTTATGATAGAGATACCGAAAAAGAGAAGGGAACCGATGTGAAATGACCAATCAGCCGATGGCTGTTAGCTCGGTGCTGGCGCCTGACTATTTGATGAGCTGCCTTGGCGGGCAATACGAGCTTGGCTTGTGGACCCAATGCGCGTATTGGCTCCGCGGCTTGAATGATACCTACCGCGTGCAAACCGATAAGGGAAGCTATATATTAAGAATCTACCGGCAGGAGATTGGGAAGAAAGAAGCCGTGTATGAGATGGAGCTTCTTGGTCAATTGGAAGAGCTGCTGGCGGGATCGGAAGCTTCGATAGCACGGCCGGTTAGAAAGGCGGATGGCACCCGCTATTCGGTTATTGCGGCGCCGGAAGGGGAGCGGATCGCCGTTCTTTTCGAGTATGTGGAAGGCGTTGAGAACCGTCTGCAGGACGAAGAGAGCTGTTATACATTTGGTAAATCGGCGGCCCGGCTCCATTTGGCGATGGATCAGGCTCGGCTGGAGCTTCCGCGCTGGGAACTGGATACGGAGTTTTTGGTGGAGGAATCGCTGCAGCGCGTTATTCGCCATATTGGCGAGGAGCATCCGGCGGAAACTTTTCTCCGCGAGTATGCCGATGCGCTGAAAGAAAAAGTTGCTTCCGCAGCGGCGGCCGGACTTGATTGGGGCATTTGTCACGGCGATATGCATGGGAACAATAATGCCGTTGAGATAAGCGGGCGCTACACTCATTTTGACTTTGAGTGGTCGGCACCGGGATGGCGGGCTTACGATCTTGCCCAGGTGCGCAACAGAAAAAGGCAATCCGCCGAGTACAAGGAGCAGCTATGGCAGGCATTGCTGGCCGGATACCGCAGCGTAAGATCCTTTTCGGAAAAGGATGAGCAGGCGGTGGAGCTGTTTGTGCTTGTCCGGCGTTTTTGGATCATGAGCCTTGATGTGCTCTTTGTCCCGACCCAGTCCGGCGCGCTTGATTACGGCGAGGACTGGCTGAATGATTTCCTGGAGGAATTCCGCTCGGCGGGGTTGGTTCAGCATGCTCCGCAAACATAAAGTGAGGAGGCAATCATGTATCCAAAAGTACGAACGGGCAGGCAAATTTGGCTCATGAGAATGGTAATTGCCGTCGCGGTATGTTTTGTTTTATTTATTGGATTTGTGTATGCCTATGACCGGCCTGGCGGTATTGCGGATTGGAGATATTCGCGCGCATCGGGTATATCGGGAACAATAAAAATCCCACTCGGAGATACCCCGGAGGAAGCAGTTCGAAAATTCAGAAACGAAGCAAGGACGCATATCATTTATCGGGAGCCTGTTGCCGGAGGTGCCCTGCTGTTTAATAAGCTGAATGAGCAGAAAGAAGGAAACAACCTGGGGATTGAATTTGTTCGGAAAACCTTGCTGGGTTGGAAGTGGGTCTATGGAGGAAACTATAGTTATTCCGCTGCTACTGATCAGAATGAAGCGTTAAACTTCATGAGTATACCGAAGTATAAAGGGATAGATGGCCCGTTTCCGATTATATTCGGCCAGCTTATGAATAGCGCTGTAGCGAGTGTCAAAGTGACGGTAGGCGGTGAGGCAGCCGGAGAATATAACGCCAAAATTATTAGCGAAGGCGTACAGCAGAGAATTTGGTATGCCATCCTTCCGGTTACAGCGGATAAACCGTACAAGATAGAAACCCTCAACGGCGAAGGAATAGTTGTAGCTAGTAAAACCTTTGATGATCCGACCGATTTCGGGAGCATTGTGATGCTGACAAAGTAGAACTACGTTGGATTTGATGAAGCGTAATGCGGGTGTTTGCCGTAACCTTGTCTACATTGGACGGGGTTCAATGTAATTCGCTCATTTCGACAACGGAAGCCCAATTCGGATCATTTTACTGCAGAGAATCCAACGTAGCCTCCGACTGCCTTGATAGCGGGGGAGTACGAGGAAACCCGCGAGATTATGTGCTGATTCAAGGGAAGAAACGGATGATTGAATTAATTTTGATGAAACTATAGAGGATAGCATTTCAAGCATAAATGGAGGCAGCAGGATGAACAGCATGAAGGCATTGGTCTTTGAAACGTTTGGCGGACCGGAGGTGCTCGAATACAAGGAGATTCCCGCGCCGGAGCTTAAGCCGGGAACCGTATTGGTACGGCTGAAGGCCGCCGGTCTGAACTACGCCGATATTTACCGCAGGAAGGGCAATTATCATTTGGCGGGCAATCCGCCTTATATATTGGGTTACGAGGGAGCGGGGATCGTTGAGGCGGCCGGTCCGGATGCGGGAGGATTAAAGCAGGGCGACCGGATCGCTTTCTGCGATGTTCCGCATGCCAATGCGGAGCTTGTGTTGGTGCCGGCGGAGAAGGCGATACCGCTTCCGGACGATATCAGCTTCGAGACTGCGGCGGCGGTATTGCTGCAGGGCATGACCGCGCATTATTTGACTCGCGATAGCTACCGCGTGCAGGCGGGCGACGAAGTGCTTGTCCATGCCGCGGCCGGAGGCGTCGGGCAGCTGCTCGCGCAGCTTGCCAAGCGGCAGGGTGCGCGCGTGCTGGGGCTTGTCTCTTCGGAGGCAAAGCGTGAAGCCGCGCTTGCCGCGGGGGCCGACGAGGCATTGCTCTACGGCAGTCAATGGGCGGAGGCGGCGAAGAGCTGGTCAACCGGCGAAGAAGGAGTCACGGTTGCGTATGATTCCGTTGGCTCCACACTAATGGACAGCTTTACGGCCGTGAAGACAAAAGGGACGGTTGTCTTCTTCGGCATGGCGGGGGGCGATCCGGCCTTCGTCGATCCGCGGATGCTTATGGATACGTCAAAGACGTTAACGGGCGGCGATCTATGGAATCATGTTACATCCAGCGAAGACCGCATCCGCAGGGCGGACGAATTGTTCGGCTGGCTTCGGGACGGAAGCCTGAAGCTGGGGACGCCAAAAGCCTTTCCGCTTGCGGAAGGCGCGGACGCCCATCGGCTGCTTGAAAGCCGTCAGAGCACAGGCAAGATTATACTGGTTCCATAACTTTCATAACTAATCGGCTAAGCCGGGGCGCCAAGCATTAGAGGCGTACCCGGCTTTTTATGCGTCGTACAGCCCAGTTGTTGCGCTTACGGAATGTGTTCATACGGTAAAGGGCATCTTAATCCTATCACGGAGGAAGATGGCACCTGCTTTGCCATTTTTCAAAAGTTAACGTTGACGTTAACATTAACTTAGGTGTAGAGTAATGAACAGAGAGAGTAAAGGAAAGAGGCGATGAAAATCTTTTACAAAATCGAGGATGTTGCGAAAATGGTCGGTTTAACGAAACGCACGCTTCGTTATTATGAGGAGCTGGGCTTGTTGACTCCGCCGGAGCGCAGCGAGGGCGGCTTCCGCTTGTATACCGACGATCATGTCGAGCGGCTGAAGAAGCTGATTAATGCGCGCGACGTGCTTGGCTTCTCCTTGCAGGAGCTGCAGCAATACGTGACGATGAGCGAGGAATTTATTAATCAGCGCGACGAAATCAGGCAGACAGAGGACGCCGGGCTGCGTCTTCAGAAGATTGACGAGCTTGAGCAGACGGTAGTTAAGCAGCTGGAGCTGCTTGACCAGAAGCTGGAGAAGATGAAGAATATGCGGTCGGAGATTTCCCAGCTCAAGGACAGAATCAACGAAGCCAAAAAGAAATATAAACAGGAGTGAGTATGAGCGTGGCAAATTCATCTCAACAGGCAGCTTCGGCTGCCAATCAACCTTTATCCGTTGAAAAAGGCGGTTTCTTTCATCAGCCCCGCGCGGTCTGGGCCGTCTTTTTCGCAGGCATTATCGCTTTTATGGGGATTGGTCTCGTTGACCCGATCCTGAAGGCTATTGCGGAAGAAATGCATGCATCGGCCAGCGAAGTAAGCTTGCTCTTCACCAGCTATAACGCCGTTATGGCGGTTGCGATGCTGATCACCGGCGTGGTGACCTCGAGACTTGGCATCAAATGGACGCTTCTTCTTGGCGTCGTTATTATCGCGGTATTCTCGCTCCTCGGCGGGCTGTCGAACGATATTTGGGCGCTTGTCGGCTATCGGGCCGGCTGGGGTCTCGGCAATGCGTTCTTCGTAGCGACGGCTTTAACCGCAATCGTGTCCTTGTCCAAAAGCGGCGTGACAAAAGCCATCATTCTCTATGAAGCCGCGATTGGCATCGGGATTTCGGTAGGTCCGCTGCTTGGCGGCGAGCTGGGCTCCATCTCGTGGAGAGGACCTTTTATCGGCGTTGCCGGTCTGATGGTCATTGCCTTCCTGGCGATTATCTTTATGATGCCAAAAGCGGCCGGAGCGCCAAAGGCGGCAGCTGCACCGGCGAGGAAAACCTCCCTGCTGGATCCATTTCTGGCTTTGCGGCATCGTCCGCTTGTCGTTTTTGGTCTGACGGCTTGCTTCTATAACTTCGGCTTCTTTACGTTGATGGCTTACGCGCCGTTTGTAATGGGGCTTGGCATCCATGAGCTCGGCTACGTATTCCTCGGCTGGGGCATTCTGCTGGCCGTTACTTCCGTCTTTATGGCGCCATGGCTGCAGCGCAAATTCGGCACGGTCAAATCGATGGCGGTTATGCTGACGCTGTTTGGCCTTACCTTGCTTGCGATGGCCATCTGGACGAATACCCAATGGGTCATTATCGCCAGCGTTATCTTTGCTGGGGCACTGCTCGGCAACAACAATACCCTTATTACAACGGGCGTTATGAATGCCGCTCCGGTCGAGCGTTCGACAGCGTCGGCGGCCTACAGCTTCCTCCGGTTTATCGGCGGCGCGATTGCTCCTTATTTCGCCGGCAAGCTGGCGGAATGGTTTAATCCGCATATTCCGTTCTACGTGGGGGCGGGTTTTGTTATCGTATCGGTCCTGTTCATCTTGGCGAACCATAAGCATGTGAAGCATGTCGATCATGCAGGCGGCCATTAATATTAGCTGTATTCATGCAGAGAGCTATCCCACCGGGCAACGGTCCGGCGGGATAGCTCTTTCTTTTCCTTATATGAAGGAAGGGATTTCACCCGTTCCCGGCAAATAGATGTATCAGGATGCTCAAGACTTCTACTTATCCCTGGGAAGGAAGTGCTTGTCTTGTCTAATCGATTAACGCATTACCCCAGTCCAACGGATCTGCCTCTTGCGAAGGAGCTGCCGGATCCGTTCGTCTTTCAGGACGGTCGGCGCGTGAAGACGCCGGCGGATTGGGAGGAACGTTCACGGGAGTTGCAGGATCTGTTTCATTATTATATGTACGGTTATATGCCGGATACGGCCGGAGAGCAGGTAAGATATGAGAAAACGGAGCAGGGTCTGCGGGTTGATGTTACCCGGGGTGACGCGAGGGGTTCCTTTATGGCCCGAATCAGCTTTCCACCGGCAGATTGCGATATAACGGGACCTTATCCGGTCATCTTTACGATTGGATCGCTTGAGGGCTGGCAGCCCGACGGGCAGGCCGCGACAAATCACGCGGAGCAGGCCAATCAACGGGGCTATGCCGTTGTTACGCTGCTCCCGCAGGAAATCGCATCGGATGACGCGGAGCGCACGGGCGCTTTCTTCACGTTGTATCCTTACGCACCGGCACCGGACCAGAATGACGTGGGTATATTTATTGCGCTTGGCTGGGCAGCGGGCAAAGTGCTGGATGCCTTCGAACAGCAGCTTTACCCCGGGATCGACGTTTCCCGTGCCGCCGTGACCGGATTCTCGAGATGGGGAAAAGCAAGCCTTGTCGCCGGAATGACCGACAAGCGTTTTGCCTTGGTTAACCCGCATGCTTCCGGCGCTGGCGGCATGGCCTCGTTCCGGTATTCCTTCGAAGGAAAAGCGTATCCCTGGGGCATTGCCGGAAGAAGCGAACCGCTTGAAGCGCTGCAAAGCGAAGGCGAGGCGCATTGGTTTAACTCGGTGTTCCGCCAGTTCAGCGACCCTGCGGCACTTCCGTTTGACCAGCATGAGCTTGCCGCGCTGATTGCGCCGAGGGCGCTGCTTCTGACCTGCGGTTATTCGGACGATTGGATCAACCCCGAAGGGATGTATGTCTCTTATGCGGAAGCCGAGAAGGTGTACCGCTTCCTTGGTGCCGAGGATCAGATCGGAATCGCCTACCGGCAGGGCGGTCATAACCGGACGCAGGAGGATATCGACCATCTGCTCGACTACTGCGATTGGCGGCTCAGAGGAGTCCCGCCGGTGTACTCCGATTATAAAAGCTGTCTGTATGAACCTTGGGAACGCAGGGGAGAGTAAAAATAAGCCGCTTGCAGAGACCTAATTCTGCAGGCGGCTTCCTTTTTGACTTAACAACGTAACAATGTTATGTTATATTGAGAGCAAAGGGGGCTGAATCGTGGAGGAAGAACTAATATCCAAGAAGGACTTATTGGAGCTTACGGGTATTTCGTATGGGCAGCTGTACCGCTGGAAGCGGAAAAACCTGCTGCCGGAGGATTGGTTTATCCGCAAATCGGCGTTTACCGGGCAAGAGACTTTTTTTCCAAAGCAGAAGATCCTCGACCGAATCGATAAAATCGTAAACATGAAGGATGATCTTTCCTTGGATGAGTTGGCAGATATGTTCTCGCCGGCTTCAAAAGCTATCTCAATCTCCATGAGGGAATTAATAGAACGAAACATTGTTTCACTAAATTCGGCAAAAGCAGCGGAGACTTATATCGGGCAATCGGAACTGTACACGTTCGAACAGACCCTATGCGTTTACATTTTGGATTATTGCCTGCAGACGGGGGAGATTAGCCTGGAAGAAGGCAGAACGATGCTGCCTACCTTCCTTGAGCACTACAAGAAGTTTAAAGAGCAGCAATGCGATCTGATTTTGCTTCGCAAAATGGGCGTTTCCGTATTTCTTCTTGTTCCATCCGGCGGCGAAATTCATTTCGAAAGCGGAGTAAAGATCATCCTCCGAGTGGATGTGCCGGCTATGATCGAGCAATTAAAATTGAAGCTAATGGCGATATAACGGAGGTGTAAAACGTACAATGGGAGAAAAACAACGAAAAATACTCATTACCGGGATCGGCAGATCCGGCGGCGGAGATGTTCATCTGGCGAAGATTGAGGGAGTCGGCAAGATTGAAGGGGATGTCCGGTGCTATGAGTTATCGATTAACGGCAAGGGCGATGTACAAGGGCATGTGAGGGCCGTCACGGCTTCCATCAATGGCATGTCTTCCATCCGCGGGGGATTGCATGCCGACAAGCTTAACATTGAAGGTAAAGTAAGCTTTGGCGGACCCGTCACGGGCGAGCAGATGTTCATGAACGGAATGGTGACGGTGAAAGGCAGCTGCGAGACCGAAATCTTTGAAGCAAACGGACGGATGGACATCGAGACGTTAAATG
Organism: Paenibacillus sp. BK720; assembly: GCF_011761545.1. Classification (NCBI taxonomy): domain Bacteria; kingdom Bacillati; phylum Bacillota; class Bacilli; order Caryophanales; family Paenibacillaceae; genus Paenibacillus; species Paenibacillus sp. BK720. The sequence continues at coordinate 312,591 of NZ_JAASRQ010000006.1, read as the reverse complement.
CCAGCCAAATTAAGCTGATGCTCCACGGCAGCAGTCATATCAACGAGATTGGCGGCGAGAGCATTCATATCGGCAAGCAGCCCGGCAAAGGGTTCGCCAAATGGCTGCAGTCCGTTCCGGGGCCATTCGCCAACAAGCTGAGCGCTGAAGTCATTGAAGGCGACAATATCTATCTGGAGTATACGACGGCGGATATCGTGCGCGGGGGAACCGTCCGAATCGGACCGGGCTGCACCATTGGCAGCGTGGAATATAAGCAAAGCCTTGACGTGCATAGCAGTTCCAGAATCATCAAGCATGTCCAAATATAAACGGAAACGGAGGAGATCCGATGAATCAGCATGTGGCTGGCAAGACTGTCAGAAATTTAAGAATTACCGGCAGCTCCAGCGTTATGGGCGGCACCTATAATAATGTCAAAATTGTCGGAGAAGGCGCGATCGAGGGAGATACGGCTTGCACCAAGCTCAGCTGCGTAGGGACGCTGGAGGTTGATGGCACGGTGACGGCCGATAAAATCAACATTGTGGGCACTTGCGAGGTGACAGGCGGTCTTCGCGGAGGCGAGCTCAAAACGTCAGGCACTGTCAGCGTCGGCGGGACTACTCAGCTCAAGGAGCTGAATATAGCAGGCACGATAGAATCGAAGAATCATGTCTACAGCGAGCTCATCAAGCTGAGAGGCATGCTGCACACCCTGGGCGATTGCGAAGCCGAGCAGTTTACGGCACGGGGCATCTTTGAAATCGGCGGTTTGCTGAATGCGGGGAAGCTTCAAGTCCATCTGTACCGGGACTGCAAGGCACACGAAATCGGAGGCGGTCATATAATGGTTCGCAAAGCCAAGTGGCTGCATCCGCTCAGCTTCTTTTTCAAACCTTCTTCCAGCGCTAGGTTAACGGTCTCAGTTATGGAAGGAGATCATATCTATTTGGAAAATACGATTGCTGATATAGTAAGAGGGAACAAGGTAGTGATCGGGCCAGGCTGCGAGATCGGGCTTGTCGAATTTAAGGAGCATTTCGAGAAAAGAAAAGACGCCGTCGTAAGAGATAACCGAAAAGTTTAGGCGATTTTGTGATGTTTTGGCAGACCGATTGACATCGCCTTAGCCTTGCGCTAAAATTTCGCTGTGCGATCGTTCAGTGAAATTCATGCTTACGAAGTAAGGAGGTGGCGACGATGACTCGCAACATCCGAAAAGAGCAGGCCGCTGAAACACGAGAAAAAATATTGGAAGCAGCAAAATCATTATTTGCGGAAAAAGGATACCATGGCACCCCGGTACGAGAAATTACGAGGAAAATCGGGATGGGAGACGGTATCCTTTATCATTATTTTCCGGGCGGCAAGCGGGAGATTATGGCGGTGCTGCTACGTGAGAGCTTCGAGCACCGTAGAGAAGGAATAAAGCAGATTCAACGGGTTGTCGAGGGCCTCGACCTGCGGGACGCGATGATCACCATTAAGCGCCGCTTGTACGAACTGTTTACGGAGGATATGGACTTAACTCGGATTTTGTTTCGGGAGAATGACCTGCTGGGCTTCGAGGAAGCCGAGCAATTAACGGTACTGATTCGCGAGCAGTGCGCCATTTTTGAAAGGTTTCTAAGAGAACGGCACGAGAAAGGCGAGATTCGCGCTCTCGATTTCCGGATAGCGTCGCGACAATTCTTGTCTACGACCTTGCATGCGATTATGAGCAAATCGGTTGGGATACAGCTCCTGAACGAACCGGATGTTTATAAACATATGGAAGAGAATGTGGATTTTACAATAGATCTATGGAGAATTCCTTCAGCTACAGAGAAAAAGCCGAAGGTTCTTTTGTGTGATTCACAATGAAATACAATGAAAGGTGATGACTAGGGTGTCTTTAATAACCAGATTTTTAAATAGAAGATTTTATTATTTCGTTATTATCCTGCTGATAAAAAGTATCGTAGCCCGCGATGTCGTCTTCGGCAACGGTTTTTCGTGGCTGACGATTATGACGGAGATTCCCTTCTTTGTCGCGGTATTCTGTCTGATTGAGTTTTTTGCAGGCAAGCGCAAGATGCTTTATTACATGATCGTCAATTTGCTGTTTACGGCCTTATACTTCGCCATACTGATGTATTACAAGTACTACGGCATTATCGTCAATACGGATGCGTTAAGCCAAGCCAACAAAATGGCCGAGGTAGGGGAAAGTACCTACTCGCTGATGGATCCTTATTATTTGCTTATTTTCGTTGACATTATCGTGATTTCGGTTGTCCTCATTCTGCCAAGGTTCAGGAAAGCCCGCCAGGAAGCTCAGCTGCGTCCGGTGAGAAGCAAAGCGTGGATGGCGGTATTCGCCTTGTCCGTTGTCGTTTGCCTGGTGAACGTATGGCCGAACCGCGCGAGCATGAACGAGAACAAGCAAGCCGAAGAGATGGGCCTTCTCGATTACGAAGTATACAACATCATCGATAAAATGATGGAGAAAGAGCCGATTACGCCGATCGACCAAATTACGCAAGCGAAAATCGATGAGCTTAAAGGCATTACCGTGCAGGCATCGCCGAAATACTTTGGTGCCGCGAAAGGCAAAAACGTCATTATTCTTCAAATGGAATCGTACCAGGACTTCCTGATCGGCCTCAAAGTTGGCGGCGTGGAAATTACGCCGAACATGAACAAGCTGGTTCAGGAAGCTACGCACTACAAAAACTTCTATACGATGGTCGGCCAAGGCACAACCTCGGACGCAGAGTATGTGGTGAATACATCGCTGTACGTACCTAAGCATAAAGCAGCGACAGACGTAAACGTCGACAAAGCGCTGCCAAGCTTGCCGAAGCTGATGAAAGAGAACGGTTATTATACCGCAACGTTCCATACGAACGCGGTTGAGTTCTGGAACCGTACGGAGCTGTACTCGGCTCTTGGCTGGGATAAATATTACGATCAAGCCTTCTATGGCGACGAAGACCATGTAGCCTTCGGCGCATCGGACGAAGTTTTATATTCGAAGACTCTTCCTGAGCTTGTGAAGCTGGATCAGGCGGATAAGCCGTTCTATGCGCAAGTGATCTCGATGAGCGCGCATCATCCTTACAACATTCCGACTTCGAAGTACCGGATCGAGCTTCCTGCGGAATTCAAGGATGACAGCCTTGTAACCCGTTATCTGAAAGCTCAAAACTACGCCGACTATGCGCTTGGCCAATTTATCGACGGCCTGAAATCGAGCGGCCTGTGGGATGACAGCATTGTCCTCATGTACGGCGACCACCAAGGTCTGCCGCTGTACTCGCTTGACGATAACGAAAAAGCGCTGATGAAGGAAATGCTTGGCACGGATTACGGCCATACCGAAATGTTCAACATCCCTCTTATTATGCACGTTCCGGGCGTAACTCAACCGTCCGAAGTGGATAAAGTGGGAGGTCAGATTGATATTCTGCCAACCGTTGCGAACCTGGTAGGCGCGTCGCTGTCGAATCAGATTCACTTTGGCGAAGACCTTCTGAACCAAAGCTCGGAGCTGATTCCAATGCGTCACTTCCTGCCTAGCGGCTCGGTTATCGACAACGAGAACCTGTTTGTGCCGGGTATCGAATACAAAGACGGCACGAACCACAAAGTGGTCGACGGCACGGAAACGACGGAAGGCGGCGTAACCGAAGACGAGTACAACAGAGCGCTTGAGCTTCTGCATTTGTCGGACAGCTACGTACAGCAGCTTCCTCATAAGTAGAATTTAACGACCAAAGGCAAAGGCCCCCTTAGGATAAGGGGGCCTTTGTTTGTTCTTTTTTGCTGTAACGCCAAGTTGAGAACAGCTGAATGGCGGCCGCGAAGAAGAAAGGAAGGATATGCTCGCCCTCATCGATCAGGCGTCCAAAGGCACCGGGCCATAGAATGGCGCCTAACCGGATAAGGAAAGACGCAAGCCGCGAGGACCGGGAGCGCTGCTTCCTGGCAGGCTGGGCGTTTATTACCGCATACCGTGTGCCTCGCGTGCCAAGGTTGAACATACTGCATAAGACATAGAGGATGGCGGCGGGAACGAAAGAAGCTGCTAAAGGCAGTAAAAGCACGCATACTGCGCCGGCCAGCTGCAGGTTGACTACCGGCTTGATGGGACCAAATCGTTCTGACGCATGGATCAGCGCATAGGCCAAGACGCCGGCTAGAAGATAGGACAAAGCAATGACCAGTCCCACTTCGCTTGTGGACACCTGAAACCGTTCGGAAAACCAATAAGCGCTCATGGTGCTGGTCAGCGTAACGGCGACCGTCTGCACTATGTTCATCACGCCGTTCATCTCCTCCGGCGAGCCGCCGGCTACCCGGATCATTGCTAGGGCAATGAGCAGCAGGAAGAGCAGTACTGGCATAAACGCGGAGAGAATCGGAAATTCGGCGTAGCCTCCGACAAAGAGAATGAGGAGGCCCAGCAAAATAATTCCGCCTGCCAGCAGCAGGGACATACGTCTGCTTAGGGCCGGTTTGACCGAAGGAGACGAAGCGGAGGAGGGCGAAGCTGCAAGGTTCGCTTCCTCAGCCGTGGCCGCACGGCGCCTTGCCCCGCCATGAATGGAGAGCAGCAGCGCAACCCCGGCTGCGGCACATACGGCGGGAAGAATAAATAACAGCCGGTAGGCTTCCCGATCCGGCAGCCAGTCCCGCAGCAGAGGAGTAAGGCAGGCGATAAGCGCTCCAAATCCCATCCCCGCGTAACCAAGCAGCGCATGCTTGCCAAAAAGAATGGTCAGCTTGCGGGAGAAGGCTCCAAGCCATCGCCTTTCTATAGGGGCTGCCGGACCGCCGGATCCGCTGTGACCCATGCCAAAGCCGGCAACGATAATGGCCAGGCATAGTGTAGCCGTACCGCTTGATACGATCACAAGCAAGGCAGCCGCCGCCGTTAGGACTTCATACAGCAGCAAATAATTTTTTGGACCTAGAAGGGCGTTTAGCTCGGCGGTAAAGGTTGTGATCAGGGTGCGGAATAAACCTGCCGCAGCGAACAATCCTCCAATCGCGGCTCCGCTCCAGCCGAGCTCCCTTAAATATAAGCTTGTTTCTACTGCCGCAAAGCCTTGTCCTATACTGCGGAGAAAGGCAATCAGCTGCAATCTTCTTAATGTGGGGTGATGGCCAAGCCAGTTATTCCACTTCCGCATCCTTACTCGTATAAGTGCCGGTATCATGATTGACTCAGAAACTCCGTTCTATGATAAGGTGATGCTGCTAGTGTACAACATCATCCTTGACATCTATTGTCAGTAATTAATAATAAGATCAAGATCTATTGCATGAAGGAGAATAAGACATGAGAGCTGACCGGCTTATATCGATATTGATGCTGCTTCAGCAGGAGGGAAAGAAAACGGCTGCGGAGCTGGCTGATCGCCTTGAAGTATCGGAGCGTACGATTTACCGCGACATGGATGCCCTCAGCTTGTCGGGCATTCCGGTTTACGCGGATCCCGGTGCCGGTGGCGGATTTTCGCTCCCGCCTAATTACAAAAGCCCGATTGGCGGCTTAACGACGCCAGAAATTCAGGCCTTGTTCCTGTATGCGGCGGAGGGATCGTTGGATCAGCTGGGAATAGGCTCCGCGCTTCGTTCCGCGTTGCTCAAGCTGATGCAGGCGCTGCCGGAGCAAAGCCGCAAGGATGCCTATTGGATTCAGCAGCGGATTCATATCGACCCTGATTCCTGGCAGCAGGAAGAGAAGGCTTTGCCGCATTTTGCAGCGGTTCAAGATTCGATTATGAAGCTTTGCGAGGTCCAGATCAGCTACAGGAACCGTGCCGGCTTGGAGAAAAGCCTGATTGTAAAGCCTTACGGTCTTGTAGCCAAAGCCGGCATATGGTTTCTCGTTGGAGAAGGCGATCAAGGGGCGCAAGCCTACCGGTTATCCCGCATTCAGGACGTAAAGGTTACAGAAGGAAAGTTCGAGCGGCCCGAGAGCTTTGACCTGCAGGCTTTTTGGAAAGAGTGGGTGATTCGTTACGAGGCAAGAACCATCACGAATAGCTGAATGCAGCTGCTTCTGCATCAAATCGTGATAGGGGCGGGTCTTGCGGGTCTTGCGGGACTGGCAGGTGCAGCGGAAATTGCGAATGCCGGGAAAAAGGCTGCCCCGTTAGCCATTGGCTTTTGAGGCAGCCTTTACTACTTAATCATTTCTTTAGAAGCAGGAACAAGAAATACGGCGCTCCGATCAGCGATACAACGATGCCGGCCGGCAATCCGCCCGCAATGTCGATTTGGCGGCCAATCGTATCGGCCAGAACCAGCAGCCATCCGCCAAACAGGATGGAGATCGGAATAAACAATTGATTACGCGGACCTACCAGAGCCTTTGCGATATGCGGAGCAAGCAGACCGATGAAGGCGATCCCGCCTGTGACGGATACGGCGGATGCCGCAAGCGCAACAGCGGAGAAGAGCAGCACCAGGCGCTCTTTGGTCAGCGAGATGCCAACCCCAACCGCAACGGGTTCGTTTAACGCCAGAATGTTAAGGCGGTTTGCCTTGTATAGCGTAAACGGAATAAAGATGGCGAGCCATGGCCACATAGCGTTAATAAATACCCAATCCGTTCCCCAAATGCCGCCGGCGATCCACTTGGCGATAAAATCCACCTTCTGGCGGTCAGCGGAGGATATGAGCACGATCATGACACCGCTAAGCGCCATCTGGAAGCCGATACCCGTCAACACCATGCTGACCGGTTGGATGCCGACATGCTTTTTCCAGGAGAAAAGAGCAATAAGGACCGCGGTTGCCAGACCGCCGATAAACGCAACAACCGGCAGGGCGTACACGAACGGACCGGCTTCCGTCGGGAAGAACAGGAAGAAGACCGTGATGGCAACGCCAGCCCCCGAGTTGATGCCAACAATGCCGGGATCGGCCAGATCATTGCGGGAAACTCCTTGCAGAATGGAACCGGACAAAGCAAGCGCCATGCCCGCGAGCAAAGTAATGATGACACGCGGCATTCGTATGTCGAACAGGATAAAGTTTTCTTTTTTTGTGCCATCCCCGAAGATTACGGGAATCAGCCTTTTAAAGGTTAAAGTGGAGTAACCCAGACTAAGGCTGACAATAACGGTCGCCACAATAAGCAGAAGCAGGATCCCGAGAATGATGCGTTGTTTTCGAACCATATGCGATAAAATCATTTCAGCGCTTTGCCTCCTCTTCTAACGATGATAAGGAAGAAGGGCAGACCCACAACCGCAATAACGGCCGCTACAGGGGTTTCGTACGGCGCATTGATGGTCCGGCCGATCAGATCCGCAAGGAGCATAAAGGAAGCACCCGCGAAAACGGACATCGGAATGGAATAGCGATAATCCTGGCCGACAATAGCCCGCACGATATGCGGGATCATCAGGCCAAGGAAAGCCAGATTGCCGACTAGCGCGACGGAAGCGCCCGCGAGCAGAATCGTAACGGTGAACAGGATGCCTTTGATCAGACCGGTTTTTTGCCCGAGACTGGTCGCCACGTCTTCGCTAAGACTAAGAATGGTGAGCTGCTTCGACATGGCAATGGCAATAAGAATGCCGGCTGCGATGACCGGAACAATCGTCTGAAGCTGCCCCCAGGACGTTCCGATCAGACCGCCGGCCGTCCACATGTTGACGTCCTTGGATACCTTGAAGGTGAGGCCGATGCCTTCGGCAACGGCGTACAGAAACGTAGAAACGGCGGCACCCGCGAGTACGATCCGGATAGGGGAGAAGCCGCCCCGTTTTGCCGCGCCGATCCCGATAACGAGAATGGAGCCTAGGGCGGCACCGACAAAGCAGGCAATCATAATGCCGAAATAATTGATTTGAGGGAAAAGCGCAACCGTTGCGGCAAGGGCGGCGTTCGCGCCGGCCGATAAGCCAAGAAGCCCCGGGTCTGCCAGAGCATTCCGGGTCACGCCCTGCATAATGGCGCCGGATACGGCTAGCGCCGCACCAACAAAGATTGCCGCGATCTCGCGCGGCAGCCTGATTTCACGCAAAAGCGTCACTTTCTCGCTGGTATCGTGAGGTGACGTCAGCGCAAGCCACGTATCATGGACCGTGGTGTCGGCAGCGCCGAACACCATGGCCAAGAAGAAGATTGCGATAAAGAAAACGATCCCGGCAAAAAGTTTGAGTGCAAATGGAATTGGGCGTCTCGTTTCCTGCTTCATCGGCTTATTTCCCCAGGAACTGCTCTTTGAAGAAGTTCAGCTGATAGTCAAGCGTATACGCATCATTGAAGTAGAAGCCTCTAGCGTCTGCCGTGATGACATGATTGTTTTTTACAGCAGGGATGTTCTTGTAAGTTTCGGTTTCCGTAATGGAGCCTGCAGTATCTTTAGTTTGGCTGAAGACGATGTAGTCGCCCGCGTATTGGGGAAGAACCTCCAGGGATAAAGCGTACCAGCCGTCTTTCGAGGTCATTTCTTTTACTTTCTCGGGCATCTTCAGGCCCATCGCCTGGTACAGAATTTCGGTGCCGCGGCCCCAGGCATCTCCGAACATATACAATTCCTTGTCGTAGTTCTCAATGACCGTAACCGTGGAGTCTTCTCCGATTTTCGCTTTAATATCTTTGCCGATTTGAGTGGCGCGTGCTTTGAAGTCTTCGACCCAAGCCGTTGCTTCTTTTTCCTTGTTAACGGCTTTGCCGACTTCGATATGCTGCTGCAGGTAATCGACTTTGTTGTAGGTGAAAATAACGGTTGGAGCGATTTCCTTCAGCTTATCGACATTTTTTGTCGTTTCGGTACCAATGATCAGATCCGGCTCCAGCTCGAGAATTTTCTCGACATCCTCTTCGGATACTTCGGTAACATCCTTCAGCTGCTCAGTGAAATTGGGATTGTCTTTCGCCCAGGAGGTAACGCCAACGGGAGTAAGGCCAAGGGATATCAGGCTGCCTGTGTAAGAAGAAAGATCAACAATGCGCTTCGGATTAGCAGGCACTTCCATAGGGCCGCTCTCCGACTGAAAGGTAATCGTGCCTGTCGCTTCCGAAGTCGTGTCCGCCGATGGGGAGGCATTCGCTGCCCCGGCATTATTTGAGGCGGTGGCGTTTGCCGCTCCGGCATTATTGCCCGAGTTGTTGCTGCCGCATGCGCTCAGAATGATAACGAAGAGCATCATGAGGGAAATAAGTGCTTTTTTCATGGTTGGGTAAACTCCTTATATATGGATTGGAATACATAAACAACGAGGGCAATATACTAATTTCAACGCTCATTAAGTGATAATGATTATCACTATCTGTGCCATTTACTAAATTATAGGGATTTGATCCGATTGTCAACCGCTTATTGAAAAATATTCTCAAAGGCCGTATACTATTGATAATGATAATCAATTACGACGGTGCTTTTCCGGGGAGGAACGTTCATGACGCAAGAAGAGTTGTATGACGTAACGGTAATCGGGGGCGGTCCTGCGGGGCTCTACTCGACTTTTTATAGCGGGCTTAGAGAATTGAAGACCAAGCTGATCGAATTCCAGCCGTTTCTGGGCGGCAAGGTTCATGTGTATCCGGAGAAAATGATCTGGGACATTGGAGGGCTGATGCCAACGCCGGGCGCTCAGCTGATCGAGCAGCTGGTGAAGCAGGGACTGACGTTCGACCCCGAGGTTGTCCTGAACGAAAAGGTCGAATCCATTACCAAGAACGAAGACCATATCTTTGAGCTGCATGGCTCGTCGGGACGCATTCATTATTCGAAGACCGTTATCGTTGCGGTTGGCGGCGGCATACTGAATCCGACCAAGCTGGCGATTGAAGGCGCGGAGAAGTTTGAGGTAACCAACCTGCACTATACCGTTAAATCGCTTAAGAGATTTAAAGACAAGAACGTCGTGATCTCCGGCGGCGGCAACTCGGCCGTGGACTGGGCGATGGAGCTTCTGCCTTTCGCGAGGAGGATCTATATAACCTATCGCAAAGAGGCCTTGTCCGGGCATGAAGCGAATGTAACGACGCTGCTGAACAGCCCGAAAGTCGAGTGCTTGTTCCACACCGAAATTACGAAGCTGCTGGCGAATTCGGGCGATGAGCTTGTTGAACGCGTCGAGCTTACGAACAGCAGGTCCGGCGAAGTATCCCATCTGTCGATTGACGAGGTTGTCATTAATCACGGTTACGACCGGGATTCCTCGCTGCTCGAGAACAGCAAGCTGAATATCGAGATGGTCGACAATTGGTATGTGAAAGGCAATCCAAGCGGCGAAACTTCCGTGCCGGGCATGTTTGCCGCAGGGGATATCCTGATGCACGACGGCAAGCTGCATCTTATTGCAGGCTGCTTCCAGGATGCGGCGAATGCGGTGAACAGAGCGAAATCCTTCATTCAACCGGAAGCTAATAAGTACGGAATGGTCTCATCCCATAACGAAATATTCAAAGAACGGAACCGCGAGCTTGTGAAGCAACTGATGGTCTAATATAGAGCAAGGACGGAGCAGCAAGGTAGCTGCTCCGTCCTTTTTTTGTACCTGCTTAAGGCCTATGCCATAATGGTTGTACGACCTGTAAATAAAGGAGAGATGCGAGAAATGGAAGAGAGGCCGGCGAAACGAAAGATTAAAGCGATTGTGACCGGAGCGACGGGCATGGTAGGTGAAGGCGTTCTGATGGAATGCCTGATTCACCCCGATGTCGAGCAGGTGCTTATCCTTACCCGGCGGCCTAGCGGCGTTGCGCATCCCAAGCTGAAGGAAATCGTCCATCGGGATTTTCATGATCTGACCCCAATCCAGTATGAGCTGGAAGGCTACAACGCCTGCTATTTTTGCCTTGGCGTATCCTCCATCGGCATGTCGGAAGCCGACTATACCCGCGTGACCTACGATCTCACGATGCATGTTGCCCGTCTGCTCTCGAGCCTGAATCCGGATATGGTGTTCTGTTACGTAACGGGCGGCGGGACGGACAGCACGGAGCAAGGCAGGAGCATGTGGGCGAGAGTGAAGGGAAGAACCGAGAATCACCTGCTGCAGCTGCCGTTCCGCAGGGCCTTTATGTTCCGTCCGGGCTACATGCACCCGAGCAAAGGACAGGTAAGGGTTCCGAAATGGGCAAAAGCGTTAACCTGGCTGTATCCGATTCTAAGGCCGCTGTTCCCGAACCATCTCATCACGCTGCGTCAGGTGGGCCTCGCCATGATCCAGACCTCATATACCGGCTACGACCGCCATAATCTCGATCCGAAAGATATTATTGCTCTTGCGAAGGAAGGCAGCTGACGACCATGACATCCATGTTCCGGCCGCCCTGCAGCAATTTCTTCGTCATGGATGGCCGGAACAAACTCGCAAACCAGCCTCTCTTCTCTTGGCCAACGATTAACTGCGTGCTTTTTCGCGCATTGGCATGGGTGAGCAGAAAAGCCGGAATATCGCGCGTCTGCCGCATCTCTTTCCGGACGAACGCACCTCCAAGCTGCTCCGTTAATTGCTCCAGCTCCCGTAAGCGGCGGTCTAGCGCCGCACGATCCGCTTGGCCGTTATGGACGGCCATCACATGCCATTCCGCTTTTAGCCGGTAGGCGATACGGAAGCCTCTGCGGATCAGCCGCTCTCCCTGCGCCAGGTCGGTGATGGCCACGAATATAACCTCCTGCCTCCGCCATGGGCCGCGTAGTGCGCCCGTCCGCTCCCACGATTCCAGCCGTTCATCCACGTCGTCGGCAATTTCCCGCAAGGCCAGCTCCCGAAGGGCAATCAGATTGCCCAGCTGAAAAAACGCGTCAAGCGATTCCTCGACCTTGTTCATCGGATAGATTTTCCCCTGCCGCATCCGCTCTTGCAGCGCCTTGGGCGATACATCGATCAGCTCGACTTCATCCGCCAGGCGAAGCATGCGGTCCGGAATCGTCTCTCTTACGCGAACGCCCGCAATCTGCTCAACGGCATCGTTTAAGCTCTCAAGATGCTGGACATTAACGGTCGAAATAACCGAGATGCCGGCATCCAGAATCGCAAGGACATCCTCATAACGCTTCTTATATTGACTTCCCGGCACATTTGTATGGGCCAGCTCGTCGATCAGCACAACCTCCGGAAAACGTTCCAGAATCGCGGAAACATCCATTTCTTTTAGCTGCGTTCCTTTGTAAGGAATCGTAGCTTTTGGAATCAGCTCCAGCTCGCCGATCTGCTCCATGGTTTCCTTCCGGCCATGCGTCTCGAGCAGGCCGATAACGACATCAATGCCTTTGCGGAGTAGAACATTTCCTTCACGAAGCATGGTGTAGGTCTTGCCCACGCCGGGCGCAGACCCGATGTAGACCTTGAAGGTGCCCCGTTTAAGCCGTTTCGTCGTTTGAAGCTGCTCGTCGGGACTAAGTCTTCTGTAAACGGGATCCGGAGTAGTCCGATGCTTGGCCGGCAGGATGCGCTCGCCTTCTGCTTCCGTACGGTCCGCCACGAAAAAGACGTCGATATGGCGCGCATAGCGCAAAATCCCGTTAACAACGGAGCCGTGAAGCAGCTCCTGCAGCGGCGTATGCTTCGAGTGGCCAAGCACGATGCGGGTTACGCCGTGATCCATCGCGTATCTGGCCATCTGCTCGGATAGATGGCGCCGGTGCAAATGGGGAACGGCAAGCTCCTCAAAACCCGCCCCAATCTTCTGGGTAAGCTTGATAATAGACCGCTTGAACGCAGCCGCTTCCTTCGTCATTGCTTTCCCCGCTTTGACGAAGGAGACGACGAGCAGCTCTCCGTTCAGCCTTCTGGCAACCTGCTGGCCCCGACGTATATGGATCGAGCCGTTCCAGTGATATTGGGCGGCAACGAGAATCCGTTCGGCCGCGCCGGACGGACCTACCAAGCCCTGCTGTCTCCGGTGATTTTCAAGCGAATCGTTAACATCCTCCGCCATCAGACGCAGCGCAAGCTCGCGCAGCTTGCCAAGGTTGCCCTTAAGCAGCAGATGCGGGGAGCTCGCGTTGCGCAGATGCCCTTCGTTCACGCGGGTCAGTATCGTTTCCGGCGATACGTCGATTAAACGGACCTCATCGGCCAGCTCCAGAATATCGTCGGGAATCGTATGCTCGGCCTCGATGCCGGTCAACTGATAGGCCAGGTCCGATACGCCGTTCAGCTCATATACGTTAAGCGTTGTAATCACGCTGATGCCGCATTCCAGCAAATGACGAATATCGTCCAGGCGGGTGGGAAGGGGACTGTCCGGCCGGTTTCGGTGCGCAAGTCCGTCCACCAGCACAACCTCGGGATTGCGCGCTTTTATAGCGGCCAGATCAAGATCCTTGCGCTCAATCCCGTCTTTTTGCCAATGAATGCTCGGAATCCGTTCCAGCTCGGCAAGCTGCTCCATCGTCTCCGGCCGCTGCATCGTGGATACGGCGCAAGTGACCACATCAATGCCCTGTTTCCGAAGCTGCTGGCCCTCCCGCAGCATATGATACGTTTTGCCGGCCCCGCTTACCGCCCCGATATAAATTTTGAGCCGTCCGTGATGCAGCTTCGTTATGGCCTTCAGCAGCTCTTCGGGTGTTTTGCGGCGATAGCTGTCGTTCATGTCCCGTCGTTCCTCCTCTCCGTAAGACCCGTGAAAGCCCCGCCTGCGCCACTTGGGGCAGGCGGGGCTGCTGTTTACCACATCAGAAAGTATAAGTTTTCGAACTCGAAAACCAGCTTTCTGATTGGCGATAAAAACTACCGCTGAAACGCGGCCCTTCATCTTCGAAGTACTTCGATAGAAGTTTTCTCATTTGCGGAGCTGGCTTAATTCGATGTTCAGCTCCAGCACGTTAACGCGGGGGTCCCCGAAGACGCCAAGATCGCGTCCGTCGGTATGCTTTTTCACCAGCTCTTTCAGAGTGTCCGCCGGCAACCCGGTCAGCTTGCTGATGCGCGGAATTTGGACCTCGGCCGACGCCGGCGTAATATGCGGGTCCAGACCCGAGCCAGAATTGGTAATCAGCGCAAGAGGAAGCTGGTTAACCGGAACATCGGGATTGGCGGCCTGCCAGGCGGCAATCGAATCTTTTGTCCGCTGCAGCATATCTGGATTCGAAGGCGCGTAGTTGTTCGAGCCGGACGCTTCCGCTTTGTAGTCGATGCTCGATACCCTTCCTTGGAAATACGCAGGGTCGGTAAAGCTCTGCCCGATCAAGGAGGAGCCGATAATCCGGCCGTTCGAATCCTTGATCATGCTGCCGTTCGCCTGATGCGGGAAGAGCAGCTGGGCAAGGCCGGTTGACACTAGCGGGTAAATAATGCCGCATATCAGAATAAACGCGATACCGGCTCTTAAGGCAATCATAAAGAGAGAGCCGTTAGATCCCGATGAAGATGTGGAGTTCGTCATGATTATCTCTTCCTTTCAGATCGGTCTAGATCCATACATGAACAAGCAGGTCGATCAGCTTAATGCCGATAAACGGGGCAAGGACGCCGCCAAGTCCGTAGATCAGAAGGTTTTTGCTTAACAGCTTCGACGCGCTCATCGGTTTGTACTGCACCCCGCGCATGGCGAGCGGAATGAGCAGAGGAATGATGATCGCGTTAAAGATAAGCGCGGACAGAATGGCCGAAGAGGGCGAACCCAGCTTCATGATGTTCAAGGCGTCCATCTGAGGGATCGCGATCATAAACATGGCCGGAATGATGGCGAAATATTTGGCGATATCGTTCGCGATGCTAAAGGTTGTCAGCGCGCCGCGCGTCATGAGGAGCTGCTTGCCGATCGCAACCACTTCGATAATTTTGGACGGGTCGGAATCCAGGTCGATCATGTTGGCCGCTTCTTTCGCTGCGACCGTACCGCTGTTCATGGCAAGGCCAACGTCGGCCTGGGCAAGCGCGGGAGCGTCGTTTGTCCCGTCGCCCGTCATCGCAACCAGGCTGCCTTCCGCCTGCTCGCGGCGGATCAGCGCGATTTTATCCTCGGGCCTGCTCTCCGCCACAAAATCGTCAACTCCCGCTTCACGGGCAATCGTTGCGGCTGTCAGCGGGTTGTCGCCGGTACACATAATCGTCTTGATCCCCATGCGGCGCAGCTGCTCGAACCTCTCCTGCATGCCCGGCTTCACGGTATCCTTCAAATAAATAATGCCGTAGATGCGGTTATCAACCGCCACAGCGAGCGGGGTACCGCCAAGCACGGCAACTCCTTCGCCGGTAGCGTCAAGATCGGAAGGGACGGTGCCGCCTTGGGAAGCTACCCATTTCTTCACGGCGTCAACGGCGCCTTTGCGTATTTTCCGTCCGTCCGGAAGATCCAGACCGCTCATCCGGGTCTCGGCCGTAAACGCTATGACTTCAGCGTTCTCGGCAAGAGAGGAAGGATAACTCAGCTGCTTGGTCTTCATCAGCTCCAGGACGGAACGGCCCTCCGGCGTTTCGTCTTTGGCGGAGCTGACGGCTGCCCATTCGCCAAGCTCCTGGACGCTTACGCCTTTGACAGGCAGGAAGTCGCTTGCCATTCGGTTGCCGTACGTAATCGTGCCGGTCTTATCCAGAATCATCGTATTAATGTCGCCGGCTGCTTCCACCGCTTTGCCGGACATGGCCAGCACGTTAAACTGCGTGACGCGGTCCATGCCGGCGATCCCGATGGCTGACAGCAGACCGCCGATAGTCGTAGGAATCAGACAGACAAGAAGGGCAATGAGCACCGGAATATCAAGCACAACGCCAACATATTTGGCGATTGGAGCCAGGGTTACCACAACGATCAGGAAGATCAGCGTCAGGCTGGTCAGCAGCGTGTTCAGCGCCAGCTCGTTAGGCGTCTTTTGCCGCTTCGCGCCTTCCACAAGGGAGATCATGCGGTCGATAAACGACTCGCCGGGATCGCTCATGATCCGGACTTTGATCCGGTCGCTGACAACGCGGGTACCGCCCGTTACCGAGCTGAAGTCGCCGCCGGCTTCCTTGATCACCGGTGCCGATTCACCCGTAATCGCCGACTCGTCGACAGAGGCAAGACCTTCGATGATCTCGCCGTCGCCGGGAATCATCTCTCCTTCGGAGACGACGACGATATCGCCTTTACGGAGCTCGGTTGACGACACCTGCTTAGTCGTCTGGCCCGTCACTTTGTTTGCCGTAATATCTTTTTTGCTCTTCTTGAGCGAATCCGCCTGGGCTTTGCCCCGTCCTTCGGCCAGCGCTTCCGCAAAGTTAGCGAACAAAACGGTGAACAGCAGGATCAGAAAGACCGTCAGATTGAATCCGATACGACCCTCCGTTCCGAAGTAGCCGGGGAAGATCGTCATCAGCAGGACGACAAGCGTACCGACCTCGACGACAAACATGACGGGATTTCTCATCATGGTGAGCGGATTTAATTTCAGAAAGCTGTCCTTTACCGCGCGACTTATAATCGCCGAGGTCAGCATGGATTTGCGTTGTGTGGTCACGGTTATTCACCTCATCCTTATCCGTTAGCGAATCGTTAAATGCTCTGCAATAGGTCCAAGTACAACGGCAGGCAGGAACGTAAGCGCGCCGACAATCACTACGGTTCCTACTAGAATCCCGCCAAACAGCACGTTGTCTGTCCGGAATGTGCCAATCGTCTCCGGTACGGGCTTTTTGCGGACCAGGGATCCGGCTACGGCAAGCATGGCAATCATCGAAATATAACGTCCAAGCAGCATGACAAGACCGGTCGTCATGTTCCAGAACGGCGTATTGTCGGCAAGGCCTTCAAAGCCGGAGCCATTATTCGAAGCCGAAGAGGTGTATTCATAGAGCACCTGCGAGATGCCGTGAAAGCCCGGATTCGTAATGGCACCCTGGCCAAGATCCGTCAGGAAAGCAATGGCGGTTGGCGCCAAAATGATAAACGGATGAACGAGAATCGCGATCGCGATCAGCTTCATTTCTTTGGGTTCGATTTTCCGACCGAGAAACTCCGGTGTCCGTCCAACCATCAGACCGGCGATAAACACGGCAAGAATGGCATACATCAGCATATTGACGAGCCCGACGCCCTTGCCGCCGAACACGACGTTCAGCATCATCTCCGCCAGCGGGACAAGACCGCCGATCGGGGTCAGCGTATCATGCATGTTGTTAACTGAACCTGTAGTGGCTGCCGTCGTCACCGCCGTAAACAGGGAGGACTGGGCAATGCCGAACCGGACTTCCTTGCCCTCCATGCTGCCTTGCGAGGCGTCTACGCCAAGGTTGTTCAGTGCCGGATTGCCATGCAGCTCAGCCGTGTAGACCGTTGCAAGGAATACCAGGAACAGCGACATCATCGCGCCAAACACAACCCAGCCTTGCTTGCGGTTTCCCGCGAACCTGCCGTATACATAAGGAAGGCATGCAGGCAGCGCCCACATGGACAAAATCTCGATCACGTTCGTCAGCGGGCTTGGATTCTCGAATGGATGCGCCGAGTTGGCGCCCATAAAGCCGCCGCCGTTGGTACCCAAATGCTTAATCGATTCAAGCGAAGCAACCGGCCCGATGGCGATGCTTTGCGCTGCTCCTTCCAGCGTTGTTGCCGTAACGTTAGGCTGCAGCGTCTGCGGCACGTGAAGCGCCACAAGCACCAGCGTAATAAGCGTTGCGAGCGGCAGGAAAATCCGCGTATGGGATTTCACGAAATCGGTAAAGAAGTTGCCGATTGTGCTGCCCCTGCTCGTTAAGCCGCGGATAAAAGCAATCGCAACCGAGAAGCCGGTAGCCGCCGATGTGAACATCATCATCATAATGACGGCCATCTGCGAGAAATAGGACAGACCGGTCTCGCCGCTGTAGTGCTGCAGGTTCGTATTTGTAATAAAGCTGACAACGGTATTGAACGAAAGCGATTCTTCCATAGCGCCAATGCCGTTCGGGTTGCCCGGAAGGCTGCCCTGCAGGCGCAGAATCAAATAACTGATCGCGACAAGCACGATATTCGTGAGCAGGAAGCTCAGCGCGTATTTTTTCCAAGTCATGCCCTCACGCGACTTCAGGCCGATTACCTTATAGATGAACCTTTCGATGCCGCCAAAAACGCGGTCGATCCGGTTCGGTTGATCCGAATACACGTGATACACGTAGGTTCCGAGCGGTTTGACGAGCAGAATAAGCACGCCAACCACGATGATGAGCTGTAAAATATCCATTGCCATTGCGGCCTCCCAGCGATCGATTAGGGTTTAGAATTTCTCCGGGTTGATCAAGGCATAAACTAAGTAGAGAAAGAGAAACAGGGCAAGCACTAACGTGACAATCATCGCTTATCCTCCTCTTGAATAGCCCGGTCGCACCATTGCATAAAGCCGGCGAAGAGTACGAATATCGCTGCCAGCAGCAGCACCATATAAATATCCTGCATCGTATATTCCTCCTAAAAGAATTGCCGCATGGCCGTCAGGTGCCATTTGGGGCAATTCTTGTCTGGTTAGCATGTCCTTTACCGATTATCTTGGCTTGCCATGAGTTCGTTTATGATTAGAAAAGACGTATCCGCATGGCTTGAATGAATAACATCATTCGCGCCCATTCCTTTGTAGATCAGACGCGGGTTTGCACTGTCCGTAACGACGCAGATCGATTTCGACGTCCAGCTGCGGCAGATCTGGATATAACGGCAGCATAAGTTCAGGCTTCTCTCGAATAAAAAGATCCGGCCGACCGGCAGCTCCGGTACGCGCCAGGTGGCTTCATCCGTTGTGTTGACGACGATGACCGTGGTCACGCCAAGCTCCAGCATCCGCTCATACTCGGTCTTATTGTTCACGATGGCCGCAAACGGAATGTGCCGGCGTAGCAGCTGTTTAATAAAGTCCTCGCCTTGCACGTTGGGTGCGGAGACGAGTATATAGTCGACCATGTGTTTACGCTCCTCTTTTCGTTAGAGGAATCAACGACAAACAAAAAAGCCGCGGAAGAGGGACTCTTCACGCGGCTTATAAGCGCAGCACAAAATAAACCGCGCCTATATTCACGATCATCGTTGCCTCTCTTGGTACGCTGACGAAGTTAGCTGACGGATTCGGGCGTAAGAGTCGCCCTACGCCAACAAGCCCGATTAGAGCCGCGTTGGCGATTCACCCCGTGGACAAGCTGGCTTGCGTGCAGCCGGCTGTCCGATTGGTTCCCCCGTTCCCCCGTGTAGGGGATTAAGCGATAAAGACAGTTGATTAAAAATGGGCATCAGAAATAGCCGCAGAGGAAAGATCCCCGCGGCCCCTTAAGGTCACAAGATCACATCATCCTCTCTACCTGGAAAATGCCTCTGCCATAAGCAGCAGCATTTTCATCGCTTACGAGGTTAGCTGACGGATTCGGACGGTGAGAGTCGCCCTACCGGGTACGGCCGCGCGCAGCCTTTTCCCGGATTCACCCCGGATAAGCAAGCTGCTCCGGCTCTCACACCGTTGCGATGCCGCTTATCGATTGGTTCCCCCGTTTCCCTTAACGGAAACTCAGCGATTGCTACTTCAATCAATTGCTGAATCGTATATTACGCCTGCCGGTCGAGGTTGTAAATGAACCGTGGGGGCGGCATATTGTCTAATTCTGACAAGGAGCTTGGTTAGAACGTTTACATTGAAAGGGAACTCTACTATGCTCCTTCTTGGACTCTAAATCTCGCGAATGCTATAATTCGTTGCGAAATTTAGGTTTAGGCAAGCCTAATTGGATTGCCTGGAAAGACTAAATAACACGGAAAAACCGTCTTACAGCGGGCGGTGCACGCAGGAAACTGGAGCGGTACAATAAGTGCGCGAGTTAGACGAGAGAATGAGATAAGAGGGCGGAATGAGCGTATAATGGAAGGATTGGACTTTTTCGCCCCTTGTTTTCGTCAGCTAATTTTGGGACAATAGGAGCAGTATGCGGTTTCCGCCGCGTTTGTGAAAAGAGGAATAACGATGAGTACACCATCCATATATGGATTTACTTTAGATCAATTAACGGCATGGCTGGGCGAGCGGGGGCATAAAAAGTTCCGTGCGACTCAGGTGTGGGAATACTTGTACCGGAAGCGGGTTACTAGCTTTACGGACATGGCCGAGGTTCATCCGGACTGCGTGAAGCTTCTGGAGGAGAACTTTGCGATACAGACGCTGGTCGAGCATACGAAGCAGGTGTCGAAGGACGGCACCGTCAAGCTGCTGCTCAAGCTGGATGACGGCAACCTGATCGAGACGGTGATGATGCGCCATAAGTTCGGCCTGTCGGTCTGCGTAACCACGCAGGTTGGCTGCAACATCGGCTGCAGCTTCTGCGCGAGCGGCCTTTTGAAGAAGAGCAGGGACCTGACAAGCGGCGAGATTGTCGAGCAGATCATGAAGATCCAGCTCCATCTTGATGAAGCGGGTCAAGGCGAGAAGGTCAGCCATATCGTTGTCATGGGTATTGGCGAGCCATTCGATAACTTTATTCACTTGAACGACTTCCTTACAACGGTGAAGGATCATAAAGGCCTGGCTATCGGACCGCGCCATATTACGGTATCGACAAGCGGCCTCGCGGATAAAATCAGAGAATTTGCCGACAAGGATCAAGGGGTGAATCTCGCCGTATCGCTGCATGCGCCTAATAATGAACTGCGGACGCGGATTATGAAGATCAACCGTGCGATTCCGATCGAGAAGCTGATGGATGCGATCGATTATTATCTGGAGCGGACGAACCGCCGCATCACGCTGGAGTATATTCTGCTCAAGGGCGTGAATGACCGGCCGGAGCATGCGCTTGAGCTTGCCGAGCTGGTGGGCGACCGCCGCCGCTCCCTCGTGAACGTGAACCTGATTCCTTACAATCCGGTTGACGAGCATAGCCAATACCAGCGCAGCGAGAACGATTCCATTAAGAGCTTCTACGATACGCTCAAAAAACAAGACGTCAGCGTCAGCGTCCGCCTCGAGCATGGCGCCGACATCGACGCGGCTTGCGGCCAGCTGCGCAGCAAGCAGATGAACAAGGAAAAAGCCGGCTAACAACCGGCACGGCATAATAAAAGCCATGATCGCGGGATCATGGCTTTTTGCAATTCCAAGGGTCTATAATCCGGAATGAAACGCGCTCCTCCGCCTAAGGACGGCGAAGCCATTTCATCTTGCGGGAGCGGTGCGGCTTCGGTAACCGATGCAGGCCGCAATGCAAATCTGCGCGGCATAGTAAGTTGTCATAATGAGGATATCCGAGCCTGCCACATCCGAGACGAACTTATTCCAGGCGAGAATGGAGTCGGAAGCCATAAACAGCAAGGCGCCCGCAACCGCCCATGCGTTGCCGGACATGATGGCCGACCAGCCCATCAGCGAAATGGCGGTTACATAGACAAGCACGGGGAGTTTGAGACCGTCGTCTCCCGACTTTGCGAGAGCATCCATAAGCTCATACCCCATATAAACGGCGTATGCTCCGATCGGAACAATCGTGACGAGCCGCCGGAAGGAAAACCTCCATTGTCCGAAAAACCCGCTTAAATAAAACAAATGGCCGATTAAAAAGGCGGACAGTCCTACGATAAAGTTACCCAGGGTAACATCGCCAATCACGCAGAAGACAAGACCGGTTAGCACGATCCGTTGAAACCGCTTACCGTTTCGCGCGGGCTGCAAGTAAGCGTAACCGATAATCAGCAGCATCGGAATCGCTTTGAAAATTAGCTTGACGGCATGCGGTTCAGCGGGAATGATAAAAATGTAAAGCAAGCCCGTAAGCAGAATAAGGGCAGGCAGCAATTTATTCAATCGGCATCGCTCCTTTTTCCTAACTATAGCATAGAATTTCGTTTTTCAAGTCTGGATTCCTATCGAAAAGGCGGGGTATCGCATGAATATGAACATGAATACAGCTCAACAATCGCTGGAGAAGCAGCGGCATTATTACGGGACGGGGGCAACCCGGAGTCTCGAATTCCGGCTGGCGCAGCTGGCCAAGCTGCGCCAAGCCATTACGGAACGCGAGGATGCGATTATGCAGGCGCTTCGGCTTGACCTGAACCGGAGCGAGCAGGAGTCCTATATGCTGGAGATTGGACTGGTTCTCAAAGAAATCTCTTTCGTGCAGAAGAGGCTGAAGCGGTGGATGAAGCCCGCCAAGGTCAAAACGGCGCTTACCCACATGGGCAGCAAGGGGTACATCGTGCCGGAGCCGCTTGGCACCGCGCTTATTATCGCACCGTGGAACTATCCGTTCCAGCTCGCGATGGCGCCTCTTGTGGGAGCTATAGCGGCGGGCAATACGGCGATTCTGAAGCCGTCGGAGCTGTCGCCCGCGGTGTCGGAGGTGATGTCCTCGCTTGTTCAGGATACATTTGATCCTTCTTACATAACCGTTATGGAAGGCGGGGTCGAAGTAAGCAAAGAGCTGCTTGACCTGCCGTTCGATAAAATTTTCTTTACGGGCAGCGTTAACGTCGGCAAGCAGGTCATGGCCGCCGCGGCCAAGCATTTGACGCCGGTTACGCTCGAGCTTGGGGGCAAAAGCCCGGCTATTGTGCATCATGACGCCAATCTCAAGCTGGCCGCGAGACGCCTTGCCTTCGGCAAATTTATTAATGCCGGCCAGACCTGCATCGCGCCTGATTACGCGCTTGTGCACCATAGCGTTCTGGAGGAATTCCTTCAGCATCTTCGCAAAACGGTAACGAGGTTCTATGGCCAGAGTCCGCTTGATCATAAGGATTACGGCAAAATTATATCGGAGCGCCATTTTCAAAGGCTCGCTGGCTTCCTTCGCGAAGGGGAGGCTGTCATGGGCGGAGGGGCAGACGAAATGTCGCTCCGGATCGAGCCTACCGTATTAACCCGCGTGGACTGGAATATGCCGGTCATGCAGGAGGAGATTTTTGGCCCGATTCTGCCTGTCCTTGTCTATGACGAACTGCAAGAAGCAATTGACCAAATCAATGCGCGTCCGAAGCCGCTTGCCCTCTATCTGTTCAGCGAGAACGCGGCTATTCAGAAGCGGGTGACCGAAGCCGTGCCGTTTGGCGGCGGATGCATCAACGATACGCTCATGCATCTGGCAACGCCGTATTTGCCGTTTGGCGGCGTGGGCGAGAGCGGGCTCGGTGCTTATCATGGCGAGTACAGCTTCAAGACCTTCTCCCATATGAAAAGCGTGCTGAAGCAAACGACCAGGTTCGATTTCGCCTTCCGTTATCCGTCGGCGAAGGGTGGTCTTTCGATCATTCGGAGGCTGATGAAATAGAGGCGCATCCGTCATAAAAGTTTTTAACTTTATTTGTAAAAAATTTATTTGACTAAAGGCTGGTTTGCTCAGTAACATGGGGTAGCAAACAACCATTACTGGCAGCCGTTGTCCCCTCATCCTGTGGCGTAATGGTGTATTCCATGTAGGAGGTTATACGGATGGAACAACGGTTAAACGATCATTCGCAGGAGCAGGAATTCAGCATGAAAAGCATCCTGCTCCCGCTTGTCGCGATTATTCTCGGCTGCTTTATGGTTATTCTCGATACAACGGCGATGAATGTCGCTTTATCGAAGCTCGTAGAGGATTTCCATACGCAGCTTCCCACTCTGCAATGGACCGTAACGGGCTATATGCTGGCGCAAGCGGCTGTCATTCCGCTTGCCGGCTGGCTGTCCGACCGGTTCGGCGCCAAAACGGTTTTTCTGACCTCGGTCATCCTCTTTACGTTAGGCTCGCTCCTGTGCGCGCTGCCGAACGACCCGCAAACGCTCATTGCGTTCCGCGTTATTCAAGGGCTTGGCGGCGGATTCGTGCTGCCGGTCGCGATGGCGTATGTTTACCGGCTGAGTCCGCCGAGCAAGGTGGGGCAGGTCATGGGGATGCTGGGCGTGCCGATTCTTCTTGCGCCTGCCATTGGCCCCATTCTCTCCGGCTGGCTCGTCGAGTACCACTCCTGGCGCTGGATCTTCCTGATCAATCTGCCCGTGGGCATTATCAGCGTATTGTTTGGCTTATGGAAACTGCCGAAGCTGGCGACCAAGAAGCTTGCGGGACTAGATATTCCCGGCATGATTCTGGGGCCGCTCGCTTTCGCGGCGTTATCCTATGGCGTTAACCAAGGCGCCGAAAGCTGGACTTCGGACAAAACGCTCTCCGGCCTTATCGTTGGCGGCATCGCGCTAATCGTCTTTATTATCGTAGAGCTGCGCGCGAAGCATCCGCTGCTGGATCTTCGGGTGTTCCGCTCGGTTGATTTCTCGTTTGGCATTGTGGTGCAGTGGATTGTTCAGTTCTCTCTTTTCGGAGCGATTTTCCTGCTGCCGCAGTTTCTTCAGCAGGGCCGCGGCTACGGTGCCTTCGACACCGGCCTTACCTTGTTCCCGCAAGCGCTGGCATCGGCCTGCATGATGCCGATCGGCGGTTATTTGTTTGACCGGATCGGGGTCCGCTGGCTGGTGGTTATCGGGCTTAGCCTTGTTTCGGGCGCCATCTTCCAATACTCGAATCTCGATATTCATACGGGAAGAGAGGATCTGCTGCTGCCGCTTATCATGGCCGGCTCGGGAATGGGGCTTATGATGATGCCGCTGAATTCCCATCTGATCAACAAGACGCCGCGGGAGCTGGTCAGCCGGGTTACTTCGCTTACGAGCGCCATGCAGCAGGTAATCAGCTCGCTTGCGGTAGCGCTGCTCGTCACGATTCTGACGAAGAGGATTGCAAAGCTGATGGTTGAAGCGAACGTGCCGCCCGAAGCGCTGGCGAATCAGACCGCGGGAAGCGGCGCCGCGCAGGCGAGTCCGGAGCAGCTGCAGCAGCTTCTCGCATTGGCGGTCGATGCATTCGACTACACCTTTGGCATTATGGTGTTTGTTGCTATTGCGGGTGCCCTGTTAGGACTTCTGCTCCGCAGAGGCAAGAAAAGTTCCGGCGAGAACACGCAGGCCGAGAAGCCGGAAGCGGCTCTCGAAGGGCTTCATATGGGATAGAAGGATGCAAGCACCCGCCACCAGGCTGTTCACAGCCGAGTGGCGGGTGCTTTTTTTTGCCCAAATCAGACTGATTTGTCGGGTGTTCATCTCTCACTTCCCCGGTTTTGCCGCCGCCGGTCCCGTTAGATAATAGGAGCAGGCAGGGGCTTAAGGCGCCTGACCGCAAGCAAAGGCAAGCTAGCAGAACGGAGAGGTTGCAAGCTATGAAATTTGGCGTTTGTTATTATCCGGAGCATTGGCCGGAGGAACGCTGGCCGCTGGATGCGAAGCTGATGCGGGAGGCCGGCATCAATATCGTCCGGATCGGGGAGTTTGCCTGGTCGAAGCTTGAGAGGAGACCCGGCGAATATACCTTCGAATGGCTGGACAAAAGCTTGTCCATTCTGGCTTCCGAAGGCATTCGGGTCGTGCTGGGCACCCCGACGGCTACGCCGCCCAAATGGCTCATGGACCGCCATCCCGACCTCTACATGCGGGATAACAAGGGAGTTGCCAGGGGCTTCGGGCACCGGAGGCATTATTGCTATAACCATCCCCATTACCCTGTTTATATTCAGTCAATCGTTACGCAGCTGGCGACAAGATACGGCGCTTGCGATAACGTAGTAGCCTGGCAGATCGATAACGAGTTTGGCTGCACGGATACGACTCGCTGCTACTGCGATAATTGCCGGACGGCCTTCCAGCAATGGCTGGAGGCCAAGTATGGGAACATCGACAACCTGAACGAGCAATGGGGAACGGTCTTCTGGAGCCAGATTTATAACGCGTTCGGCGAAATCGAGCTGCCGGCTTATACGGTCTTTCCGCTTCATAATCCCGGCATGGAGCTTGATTTCCGGCGTTTCTCATCCGATTCCGCAGTCCGGTTCCAGCAGCTTCAGCTGAATATCATCCGCTCCCTTGCTCCGCATCAGCCGATTACGCACAACATGATGGGTATGTTTAACGAGATCAACGACTTCGACCTGTCGAAGGAGCTGGATTTCGCATCGCTGGACAATTACCCGAATTTGATGTTTGCCGATAAGCCCGATCCGCGGAGCTCCGCATTGGCTCTGGATGCAACCAGGGGCTTTAAGCAGGCGAGCTTCTGGATGATGGAGCATCAGAGCGGTCCGCCGGGCGGCAACATGCTGTTCCCGACGCCCAAGCCGGGCGAGCTGCGCAAATGGACGTATCAGTCCGTTGCCCATGGGGCGGACGCGATCTTGTATTTCCGCTGGAGAACCTGCCTGTTTGGAGCGGAGCAATTCTGGCACGGCCTGTTGCCGCATGACGGCATACCCGGACGGCGTTACGAAGAAGCGGCGCGAACGGGGAAAGAGCTGCAGCGGCTGCTGCCTCTGATGGAGGGACTCGGCAGCGGGGCCGAAGTGGCAATGATCCGGTCCTATGAGAATGAATGGGCGATGGAGATTCAGCCGCAAACCCATGAGCACCGGTACGACCGTCAGTTCCAGTCCTATTACCGGTACTTCTACGACAGCCGGATTCCCGTTGACGTCATCTCCGATGAGCATTCCTTCGATAGCTACAAGCTGGTCGTTCTGCCGCATTATATGATGGCAAAGCCGGGCGTTGCCGAGAGGCTGGCGCATTATGCGGCCGCGGGCGGCACCGTTGTGCTCGATATACGCGCGGGGACAAAGCTGTGGAACAACCGGATGAATGATGCCACGCTGCCCGGGGCGTTCAGGGAGCTGCTCGGCATCCGCATCACGGATTACGGCACGCTTCGCGAAGGGGAAAAACGACGGATTGCGGCGGCAGACGGGGAGCCTGTCGGGCACGGAACGGTCTGGTACGATGTCATCGTCTGCGAGAAGGCGGAAGCGATCGCCTGGTACGCCGAGGATTACATGTCCGGGACACCGGCCGCGACGCGCAACGCCGTCGGTAAGGGCGCAGCCTATTATCTCGGCATAGGCGCTGATCCGGCCTGCATGCGCAGCCTGATGAACCGGGTTTGCGAATCCGCGAGCGTTCGCCCCATTACCGAAGTATCGGCGCCGGAGGAGGTAGAGCTGACAAGAAGGGCGGACCGCTTGCAGTCGTTTATCTTCGCGATTAACCACGCGGGAGAAGAGCGGAGTCTTCAGCTTGCCGGACCGATGCGGGAGCTGATCTCGGACCGCGCGATGGAAGGCGCGGCTGTTATTCCGGCTTTCGGCGCCTATGTTTTCGCCCGTGTCTAAGTCGTCATGAAAGGAGACTACCATGGCCAAACCCGCCACACCATTAATAAATCATGAAATTGCGCAAACGGCTCGGAAGAAGGCGGGCAAAAGCCTCGTCATTCGAAGACAGTATCAGCTGCTGCTCATGTCAACGCCTTTTGTGCTTCTCGTTATGCTGTTCTCGTTCGGCCCGCTCTGGGGCTGGATTATGGCCTTCCAGCATTACAAGGTTGCGCTTGGCCTATGGCAATCGCCATGGGCGGGCTTCGATAACTTTAGGCTGCTCTTCCAGGATCCCCAGTTCTTCAATGCGCTGCGCAACACCGTCGTCATGGGAGTGCTGAATCTGGTGACAAGCTTTATCGGAGCCATTGGCCTCGCCCTGCTCCTGAACGAAGTGCGGTTTGTGTTCTTCAAGCGGGTGATTCAGACGTTAACCTATATCCCGCATTTCGTTTCCTGGGTTGTCATCGCGAACATCTTCGCTACGCTGCTGTCCCCGGACGCCGGCGTTGTGAACGCGATATTGCTGAAGCTGGGGTTCATTCATGAACCGATTTATTTTCTCGGGGAAGAGAAGCTGTTCTGGTGGATTCATACGGCGGCGAACTTCTGGAAGGAGCTTGGCTGGAATACGATCATCTACCTTGCGGTGCTCGTGGGGCTTAACCCGGAGCATTACGAGGCGGCCGAAGTCGACGGAGCAACAAGGTGGCAGAAAATGCGCTATATTTCCATCCCGGGCCTTATGCCAACGGCGATTCTGCTGCTTATCCTAAGCGTCGGCTGGATCGTCCAAAGCGGTTACGAATCCCAGTTCCTCCTCGGCAATCCGGTCGTCATCAACCGTTCCGAGGTGCTGGATCTGTACGCCTTGAATTACTCGACCAGCATTGGCGATTACTCTTACGGCGTCGCGGTCAGCATGTTCAAATCGATTGTTAGTCTTGTGCTTGTCCTGCTGGTTAACTACACGGCGAGAAAAACATCCGGCAGCCGTTTATTCTAACGGACCGGCTTGCAAGGAGGTGAGAGAACATGTTTGTCAGGAGGTCCACAGGAGATGTCATCTTCAGTGCTTGCAACTATATCCTGCTGTTGCTGCTCGGCATCGGAACGTTATTCCCGTTTCTCAATCTGGCGGCCATCTCCTTAAACGATGCGGGCGATACGCTGAAGGGCACCATTTATGTCTGGCCCCGCGTCTTTACGTTGGAGAACTACGGCACGATATTCGCCAATGACGGTCTGGCAGCCGCGGCTGTCCGTTCGGTGATCCGGACCTTGGTTGGCACCGTGCTGGGCGTTTTATGCACGGCGATGCTGGCTTACGCGCTAAGCAGGAAGGAGTTTTTCCTCCGCAAGCCGTTTAACGTTATCCTGATCATCACGATGTACGTCAACGGCGGCTTGATTCCTTTTTACCTGCTGGTCAAGAATATCGGCCTAATGAATCATGCGGCCGTCTATATTCTGCCGATGCTGATCGGAGTGTTTAACGTCATCATTATGCGAAGCTATTTCGAGCAGCTGCCGGAGGGGATCGTGGAGTCGGCCAGAATCGACGGCGCATCGGATTTCCAAATCCTGTTCCGGATCGTGCTTCAGATCAGCTTGCCCGTTTTATCGACTATTACGCTGTACATCGCCGTGCAGCATTGGAACTCCTGGTTCGATAACTATCTGTACGCGAGCAGGAACGAGAACCTGAATCTGCTGCAATACGAGCTGCAGAAAATTCTGATCAGCTCCGTTAACCAGGTCATGAGCGCCAATACCCACATCGATGCAACGGATGCCAGACGGACTAATCCGGAGACGATCCGGGCGGCAATGACGATCATCGTCACCCTGCCGATTCTGCTGGTGTACCCGTTCCTGCAAAAGTATTTCGTGAAAGGAATGACCTTCGCGGCCATGAAGGAATAGGCGGCCAAGAGGGGGATTGTCGGAATTCCGATACCGGTGATATGATCATGACAAGATGAGAGGGTGTCCATATGTCCAAGACATGGAAAAAAGGGTTAACGCTGCTGACGGCTTCCGTTATGCTCACAGGTGTTGTGGCAGCCTGCTCCTCCAATAACAACGGGGGCGGCAATACGGAAGCATCAGGCAACGGCGGAAATGCGAAGGCCAGCAACGCAACAAATGAAGGCGCTTCCAATGAGCCGACAAAGGCTCCGCTCGAACCGATTACGTACACGATGAACACGACCGACGAGAAGCTGACTTGGGATACGCCGATCCAGAAAATGTTTACGGAGAAAACGGGCGTTTCCTTTAAATACGATCTGATCGTAGGGGAAGAGACGCAAAAGCAGGATCTCTGGCTCGCTTCCGGCGACTACCCGGACATCATGGCGATGGGGCCGCAGGAAATCCAGAAATACAAAGACGGCGGAGCGCTTATCCCGCTGAACGATCTGATCGATCAATACGGACCGAACATCAAAGATAAGTTCGGCGAATACTTCAATCTCCTCAAGGACGAAGACGGCAAGATCTGGTCTCTTTACGGCGTGAACAAGAGCCGCGAAGCGAAGGCGGATGCCTCGGCCAACTTCATCGTCCAATATGACGTGCTGAAAGAAGCGGGTTATCCGCAAATTAAGACGCTCGACCAGCTGTACGATATCCTCAAAGCGTACAAAGACAAACATCCTCAGATTGACGGCAAGGAAACGATCGGCTTCTCCGGCGCCATGACGGGCTGGCAAGTCAACATCGAATACAATAACCCGATTATCAGCGCGTCCGGCTTGCCTGACCACGGCAACTTCCGGATCGATGCGTCCGGCAAGGTCGAATACAACCCGGTCTCCGAGGACGCGAAGAAATACTACTCCTTCCTGAACAAGCTTTATCAGAACGGGCTTTACGACAAAGAGGCTTTCTCTCAGGACGATCTGTCGAAAAAGCTTGCGCAAGGCCGCGTATTAGCTGCTTACGCGCCGAAATGGATGGTGGGCAACGTCGAGACGCAGTTCCGTCTAGACGGGCATCCGGAGCGTCAATACGCTTACCTGCCGCTATTCTTCTCGGAGGATACGGTTGACCAATCGAACACGGTTGTTCCAACGTTCGCGGGAAGCCTGCAGTGGGCGGTTACGAAGTCCGCGAAAAACCCGGAGCGGTTCATCCAGTTTATCGACTACCTGTTCTCCGACGAAGGCCAGATTTTATCGCAATGGGGCATTGAAGGCACGCATTACGAAGTGAAGGACGGCAAGCGGACCCTGCTGCCGGCCGAGCTGGAGGCCCGCAAGAACGATCCCGACCATGGCACCAAAGAAGGCTTTACGAGCAACGGCACGGGCAGCGGCTCCTGGTTCAACGTTGGCGACGGCGCGAAGCTGAGCGACGGCGATTACGCCACTCCGCTGACCAAGGATTATCAGCTCAGCCTGTACGATGACATGACCAAAGAAGTATTGTCCAAATACGGCAAGCAGACCTGGGCGGACTTCCTTCCTCCTGCGCAGGTGGTGCCGGGCTATCTGTGGCAGGTGACGCCTCCGGACAACATCAACCTGCAGGCCAAGAAGATTGAAGAGGCCTGGAAGAAATATTTGCCGAAGCTCATCATGGCGAAGAACCCGACCGATTTCGATACCAGCTGGGACGGCATGAAGTCCACGATGGA
Source organism: Paenibacillus sp. BK720 (assembly GCF_011761545.1). Taxonomy (NCBI): domain Bacteria; kingdom Bacillati; phylum Bacillota; class Bacilli; order Caryophanales; family Paenibacillaceae; genus Paenibacillus; species Paenibacillus sp. BK720. The sequence continues at coordinate 281,903 of NZ_JAASRQ010000006.1, read as the reverse complement.
AAAAGCGGGTCTGCAGGAAGTGAACGACGCTTATACGAAGCTGTGGGCCGACTTTAACGCCAAATTCAAAGCGAGCATCGGGGAGTAACTCTCCTTCGGCAGGCAGTAAGCCGTCATACCGCGTACGCCTTGACCCAAGGCGTACGTTCTTTTGCTTCATGAACCTAATTCATCCAATTCGACAGAGAAGAGGGATAAGACGCATGAAAATCCGGACCAAGCTCATTCTAGCCAACCTGTTCATCGTCTTATTCCTGCTAGGCTCCGTGACGTACGCGTTGACCAAACGGAGCAGCGATCTCGTGCATGAGCATATCGTGCAGAACGCAACGTTATCGCTTTCGCAGATCGGCCAGAACCTCGATAACCGGCTGGCCTCGTACGAGGATGTGGCGAATACGCTGTTTCTCAATCCCTCGCTTAACCTGATCCTGGATCAGCGGTATGCGGATCAGCTGGAGGCCTACGAGGTGTACTCGGAGCAATTCCAGCCGTTCCTTTCGGCGATCCAGTCGACCCGGGATGTCATGAAGGTGGACGTGTATACGGATAATCCGTCCTTCTTCTTCTCCAACGTCCAGCTCATTGACAACGGGATCCGCAATTCGGACTGGTACACGGAGGTAATGTCGAATAACACGGGCGGCTACTGGACCCATCCTTACTTGACTTTTCCGAAGAAAGAACCGGTCGTCAGCTTCCGCAAACGGCTGAACAACGTGAATCGGGACTCGCCAAGCGTAGTGTCTCTGGAGATCCGGCTTAAGAATCTCGCCCAGCTGGTTGATCTGGAGAGCAAGAACAAACGGGTTATATTTGCGTTGTCCGACGGGACGGTGCTGATCGACAGCGATAAGGAAAACGCGGTGGGGAACGTAAGCGAGCTGCCGTTTGGCGGCCAGGTGATGAGCGGAATGGACGGAAGCTTCAATCAGACGCTCAATAAGGAATCGTACCAGATTCTGTTCCAGACGCTGAACTCCCGCAATATCGTCAAAGGCATGAAGGTCATCGCTTTCGTCCCGACCGAAGAGCTGTCGGCGAAGCTGCTTCAGCTCCGTTCGCTCGCGCTGCTGCTATTCGCTCTCGCGCTGGCCGTCTCCGTGCTTCTCATCTCCGTTATGTCTGTCAGCTTGACGCGGCGTTTGAGCGATCTGGCCGTGAAGATGAAGCGGCTGAACCGGGATAAGTTCGACAGCTTTGTGGATGTCAAGGGAAGCGATGAGGTCGCTCAGCTTGGCGAGATGTTCAACCTTATGGTCCGCAGGCTGCGCGAGCTGATCGGCGAGGTGTACCAGTCCGAGCTTGACCGGAGGGAAAATGCGCTGCGGACGAAGGAAGTGGAGCTGTACGCTTTGCAGACGCAGATTAATCCGCATTTTTTGTTCAATACGCTGAATATGATCCGGGGCAAGCTGCTTATTGCCGGGGACCGGGACAATGCGAAGGTGATCGGCCTGCTGGCGAAGTCCTTCCGCATGATGCTGAAGAAAGGCGGCCCCACGATTCGGCTCTCGGAGGAGCTTGATTTCATCAGCAGCTATTTGCAAATTCAGCAATACCGGTTCGGCGACAAGTTTACTTACGAGATAGACGTGCCCGAGGAAGAGATGGATGCCCTGGTGCCTAAGCTGTGCATTCAGCCCATCGTGGAAAATGCGATCTCCCACGGCATCGAGCTAAGCCCGAAGCCTTCGAATATCCGGATAAGCGGACAGCGGAGGGGCAAGGAGCTGCTCTTGATCATCCGGGATAACGGACTGGGAATTGCGGCCGAGCGGCTGGCGGACATTCAGAGCCGGCTTCGCAGCGATGACAGTCTGACGGGCGACGCTCATATCGGCCTGCAAAACGTGCAGCACCGGCTGAAGCATTTATTCGGGGAGTCCTACGGGCTGGAAATTACCAGCGAGGACGGGGCCTGGACGGAAGTAACGATGAGCATTCCGAGAGACGGACAGGAGGAGGCGCCGGATGTACGACGTGTTAATCGTGGATGATGAACCGGTGGCGCGGCAGTCGCTGCGTTATCTGATTGATTGGGAGGAGCTGGGCTTTACCGTTAAGGGGGAAGCGCAGGATGGGCAGCAGGCGCTCGATATGCTGAGAGACAACCGGTATGCCCTCGTATTGACCGATATCCGGATGCCTGTGGTTAACGGTCTGGAGATGGCCGCCGCCATGCAGGAGTTTACGGATACGCCCGTTGTGATTTTGAGCGGCTATGACGATTTTGCTTACGCCCGCGAGGGGCTGAGGCTTGGGGTGAAGGAATATTTGCTGAAGCCCGTGGATGAAGAGGATCTGATTGCCTTGCTGAAAAAGCTTGCCGCCGGCATGCGCGAGCAGCAGCTCCTGGAGAAGCGGCAGCGTCTTGGCTTGTCGGCCGGCCGGGACCAGCTGCTTCGCCGCTTGGTGCACGGGCAGATCGCCCCCCGGGAGCTGGAGGAGCAGCTGAGGCTGCTCGGACTTCACGCGAAGGAAGAGAGATATGCTTGCCTCCTGCTGGAGCTTGATTTTATCGCGGACGGAGAGATGCCGGACCGGGATACCGAACTGATGCGTTTCGCCATCCGCAACATTGCGGAGGAAGTAACGAACGGCAGCGGCTACGTATTTGAGGAGTCCGAGGAGCGAATCGGCGTCCTGCTGGGCGGTCCCGCGCGCGGGATGGGGCTGGACGATTGCCGTCAGTGGGGGGAGCGTCTGCTGTCTTCGGCAGTTAAGTATGCCAAGGCGTCGGTAACGGTCGGGATTGGCGGGAGCGTTGGTTCTGTGGCGGATATCAAGCAGTCTTGGAGCGAGGCGGAGGAAGCGCTCGACGGAAAATTCCTGTCCGGGACCGGAACGGTTCTGCTGCCCCGCTGGAAAGCGGAAGCAGGCGACGGGGAACCGGATGCGCTCCGGGCACTGGAAGCCGAGGCGCTGGAGATGGCGCGCAGCTGCCGGCGGACGGATACGATCCGCGCTTTGGGCCGGCTGTGGGAGTGCTTCCGAACCGAGCAAGTGCCGGAGAGCCGCGCGAAAATGTCGGTGCTCGAGCTTTTCATCCAGCTGTTCCGGATGATGAAGGAGCAGGGGGCGAGCCACGACCGGCTGTTTGACCCGTCCTTGGGAGATTACGAGCGGATCATGCGGATCAAGACGATGGATGAGCTGCTTCGCTTCACCGAAGGCAAATGCTGCGAAGTCGTGGATGCGATGCAGCGGACCAAGGAGGTGCGGCCGAACAAGATCGTCGCGGAGGTCAAGCGGATCGTCCAGGAGCAGTACGGCGGACCGATCTCCCTGCGGGAAGTGGCGGCTACGATCTATATGAATCCCAATTATCTAGGCAAGCTGTTTAAGGCGAACACCGATCAATCCTTTAACGATTATGTCTTGCAAGTGAGGATGGAGAAGGCGAAAGAGCTGCTGCTTCATACGGATAAAAAAGTCTATGAAATAGCCCAAGAGGTTGGCTTCAGCGAACTGGATTGGTTCTATAAACGATTTAAAGCGTACACGGGCGTTAGCACCGGAGATTACCGGAATGCCCGCTGACGGGAATCGGAGGAGAAGATGGACGAGAATAGAGCTTGGACGGCGAAATGGATCTGGGCGGAACCAAGTCATAATAGCGGCCCGGCAAACGGAAGCATGGAAACGGTGCTGTTTCGCAGAAGCTTCGGCATTCCCGCGAACGAAGGCGTAAAGCTTAAGCTTCTTGTGTCCGCGGACAGCCGCTTCCGGCTGTACGTGAACGGGCAGCCGGTTGCTTACGGACCATGCAAAGGCGATTTGAATGTTCACTATTACGATGAGGTGGACGTAACGCCGCATTTGCGTCCGGGGACAAACGTGCTGGCGGCACAGGTCGTTCATTATTCCGGGGATAAAGGTCCGGCTTCCGTCTGGCGCAAGGAGCGGGGAGTCTTTCTGCTCGAAGGCAGCCTGCAGGGATTGGACGGCCGGGTGATCGAAAGGCTGGATACCGGCTGCGAAGGCTGGCGTTGTTATCCGGTCCGGGGCGAGTCGGCAAAGCTGGCGCCGGAGACGGCTACTCTCTTTATCGGCGGCGGGGAAATCGTGGACGGCGCAGGATGGCCTCGGGGCTGGCGGGATTCCGCCTTTGCGGAGGGTTGGCCGGCTGCGTCGGTGGTAGCGGACACGCATGACAAGATGTACGGCGGCTTGAGCAGCTGGCTGCTAACGCCGCGGCCCATTCCTTTCATGAAAGAGGAAATTCGGGAGTTTGCAACAATCGTTCGGGGGCATTGCGGTGACCGGATATGGTTGGACGAACCGATGGGGCCCGGCGGGAGATTGGGAATTGAGGTAGCTGCGGGCAGCCGTCTTGTCCTGGAGCTTCATGCGGGCGAGCTTGTGGCCGGCTTTCCGCAGCTTGCGGTGAGCGGCGGAGCGGGAGCTGCGGCTTCGATCCTATACTCGGAATGTTACGAATACGAGCCTCTTCCGAATGGACAGCGCAACAAAGGGGTTCGGGACGATCCCGATGGCAAGTCCTTGCACGGCTTCGAAGACACGTACCGGATAGCGGGATACGGAAGCGGCGCAGGCGAGCCCGAGAAGTACGAGCCGTTCCACCGCAGGGCATTTCGCTTCGTCCGTCTTACCGTTGAAGCGGCCGAAGAGCCGGTTATGGTGGAGGGGATCACTTATCTTCGTACCGGCTATCCGCTGGACGCGAAAGCAAGCTTCGCCAGCTCGGATCCATCACTGTCGCCTTTGTGGACGATCAGCTTAAATACGCTTCGAAATTGCATGCACGAGACGTACGAGGATACGCCTTATTACGAGCAGATGCAGTATGAGATGGACAGCCGGCTGCAGGCCCTATTCACTTATTATATTAGCGGAGATGACCGTCTCGGGCGCAAAGCCATCTACGATTTCCACAGCTCGCTGCTGCCTACGGGCATGCTGCAAAGCCGCTATCCGTCGGTTAACCGTCAGATTATCCCCGGATTTGCGCTGTTTTGGATTATGATGGTGCACGACCATTATTGGTATTCGGGAGACCTGGCCCATGCTGCCCGGTATAGGCCAACGATCGATGCGGTGCTTGCCTGGTTCGAAGCGCGCGTGGAGCCGGAGTCCGGACTTGTAGGCGTAATGCCGGAGGCTTATTGGTCCTTCGTGGATTGGACGGAGCAATGGCGCCGCAATGCCGGTGCTCCGCCTTCCGGCAGAACCCGTCCCAATACCGTCTATAATCTGATGGCGGCCGATGCCCTGCTTAAAGCAGCCGAGCTGAACGAAGCTACCGGTCGGCGGGATACGGGGCAGGAATACCGCCGCCGCGCCGCCGCTTTGCAGCAGGCTATCCGGCAGCACTGCTGGTCGGAGGAAAAGGGCCTGTTTACGGATAGCCCGGACTCTCCGGATGCGCTTAGCCAGCATGCTCAGATCTGGGCGGTGCTGACGGATACGGTTGCCGGCGAGAAGGCGAGGCAGCTAATGCTGCGGGCGCTGGAAACGCAAGGGCTTGCCAAGGTGTCCAGCGCGATGGCTTACTATTTGTTCCGTGCGCTCGCGAAGACCGGCATGTACGACAGAACCTTTGCTTTGTGGGGGGACTGGAAGGCTCAAGTCGACCTGCATTTGACCTCTTGGGTTGAGGATCCGGTCTCGGTCCGCAGCGATTGCCATGCCTGGGGCGCGTTGCCTCTCCATGAATTCCCGGCCGAGCTGCTGGGCGTCCAGCCGTTAACGCCGGGTTTTGCGACGATCTCGGTTGCTCCAAGAATCGGGGCGCTTCAGGCCGCAGCCGGTGCGGTCATTACGCCGCACGGAGCCGTAGAAATCGACTGGAGCATTCGGGAGGGAAGATTCCGTTTGCGAGTGAAGCGGCCCGGCACGGTGCCGGTACAGATCACGCTGCCAAATGGAGAGCTGCGGTATTGTACCGGGGAGGGGCTGCTTGAGTGCGAATGCGAGCTTACTACTATTGAACCTGCGGAGGAGCTAAAGCCATGAAGCTGGGAATCGCTTATTATCCGGAGCACGAGCAGCCGGAGCAATGGGATATCGACTATAGCAAGCTGGCGGCTGCCGGCATCCGATCGGTGCGGATCGCCGAATTTGCCTGGACGTTGCTGGAGCCGAGAGACGGGCAATTCGAATGGGGCTGGCTGGACGTCGCCATTGAGCGCGCGGCCGCTCACGGGATCAATGTCGTGTTATGCACGCCAACGGCCTGTCCGCCGGTCTGGCTCGTCGAGAAGCATCCGGATGTCCTGCCGGTTAACAAACAGGGGAAAGCGGTTGGTTTTGGCGCCCGCCAGCACCGCTCTTATTCCTCGGATCATTATGTTCTGCATGCCTTGCGTATCGTGAACCGAATGGCCGAGCGTTACGGCGATCATCCCAACGTTGTCGCATGGCAGCTCGATAATGAGTTCGGCGGAGAGACCAAATACGATTTCAGCGACGGGGCAAGGCATGCCTTCCATCGCTGGGCGGAAGAGCGTTACGGTACGGTTGAGGCGCTGAACGAAAGATGGGGAACCGCCTTCTGGTCCCAGCGGTATGAACGGTTTGACCAGATTCCGCTGCCCGCGCCCATCGGGGCGGATGTGCATATGTGGCATCATCCCAGCCTGGAGCTGGACTTTGCCCGGTTCTCCTCGGATAGCATGGCCCGGTTCGCCCGCCTTCAGGCGGCTGCTCTTCGCCCTTATATCGGAGAGAAGCCTATAACAACCAATGCTTTCATGTTCTGCTGGGGAGACAACCTGAATTGGACCGATTTGTTTGCCGGCTTGGATGTGGTTGGCATGGACATCTACAGCAATAAGCCGCATGAGATCGCTTTCTATGCGGATGCCTGCCGAGGGGTGCTTGGCAAGCCGTTCTGGATGATGGAATACGGAACGGGAACAACGGAGCTGGAGCGCGATATGCGGATTGTCCGCGAACGGGGCTGCAGCCGGTTTTATTTGTTCAAGATGAAGCCGTTCCCGTGGGGACAGGAGCAGGGCGGCGGCAAGCCGGAGCTTGTTACGTTAACCGGCGAGCCATCGCGTAATTACGAGGTTGTTCGGGCCTACGCGGCCAAACATGCCGATGAGGCGGAACTAAAGGAGACGAAGCGCGCAAGCGTTGGTCTTTATTATCATTTCGACAGCTCCTGGAGCTATCAGCTGGCGGTGGCCGACCGCATATCCTACCCGGATTATATCGTTCACAACGTCTATCGCCATCTCTACGAAGCGGGTGTCAGCACCGACGTGGTATACACCGCAGACCAGCTGGAGGGGCTGGAGACGCTAATCATTCCCCTCCATCAAATCTATGATGCCGGGTTGGAGGAGCGGCTGATTGCCTTCGTGCAGGCAGGAGGCAAGCTGATCGTCACCTCCGATCTTTTCCGCAAGAACGGCGATAACGTATACCTTCGCACCGTGCCGCGATTATTCTTCGAGCTGCTGGACTGGCGGGAAAATAACTTCCCGGGCGATGCGGTCGCGGAAGGCTCCGTACTCATCAGACGGCACAAGACCAGCAAGGGCGAGACATGGCTGGTTCACCGCAGCGCAACGGAGGAGCAATGGAAAGACGTTATAACGGGAATCATTGAATAAAGCGCAAAACTCCGGCCACTGTCCCCTCTGTTGGCCGGAGTTTTGCGCTTAGCGGTGGCGAGCCGCGCTCGCGGGAACGTGAGAGGAAAACCATACCGTTTTCATTGTATGATAGAGGGAACTCGAAAACGGCCCGCGAGCGGGCTTGGAAAGGACAAACGCTTATGTTACAGCCGTATACGCAGAGAGTGGTCGATATTATAAAGCAGATTCCGGAAGGGAAAGTAATGACCTACGGGCAGATTGCGGGATTGGCGGGAAGCAGCCGCGGGGCAAGGCAGGTCGTACGGATTCTGCATTCCTTGAGCAGCGCCCACCGGCTGCCTTGGCATCGGGTTGTGAACGCAAAAGGAGAAATCGCTATCCAGGAAGACGAATCGAGAATGCTGCAGAAGCATATGCTCGAGGCCGAAGGCGTGTACATTGGCATTAATGGGTCGATCGATCTTGATGAATACCGGCACGAACCGGATTTACCGCCGGATAGATAAATCTCCTCATATGTTAACCTTTGTGGTAAAATTGGGTTAACATATAGGGGGGAGGAGTAACCGCTTTATGCCACCAAACATCTCGTTAAGAGGGCATCATCTTTTTTGCTTGCTTGGATACCGGGGTAAGGGGTATTCGGACGGCTTCTGCACGAATATGACCGCCGTCTATGAAACGCTGAGACGCGACCCGCAGACCGTCATCGAAATTAAGGAAGGTCCGGACATGATCTGCGCAGCGTTTCCTTCCGATCAGCCGAATCATTGCCATAACCCAAGCGTTTACCGGAAAGACAACGAAATATTGGGCGAGCTGGGGCTTGCGGTCGGGAACAAGCTGAGCTGGGAGGAGCTTGTTGGCCGCGTTGCCGCGGCCATCCAGCCGGATGATATCGGCCGGCTCTGTCACGACTGCCCCTGGGAGCCGTACGGGCTATGCCGGGAGGGAGTTGCCCATATCCGGCAGGCAAAAGCGCTGCGGGCATTGCCTTAAGCTTTCCGTGCAAAAAGAAAGCGGCAGCTTAAGGCTGCCGCTGTGATAGCTTTTCTTGCGCCATCCGGATCATTTCCCGGATCATCGCACCGCCGATTTTTCCGCCGACATGGCCTGCATCCTCGGTTTTCATATTCCCGTTATCGCCATTGCGATTCATCCGGATCCCCATTTCGCTGGCTACCTCGTATTTCACGTCATCCGGTCTGTTCTCGTCCACCGCGTAGCCTTCCTGGCGCATTACGTTTGCCTTTAACGTTTGCATGGCCGCCCCTGCTTCGGGAACAAGTAATCTTCTGCTGCGTCTTCCCATTGTTCTCACCGCCTCATTATCATTTGACGGTATTACTTTTCCCTTGCGCTTTAGCATTTATGAAGGACAAGTTTTAAATAAACTTGCTTAGAATGGCATCCACCTTCGTTTTGTTGGAAATAAAGGAATGTCGGTTTAACAACCGTTGATTCAGCGTGTTTTTGCTATGCACGACAACCATGTAGTTTCGTTTGCCGGACTGGGTCAGAACCTCGTGTTTATGCTTGACGACTCCGCTATGCCCATCGACCGTCTTATAACGGAAGCCTTTAAAGTATTGCTCGGATTTGTAAATCCACGTATAAAACGGCGGAGAGGCTTTGCTAACCGTTGCCATCCTATGCCTGACGCTGTCGTAAATATAACCGGACTGGTTGATGAGAGCCCGAGTGCCCTGCTTCGGCTTATAGTTATGAAGCTGATCGATCATGGTGCGGTGATACGTATCATCGCAGTCGAGACGGACCAGGTAGAGAGTGGAGCTTGCGCCAACGGTTTTGCGCAGCTTTTCCACGTATTTTTTTTCCGCGACAAAACGGATATGGGCGGGCAGCTTGGGGTACCTCGCCAGCTCGGCCTTGATGATTCCTTCCGTCCGCTCGGTATAGCGAATAAAGGCATGAAAGTTCTGATTGGTCTGCTTCAGCAGGCTTTGAAGCGTATATTTCATAAAGATGGACATCCGGTACTTAATCCACTGAGGGGTCAGCCCTATCCGGTAGACGCCACCCCTGTTGGAACGGTTGTTAAATTCAATTTCTACAACGATGGTTTTGGTCATCTTGTCCCCTCCAATATCCAACTTGTACACATTTCGTTTGAAACCAATATATTCGGCAGGAAAGGATTGGATACAGGCGGATTTCATCCCCAGCTAAAAATCTGGCAGAATATCCGCGCCTCCCTCATAGCACACTTATGGATGTACCAAATAACCGAGGGAGGTCTTCGCCAATGAAAAAGAAATTGTTCTCAACGCTGTGTGCCGCAACAATTCTGATGTCTGCCGCTTCTGTACCAACCTTCGCCGCTTCCGCCAAAGATGAGGTTGCAACGGATAACTTCCGCAGCACGCATTACGGTGCCACGACTTACGGCACTTACGGAACGGATGGCAACAGCACAACACCGAGCCGTACTAACAATTACAACGGAACAATGAACGGAATGAACGGCTACGGCACTTATAGCACCAACAATGGCTACAATACTAACCGCAACAGCTTTATCGGCACATCGAACCGCATGAACAGCTACAGCACAACAAGCACGACAGGCACTGGTACAGGTACAAATGCTTTAACAAACGGCAATTACCGCACTTTAGCCAACACGAATGACCGGGATTACGACTGGGGCTGGCTTGGTCTGATTGGTTTGGCCGGATTGTTCGGTCTTAGAAGCCGTGACCGGGAACGCACCTAAATAAAACCGGATTATTAAGGCAAAGACACAGACCCCCTGTCTGACAGGGGGTTATTTGTTGGACAATACAAACGATTCGCGAAAAAAGGAGCGATATAATGGGTATTTTAAGTGGTAATCCAAAAGACGAGCCGATGCATTACGGAGAGGTGTACGCCGTATGGCAGGCGTCTATGGTAGCCAAAAACGCCGTTTCCTGCTGTCAGGCTTATTTGAACCATGCCGGTGATAAAGATCTGAAAAAGCTTTTGGAAGACCTTATCGATCAGGCAAGACTGGAAACGGAGGAATTGGACGCTTTGCTTACCCATAATGGAATAACTCCTGCCCCGACCATGCCGGAAAGACCGCCGGTTAAGCTGGAAGATATTCCTGCCGGAGCAAGATTTGCGGATAACGAAATCGCATTCGGTGTAGCTAGCAGTTTATCAGCGGGTCTCGCGGCATGCAGTCAGGCAATGGGTATCTCTATCAGAGAAGATATCGGCGCCTTGTTTGGCAAATACCATATGACGAAGGCAGCTTTGGGCTTACGCGTACTGGAGATGTCCAAAAAGAAAGGTTGGTTAATTCCGCCGCCGCTCCAACTGAAACGTCCCGAGCCTGTTCACGCCTAAAAATGAAGCGGAAGCCCTGCTCAATCGAGCAGGGCTTTTTGCAGGTTTGACGAATAATATCAGTTACATATAGACTGAGAGGAATTTCTTTCGATTCAGGAAAGGAGAAATCGCGATGTGGGAAAGATTGCTGCCTGGCGAGCAGGCTATGGAAGCTTTGAGATCGCCATTATTTGTGCCCGATGAGGTAAAGATGAATTTACTGCACCGGATATGCGAAATGAGCCAGTCGGTAATCTACAGAGCCTCGGGCGGCTCCGCGATTTTTGCCGGTTCGCCCGGTCATAATGCGTGGCTGTGGGTACACGAGGCGCTTCCTGAAGAAGAGAGAGTCCTTCTACTCAAAGCTCTTGTGAAGCTTACCGGGCATTCGCTTCGCGGAATTACGGCAGAGCCTAGGCATGCCAAGCTCTTTGCGGAGCTTTACGCGGCCCGTTACCGCGTACGCCCCGAGTATAAGATGGGAATGGAAGCATATTATTGTCCGGACATTTGCTACCCGGCGGCGGTGAAGGGGGAGCTGCGTTCAGCCGTCTCCTCGGATGCTCCGCTGATCGCGGATTTTATGGCGGGCTTTGCGGAAAGCGCGTATGGCTACAAGGTTCATCCGGCAAGCCAACTGCCCGCGGCGGAGAATACGATTGCAACAGGCAATTTATACATATGGATCGTTGATCGTCATCCCGTTTCCATGGCGCATATCGCTCACCGCTCTCCGCGCCATGCCCGCATTAATTACGTTTACACGCCGCTGGAGCTGCGGAAGCAAGGGTATGCAAGCGCGGCGGTTGCCGCCTGCTGCGGCCTGATCGTACGGGAAAACCGGCTGCCGATGCTGTACGCGGATCTGACCAATCCCGATTCCAACAAGGTGTACCGGAATATCGGCTTTGTGGAGAGCGGCAAGGTGGCCGACGTCAAGTTTGTGTCTTGAAGGCCTCAATTGCGATATGCATGACAAAAACCCTCTCCGGCTAGCGGAGAGGGTTTGCTGTTACGAAAGGTTCCCCCGGTAGCTTTCCGGCGGGCCGAGATAGCTCGGCTTTAAGCCGCCGGTGTCGATCATGATTTTTTGCAGGACGACGATGGGATCGACCATCCATATTTTTAGCGTATGATAGCCGGTCTCCGGGATTGTATGCTTCGTTGCGACCGAGCGGATATTCAGAATGACGCTTTGCTCCCAATCGGACTCCGAGTAGCCGCCATCCTTGGTCAGTCCTATCGCACTTGCCACCTGAATGGGTTGATCGTCAAACGAAACGCCAAGACGCAGGCCTTGTCCCGGTATAAAGTCGATGGTTGGAGCAATAAGCGCGTATACGGTAAGCTCCCCCGGCGTTGTCAGGTATACCTTGTATTCGAGGCAAGGCGATTCGCCCGGCGCAGGTGCGGCGACCGAAGGGACGGTTACCGGAAACACAGCCATGGAAGACAGGGTTCTGCCGTAATTCGGAATGACCTGCCAGCTTGCTCCGCCGGCTTCGTTGCTCGCGCTGTAATGCTCCGCCTCTATCGAGATATACCCGTTGGTTTCCATAAATCCGGTTAAGGCTTCGCGGGAAGGCGATGCCGGATTCATGAGGTGAATCATGACGGTGAAGGCTTTGCTGGTCAGCAGATCAATTAAGGTGATGCTTCCGGTAAGTTTATCGCTCTGGGGAACCTCGTTCCAATCGATCTCTATCCAAAGACGTTCTTCAACTTCAACGCAGCCCGTCGTGCGGCTTAGCTTGATCCAAGGCTGATCGGCCCTTGCGCAGAAGGTAAAAGCGTCCGTTCCCCGGTTGAACAGATCGATATAGCGGCTCTCCCTCGTATACGTGTCGAAGGACAGGGCAGGAAGCTGCGGATCGCGCGGCCATGCCAGTTCGGAGCCTTCGACAGCGACGCCTAACCCGGAATTTTCGCTGGTCAGCTTGACCGTTCCAACCTCCGGCATAAGGTGCTCCTCGGGCTGATTCCAGTACGTATAGCCGATATGAAGCTGATCCATCATATGGTTCCATTTACCGTCCGCGATCTCGTGATTATAAGCATAGGATAGCGCGGCGTCAGCCTCGAAAAGCTGCTTGGCAAGCTTGGCCTCCACGTTGGCGGAAGCCCGTCCCTGGGCAGCGTACAGCTTGCTTCTCGCCACGCGGATATGCATCTCCAATACCTGGGCAGACGCTTTGGCGGGATAAAGGACCGTCTGGAAAAAAGCGTCCTTTGCGGCGGCGTGAATGTCTTGATGCACCTGTTCGGCCAGCTTGACGGTGTCGTGCAGCTCGGTCAGAAGGTTGTCCGCTTCCTTGTAATGAAAGGAGCTGTAAAGCGGGACAGCGTTCAGCAGCTCCGGCTTCAGCCTGCCGTTCCATTTGGAATACCGGTTAATGATAAGGGCGGCCTCTTCCGCGTAGATGGAGCCGAATTGCTGCTCCGCCCAACGGATGCTGTAGTCCCTGATATTGTCCTTGCTCCATTCGTCCATGTTCCAAGCCATCCGCAGGAAGAACTCCAGCTGGCATTCCACCGGCTTCAGATCTCCGACATTCAGTATCCAAATCCGGTTTGCGCCGTATTCGTAGGCTTTGTGCATCTGCTCCCAAATTTTCTCAAGCGGTACCGTATTAACCCACTTATAAGAGCGCGGACCGCCCACGTAATCAAGATGGTAATAGATGCCCGCCCCTCCGGAACGGCTCCGCTCTTCTTCGGTTGGCACTCTCCGCAGGTTGCCGTGATTGTCGTCGGACCACAAGAGCGTGATGTCGTCCGGCACGCGCATGCCGTTCTCGTAATAGTCCTGAACCTCTTTGTACAATGCCCATAGCTGAGGCACTTCCGCCGGATCAGTCTTCATCTGTCGGCCTATAATGCGGCGCTGGTCCTGGACGATCCGCTGAAGCAGTTCTATTTTCTCCCGGAACGAGAGTTGACCACCCATTGCTTCGTCGCCGTCTCCCTTCATTCCAAGCGAAATGACATTCTCGTAGCTCGCGCTTCGGCGAATGCCCTCCTCCCAGAATTTGCAGAGCACTTCTTCATTAACCGAGTAATCCCACGGTCCTTGCTTATGCTTCTTCCAGTCGCCATGCGGACGCTGCATCGGCTCGTGGTGGGACGTGCTGATAACTATGCCGAACATATCCGCAACCGCGGGATTTAGCTCGTCATCTTCGTAGAAGGTATTGTCCCACATGGCCGGCCACAGATAGTTCGCCTTGAGACGAAGGAGCAGCTCGAATACGTTTTCATAAAACTTATGGTTGAAGTCCCCGAAGTTCTCCCGGACCCAGGCCATAAGAGAAGGTCCTTCGTCATTCAAGAAAATGCCTCTGTATTTGACGGATGGCTCGCCTTGTTTATAGAGGCCGTTACGGAACATTAAGGCCGTTCGTTTGCGGACCGGAACATCAGCCCAGTAGTACCAGGGCGATATGCCAATCCGCTCGCAAATGTCGTAAATGCCGTAGATCGTGCCGCGTTTGTCGCTGCCCGCGACGACAAGCGCTTCGTCCACGCCCGGCAGCGGATTGGCGACCGTCTGCAGTGCGAAGGACTCCCATTTGCCCGTCAAGTCGGCCGCTTCAAGCTTTCCTTCCGCAATAAGCGTGTCGATCAGGGCGGAATGCCCGATTGTACCTATGATAACCGTGATGCTCTTCAGGTCTTCTGCCTGATGAATGATTTGCGGCTTGGTTTGCGTGACTTTGTAAATATCCTTCTGCAAGTCGGACACTGCCCGAATAACGCCAGCGTAATCTTGCCCGGATACGTAAATATCGGCCCCCTTCCCGTCAAGGGAAAGCGGAAAATGGCCTTCGTGATAACTGAATGAAATATAGTTGTCGTTCAGCATGCCAAGACCCCCGTTCAATTGTGTAATGAAAGCGACATCATTATATAACACGGGTCCCGGAGAAAAGTCAGGGTTGGCGCAACATGTTTAATTTTCACGATAAACTCTTTAATTTTTTAAATCGGAAGGGCGGCCGTATGAAATTTTAATTTGGGGAATAGTAAGGCATGGAAATAAAAATAAACAAAAGATTGGAAGGTGTAGTAAGACATGAAATGGGATTGGATGTTGACTTCCCGCGAGGACGAAAGCAAAGGGAAGGCTAAAAAGGCCGGAAAAATTCTGAGTGCGGTGGTGTTGTCTGCTGCGCTTATGTTTGGCGGTGCGGGTACAACTCTTGCCGTCGGCAAAGGGGCCAAAGGACCGGACATCTACGTTATTCAGGGGATGCTCAAGGGAATTGGCAGCTACTCCGGCAAAATCAACGGCTACTATGACAATACAACCGTTAGAGGCGTCAAGCATTATCAAAAAACGCACGGCCTTCCGGTGACTGGCTCGGTAGATGCGAAAACATTCCAGTCGATTACTTACTCCTACAACACGGCTAAATACGGTAAGAAGGTAAGCGCTAAAGGCGTAGGCAAAGCTAAAGGTCTAGGTGTTGGCCAAGGCGGCGGCGCAGGAGCCGGTGGTGGCGGCGGAGCAGGCGGCGGCGCGGGAACTGGCGGAGCAGGAGCTGGTGGCGGCGGCGGAGCAGGCGGCGGCGCAGGTATCGGTGGCGGCGGTGGAGCAGGCGGCGGCGCAGGTATCGGCGGCGGCGGTGGAGCAGGCGGCGGCGCAGGTATCGGTGGCGGCGGCGGAGCAGGCGGCGGCGCAGGTATCGGTGGCGGCGGAGCAGGCGGCGGCGCAGGTATCGGTGGCGGCGGAGCAGGCGGCGGCAAAGGCGGCCAGATGCAAGAAGGCGGCAAAGGCGGTAAAGGCTTTGGCGGCGGAGGCGGCCAAATGCAAGAGGGCGGCAAAGGCGGTAAAGGCTTTGGCGGCGGAGGCGGCCAAATGCAAGAGGGCGGCAAAGGCGGCAAAGGCTTCGGCGGCGGAGGCGGCCAAATGCAAGAGGGCGGCAAAGGTATTGGCGGCGGTGGTACAGGCGGTACTGGCGGCGGCAAAGGAATCGGCGGTGGCGGTACCGGCGGCAGCAATGGCGGAGGCAACAACATCGCGCCTAACAATCAAGCGCCAAACGCTGCCCCAAATCCGGCGCCTAACAAAGCGCCAAGCGAGAATTCCGCACCTAATATGCGCTAAACCGCGCGTAAGGCAAGCAGCAATCAAGGGGTTGTCCGGCTGTGGACAGCTCCTTCAAAACTTTTTTTCAAAAACCCCTTTACATTTACCTCGAAATAAAGTATCTTAAAATCAAGATAAACGAAAGCGAGGCGAGCAAATGGGAAAGGAAAAAGACGATTCGCTTGATCTTTACATCGCGCTTGCCAGAGCAAGCCAATGGGTGAACGCTCATGCCGACCGGGATATCCGCAAGCATGGCCTTAACCGGACCGAGTTCGGAGTGCTTGAGCTACTGTATCACAAAGGCCCCCAGCCCTTGCAGCAAATCGGCGAGAAGGTACTGATGAGCAGCGGCAATATCACTTACGTCATCGATAAGCTGGAGAAGAAAGACTTTGTCACCCGCAGAGCTTCTACGGAAGACCGGCGGCTTATCTACGCTGAAATTACCCAAGCAGGGACGCGGTTCATCGAAGAAGTGTTCCCGCAGCATACCCTCGTTATTGAGGGAGCGGTCGGAGGACTGACGGCGGAAGAGAAACAGGCCGCAAGCTCACTTCTCAAGAAATTAGGCAAGTTTGCGCAGACGACCTTCAAATAGTGTTGGTCGTTACGTCTTATACATCAAGTCAGGCCCTATATCTTAAATTAAAGATTCTTAAAAATTTGCAAAATAACCCATTAGGAGAGTGGCAATAATGACAAATCAACGCACAGCAGGTATCCATCATATTACGGCTTTCGTAAGACATCCTCAGGTAACTACAGACTTTTACGCAGGGGTGCTTGGTCTCCGCCTCGTGAAAAAAACAATCAACTTTGACGCGCCGGAAGTTTACCATCTGTACTTCGGCGATCAAGCCGGCAGCCCTGGCACCATCATCACGTTCTTCCCTTGGGAAAACTCGCGTAAAGGCGTTGTAGGCGGCGGCCAGGTTGGTTACACCACTTATGTCGTGCCTGAAGGCACACTGGGCTTCTGGAAAGAGCGTCTCGCCAAATTCGAGATTGAATTCAAAGAGACCTCCCGCTTTGGCGAGCAGTACCTGCAATTCGCGGATCCGGACGGCTTGCTTGTCGAGCTGGTAGCGCGCGAAGAAGGTCCTAGAAGCACATGGTCGTTTGGCGGCGTATCGGCAGACCATGCGATCAAAGGATTTGGCGGCGCTATTCTGTACAGCACCAATCCGGCGGCAACGGCGCAATTGCTGGAGCATGTAATGGGGCTGTCCAAAGTGGACGAAGAAAACGGCCTGGCACGTTACCAATCGTTTGGCGAACTCGGCAACATCATCGACGTGAATACGGAGCCAATGGCGGCCGGTCATGGCGGTCACGGTACCGTTCACCATATCGCTTGGAGAGCAAAAGACGATGCCGAGCATCTCACTTGGCAGCAGCATGTGGCGGCAAACGGCTTCCAGCCAACGCCAATCGTCGACCGCCAGTACTTCAATGCGATCTACTTCCGCGAGCAAGGCGGCATACTGTTCGAGATTGCTACGGATCCTCCAGGGTTCGCACGCGACGAAGAGCCTGAGCATCTTGGCGAGAAACTGATGCTGCCGGCTTGGTACGAGCAGCACCGCGCAACGCTGGAGCAGCTGCTCACGCCGTTTGACGTACGGGTAATGGAACTGGATCGTTAATAAGAGACCATTCATATTAGGAGGTATGTACCATGAAGCATATATTCAGACAGGGGACGAATCCGGCGGCGCCGGTCCTCGTCCTGTTCCATGGCACGGGCGGCACGGAGCATGATCTCCTGCCGCTAGCGGCTGCCTTTTCGCCGGAGTCGTCCGTATTAAGCATCCGGGGCAACGTATCCGAGAACGGAATGGCGCGTTATTTCCGCCGGATTGCGGAAGGCGTATTCGATTTGGAGGATCTGGTGTTCCGGACAAAGGAGCTGAACGATTTCCTTGACCATTCGGCAGAGGAGTACGGGTTCGACCGGAATAACCTGGTAGCCGCAGGCTACTCCAACGGCGCTAATATCGCGGGCAGCCTGTTGTTCCATTACAAAGACTCGCTGCGCGGAGCAATCCTGCATCATCCGATGGTGCCGATCCGGGGTCTTGAACTGCCGGACCTGTCCGGAGTGCCGGTATTTATCGGTGCCGGGGAGAATGATCCGATCTGCTCGGCCGAAGAGACGAACGAACTCGAGAGCTTGCTTGCCGGTGCGGGCGCAGCGGTTGACGTGCATTGGGAACGGTTCGGCCATCAGCTTACCCGATCTGAGGTTTCGGCGGCTGCAGCTTGGTATAAAGACCATTTCTAAGAAAAAGGAGGCGGCGGAATCATGATCCGGATTGATGCGGAAAACTTAAGCGAGCGGGAGAACTACAAGCTGCTTACGGGTACGGTTGTCCCAAGGCCGATTGCCCTTGTAACAACCTTATCCGAGGATGGCGTGTTAAACGCAGCACCATTCAGTTATTTCAATATCGTGACGGCTGATCCGCCGCTGATCTCCGTATCCGTGCAGCGCAAAAAAGGCATCCCGAAGGATACCTCCCGTCATGCTATCGCAAGAGGCGAGTTTGTCGTTCACATTGCGGATGAATCGTATGTGGAAAAGCTTAATGCTACGGCAGCCAGCCTGCCTCCGGAGGAGAGCGAGGTTGCTCTCGCCGGACTAACCGCCGTGCCTAGCGAACGAATCTCCGTTCCCGGTATTGCGGAGGCCAAGGTCCGGCTGGAATGCGTGCTGGAGCAAGCGATTCCGCTCGGCGGAACGGCGGAAGCTCCCGCTGCCGACCTGCTGATCGGCCGCGTTATCCGCTATCATCTGCACGGCTCCATCGCGGATGAGCGGAATCATATCGATGCGGCGGCACTGCAGCCGGTCAGCCGTCTGGCAGGCGCTTCTTACGCGAAGCTTGGCGAGCTGTTCGAGGTGGAGCGGCCTTCGTAATTACTCTTCGCCGCGCGCTTCGAACCGTTTGATAATCTCGACTATAACCTGCACCGACTTCACCATATTGTCGATGGAGACATATTCGAATTTGCCGTGGTAATTCTCTCCGCCGGTGAAAATATTCGGAGTCGGCAGGCCCATATACGACAGCTGCGAGCCGTCGGTACCTCCGCGGATCGGCTTGATAAGCGGCTTGATATCCAGGCTTTCCATCGCTTCGCGGGCGATTTCGACGATATGGAACACCGGCTCGATTTTGTCGCGCATGTTATAGTACTGGTCCTTCAGCTCGAGTACGATGCTGTTTGGACCATGGATAGCTTTTAGTTCTTCGACGATCCGGGTGATCGTCGCTTTTCTTGCTTCGAACTTCTCGCGGTTATGGTCGCGGATGATATAGGACATCTTAGTCTGTTCTACATCGCCCTGCAGCGTGTTCAGATGGTAGAAGCCTTCGTAGCCTTCGGTATGCTCAGGCGCTTCGTTGACGGGAAGACGGCTGTTGAGGTCCATGGCAATTTTCATCGAGTTGATCATTTTGCCTTTGGCGGTTCCGGGGTGGACGTTAGTGCCATTGACGGTGATTTTTGCAGCCGCTGCGTTAAAGCTCTCGTATTCCAGCTCGCCAAGCGGACCGCCGTCGACGGTGTAGGCATACTTGGCGCCAAAAGCAGCGACGTCAAAGCGGTGAGGACCGCGGCCAATCTCTTCGTCCGGCGTAAAGGCAACGCGGATCCTGCCGTGCTTGATGTCCGGATTCTCGATCAGGTAGGCCATGGCTGTCATGATCTCGGCGATGCCGGCTTTATTATCGGCGCCAAGCAGCGTGGTGCCGTCCGTCGTCATAAGCGTATGGCCTTTGTAGTTGCCGAGCTCCGGGAAATCCTTTGTCGACAGCACGACGCCCAGCGCTTCGTTCAGCGTAATGTCGCCGCCTTCGTATTCGACGAGCTGCGGCTTTACGTTCTTGCCGGTAAAGTCGGTTGCCGTATCGACGTGCGCCAGGAAGCCGATGGTCGGCACCTGCTTATCCGTGTTAGCCGGCAAAGTTGCCATTACGTAACCGTTGGCGTCGATCGTTACCTCTTGCATCCCGATCGATTTGAGCTCTTCGACTAGCTGGTTCGCTAGCGTAAGCTGGCCTGGCGTTGAGGGGCAGGTCTCGCTCTCATCATTGGATTGGGTATCGACGATGACGTACGAGGTCAGTCGTTTAATAATTTCTTCTTTCATTGGTTCCGGCTCCTTTCGGGTATTTACTTATGTTCCCATTATAAAGGAGCGGAAGGCAGAAATCGAATAACCGAAAGACGGCAGCAAGGGCTGCTCCTCATGGTCATGGCGACCGGGGAGCAGCCCTATTTTGTATGCAAGCCATTAACGGTCAGATAGCAGGCAAAAACCGTGCTGCAGGCAGCACGGTTTCCGGGCACTCGTCCGGGCGAGGCGGACCGCTTCACTCGCCGAGCAGCTGCTCGGTCAGCTGGTTGGCGGCTTTGGCGGTGGATACGCCGTGCTTGTCGGACCAGTCGAACACGTTCGTCAGCGTGCGGTAGATCTGTTCGACGCGGCTTCTGGCGTAGGATGGGGAGTTGTCGTTCAGCTCGGCGGCGGTCACAATGATTCCGCCGGCGTTGATCACGTAGTCCGGCGCATACAGAATGCCCCGCTGATGCAGCACATCGCCGTGCCGCTCCTCCGCCAGCTGATTGTTGGCCGCTCCGGCAACAATCCGGCATTGCAGCTGCGGAATACTCGCATCGTTAATGATGCCGCCAAGCGCGCAAGGGGAATAGATATCGCATAGCTCATGCGCGATAAGGTCCGCGCCCACGGCCCGGGCGCCGTATTGCTGCACGGCCTTCCGGACAAGCTCGTCGTTTAGGTCGGCTACGACCAGCTTGGCTCCGGCAAGCGCCAGGTACCGGCAGAGGAACATGCCGACTTTTCCGAGTCCCTGAACCGCAACGACCTTGCCGGACAAGCTCTCCGAACCGTCCAGCCTGTTCAGGGACGCTTTCATCGCCAGGAAGACGCCGTAAGCGGTCATATCCGCCGTAAAGGTTCCGGCCGCCCCTAGCGATCCGGAAATATCGGTGACGTACCGCGTCTCCTGAAACACCCAGTCCATATCGGCTGAGGTTGTTCCGACATCCATGCCGGTAATATATTCTCCCTGCAGCCGGTCAATGAACCGCCCGAATGCACGGAACAGCCGTTCATTTTTGTCCTTGCCCGGGTCTCCGATTATTACCGCTTTGCCGCCTCCGAAGGGCAGCTCCGCCATCGCCGATTTATAGGTCATGCCTCGGGCGAGCCTGACGGCATCTATGATTGCATCCTCCACGGATGGGTAGTTCCACATTCTGCAGCCCCCAAGCCCGGGGCCAAGCTTTGTGCTATGGATTGCGATAACTGCGGTAAGTCCGCTGCGCGCATCATGGATTACCTCCAGCCGTTCATAGTCATCAAGGTTCAACAAGCTCCGCAAATCCATATAAAAATCCCCCTCGTCTGGCAGTCCAGCAGCATTGGTATTACCGTTGTATTCAACAGCGGTAGCCAATGACACTGATGCCGGATAAGGGGGAAGCGAATATCAGACGGTCGATCTGCGGATCAGCACGAACGAGACGATAGCGAAGATCAGGATGATCGGCAGGAACCACAGCGACAGCTCGAAGGCCGTCAGATCCATGAACCAGTTCGCGATCTCATCCCACCAGTCTTTGGAGATAATGAGGACCGTCATAATCGTTGTCGCCAGCAGGCAGGCCAGCGTCAGGACGAATAAGCCGATCGCCCGGAATTTCCGGAATACGCTGCCGATCGCGAAGCCCCAGAAGAAGAGCAGAACAAGGGCGAGGAAGTAAAAGATAAACTGCTGAACGATATTGCCGTCCGTCAAAAAAGGAAGATGGAAGAAGTGGAGTCCCGTACCCCAGAAGTTGGTCGCTTTTTCGATTGCGCTAAGCAGCAGCAGAATAATAGCCGTGATACAACCGGAAATCAACGCGTGTAAGACGGTGCCCGCGTAATAGTCGGTCCGGCGGACGCTGAAGCTGATGGCAAAAGGGAAGGTTTGAGGGAGTACAATGATGCCAAGCACAAGCATGTAAATAAAGATGGACATCAGACCGCCGGTGTATATCTCGACGCCGCTCAGGAACCCGACGATCAGATTGATCACAAAGCTGGAGCCAAGAATCATGAACGGGATGATCAGCCAAGCGAACTTGTCGCGTTGATGCATTTTCAGGACATTGCCAATTCGGTTCATATACGGGAGCCTCCCTTAACATCCGTTTTTTTGCTCGTTAACTGGACGATCAGCTGCTGCAAGGAAATCGGAGAGAGCGCTAAGCCAAGAGCATCGGCTTTCTTCCGCTCCTGCTCGGATAATCTGCCGGTAATCCCCGCTGTCAGAAGTGCGCCGAACGGTTCGCGCGATATAACGGTTTTGCCGGCGATAAAGCCTTCAACCGCGGTTGCCGTGCCTGCCACCGAATAGGCGTAGCCGCGAAGCTCTTCGGCATCTTCATTAATAAGCACCTTGCCTCCGTCGATGACGATGATATGCTCGAGCAGACGGCTTACCTCATCGATCAAATGCGTCGACAGGACGATCGTCCGCGGATTCTCGGAATAGTCCTCGATCAGCCGATCGTAGAACAAGGCTCTGGCAACGGCGTCGAGACCCAGATACGGCTCGTCAAAAATCGTAAGCGGAGCGCGGCTGGCCAGCCCGACGATGATGCCGACGGAAGAGTGCATGCCGCGTGACAGCTTTTTCATCTTCCGCTTCAGCGGCAGCTGAAAGTCCTTGACCAGCTCCTCGGCAAACGCTCTATCCCAGTTCGGGAACAGGGAGGAAGACAGCTCCAGCACGTCGTTTACCGTGTAATTGTCCGGATACTTCTGGCTTTCCTTGATGAAGCAGATTCGGCTGAGCACGCGGGAATTCTCGTACGGCTCCTCGCCGAATACCTTCAGCACGCCGCTTGTCGCGAACAGCTGAGCGGTAATCATATGCATAATCGTGGTTTTGCCTGCACCGTTTCTTCCCAGCAGGCCGTAAATTTTGTCCGCCTCAAGCTTGAAAGACACCTCGTGAACGGCCGTAACATTCCCGTACGATTTGGTTAAAAGGTTTACTTCAACAACGTTGCTCATTATTTGGCCTCCCCTCTCCGAATCATTTCCGTTAATTGATCCGCCGAAATGCCCAGCTTCTCGGCTTCCCGCATCATGGTTACGACGTATTGCTCGAAAAATTGCTCCTTGCGCTTCTCGACCAGCACGGCACGCGCGCCCGTGGCTACAAACATTCCAATCCCTCTTTTCTTATACAAGATTCCTTCGTCCACCAGCAGGTTGACGCCTTTCGCCGCTGTAGCGGGGTTAATCTGATAAAAGGAGGCGAATTCGTTCTTCGAAGGGACCTGCGATTCCTCCGGAAGCCTTCCTTGAATGATGTCGTCTTCGATTCGTTCTGCGATTTGCACAAAGATAGGGCGACTATCGTCGATGATTAAGGTCATATGTTTTTCCTCACCTCTTAGCTACCTGAGTGGTTGGTTACTCATGTAATCAACTATACAAGAAGCGTCATGCGGAGTCAATAGGCATATCAAAAAAGAAGACGACCTCCTGTTCTTCACAGAAAGTCGTCTCCCTATTAGGTAGCTTCGTTCATCTTGCTCATCAGCGTCTGCACCTGACTTCGCAAGGCGAAGATCTCTTCCGGCTCAACCGCGGTGCCTTCAAATAACCGCAAAGGCACGCAGGAGGCTTTATCCTTAAGCGCCTGACCCTGCCCGGTTAAGCGGACGATCAAATGCCGTTCATCGGATTTGTCCCGCGCCCTTGTCAGAAGCCCCATGGATTCCAGCTTCTTAAGCAACGGCGTGAGCGTTCCGGAATCCAGGAGGAGCTTCGATCCCAGCTCCTTGACGGATACATTGTCCTGCTCCCATAAGGCAAGCATGGTAATGTACTGGGTATAGGTAAGTCCAAGCTCGGCGAGCAAAGGACGGTACAGCTTCGTAATTTCTCTTGAGCAAGAATAAAAAGCAAAGCAAAGCTGATTCTCGAGCTTCAGCAGTTCGCTTGTGTCCATAGTGGCAGCACCCCTTTGTTGATTATAACGTCTCTATATAAATTGTATGCAAATTAATTGGGTGATTGTATTGTAGCACCGCCTCTGAAACGTGTCAAAAAAGAAAAAATCGGTATTTGACTTTCCCAAATAAATTGCATACAATTTAATCAATAACAATTCATTTAAAGGGAGTTGCATGAAAGATGTCCTTATACAATATTGAAGTAAACACGATTAAAGGCGAGAAACAAACGCTTGCTCCGTACAAAGGCCAGGTGCTGCTCATTGTAAACACGGCGACCAAATGCGGTTTTGCCCCGCAGTTCAAAGGACTGCAGAAGCTTCATGACACGTACAAAGAGAAGGGTTTTGCCGTATTAGGCTTCCCCAGCAGCCAGTTTATGAATCAGGAGCTTGAGAATAACGCGGAGATTGCGCAGTCCTGCGAGCTGAACTTTGGCGTCAACTTCCCGCTCTACGCAAGAATCGACGTTAACGGCGACACGGCGCATCCCCTGTTCCAGAAGCTGAAGAAGGACGCCCGCGGCATTCTTGGCTCGAAGCGCATCAAATGGAACTTTACGAAGTTCCTTGTGAACAAGGAAGGAAAAGTCGTAAAGCGGTTTGGTCCAAACGTGACGCCGGAGCGGATCGACTCCGAGATTCAGGCTTTGCTTGCCAAGTAAACCTAACTCTCCGCTATAAAAAAAGCCGGGGCTTTGCGTTGCTAACGCAAAAGCCCGGCTTTTTCTTCTAATAGGCAATTCCCGCCTTTGCCCTCGTATATTGGCTGCTGAACAGCTGGGCATAAGCAAATTCGGCGGTATCTCCCGTCGTAATACGCGTTCCGTTCTCCGGCAGATAGCCGCGCTCTTGCCGGTAACCTCCTTCGGCAGGACCGTCAGGCAAGTAAGTCGGGCAGACCAGCGTCCAATCGAGTCCGGACTCCTCCAGCAGCCGCAGCACCGCATGATGCTCCTCGGCTGCCCGCGTGAGCGATCTTCTCGATTCGCTGGATTGATACCGCAGCAGGCCCGGTTCAGTCCGGCTGTCCAATACTCCCGCCGTGCCGACGGCTACAATCCGCTTGATCTTTAACCGATCCATGGCTTCGAGTATAAGCGGGAAGCTGTCCGTCAAGACGGTTCCGCCGTCGGTGCCTAAGGCGCTGATAACCGCATCGGCTCCGGATAAGGTTTCGCTGACGTCCCCGGCGGAAACCGCATTGCCCGCCACCAGAGTCAGCCCGGGCCAGCTGTCTGCCAGCTCTTGTAATTTATCCGGCCTCCGGACGAGGGCTTTTACCGCGTGCCCGTCGCGGAGCGCAAGCGCCGCAAGGATGCGTCCGACTCGGCCGGTTGCCCCGAAAATAGCAATGTTCATTTTATCTCCCTCCATATATAATAGATTGTACATTAAATATTTATCATAATGGAGCAACATTCCAGCGATATGCTGCGTTTAGTAGATGTACTAGATCGCAGATATTTTTTTTGTCTAATGTTGACCAGTATTTGTAAAACTATGAAATGGATTGATTATTTAGGGGGAAGTAAGTGAATGTTTCGTGCGCGTGCAGCTCTTTGGACAAATGTTGTTCTTCTTATGATCGGTTTGGGACTATTGGCTGTTGCATGTTCAGCGCCGGATAACGCCAAGCAAGTCAGCTTTTACGTAAACGGCGAGAAGCTCAAGCAGCCTCCTGCTGTGGATTTGGTCGACGGCGAACCGATGGTGCCGGCCTCATTCCTGGAGTCAACCTTTAAATCGAAGCTGGAATGGACGCTGGAAAATCCGGGCAGCGGAGGCGTTTATTATTCGGACAAGGTAGCCGTACTGATGTATCATGATTTGTCGGACAAAGCGGCCAAGAAAACCAATAACGCGGAGGCAGAATCCGCTATTTCGCTTGACTTGTTCAAGGAGCAGATGGAGCTGCTCAAAACCGACGGTTTCCATGTCATTTCAATCGACCAGTATGCGGATTTTATCGCAAATAACGGCAATGTTCCCGACAATGCGGTGCTGCTGACCTTTGACGATGGATACGAGACCTTCTATAAGGATGCTTTCCCTGTATTAAAGCAACATAATTATCCGGCCGTTAATTTTGTCATCGTCTCCGGTGCGGACAATGCGGATAAGCCGAAGCAGGTCGGCCGTCCGAAGATGACCTGGGACCAGATGCGAGAGATGCAAAAGTCCGGCATGTCCTTCTATAACCATACTTACGACAGCCACAAATATGGCGTTATGCGCGCGGACGGCTTGACGAAGCCGGTTCTGACGCGCCATCAATATTTGAAGAAAGAACAGCGCGTCGAGACGGATGAGGAATACCATAACCGCGTGAAGACCGATCTCGAGAAAGCGGAGAAGCGGCTGAAGGAAGAGCTCGGCAATACAAAAGGCATTATCGCTTTTCCTTACGGGGCTTACAATGCGGAAGTGCTGGACATTTTGAAGGAAGTGGGCATTTCGCTGTCCTTTACGGTTAAAGAAGGGATTAACGGCCGCGGGCAGACAAACGGCTTCCGCGTGAACGGGGCGAGAGAAGGCGAGTCTGCGAAGCAGCTGATGGAGAAGCTGAAGGCGCTGGATCTGGAGCATGCGCCGGTTATGGTTCATCTGGACGGGCAGACTGCGGCATTCAAGGAGCAGCCGTACAAAGGTCCTAACGGCGTTATGATCCCTCTGAAGGAATACTGCAAGATGAAAGGCATGAAGCTCCACTTCAGCAAGCATAAGAAGCAATACAAAATTACAGCCGCATAACGGCGCTCTTAGCCTAAAAAGCTGCATCCCACGGTCCACAGGACCCGGGATGCGGCTTTTTTTCTGCTGTCGTGGCAACCCCTGGAAATCCGCTCCGGAAGGATTTCGAAGCAGGAAGGAACAAATAATAACCGCACGGTTCAATAAAGTTCGACAGTATTCGAGTGGGCTTTTTCAAGGTGGGGAATCTCAAGACCTAAAGAAAACCTACCTGATATCCTAAGTTCACACATTGTAAGGGTTTGCAGATTTCAAGATAATAAAAGCATCACAAACAAGGGGGATAAACAAATGGCTAAAATGAATATGAAGAGCGTTCTTGGTCTTGTACTTGCAGGTTCCTTGGCAATCAGCTTGACAGCATGCGGCTCGAATAACAATAACGGCGACAAAAATGCCAACTCCGGCGCTTCCAACAATGCGGGAGCGACAAACGCGGCTACAGAAAAGCCGGCAAGCAACGAGAAAGTTACGATTACTTTCCAGAACATTTATCCAGATCCAACGGATCCGAAAAACGGCATGATGAAAAAGATCGTTAAACAATACGAAACTGATCATCCAAACGTGAAGATCGAGCTGGACTCCTTGAATACCGACCAACAAAAGCAAAAACTGAAAACGCAAGCAGCCTCGCATGAAGTGCCGGACATCACAATCGTTAACCCGGCAGCTCAAATGCAGCCTTACGTTGACGCAAAACTGTTTGCACCGCTGAACGACATGGTTGAGCAAAACGGCCTGAAAGATACATTCCAAGACGGCGTTCTTGACTTCTATACATTCGACAATAACTTGTACGCATTGCCTGACGGCAACAACATCGGCGTTGTTTACTACAACAAAGATCTGTTCCAGCAAGCTGGCATCGCTAACCCGCCAACAACATTCGAAGAAATGATCGCAGACGTTAAAACCCTGAAAGCTAAAGGCATCCAGCCAATGGCAATCGGTGAAAAAGATACTTGGACGGGTTCGTTCCTGTTCATGAACATCCTGCTTCGCACAAACGGCGGCCCTGGCTTCCTGTCTGATGTTGTAGCCGGCAAGAAAACATTCGAAGATCCGGCTTTCGTTGAAGCTGTAGACGCTATGCAAAACCTGATTCAAGCAGGGGCGTTCCAAGAAGGCGTTACATCGTTCGACTATAACGCCGGCGAGAACATTTTCAAAACGGGTAAGGCTGCTATGTACTACATGGGTTCGTGGGCAACTGGCGGTATCGAAACATCCGAAGCTCTGAAGGATAAAGTAGGCGTATTCAAATTCCCTACGGTAAACGGCAAAGGCGATCCTAACCAATTCATGCTTGCTCCAGGTTCCGCATTCGCGATCTCTGCAGACAGCAAACACCTGCAAGAAACCAAAGATTTCCTGAACTACTTCATGCTGAACTTCCCTAAAGAAGCCTTCGCAGTTAAAGGTGCTGTAGGTCTTGCTCAAAAAGTGGACGGCGACTTCAAAGCTGCTGGCTACTCCGACATGGCAATTAGCGTACTGGACCTGTTCAAAGACGTTAAAGGCGGCGACCTGTCGTTCGATAACACAATGAACCCTGGCACTTCCCAAGGCCACTTGACTTCCATCCAAAACATCTTCGTTCAGAAGAAGGATTCGGCTGAAGTTGCAAAAGAGCACCAAACCGCTTACGAAAGCAATAAATAAGCATTGAACAATAGATAAAAATATAAAAAAGCTGCACACCGTGCAAAAGGGGTTCTCTCCCAGGAACCCCTTTTGTACGGATGTTAAAAAAATAGCTAAAAGATAGGAGGGCACACGAGATGAACGTACTGAAGGTTTCGAAGTTGACGATAGCGCTGTTCGTGCTGCCGTGCTTGATACTCTATGTCTGTCTGGTTTTTGTTCCAATCATCGTTTCCCTGTATACGAGTACGCTCGACTGGAACGGGATCGGCGAATCGAAATTCATCGGTCTGGACAACTTCAATAAATTGTTATTCCATGATGCCGTATTTTGGCCGGCTGTACGCCATACCCTGATGTTTGCTGTATTTTCCATGCTTGAAATTCCAATCGCTTTGTTTGTCGCAATCTTGCTTAGCCGCTTCGTAAAGAAGCCGAATTTCCTTGTATCCAGCTATTTTATGCCGGTAATTTTGTCGGTTGTTATTATCGGACAACTTTGGAAAACAATCTACAACCCTGCGTCCATGGGCGGCATGCTTAACCAGGTGCTTGACTGGGTAGGCCTGCACAGCTGGTCCCAGCAGTGGTTGACGGATCCAGATATCGCGATGTACAGCTTGTACTTCGTCGCTTTGTGGCAATACCTTGGTTATCACACTCTCATCCAGTTTACGGGTATTCAGAACATTCCGTCGGATATTTATGAGGCAGCCAAAATTGATGGCGCTGAAGGCTTGAAGGCTGACTGGTATATTACCTTGCCAATGAACGTTCCGATCTTCAAGATTTCGATTGTCCTTGCCTTTATCGGCTCGCTGCAATCGTTCGACATGATTATGGTTATGACAGGCGGCGGTCCTGGTAACGCAACGGACGTTATCGCGACGCATATGTACAGAATGTCAATCTTGTCGATGAAATACGGATACGGAAGTGCCATTGCAGCCATTCTGGTTGTAGTCTGTCTTGTCGCAACAGTGGTCATCAACTATGGATTCAACCGTCTGGAACGGAAATACACGTAACGAAGGAGGGATACGACTATGAGCCAAAGTACAACTACAGCAGTGCTGCCAAGAATAAAGCCGCAAAGAAAATTTTCGATCGGGAAAATATTGATGTGGATTCTTCTGTCAGCTCTGATTGTCACCCAATTGTATCCGCTCTTGTGGCTGGCTATCTACTCGTTAAAGACTAACGAAGAAATTTTGTCCGGCCAATTCTTTGCTCTGCCGCATGCTCTGCAATGGGGTAACTATAGCGCTGCGATGGAGTCGGGCAATTACGTTAAATATCTGCTTAATAGCTTGAAAGTTACATTGATAACAATGGTTGGCGTTTTGTTCCTCAGCTCGCTTGTATCGTTTGCCATCAGCCGCTTCAAGTGGAAATACGGTCAGGCGGTTATGGTTGTCTTCCTGATCGGGATGATGATTCCGATGCAGGCGACACTGCTGCCGCTGATGATTATCTTCAAGAATATGCATATTCTGAATACGCATTGGTCGCTCATTCTGCCTTACATTGCATTCCAGACGCCAATTGCCGTATTTATTCTTAGCGGATTCATGAAGTCGATTCCTAATGAAATTGAAGAATCGGCAATCGTGGACGGAGCAGGCGTCTTCCGGATTTTCTGGAACATTATCCTGCCGGTATCGGTTCCGCCGATGATGACGGTATGTATTCTGACCTTCATTAACATCTGGAACGAGTACATCCTGGCAGCAACCTTTATCTCGACCGAACGATTGAAAACATTGCCGTTCGGGGTATACAGCTTCGTCAGCCAGTATTCGGTTAACTACGGAGCGATCGGCGCATTCCTCGTGCTTGGGGCATTGCCGGTTATCATTATTTACTTCTTGCTCGCAGATAAGATCACAAAAGGTATGGTAGCAGGCGCGGTGAAGGGTTAATCCCCTTCTCCGCTTTTTTGAATTTTAAGCGATTTGTAGATTTTTACCGAAACGGTTACGCTGCCACAGGTCAGCGCAACCGTTTCGCCATGTGTTACAATGAGGGAATGAGCATTAGTGCTTCACGAAGTAGAATGATCACAAAAAGCGTGATCATTCTTAGTTGATGCTTACGAAGTAGAATGATCACAAAAAGCGTGATCATTCTTAAGTTGATGCTTACGAAGTAGAATGATCACAAAAAGCGTGATCATTCTTTTAGGAGGATTCAAAAATTGGCGCGTTATCATGGCATGCACTCTATACAGAATCGGTTGTTTTTATTGCTGTTTTCATCGATGATGACGCTGCTCATCTTGGTCAGCTTCCTCTATTATCAGAAGACAACCCAGATTATTCATTCAAAGATCAGTGATCTTGCGGAGAAGAACGTTTCCCAAACGGTAGGGTTATTTGATCTGCTTCTCGAAGGATATGACAGCGTGACCAAATCACTTAACAGTAACTATGAATTGACCAGACTGCTTAAGGAAGCAGACAATGAGAAGAATATAAGCGTCAGTGTCATGAATGAACGGGCGATTACGAATATTATTGGAGCCGCATACTTTTCGCGAGATGATATTATAGGCATCCATGTCATGACCAATGGAGGAAAGCTGTACAACTATGAACGGCGGTTCGCCGGCCTAGTCAATCAGGATTACACGTCTGCTGATTGGTACAGCAAGCTTAAAAATTCAAAAGGCGAAATGGTATGGCTTGGCTTGATGAAAGGCTCGGTTATTAACAGCATGCTGCCAGAGCCTGTGTTTGTATTTGGACGTCAGCTGTTTGATCTTAATAACTATAAGCCGGTTGGCATTGTCTTGATCGAGTCGGATCCCAATCCGATTCTATCGGCCTTGTCTAACGCGTCGATCAGCCCAAACAGCCGGGTATTTATTGTTGATAAGAACAACGGCGTAATCGCATCGACGGATAAAAATCAGGATGATTTGTCGATGGAGCCAACTGGCGAGTCGCAGGCAGTGCCTTCTTTTAATGGGTTGCCTAGACCTAAGGGTAATGAGATCGTTGTTGATAATAAGACCAGTCAATTAATCGTTGCTGCCAAAACAGCCGTTGCGGAATGGACGGTATTCGGGCTGACGCCCAAGTCGGACATCAGCGAAGAGCTGGTTCAGACGAGACTGTATCTGCTTGCCGTCATTATTGCCGTCATCTTGCTCTCGACGATGCTGGCGACATTAATCTCGCGCAACATCTCGTCGCCGCTTAAGCTGCTGATCCGGGAGATGAAGCAGGTTGAGCTGGGTAATTTCAGGGGAGCGGTAAACGTCAAATCCTTCGAGGAAATTAACAGCCTGGTCTCCTCCTTCAACCGGATGGTTCATCGGATCGACGAGCTGATTGAGCGGATTACCCTCGCGTCCATAAGCGAGAAAAACGCGGAGCTGCATGCGCTTCAGTCGCAGGTAAACCCGCATTTCCTGTACAATACGCTGGATATGATTTATTGGATGCTGGACGAGCGGGAGAATGACCGGCTGGGCCGCGTTATATTGTCGCTGTCGCATATGTTCCGCTACAGCAGCGACTGGGAGGAAGCCTCGAAGACGACGCTCCGCCAGGAACTGGAGCAAATGAGGCATTACATGACGATTATCGAGAACCGTCTGGTTGGGCGCGTCAGCACCGAAATTCAGGTGGACAGCATATGGCTCGATGCTATCGTTCCGAAGATGACGATTCAGCCCGTCATCGAAAATGCGGTGAAGAGCGGTCTTGAGCCTCTCGATCGTCCGGGACTGCTGAGAGTATCCACCATAGCCGATGAAGAGGCCAATGAGCTGCGTATTGTTATCGAAGATAACGGCGTTGGCATCGATGAAGAGGAACTGAATAAGCTGCATGCCATGCTCGAGGATTCCAGCCCCGGCCGCAATTACAATGCTGCCCAGGAGGGACGCGGCAGAAGAGGAATCGGACTGCCGAATGTGCACCGCCGTATTGTGCTTATGTACGGTGAGCCGTACGGCTTGCGTATTTCCAGCGAATTAGGAAAAGGAACGACGGTAATTATCGCAATACCGCTGCCAGCCAGAGGAGGTAAAACGGGCGATGAACATATTAATCGTGGATGACGAGAACGTCATACGGGAAGGTATAAAGCGAACATTAAACAATCGGTTTCCGGCGTACAGCACCTATCTGGCCGTCAACGCGGAAGAAGCGGTCGCCGAGCTGAGGAAGAACCGGATCGATATCGTGCTTACGGATATCCTGATGCCGGGCATGACCGGTCTGGAGCTGATGAATTTGACCCGAAGCATCTATCCGCGGGTGAAGTGGGTCGTGATCTCCGCCTATTCGGAGTTCAGCTATGCCCAGGAGGCCGTGCGCCTTGGAGCCAAGGACTACCTGCTTAAGCCGATAGGCAAGGAAGTGCTGGCCGAGATGATCGAGAAGATCAGCGGGGAGATCGAGCACGAACGGGAGCTGACGGAGGAAGCCGAGCTCCTGAAGACGAACCGCAAGTATTTGCGGGAAGCGGTCTTTCAGCGCTGGGCTCAAGGGCTTGATATCGGCCGCATCGATATGAGTCCGTTTATGGACAGCCATCCGCATTTCAATCTGATTATGGTCAAGATGGAGAGCGACAAAGTTGTTCAGCTCGAGCATTTCATGATCGAGAACGTGCTGGGCGAGCTGATCGAGAAGCATGGCCAGGGCTTTGTCACCATTTACGACAGCAAGAGCCTTCTTGGCCTTGTTACGCTTCCGGAGGGCGGAACGATAACTAGTCTTCTGGAAGAGCTGCGCACGCACCTCATCAAATATCTGCGCGTGCCGTTCCAGATTATGCATACCGACCGGATCGAGGATATCAACGCCGTGCCGGGGGAAGTGCAGCGGATGAGGCAAGCTTCGTCCACGCAGGTGTATGAGCATTACGCAAGCGGAAGCGATCAGTCCATTGAGGTTGCCCTGCAATATATCAGGACGCATTATCATGCCGATCTGTCGCTTGAGAAGGTTGCGGCTATCGTATACCTGAATCCGGTATACTTCAGCCAGCTGTTCAAGCAGAAGACCGGCGCGGGCTTTAAGGAGTATGTCATTGGACTGCGGCTGGAGCAAGCCAAGCAGATGCTGCTGAATCCCAAGCTGAAGCTTGCCGATGTCGCTGAGCGGATCGGCTATCAGGATATGCGCCATTTCTCGCAGCTGTTCCGCAAGAAGTACGGGGAGACGCCATCGGAGTTCCGTCAGCGTCACCGGATGGACGGTATCGAAAAACCGTTGTAATCTTATCGAAAACAAACTCGGGTAGAGGAAGGAGTCCTATGTCCATTACGAAGACACTGGCCAATCTGGTCTATGCCTACATCGCTCAGCGAGGTGTCGTATCGCGCGCTGAGCTGATCAAGGAATTCTCGATGCCAAGCAGCACCATGACGCGGCTGCTGGAAGAGATGCTTGAAGCAAGCAAGCTGCGCGAGCATGGGCGCGGCAGCTCTACCGGGGGAAGAAGACCGATTCTTTACGAGACGAATCCAACCTATGGCTATTTGTTCGGACTGGAGATCTCGCGGATCTACTCGTCCATAGGCCTTTACGACATGCATATGAACCGGCTGTCGGCCATACGCTGGAAGATGGATGAGAGCATGACGCCGGAAGTATTTCTGAACCGGGTGCAGGAGGCTGTCCGCCAGTTTACGAAGGAGCATGGCCTGCAGCCGTCCAGCATTCTCGGAATGGGTGTTGGAGCGGTAGGTCCGCTTGACCGTGAACGGGGTCTTATTCTGGATCCCGTTTATTTCCCTGCCCGGGGATGGCGTAACCTGCCGATCTGCGGGCTGCTTGAGGAACGGCTGCAGTTCCCGGTTCTGCTCGATAACGGCGCGAATACCGCGCTGGTAGGCGAGCATTGGGCACTGAGAAGCGAGCGCTATCAGCATATGCTGTATGTGCATGTCGGCGCCGGTCTCCGCTCGGCCGTTATGTCGAACGGCCAGCTTGTGTACGGAGCAACCGATATGGAGGGGGCAATCGGCCGGATGATTATTCAGGCCGGCGAACTTTCTCGGCCTGGAAGCGCCGTTGACGGGGCGCTCGAGTCCTTCGTGTCGGTTCATGCCATTGAGAACGAGATGCGAAGACTGGCCTTGGCGGGCGCGCTGCCGCAAGGTCGTGAGCTGCGTGACAGCGGCAGCGGCAACGGCGAAATTTGGAGATTCGAAAAACTGCTCCACGCCCTGTCGGCCGGTGATATAATGGTGCAGGAGAAATTTAAGCAGGCTGCTGCTTATCTCGGAATCGGGCTGGCGAATTTAATTAACGTGCTGCATCCGGAGAAGGTTATTCTGGGGGGAGCACTTCTTAATGCGCATGAAAGCGTGTTTGAGACGGCGGTGGAGGTAGCAAGAAGCCACACTTATTATTATCCGCAGTATAAGCCGTTGTTCTCGAAAGGTTTGCTTAAGGAAGAAGCCGTTGCGGCCGGTGCGGCCGTGATGGTGCTGAAGCAGCTGCCGTAGAAGAATTTGACTTAAGAAGAGGTGTCATCATGACGGCCGCACATGCGGGGAAGCCATCGAAGGAGTTTAATCTCTTATTTCTGACATGGCCGATATTTCTGGAATTATTGTTATTTATGCTGATGGGCCTGGCCGATACCTTTATGCTGAGCGCAATCTCGGATAACGCGGTATCGGGCGTGGGCGCCTCCAACCAATACCTGTTTATTGCTTTGCTTGTGCTGGAGGTTATCGGCAACGGCGCTTCGATTGTTGTTGCGCAATACATCGGGTCGAGGCAGATGAAGGAGGCCGCCAAAATTTCGGCGCTCAGCATAACGCTGAACCTTATAGTCGGCCTCCTCTTGAGTATCGCGTTTGTCGCCTTTAACGGGCTGATCCTGCAAAGCCTGAATCTGCACGGCGAAGTGCTGGAGCATGCCAAAGCTTATCTATCGTTTGTAGGCGGGTTTATTTTCCTGCAGGCGTTGATCAATTCCGTATCGGCGATTATCCGGGTGCATGGCTTCACGAAGGAAGCGATGCTCGTATCGCTCGGCATGAATATCGTCCATTTGATCGGCAACTACGCATTGATTTTCGGGCATTTCGGCTTCCCGCAGATGGGCGTTCACGGAGCGGCGGTTTCAACGGTCATCAGCCGGGCGCTGGCGCTGATCGTTTTCTTCTGGATGCTGTATCGCATTATGGAAGTTCGCGTAAAGCTGCGTTATTATTTCACATTATCCAAGTCGTATATTGGCAAAATATTAAAAATCGGCATTCCGTCCGCGCTTGAGCAGGTGATGTACCAAGGCTGCCAGATGGTGTTCCTGTATTACGCGACCTTCCTTGGCGAAGAATCGCTTGCCGCGCGTCAGTATGCGGCCAATGTCTCGCAGTTTATTTATTTAATGGCCTTCTCGATTGGATTGGGTACTTCCATCATTGTAGGCCGGATGATTGGCGCCGGCCGCCAGACCGATGCTTATTACCGGGTATGGTACAGCACGGGATGGGCATCCGCGTCAACCGCGGTGATGATTGCCGTGGTCATGATTTTCCGCGAGCAATTGATGACGATGTTCACGAACGATCCGGAAATTATCCGCCTTGGCGCTAACGTCCTGCTCTACAGCGTCATTCTGGAGACGGGCCGAACAATCAACATTATTCTCGTGAATTCGCTTCGCGCATCCGGCGACGCGAAGTTCCCGTTATGGGCGGGGACGGTGTCGATGGTGGGCATGAGCCTGCCGCTTGGTTACTTCTTTGTGTTCCAGCTTGATATGGGTCTTCCCGGCATCTGGCTTGCGATTGCGGCCGACGAATGGCTGCGGGCCTTTGCGATGTTCTTCCGCTGGCGGAGCCGGGCGTGGGAGAAGCATGCGCTGGTGAAGCGGACTCCCGCGGATCAACCGGTGACGACAGCCACGTAACATTGGCATAAGGAGCATTAAGCCATGACTTCAACTGTAATGGAGCAGCCGATTCATTCTTATCATCTGATCGCGCAAACCTGCTTGCTAGCAGGCAAAATCATATTGCAAAACGGCGGCGAGACGTACCGTGTGGAGGATACCATGGTGCGGATCGCCGCTGCTTACGGTATTGCGGATGCGCAGAGCTATGTCACGCCAACCGGCATTTTGTTCGCGATGGACGCTTCCGTGCCAACCACGAGGCTGATTCGCATCTCGGAGCGCTTGACGAACCTTCGCAAGGTAACGCTTGTGAACGATATTTCGCGGCGCATCAGCCAAGGAAAGCTGGAGGTGGGCGAGGCTCACCGCCTGCTCACGGAAATCGACGAGTCGCCCCTCGCCTACCCGACCTGGCTGCAGGTGCTTGTTGCCGCGGTCTCGAGCGGCTGCTTCCTCGTTATGTTCGGCGGCCCGTGGCATGACTTTCTGGCGGCAGTCCTGGCCGGGGGATTAGGCTTCGGGAGCATGGTGCTGCTGCATCGGCTGGTGCCGGTCAAGCTGTTTGCGGAGTATGTAGCCTCCCTGATCCTTGGCGGAGTAACGATTCTGCTTGTAAAAAGCGGACTGGCCCTCCATATGGATACCGTCATTATCGGCTCGGTTATGCCGCTGGTACCCGGTCTGCATATTACGAATGCCGTCCGGGACTTGATGGCGGGCCATCTTGTGTCGGGATTGTCCAAAGGGGTAGAGGCATTTCTCACGGCGTTTGCGATCGGCGCGGGCATCGCGGCGGTGTTGTCATTTTATTAATCTTGGGGAGGGGACGGGCATGTCGGGAGTGTTGTGGATCGAACAAGCGATTACAAGCTTTATAGCATCGGCGGCCTTTGGTCTTATCTTTAACGCGCCCCGGCAGATGCTTCCCCAATGCGGCGTTGCAGGAATGGTGGGCTGGCTGCTGTACAGGTCCTGCGCGGAGATGGGGCTGGAAGCGATCCCGGCTACGCTGATTGCGGTCATTATCGTAGCGGTGATCAGCCAGCTGTTCGCGAAGCTGTACAAGACGCCGGTTATCGTGTTTAGCGTTGCGGGCATTATTCCGCTTGTTCCGGGCGGCATTGCTTACGATGCGATGCGCAAGGTTGTGGAGAACGACTATGACATCGCGGTTCAGCTTGGCGTCAAAGCGTTTATGATCTCGGGGACGATTGCCATCGGTCTCGTCTTATCCGAGGTGGTTAACCAGACGATCCGCCGGTTTGAGCGGTTATAAGGCTGTACATAGAAGGCGTGTCCGAATATGAGACGGGGGCGTTTTTTATACGATAAGGTTTTCTCATTTGGGAGGAGGCTGCTAAAATGCAGTTTTATATGGTGGATGTGTTTGCTGAAAGGAAGTATCAGGGGAACCAATTGGCGGTGCTTCTGCCGGACAGAGAGCTTGAGACTTCGGAAATGCAGCAGATTGCGAAGGAGTTCAATTTCTCTGAGATTACCTTTATAACGTCGGGCAAGCAGGTAGACGGGGGCTATAACGTTCGGATCTTTACGCCTGACGCGGAAATCCCGTTTGCGGGGCATCCTTCGCTTGGGACGGCTTACGTCATCCGGCATCTGTATGAGAAGGAAGGGAAGGACCCTATCCTGTTGAATCTGGGCGTGGGGCAGATTCCCGTTTCGTTTGAGGGAGGGGAGAATCCCGTTCTGTGGATGACACAGAAGCAGCCCGCTTTTGGCGAGAGCATTGATCCGTCTGTTATCGCGGACATCCTCCAGATCAACGTGGAAGATATAGCCGCAGACTTCCCGATCCGGGTCGCATCGACGGGCTTGCCAGCCGTTATCGTGCCCGTGAAGACGTTGGAAGCGGTGAAGCGCTGCGCCATTCATCAACAGAAGTTCGCGCGGTTCCTCCGGGAGACGGCGGACGCCAACCTTCTCGTGTTCACGGAGGAAACGGTGCACGAAGAAAGCGATCTCCATGTCCGGGTGTTCGTGAATGATACCGGGTATTACGAGGATCCGGCTACGGGCAGCGCGAACGGCAATCTGGCCGGTTATCTGCTGGAGCATGAGGTGCTTGGCGCAAGCGATATCCGGCTTCGGGTAGAGCAAGGCTACTCCGTCGGACGGGACTCCCTGCTGCTGATTGATGCCTCGAAGAAGAATGGGGAATTCGAGATTAAGATAGGCGGCAAAGTGTTCCCGGTGGCGAGGGGCGAGTGGCTGTAGGGCGCTGTACCGGATAAACGAACGGTTGGTGGAGGTATGCTGTGAACAGAAAGAAATCCCTGTTGTTTTCGATTATCGTAGGGGGCTTGGCCTATCTGTTTTTAACCGTATGCTTAGAAAAAGAACAACCCAAATATGCCTACGACGCGAGGGTTCAGGCAGATATTATTAATGATTATCAGGCTGATGAAGAGCGGATAAGAAATTCCGCCAGCTTAATTAAAGATGTCACTTTCACCAAAGTGAATGCGGATACGATGGGGACATCCAAGCTTGCCGGCTATGCGTACGAGACGGAAGCGATTGCTAGATACAGGGGTTGTCTTTTGACCCTGTTCGGTGAACCCAACGAGGAGTCCGCTAACTTGGAAGAAGCTTTTACCTATGTCATCAAAGCGCAGAGGAACGACGGAAGCAGCTGGATATTAACGGCTTATGAGGGCCCGTCCGGATTTGCAATCGGGGGTATGCGGGATGTGCCGTTGTCTGCCGAGATGGCCTACCTCTTAAAGCAAAGGATCGATGAGACGGAGCCTTCTGATTTCGACAGAAAGGGAATGACCTACCCCGATACCGGGGAGATCTATTCCTACGGCTGCAAAAACGGAAAATGCTACGCGAAAAAAGAAGGCTAAACGCGGCGGGCAGGCGGTAAAATTGCGATTGCGGCCTTGCGGGCGTTATACTGAATAGGAATACTACCGGTCATCACATAGAGAGGCGGCCGCAGCCAGGAGGCAAGAAGCATGAATCTTCTTAGCAGTGTATCGCAGTTCCAACAACTGAAACAACTGATTACGCGTTTTATGATGACGTATAAGTTTGCGCTGGACGAAATGGAGACCAAGATCGAAATTCTGAAAGAGGAATTTCAAATGCTCCATGACTATAACCCGATCGAGCATACCAAATCCCGGCTGAAATCCCCGGAGAGCATTATGAATAAGCTGGTTCGCAAAAACCTGGAGATTTCGCTGCCAAGCATCAAGAATAATATCCGGGATATCGCGGGTCTTCGCATTACTTGCTCTTTTATTAAAGATATCTATCTTATTTCCGAAATGCTGAAGAGACAGTCGGACCTGAAGGTGCTCGAGATTAAGGACTACATCAAGAATCCGAAGCCCAACGGGTACAAAAGCCTGCATATGCTCATTGAGGTGCCGGTTTTCTTGTCCGACCGCGTGGAGCATGTCTGCATCGAGGTGCAGATTCGGACGATCGCGATGGATTTCTGGGCAAGCCTGGAGCATAAAATTTTCTACAAATACAATGCCGCGGTACCGGAAGGTTTGCTGCAGGAGCTGAAGGCGGCCGCAGATTCGGTAACGGCGCTGGATCGCCAAATGGAGCGTCTGCATATGGAGATGGGCGAGCTTAAGGGAGACAACGTGATTGATGCCGAGGAGCAGCTCCGCATGCTGCAAATCGACAATCAGCAGTTCAACATTCCAATCGCGCTGCTCGAGATGATCGGCGATAAGCCGGAAAATGAATAAGCACGAGAGTGTCGATACACGCTTATCGGCACTTTTGTCGTTATAAGGAGGACAAGCGTTTGAAGCTGATGACCGATTCGCATCCTTTTCGGCTGGAAGGGGATGAATTAGGTTACGGGCCTGCCGCTTACGAGACCATGGCAAAGGTTATTCTGGCTTTTCGCGAGCCGGATACGGATGTCTTGTTTCAATATACGAATTGGGACCGGGACAAGGACCCGCATAAAGAGAGCTTGACGATGGACGCGGCGGAGACTTTTCATGCCGGTGCCATGCTTGATCCGGACCATGCGATTAGCACGGCCGTGAAGGAGATACTGCTTCGCCACTATGCGCCGGAACGCGACCCGCAGGCGAGCCAGGCGGTGATGGACCAGCTGCTGGCTTACTTCAAGGAAGTTCCGCTCGATGAGCTGAACGAAGAGCTGCTGCGCAAGATCGGGGCTGCCGTCTATGAGGGATACGGAACTTACACGCTGGAAGATGAAGCGGAGGCTGCGCAAGCTTTCGTGAACGGCAGGCTGGTAGATGCCAATACGGTCTGGCTGCTGCCTAATGATCGTCCGGTTTATTTGAAAAATGTACTGTGGTACCGGGTTAACGCAGAAGAGGATATCGTACGTGCATTCGAGCTCACGGACTGGTGGTTTACCTGCGCGGTTGTGGATCGGAACAAGCCGGTGGAGGAGTATCGTTATTTCCTGAACTATACGGAGGAGAGTGCCGGAGCGGTGCTCTACGTAACGGCTGCAGACCCGCAGCATTTCAAGGCCGTAGTCGTACCAAGGTTGAAGG
Organism: Paenibacillus sp. BK720; assembly: GCF_011761545.1. Lineage (NCBI taxonomy): Bacteria > Bacillati > Bacillota > Bacilli > Caryophanales > Paenibacillaceae > Paenibacillus > Paenibacillus sp. BK720. The sequence goes on along the minus strand of NZ_JAASRQ010000006.1, from coordinate 241,057 downwards.
AGCTGCTAGGGGAAGAGCTAGGGTGAGCGGACTTATAACAAGCTAGGCAAAGTGGTTGGCGTTAGGAGGCTTTCAGGAGGCTTTCAGGGTGCCTAAGAGCCCTGAGGGACCTTAAACGAGCAGCGAATAAAAGAGGAAATGAAAATAAGACCCTCGCAGGGTCTTATTTTCATTCAAGCGCTATATCGCATAACGGTTATGCAGGGTCTCCGCCATTTCGCGGACCTGCTCGGCCGTCGGCAGGATTAGGCTGCCTGCAGGGGGCAGACCTTTCTGGGCGGCCGCAATGACCTGCTTTACCGCTGCCGCGAACGCAAGCGAGGCTTCTGCCCCAAGCCCGGCAAGCTCCTCCAGGCTGGCGGTGCTGTCCGCCGTGACAACGGGGAAGTCGGCCGCATCCGCGCCTGCCGCCGCGATATCGTAGAACGAGCGGACCAGCCGGGCGCGCTCCGCGCCGGAGCCCTCCGCCACGATAAAGGCTTGAATGATGGCCGCATGAGCCTGGCGCCGCTGGGCAATGCCGCAGAACTTGTAGCCGCCGATGCTGAGGTCGAAATCGCCGGGGCAATAGGCTCCGCTGATCTCCCCCTTGTCGACCTGCCGGCCCGACGCCTGCAGCGCCATCCGGATAAGCTCGTACATCTGCTCGAAGTTGTCGTGAAAGTGGAAATCAAGCACGTCGCTTTTCGGCAGAATTAACGACAGGTTCACGACGCCGGCATCCAGCGGGACAGCCGCTCCGCCGGAATTGCGCACCGCGGTATCCCAGCCGGCGGTCTCCAGCAGATCCCGGGCAGCTCCGGCTCCCGGCAGGCGGCTGTCGCGCAGTCCCATGATAAAGGCGCGGGGATGGCGCCACAAATGGCATACCGCCGGTCCGCCTTTTCCGGTGCTTCTGCACAGCAGCTCGTCCAAGGCAAAGGCATACAGCGGATCCTCCTCCGAGAAATCATTCATTCGGTCCAGCAGGACAAGCCCCCGTTCCCCAAGCTGCTCGATTGCGCTCCATTTCATCTTTCGTACCGTCCTCTCTACCAGTTCCAATACTCCCATCATACTGATCCCTTCCCGTCAAAACAAGGCATGGGGGCAACCGCCACATATCCGCCGCTGCCTTCCGGGTAGCCTGTACGGAGCAAGCGCTCTATGAATATACTGCACTTAAGCAGGTAAGTTGATAGGTCGGGGGATGATCGAGCATTGAGTAATATGAAGACGATTCTGGAGGCGCTGCCTCCGCGGCAGGTTAACAATAAGCTGTTTATAGGTCCGTATACGATGGGAACGCCAATCGTGCTGTCATGGACGGAAAATACGATTGCGACAATCGGCAAGTTTTGCTCGGTGTCGAACACCGCAACGATCTTTTTGGGAGGCAATCATCATTACGAGTGGATCAGCTCGTTCGCTTTTACCGCGTATATGACGCAGTATTTTACGGAAGGGGCTTATTCCAATGGCAATGTTACGATTGGCAATGACGTGTGGATCGGACATTACTCCACGATATTGTCCGGCGTGACGATTGGTCACGGGGCGATTGTTGGCACGCATGCGCTGGTGACGAAGGACGTACCTCCTTATGCGATCGTTGGCGGGAACCCTGCCCGCATCATCAAGTACCGTTTTCCGCCCGATGTCATCGAGAGACTGCTTCAAGTGAAATGGTGGGACTGGGAAGCACAGCAGATTGAAGCGGCCGTTCCGCTGCTGCAACAGGCGAATCTGAGGCCGTTCTTCCGTTATTGCGCGAGGCTGGGTAAATAGGGGAGAGAGGAGCATGCCGGAAGGTGTGCTCATTTTTATGTCTTCTATGATAATTACTACTAACCATATAAAAATAGCATTTACACCTTCTGTAAGTTCCTGTAAAATCCAAGGCAACGACGAAATTTGACAGCGGTTACATTAAAAACGGCATAAGGATGCCTGAAGAAAAAAGGGGTTGAGGAGAATGACGGACTCTGCTCACGATGTCAGGGATTATAAAGAAGAGCAGACCTTGCTTCGGGTGGATGGGCTCAAGCGTACATTTGGACGCGGTTCCAGCGCTGCGGTTGTCCTGCAGGGCGTTAATCTATCGATTGCGCGCGGCCGTCTGGTTGCCTTGAAGGGGAGATCGGGTTCGGGCAAAACAACGCTGCTTAATCTCCTTGGTGCATTGGATTCGCCCACGGAAGGGACTGTGGATTTCGACGGTATCGCGCTTAGCGGGCTATCCGACAAGGCGCGGGGGGACATTCGCAGGACGCAGATGGGGCTGATTTTTCAATCCTTTGCTTTATTTCCTCTTATGTCAGCTTACGAGAACGTGGAATTCGCCATGCGGATAGCCGGCGTTCCGGCATCGGAGAGGAAGGAAGCGGCCCTGCAGGCGCTTGATTACGTCGGGCTGAAGCCGCGGATGCATCACCGTCCCTTCGAGATGTCCGGCGGCGAGCAGCAGCGGACGGCAATCGCCCGGGCAATTGCCCATAAGCCTAAGCTGCTTCTTGCCGACGAGCCTACGGCAGAGCTCGACAGCCGGACCGGGCTGCATATCTTAAGCGTGCTGCGCAATCTTGTCCGGGAAGAGGGCATGACGGTCGTCATGACGACGCATGACCCGGCGATCATGGAAATCGTGGATGAAGTCTATGAATTGGAGGATGGAACCATTGTTGAAGCTGCGAAATTATAGTTTACCTTTTGCCTTGCTCGTTAGCTTGTCCTTGCTTGCGGGTTGCTCGCTTATCCCGAATGAGGAAGAACCTTTAAAGCCGCCGCTCGTAAAGCCGGCGGAGCAGAATTATTCAACCGATGAGGTGAAAACGGGCGATATCCGTCGTGAAGTAAAAGGCTCCGGCGTGTTCGAATCCACGGCAAGCGAATATGCCCAGTTCAAATCGCAGGGCGGACGGCTGAAGAAGCTGTACGTTTCCTCCGGCGATAAGGTCAAGAAAGGAGATTTGCTGGCCGAGCTTGTCGTTGACGGTCTGGATGTGCAGACGCTCGAGCAGAAGCTGGCGGCGGAGCGCGCCGAATACGCCTTGAAGCAAGCGAAGCAGGGCGGAAATGCGCAGGAGATTCATCTTGCCCAGCTGCAGCTGGAGATTGAACAGCTGAAGCAGGACAAGCTGGAGCAGACGGCCGAACAGAGCAAGCTGCGTGCAACGATGGACGGCCAGGTTATCTTTGTCGAGGAGCTGGCAGAGGGGGATTTCGTGCAGCCGTACCAGACGCTTGTCCGGGTCGCGGATCCAACCAAGCTGCGGTTTTCCTATCGCTCTTCCGATGCCGGCAGCATCGGCGAAGTCCAAGTTGGCATGAATGCGGTGATTACCGCCGGCAAAAATTTTGAAACGACGGGCAAGGTCGTGCAGACGCCGTCCTCCGCTCCGCTCACAACCGATCCCGACCTCAAATCCAAATACAGCAGCACGCTTTACGTGAATGTCAGCAAGCTTCCGGAGGGGGCGGAGATCGGCTCAAGCGCGAACGTATCCATCGTCCTCATGGAGCATAAGAATGTGGTCCTCATTCCGAAGAGCGGGCTCCGTTCCTATCTGGGACGTACGTTTGTCCGCGTGCTGGACGGAAAGGCTTTGCGGGAAGTAGACGTGGAGGTAGGCATTCAATCGGCAACGGAGGTTGAAATCGTCCGCGGGCTGAAGGAAGGCCAGACGATCGTTCTGAACTAATTCATTTTTTTTCGCGAAGTGGAGGCTTACCTGTGGCTTTATTGTCCATGATTGTGCGTAAAATGACGCAAAACAAATGGCTGGAGCTCAGCCTTCTGATCGGACTTGTCCTGACAGTCGGCCTGGTCTCCAGTATCCCGACGTATACGGAGGCCATTCTGTCCCGCATGCTGGTAAAGGAGCTGGAAGCCTCGCAGCTGAGCTCTTATCCGGGCACGATGAATATGAAATATACATATATCGGCGTGAACAACGCGGAGCAGCGCATTAAGCAGATGCAGGCGAACGAACAGTTTATGCGGAGCAAAGTGCTTCCGGTCATCCCGGTTGATTTGCTTGAGAAGACCTCGGACCTGTACACGTCCGCGTTTGATCTCAGTCTTGACCAGGCTCCGCCTTCGGGCGAGAAGAAGAAGATATACCGCACGAGCTTGACCAGCGTCAAAGACCTCGAGCAGCATATAAAGCTCATTGACGGACGGATGCCGGCGGATAAGCCGGTTGACGGCGTTTACGAGGTGCTCGTGACGGAAAAGGGCCTGAACACGCTGCGTACCGTACTCGGTACGGTGTTTGTCTTCGAGGATCTCAATAAAAACGAGGTACGCGTAAAGCCGGTTGGCGTCATGACGAAGAAAGAGGACGATGATCTCTTCTTCCTGTCCCCGGATTTGGGCGGATTCACGAGCTCCCTGATCATGAACAGCGACGTGTTGGATAAGGAATTTATCCGGACCCACCGCCTGCTGGTCAATTCGAATGCCTGGCATATCGTACCGAAATATCAGGATTTGGAGCTTCGCAATATTGACGGGTACCTGAAAGCAGCCGAAATTATGAAGGCGCAGGTAAAAGCCAATTACCATTATACGCTGGAAGCGCAGTATGTCGACGTTATCGATCGTTACTTCAAAAGCTCCGATAATTTGCGCATTCTGATGTGGTCGCTCAACGTTCCCGTGCTTGCGATGCTTGGCCTGTACGTCTTTATGGTATCCAACCTGATTACGAATCGGCAGAAAACCGAGATTGCCGTTCTACGCAGCCGCGGGGCTGCCCGCTGGCAGATTATGCTGTCCTATTTGGCCGAATATGCGCTGCTTGGCGCGGTAGCGGTTGCCGCGGGTCCGCCGCTTGGCATGTTCCTGACCAAGGTGCTGGGCTCCTCGAACGGCTTTATGTCCTTCGTTCAGCGCTCCGGCATCCGCGTTCATCTGAACAGCGAGGTTTATTTGTATGCGGCAGCGGCAGCGGTTACCGCTCTGATTGTCATGCTAGTGCCGGTTATCTTCGCGACCAAAACCACGATCGTCGGTCATAAGCAGCAGCTGGCCCGCATGCGGCAGACGCCATTCTGGCATAAGCTGTTCCTTGACGTGATTGCTCTTGCCGTGTCTTTGTACGGACTTAAAGTCTTCCACGAGCGAATGAAGACGCTGCAAACGCTTGGCCTCGATAATGAAGCGCTGCATATCGATCCGCTGCAGTTTGCGGTGCCTGCCTTGTTTATTCTGGGCGGGGGAATGCTGCTGCTGCGAATTTACCCTTATTTCTTGCGATTAATCTATTGGATCGGGCGCAAATGGTGGCCGCCTTCGATGTATGCGACGCTGATCCAGGTCGGACGTTCGAGCGCGGGTTACCAGTTCCTGATGGTATTCCTGATGATGACGATCGCCACCGGCATGTTTAGCGCAAGCGCCGCCCGCACAATCAATCATAACGGCGAAGACCGGATCCGTTACGCGAGCGGGGCGGACGTTGTGCTTCAGGCCAATTGGCCAAACGACAAGCCGCCGGAAAATCCGGGAGGAGGGCCTCAGCAGCAACAGGCCGCCATCACGCTGACGAAGCCGGTCATCCACTATTCGGAGCCGCCTTTTGAGCCTTATACCAAGCTTGCCGGCGTCGAAAGCACGGCAAAGGTACTGATTCACGACAATGCATCCTACAGCACCGAGGAAGGCTCAGGCTCCGCCAAGCTGGTCGGAATCGATACGGATGAATTCGGTCAGACGGCCTGGTTCCGCGACGGACTGCTTGATTATCCGTTCTATGATTATTTGAATCTGATGGCCGCAGCGCCCAATGCGGTACTGATCTCGAAAACCTTGGCCGACGAGAACAAACTGAAGGCCGGAGATACCATCTGGGTAGGCTGGGATGGCATTGATATGCAGCCTTTTGTCGTCTATGCGGTGGTGGATTATTTCCCGACCTTTAACCCGAACCCGCGGGACGCCGAAACGCCGGCGCCTAAGCTGATTGTTGGCAGCCGCCTGCAGATTCAGACTTATTTGTCGCTTGAGCCTTACCAGGTGTGGCTGAAGCTGAAGCCGGGCGCCAGCGTAAACGATTTGTACCGGGATATCGAAGAGAAAAAGCTGGGCATCGTGGATATATCCGATATGAAGAGCAAGCTGACCACGGCCAAATCCGATCCGTTCCTGATGGCGGTTAACGGCACTTTAACGCTTGGTTTTATTATCTCGCTTGTCATCAGCTTTGCGGGCTTCCTATTGTACTGGACGCTTGTATTGCGCGGGCGGATGCTGCAAAACGGAATTATGCGTGCCATGGGCTTGTCCCTGCGCCAATTAATCGGCATGCTGACGGTCGAGCAGCTGCTGACGTCCGGGGCCGCGATTGTGATTGGCCTGGTTACGGGCCTTACGGCAAGCCGTCTGTTCGTTCCTCTGTTCCAGAATGCCTTTGACGCGAAGCAGCTGGTACCGCCGTTTAAAGTGATGGTCGATCCGATTGATTCGATCCGGATCTATGTCTTTGTTGGATCTACCATCCTGATCGGCCTTATTATTCTGGGCTATATGCTCTCGCGTCTCAAAATCCATCAGGCGATTAAGCTGGGGGAGGATTAACCGTTGATCCATTGCGAAGGTTTGGTCAAAATCTACAAGGCAAACGAACTGGAAGTATTTGCGCTGCAAGGCCTTGACCTCCATGTGGAGGCCGGGGAGCTGATGGCGATTATCGGCAACAGCGGCAGCGGCAAATCCACGCTTCTGAATATGCTTGGCGGGCTTGACCGTCCGACGGCGGGCAGCCTGATGGTGGACGGCAAGGATTTAATGAAGTTCAAGGAACGGGATTTCGTGAAATACAAGCGGGAAAGCGTAGGCTTCGTCTGGCAAAATAACGCGCGAAACCTGATCCCTTATCTGACCGCGCAGCAAAACGTCGAGCTGCCGATTCTGCTGAACGGCCGCCGCAAGCAGCAGCGGGCGCGCGAGCTGCTGGAAGCGGTGGGATTATCCCACCGGGCCCATCATAAGCTGCAGCAGCTGTCCGGCGGGGAGCAGCAGCGGGTGGCCATTGCCATCGCGCTGGCCAATCATCCGCGGCTGCTGCTTGCCGACGAGCCCACCGGTTCGGTCGATACGAGGATGGCGGCGCAAATTCTTGAGCTGTTCCGTACGCTTAACCGGGAGCTTGGGCTCACGGTCGTTATCGTTACTCACGATCCGGAGCTGGCGCGCAAGGTGGACCGCGTGGTGGCGATCCGGGACGGCAAAATCTCCTCGGAGATGATTCGACGCAAATCTTATATGGAGGAGCTCGCCGAGCTGGAAGAGGACGAGGCGGAGAGCGAATCTCATGTCGAGTACGCCGTGCTGGACAAAGCAGGCCGCCTCCAAGTGCCGCATGGCTATTTGGAGGCGGCCGGATTCAAAGATCACCGCAAGGCGCGGGTCCAGCTGGAGAACGGGAGAATTATGCTGTCTCCGCCGGAGGAGGGTTAAAGAAAGGGGATGCGGATTTCCACGCAGGTCCCTTCCCCGGGCTTGCTGCTATACTGGATCGTTCCTTTATGATGCTGGATAATTTGCTGACTGATCATAAGGCCGAGGCCGTTGCCCTCGGCCTTTCGCGTGAAGAAAGGCTCGCCCAGCCGCGCAAGATCCTCCTCGGGGATGCCAACTCCCTGATCCTCGATCCGAATTAGAATGCTTTGCTCCGATTCCTTCGCAAGCTCCAGCGTCAGCTCGCCTCCGCCTGGCATAGCTTCCATGCCGTTCTTCATCACATTCACAAGCACCTGCTTAAGCTGGTTGGATTCGCATCGAAGAGGCGGAATGCCGGGCTCCAGACGAGTGATCATCCGGACGTTATGGATATTGGCCTCGGAGTCCAGCAGGACGACAATATCGTTCATAATCGCATACAGATCAGCTTCCTGATAACGGTCGGCTTGCGGCTTCGCGAATACGAGAAACTCGCTCACGATGAGATTAATCCGGTCTAGCTCGGATAGCATAATATTCAAGTAAGACTTGTCCAGCCTGCTGTCCTTCTGCATCAGCTGAACGAAGCCGCGCAGAGTGGTAAGGGGATTGCGGACTTCATGGGCGACGCCCGCCGCAAGCTGCCCGACAACCGACAGCTTCTCCGATCGGCGCATAATCTCCTCCGTCCGTTTGCGCTCGGCAATATCCCTCGCAATGGATGCGTAAGCAACGAAATATCCCCGTTCGTCCCTAATACCGGACAACGTAATGCTCACTTCAACCGGCAGCCCGTCCTTGCGATACAGAACGGTCTCGTAGTCGGTTACTTGCCCGCCGTTCAGAATCGTTTTCCCCTTCTCGCTAAGCTCGTCCAAAGTCTCGGGCTTAAACATGGGCAGCTTCTGTCCGACAGCCTCTGCCAGCGTCCAGCCGAACATGGTCTCGAAGGCGTTATTGGCGTCAAGGGTTCTGCCCTCAAGATCGACGACATGAATGGCGTCGGAGGTGTTATTGACGAAGGATTCCAGGTACTGCTTTGTATGGAGCAGCTCCTTGGCCGCGGCGGTGAGCTGCGCTTGGTAGCTGTGCAGATTATAGCTCATGGAGTTAACCTGCGACGCTAGCGCTCCGAACTCGTTATTGCTGTCGATCACAATCTGTTCGCCGAAGTTGCCCCGCGAGATATCGTGGACCCGCTGCATAATCATCTCCAGCGTCCGGATCATAAATCCGGCAATAAGGGAGCTGCAGGCAATGGCGGCGCCAATCAGGCCAAGCGAGATCAGAATCTGGATAAGAAGCTGATGATACAAAGGCTGCTTGATGGCGGCATAATTGATATTTACGACAATGACGGATTTGCTTGTCCCCGACATCGGAATAAAGCTCTTCAGAACCTTATGGCCATGAATCTTTGTTTTGGTTGTAACAATGCTTCCGGTCTGGTCGGCTTTCATCAGATTGGTATAGTCATGGACATCGATGTAGTTGTACCGGCCGAATATCATGCTCTGGGTATCCAGCTTGTAGTACGGCGGTGCCTTCTCCTTCAAGTTAACCATTTGGGGATCTTTATAATAAGCCGGGCTGAATCCGGAAATTTCGAGAATAGAAGGGTTATCCGCGATAATTTGCTGGGCAATGGCATCGCTGCTCTTCAGGTTCTCCAGATTGAAAAAGGCCCCGGCATGAACAATGGGATTAATCAGGTAGTTGGTTTTGTCATTATAATAAAAGCCTAATTTGTTGACGTCATTCAGATCGGAAGGAATGATTGTAATCGGCGGAGACCAGAAATGGTTCAGCTTTTGTCCCTGGGGAATGATGACCTGGCGCATTTCGAACAGCTGGCTGAATGCGGTATACCAGTAGCCCAAAGCTTTGGAGCTTGCCCCGATCGCCTTGGCATTGGAGGACTTCTGAGCGGTTATGTCGTCTCCGTCCTTCGCCCAGAGCGTAATATAATCCACGCCCAGCTCTTGGCTTAGCCTGACGAGCTGCCCGTTGCTGATATTGTTGATATCGGGATCCAGCTTGCTTTGCGCGGAAATAGAGGCGAGCCGAAGCTTCTCGCCGACCGAATCCTCGATCAGCTGCTTTGATCTTTGCGCGGAATCAAGGGTTTCGCCAATCTGCTTGGCTATGCTCACCATTTGCTGCTCGGCGTCTTTCTGCAGTTGGGAAGAGGTAGAGAAATAGTAAATCGATAAGTTCAGGCTTAGGATGACAATGACGGTAAGCGATATGAACCAGGCCAGCTTGGTCTTGATAGACAAACGGTATTCCTCCTGAAGGTGCACAGCAATAGGATTATTTTACATATGGAATCTAGTATATCGCAGATGGGAGAACAGGGACATAGCGGATTGTGTCGAAATGTTCGATTAATTGCTAAACAAAAAAAGAGCATCCTTCAACCTGAGGCTGCTCTTTCTGTTTTGAAGCAAAATACGGATTAATGCTCTTTGCGGCGCATAACCAGGGCGGCCGCCCCTACAATGATCAGCGCGATAGCGAGGAACGGACGCACAACCTCTACTTGATTGAGGAATGTTCCAAGCGAGAACACGGCGAAGAACAACAGTCCAAGCACGAGCAGGATGTTGATCGGAATCAGCAGCCATTTGTTGCGGTTGCCGAACCAGTAGAACTCGAAGAGGCCGGCTGCAACCGCGATGATAAAGCCGGGCCACATGTACTCCCAGTTATTGAAGAGCATGGCGATCTGCGACGTCACGCCGGACACCAGCAGGATACCGCCCGGGATCAGGACGCCGATCCCTTTTCTCCCCGTCATGGAGAAATACAGCCAGTGGAAGAACAACCCGAGCGGGATTACGAACAAGCTTGGCCAGAAGTAGCCAAACAGGTTTCCCGGTCCGAAATGCATTCCCTTATTCAACAGTAAGTACGCTCCGAGAAGAATAAATACAGGGCCAAGAATGGTCCTTTTATTCATTGCGCTCATCTCCTTTAGGTACAGCATATCATGCGGATATTTGGAATTCCTCATTCTTTAGGTCACAAATGAAACCCGACTAAAGTCCAGTCCTGTAAAAAATTCGTCGCTTTAGTCATAATCTCACAGATTGCGACATTTTACACCTCTTGTGGGATTCTATGAAAGCGCTACAATTAAGATATAAAGAAACAGGAGGTGATTACGATGAGCCATGAAGAAGAAGTCGTTCAAGCAGCAGCTGAAGAAGCTGTTGAAGAATCCGCTGAAGAGGTTGTAGCGGCTGCCGAAGAAGAGGCGGTTGAAGCAGCTGAAGAAGAAGCGGCAGTAGCCGAAGAAGAGGCTGCTGTTTCGGAAGAAGAAGAGACTGATGCTGAAGAAGCATCCGATGACGAAGCAGAAGAACAATGATTACGGTCATTTTATAAAATATAGCGGTTTTCAATAACCCCCTCCGGACCCGGAGGGGGTTATTTTCGCTTGCCTAAGGGATATAGTATTTGCATGTAAGCTTGTCGCTTTGGTATGCTCATTATTGAACACCATATAAGGGAGAAGCACACATGATTATTATTAAGACGGAAGCGGAAATCAACCGCATGCATGAAGCCGGCAAAATTTTGGCCGAAATCCATAGACAAATCGCGAAGTTAATCGCACCGGGCATTACGACCCACGAGATTGATCAATTCGCCGAGAAGCTGATGAAGCAGTACGGAGCGACTCCGGAGCAGAAGGGCTACAAAGGCTATCAGTACGCAACCTGCGCATCGGTCAACGATGTCATCTGCCACGGCTTTCCGAAGAAGGAGAAGCTGAAGGACGGCGACATCGTAACGATCGATATGGTCGTTAACCTGAACGGCTGGCTGGCAGACTCGGCATGGTCCTATCCGGTAGGCAATGTCTCCGAAGAAGCGGACCGTTTGCTGCGCGTGACCAAAGAGTCCCTTTATAAAGGGATCGAGAAAGCCGTTGCCGGCAACCGGATCGGGGACGTGTCCCACGCGATCCAGGCTTATGCCGAAGCGGAAGGCTTCTCGGTTGTCCGCGATTTCATCGGTCATGGCATTGGCCAAGAGATGCACGAGGATCCGCAGGTGCCGCATTACGGCCCGCCAAACAAAGGTCCGCGCATTAAGGAAGGGATGGTCTTCACCATTGAGCCGATGCTGAACGTGGGCACCTACCAAATGAAGATCGACGCGGACGGCTGGACGGCGCGCACAAGAGACGGCAAGCTGTCCGCCCAGTACGAGCATACGATTGCCATTACGGCGAACGGTCCGGTTATTCTGACCGAGCAATAAAAATAAGCCGAGAATTTGGGGATATAGGTTGAATGGCTAACGCCTTCAGCCGGTATCCTCTTTTTTGCGTTTATTTTACATCTGTTCATGACCCCTCTTGAACGAAAGAAAACCTTACATAATTAGTAATAAAATTACAAAATAATTGCGTGACAATTCAGATTACTTCCCCTAAAATGAGGAAAATGATGCCACGGTCATCCTGTTATTGCATCTCTGTGCAAGATGAGCATCGACAAATAGGGATAGATAGGGAGGATTTTGTTTTGGTGAAGTTAAGTATACCAACATGGAAACGGGCACTCTCGGTTGTTGTGGCAGCGGGCTTAACGGTGATTCCGTTTTCCGCAATTGCGTCTGCTGCGAATAGCGGGACTACGGTTCAACTGCGGATTATGGAGACGACGGACCTGCACGTCAATATCGTGAACTATGATTATTTCGCGGACAAGCCTACCGACGAGTACGGCTTTGCCAAGACGGCAACCTTGATCAAGAAGGCCCGGGGGGAAGCTGTGAACAGTCTCCTGTTCGATAACGGGGACTTGATTCAAGGCAACCCGCTTGGCGATTATGTAGCCACGGTCGATCCTCTGCAGCAGGGAGAAACTCATCCGGTCTACAAGGCCCTTAACCTGCTGGACTATGATGCGGGAAACATCGGGAACCATGAGTTCAACTATGGGCTTGATTTCCTGAAGACGTCGCTTGGAGGAGCGGACTTTCCTTACGTAAATGCGAATGTTTATATTGATGACGGCGATAAAGACGAGTCCAACGACAAGAACTATTTTACCCCTTATCTTATACTCGACAAAGAAGTGAAGGACGATACCGGCGCCGTTCATAAGCTGAAGGTTGGCGTTATTGGTTTTGTGCCGCCGCAGATTGTGCAGTGGGATAAAGCCAAGCTTGAAGGCAAGGTCATCACGAAGGATATCGTGAAGACCGCCGAGAAGTTCGTGCCGGAGATGAAAGCCAAGGGGGCCGATATTATTATCGCGATTCCGCATTCCGGCTTTGAAGATATTCCGCAGACGGAGCAGATGGAAAATTCGGTGCTCTACCTTAGCAAAGTGAAGGATATAAACGCGATCCTGTTCGGCCATGCGCACAAGGTATTCCCGGACAAGTCGTTTGAAGGCAAGACGGGCGTTGACCTGGCAAAAGGGACGATTAACGGGGTGCCTGCTGTAGAACCGGGCTTTTGGGGCAATAATCTTGGCATTATCGATCTGACGCTGCAGCTGGCGGACGGCAAATGGACCGTTGCGGATTCCAAAACGTCGGTAAAGCCGATCTTCGACGCGGTGAACAAAAAACCGCTGGTTGACGCGGACCAGGAGGTGCTGGACGCGGTAGCCGAGGATCATCAGCATACGCTCGATTATGTGCGCGGGCCGGTAGGAGCAACGACGGCTCCAATCAACAGCTTTTTCGCCCTTGTGCAGGATGATCCTTCCATTCAGATTGTGACCAATGCGCAGAAATGGTACGTGGAGAAGCAGCTTCAGGGTACCGATTACGAAGGATATCCGGTCTTGTCGGCGGGTGCGCCCTTTAAGGCGGGCGGACGCCAGGGTCCCGCTTATTACACCAACATCCCCGCGGGCAGCATTGCGATTAAGAACGTAGCGGACCTGTATCTGTACTCCAACACGGTCAATGCCGTGCTTGTAACCGGAGCAGAGCTGAAGGAATGGCTCGAATGGTCGGCAGGCCAGTTCAATACGATTGACCCGGCTTCGACGGAGAAGCAGGAGCTGGTCAACAATGACTTCCCTACGTATAACTTTGATGTTATCGACGGGGTGACTTACCAGATCGACGTCTCGAAGCCCGCAAAATATAAAGCCGACGGTACGGTATCGAATGCGGATTCCAGCCGGATTCTAAACTTGAAATACGGGGGAAAACCTATCGAGCCCGCGAAAAAATTCGTAGTGGCAACGAACAACTACCGCGCCTCTTCCAGCAAATTCGCGAATCCGGACGGTAAACGGATTATACTGGCTTCGCCGGACGAGAACCGCCAGGTCATTATTGACTACATCCGCTCGTTCAAGACCATTAACCCGGCCGCGGACGGCAATTGGTCGCTTGCTCCGATCAATGGCAAGGTAAATGTAGCCTATAAAACCTCGCCCGACGCTAAAGCCGCGGCGGAAGCGGTCAAATCGCTTTCTTACGTGGGCCCAACGGCAGACGGTTATGCGGAATTCAAGCTGAGCTTTGCAGCACCGGCAACGACGGTGCCCGAGGCGCCAACGAAGCCCGATCCGAAGCCGCCTGCGAAGCCTGAACCGCCTGCGAAGCCGGAGCCAAAGCCCGATCCGAAGCCCGAGACTCCGGCCGATATCGTCTACACCGTGAAGAAGGGCGATACGTTATGGGCGATTGCCCGCGAATACGGCACAACCTGGCAGCAGCTTGCGAAATACAATAAGCTGAAAAATCCGAATCGGATTTACGTTGGCCAAAAGCTGCTTATACCGGCAAGCAAATAAGAGGTGAAATCAAGATGGCCCCCGAATATGTCCGGGAGTCATCTTTCATCATTTTTGCTTAAAAGGAGCGGTTATGATGCATTCTTGATCAGCTTAAGGCGGAGCAGGACCGGCAGCATAAACCGAATTGCGCCCATGACGATAAGATATCTAACGATGGGCTGTTTTTGGTATTGTCCATATGTCCAGGTTGCGTTAGTCTGTAGAAAGAAGCAGGTACAGCATGCCGCAGGCTGCGGCAGAAATGGAGAACCAGGGCAATGACAGGCAGAAGCAGCGCCGGACGGCGCAACGTAGGCATCTTCGCGCATGTGGATGCGGGGAAAACAACAACGACCGAGCATATGCTGTTCGTCAGCGGACGGACGCGCGCGCTTGGCAGCGTGGATGCGGGGACGGCATTAACGGATTGGCTGGATGTGGAGAAGGAGCGGGGCATCTCGGTAAGGGCGGCAACGACATCCTTCGTATGGCGGGATACAACGATTAATCTTGTGGATACGCCGGGGCATGTCGACTTCCTGTCGGAGGTCGAGCGTTCGCTGCGGGTGATGGACGGCGCCGTGCTGATCGTATCCGCGGTGGAAGGCGTGCAGGCGCAGACGGAGATGATCTGGAGCGCGCTGCGCAAGCTGGGTATTCCAACGATCCTATATATCAATAAAATGGACCGGATCGGCGCTGACCGGGAAGCGGTATTGCGGGATATCCGCAGCTATCTGACGCCGGATATCATAGAGGTGCAGCATCCGATCGGAAGCGAGCAGCAATTTGCCGGTTCCGCGGATTTATGGGGAGCGGATGCCGACGAGGAAGCGAGGACCGCGCTGGTGGAAGCGGTTGCGGAACGGGATGAGGAGCTGCTGCTGCGGTATATAAGCGGCGAAGCCGGGGATTGGAAAAGCCATGCTTCGGGGATGACGAAGCGTGCGGAGCTGTTTCCGGTGTTGTACGGCGCATCGGGCAGAGGAATTGGCGTAACCGAGCTGATGGATGCCATCATCGATTATTTGCCCGAGCCGGGCGGGAATCGGGAAGCGCCGCTGTCGGGTATCGTGTTCAAGATTGAACGCGATAAGACGATGGGGCGCATGGCGTTTGTCCGGCTGTACGAAGGGACGATGCGCAACCGGGATGTGATCCGGAATTATTCGCAAAATATCGAGGAGAAGGTCACGCAAATCCGCAAGGTGGAGGGCAGCCGATCGGAGGACCTAGGCTTGCTGGAGGCAGGCGATATCGCGGCCGTATGCGGCATGTCGCATGTACGGATCGGCGATATTATCGGCGATCCGGGTGCCGTTCCGGAGGAGGTGCGGCTTGCGGTGCCGCTGCTTACGGTACAGGCGCATTGGGCCGATCAGCAGCAGTATCCGGCTGTCGTGGCGGCGCTTCAAGAGCTGTCGGACGAGGATCCGCTGCTGGACGTGCAGTGGCTGCAGGAGGAACGGGAGCTGCACGTGAAGGTCATGGGGCCGATTCAGCTGGAGATTCTGACAAGCGTGCTGGAGAACCGGTATGGTCTGCAGGCGAGCTTTGGCCAGCCGTCGGTCATCTACAAGGAGACGCCAAGCTGGCCTGGCGAAGGCTATATCGCGTATTTGATGCCGAAGCCTTGCTGGGCCATTCTCCGGTTCCGCATTGAACCCGGCGAGCGCGGAAGCGGGCTGCATTACGAAGCGTTTGTCCGTTCGGAGGACTTGCTTCCGCAATATCAGAACGAGGTGGCAAGACGCGTGCCGGAAGCGCTGCAGCAAGGGCTGAAGGGCTGGGAGGTCGTTGACCTGAAGGTTACGCTGATCGAAGGGCAGCACCATGTGTGGCATACGCATCCGCTTGATTTTGTCGTGGCGACGCCGATGGCTATTATGAACGGGCTGGATTCGGTCGGCACAAAGCTGCTCGAGCCGGTGCTCCAATTCCGTATCGTTGTCCCGGAGGAAAACGGCGGCCGCGTCATGAATGATATTGTCCTCATGCGGGGGACTTTCGAGGCGCCGACGCTGCAGGGCGACCGGCTTCTTATCGAGGGGCGCGTGCCGGCGGCAACGTCGCTTGAATACTCGATGGAGCTGAACTCGCTGACGAAAGGGCGCGGCACGATGGCGACCTTCTTCGCCGGCTACGAGGAATGCCCGCCGGATGTAACGGCGGAACGGACGCGCCGCGGCGTTAATCCGCTGGACCAATCCAAATATATATTAAGCGTCCGCAAGGCGCTGCAAGGATAATAGAAGCTGGCCGCTTTCCGGTACAAGGGGAGCGGCCGGCTTCTTTTCAGTAGACATAGCAGACAAGCAGGTAAGTCGCAGCCGAGAGCAGCACGGTAGCGGCTGCCATCGCGGCAAGCGGGCGCAGCGCTTTGTCCTTCAGGGCGCGCAAATCCACGTTCAGGCCAAGACCAACCATAGCCATCGCAAGCAGGAAGGACGGGGCTTTCAGCAGCTGGTCGGCTGCATGGGCCGGCAGCTCAAGCGGCGTGCCGGGCGTCAGGCTTCCGAAGAGACTCATGGCCGCAAAGCCAAGCAGGAACCACGGGAAGGCAATGGCTGTTCCCGTTCCCGGATCGTTATTTCCCTTATTCCTGCGCTTCATGATCAGCATCAGTATAAAGCTGACCGGTACGAGCAGCAGCACCCGGCTCAGCTTCGCGAGCAGACCGGCGTTCACGGCGTCCTGGCCTGCCGCGGCGGCAGCCAAAGGGACATGGGCGATCTCATGGAGCGTAAGACCGCTCCATATCCCGTATTGCCCGGCGGTAAGAGGAAGCAGCGGCTGAAGCACGTTATAGCCGATAGCGGCGGCCGTACCGATCAAGGCGATCAGACCGGCGCTGACCGCGGTGTCTTCGTCCCGGGCTTTCACAATGGGGGATACGGCAGCGATTGCCGCCGCTCCGCATATGCCGGTGCCGACGCCAAGGAGCAGGGACAGCGGGGCATCGGCCTTCAGAAGACGGGCGATGCCAAGGGTCATCCCTACGGCAAGAATGATCGTAACGGCGCCCTGCAGCAGGAGGGCCGGGCCTTGATGGAGAAGCAGGCTGATGTTCAGCCGCAAACCGCATAATACGATAGCGAGCCGCAAGAGATGCTTGGAAGCGAATTGGATACCCTCGCGAAGCCGCTCCGGATAGCCGATGAACTGGCGCGTAATAATAGTGCCCGTCAGCGCCAGGGCCATCTGCCCGATGCGGTCAAGTCCCGGAAGTCGGGCCAGCTCGTAAGCGGCCGTGGCAATAGCGGCCGTCAGCAGAAGTCCGAGCAGCCAGTTAAACGGCTGAAGGAAACGTTTATTTTTTGGCGTAAAGGTATAATGGGTTATCGTACGCATCTGTCGTCACCTCGACGTTTGTTGGTGGTTGATGAGTTAAGTTTAACCGGACCTTTACGATAAGAAAAATAAATAGTTATAATCGTTATAATAATGAATTGCTTATGATGGAGGTGGTTGGTATCGTGGATCAGTCTTTACTTGTGTTTATGACCGTTGCCGACATGCGGAATTTCACGCGCGCGGCAGAGGCGCTGCATATGACCCAGCAGGCAGTGAGCCAGCATATTCAAGCGCTGGAGAACAACATCGGAACCAAGCTGCTCGATCGCAGCAACAAGCATGTCCGGCTCAGCAAGGCAGGGGAAATTGTATACAGGCATGGCAAGGAAATAGAAGGGTTGTATGCGCGCATGCAGCGGCTCGTGGATGATCTGATGCATAACGCAAGCGGCTTGCTGTCCATTGGCGCCAGCTATACGTTTGGGGAATACGTACTGCCGCATGCCATTGCTTATTTGCAGGCGCACTATCCGCTCATTAAGCCGACTATTACAATCGGCAACACGAAGGAGATCAGCTCGCTTGTTGCCGGAGGGCAGCTGGATATCGGCATTGTGGAGGGCGAGCTGGAGCATGAGAAGCTGTATGCCGAGTCTTTCGCCAAGGACCGGTTGTACGTGGTGACGGCTTCTTCCCATCCATTCGGCACGGCTGACGATATTGAGGCCTTAAAGCTGCAGCAGGAAACCTGGATCGTCAGAGAAGAGGGCTCGGGGACGCGGGAAGTGACCGAGCGGATGTTCCTTGAGCAGGGGCTGAATCCGGAGAATCGCATGGTATTCGGCAGCACGCAGATTATTAAAGAGTCCGTCGAGGCGGGCCTGGGCATCTCGTTATTGTCCCATTGGGCGGTCCGCAAAGAAATTGCGCTTGGCACCGTCAGCAGGCTGACCGTTGGCGGCAGGCCGGTGGAACGGGATTTCTCGCTGTTGACCGGATTGCACCGTCAGCATACGAAAGCGGCGGAGGTGTTTATCGGGATATTGCGGGAGCGGAAGGGCTGGCCGGAGCAGGTTGAATGATAAAAAGACTGTTCCCCATCGTCAAAAAACGATAGGGAACAGCCCATGCATGCTTACCCGTTTCCGATTGCCGATGGAGCATTATGCTTCGGTTTTCGGTTATTGGCCTTCAGCTTCAGCCGCTTTTTTTTGCGCAGCCAGCTTCTGGCGATACTGAAGCGCGGGAAGGCCGCCCCAGCCCCAGTTATCGGTATCGACTTCTTCAATAACGACGAAAGTCGATTCGAGCGGCTTATTTAATACGTTGAGCAGCAATTCGCTGACACCTTTGATAAGGGCAGCCTTCTCTTCCGCGGTAACCGAATCGCGGCCAGGCGTTGTGCCCTCCCGCGTGACTTGAATGTTTACGATTGGCATATAGAGTTCCTCCGCTTTTTTTAGTCGTTATTCTTGTCCAAGCCGGCTTTTACTGCTGCTGAAAGACGTTGATCAGATCGGCAGGCGATTGCAGTCCGGACAGGGCGTGCTTCTCGTTAATGACGTAAAAGGGAACGCCTCGTATACCAAGCCTCCGCGCATCGCGCTGTCCTTCTTCTACCTTCTCGAGACCTTCTCCCTTGAGAAGGCGGGCTTTAAGAGCCTCGCGATCATCCGTAATCCCGCTGGCCTGAGCTATATCCGCAAGCGTGTCCACATCGCCGATATCCAACCCTTGTTCAAAATAAGCCGTATACAGGTTCACGATCAAATTCGACTGCTGATGCTCCGGCGTAATCGCGATCAATTGATGCGACAATTCCGAATTTGGCGTAACTTTAACGAGATCCATATTGTAATTCAGACCGAAAAGAGCGCCGGTTTGGTTATACTGCTTCATTCTTGCTTCGAATTGCGCTTCTCCGCCCAAACGGCCGATCATCACCTTCCGGTAGTCCTCGCCTTCCTTGCGGATGCCGGGGTTCAACTGGTACGCATGGTAGCGAACGGTGGCGTTTATGCCTTCCGGAAGCTCCTTAAGCGCGGTTCTCAGGCTAGCATCCCCCATTCGGCACCAGGGACATACCGTATCCATATAAACGTCGATCGTTACGTTTTTCATTTGGTCACCGCCAGCGGTTTAACCGTTCTAAGATGCTCCACGTAGGCTTTGCTGCTTTGAGCAAGGCGTTCAGGCGTTACGTCGGAAGTGTCGTTTACCGCGAAGTGCGGCAGGTAGACGGCGCTGATGAAACGCGCGCTTGCTTGAAGCGGAGCCAGGATCTGCTCCAGCGTAAAGCCGTTGGAACCGGTTGGCTGATACGATTCCGCCGTGCCGTAAGTCGAAATCGCAGCTCCGATTTCTTTGCCTCTTGTCGCGGTGGCTTCCGGACCGTAAGCCCAATTGTACTGCAGCACGGAATCGTACCATTCTTTAAGAAGCGGCGGCGTGCTATACCAGTAGAGCGGGTATTGGAAAATGATGCGGTCATGCGCTTCAACCAGCTGCTGCTCGCG
The DNA here is from genome assembly GCF_011761545.1 of Paenibacillus sp. BK720. NCBI lineage: Bacteria > Bacillati > Bacillota > Bacilli > Caryophanales > Paenibacillaceae > Paenibacillus > Paenibacillus sp. BK720. Next base: position 221,063 of record NZ_JAASRQ010000006.1, on the reverse strand, counting down.
TTTAACGTCGATGTTCCGGTCCGGATATTCTTTGTACAGTTCATGGACCGTGATGTCGCCGTGTCTCCGCAGCTCCTCGACCCATGCTTTGTTCCAGTTGGATGCTTCCAAGTTAGGATGCGCTACGATTACGAGTGTTTTCATTTGTTTTTCTCTCCATTCATTGTTGGTTTAAATTTTATCTATCTACTAAAAGGTAGATTTAGTGCTGAAAAAATATCCGCTTCGCCTGTTAAGTTAAAGCGGATACGACTCCATCGGCAATGATCGTAAACCGGTTGACATCCCGAAAGGTTCTTGCCAGCAGCTGAGCCCCTTGAAGCGAGGCCAAAATCATATGAGCCTGCCAGCTTGCTTCACCTTCAAAACGCAATTCCCCTTCACGGCGGCCTTCTTCCAGGACACGCTCCACCCACGCCAAGTTGGAGGTAAAGAAATCTGCCAGCCTTGTCCCAACCTTCTCCGACAGGGTAGCCAGATCCGAAGAAAGCATCACGCTCAGGCAGGTGCAATAGCTATCGACCGGAATGCTGAAAATATTGACGTATTTGCGTATCTTGTCCAGATTGTTCTGCGTATCGGCGTCAATCTGAGCAACGGTAGCCAGGAAACCCTTGTGATACCGTGTAATCAACGCTTCCCCTAGATCCTCCTTATTCGGAAAATGGTAATGGATGCTTGCTGTGCGGATACCGACCTTCTCGGCAATGTGCGCGTAGCTGAAGCCGTTAAATCCGACTTCCTGCACAAGCGCTTGGGCGGTATCAAGGATCAAGTCAGCCGTGTTTTTGTTACTGTTCATGTATGCATTCTACCTTTCAGTAGGTATAAAAGTCAATATCCTGTTTCATCCAAAAAATTGAAGGCTCTCTAATGCTGCCGAGCGAGCCGTTTGCCTAAGGCAAACGGTATAACGCAAACGGCTCGCCATTACGGAATGAGCGGCTTAAAGTATCCAGCTCGTCCAGCGCGGCCTCATCTAGAGGAAGCTCAACGCTGCCCAGATTATGCTCCAGCTGCTCCGTGCTGGTAGCGCCAACGATAACGGTGGAGACGGCAGGCTGCTTCATCAGCCAAGCCAGGGACAGGACGCTTGCGGAACAGCCAAGCTTATCCGCCAGCTCGCTGACCCGGCTTCCCAGCGCAAGATTGCTCTCGCCGAAGAAACGGGTAAAGCCCGGATTGGTCGCAGCGCGCGAGCCGGCGGGAGCTTCTTCGCCGGCGCGGTATTTGCCGGTCAGGATTCCGCCGGCCAGCGGGAAGTAAGGAATAATGCCTACGCCTTGATCAAGGCACAGGGGAACAAGCTCGCGCTCCGGCGTCCGGTCAGCCAGCGAGTAGCTTGTCTGGGTGGAGACGAATCGGTTCAGGCCAAGACGGTCGCTAAGTCCAAGCGCCTTCATCAGCTCCCAAGCGGCGTAGTTGGAGGCGCCGATATACCGGACTTTGCCGGACCGGATCATATCCTCGAGCGCCCGCAAAGTCTCTTCGAGAGGGGTCTCCGGGTCAAAAGTATGGATCTGATACAGATCAACGTAATCGGTCTTGAGCCGCTTCAGGCTATCCTCCAGCTCCAGCATCAGATGGTAGCGGGAGGAGCCCTTCGCATTAGGCCCTTCGCCTCTGACGAGCCCGGCCTTGGTTGCCAGGACAACCTCATGGCGTTTGCCTGCAAGCGCGGCGCCGATGACGGATTCCGAAGCCGTTGCCGAGTAAATATTTGCCGTGTCGATAAAGTTAATGCCGCTGTCGATGGCCGCGTGCAAAATACGAGCCGACGCGGCCTCGTCTGCCCGCGAGCCAAAGGAGTTTGTTCCGAGGCCTAGCGCGGATACCTTCAGTCCGCTTCCTCCCAGCCGATTGTATCGCATCTTTAAGGTCATCCCCTTTTCATGGATTAGATATAATGTTGCAGTTAGTATAGCAAAATGTGGGCATTGCAAGCTATATGCGAATCAAGCTTGTCGTGCTATATTTGACATAAAAGTAAAGCGCTTACTTATACTAAATTAAGGGGATTTTAAGCTGTATCGATTATAGTAGCACTATAGAGCAACATTTTGTCCGAAGGGGATGGGGAAAATGACGCGTCTGCCAGTTACCTACTCGATTATCGTGCCGGTCTGCAATGACGAGGAATCGCTGTTTGGCGCCTATAAGCGCCTGAAGCAAATCATGAAGCCTACCGCCGCCAGCTACGAATTTATTTTTGTCGATAATTACAGCACAGACCGGTCGGCTGATATGCTGCGCGTCTTTTGCGCGGCGGATATCCGCGTAAGAGCGATCTATTTGTCGGCCCGCTGCGGCCATGCCGCCGCGATTGCGGCGGGCATCGACCATGCGGCAGGCTCGGGAATCGCCGTTATGGAAGTGAAGCCGATAGACCGGAAAGCAGACATGGCCGAGCTGGCAAGCCCGCGTCCGGCTTATGCGATCCGGTCGATGGAAGGCTTTGCGCATTCCCCGCTGTGGGATGCCATTCCGGCTGGCTGAAGGCTACAGCCAGGCATTCAGCTGCTGCCGCAGCTTCTCCGAGACCGGAGTAAGCGGCAGGCGAATATGATCCGAGGCGATGATGCCTTGCCTTGCAAGAAGATATTTTAACGGAGCGGGATTGGGCTCCTGGAACAATAGACGGATCAAGGGAAGCAGAGCGCCGAAGGACTGCCTGCTTGCTTCAAGCTGACCTTTCATGAGCTGTTCGTATACCTCCGCAAATGCCGTTGTCCGGACGCTGGCGGATGCGAGCATGCCGCCGGCTGCGCCGCAGCACAGCATGGCGTGGAAATAGATATCTTCTCCGCATAACACCGGCTTGTGATCACCGCTGCTTGCAAGCTCGATCATCAGCTCGATTCCGCCGGAGCTGTCTTTGATCCCGATGACGCCGTCCAGGTCCAGAATGGCACGGACCGTATCCGGAGCAAGGCGTATTCCGGTACGCGAAGGAATCTCGTAAGCAACAATCGGCAGGCCCGTGCTTGCTGCCTGTCTGTAGTGCTCGATGATGCCCTCCTGGGAAGGACGGCTGTAATAAGGCACCACAACAAGCGCCGCATCCGCGCCAAGCTCGCCGGCAAAAGCGGTTTTCCGCACGGTGGAAGCCGTGTCGTTTGTTCCCGTCCCCACGATGACCGGACGGTTCATAGGTCCGCATACCAAGCGTGCGGCTGCCGTGAGAGCCGCCATTTCCTCCAGCGTTACCGTTGGGGCTTCCCCCGTTGTTCCGTTTACCACTATGCCGTTCACGCCATCCTCAAGCAGCTGCTTCACATAGGATTCGAATGAACGAATATCCACTTCCCCGCCCGCCCCCATAGGGGTTACCACAGGTACGTAAATGCCTTTCAGCTCATTTTCCGTTAGCATCTCCAGCGCCTCCCGTTTGTAATTATAAATTCTGTCTTTACTGTAGCACGGTTGAAGTATTACAGTTATCTATAATGATTCATGTCTATCATCAATAATATTAATATTTAGGCAAGTGCGGAGGTGGGAGCATGGAGCTGGTTTATTTACAGACCTTTTGCGCGGTAGCGAGAAGGCGGAGTATTACGCGCGCCGCGGAAGAGCTTGGTTACGCGCAGTCCAGCGTAACGATTCAGATTCAGAAGCTCGAGAAAGAATACGGAGCGCCGCTGCTGGAGCGGTTCGGCAGGCAGATGCGCCTGACGCCGCCCGGCGAGAAGCTGTTTGCGCTGGCCGTTCAGATGCTGGAGCTGTACGAGCAGTCGAAGGAAACGGTAGCGGGTTATGCGGGAGGTACGCTTGTGATCGGCGCTATCGATTCGCTGGCGGCTTATTATCTGCCTCCTTATCTGCAGAAGCTGCGCCAGCTGTTTCCCGAGCTGACCATCCAGCTTCAGCCGGACCGCGAATCGCAGATCGTCAGCAAAGTTAAGGACGGCGAATACGATATCGGGCTGCTGCTCGACGCTAAGCCGGCCGATGCGTCGCTGGAATGCCGGCCGCTGCGGGAAGAGCCGCTGGTGCTGGCGGCGCCGGCAGGTCATCCGCTTGACGGCCGTCCGCGGATCGAGCTGCAGGATTTGAGCGGCATGGAGCTCATCATGTCGGAGGAAAGCTGCGTATACCGGGGCATGTTCGAGAAGGTGCTGCGGGAGAGCGGGATCGCCTTTACCGCCTTGTTCGAGCTTGGCAATCCGGAGGCGGTGAAGCAATGCGTCGTCAACGGCCTAGGCCTCGCGCTGCTGCCCCGCATGGTTGTCGCGGAAGATATCCGGCAGGGACGAATAACGGCTCTTCCGTTTACCCATCCGCAAATCCGCTTTGACCTGCAGTATATGGTTCATCCCCGCAAATGGATGTCCCAGCCGCTTGATGCTTTTATTGCTCTGCTCAGCGAAGGGGAAGACAATAAATAAAAGAACGCGAGGCGTCTCCTTCACTGGAGAAGCCTCGCGTCTTGTGTTTGTTTCTTATTCCGGGTGATTATGAGTAGCCGTGCCTGCCGTATACGGCGATGTGATGCCTTCGTACATCAAATGCATCGTCATGCCTGCCGCCGCATGGGCGAGATTATGGCAGTGGTCCATCCACAGTCCCGGATTATCGGCAACAAAGGCGACTTCGTAGACCTCTCCCGGAGCCGCATCAAGCGTATCGGTCCACCAGGGGCTGCCGTCTACGGCTTCGCCGTTTCGCGACAGGACGAGCATATGATGGCCGTGAAGATGCATGGGATGCTCAACGGCGCCCCGGTTAATAATCGTTGTTTTCACAAGCTCGCCTTCGCGAACCATAAACATCGGCGTATCCGGGAACACTTTGCCGTTAATCGTATAGTTGAGCGCAAGCTTGCCGTTAAAGAACCCGAGCTGGTTATCCAGCACCATGGTGAACTCCCGGTCGAAATGGCTGCTTGCGTCAAAAGGCGTTGCAGCCGGCGTCCCGTAATGGGTCGGGTCAAAGACCGTCAGGTTAGCTGCATGCTTTGGCAAATCGCCTTGCCCGTCCGGACTCATCACGATGCCCAGCTTGCCGCCTAACCCCACGTTTAAGGTTACCGGCGTGTCCGGCATGACGAAGGTCACGTCGTACCGGCCGCCCGTAATCAAATCCAGCCTGACATTTTTCAGCTGCTGCGGTTCATGAAGCTCCGTTCCGTCAATGGCCGCTACTTTAAAAGAGGCTCCAAGCAGCGCGTAAGATTGCCTGACCCAATCATCCGTGTTGATCAGGCGAAGACGTACCGGAGTTCCCGGCGCAATCTTCATCCGCTGGATGCCTTCGTGATCTCCGATGGCAACGCCAAGGTGATCCCAGATATGAGTCGTCACCGTGATATCCTTCGTACCGGGCGGCATTCCATCCTCCGGTTCTACCACGAGCGGGCCAAACAGTCCTTTTTGCACGGCTTCCTGCGAATCCTGATGGGAATGGTACCAGAAGGTGCCGACCTGATTGGCGACGAACCGGTACGTATGGGTCTCGCCGGGCATGACGGCATTTTGCGTTGCTCCGGCTACGCCGTCCTCCGCGTTCGGGACGTCAAGGCCATGCCAGTGCAGCGTTACGCCTTCCTCGATGTCCTTGTTGATCAGCTTGACTTCGACCAGCTGCCCCTTCTTGAAGCGCAGCTCCGGTCCGGGCGTTTGACCGTTGTAGGTCCAGGCCTCTACCGTGCGTCCTGAAGCCAGTTTAACGGTCTTCTTCTCGGCGGTCAGCGTAAACGATACATCGGCTTTTCCTTCCGCCGGACCGGTCAGGCTGTCGACGGAGACTTCCTTTACGGGCTCAGCCGATGCGGTAACGGCGCCGCTATGATGGTTATGGGCAAGCATCGTACCCGTTCCGTTATCCATCGGCCCTTCCGTCATGGAGATCGTCTCCGGCAGCTTGCTGGCCGTAAGTCCGCCATAAAACGGAATGCTCCCTAATGCCAGGACAATAGCCAATACAGTCAGCCGGCGCAGGAATCGAATCAAGGGCCGGTTAACCGGCTTTGTTCCGTTCAAGCTGACTCTCGAGCTTCGGTTAAGATGGGTAAGCCATAGGACCATGCCCGCGATAAGGAGCAGCACCAGCGGGATAGTGCCGTTCATAACGTCGAACGGAATCGTGGTCGTAAACGTCCAATACATGCCGGTTAAGGAACCAAGCGCCACGAATTGATAAGGCGCCACAAGCGCCGGCTGCGAAGCCCGGCTCAGCAGTCTCACGTCAAGGGGCGAGTCGGTCTTGCGCATGGTCGCCTGCCGGATGCGGCGAAGGCGGGGCAGAGCGCCAAGCCAGATCATCAGCATGGGAACAATAAGGACAGGCGGAATGAGCAGGCGGTCCCGCCAGAAGACGGAATCCGTAGCCGCCATAAGCCAGATAATGCCTGCAAGAACGCCCGCGCAGGAGATGGACAGGATGACAGCCCAAGTCGTTAATTTACGTGCTTTTCGGTTCAAATTCGCTTCTGTCCCGCTGAATAACAGGGCGGATGCCTTGTTACCGGCAATCCAGGCGAGCAGCACGGTAAGAAGCAGGAAGCCCCTTGCAACGCTGATAGCTGCAAAATACATACAATCGATTCCTCCGTCCCGGACGTTGCCGCGGAAAATTGTGCATCGGATTCCAAGAAGCCAAGGAAGCTATCCTGTCCGCGATGTGATAATATAGTCATAGTTCATTGTAGCGCGGGCGGACACCCGTCTTAACCGTCCTGAGAATGGACTCGAACTAGACTTTGGGCCGGGAGAAGAAACGTTTCCGGCTGTTAGCCGTATGTGAATATACAAATCATTAGCTCATGCTTACGAGGCAAGAATTGCACGAAAAGGTTGAAGCACAACCATTTGAATATACAATTCTTTTAAGGAGGTGAATGCATTGTTAGAGCTGCAGGATTTAATCCCGTATTTTTTCTCGATCAGTATTTTATGCTCGATGGCTTATCTGGCTTATTTTGCCCATCAGAGCGTTGACGCGGAGTTTAATACCTTGCTGAAGCGGGTCGTATGGGAGCCGATTGTTCCGATCGTCGTCGTCATCAGCAGGCTGGAGAGGATCCAGCATTGGCTGGCCCGAAGGATAAAGCGCAAAGAAGCGCCGGATGGTGAATTAGCGGATTGTTGCCCTTCGTTTGTGGAGATTACCGAGCACGCACACAAACGAGGAGGCTATTATGAGCACAAACAATGCATTCACCGCTTTTACTAAAAAATACAGAATTCTCGCAGCCATCGCGATCCTGGTGATCGTCAGCGGCTGCGGCGCCAAGGGAACGATTGATTCGGACACGCCGGGCTTTTTCAACCACTATGTCGTATTTCCGTTCTCGTATCTGATTCAGCACATCGCCTCTTTCTTTGGCGACAGCTACGGCATGGCCGTTATCGTCATGACGCTGCTCGTGCGGATCGTTCTGTTGCCTCTGATGCTGCGGCAGTATAAAGGCCAGCAGGGCATGAAGCAGAAGATGAGCGTCATTCAGCCGGAGCTGAACAAGCTGAAAGAGAAGTACAAAGAGAAGACGCCCGAGAACCAGGCCAAGCTGCAAAAAGAAACGATGGAGCTCTACAGCAAGCATCAGTTTAACCCGATGGCGATTGGCTGTCTGCCCATGCTGATTCAAATGCCGATCCTGACCGGCCTTTATTATGCGATCAAGATGACGCCGGAGCTTGCCCAGCACTCGTTCCTGTGGTTCCAGCTTGGCACGCCGGATCATATTCTGCCGTTCCTGGCCGCGGCGATTTATTACGTGCAGTTCCGCGTATCGCAGATTGGCGTGGACTCCGCCCAGCAGAAGCAAATGGCGATGCTTGGCTTGCTCTCGCCGGTCATGATGGGGATTTTCTCCTTCAGCGCTCCGGCTGCGGTTCCGCTGTATTGGGTTGTCGGGGGAACGTTTATGATCATCCAGACCCTTGTGTCGAAGAAGCTTTACCCGACGCTGCCTGCGGCGGGAGCTAACGAAACGCCAGCGGTTTCTGCAAAATAATGCTTCGCGTGAAATAAAGAGAAAGGACGCATAACCTGTATGTGCAGGCGAATGCGTCCTTTTATTTTCCCGTATATGGCGATATTTCGCCGTAAGGGGCTGTTTACCTCACTCCGTAAATGCTATACTTGATATAGCTCCTTACCGCGAGCCGTCAGCCGGTCCGCTGGGAGGCGGCGCTGTTGCGCCCTTTTTCGGATACCTATCGATCAGTTTGCTTGATGCGTCCGGCAAGACGATTTGCGGCATCTCCTCTGTAAATAAGCCGAAATTCGGATCGATATCTCTCTCCGTAACGAGATCATCCTTGTTGTCCATCGCCCGTTCACTCCCTTTTTTTCAGCTCCTGCCGTTAGATTGCCCTATATTTAAACTTACCATTACGATTACATAAGGTCTTTGCGAGCCTGTCCGGCGTATTTTTGGTATACATGCCTGCCTGAGGTTACAATAAAAGGAGGATATGGCTCGGAATATGGATTGAAAAAGGAGGCGTTTTTTCGATGATGAAACATTTTCCGGCAAGTGCCCGCCATTCTGTCGATTTGGGATGGCTCCGCAGCGCGATGAGCTTCTCGTTTGGGGAGTATTTCGATCCCGACAACTCGAGCTTTGGCGTCATGCGCGTATTAAACGACGATACGATTGCGCCGGGTCGCGGCTTTGGCGCGCATCCGCACAGCGAGATGGAGATTGTGACGATTCCGCTAGCGGGAAGACTGAAGCATGAAGACAATCTTGGCAATATTGAAGTAACATCGGCTGGCGAAGTTCAGCGCATGTCGGCGGGAACGGGGATTATTCACGCGGAATACAACGATTCGGATACAGAGGAAGGAAAGTTCCTACAATTGTGGTTTATGCCGAAAGAACGGGGGCTCGCTCCCTCCTACGAAATGGCCAGCTACGATGAAGAAAAGCTCCAGAATGCGCTGCTGCCGGTTGTAACGCCGGATGGCGCGGGAGATACGGCAAGCATCAATCAGGATATGACGATCTATCTGGGAAGGCTGCAGCCGGGCAGAAGGATCTTTTTTAATCAGAAAACCGGACGCCGCGCCTTTGTTATGGTGCTGGAAGGAAACTTGAATGTGAACGGCATTGCGATGGGACCGAAAGATTCGATCCGCGCGGAATTCGAGCCCGATTTTGTGCTGTCCGCGGAAGAATCCGCGTTTGTTATGCTGATTGATCTGCCATAGGGCAAGGCTTGCGAAATGCGGCTGAAAGCGAGCTATACGCTTTTTAGGAGGGTTCAACCATGAAAGAACAATTACTCATCAAACACGCCGTAGGCGGCCGGACCTTTGTGGATTCATCCAAGCAATCGGTGTCTTACGAGGTCGCGCATGAGGATGGGCAGTGGCTATTCGCCGTTAACGCGCCAAAGCATGCCGGAATAGACGAGATCCTAAAGTGGAAGCAGGAGCTGAACGTGTTTATCTTTCGGAATTACGAAGACGGTCGGCCGACGCTGAAGATTTGGTACTCGGTTGCTTCGGATACGGTTAAATATGATGCGGCAGGGGAAAGGCTGACGTTTACCGCGATCTCCTGCATTGAATATATTCCAAACGAATTCGGCTATAAGCTGTAAATAAAGCTTCCAAACCCTGCATATTACAAGCTCTTTCGCTTCCTGACCGAGGCGGGGGAGCTTTTTTTGCGCCTGCTTTGCCGTTTCTGAATTTCATGTATGAAATTGGCGGTTAAAGGCACTCTAAAGTGGCGGGGTTCATGAAGTCCGTACCAGATTAATCTGTAGAAGGAGGCATACATACCTATGTACAACAGGAAAAAGATTCAAGAAGAAATCCCGGAGGTCATCACGAAAATTTGGTCATGCGCAAGCGAGGACTGCAATGGCTGGATGCGGGCCAACTTCTCTTTTGACCAGACGCCGACCTGCGTCCTGTGCCAATCTCCTATGATCAGCGGGGAGCGGATGCTTCCTTTGATTGTGAATTTGAATGATCCGGTAAAGCTGAGCGCTGTCGTCACTACGGCCGAATAGTTGGATCGCGCGGGAGGATGCCTATAGAGGCATCCTCTTTTTCGTTTCCTTGACAGGGGTGGGGAACGTCATTAGAATGGTTGCGATAAAACGGTTCGGGAGTGGTTGTCATCATGGTAAAAGGTACGGATGCCTCGCCGGCGCAGGCACCGAGAGCTGTCCTATGGATGGCTTTGCTGCTTGGTTCGCTTTCGGCGTTTGCTCCTCTCTCCATCGATATGTATTTACCGGCATTGCCGGAGCTTGCGGGCGACTTCCGCGCGGGAACCTCGATGTCCCAGCTCAGCTTAACGGCATGTCTGCTTGGCATTTCGCTTGGGCAGCTGTTTATTGGTCCGATCAGTGATGTGAGAGGCCGGCGGAAGCCCTTGTTAATTGGACTTATCGTTTATATTGCGGCTTCGATGCTATGCGTGGCGGCGCCGTCCATCGAGACCTTTGTTCTATTGCGTTTCGTGCAGGGCTTTGGCGGCGCGGCGGGGATTGTCATTTCGCGTGCGGTCGTCCGGGATTTATTCGAGGGAGTGGGAATGACCCGGTTCTTCTCCATGCTTATGCTGGTGAACGGGGTAGCTCCAATCGCGGCTCCGATTGCCGGGGGACAGATTCTGAAATGGACGGAATGGCGGGGCGTGTTTATGGTTCTGACCGTAATCGGTGCGGTTATGCTTGCGGCGGTATGGCTGGGGATGAAGGAATCTCTTCAGGAGAAGAACCGCTCGCAGGGCGGTATCGGCAACATGCTGATGAAATTCCGCGGATTGCTGACGGACCGCGTATTTATGGGCTACGCGCTGACGCAGGGCTTTGTGGTCGCCGCGATGTTCGCCTACATCTCGGGCTCGCCGTTTGTGATCCAGAACCTGTTTGGCGTTTCTCCGCAAGGCTACAGCTTATGCTTTGCCATTAACGGGCTTGGCATTATTGCGGCCAGCCAGATCGCCGGGCGGCTTGCCGGCAAGGTAAGCGCGCCGAAGCTGCTTGTTGCGGGACTTAGCCTAGCGTTTGCGGGCGGTCTCGTGCTGCTGATTGGTATTGTAGCCGGCTGGGGGTTGTTTGCCGTGCTGGTGCCTTTATTCTTCGTGGTTGCCAGCGTCGGCATCGTGCAGACGGCAAGCTTCTCGCTTGCGATGCAGAACCAGCAGCAGGCGGCAGGCAGCGCATCGGCGCTGCTTGGTTTGCTGTCCTTTGTTTTTGGCGCCTGCATGGCGCCGCTTGTGGGGCTTGGCGGCAGCGAAGCCGCGCTGCCGATGGGGATTGTGATCGCCGCGTCGGAGACCGCGGCCGTACTCAGCTATGTGCTGCTCGTACGGCGGGCTCGCTCGCGTTAGGGTGCCGGCCGATAAGGCGGGTTAGCGGCGATAATACCCTGTGGGGGCCTTCTGGACCTGCTTTTGCCCTGATGGCAGGCCTTTAACGCCCGCGGCGTTTTATGCCACTTTGGCGGCTGCAATGTTGCGATAAGGCCCTAAGGGGCCTTAACCATGAAAACTAGCTACACTCTCCTGGCCTTTAAGGTCCCCTAGAGACCTTAAACCGTCCTTAACTGCCGCTGTCCGCCGCCACTTTCGACTTTTCTAGTAGGTTAAGGTCCTTAAGGGGCCTTAACCTACCTATAGTGTTAGCTTCTGGCTGCGTTGGCGGAGTTAAGAATATAGGATTACTCGCTTAAGAAGGCGGAATGAAAAAGAGCTTCTGATGGCCGTTCAGGCCTTCAGAAGCTCTTGATTATGACGATCTTAGGGAAGATAGAGGGGGAGGCTGCCCTGCTGCAGCACCGGCGCTTATGTCACGTTACTTTACACCGCCGATTGGGGCGGGGGTTCCTTCGCCAAGCAGGCTGCCGCGCCAAGCCATGTAACGCTTCCATGCGGCGCCGCTGTCGAGCAGCTCTTTGCATTGGTACAATGCCTCTTCGACGGATTCGGCACGGTCGGCCAGACGTAGCCGAACGGCCGCGTTAAGCAGGACCTGGTTTACGTAGCCGATATGCGCCGTTCCCTGCAGGACAGCCTCTACGTTTTCAACCTGTTCGGCAGCGCTCCATTCCTTTTTCTCCGGCAGCGTTGCTTCCATGCCGAATTGTTCCGGATCGATAACATGCAGCCGCGCCTCGCCGTTCTCCACGATGTACGTGCGGGTAGGACGCTCGATGTACAGGTCCTCGGAGCCCTCCGTCCCTTGCACGATAAGGGCCCGGCGGTATTTCAAATCGGTGAGCAGCTTGCTCATCCGGTCAAAGACGGTATTATGGAAAACGCCAAAGACGAGGTACGGCGAATGGGAGAAATCGATCAGCTTCTCCGCGGTGTTCAGCACCGTGCGCATGCCAAGCTCTTCGCGGATGCTCCGAAGCTCGCCGAGCGGCGGGCACCATTCCTCCGTGTCCACGAACAGCACGCCGGTTGCCTTAGCCGCCTGCACGACGCGGTCCCGCGTCAGCTGCGCTTTGCCGATGCCAAGCTCGGCGAGCATATCCGGCAGCGTTACGCCCCATTTCGGCGGCAGCGACTTTGCGCCGTGCAGTGTAACGGGAAGACCGGCAGAAGCAAGCACGAAGGCCGTAGCGAAGGAAGCGAAGAAGGTTTTTACCCGCCCGTCGTATGGTCCCGCGCAGTCCAGCCCTTCTTGAATGGGAGCGCGGTAGGCGTTGTCCCGGCATACGTGTACGAACGCTTCCAGCTCCTCGACGCTTTCCATCTTAATCCGTTCGGCAATAAAAAAGGCGCCCATCTGGGCAGGGGACGCTTTCCGGTTCATGATCCAGTCGGCCGCTTCCAGCGCCTCTTCATAGGTTAAGTCCCTGGCGCCTCTTTTCCCGCGGCCGACTTCTTTTAATAGTGTGGTAAACATCGTCAGCACCCCTTTATTTCTGCTCTTGCAGCAGCTGATAGACTTTCACGATGGATGTCGCTACATCCACGATCCGCTTCCGCTCGTTCATCGCCTGCTTGCGCAGCAGGTCGTAAGCTTCCGCCTCGGATACCTGCTTTATTTTACATAGGATACCCTTTGCCATGTCAATCCACTTCCGCTCTTCGAGCCGCGCCTCCAGCTGCTTTCTCTCATTCAACCACTGCTGCCGTTCGAAGCAGGCCTTCGAGCCGAAATGAAGCGCCCAGTGGAGCTCCTGCTCGCTCATCGATGGCGCGAGAATACCGTCGATCGGCAGATCGTCCTCGCAAAAGGCGGCGGACATCGTTGCCGTATCGGCGCTGCACCACCAGAGCATGGGGAGCCTCTTGCGCTGCAACAGCCGGTTGCCCCAAGCCTTCACTTCGCCCAACGGCAGATGAAAAATGACGGCATCGGCTTTCGGCAGATGGTTTTTGGCCGTATCATCCGAGCTTGCATATAATACCGAATACCCGTATGCCTCCAGCATTTGCTCCAGCGACTGCGCTTCAGCATTTCCCCCGGCATTGTCGATCACTAACAGAGAACGCATGTCATCCTCCTCTTCCCCTACAAACGAATATCATTTGTTATTATATATAACATGAATCGTGTAAAACTGTCGATACGCACAAATGTTCATTTTTTATGTTAAGTATGTTGACATGAATGTCATGCCATTGTATAGTAGCGGTAACACACCGACAAAGCTTACGGTTTTGAGGTACGAAAATTCAATCTTTCATGAATACAATGGCGTATTCATTTGAAGCGGCAATGAAGCCTGACTTCGTCTTTTGCGGGAATGCACAAGTGCGTCCTCGCGGAATCCGAAGCAGGCTTTTTCTATTTTTCCATACAGATTAGAGGCTGGAGAGAGTGGAGAGGAGAATGACAATGGCGGATCGGAAGAAATTGGTGCTGGTTGGCAACGGAATGGCGGGGGTGCGGGCAATCGAGCATTTGATCAAGCTCGCTCCGGATGCATATAGCATTACGATTTTCGGAGCGGAGCCGTACCCGAACTATAATCGGATTATGTTGTCCTCGGTCCTTGCGGGCGGAACGGACATGAAGGATATCGTCATTAACGACTGGGACTGGTACGCGGACAATCATATCCAGCTGCATGCCGGACACACGGTCACGAAGATCGATACGAAACGGAAAAAAGTGTATTCCCAGCAAGGGATTGAAGCGGACTACGATGTGCTCGTGATGGCGACGGGCTCGAATCCGTTTATGCTGCCTCTGCCTGGCGCGAACAAAGAAGGCGTAATCGGCTTCCGGGATATCCGCGACACCGAGATTATGCAGGAGACTTCTCAAAAGTATAAAAAAGCAGCCGTAATCGGCGGCGGCCTGCTGGGTCTTGAAGCGGCGCGGGGGCTGCTGAATCTGGGGATGGACGTCCACGTTGTTCATATCAACGGCATTCTGATGAACCGCGAGCTGGATGAGCCGGCGGCGCGGATGCTGCAGCGCGAGCTCGAAGCGCAAGGCATGAAGTTCCTGCTGAGCAAGCAATCGGCCTCCATTACGGGCAGACGCCGCGTAAAGGCTCTGCAATTCGCGGACGGCAGCGAGGTTGAAGCGGATCTTATCGTGATGGCGGTGGGGATCCGCCCGAACGTTGATTTAGCGAAGGCTTCCGGCATTGAAGTCGGCCGCGGGATTATCGTTGACGATTTCATGCGGACGAATATTCCGGATGTATACGCCGTTGGCGAATGCGCCGAGCACCGGGGGATCGCCTACGGCCTTGTCGCTCCGCTGTATGAGCAGGGTGCCGTTTTGGCGAAGCTGCTGGCCGGCATTGAGACGGAAGGCTACCAAGGCTCCGTTACTTCAACGAAGCTGAAGGTATCCGGTGTCGACGTGTTCTCGGCAGGCCAATTCAACGAAGGACCGGGAACAAGAGCCCTGCGTATTCAAGATGATGTAGCGGGCACATACAAGAAGATTGTGATCAAAAACGGCAAGCTGGTGGGGGCGGTACTGTTTGGAGATACTTCCGACGGCGCCGAGCTGTTCTCGATTATGAAGAAGGGCGAATCGATCGAAGGCAAGGAGAAGGAGCTGCTGCTCGGCTTCTCGCCTGCGGCAGGAGGAGGCGCTTCCTCCGCGGCGGACCGGCTGGCGGCGATGCCCGACGATGAAATCGTCTGCGGCTGCAACGGCGTATCGAAGGGCGCTATTGCCGATGCCGTTCAGAATAAAGGCTGCAATACGATGGCCAGTCTCAAAGGCTGCACGAAAGCTTCCGCTTCCTGCGGCGGTTGCAAGCCTCAAGTGGAAGGCTTGCTGAAGCTGTACGCCGGCGATGCGGCAGGCGCTCCGGTGAAGGAAGGCATCTGCGGCTGCACGGAGCATTCCCGCGACGAGATTGTTGCGGCAATCAAGGAAATGCGTCTCATGACCGTCAAGGAAGTCATGAACGTGCTGGGATGGAAGAACGAAGGGGGCTGCACGAAATGCCGCCCGTCGCTGAACTACTATCTTGGCATGCTGTGGCCGGGAGAATACGAGGACCAGAAGGAATCGCGCTTCACGAACGAGCGCTACCACGCGAACATTCAGAAGGACGGCACCTATTCGGTTGTGCCTCGCGTCTACGGCGGCGTGACCACGCCGGCCGACCTGATCAAAATCGCTACCGTCGCCGAGAAGTACGAGGTACCGATGGTGAAATTCACCGGCGGACAACGGCTTGACCTGCTCGGAGTGAAGAAGGAAGACCTGCCGAAGATTTGGGAAGAGCTTGATATGCCTTCCGGCCATGCCTACGGCAAGACCCTCCGCACGGTAAAAACCTGCGTCGGCAACACCTTCTGCCGCTTCGGCACGCAGGACTCGATCGCCATGGGGATCCGGATGGAGAAAGCCTACGAGCGAATGACGGCTCCGGCGAAAGTAAAGCTTGCCGTATCCGGCTGTCCGCGCAACTGCGCGGAAGCAACGATCAAGGATCTTGGCGTTGTCGCCATCGACGGTGCCTGGGAGCTTCACGTCGGCGGCAACGGCGGCATACACGTCCGCGCGACCGAACTGCTCTGCACCGTGAAGACGGAGGATGAAGTGATGGAATGGTCCTCGGCTTACCTGCAATATTACCGCGAGAATGCGACATGGAACGAACGTACCGCGCAATGGATTGAACGCGTTGGCCTGGATCATGTCAAGAAAGCGCTGGAGAAACGCGAGGACCGTCTGGCCTTGGTAGAACGTCTGGAGAAGACGCTTAGCTATACAACGGATCCATGGAAAGAAATTATCGAGAACAAAGAGCTGCGCAAAAACTTCGAGGAATTATCCAGTCCGCAGCCGGTGCAAGGATAGGGGGGGCTACCATATGGTGACAAAGGTGCTTGTAGCGAAATTAACGGATATCGACGTATTAGGCTCTCGTACGGTGCAGATTGACAACACGGACGTGGCGATTTTCCGCCTGGCGGACGGCAGCGTGAAAGCGGTCGAGAACAAATGCCCGCATAAGGGCGGCAGGCTGTCGGAGGGGATGGTGTGCGGCACGGCCGTGCACTGCCCGCTGCATGATTGGAAGATTGACCTGAAGAGCGGACGCGTGCATGAGCCCGATGACGGCTGCATCAAGACGTTCGAGACGGAGATTGACCCGGGCAGCGGCGACATCTATATCACCCTGTAGAAGAGAGATAACAATTGCGGTGATCATTCATGAGGTGGACGCTTTCGAAGTATGAATCATCACGATAGCCTGCACTCAGGCTATCTTGGTGATCATTCATGAGGTGGATACTCGCGAAGTATGAATCATCACGATAACCCGTACACGGGCTATTACGGTGATCATTCATTTTAGGAGGAATGGAACATGGACTACGTGAAACCGGCTGAAGTACTGGAATCGATGGTGGAGGCGGG
This sequence comes from Paenibacillus sp. BK720, assembly GCF_011761545.1. NCBI lineage: Bacteria > Bacillati > Bacillota > Bacilli > Caryophanales > Paenibacillaceae > Paenibacillus > Paenibacillus sp. BK720. Next base: position 204,294 of record NZ_JAASRQ010000006.1, on the reverse strand, counting down.
GACGGCGAAGGCGGAAATGAGCGCCTCGCAAATGCTGATGAGAGGTTTTTTGGGCGGCGGCATCCTGGCCTTTGCGACAACGCTCGCCTATACGGCGACAACGCAGACTTCACTCCCATTAACGGGGGCAATTATTTTCCCGATTGGCTTTGTTATCATCGTTCTTCTGGGGCTTGAGCTTGTTACCGGCAGCTTTGCGCTTATTCCTCTATCGGTCTTCAAACGGAAAACAACGCTGACCCGCATGCTGGCCAACTATGGGCTTGTCATTATCGGTCATCTGATCGGCTGCGCGGTATATGCGGCTTTATACGGCATGGCGGTTACGAAGATGGGGACGGATATGTCCAATCCGCTAGCTCAAATGCTCATTCAAGTCAGCGAGACCAAGACATTGGGGTATCAAAAAATGGGCTTCGACGGCATCATTCTCGTGTTCATCAAGGCGATCCTGTGCAACTGGATGGTAACGCTTGGCGTGGTGATGGCGATGACCTCGAAATCGACCCTGGGCAAAATCGTCGCGATGTGGCTGCCGATTCTGATGTTCTTCGAGCAAGGCTTCGAGCATGCGGTCGTTAATATGTTCGTCATCCCGGCCGGCATGATGCTTGGCGCGGACGTGTCTGTAGCGGACTGGTGGCTGTGGAACCAAATTCCGGTATTGCTCGGCAACTTTGTCGGCGGCGCTTTGTTTACCGGCTTTATGTTCTACTGGTCGCATAACAAGAAGGCAAAAGACTCCGAAAGCTCTTCTTCTTCCGCAAAGTCGGGTCTTTCGGCCAAACCGGCGCTTGCAGCCGAGAAAAGCGGCCTGTAATGGAGGCGGCAGGCAAGGTATTTATTGTTGGGGCAGGCCCCGGTGACCCGGAGCTGATTACGGTGAAGGCGATGCGGCGAATCGGGCTGGCGGATGTCATCCTGTACGACCGGCTCGTGAACGAAGAGCTGCTCGCGTACGCCCGCCCGGATGCGGAGCTGGTGTACTGCGGCAAAGCGCCTAATGCGCATGCGATGCCGCAGGAACAAATTAATGCGGCGCTTGTCGCCTACGCCAAGCAAGGGAAAACGGTCGTCCGCCTCAAAGGGGGCGACCCCTTCGTCTTCGGGCGCGGCGGCGAGGAGGCGCTGGAGCTGGCCGAGCACGGCATCGAGTGGGAGATCGTGGCGGGGGTCACGTCCGCAATCGGCGCGGCGGCCTCGGCGGCGATCCCGCTGACGCATCGCGGGAAGGCGGCATCCTTCGCCTGCGTGACCGGCAACCGCTGTCACGGCGACCAGGAGCCTGTGCGCTGGGATTTGCTTGCGCATAGCGTGGATACGCTGGCGATCTATATGGGCGTCAGCCAGCTCTCCGTCATCCGCGGGGAGCTGCTGAAGCACGGCAAGGCGGCAACCACGCCGGTTGCGATTATCGAGCGCGGCACAACAAGCAAACAGCGCGTTATTACGGGAACGCTGGCTGACATTCATAAGCTGGCGGTGTCTTTCAAAGTGGTCAACCCGGCCCTTATCATCGTGGGCGAAGTGGTCAAGGTTCGCGAGCAGCTTCTGCTGGCGGAGCGGCAGGCGGAAGCTTGGGTCATGTGATCATTCTCCAAAATAGGCGGGGTTTTACAAAAAAACGGATTGACAGTTATTTCTTCGGATGGTAAAGTGACAAATATCTTAAACAAATCGAAAGGAGGATTACGGCATGAATCCAATTGTAGGCGTCCATCAACCATTTAACCAAATGCATACTAAATTTATGAGCGTAATCCATCCGCGCGTCGAATCTCTTTGATCTTTAGGGGTATCCCATTAGAATCAAAGGCGCATGGTTACGTAACCGTAACCGTGCGCCTTTTTTGATGCAGCGGGCCAATTTGCGCCCGCCTGCTGCCAAAGGAAGCGTATCGTTATCTTACGGTGCGCTTCCTTTTTTTGCGGTGGGGGAAGATGCTTGGATGGAAACGGGAGGTGTCAAACGGAAACTATGTTTATTGTACTTAAGAAGCTTCGATGGTTTTTCGCAATGAATTGGAAAAGATATACGCTAGCCTGCGTACTGCTGATCATCACGGGCTTTCTCGACGTGATTCCGCCTTGGCTGATCGGCCATACGATTGACGGCATTCATCAGGGCAGGCTGGACGCGACGGGCTTTATGCAGGTCGTGGCCGGCTGGATCGCCGTGACGGTGGTCGGCTACGCGATCACTTACGTGTGGCATTATAAGCTGTTTGGAGGTGCCTTCGTTCTGGAGCGGCTGCTCCGTTCGAGGCTGATGCGCCACTTCCTGAAGATGTCGCCAACCTTCTATGAACGGAACCGGACGGGCGACCTGATGGCCCGCTCCACGAATGACTTGAATGCGGTTGCCACGACGGCCGGCTTCGGCATTCTGACGCTGATTGACTCGACCTTCTTCATGCTGACGATTCTCGGCATTATGGCGGCGATGATCAGCGTTAAGCTGACGCTGGCGGCGCTTCTGCCGCTGCCGTTTATCGCGCTTGCGATGAAGCATTTCGGGGGTAAAATCCACGAGCGGTTTATGCAGTCGCAAGACGCTTTCGGCGAATTAAACGACCAGGTGCTGGAATCGGTATCGGGGGTGCGGGTTATCCGCGCTTTCGTGCAGGAGGAAGCAAGCCAGGATCAATTCCGCAAGAAAACCGATGAGGTCTTTCAGAAAAATATCGAGGTGGCCAAGATCGATGCGCTCTTCGAGCCAACGATCAAAATACTGGTCGGCCTCAGCTACCTGATCGGCTTGTGCTACGGCGGTTATCTCGTATTCCACAGCGAGATTACGCTTGGCGAGCTGGTCTCCTTCAACGTCTACCTCGGGATGCTGATCTGGCCGATGTTCGCAATCGGCGAGCTGATCAACATTATGCAGCGGGGCAATGCTTCGCTTGACCGGGTAGATGAAACGCTTGGCTACAAGCCGGATGTGCAGGACGCGGAGAACACCGTCGACGTGACCTCGCCGGCAACGATTGCTTTCGACGATGTGACGTTCCGTTATCCATCGTCGGTGGTAGACAACTTGAGCGACGTGAACGTCAGTCTGCGCCAAGGCCAGACGCTGGGCATTGTCGGCCGCACGGGCAGCGGCAAAACAACGCTGCTCAAGCAGCTGCTGCGCGAATATCCGGTTGGCGCCGGCGCAATCAAGATTACCGGCCAGCCGCTGGAGAAGCTGCCGATGGAGCGGCTCCTTGGCTGGATCGGCTACGTGCCGCAGCAGCCGATTCTGTTCTCGAAGACGATTCGCGAGAATATTATGTTCGGCAAGAAGGGCGAGGCGACGGAAGAAGATCTGCAGCGCGCGCTTGCAAGGGCATCGTTTGCCAAGGATATTCAATTCCTGCCTGACGGGCTGGAAACGATGGTCGGCGAGAAGGGCGTTGCGCTCTCCGGCGGCCAGAAGCAGCGGGTCAGCATTGCGCGCGCGCTTATCGCAGATCCGGAAATATTGATGCTGGACGACGCGTTGTCCGCGGTAGACGGACGGACGGAAGCCGAGATTATCGAAGGCATCCGGACGGAACGAGCAGGCAAAACGACACTGATCACGACACACCGGCTGTCCGCGGTGCAGCACGCTGACCACATCATCGTGCTGGACGAAGGACGCATTGTTCAGCAGGGTACCCATGACCATCTTGTGAAGCAGGATGGCTGGTACAAAGAGCAGTACGAGCGGCAGCAGCTGGAGTCGCTGATTGAATCATAGGAAAGAGAGGCGTTTACGAACAATGGGTCAAACAGGTAAACGATTGTTTCAATATGCCATGCTTTATAAAAAACCGATCATCGGAGCGTTGGTTCTGCTCCTGCTGGCCGTATGCGCGGAGCTGGCGGGGCCGTTTATCGCGAAGCGGATGATCGATCAGAATATTCTCGGCATCGAGAAGAGCTGGTACGAGGTTGCGGGGGATGAGCCCTACGCGGTCTCTTATAAAGATAAATGGTATAAACGCGAAGACCACTTCGCAGTCGGCGAGGCCAGAGGCACCGAGGTGCATCTGCTTCAGGCCGGCAGAAAATTTTACTGGCATGAAGGCACCCTTCCCGCAATGGAGGGCGTGCGCAAGGTGACGGACGGCCAGATGACAGTCACCGACAAAACAACCGGAGAGAGTGCCGCATTCCCGGTTGCCCTGATTTCGGCGAAGGAGCTGTACCAGTTCTACAGCCCGGAAATTCCAAGCCTGATGAAGCTGGCCGGCCTTTATGTCGGACTGCTCGTGCTTGGCGCGGTATTCACTTACGGACAGCGGCTCCTGCTGCAGACCTCCGCGAACCGGATTGTCCGGCGCATGCGAAATGACGTATTCGCCCATACGCAGCGGCTTCCGGTGAACTACTTCGATACGCTGGCCGCCGGGCAGGTCGTCTCACGGATTACGAACGATACGGAGGCCATCCGCGAGCTGTATGTCGCGGTACTGGCGAACTTCTTCTCCGCGATCGTATACATGACGGCGATCTACGGAGCATTGTTCCTGCTGGATCCAAGGCTTGCGCTGTTTGCGCTGCCGCTGGTGCCGATCCTGCTGGTCTGGATTAATCTGTACCGGCGCTTTGCTGCCCGTTACAACCGGATTATCCGGACGAAGCTGAGCGAGATTAACGCGATGATCAACGAATCCATCCAGGGGATGGCGATTATCCAGGCGTTCCGCCGTCAGAAAGAGACCTTTAAAGAATTCGACGAGTTGAACGAGCATTATTTTACGTATCAGAACAAGCTGCTGAGCTTGAACTCGATTACGTCGCATAACCTGGTCAACGTGGTCCGGAACATCATCTTCCTTATCGTGATTTGGTTCTTCTGGGGCGACTGGTTTGGCGCCGCCATCGGGGTAGGCGTGCTGTATGCGTTCGTCGATCTGATGAACCGGATGTTCCAGCCGATCGTTGGCGTCGTGAACCAGCTGTCCAATCTGGAGACGGCAAGGGTATCCGCTGAGCGGGTATTTACCCTGATGGATCAGCCTGGCGTTGAGGTTGAGCCGGGCACAATGGAGCGTTACAAGGGCGAAGTGAAATTCGATAACGTTTCGTTTGCCTACAAGAAGGATGAATACGTGCTGCGAAATATCTCCTTCACCGCCCGCCAAGGCGATACGGTAGCGCTGGTTGGCCATACCGGCTCCGGTAAAAGCTCGATTATGAACCTGCTGTTCCGGTTCTACGATTCGAATGAAGGCAGCATCGTAATCGACGGCAAGGATGTGCTGAATATTCCGAAGCAGCATTTGCGCCAGCATATGGGCATCGTTCTGCAGGATCCGTTCCTATTCACCGGTACGATTGCCTCTAACATCAGCTTGAACAATCCGGCGATCAGCCGGGAGCGGGTGGAGCAGGCGCTTCGCGACGTTGGCGCCTACGACATGTTCGCGCAGCTGCCGGGCGGTATCGATGCGGAAGTGATCGAGAAGGGCAGCACGCTGTCCGCCGGCCAACGCCAGCTGATCTCGTTCGCGCGGGCGCTCGCCTATGATCCCGCGATTCTGATTCTGGATGAAGCAACGGCAAGCATCGATACGGAGACGGAGGCCATTATTCAAGAAGCGCTGGACGTGCTGAAGAAGGGCCGCACGACGTTTGTCATTGCCCACCGCTTATCCACCATCCGACAGGCGGATCAGATTCTGGTGCTGGACCGCGGCCGCATCGTCGAACGCGGCAATCACGACCAACTGATGGATCACCGCGGCAAATATTTCGCGATGTACCAGCTGCAGCAAGGCTCGGCTGTTACCGCATCCTAATTCATGACGGATCGGGGAAGGGTTCTCTCCGTTTCCGGTTATAGTTATGAAAAAGCACCTCCATGCAGCCGTTTGGCTTGATGGAGGTGCTTTTGTCGTTTGCGCGAATTTATTGCGTCTTGAAGGTATCGATCGCTTTGTTCAGTTCGGTGGCAAGTTTGCGAAGCTGGGCGGATGAGCTTGCAACCTCCTGCATGGAAGCGAGCTGCTCCTCGGATGCCGCGGCCACGCGCTGGGACTGTATGGAGGATGCCTCGGCGATATGCTCCAGCTGATCGAGCGAGGCCGCGATTTCCTCGCTGCCCGCCGACATCTGCTCGGATGCCGCGGAAACCTCCTGGATTTGAGAAGACACCTGGCGGATAGCCTCATGGATCGAGCGGAACGATTCGCCGGCCTGATGGGAGACGGAGCTGCCCTCGCGCGCGCCTTCGGCCGCTTTTTCCATCGAGAGAACGGCTTCGCTAGTCCGGCTGCTGATGCCGCTCAGAATTTCGCCGATCTGGTCGGAGGACTCCTTCGAGCGTTCGGCCAGCTTGCGGATCTCATGGGCAACAACGGCAAAGCCTTTGCCATGCTCCCCTGCGCGGGCTGCTTCAATAGATGCGTTAAGAGCGAGCAGGTTTGTCTGCTTGGATACCTCGCCGATCATCTCCAGAATGGAGCCGATCTGGCTGTTCATTTGCTGCAGCTCCTGCATAACGGTTACCGTTTCGCTGACATTTTGCTCGATCACCCGCATTTGGCTGACTGTCCGGTTAATAACCGTATCGCCCGCATTGGCAAGCTCGGAGGCGTCGGCGGCAAGCTCGGATACGGAAGAAGAGGACTCCGCAATCCGCTGGATGCCGACGGTCATCTCGTTCATCGCGCGCTGGCATTCCTGGAAGCTCTGCAGCTGCGTATCCGCTCCCGCGGCAACCTCATGAATGGCGTTAGCGACTTCCTCCGTTGCGCGAGAGGTCTGCTCGGCGCTTTCCTGCATCATGGAGGATGAACCGGCAACCTCGCTGGAGGTGGAACGAATATGGCTGGCCAACTGGCGCAGGCTGGCTATCATCTCATTAAAGGCATGAGAGGCCTGCCCAATCTCATTGCCGGTAGTGACCGGGACGGTGACGGTCAAGTCGCCTTTTGCGGCAAGAGCGGCTACCTGGCTGAGGCGCTTCAACGGTTTTACGGCAAAACGCACGATCAATACGATGAGGATAATGGCGATGACATCGCAGGCGATCCCCACGTTAAGGACCTGCCACATTCTCCGGTCGAGCTCCGCTTGCACGTTGTCGTAGTCGAAGTCGGCGCCCAATATCGCGACCGTTTTATTGGAGTTGTCTTTAATCGCCATCAGGTAAGACACCCATGTGCCCATTTCATCTTCGTAGGTAGCCACTCTGGCAAAGCCGTCTTTCATTGCCTTATCGTAGCCCTTTACAAAGGAAGGAGAGAGCTCGTACGGAGTGCCCGGCGTAAGACCTGCTTGCGTAAGCGCTCCGGTGCCCTGCAGCGTGGTGAGATAGGTTTTTCCGTCCTTCTCTACTTTATCCGGCTGCAAAACGTATACGTTGGAGACTTGGTCGTTGGAGTTCATGGCCTCCAGAAATAACGATAAGTTGTAAAAGTCCGTGGAGCCTTGCGTCTTTCCTTTATTCAGCTGCTCCTGCGCAGAGGTGATCAGGTCGATTTTGGCGCTGGTAATATTGCCAAGAGTCTGGACCGTACGGGACATTTCTTCGAAATAGGCATCCTTCTGATTGTTTGTCGTGATGGATACCATTGCCCCGATTGTGGCCAGAAACAGAAGGGCAAGCACAACGGAAAGGACGAGCGCTAGACTGGTTTTTCTCTTCTTGAACATTCATGATCCCTCGTTCTTTAGGAAGTTGATCGGCTGCCTGAGCAAAGTTGTCTTCATCTTATAACCAACTATAACAGCCAAATATTAGGTAAGTTCGCGTGGCCGTGTTAGAAAAGTATTTGGCAGCGGTACTTACTCTATTTTTCGGTGTTTGGCGGGTTAGAGTTTAGTTCTGAGACAATTCTCATCCTTGGCAATCCGCTAATTACTAGCGATGTTCAAAATCTGTTCATAGAAGAGGGATACAATGGAGGGGTAATTGAAATTCCTGAATAGAAAGGCGGTATATCATGCGAAGAAGCAAAGCAATCGCGGCAAGCCTGATGGCGCTGACCCTTGCGCTTGGCGGGGGATTAGCTTACGCGGCCGGCTCCGACTCGTCGGCGTCGGCTTCAGCGGGAATGTCATCGGACCAGTCGCCGGCAGGAGGGCAGCAGGATAAACACGGTAAGCTTGCCGGCAAGCGCGGCTTTATCGGACTGGCCGGTATGGAAGGTAAGCTGGCGGACTACCTGAAGCTGTCTGCCGAAGAGCTGAAGAGCAAGCTCGTGACGTCCACCTTGGCTGAGGTTGGGGCAGCCCAAGGCATCAGCCGCGAGGACTTGAAAGCGAAGCTGGTGGAGTGGATCGATGCCGCGGCAGCGGCTGCGCCGAAGAAGGATGATACGGCTGCAGGGGGTGATTCGGTCAAAAAGCTTGATAGCGCGGCGATTGCCGACAAGCTGCTTGATTCGAAAGGCTTTGCAGGCAAAGGGCAAGGGCATGGTCGTGCTTTCGCGTTTGGCGATAAAGAAGCACTCGCCAAGCTGCTTGGGTTGACGTCGGCGGAGCTTAAGGCGGCAGTGAAGGATGGTCAGACACTTGCCGCAATTGCGGACAAGCAAGGCGTAAGCGTGCAGAGCGTGATTGACCTTGAAGTAAACGCCGTGAAAGCCAAGCTTGACGAAGCACTCGAAAGCGGCAAGCTTGCGCAAGAGGAATACGACGTCAAGTTGAAAGCGGTCACGGACGAGGTAACGAAACGAGTAAACGGCGAATGGGAAGCGCCTAAGGGCGGACGCGGCGGCTTTGAGGGCGGCGCCCGTTTCGGCGGCGGCAAGCGGCAAGGTGAAGCCGGGCAGCAGGCAGCGCCATCGGCTTCAAGCTCAGCTACAGCTTAATAGAAAACGGGGTACGCACAGGTAACTGGCGTACCCCGTTTTTATCTCTGCCCCTTGGCGAGGTGTGGAGCAACGGATACGCGGGTAAAAGCAGCGCAATAAGACGGTTTTTTCGTGTTACGGCGCCAGCCGCGCAACAGCGGCGCTCGCCAACCGCCGCAAGCGAAACCAAAAAAAAGGACGGAGCAGCTTCTGCTCCGTCCTTTGCTTATTTAAGCTTTCAGCACGTCATGGTCGACGTAACGCTCGCCGTTCAGCTCGCTGATGATGTTAATCGCGACTTTGGCGCCGTCGCCTGCGGTGATAACCGCATGCACGCTGACGCCTGCAACCGTACCGGCTGCCCATACGCCGGGGATGCTGGTGCGGCCGGCGGGGTCAACATCGACCACGGTTTTGATGCGCGGTTCGGTTCCGGGCTTTGTCGCCGCGCCAATGTGCTGTGCCAGATCAACCAAAGCGCCGGTTGCCAGCAGTACATGCTTAGCTTCGTAAGTGCCTTGATCCGTTACAACGGACAAGCCGCCTTCGATTGGCGATACGCCGGTAACGGTCTCTTCTTTTAATTCTGCGCCAAGCCGGATGGCCTGCTTCTTGCCTGTATCCACAAGATCGGGGCCGCCAATCTCGGTAATGCCGTAATAGTTCTCGAACCAAGCCCGCTTGGTCATGCCTTTGTTGTTCTCGAGCAGTAACGTTTGCTTGCCTGCTTTTGCCGTAAAGATTGCTGCGCTTGCACCGGCAGGACCGGCGCCAATAACGATGATATCGTACATCATTCCAGCCTCCTACGTAACAATAATAAGTTTCACCAATATTATAAGTCCGGCCGGCAGGGACAAGCAATCGCTCCAGTCTTTTCATAAAATTTTCAAAATATTGGCTGCATCTGGGTTGACTGACGACTAATCCTTTTGCTATAGTTCTACTGTCTAATAGTTCGACAGTGAAACTAATGAGTTGGAAAACGAGAGGGATATAGACATGGGGATAGACAACGATATGCTGGGGCAGATCATCCGCCGTTACGAAGGGGCGCATTTTACCGTTGAACGCAGGCTGACGGCCATGTTCCGCGATCTGATGCCGGAGGAGCTGACCTTTGAGCAGTCATCGACGCTTCGTTATTTGCGGACGGTAGGGGTATGCACCTCGACGGAGCTTGCGGATACCTTTTGCGTGGGAAAGAGCTCGATCACCGCGATAATTACGCGGTTATTCGATAAACAGCTGCTGGAGAGATTGCCGGACGAGAAGGACCGCCGCGTCACGCTGCTGCGGCTGACCGATGAAGGCATGCGGATGGCCGATGCGGTGGAGAGCAAAATCCAGGAGCTGATCGCGAAGTATTTGAAGCATTTTGACGAACGGGAAGCAATTGCGTTTATTGAGACTTATGAGAAGCTGGCCATGGTTATGTCACAACCGCCGGGAGACGGAGAGGAGTTAGAGAAAAAATGAAGACGGTAATCAAAGCAAGATGGATTCTTCTTGTTGTCTGGATTGCGGTAATGGCGGGGCTTATGCTAAGCGCGCCTAATATGCAGGATCTTGTCCGCGAGAAAGGGCAGGTAAACGTGCCGGACGGCTATTCCTCCACAATCGCCGCAGACATGGAGAAGGCCATCGGCACGAAGGACTCCGGGGGCGGCGGTGCTTCCACGGTGCTCGTCTTTCATAAAGACGGCGGGTTATCGGACGAAGACCTGGCCGGCATACAAGGCGGCATCAACAAGCTGAAGGAAGAGAAAGACGAGCTGCGCATCACTTCGCTGACGACGCATTTCGATACGCCGGAGCTGGCGAAGCAAATGGTGGCGGAGGACGGTTCCACCGTGCTGGTGCTCGTCAACGTGAACCTGGACGGAGCGGAGCTCGCGCAGGTCCGCGATGATCTGTACGACGCGCTGAAAGACGTCAAGATTGAGCATTATTACACCGGCAACTGGCTAATTTCGGAGGATGTCGTCACCAGCTCTCAGGAAGGGCTGAAGAAAACCGAATTCATTACCGTCGGTTTTATTCTTATTATTCTGTTCGTGGTGTTCCGTTCGGCAGTGGCGCCGATCGTGCCGCTTCTGACGGTTGGCTTTACTTACATGGTGACGCAGTCCATCGTTGCTTTTCTCGTCAAATACACGGACTTCCCGCTCTCCAACTTTACGCAGATATTTCTCGTTGCCGTGTTGTTCGGGATCGGGACGGACTACTGCATTTTGCTGATCAGCCGATTTAAGGAAGAGCTGTCGCACCGCGGCGGCAATATTCCGGAATCGATTGTAGCTACTTACAAAACGGCGGGCCGAACGGTTCTCTTCTCCGGCCTGGCCGTATTGGTCGGCTTCGCCTCCATTGGCTTCTCGACCTTTATTCTGTACCGCTCCGCGGTGGCGGTAGCCGTCGGGATCGCCGTGCTGCTGCTGGCCTTGTTTACGATCGTGCCGTTCTTTATGGCGACGCTTGGACCTAAGCTCTTCTGGCCTTCGAAAGGCTCGCTGGAGCATAAGCCCAGCGGCCTCTGGGGCGCGGTCGGCAGCTTCTCGCTGAAACGTCCGCTTTGGGCGCTTGTTATTTTGGCGGTGCTGGTCGTTCCGTTCCTTACGGCATACAAGGGCTCTCTGTCGTTTAACTCGCTCGACGAGATTGGCGACAAATACGATTCGGTCAAGGCGTTTAACATGATCGCGGACAGCTTTGGTCCGGGCGAATCGCTGCCAACCACGGTCGTCATGAAATCCGATGAACCGCTTGATACGTCGGACGGTCTTGCGGCGCTCGAGCAGATCAGCCGGGAGCTTGGCAAGGTTGACGGCGTAAAAGCGGTCCGCAGCGCGACGCGCCCGACTGGCGAAGCGATGGACGATTTCCTCGTGTCCGATCAGGTCGGCCAGCTTACGGACGGACTTGGCCAAAGCAATGACGGGCTTGGCAAAATCGGCTCCGGCTTATCCGATGCCAGCTCCGAGCTTAGCAAAAACGGACCGAAGCTGAACGATGCGGCCGCCGGCGCCGGCAAGCTGGTGGAAGGCACCAACGCGCTGAAGAGCGGCATCGGCCAGCTGGGTACCGGATTAAAGCAGATTGAACGCGGTCTGCAGGACGGTTCAGCGGGGGCCAAAGAATTAACGGCCGGGCTGAAGCAGGCTAAGGCAAGCGCCGATCAGCTTGCGGCGGCAAGCCGGGATTTGCTGAAGGGCTACCAGCAGGCGGGCAGCGGATTAACGCAGCTTACGCGGGCCTATCAGTCGGTTGCATCCGAGCAGGCGAAGCTTGCGGACGGATTGTCGAGTCTAGAGCAAGGCATCTCGGGACTTAGCGCAACCCATCCGGAGCTTGCTGAGGATGCGGCTTACCAGCAGGCATTAAGCTCGGTGAAGCAGCTTGGTCAGCAGGCTTCCGGCCTGAGCGGGCAGCTGTCGCAGCTGAACGCGCAGCTAACCGGCGTGAGCGGCGGGCTGGACAAAGCCAATGCCGGCTATAAGCAAGCGGCTGACGGGCAAGCGGCGCTTGCGGCGGGACTCGCCAAGCTGGCAAGCGGCATTGCCGACCTGCAGAAAGGCATTGAGCAGGCGGCAAGCGGCCAAGGGCAGATCGTTTCGAAGCTGCCTGGCGTTACGCAAGGTCTGGATCAGCTGTCGAACGGACAGAAGGAGCTGCAGTCCGGCTTTACGGAGCTGAACAGCCAGCTAGGTCAACTGACGGATGGGCTGGATCAGAGCGTCGACGGCTTGTCGCAGGTAACGAACGGCTTGTCTTCGGCGAAAGGGTATCTAAATGAGCTGTCTTCCTCGCCGAACAAACAGATGACCGGTTGGTTCATCCCGGGTGAAGCGATCAAGAATGACGAGTTCCAGCAGGCGCTGAACGTTTATTTGTCCGAAGACCGCAAGTCGGCGAAGTTTGACGTCGTCTTCAGCGGCAACCCGTACGAAGAAGAAACGATGTCGCAGATTGACGATCTGGAGGCGGCAGTGGGCCGCGGCGTGCAAGGCACTCCTTTTGCCGGTCATGTGACTTACGCGGTTGGCGGCGTTTCCAGCATGAACAACGATTTGAGCAATATTTCGAACGCGGACTATTCCCGCACGGTTATGCTCATGATTATCGGCATCGCGATTATTCTCATTATCTTGTTCCGTTCCGTCATTATGCCGCTGTATATGATTGCTTCGCTGCTCGTGACGTTCTATACGTCCATGGCGATTACCGAAGTTATTTTCGTGCGGATGCTTGGACATACCGGCATCAGCTGGGCGGTTCCTTTCTTCGGCTTCGTTATGCTGGTGGCGCTGGGTATCGACTACAGCATCTTCCTGATGGACCGCTTCAAGGAGTACCGCGATCAGCTGTCTCCTGCCGAAGCGATTCTGGCGGCGATGAAAAACATGGGCACCGTCATTATGTCGGCAGCCGTTATTCTGGGCGGCACCTTTGCGGCGATGCTTCCTTCGGGGGTTATGTCGCTCCTGCAGATTGCCACAATCGTGCTCTGCGGCCTGTTCCTGTACGCGCTGGTGATGCTGCCGCTGTTCATTCCGGTTATGGTGCGGGTGTTCGGCAAAGCGAACTACTGGCCGTTTATGAAGTCCGATGAGGAATACGTGCCGGCGGGACGCGAGGTCCATACTCATTCGAAAGAGATGTAAAAAAGAGCGGCTGCGCCGGGATAACCCTAGCGCAGCCGCCATTTTATAGGGGAAGATGAGCCCAGTAATCGGTAATATCCTGCACGGAATGCAGCATAATGGCCCAAACTAATCTATTATGACTTAAATCGGTGAAATATCCTGCACTCCATGCAATATAATGCTTTAGACCATCCGATATTGGGCAAATATACTGTATTTCGTGCAGGGGGAGTTCGGCTGACCACGACCACGGATAATTTGAATAGCTTGCCCCAAATGGTGGACATGACCAGATAATGAACTCCAGCCTGGCTAGCCACAACAGGAGCCCTCCCATCGCTCAAAATGACGCATGGGAGGGCTTCTGATCTTCTTCTTAGATATGCGCCAGCACCGTGCCGCCGTAAACAAAGGCGATACAGATGACGATTGCGGGATGGATCTTTTTGCGCTCCATCAGCCAGTAAGCCACGGCCGCAATGCCAAGCGTCTGCCACAGGTTGGTGGAATGGATCGACGTATCGACCATCTGCCAGGTCAGCAGCACCATCATGATGGCGACAACCGGCTGAACAAGCAAGGTCATCCCCTTTACAATCGGGGATTGGCGGTGCTTCTGCAGCAGCTTAAGCAGGAAAATCAGCGCTACGGCGGAAGGGATGATCGTAGCCGCAAGTGCAAGGACAAGGCCCGGCCAGCCGGCAACGTCATAGCCGATAAACGCGGCGATCTTGGTTGCGATTGGTCCGGGCAAGGCGTTGCCGAGCGCAAGGATATTCGAGAATTCGGCGTCGTTCGTCCAGCCGTAATGCGTAACGATCTGGTTGTACATAAGCGGGATGGACGCAGGGCCGCCGCCATACCCAAGCACGTTGGCAACGAAGAAGCCGATAATAAGGTCAAGCCAGTCCATTAATCGCTGCCTCCTTCAGAGCGTGCGCGCCGTTTGTTTCTTCGCTTGGCAACCCAGCCGGCCGCTTTGAAATGGACGGCTCCGTACGCAAGAAAGGCGACGATAACGATTGCGTCTTCAATATTAATAATTTGCAGAAGGAGAAAGGCAACCGCAAACATGGCGAAGCCCATCCATTTGCCAAGCCCTTTGACGGCGCGGTTCGCAAATTCGTAAGCCATGACGCCAAGCATAACGGCAATGACCGGAATAACGGCGGAGATCATCCCTTGTATGACGGCCGAACCGCTCAAATATTGCACCACCGACAGCAGCGCGATCATCGCGATGGCCGAAGGCAGGATGTGGGCCAGAACGGAAACGACGGCGCCAAGCCAGCCCTTGCGGCGGTAGCCGAGATAAGCGGCCATTTTGGTGGCGATAGGTCCCGGGAGAGCGTTAGCCAGCGCCAAAATCTCGGCGAATTCATCATCCTCGATCCAATGATAGCGGGTAACGGCCTCATAACGGATTAGCGGAATAACCGACGGTCCGCCGCCATAGCCTAATACACCGGTTTTGACCATGGCCCATGCGATGTGGCCGTAGTCGGTTAAACCGGAAGGCCTTCCGGTCCGGGGCGGGCTCTTGCCCGGCTCCAAAGACGTTGTTGTTTCCATATTACAGCCTCATTCCCATCCGACTTTTGTATCGGTTAATCAGTACCTGGCAGTCGACGCCCATAATGCCGGGCAGCGGATACAACTTCTCCCGCATAAAGGTCTCCATCTCCTGATTGCTCGCGAACAGTCCGTGCATATGCAGCTTGCTTGGGCCGGTCATATGATACAGGCTGGTCACAACCGGTTCGTCGGCTAAGCGGTCCGCCGCTTCATGAAGATACTTGGGCTCTACCTCCACGTTAAAAAAAGCGCTGACCGTAATGCCGATCTTCTCCGGATTAATAACGGCGGTGAACCGCTCGATGACGCCCTCTTCCATTAACGTATTGATGCGGGCCTGCACCGCGACGCGGGATAAGCCGATGTCTTTGGCCAGGTCGGTGTAAGAAATTCTGCCGTTCTGATGCAGGGCGGAAATGATTTTGCGATCGATTTCGTCGATCTGCACGTTCTCGATTGGACTTGAAGTGCGGTGCTGCATGTTTAGTCTATCTCCTCTCTAATGCTCCTGTATATGCAAAAGGTATGTAAAATCGAAAGATTCATTACCATATGCATAAATATATATCGTTTTTTGTTCATCATCAACAAAAAAAGAGGGGTCGACTTTCTTTTCCGTTGCCGGAGGCATGGGGGCGTGTTATGTTTGAATCTATAATGTTAGTAAACCTGACTTGCGAGGTGGCATGGGGATGAAGAAGCCGGTTACGGGTACGAAAGCGATGGTTGTAAGTCCGCATCATTTGGCAACGGCGGCAGGCGCTCGCGTATTGGAGCGGGGAGGCAACGCGTTTGACGCTGCGGTTGCGGTCAGCGCATGTCTGGCGGTTGTTTATCCGCATATGACGGGTGTTGGGGGAGATGCTTTTTTCCTCTCCTATCACGCTTCGGACGGGGAAGTGCGGGCTTACAACGCAAGCGGCCGGTCGGGAGGCGAAGCAGCCATTGAAGCTTTTGCAGGCGCGGAGGCGATTCCGACAAGAGGACCCCGCAGCGCCATTACGGTGCCCGGCATGGTCGACGGCTGGCATGCGGTGCAGAATCGGTACGGCCGCTTAACGTTTGCGGAAGCGCTGGAGCCGGCGATTTCGTATGCGTCGGAGGGCTTCCCGATGTCACCCGATCAATATGAACACACCAAGCAGCATGCCGGTATGCTGGGGGAGCATCCGGCTACGGCTGCGATCTATATGCCGGGCGGGCGAGTAATACCTGCCGGAGAAAGGTTTGTCCAGTCAAAGCTGGCGGCAACCTTAAGCACCATTGCGGAAAAAGGAAGGGACGGCTTCTATCACGGTGAAGTAGCCGCGGAGATTGTCCGGTTCCTCCAAGCCGAAGGCGGGCTGCTGACGGAGGACGATTTCGCGCAGCATAGCGGGGAATGGGCGGAGCCCATCCGCGGTTCTTACCGCGGTTACGAACTTTATCAGGTGCCGCCGAATTCGCAGGGCTTCACCGGAATAATGGCTTTGCAAATCCTTGAACGGTTTGATCTGGCGGCTATGGGGCATGGCTCTTACGAGTATTATCATGTGCTGACGGAGGCGCTGAAGCTGAGCTTCCGCGACCGGAACCGGTATTTGACGGATCCCGCCTTCTCGGCTGTTCCGCTTGACCGGCTGCTCAGCAAGGAATACGCGGCAGAGCTTGCGGCGTCGATTAAGAGGGAGGCTGCCGCGGACATTAACAGCCAGCCCGTTGGCAGCGATACCGCTTATGCGGCTGTTGTCGATGAGGACGGCAATGCGGTTTCATTTATCCAAAGCTTGTATTTCGAGTTTGGCTCGGGCGTTGTCGCGGGTAATACCGGCGTGCTGCTGCAGAACCGCGGCTCGTTCTTCTCGCTTGATCCGAGCCATATCAACCGGCTGGAGCCGCGCAAGCGGACCTTCCATACGCTTATGCCGGCAATGGCTTGCCTGAACGGCAAACCGGGCTTTTTGTACGGCACGCAGGGCGGGGAAGGACAGCCGCAGACGCAGTCGCTTATGCTGACGCGGATGATCGACTTCGGCATGAATCCGCAGCAGGCGGTCAGCGAACCGCGTTTTGTATGGGGACGCACTTGGGGAGCGCCAACGCAGGAGCTGAAGCTCGAAGGACGGATTTCGGAAGAGACAGCCGAGAAGCTGGAGGAGGCGGGGCATCTTGTCCGCAGGCTACCCGATTTCGACGGGATAATGGGGCATGCCCATGCCATAGCGATAAGCAAGGACGGTCTGCTGAGCGGCGGCGCCGATCCGCGCTGCGACGGTTCGGCCATCGGCTGGTAGCCGAATTGCTGGATAGAGAGGGAGGGATTATTCCATGATCGATACGTACAACGCGTTTGTGCAGCCGGAGCTGGAGCTGCCGCCCACCGGGGAGGGAGCGCTTAGCGGCCTGACATTTGCCGTAAAGGATGTATTTGCGATAAAAGGGTACGCGAGCGGGGCCGGCAATCCGGATTGGCAACGTACGCATTCGCCTTGGGAGAAGACGGCCTCCTCGATTAGCAAGCTGCTTGCATCGGGTGCCCGTTTGACGGGCACAACTCATACCGATGAATTGATGTACAGCATTAACGGTCAAAACGAACATTACGGCACGCCGGTTAATCCGAAGGCGCCGGATCGCATTCCGGGCGGCTCGTCCAGCGGCTCGGCGGTTGCGGTGGCGGCGGGCGCCGTCGATTTCGCGCTTGGCACGGATACGGGCGGCTCGGTCCGCGTGCCCGCCGCTTATTGCGGAATATACGGGTTCCGGCCGACGCATAACTTCGTGTCCATTGACGGAGTTATTCCGCTCGCCCCAAGCTATGATACCGTAGGCTGGATGGCAAGAGACATCTCTATTCTGCGCCAAGTGGCCGAGGTCTTGTTAGCCGGGACTGCTGACGAGGATGCGCCGCAGCAGGATTTTCGCAGGCTGATCTTTGCCGAGGAAGCGTGGGAGAAGGCGGAGCCTTCCTGCCGCAAGGCGCTGGAGAGCATTTGCATACAGCTTGTACAGACGAGAGGCACTACGCAGGAGTGGCGTTCGGTCGCGCCGGAGGGTCTGGAAGCCTGGAGCCATGCGTTCCGCACGACGCAAGGGCGGGAAATCTGGCAGACGCATGGCGAATGGATCGGCCGGGAGAAGCCGGTGTTTGGCGAGAGCATTGGCGCGAGATTTGCTTCGGCAAGCACGATATCGGATGCGGAAGCCGACAGGGACGGAGCGCTAAGGGCAGTTATCCGGGAACGGCTGAGGGAGCTGCTTGGCGATGACGGTCTGCTCGTTATACCGACGGTTCCGGGCACCGCGCCTAGCCGGACCATACATGGGCCTGCCGTGGAGGAACGCCGGTTCCGCACGATGCAGCTGTCCTGTATGGCGGGGCTGTCGGGACTTCCGCAGATAACGATTCCTGCAGGCGAGGTTGACGGGGCTCCTATCGCGCTGTCGGTTATAGCGGGCGCGAAGCAGGACCTTAACCTGCTGCGCTGGGCGGAACAATTCGAGAAGGGGCGGTAGGCGATGAAGCTGGCGACGATTGTGCATGACGGTGTAGAGCAGGGCAGCATAGCGGTGCCCGAAGGATATGTTACGCTGGCGGAGCTGAACCGCCGCACGGGAGCAGACAGGCCGACGAATGTATTTGGCCTGATTACAAGCGGCCGGTTGAAGGAGCTAACGGCCTGGTATAAGGAGGGCGGACAAGAGAAGTTGGCCTCATTGCCGGTCATTCCGGCAGGGGAAGCAAGCCCAGCGCCGCTTTACCGCCATCCCCGCAAAATATGGGGAATCGGCATGAATTACACGGCGGACGCGAGCCAGCTTGCTGCTCTTCGGGAAGAAGAGCCGGTCAGCTTCATGAAGCCGGATACGTCCATCATCGGCGACGGCGAGGATATTGTGCGGCCTGCCCAATCCGAGCGGGTAACGGCCGAAGCGGAGCTGGCCATTATTATCGGCCGGACGTGCCGGAACGTATCGGAGGACGATGCGCTCTCCGCTATCGCGGGTTTTACGGCCGCAATCGATACGACGGCGGCGGATATTCATGCCCGGCATATGCGGTATTTGACCCGGGCGAAAAGCTTTGATACGTTCTTTACCTTTGGCTCCGAGCTGATTACGCCGGATGAGGCAGGAGAGCTGATGGAGGTTCAGGTGGAGACGTGGCATAACGGCGGGCTGGCGCATGCCGCCAAGCTGACGAATATGATTTTTCCGCCTGCTTATTTGATTGCCTTCCACTCGCAGGTAATGACGCTGCTGCCGGGAGACGTTATTCTGACCGGTACGCCGGGCGCCGCCGTCATTCGGAGCGGCGATGTCGTCGAGTGCCGCATCCAGGGTCTGTCGCCGCTGCGGAGCGGGGTTCGTTAAACGCTTGCTTGCAAGCCTCAAGTCCGGTTTAGTATGATTTAGGTTGCATATGGGGACGAATGAGTAGTGGAACCATATGCCAATTGCTGAAACGGAGAGGGAGTTACAGATGAGCCAAATACTTGTGATGTTCACCGGCGGAACAATCGGCAGCAAAAACGATAACGGCGCGATTTCGGTGAATGAAGCGGGCTCTTACCATTTGATTGATGCTTACATGGCGAGCGAGCTGAAGCGGGAAGCGGACCTTGAAACGGTTCAACCGATGAATATATTGAGCGAAAATATCGTGCCGTCGGACTGGAATACATTGATCTCGGCGATCAGGGCCGTCGATCAATCCAAATACGACGGCATTATTGTGACGCATGGCTCGGATACGCTTGCCTTTTCGGCGGCGCTTCTCAGCTTTGTTTTGTGCGACCTGACGATCCCGCTGGTTCTTGTAGCCAGCAACTATCCGCTTGGCGATGAGCGGGCAAACGGACTGAGCAATTTCGCCGCGGCAGTAGACTTTATTTCGGAGGATGCGGCCCCCGGCGTATTTGTCATTTACCGCAATGACAAAGGGGAATCGGTCGTTTATCTCGGCAGCCGCATTACGCAATGCGAGTCGTTCACCGACCAGTTCGACAGTCCTTACAGCGTGCCTTACGGCACCATGACCGGCGGAAGATTGGTCCGATTCGACCATCCGTTCAATCCAACCCATGAGGAGCTGCGCGCGCGCCAGCCGGAGAGCAGTCCATGGCTGGAGGACGGCGAAGGCATCCAGTCCGGCATGCTGTATATCCGTCCTTTTCCGGGGCTGAATTATTCGTATTACGATTTCTCCGTACATAAACCAAAGGCTGTGCTGCATGACCTGTTCCACTCCGGAACGGCCAATGCAAGCGGGGCGGATTCCCATTCTCTTCTGCAGTTTGCCGAGTATTGCGCGGAGCATGGCGTCGACCTGTATCTATGCCCGCTTAAGGACAGCAGCGAAGCGATGTATGCTTCGTCTATCCGCCTGCTGGAGGCGGGAGCGGTCTTTATCGAGAACATGTCCGTCGAAGCCGCGCTTATGAAGCTGACGTTGGCTTACTCGCTGCCGCTCGGCAGAGAAGAGATTCATTCCTTTGTTATGGAGCAGCCGCTGTTCTTCGAATTTGTGGCTAATCGTGGTAAACTTGGCGTATAAAACGTTTTCGAGGAGAGGTGTTCATTTATGGCGCAAGTGCAAGCGGGACAAGCGGTACCGGATTTCACTCTGCCGGCTTCAACTGGAGGCAATATTTCGCTGTCCGACTACAAGGGCAAAAAGCTGGTGATTTATTTCTATCCGAAGGATAATACGCCGGGCTGCACGGTGGAGTCCTGCGATTTCCGCGATTACAACGGGCAGTTCAAATCGTATAACACGGAAGTGATCGGCATCAGCCCGGACGACCTGGCGTCGCATGATACCTTCATTAACGACTTCCAGCTTCCTTTTCCGCTGCTGGCCGATACGGAGCATGAAGTATCCGAGTTGTTCGGCGTCTGGAAGGAGCGGTCCTGGAACGGCGAAACGTTCATGGGAATCGAGCGCTCGACGTTCCTGATCGACGAGAACGGCGTACTGGCTCGCGAATGGCGCAGCGTATCGGTAGACGGCCACGTTCTTGAAGTGCTCGAAGCGGTAAAATAACAATAAGAAAAGCCTCCAAATCCACGAACGGTGGAGATGGAGGCTTCTTATTTGGGCGTTATGTATTAACGCTGGAAAAATTCGATCCGTTCGCCTTCCGGTCCGCTGATGAAGAAGTAACGGTAGCCGTTAGGCAACGTTGTAATATCCTCGTCGATAAACGTTACGCTTGTCTCCTTCAAACGTGCGAATTCGGCATCCACATCGTCCACATGAATCGCGAAGTGGTGAACGCGGCCTTCAACGGGCAGCTCGCCGTTGTAATGCTGGACTAATTCGATTTCCGTCTCGTCGGAATCCCCGAAGCCAAGGAAAGCCAGTTCAATAACGCCGTTTGTATGAGTCAGACGGCCTTTCAGGGTCAATCCCACAAACTCCTCGTAGAAGCGGATGGTTGCTTCCATATCCCTTACCATGATTCCAACGTGATCGACGCGTTTGCGTGCCATTTGCATTGCTCCTTCTCCTCTAGGTTGACCCCATCATAGGCATTCATTCTTTCGTTGTCAAGCAACGGGGGGAAGAGTATAATGAGAAATAATTCCAAGTAAGTAAATAGGTATTCTATGATAAAAATCGCCGGATAAAAGGAGGCAGGAGGATGGAAACAAGAAGGCTGGGCGCAAGCGAGCTGTACCCGTCGGTTATTGGTTTCGGAGCATGGGCTGCGGGCCGGAACGGCTGGGGACATGTAGAGGAGGAGGAGATCCGGCAGGCGATAGATCGAGCCCTTGATCTCGGGATTACCTTTTTCGATACGGCTCCGGTATACGGATTCGGGGAATCGGAGAGAGTCCTGGGAAAAGCGCTTAGGTCCGTACGGGATAAAGTGATTATTGCCACCAAATGCGGTCTTGTCTGGGATGACCGTTACCAGGTCGATATCGACTTGTCCGGAGCAAGCCTTATCCGCGAGGTGGACGACAGTCTCCTTCGGCTCGATACCGATTATATCGATCTTTACCAGGTGCATTGGCCGGATCCTAAAGGCAAGGTGCCCATCGAGGAGACATTTTCGGTTCTGAACGGGCTTGTCCAGGCGGGTAAAATCCGCAGCATCGGCGTATCGAATTTCTCCGTTCATCAGCTTGTGGCGGCGCAGTCCGTTGCACCCGTCGTCTCGCTTCAATCTCCGTACAACCTGCTGCAAAGGCAAGTCGAGTATGCCGAGCTTCCTTATTCCGAGAAACAGCAGCTGGGCTTTATCCCGTACAGTCCTTTGGCGCAAGGGCTGCTCACCGGCAAGTTCAACGAGGTAACGAAGTTCCGGGATGACGATATCCGCTCCTATGGCAATCACCTCTACAAGCGCGGTCAGTTCGAGGGGAATGTGCTCAAGGTGGAGCTGCTGCAAGGAATCGCAAGGTCCATCGGCAAGCCGCTTAGCCAGATTGCGATCAATTGGCTGCTCTATAATAAGGCGGTTACAACGGTTATCGCCGGCGCCAAGACGGCTGCCCAGGTACAGGAAAATGCCGCCGCTTCCCGCTGGAAGCTGACCCGCGAGGATTACGAGCAGATCAGCCGCTTGTTTGAACCGGATTCTTCATACGTCATTTAACAGAAGAGGCTTGCGGATATCCGCAAGCCTTCTTCCTTTTTATTCCGCGATTTCGTCAGTGCCGGATGCGTCATCCGCATCGGAAGCAAACAGATAGATTTTCCAGCTGTTGTCTTCCATTTTCTTCAGCAGGTAGTAGCCGTCTCTAGGAACCGTCTGCGTTTGCGTATCGGCGTCGGTTTGGCCTTTAACCGTTACTTTGTACGTGCTGCCTGTTGCATGAATGGTGGCGAAACGGTCTGTTTTCAATTCGATCTCATACTTTTGCGGAGTCAGCTTTTCCAAAGTAAGGGTGTAGCCTTCCTTGGCCAGTTCCGAATAATCCTGATATTCAAAAGCGCTCTCGGCTTTAGCGTAACCCGTCATGTATTTATCCAGAACGTCGCCAAGCTTAGCGAAGTCCTGCGAGTTAACAACCTCGGCTTCTTGTTTCTCGTATTCATCAATCAAAGCGGTAAGCGTCGCGTCTTCCGGCAGATTGCCCGCTTGCAGATCCAGCGCGCGTTGAACCATTACGACAGCTTCCGCGCGGGTTGCGTTAGCGTATGGTTTAAACGTTGTTGCAGTAGCGCCGCGAACGATGCCCGCTTGGCTAGCTTTTGCAATGAACGGAGTTGCAAAGTATTCCGGTACGTCGGAGAAGGTCTTCGCTTCGCCTTCAAACTTGACGGAGGATTCGAATGCGCGAACGACCATTGTAGCGATTTCGCCGCGTTTGATCAATTCGTTTGGACCAAAGGTCGTCTCGGTCAGACCGTTAACGATACCGAGGGAGCTGGCGATGCGAATCGGCTCGGAGAACCATTTGCCGGCAGGAACGTCAGCGAAGGTTTTTCCTGTATCGGTTGTAGTCAAGCCAAGCGCGCGAACCAGAATGGCCACGAATTCCGCACGGCTGACGGACAGATCCGGTTTAATCATCGTATTGCCTTCCGAATCAAGGGTGCCTTTAAGCAAATCGGCATTAACGAAGTTGTCGAGCTCGTCATAAGCCCAGTGATCGTCGATATCACCCGGGAAGTATGTGCTCAGCGTGTCTTCCGCGGACGCAGCGTTTGCCGTGGAAGCTTGAAACGGAAGCGCGAGCAGCACAAAGGCCGCCAGGAAAACAATAAAACTACGGGAAAAAGTTTTCATTTCATATTCCTCTCTTATGTAAGAATTTTGTAAATTGACCCTTATTGATACTATCAGATGAGAGAGAATTGTACTAGAGAAATTTAGTGGATTTCGCCCTTAATAGCTAAAATAAATCCTTTGAACCAGCGCGCAAAAAAACCGATCCTTATTAACTAAGGATCGGTTTTTTGTGTCGAATCATTTCCAATTGGGAAGCTGGCTGACATAGCTGTCGGACAACTTCAGCAGCTCCAGCGCGCGGTTGAATTCGTCCTCCGAGTCAAGAGACACGGTGCTGGCTCCCGGGAGCGGAAGATGCGTGCCGTCCTCATAGCCGCTGCCGGAGAGGAACAGCTCGTCGCTGCTGACGAAGGAGCCCGTCGGCAGATAATAACGCTGCGGCAGCAGGTTAACCGAAGCATTGTTCAGGATATCCTGGCCGAAATGAATCTGCCGGTCGAGCGGGAAGCCGAACAGGTTCGCTACCGTAGGCAGAATATCAACCTGGCCGCCAAGCTGGTTGAATACTTTCGGCTCGGTGATGCCGGATCCCGAAATAATAAGCGGGATGTTAATCATTTCGGCAGAGCCGTAGTCATGCCCGTATATCTCTTTCATTAATTCCTTGTCATCGCGGTCCAGCGAGTAAATGGGCAAGCCAAGATGATCGCCGTACAGCACGATAACGCTGTTATCCCAGATGCCGCGCTGCTTTAGATCGTCAATGAACAGGCCTAGCGCGTAATCGGCATAGTTCTGGGCGCGAATGTAGTCCCCCACGAAGGTATTCTCGTAGCGCTTTGGGAGCTCCATCTTATACTTCCGCTCCGGTATAGTGAACGGATGATGGGAAGACATGGAGATGACCTGCGCATAGAACGGCTTGTCGCCTTGATCCATCTTCGCAAGCTCGGCTGCCGTCTTCGCGTACAGCACCTCATCGGAAGCAGCGAAGAAGACGGAATCCTCTTCGCCGAAAAACTGTTTGTCATAGTAACGGTTGAAGCCAAGCGCCTTGTACAGCTCGCTGCGGTTCCAGAATTCCACGACGTTGGTATGGAAGGTCGCCGTGTCATAGCCATGCTGCTGCATCAGCCTTGGAAGGCTTGGCAGCTCTTTCTTCGGGTAGACCTGGGTAGCCGCGCCGTTTGGCGGTATATAATAAGAAGTGTTAACGATAAATTCGGCATCCGACGTATTGCCTTGACCAACGCCTTGATAGAAATTGTTGAAGTAATAGCTTTCGTTGGCAAGCTTGTTCATGTTGGGCGTGATTTCCTGCCCGTCGATTTTCAGATTGATAAGGAAGTTTTGGAACGATTCCATCTGGATAATAATCAGATTTTTGCCCGAAGCCGCATTCCACAACTGAGGGGCTGCCGGTTTTTCGATTTGCTTTAATTTATCGATCCTGGCCTGCGTAATTTCGGTAGGCTTGACGAGCTCCTGCTTTTTGTTGGATAAAATCGTATAAGCCTCATAGTTGAGTATGCCCATCTGCTCCGCTTTGACGATCTCGTTCATGCTTGCGCGGTTCGGCAAAATATTAAACAGGCAAAGCGCAAGGGAGATGCCAAACAAGGCAGCAAGCACGCTCCGGCTGACGCGTTTTTGGCTGGCCGCCTTCCAGTACTGCCCCTTCCGGCGCCGGATTAAATAATAACCCATGACGACAATGTCGATGAAGACGAGCAAATAGTAAGGGTCCATCAGCGAGAAAACGCTGTTGCTGACCGCCGTAACCTGATTAACCTGATTGAGGGCTGAGTAGGTAACGATAACGCCATAATATTTGTAATACATAAGAACCGCGAACAGGATTCCGGTCATGAGCAGGTTAGCGCTTAAATAATAGACCAGCTTTCGTTTGGTAGCGAACCATTCAATCAGACAGAACACGATTAACGCAAACGGGACTTCCTTGAGCAGGGTTGTCCAGTTGGGACCACCAAAGACGACCATCCAGGTTAGAAAGCTCTTAAGTAGAACAATCAGTGAGAATGCGAGAATGGGTCGTTTGCTGAAAAGCCTTTTTGGTGCTAGATTTGACACGTTTTCGCCGCCCTTCATAATAAAACAGGCTTCTCACTAAGCAGCCTGTTCCATAATGTCTTATATCTCTGTTGTAATCATTATGCTTGGCTGGAAGAGGAATGTCAAAGGCGGGGCCGCTCTGCCGGAGATGGCAAAATGACGCAACAAATGTTGCAACTTTTTAAGACATTATCGAGTCTATTCGTTTATAGTAGAGAGGAAAGAACGATCACGTTCCTACGCAAAAACAAAAAACAAGCATAATTAAGGAGAGCAGCATGAGAAGAAACGTACAAAGACGAAAAAGACGCGGATTAGCTTTTCTGGCGGTATGCGTGGTTGCTATAGCAGTCATTCTGTTTATCCGCTACGAAAATTTGACGGCCGAAGCTCCGGAAGAGACAGCGGCTAATAGCCAGACTTCAGAACAACCTTCTTCTACGGCATCGAATGAGCCTGCAGCTTCTGCTTCAGAGGAGCCAGCGGATACGCCTACCGACGAACCGTCGGACACCCCTTCCGATACGCCGTCCGAGACGGACAAGCCTGCTAACACACCGGCTGACAAGCCTGCGATTGCTACGGCGGGAGAAGAGGATGGCTACGCGGTTGTCGCTCAGCCTGCAAGCATAGCCGTGCTGGTGGACAAGCAATACAAGCTTCCTGACAACTACGAGCCGAAGGATCTCGTTTATCCGGATGTGCGCTTTACATTCAGCGAGAAAATCGACAAACGCAAAATGCGCAAGGAAGCCGCTGGCGCTCTGGAGGACTTGTTTGCCGGCGCGGAGAAAGACGGCATTTACCTGGCCGGCGTCTCGGCTTACCGTTCGCAAGCAACGCAGAAGGCGCTTTTCAATAACTACGTGAAAAAAGACGGCATGGAAAAGGCGCTAACCTACAGTGCATTCCCGGGTACAAGCGAGCATCAGACCGGTCTGGCCATTGACGTATCGGGCAGCGACGGCAAATGCGCGGCGACGGATTGCTTCGGCGGTACTCCCGAAGCGGAATGGCTTGCGGCTCATGCGCCGGAGTACGGATTCATTATCCGTTATCCGGAAGGCAAGGATGACATTACGGGGTATAAGTACGAGCCTTGGCATCTCCGCTATGTAGGCAAGGAGCTGGCTAAGGAGATAGATGATAAAGACTTGACTCTGGAGGAGTATTATAACGCAGTTCCGGTATCAAAATAATAGATGTCGAATGGAACGGCGCTCAGCATCCAATGCATGTATTTATACATGGCAGAGGGCTGTGCGCCGTTATCCGTTCTTTTAGATCTTTGGCTCAAACGTTTTGCAGTCGGTTTCTTCCGAGTTGCTGGCTTGTTTGGAACGGTTGTTCACTACATAAATCGAAGAAGCAGCGCAATGATTGCCTGCAGCCCAATACTTGCAGGAGTTTACTTCGCACAGTACATCTTTAGCCATGGAAAATCACCATCCTTAAAAAAATATGGCCCAAGCGGCCGTTTCGGGCCGGTTAGAGAGCTTGGGCTCTTTCCTTAGGATGGACAAACGCAAACCCGTTTTATACTTATGAAAGGATGGAACAACAATGGGAAACAAGCTGTATTTTAATCATGACGCGGGGGTTGACGATCTTGTATCGTTGTTTCTCGTTCTGCAGATGAAGGATGTCGAGCTGATCGGGGTATCGGTAATTCCGGCCGACGGATATTTGGAGCCGGGGATGGCGGCAAGCCGCAAAATCATTGACCGCTTTGGAGCGCCGGGAACAAGCGGCAAAGTTGAGGTTGCCCGCTCGAATTCGAGAGGACGCAACCCGTTTCCGGCGGAATGGCGGATGCATACGTTTTTTGTGGACGCGCTGCCGATTCTGAACGAACCTGGCGTTATCCATACGCGCGAGGCGGAAGTGCCTGCCCATAAGCATATGATTCAGCGGCTTCTCGCGTCCGATGAGCCGGTAACTCTGCTGTTCACCGGTCCGCTCACGGACTTGGCGAGAGCGCTTGACGAAGCGCCGGAGATCGAGAAGAAGATCGGCAAGCTCGTCTGGATGGGCGGTACCTTTAACGAAAAAGGAAACGTTCAGGAGCCGGAGCATGACGGTACGGCGGAATGGAACGCCTTCTGGGATCCCGAAGCGGTTGGCCGCGTATGGAGCAGCGGAATCAAGATAGAGCTCGTAGCGCTGGAGAGCACGAATAAAGTGCCCCTTACCGTGCCGGTGCGCAACCGCTGGGCATCGCTCCGGAGGCATGCCGGACTGGACTTCGTGGGGCAATGTTATGCCGCTTGTCCGCCTCTTGTCTATATGGAAACCAATTCCACTTATTACTTGTGGGATGTTCTGACGACAGCGGTCGCAGGGGATCCAAGCCTGGTCGAAATGAAGACCGTCCACAGCGCGGTTATCGCTGACGGCCCAAGCCAAGGCCGAACAGTCGAGACGGCGGATGGACGGCCGGTGAGCCTTGTTTATGACGTGGAGCCGGAACGGTTCTTCGATTACATTACGTCGCTGTCGCAGAACGCCGTTCTGAATCCCGCGGAATAGTTAATCCATTTCGTAAATCGAACCGGATTTACTCGCGTACAGCTCGGCATAGACCTTCTCCGCGTACGCATCGGTCATGCCGGAAATATAGTCCGCGATAAAGCGGGCCCAGGTCCAATTGTGCTTGTGCTGCTCGAAGCTTGCCACCCAGTCCGGCGGCAGAATCAGGCGGCCTTGCTCGGGCCTCATGAAGCTGTCCCACAGACGGCGGATCATGATTTCGCTGCGCATTTGCAGCCGCTGTACGCGGAAATCCTTAATCAGCGTTACCCACGCCAGCTTCTTCAATATCTCCATCGTGCGCAGCAGGTCGATATCCTGCTGGCCTTCCAGCACGAACGTCACCTTCTTCCAGCCTCTTGCCGGATCCTCGATAATCCCTACACGCCCGGCAAAGACGCTGACCCACCGGGCTTTCATCTCTCTGCGCGTTCTGGACGATTCATGATCGTACAGGGCATACAGCTCTTCCCATTGCTGCAGATAAGCAGCGAGCACGCGCTTCACCATCGCCGGAATATCCACCTGATCCCAGCCTACGTCCATGTTGCCTTGATCCTCTACGATTTCCTGCACCAGATTGTCGATCAGCCGCTGATCCTCGAAAAACGTGCGGTTCATTTGTATTTTGCCGGCGCGGATGCCGTCTTCAATATCATGAGTGGAATAAGCGATGTCATCGCATAAATCCATCAATTGAGCTTCCAGCGTGGAACAGCCTGCAGGCATCGCCCATTGCTGGCGGATATGGTGAATGGCATGCCATTCGGAGCTGTACAGCCCCTTCAGCCTGCCCGGTTCGTCCAGGGAATAAGGGTATTTGTTAACCGCAAGCAGCACGGCTGCCGTCAGATCCAGGCCGCTGCCGCTGCCGGCGCGTTTCTCCAGAAACATGAGAATGCGGAAGTTTTGCGCGTTGCCCTCGTACGCGAGGCCATGCTCCTCCAGCAATAGGCGGTTCAACACCTCTTCGCCTTTATGGCCAAACGGCGGATGCCCGAGGTCATGGGCAAGCGCCGCGATTTCCACGACGGATGGATCCATGATGAGGCCGGGATGCTCTTTTTTGCTCAGAAAAGGGTACTGCGTCCCCAGGCGTCTCGCCACTTCGCGCGCGATCTGCGATACCTCGAGGGAATGGGTTAATCTCGTTCGGTAATAATCGCCCGATCCGGCGCCAAACACTTGGGATTTACCCTGGAGCCGCCGGAAAGCGGGGGATTGAATAAGCCTTGCGTAATCCCGTTCGTATTCGTCGCGTTCTTCGCTGAATGTGCCGAGCGCTGGTTCGTCTAATCGAAATTTGCGTAAATCCATGGTTCTTCCTCCTATGCCGCCCGCACTTTTTTTCTGAAAATTGTAACATATTTGATTCTTAATAAGAATGTTTGTGTAAGGTTTGAACATCTTTCCTGCTTGAGGTATGCTCTAGTTAACGTTTTTATCCATATATTGAGGGGCTCGTCTAGCTATGAATGTCTTACAGGATATTTCAACGGTCTTTATCGTCTTGAATATATTGCTGGCACTGACCGTTATTTTCCTCGAGCGAAAGGATGCAAGGTCGACGTGGGCCTGGCTGATGGTGCTTTATTTCCTGCCAGGGGTCGGATTCGTGCTCTATCTTATTCTCGGACAGCGGCTGCGCAAACGGAAGCTGAACAAGATGCTGCTCGAAAGCCAGCGTATTATTGAGGACTCCATTGAAGCTCAGAAGCTTCAATTGGAGGAGCGGCATATTATTTTTAACGATCCCGCTACCATTAACTATCAGAGCATGATTCACATGAATCTGGTGGGCAGCTATTCCTTGTATACGCAGAACAATGCGGTGCAGATCTTTACAACGGGGAAAAGCAAGTTCGACGCGCTGCTGCGCGATATCGAGTCCGCACAACATCATATTCACCTTGTCTATTACATTGTGCGCGACGATAAGCTTGGCAACCGCCTGATTCAAGCGTTGGTGGAAAAAGCCAGGCAAGGGGTACAGGTCCGGTTTCTGTATGACCATATCGGCAGCAAGGGCCTTCCGCGGAAATTTTTCAAGGAGCTGCGGGAAGCCGGCGGGCAGGCGGCAGCTTTTTTCCCTTCCCGGATTCCTTATTTGAATCTCAAGATCAATTTCCGGAATCACCGCAAGCTTGTTATCGTGGACGGGCGGATCGGCTATATCGGAGGCTTTAATATCGGGGACGAGTACATGGGCCGCGACAAGTATTTCGGCGAATGGCGGGATACGCATCTGCGGCTGGAGGGACGGACCGTTCTGCAGATGCAGGCGCAGTTCCTGATGGACTGGAATCTGGCCTCCTCGGGCATGGTGGACCTTGATTATCATTACTTCCCGCGCCACTTCCAGGCCGTGGGCACGATCGGCATGCAGGTCGTGGCAAGCGGGCCGGATTCGGAATCCCAGCAGATTAAGGACGCATACATCAAGATGATTTATTTCGCGAGAAAAAGCATCTGTCTGCAGACGCCTTATTTTGTCCCGGACGAGAGTCTGATGACCGCGCTTAAGACGGCCGCTATGTCGGGAATCGAAGTGAAGGTCATGCTGCCGGGCAAGCCCGATCATTTCTTCGTGTACTGGGCGACCCATTCGTATTTGAACGAACTGCTTGCCGCGGGCGGCAAATGCTACATTTACGAACGGGGCTTTCTGCACGCGAAGACGCTTGTCATTGACGGTCAGCTTGCTTCCGTCGGTACGGCCAATATCGATAACCGCAGCTTTAAGCTGAACTTCGAGATGAATGCTTTTATCTATGACAGCGCCACGGCAGGCGAGCTCGAGAGACTGTTTGAGCTTGACCTCCAGGATTGCCACGAGCTGACCTTCCAGGATTATTTGAAGCGGCCGCTGATGAACAAGTTCAAGGAGTCCATCGCCCGGCTGTTATCGCCGATTCTATAAAAATACGCACGAAAAAAGGGATTCCGCTTATCAATGATAACCGGAATCCCTTTACCTTTCTGAATCGCAATTATTCAATTTCGTAACGCTCCATTCTACAACTTGCGTTGCCTTAATTTTGCTTCGGATAAGTATGAGTCGGATCCTTGCGACAAGAGACGAATTTGAGTTCCCGCATGTCCGGTTTACCTTGCGATATCTCCTTCCCGGAAATAGTGAGGACACGCTTCGCTAACCTACTTCAATGGTCTATCCCCTTTCGTTTGGTGTAGGTCTATCATAAACTATTATTTAAATTTTGTAAATATTCTGATAATTATTTTTCGTAAAGTTTGGCTACTTGTTCTAGGACGGGAAAATGGCGCATACAGGCAGAGAGTCCCGGTTGATCTTCCTTTTATTTAGATTTATACTTAGTCTAAATTAACTTGCATTGAAGGAATGATTAAGGATGACCAAGATAAATTTAACCGTGCAGCGCAAAACGATTCTCGAAGCGATCCAGGCGTCCCATGATCACCCGACGGCGGCGGATATTATTGAGAGATTACGCGACAAGGGCATCAGCTTCGCGTACGGAACGGTATACAATTCGCTCCGTTATTTGACCGATGCCGGTCTGATCCGGGAGCTTAAGCTAGGCGAGGCCGTCAGCCGATATGATGCCAGAATGGACGATCACCATCATATTGTGTGCAAGCAGTGCGGCCGCGTAGAGGAAGTGTTGACCGAGCTGCCCGAGGAATGGCTGAAGAAAATCGCCGCGGAAACGAAGTTTAAGGTTCAGGACGCACATGTTGTATTAGAGGGGGTATGCGAATTATGCGCCAGCAAGTAGAAGACAACCGTATGGAGGGGCAGCCATCCGGCGAGTCGATTGAGGGGAAGGCTTGTTCCCTGACCAAACGGATTATGACGGTAAGTCCTTTTCCCGAACGGATGAACAGCCTTCTGCATCTACTCACGGCGGAATGCTTCGATCTGTTCACGCTCCACGACTTGAACAAGGCATTCGTCAGCAGCCTGCAGCCGGAGCTGATCATTTACGACGCGACCCCGCATCCGCTTATTCCGGATGCCGTAGATGCCCTTCATGCGGCGATGAGGCAAACCTCTCCTATTAACGGCGCCTCGCTTCTGTATCTGGTTCACGAGGATGCCCGGGTGATGGCAGCGTCTATTCCGAAAAATGCCGAGCTGCTCGCATGGCCTTCGAATCCGCAGGAAGCCCTTAACCGGATCAACCGGATGCTCGGCGAATGGAAGGCTCCCGAACTGTCCAGCTACCGCTTCAAGGACCTGACCGTCGATCTGAAGAAAATGGCGGTGTTCCGCGGTGTCGAGCGGATTGAGCTGACCAAGACGGAATATGACCTTCTTCTGATGTTTTTGACCTCTGGCGGAGCGGTACTAACGCGCGAAGCGATGTTTGACGCGGTATGGGGAAGCCAGTATTTCGGGGGAAGCAACGTCGTGGACGTGCATATCAAGACGCTCCGCCGCAAGCTGAAGGACAGCGCGGTAGCGCCTCATTATATCGCGACCGTGCGCGGAGTCGGCTACCGGCTTGTAGAAGAACGCAGCAATTAAGAGGGCGAGTCAGGTTTCGTCTTCATCCGTTCTTCATCAGCTTTTCATTTAACGTTCATGACAGGGTTGATCGGTAACCTTACAATAGGATTATAAGATTTAGATCAAGTCTAAATATAAATAATCCGGAGGTACCGATATGACCAACCGTTTAACGACTAATCAAGGCACGCCAGTAGGGGATAATCAAAACTCCAGAACAGCCGGACAGCGCGGCCCGGCCCTGCTGGAGGATTACCATCTGATCGAGAAGATCGCCCATTTCGACCGGGAGCGCATTCCGGAGCGCGTGGTGCATGCGCGCGGGGCTGGCGCGTACGGCGTATTCCGGGCATCAAA
This sequence comes from Paenibacillus sp. BK720, assembly GCF_011761545.1. Taxonomy (NCBI): domain Bacteria; kingdom Bacillati; phylum Bacillota; class Bacilli; order Caryophanales; family Paenibacillaceae; genus Paenibacillus; species Paenibacillus sp. BK720. The sequence goes on along the minus strand of NZ_JAASRQ010000006.1, from coordinate 171,182 downwards.
CAGCATGAGTGCCCATACAAAGGCTGCGTTCCTGCGGGAAGCGGGCAAAGAAACGAATGTGTTTGTCCGGTTCTCCACCGTTATTCACGGAACAGGTTCGCCGGAGACGGCGCGCGACCCGCGCGGTTTTGCGGTGAAGTTCTACACGGAGGAAGGCAACCTGGATATCGTCGGCAACCATTTGCCGGTCTTCTTCATCCGCGATGCGATCAAATTTCCGGATATGGTGCACTCGCTTAAGCCTTCTCCCCGCACGAATATTCAAGAGCCGGAGCGTTATTGGGATTTCATGGCGTTGTCGCCGGAATCGACCCATATGCTCACCTGGCTCTTTTCGGATGATGGAACGCCCGCTTCCTACCGGGAAATGGACGGCTTTGGCGTTCATGCATTCAAATGGATCAACGAACAAGGGAACGTCACCTATGTGAAATACCATTGGAAGTCGAAGCAGGGAGTACGCAACTTCACGGCCGCCGAAGCCGGCGAGACGCAAGGCAAAGACTTTAGTCACGCCACCCGGGATTTGCACGATTCCATCGAGCTGGGCCGTTATCCGGAATGGGACCTGCATGTGCAGCTGATGCCGCCGGAGCATCTGGACCGTTATTCCTTCGATCCGCTGGATCCAACGAAGATCTGGCCGGAGGATACGTATCCGCTGCAGCTTGTTGGCACGATGCAGCTGAACCGCAATCCGGACAATTATTTTGCCGAAGTCGAGCAGTCTGCCTTTTCTCCGGGCGCCCTTGTGCCCGGCATCGAGCCTTCGGAAGATAAGCTGCTTCAAGGCCGCCTGTTCTCGTACCCGGATGCGCAGCGCTACCGTCTCGGCGCGAATTACCTGCACATTCCGGTCAATTGTCCATACGCGCCGGTTCGTAACCATCAACGCGATGGCGCGATGACGATGAAGGCCGATCCGCAGGCGGTCAACTATGAGTCAAACAGCTCGCCCACCAGCCCGCGGGAAGCGCCTGAGTACAAGGACAGCTATGCGCTTTTGCATGGCTCCGCAGGGCGTCAGAAGATCGACAAGACCGATGATTTCACGCAGGCCGGGGAGCGGTATCTGTCGCTGCCCTTGGAGCGGCGAGAGAATCTGGTAAGCAATTTGGTGAACGACCTGAAGCAAACAAGCGAAAATATCCAGCTGCGTGCCGTATGCAACTTCTTCCGCGCTAACGCGGAGCTTGGCATCCGCCTTTCGAAGGGGCTTGGCGTAGATATCAGCGCATACATGCAGCACCAGCGTTAATCATAGAAAAGTTAAGCGGCCGAAGCCGATCGAATGACGATTGGGCTCCGGCCGTTTTTTTGTTACACTATTCTCGTAACCGATTACATAACGAGGTGAGAAGATGCAATATCGCGGGTTAGGTTCATCGGAATTGAAAGTAAGCGAGATCAGCTTCGGAACATGGGCGATTGGCGGTGCCTGGGGCAACGTCAACGATAAAGAGTCCCTCTTGGCGCTTGAAGCAGCCATCGATAAAGGCGTCAACTTCTTTGATACGGCCGATGTGTACGGCGACGGTCATAGCGAGAGGCTGCTAGCTCAGGCAACCAAAGGCCGCGAGGACGAGATCCATATCGCTACGAAGTTTTGCCGCGCGGGAGATATTCACGATCCGGCGACTTATTCGGAAGCTTCGGTCCGCGCTTATTGCGAAGCAAGCCTGAAGCGTCTGGAGCGCGAGCGGATCGATCTGTACCAGATCCATTGCCCGCCGATGCCGATCCTGAAGAATGGAAGCGTGTTCGAGGTGCTGGACAAGCTGCAGCAGGAGGGCAAGATCCGTCATTACGGCGTAAGCGTGGAGTCGGTGGAGGAAGGTCTCTTCTGCCTGGAGCAGCCGAACGTGCGCGCGCTCCAGGTCATCTATAATATTTTCCGCCAGAAGCCGCTTGAGCTGCTGAATGAAGCGCATCGCCGCGGCGTCGGCATCCTGGTCCGGCTGCCGCTTGCCAGCGGTCTTCTGACGGGTAAGTTCACGGCCTCGTCCACCTTCGAGGCGGATGACCACCGCCGCTTTAACGAAAACGGCGAGGCGTTTAACGTGGGCGAAACCTTCGCCGGTCTAGGCTTTGCCAAAGGCGTCGAGCTGGCTGACCAGCTTCGCTGGATTGCGGAAGGCCGCGGCAATATGACGCGCGCTTCGCTGCGCTGGCTGCTTGATCATGAAGCCGTTACTTGCGTGATTCCGGGCTTCCGCAACGTTCGTCAGGTGGAAGACAATCTGGCGGCTCTAGACGTGCCTTCTTTTACGGCGGACGAGCGGGAACGGCTTGCGGCTTTCTACGAGGAACAGGTTCATCCGTTTATCCGCGGGTCCTATTAATCGGATTGTCCGGAAGGCAAAACTTGCGGGCTTCGGAGGGTTTGCACTGTTTAAAATTTTGCAGTACGATGGGTGTAGTTAACCTATTTTGAAATGAGGATAGATAACGATGCTATCTGCGCATACGCATCTCATTCAAGTGGCGTCCATCGTTTTTTCGGTTTGTGCCGGTCTGACGCTTATCGTTCTTCGCATGCGGGCGGGCAAACAGCCAACGAACCTGCGCAAAATTATCGCCCCGCCGCTTGGCATGTCGACGGGCTTTATCATGTTTGCTTTTCCCGTAACCCATATCCACTGGCTGTGGGGGTTATCGGCGTTTGGCACGGGGATGCTGATCTTTTCGTTTCCTCTTATCGTCACAACGCGTCTCGAGAGAGTCGAATCCGATATATTCGTCCGCCGTTCCAAGGCGTTTATCTTTATCATGCTGACCTTGCTGGCAATCCGGCTTGCGCTGCACAGCGTAGTCGAGCAATATATGTCGATCCCGCAGACCGGTGCCTTGTTCTACCTGCTCGCGTTTGGGATGATTCTCCCGTGGCGTTTCGCCATGGTTGGCGATTATATGCGTTTGCAAAGAGCCGAAATGTAACGAAAGGGGCGTGCCATGGGGCACGTCCTATTTTTTGATCACAAGGAACAAGGGCAATAAGACGGAAGGTTCCTCCTATTTATGTTTGTTCGTATAACAGCTATTCAGCGTTTGACACGGAGTACCGCAGTATGATATAAATTGTATACAATTTAATTTAACAAAATCATTTGGTAAGAGGAGGATTCATTATGAGCGTTTATTCATTTGAAGCGGATACAATTAGAGGGCAGCACGTCAGCCTGGAGGATTACAAGGGCAAGGTGCTGGTCATCGTAAATACGGCGAGCAAATGCGGCTTTACGCCTCAGTATTCCGATCTGCAGAAGGTATACGAGCAATACAAGGATCAAGGACTCGAAATTCTGGGCTTCCCAAGCAATCAGTTCGGCGAGCAGGAGCCTGGTTCGAACTCGGATGTGCAGGAATTCTGCCAGATCAACTACGGCGTAACCTTCCCGCTGTTTGCGAAGACGGATGTCCGTGAAGAAACGGCTCATCCTTTGTTCAAATATTTGACGGAGCAAGCGCCGTTCCACGGCTTTGATACCTCGGAGCCAAGCGGCAAGATGCTTCATGCTTTCCTGTCGGAGAAGCTGCCTCATTACCTGGAGGGCAATGACGTGAAATGGAACTTCACGAAGTTCCTCATTGACCGCGAGGGCAATGTAATCAAACGGTTCGAATCGACGGACGAGCCGCTGAATATGGTCGAAGATATTCAAAAACTGCTGTAATCCAATACGGCGATAATGAAAAGCTCATGCTGCCCGCATAAGGCCGCAGGGGCTTTTTTGCTGTTGATTTCACGTTATCAGGGAGAAAATCATGAGCAGCTTGTCCGTTTCCGGGAGACGGAGCAGGATACCTTCATGCTGGATGTGGACGGTCCGCTATACAGCTTGTAAGCTCTTTTGCATTCCATTGCAGGTAATTACAGTGTAATTTGTTCTTATAGCCCAGTTACTGCAATTATGATGCATGTTCTGCAGGATATTGCGCTTACACGCATCTTAATAAATCAATCTCAGGATTGTATGCCAGAAGCAGCGGCATAGATAAGCGGGCTTTTCGCGGATTCCGCCATCCGCTCGAAAGCTCACGGGATTCGGTTTTGCCTTGGGCCTATTCATCGCGGCGCTCCCTCTCCTGCCAGCGGACCAGTCTTGGATTCGGATCCAGTATGGAAGCGTAGCGGCCGAGACTGCCCCATTGTCCCTGAGGGTCCAGCTTCATATAACGGTCGTATTTCGCCCGCCGTTCCTCGGCGCTTCCCGCCCAGCCGTAATGCTTGATCCGAAGGCCGGTATCGAGGCCCGGCAAAGCGTTGTAGGTAAAAGGAAGCCGGGTGGCGTGATGCGCCCGCTTCGGATAGGCATAATGATAGCCGGGCAGGTAACGGACAAGCGTCATCATAGGCCGCTTATGGAGATTCCACCAATCGTCCTCGCGGTAGTGGGTGACCGAGTCCCAGAAATCGTACATCCGGAAGGAGACGGTATCGTAATCATCCTGATTAATAAGCTCCCTCATGGCCGCCTTCGCGCTATCCTCGTAAAATTCATCCGCATCCACGGCCAGCAGCCAATCCGGCGAGGTTTCTTCCGCCGCCCGCCACAGCTGCTCGCGCAGCAGCCATTCTTTATGAAACAGCGAATCCTTATTCCGTACAAGCTTCACCACCTTCTCGAACGATGCGGCGAGCTCCGGCGTATCGTCCGTGCTCCCGTCGTCCACGATGACAATCTCGTCTACAAAGCCGGACAAATCCGCAAGGGCCGCTTCCAGATAACGTCCGGCTTCGTTGCGGACCTGCATGATGGCGGTCAATTTGTTGCCCGTTTTTTTTCTTCCGTCTTTTCCGAGACCGCTGGCCATTCTTTAGTCAGCCTCCTTTCCTTATATCCGGTGTCAGCTCCCTCGCAACGCCATCCCTCACGGCCAGCTCAATCAAGCCGTTCAGTTCCTCCTGCCTATGCCCGCCGGCCGCCAGAAAGCAGTGGATGGCCTCGATTCCGCTCGGAGCATCGTCCGCTAATGCGAGAAGCTTTCTCTTCGCGGCTAACTCCTCCAGCCAGCCCCGAACGCCGGACGGAATTCCGCGCCTGCCGCCGGGAGGGAAGACGATAATCGGTTGCGCTTCCATGGCGCGATCACTATCCGTTCCGCTCTTTTGGTTCTTGTATGAACGTATGAAAAATAGTACGATAACCATTCCGGTTTTTTTCTAGAACTGGGAGTAAATAATAGGCATTGACTACATCAAGTAAAGACACAAGGAAAGAGGTAGGTTGCAAGATGGTTGGACACAAACAAGGGGAAGGCTCGAAGCCGAACGGGGGAGATCAGTTCTCCAAATCCGGCTTTATATTCGCTGCGATCGGAAGTGCCGTGGGCCTCGGCAACATGTGGAAATTCCCGTACATTACAGGCAAATACGGCGGAGCGGCATTTTTCCTCCTGTTCATTATTTGTCTGCTCGCGGTGGGACTGCCCGTCCTTATGGCCGAGCTTACGATCGGCAAAGGCGGCAGGGGGAGCGTATCGACGTCCTTTAACCGGCTGACCCGCCAAAAAGGCTGGGGAGCCATTGGTTTTCTTATGGTTATCGCCCCGTTTTTAATATTATCCTTCTATTCCGTCGTTGCGGGCTGGACGATGTACTATGCCGTGCAGTCGTTTACCGGGCATTTATTCAACAGCACCGATTACGGCGGGCAATTCGGAGCCTTTATCGGCAGCTGGCAGCCTGTATGGTGGCAGCTTCTCGCGATGGTGCTTACCGCGGCCGTCATTATTAAAGGCGTATCCGGCGGCATTGAAAAATTCAACAAGGTTCTGATTCCGGGCCTCGTTATTTTGCTTCTTGCGCTGGTTGTCCGGGCCTTGACGCTTGGCGGCGCCGGAGAAGGGGTGAAGTTCTTTCTCAATCCGGACTTCAGCAAGCTTTCGGCCGAGTCGGCTCTTGTTGCGCTTGGACATGCGTTCTTCTCGCTGTCGCTTGGCATGGGGACGATGATTACGTACGGCGCTTACGTGGACAGAAGACAATCGCTGGGCGTCGCGACGATTGCGATCGGTCTTGGGGACTTGCTGTATGCTTTCCTGGCGGGACTTATTATTTTCCCCACGTCATTTGCCTACGGAATAGAGCCTTCGCAAGGAGCGGGGCTGGTGTTCGTGGCGCTGCCGGCCGCTTTTGCCGCAATGCCGTTTGGCAGCCTCTTTGGCGGTTTGTTCTTTGTATTGCTTGCTTTCGCGGCTTTAACGTCGACGGTCGGCTTGCTTGAGGTACCGGTAGCTTATGTAAGAGAAAAGTTCGGATGGAGCAGAAGCCTCTCGGTTATTGTCATTACTTTGCTTGTCTTTCTCGTCGGCATCCCTTCCGCGGTATCGGTAGGCGGGGCAGTCGGCGGTCTGCAGTTTGGCGATAAGACGTTTTTTGACTGGATGGACTTCATCTGCTCCAACATTCTGCTGCCGCTTGGCGGTTTGATTGTTACGATCTTTGTCGGCTGGGTATGGAAAAACGCGGCCGAGGACGCCGGCCTTACGGCGGCATGGTTCCGCATATGGCTGTTTATGGTGCGCTTTATTGCGCCGATCCTGGTCGTGCTGGTTCTGCTCTACTCGACCGGAGCCTTGAATTTTTTATTTTAGAGGGTGGTTCGCGGCGGCAGCAGACAGTGTATTTTCTCGTAAATTTGTGTATGATAGGAAGATAATTATTTACGGGAAAGGTTGGTCGCCGTGGAAAACACAGTGGAGAATAAGGTATCATCCTCTAACTTTATCAAGAACATCGTCGTCGAAGATTTGAAAGAAGGCCACGTGCAGGATATCGTGACCCGCTTTCCGCCGGAGCCTAACGGATATTTGCACATCGGACATGCCAAGTCGATCTGCCTGAACTTCGAGCTTGCCGATGAATTCAAAGGACGGACAAATCTGCGCTTCGACGATACGAATCCGGTAAAGGAAGACACGGAATACGTAGAGTCGATTAAGGAAGACGTGCGCTGGCTCGGCTTTGACTGGGATGATCTTCGCTTCGCATCCGACTATTTCGAAGAACTGTACAACCGCGCCGTTCTATTGATCCGCAAAGGGAAAGCTTACGTCTGCGACCTGAATGCCGAGCAAATCCGCGAGACGCGCGGTACACTGACGCAGCCGGGGCAAGACAGCCCTTACCGGGACCGCAGCGTGGAAGAGAATCTCGATCTGTTCGCTCGAATGCGGGCCGGCGAATTCAAGGACGGCGAGAAGGTGCTGCGCGCGAAGATCGATATGGCTTCGCCGAACATCAATTTCCGCGACCCGGTTCTGTACCGGATTGCTCATGCGCATCATCACCGCACGGGAGACGCGTGGTGCATCTACCCGATGTACGACTACGCGCATCCGATCAGCGACGCCATTGAAGGCATCACGCATTCGATCTGCACGCTCGAATTTGCGGACCACCGTCCGCTCTATGACTGGGTAGTTGCGGAATGCGAGATGGTTGACGTTCCGAAGCAATACGAGTTCGCCCGTCTGAACATTACGAACACCGTGATGAGCAAGAGAAAGCTGAAGCTTCTTGTGGACGAAGGCGTCGTAACCGCTTGGGATGACCCTCGCATGCCAACGATCAGCGGTCTGCGCCGCAAGGGCTATACGCCGGAAGCGATCCGCGCGTTCTGCCGTGAGATTGGCGTGGCGAAAGCAAACAGCACCGTGGATGAGCGGATGCTGGAGCATTTTATCCGGGAAGACCTGAAGCTGAAGGCGCTTCGCACGATGGCCGTATTGCAGCCGCTGAAGGTTGTTATTACGAACTATCCGGAAGGTCAGGTCGAGATGCTTGAAGCGGAGAACAATGCCGAGAACGAGGAAATGGGCACGCGCCAAATTCCGTTCTCCCGCGAAATCTATATCGAGCAGGACGATTTCATGGAGAATCCTCCGGCCAAGTACTTCCGCCTGTTCCCCGGCAACGAAGTGCGTCTGAAGCATGCCTACTTCATTACGTGCCAGGAAGTCATCAAGGATGCGGACGGCAATGTGATCGAGCTGCGCTGTACGTATGATCCGGCAACGAAGAGCGGTTCGGGCTTTAACGCCCGCAAAGTAAAAGGCACCATCCACTGGGTGGAAGCCTCGCAAGCCGTGCCTGCCGATTTCCGGCTGTACGAGCCGCTTATTACGAATGAAGCGGAAGAGGAAGGCAAGCCGTTCCTCGAATGCATCAACCCAAACAACGAGCAAGTGCTTCACGGCTTTGTAGAGCCGAACATGAAGGACGCGAAGGGCCATGACAAGTTCCAGTTCTTCCGCCACGGCTATTTCAACGTGGATCCGAAGGATTCGACGGGAGAGAAGCTGGTGTTCAACCGGATCGTTTCCCTGAAGAGCTCGTTTGATCCGTCCAAAGCTTAAATAAACGTATTTCTAGCCGGGTTGTCCGCACAAGACAGCCTGGCTTTTTTGTCGCAATAGAAGAGGAATTCTATTAAAAAATGGAAAAAGAAAAGGGAATTGTAGAATTATGGCGAACTTTCAAGTAAACACCGGGGCTTTAAGCGGGAGTCATAAGCCCAAACAGGCGGTAATAGGCTAAAGAAAGCGCAAAAGCCATTAGAGAAAGAGAAAAATAGGGAGGAACAACATGGATAATTATTACCGGGCAGGATTCTGGAGACGGTTAGGCGCCAATATTTTGGACGGCCTCATTATCGGCATTCCGCTTACCATTCTGGCCTTTATCATTTCGGGCGAGAGGGAGAATTCGTTTACGAACATTATTTCCTTCCTGTACTCCTTGCTTATTCCCGTTATTTGGAACGGCTATACGATCGGGAAAAAGATTTGCGGCATTCAGATCCGCCGCCTGGACGGCCGGCCGCCGGGCATCGGCACGATGCTGCTGCGCAATGTCGTGGGCGGGCTTGTCTATGCCGTTACCATTGGCATTGCCGCGGTTGTCAGCGCGTTTATGGTTGGCATGAGGGAGGACAAACGCGCCATTCACGATTTTATAGCGGGCACCATTGTGGTTCACGACGGGGATGAGTAAACGGTTAAGCAGGCACTTAAGGCCCTCTGGGGACCTTAAGTGCCTTTGTTTTTGCCCTTGAAGCGCCGGATAAGGCTCCTAAGGCGCCTTAACTGCGGGGAGGCAGGGTTTTTGGTGCGTTTTTTAAGGGGAGGAGACGGTTAAATTATTTACACGTGCGCAAAAATCGTACAGGCTGTACAATCAAATAAAGGAAACATGAGGTCAAGGAGAGAACTATTTATGATCAATGATTTTACGATCCGAGATGCAGGGGTAGAGGATCTGCCCCGCATCGTCGATATATACAACTCTACTATCGCATCCCGCCAGGTAACGGCTGATCTGAAGCCCGTATCGGTGGAGAGCAGAATGAGATGGTATGACGAGCATTCACCGGATTTTCGCCCGTTATGGGTGCTGGAGGAAGACGGAAAAATAATCGCATGGCTGAGTTTCCAGTCGTTCTACGGACGCCCGGCTTACAACGCGACGGCCGAGATCAGCATTTATATCGATCAGGATTACCGCGCGCGCGGTATCGGCTCGTTCCTGATTCAGAAGGCGCTTGAAGCCAGCCCGGGACTTGGTCTTCGCACGCTGCTCGGGTTTGTATTTGGCCATAATGAGCCTAGCCTTGCCCTGCTCCGGAAATTCGGCTTCGAAGAGTGGGCGAACCTGCCGAAGGTAGCCGAGCTCGACGGGGTGGAGCGGGACTTGATTATTGTCGGACGCAAGCTTTAATAACGGCTGAATTTGGTTATTCCTGCCAAATGATTTATGCTGGAGCAATAGGATGATAAGACGACAGGGGAGAATGAACATTGAGTAAGTTTTGGAGTCCGCTTACGGCTTCTTTAGTTCCTTACGTTCCTGGGGAGCAGCCGAAGGACAAAAAATACATTAAGCTGAACACCAACGAAAACCCGTACCCGCCTTCGCCTCAAGTGCTGGAGGCCATCCGGTCGGTGACAAACGACGATTTAAGGCTTTATCCCGATCCCACCTGCGATGCGCTTGTCCGGAGAATCGCCGGATATTTCGAGGTTGCCCCGAATCAAGTATTTGTAGGCAACGGTTCCGACGAAGTACTCGCCTTCGCTTTTGCGGCTTTCTTTAATCCGGCCAAACCGGTCGCGTTCGCGGACATTACATACAGCTTCTATAAGGTGTACGCGGAGTTCTTCCAGCTGAAGGCCGACATAATTCCGCTTGGCGAGCAGTTCGAGCTGCCGCTCGACGAATTCGGCCGCCGGGATACCGGAGGCATTGTTATTCCGAACCCGAATGCGCCCACGGCAATGCTGATCTCGCTTGACGATATTCGCGCTTTGCTCGCGAGAAACCCCGATCAGGTTGTCCTGATCGACGAGGCGTATATCGATTTCGGAGGCGAGTCGGCGGCAAAGCTGGTGAACGAATATCCGAATCTGCTTGTCGTACAGACGCTTTCGAAGTCCCGCTCGCTTGCGGGTCTGCGGGTAGGCTGGGCGCTGGGCAGCGAAGAGCTGATCGACGGGCTGAACCGCGTTAAAAATTCGTTCAATTCTTATACGCTGGACCGTCTTGCGCTTGCTGGCGCGGTAGCGGCGTTTGAGGACGAGGCTTATTTCCGGGAGACCACGGCAAAGGTAATCGCGACACGCGAAGCGGTGACGAAGGAATTGAAAGAGCTGGGCTTTATCGTGACCGACTCGGCGGCGAACTTTGTCTTCATCTCCCATCCGGAGCATGCGGCAGAGTTTCTGTTCCAGCAGCTGCGCGAACGAGGCGTGCTTGTCCGGTATTTCAAACAGCCCCGGATTGACCAATATTTGCGCGTTACGGTTGGCACCGACGAAGAGATGGCGGCTTTTGCAGAGGCACTCAGGGAGATCATTAAGGGATAATGAAGCCGCAGGCAAAACCAGGCTATCAGCGGGCTGCATTTTTCGTTGTTCTCTTGAGCGTTATTTATGCGGTAATCGGGAATACTTTTTTTCAACTGGCCTATCGCTATAGTGCCGCTATAGATGAGGCGTATATCGTTTTTGCAATAACCTCGGCAGTATATGCGTTGCCTGTTATAGGACTGTTCCGCCGTAAATATTGGTATTTTGCTTTGTTTATCCCTGTTATTTGGGTGCCGATGCTAATGATTACCGGTTATCTGATGGGTGCGGTTTTTCCGATTCCCGAGGATGATTACGGCGCAGGCATGCTGCTATTGTTCATTCACGGACTGAATTTGGCAGCGGTCGTGCTTGGCGTGGCGCTTGGATTAACCGTGAACGCGGCGATTGCGGCTTGGAGGAAGTTCAGCGGGGACCAGCTAAAATAGCTGCACCTTTCTTGGAAGGGCGGCATACGTTTTGCGGGTGAAATACAAGCATAGTGCAGAGAATACCTGCACTGTCTTCTATTCAGAAAAAGGCTAAATAAGCCTATTTCCATTTTGTTATTTTTTCGTGCTATAATGGTGGCAAGTGACTGGTTCGGATTTTTAAGTTTGATGTATAACAATCGTCGTCAGTCTTATAAATAGGAGGATTATTTTGAATAACCATAAAACAGAAAAGAAACTATCCATTTTTGCCTTGGGCGGCGTAGGCGAAATTGGCAAGAACATGTACGCGGTACAATACGCGAACGACATTATTGTAATTGATTGCGGTTCCAAATTCCCGGATGAGGAGCTTCTCGGCATCGACATCATCGTGCCGGACATTACGTACCTCATCGAGAACAAGGACAAGGTAAGAGCCTTGCTCATCACGCACGGCCATGAGGATCACATCGGCGGCCTGCCGTACATTCTGAAGCAGCTAAGCATGCCCGTCTATGCTAGCCGTCTCACAATGGGATTGATCGAAGGGAAACTGAAGGAAGCCGGACTTCTCGGTTCGACGGAACGGCATCTGATTCATTCCGATTCGGAGATCAAGCTGGGAACGATGAAGGCGTCATTCTTCAAGACGAACCACAGTATTCCGGACTCCCTCGGCATCGTATTGGATACGCCGGAAGGCGTCGTTGTCCATACGGGCGACTTCAAGTTCGATCAAACCCCGGTAGGCGACTATCATGCGGATATTCACCGGATGGCCGAGATTGGGAAGAAAGGCGTCCTCGCTTTGCTATCGGAGAGCACAAATGCCGAACGTCCAGGCTTTACGCCATCGGAACGGATCGTCGGCGCGAACTTCATTGATGCTTTCCGCAAGGCGGAACGCCGCGTGATCGTCTCTACCTTCGCCTCGAACGTGCACCGTCTGCAGCAGGTTGTGGATGCAGCGGCGGCATCGGGACGGAAGCTGGCGATTATCGGACGCAGTATGGTCAACATGATTACCATTGCTTCGGAGCTGGGCTATCTCGATATCCCGGACGGCATGCTGATCGAGACGAACGAAGTGAACCGCTATGCGGATAATCAAGTCGTTATTCTTTGCACAGGCAGCCAAGGCGAGCCCATGTCCGCTCTTACGCGGATGGCCCGTTCGAATCACCGTCAGGTGGAAATTCTGGAAGGCGATACGGTTATTATTTCGGCAACGCCAATTCCGGGTAACGAACGCAGCATCGGACGTACGGTGGACGAGCTGTTCCGCCTCGGCGCGAATGTGATTTACGGCTCCGGCACGCAAACAGGCATGCACGTATCCGGCCACGGCAGCCAGGAAGAGCTGAAGCTGATGCTTCAATTGATGGCTCCCAAGTATTTCATTCCGATTCACGGGGAATACCGGATGCAGCTCCATCACAAGAAGCTGGCTGAAGCCGTTGGCGTCGAGCAAGGCAATACCTTCATCGTGGATAACGGTGAAATCGTAGAAATCGTAAACGGCGATGCACGCAAATCCGGCAAAGTGCCGGCTGGCAATACGTATATCGACGGACTTGGTATCGGAGACGTTGGCAATATCGTACTTCGTGACCGCAAGCACCTGTCCCAGGACGGCATTCTTGTTGTTGTCGTAACTATCAGCAAGCAGGACAAGACGATTAAGTCGGGACCGGATATTATCTCCCGCGGCTTCGTCTATGTACGGGAGTCGGAAGGACTGCTTGAGGAAGCAGGCAGAATTGTGACAAGAACGATTACGAAATCCATCAGCGATAACGTAAACCAATGGACAACACTTAAATCAAACGTAAAAGACGCGCTTGGACGATTCTTATATGAACAAACGAAAAGAAAGCCGATGATCCTTCCTATCATCATGGAAGTGTAATCGGCACCTAACCAGTCCACTTCTTTTTGTTTAGTGAGCCGATATACACACTAAAGGGGCTGTCCCGTTAGCTGATTAAGCTATTGGGACAGCCCCCTGCTGCGTTCTTGCCGCCATTAGGCTGCCAGCTTGAGGCCAACAACGGATCCGATAATGAGGGTGATGAAGAAGATCCGGAGCATGGTTTTCGGCTCGCCGTACAGAACCATGCCTAGAACCGCCCCGCCGGTAGCGCCGATACCCGTCCAAATCGCGTAAGCGATACTCATCTCGAGAGTTTGCATGGCAAAGGACAGGCAGGCAAAGCTCATGCCGAAGCCAATTAGCAGGAGTGCAATGTTTTTTACGCTTTTCTTCGCGTTGACCTTGTTCATCATAACGACGCCCAGCATTTCGAACAGACCCGCGCAGATTAATGCCAACCAGTTCATTTGGTGGATGCTCCTTTCTTCTCGCCCGCATTGGCGTGCTCCGGCGTAATAAGCTTCAGACCGATAATGCCAATTAAAAGAAGGGCGATAAACAACAATTTAGCCGCATGAAGCGGATGCCCGAAAAAGACGGATTCCGAAATAACCGTACCGGTTGTGCCTAATCCTACAAAAACCGCATATACCGTGCCGACAGGAAGCTCGCCGCTTGCTTTGATAAGCAGGGCGAAGCTGAGCGCAATCGCAATAAACGTCCCCGTCCAGCTCCAGACATGGTCCGCATGCTTGAGCCCGGTGACCCACATGACTTCAAATACGGCAGCAACATACACTTGCAACCATTGCTTTTTCATGAAAATCCTTCCCCCTTACACGTGATGTAATATTTAAAAAGACAAAAATAAAACCCGGGAGTACACTGCTGGCGCAGGCGACTCCCAGGTTTTTATCCTTCCGTGATCACAGCTATCGCTGTGCGTTTTCCCTCGGACCAGACCTAAGCAACTCGCTTAGCGGAACCCTAGAAAACCACTAACCCGTATTATACACACTTCCTTCAGAAGATCAAGGTCAGGAAACGGATAAAAAATGGCGGTACCCACGCGGAGGGAGCTTTCAGTCGCGCCAGGACTGAGCTCGCTTCCGGTGCAGGCACCGCCAACATGAAACTGCGGATTACGGCTGAATCAAAAGCTTATCAGGAATGCTCGGCGTCGAATGAAGCCGCAAGCTCCTTGGCGCGTGCTTCATCGTTGCTGCGTACATGAAGCCGTTTCAAGGAGCCATCCAGGGTAACCTTTGATTTTAACCCGTTTGTTTTGAAATACGCATGAAGCCTGTCGATTTCATCAGCCCGGGATCCGGCTTCAGTCCGGAAGGCAGTCCATCGGTTCCACCACAGCACCATCCCTAACACACCTCCTTCGCCTGCTGATTCGCCATTCCGTACATATGTATTCGCCTCTCCCATCATCATGACAGGTTTGTTGGGAACATCCCGCTAATTTATCGTTAGCGCCTTCATTGTTCATGGCGGAAGATCAATGGTAAAATAGGGGAGCTGAGAAGCAGCATTTTAGAATGAGGGAGGAGAAGAGTTGTGAGCAAATTTACATCCATTACGCAAACCACGGAATTGAACAACGGAATTCGGATGCCTTGGCTTGGTTTTGGCGTATTCAAAACAAAGGAAGGCGCAGAGGTTGAGCAAGCGGTTACGGATGCCCTTGAGGCAGGCTACCGCAGCATCGATACGGCGGCGATCTACGGTAATGAAGAGGGCGTAGGCAACGCGATTGCCGCAAGCGGTCTAAAGCGTGAGGAGCTGTTCGTTACGACAAAGGTATGGAACAGCAGCCAAGGCTTCGAGAGCACGCTGAAGGCCTTCGAGGAAAGCCGCCGCAAGCTGAAGCTGGACGTTATCGATTTGTATCTCGTTCACTGGCCGGTGGCCGGTAAATACAAGGATACTTATCGCGCTTTGGAGAAGCTGTACAAGGAAGGGCATGTGCGGGCGATTGGCGTCAGCAACTTCCTGATTCCTCATTTGGACGATCTGCTTGGCAGCTGCGAGGTGGTGCCTGCGGTGAACCAGGTGGAGTTCCAGCCTTATCTGACTCAACCTGAGCTGCAAAGCTATTGCAAGGAGCGGGGCATTCAGCTTGAAGCTTGGAGTCCGCTGCTTCAGGGCAATCTCGATGTCCCTCTTCTGCAGGAGATCGGACAAGCTCACGGCAAATCGGCCGCGCAGGTTATATTGCGCTGGGATTTGCAATGCGGCGTCGTCACCATTCCGAAATCGGTTACGAAGAGCCGAATTATCGAGAACGCGGATATATTCGACTTCGAGCTGACCGCCGAAGAGGTGGAGAAGATCAACGGCCTCAATATCGGCCGCCGCTATGGATCGGACCCCATGAATTTCAATTTCTAACCAACAAGCATTGCGAATAAGGGGGATGCCGCCGTCGCACCCTATGACTGTGTCGGAAATCGGGCGGCCTTGCTATTGACATTGTTAACTGTAATTGATATTATTACAGTACTAAACAGGGAGGCCGTTCACATTGAACAGCGAATTTACGATTGCCGTACACAGTCTCGTTTATTTAGCCTATCTGCCCGAGCGGATGGCAAGCAGTGAGATGATCGCCGACAACGTAGGCACGCACTCCGCGCGCGTCCGCAAAGTCATGAGCGGATTGCGCAAAAGCGGCTTTGTCGATACACGAGAAGGCGCTGGAGGCGGCTACAGGCTTACAATTGATCCAGATGTCGTTACGCTTGGCGATGTATACCGCGTCATGGCGCAGGGCTCGTTTATCCCGAGCTGGTGCTCGGGTGATCCGGGCATGGATTGCGTCGTTGGCTCGAATATGAACCAGGTGATGTTCGGGATCTTCTGTACAGCCGAGAAGCAGCTGGAAGGCTACTTCAGCGGCATCACGATTTCCGATGTACTGAAGCAGATTCATGCTTGTGGTTGCGATTAGGCTACAATAAGACGGTACGTGGCGGAGTTCCCTTATCATATTATTTTGGAGAGGATGATTGACAATGGCAGTAGCATTGACAAAAGATAACTTTGCAACTAGCGTGGAAAACGGCGTTTCTCTGGTAGACTTCTGGGCACCTTGGTGCGGACCTTGCAAAATGCAGCTCCCTATCGTGGAAGAGCTCGCAACTGAACTGGAAGGCCAAGCTACAATCGCGAAAATCAACGTTGACGAAGAGCCGGAATTGGCTTCCCAATTCGGCGTAATGAGCATTCCTACGCTGATCCTGTTCAAAGACGGTCAACCCGTTGACAAAATGGTAGGCGTACAAAGCAAAGACGCTCTGAAAGCAAAAATCTCCGGCCAACTGTAAGAATTGGCTAAATAGCATGAAAAGCCAGGGATCTGCGCATAACGCAGGTTTCTGGCTTTTTTTCGTCTTCTCAATGCGGCAAGGCGCCTCTTCAGGAAGGCGCGCGACCAACTTTTTGTATGCGCGGTAACAAATGGTGTTTGCTGATAAAAAACTTGGCGGACAGCTCGCCCAGCGTAACGTTCTCGGCGATCCGTTCGTTTAAATACGCAAGGATTGGTGCAATCGATTTGGCGGCAGCAAAATCCCGCAAAGCGTCGTGATGCCGCTGAAGTAGCCGGCCATTCTGAAGACGCTTGAGCAGACGAACGCCAAGTACCTGCTTGTGGAGCAGTTCGAATGCCTGCAAACCGGCTATAACAATCTGGCCGCGCTTGGCTGCCGCTAGGAGGCAGGGAGCAGAAGTCTGTCCGGCTGGAGAGTTGAAATAACGGATAGCGGCATTCATGCGCATAGAGTCTACTGGACAAGCGGAGCGATAAGCTCCGCTTGTTTTTTCGTGGAATGGATAACATGAAAATATTGGGTTGGGACGCAACTTCCGGCGAAGCTGCCGCGTCTATTTAGCTGATTAACAAGAATGGAAAAGCATAGGAGGTTCGTTATGGTGATGAATCATCGCAAGAAGCTGGTTGCGCTGGCAACGGCGGTTATGCTGACGAGCAGTCTTCCAGCCGCGGCTTTTGCCGAAAGCGCTGACAAACCGGCAGCTTCGGCCGTATCGGCATCGGGAGATGCTGCCGGATCGGACGGAAGCGCGGTTGCTCCCGTTAATGTGAAGGTAACGAAGGAAAAAGCGGAATCGCTCGCCCGGCAGACGGTAAGCATCCCGAAGGAATACGCGCTGCAGGGGGCTTCGCTTTCGTCCGATACGCTGGCTGGCGGCAAACGCAGCGTATGGAGTCTCGATTTCGTGTACAAGGTCAACGGCAAAAACAAGGGCAGCATCCATGTAAGGCTGAATGCGGATACCGGTCAGCTTCTTGATTACGGCACCTACCTAGACAATCCAAGCGCCAAGCCTACTTACCCGCTCAAGGTCGAACGGGAGGCCGCGCAGAAAATTGCTTATTCCTTCTTGTCGGAGGTAGCGCCAACCTACAAGGATCAAGTGAAATTCAATCCGGAATACGGGGCGCAGCAGCTGCCTCCTCTGACCGGAGAAGTGCGCCATTCGCTGAGATTTGACCGTGTTGTCAATGATATCCCATACGTGGATAACTATATTGAACTGGATGTCGACAGCGATGGGCATGTTTTGCGTTACAATCTGCAATGGGATGATACAATCCAGTTTCCGAAAGTCGATGCCAAGCTTACGGCCGATGAAGCAAAGAAAAAACTCATGGAACAGGCGAAGCCGGAGCTGCGCTACATTATTCCTTATAATCCGCAGGGGTCAAGCAAGCCGATGCTGAGCTACGATATGGGGGCTTTTGCGATTGATGCGGTGACCGGCAAAGAGGTTCAGAGCGGATACATCGGTCCCGGTCAGGTATCGGGAACGCCGGTAGCGGATAAACCGCTGGGCGAGGCTCCCGGAGCGGTGAATCTGACCGAAGAGCAGGCGAAGCAAGCCGTGCTGGCCGCCTTCCCTATTCCTTCAAACGCGGTGTACGGCGGCGCCAGCTATTACGAGAACGCGGATGATGCCACCGGTGCGACGGTTGCAAGCTGGAGACTCGAATGGGAACTGAAGAACGGGAAGGACACCATTGGTTCCGCTTCGGCATTAATAAACAGCCGGACAGGATTTATCAGCAGCTTCTATTCCTATCCGAACAACCAGAATGTCGGCGCGAAGCCTGCCCTGTCCTATGACCAGGCGGAAGCCAAAGCCATTGAAGCGGTGAGAAAACAGCTCCCTTGGGCGGCCGATGAGCTGTATATCGTAAAGCGCGATAAGTCGCAGTACGATCCGGATAAAGTGCCGTATATCGATACGTATTATTTCAGCTTCGTTCACAAGATTAACGGCGCAACGGCCGATTACGATAACGTGAACGTATCCATTGACTCGAATACGGGCGCGGTGCGCAGCTACGATGCGGGCATCAACCCGTATAAATACCCGGAAACGGCGCCTAAAGTCATTACGCCGGCGCAAGCCATCGAGAAGTGGATGACCTACTACCGGACGGAGCTGACTTATTATTTGACGCAAAATTATGTGTATCAGGGCCAGCCGATTCCGGTGGAGAAATATAAATTGATGCTGGCCTCGGGCGAGATCAAGCCAACGGATGTGGAATCCAACACCGATGCCCAGCTGATCTACCGGTTAGTTCCCCGCCAGCTGGATGAATCCATCTTCCTGGATGCAGAATCGGGCAATTGGAAAAACCGCGAGACCGGAGACGTTACCCAGCTGGAGAAGCCGAAGGCTACCGATATTGACGGGCACTGGGCACAGCGCCAGCTGGAGTTGATGGTGGCTTACAAAGCGCTTGACGTGAAGGACGGCAAGGTCCGTCCGAACGAAATCGTGACCCGCGGCGAGCTGATCAAAATGCTTGTACTGGCCATGAACAGCGGTCGCCCGCCGGTATTGTACGAGGGTTCCGCCGATTCTTCGGCGTCCGCATCGTTTGCCGATGTCGGCACGAAAAACCAATATTACGCATACGTCGAAAGCGCGCTGCAGCAAAATCTGATCGACATCGGCGACGGCTCGTTTAATCCGGACGGCAAGGTGGACCGCGAAGAGATGGCGGAGCTGATTGTCCGCGCGCTTGGGTACAACTCCCTCGCCAATTACGATAATCTGTTCAACGTCAGCTTCAAGGATGCGGACAAGACGGAGAAGAAGGGCCAGGCGGCGATTGTTGTCGGTCTCAAAATCATGACGCTGTCGGGCGGCAACTTCCAGCCGGCGAAGCAGGTGTCGAGAGCCGAAGCCTCGGCAGCCTTCTTCCGCTTCCTGCAGACAAGGGCGGAGCTTCAGAAGGCGCCGCTGCGCAATTAAAGCAAGGCCAATAAGAAGCCCCCGTTTGGTTCGCTGCCGCGGCAGCCTCCAAGCGGGGGCTTTATGTTTCGATTAGTCCGTTTTTTTGTTCTTGGAGGAGAAGTTCGTAACGGACTTCGCATCCTCGATCGTATCGTTGACAAATGCCATATCTTGGTTCTTTGCCTTCATGGCCGTTGTGCCTTTATAATTGCCTTTGTGGCTTTGATTTTCCATTGTGTCGTTTTCACCTCCTGGTCCTTTGTTAGTATGGGCGCGGGGAGGGTTTGGCATGCAATCGCGTTAGACAACATAAGGGGTGCAGAAAAATGGTTAAGAAGTCAGCAATATACAAGTATCTGGTGTTCGTTTTGTTTCTCTTGTTCACCATGCTTGTCGTTTACGCAAGCAACGAATTTCTAATCCGCAACGGAGATCCGGATGTAACGGCCAAGTTCCTGTTTGTTTTGTTCGCCATTACCTTTGGCTTTGGAGCAAGTCTACATCTAATCGGCAAAGGCGAGTTCGGGTTTCGCGTGAAGGAAACGCAGTTCACGTTAATGCTGTCGATCGTCATCGTGGTCTTGAACTATGTGGCGGCCGTCAATTACGGCAATCTGTACACCGGGGCGGAAGGCGCGTACGGTACGTTTAGCCGGATTGTGCTGGATGACAAGAACGAAGCGATTTTTAATGTCCTTGCCGGTTATTTATTCGGTTTATCCTTCTATAAAAAATAACGCAGCCATGCATGAGGCGAACAGCCTTTGCAGCCGGCTCCTTCTACATATGCTGATGGCATGAATCTATGTGCCGGACGGTGAAGTGATTCGTGCAGACGAGCATGATCCTGATGACGCTGCCGCTTGCGAGGTTCAAGAGCCGCGATCCGATGTACGTGATTGCGGTGTGCCGGAAGAAGCGGACGCGACCAAAGCGGAATAAAGGCGGCAACGCCCCATTTTTGGAAGAACTGTCTACCTTGTACTAGGGCTTTTATTGTAAGCGGGCATCGGGTATAATGACGTGAGATTGTTACTTCGGAAAATGGGGTGTCTTATTTCATGGCTTTGAAAGCAGGTGTCGTGGGTCTGCCGAACGTCGGCAAGTCCACTTTATTTAATGCAATTACGCAAGCAGGCGCGGAATCCGCGAACTATCCGTTCTGTACGATCGACCCGAACGTTGGCGTGGTAGAGGTGCCGGACTACCGTCTGGACAAACTGACGGAGCTCGTGCAGCCGAACAAGACGGTTCCCACCGCGTTCGAATTCGTTGATATTGCCGGCCTTGTGGCAGGCGCAAGCAAAGGCGAAGGCCTTGGCAACAAGTTCCTTGCCCATATCCGCGAGGTAGACGCGATCGTTCACGTCGTGCGCTGCTTCGAGGACGAGAACATCACGCACGTAAACGGCAAGGTGGATCCGCTTGGCGATATCCAGACCATCAACCTTGAGCTGATTCTGGCGGACATCGAGTCCGTCGAGAAAAAAATCGAGCGTTCCCGCAAAAACCTCAAAGGCGGCGACAAAAAAATCGCCCAGGAGGTTGAAGTGCTGGAACGCGTCAAGGAAGCTCTATACAACGACCAGCCTGCGCGCAGCGTAGAGCTGTCCGACGACGAGAAGCTGATTATCCGCGATCTTCACCTGCTCACGATGAAGCCGGTGCTGTATGCGGCAAACGTAGCCGAGTCGGAAGTTGCGGATACGGATAATAACAAGTTCGTGCAAGCGGTGCGTGAATTCGCAGCTGCCGAGGGAGCGCAAGTGGTGCCAATCAGCGCGAAGGTGGAAGAAGAGATCGCTGAGCTGGAAGGCGAGGACAAAGCGATGTTCCTCGAAGAGCTGGGCCTGCAGGAATCCGGTCTTAACCGTCTGATCAACGCGGCGTACAAGCTGCTTGGCCTGTATACGTACTTTACGGCCGGCGTGCAGGAGGTTCGTGCCTGGACAATCCGCAAAGGCATGAAGGCCCCGCAAGCGGCCGGCGTTATCCATACCGACTTCGAGCGCGGCTTCATTCGCGCCGAGGTGGTGTCGTTCGAGGACCTGGCTGCCGCCGGTACGATGAACGCGGCGAAAGAAAGAGGCCAGCTGCGCCTTGAAGGCAAAGAATACGTGGTACAGGACGGCGACGTGATGCACTTCCGTTTCAACGTTTAATAGCAGCGGGAAAAAGCGGTATTGTTCTCATTGGGAGGGCAATACCGTTTTGTTCTGTTTCTGCGGGGAATGCCTTTTGCCCATGCCGTAGCTCTATCGAGTCATGCGGAAAGGGACTTGCGGTCGTACAATGGGAAGGAAGCTAAAGAATAGGAGTATGGTGTGATGACAGCAAATCTACATACGTTACCGAAACGAATTCTGGCAGCCCTCATGCTGCTTGTTGTATTGGCATTGACGCTTGCGCCGCAGGCTTTCGCGCATGCGACGCTGGAGAAGACGGTTCCTGCCGCGAACGTGAAGCTTGCCGAGTCGCCGCCTTTTGTAGAGCTATCGTTTAACGAGGCGGTCGAGCCAGGGGCGGGTTCCCTGGAAGTCGTCGATTCGAAGTCCAGCCCGATAAAGACCGGGGACCTTGTTCTGGAGAACGGCGGAACAACCCTGAAGGCCGCTCTTCCCAAGCTTGGAGACGGCGTTTATTCGGTCTCTTACCATATCATTTCCGAGGATGGCCATCCGGTCAGCGGCACTTACGCGTTTGTTGTTGGCAATCCGCCCGACTGGAAGGACGGAGAGACGTTTGCGGTTCAGGCAAACAGCTCGAAAGGGATGCAGCAAAACGTGCTGTACGCCGTGCGGGTGCTATATTATGCCGCGCTCTTGCTGGCGACGGGCATCGCTTTATGGTCGGTCTTTATCCGTAAGCCAAGCGATTCGCTGCAGTCGGCCTTCAAGCGATTGTCCGTGATCGGGATGCGGGCGCTTTTGCTTACGGTACTGGTTCATATTTTCCTGCAGGTCAACGATTTGATGAAAGGCCAGCCGATCTCCTCCTGGGGCTCGCTGTTTACGAATACGACTACCGGACGGGCATGGCTCGAGCTGATTGCGCTGGTTCTGCTTGGTTTCGTAGCCCAGCGGTTCAAAGAGAAGTTCGTCAGTCTGTTGTGGGTCGTTCTGCTGCTTGGCGTGGAAAGCTTGATTGGCCATGCGGCGGCCAACGACCAGAAGGTGCTGACGATTGCCTTTGATTTTATCCACTTGATTGCCTCCGCGGTCTGGGCTGGCGGTCTGGCCGTGCTTTTGTACGTCTGGTATGCGGACCGGAAGGAAGCAGGACGCTTTGGCGCAAGCTTCTCGCGAGGCGCTCTGATTGCCCTTGTCGTGCTCGTCATCAGCGGGGTTACGATGACGCTGCTGTTCTTGCCGAAGCTGTCGTATTTGTGGCTGACTACATGGGGCGGACTGCTCACGGTAAAAGTCGTTCTTGTGGCCGCGGTGCTTGTGACGGGTACTTTGCTGCGTCTGCGGATGAAAAAAAGCGGCTTCCCGGCCGGAAGCCTGCTGAAGGCGGATGCCGTTATGATGGCTTGCATCGTGGCGATTGCAGCCGTGTTTACTTATATGAGCCCGCTGCCGCCAAACGAGCCGTATAACTTCCACCAGATGGGCGAGGACATGCACGTTACGTTTAACGTATCGCCTAACGTACCCGGCGGCGACAATACGATTTCCCTTCACGTCTGGCTGCCGGAGGCTTCGGGGGCGCCTAAATCCGTTATTCTGCGCCTGCATTCGGACAGCAAGAAAGACGCCCCTATCGACATTCCGCTGGTCAAGGACGACAGCCAGCCTAACGATGCTTTCCTGGGCTATCTCAGCGCGTCCTATGAAGCAACCGGTCCGTTCTTGCCTTACGCCTCCAAATGGACCGCCGAGATCCGCGTGATGGATCAAGACGATAATGAGCTCGTGCGGGAAACAAAGTTCCGGAATTATTAGTACGGACCGACACATAATAGTCATATCCGGGTAGCCCTTTCGAGTCATGTCAAGCATCACGCGCGGGTTATATACTCATGTCAGAGAAGCGCGCGACAGGCTTATGATGATCCGAAAGGGAGATGTGTGAGATGAAGAAGCAGATCAAAAAATGGGCAATAGCGGGCACGATGGCCGTATGCCTTATGATGTTCGCGGGCGTGGCAAGCGCCCACGTGACGGTTCAGCCGCCATCCGTGCCGGCTAATTCGTATCAGGTATTCGCGGTACGCGTGCCTAGCGAAGAGAAAGGCGTCAACACCGTTAAGGTTCAGGTTAAAGTGGCTGACGGCGCGGTGATTTCCCGCGTAGAGCCCAAGCCGGGCTGGACCAGCGAGCTTGAAAAGGATGCCAACGGCGTTGTAACGGGCATTACCTGGACGGCTGCGGAAGGCGGCGGCCTGAGCGAAACGGAATTTACGGAATTCCGCATGAGCGGCAAAGTAAACGAGGACGCAACCCGGCTTGTGTGGAAGGCATACCAGACCTACAGCGACAACAAGGTTGTCGAGTGGGTAGGGGCGGACGGCTCGGATAAACCGGCTTCCGTAACAACGGTAACGGCGGCTGTCGCGGAAGGCGACGGACACGGCCATGATGCCGGCGCCGCGGCAGACGCCAGCGATTCGAAGGACTCGGATTCCGCGCTTCCGCTCACGCTGTCGATTATAGCGGTTGTGCTTGGTTTGGCTGCCGTTGTGCTGGCGGCTAGAAAAAACAAGAAATAAGCATAGTGAAGGGGCTCCGTTTTCCTTAGGGAAGACGCGGAGCCCCTTTCGGGCGAGTTAGGCAAATACACCAGTCGAAAACGCGGGCCCGTTGTGCTATAATGGGTGATACAATAAAGGGAAATCATAGAGGTGAATCATTGTGTTGGACCGTTTACAAGCGCTCGCAGACCGTTACGAGAAGTTAAGTGAACTGTTGTGCGATCCGGATGTAGCCAGTGATCCGAAGCGCCTGCGGGAATATTCCAAGGAGCAATCGGATTTACAAGAGGCTTATGAAGCCTTCACAGAATATAAGCAAGTGTCGGAGCAGCTGAATGACGCCAAGATTATGCAAGGCGAGAAGCTCGATGACGAAATGCGCGAGATGGTTAAGATGGAGATCGAAGAGCTGTCCGAGCGCAAGGCGGCTTTGGACGAGAAGATCCGTATCGTTCTTCTGCCGAAGGACCCTAACGACGACAAGAACGTTATCGTCGAGATCCGCGGCGCGGCAGGCGGGGACGAAGCGGCATTGTTCGCTTCCGATCTGTACCGCATGTACACGAAATACGCGGATGCTCAGGGCTGGCGCGTAGAGCTCATGGACCTCTCCGAGAACGATCTCGGCGGCTTTAAAGAGGTTATCTTCATGATCAACGGTAAGGGTGCCTACAGCAAAATGAAATACGAAAGCGGCGCTCACCGCGTTCAGCGTATTCCGGTAACGGAATCGGGCGGCCGTATTCATACGTCGACTTCGACGGTATCGGTTATGCCGGAGGTCGAAGAGGTCGAGGTGGAAATTCTCGATAAGGATATCCGGATCGATACGTTCTGCTCCAGCGGCGCAGGCGGTCAGTCCGTTAATACGACGAAGTCGGCGGTTCGCGTGCTTCACGTGCCGACCGGCATTATGGCGACCTGCCAAGACGGCAAATCGCAGAACGAGAACAAAGCGAAGGCGCTGCAAGTATTGCGTGCCCGCATCTACGATATCCGCCGCCAGGAGGAAGAAGCGAAGTACGCTGGCGAGCGCAAGCTGAAGGTTGGCACGGGCGACCGAAGCGAGCGTATCCGCACGTATAACTTCCCGCAAAGCCGCGTTACGGACCATCGTATCGGCCTGACGCTGCACAAGCTGGATTCGGTTATGAACGGCGACATGGAAGAGATCGTATCGTCGCTGACGATTGCCGAGCAGGCGGAATTGCTGGAGAGAGAGCTTAACTAAGACCTTCGAGTCCAAAGACTCCCAAGGAAGGGAAGCTAGAGAGATGAACGTTCATAAAGACGAAGAGGTGTTTTTTGCACCGTCGTTTACCATTAGGGAAGCCTGCATGCAGGCTTCTTCGTTTTTGGCGGGGCTTGGCGTTATGGAGCCGCGCTCCAACGTAGAGCGGCTGCTGATGCATGTGCTTGGCATCGAGCGGTCAGCGATGCTGCGCGACCTCGGCGAGCCCTTTCCGGCGGAACACGCCGCGGAATGGGTCGAGCTGATCCGCCGCAAGGCGGCGGGCGAGCCGGTGCAGTATATCATCGGCGAGGAATGGTTCTACGGCCGGCCGTTTACGGTTACGCCGGCCACGCTTATTCCGCGGCCGGAGACGGAGCTGCTCGTCGAGGCCGTGCTTGAGGCGGCCGATAGGCTGTGGCCGCCGGACGGGGCTGAGGCGCCGACGGTGGTTGACGTCGGCACCGGCACCGGCGCCATCGGCGTGACGCTTGCTTCGCAGCGTCCCGGATGGCGCGTAAGCGCGTCCGATCTGTCGCCGGACGCGCTTGAGGTCGCCCGCGCGAACGCGGTCCGCCATGAGGCGGCGGGCCGCATGGCGTTCGTGCAGGGCGACCTGCTGGCACCGTTTGCGAAGCGCGGCGCCGCAGGGGCACCCGATGCGGAGGACATCCGCATCGATGTGCTTGTGTCCAATCCGCCGTATATTCCGGCGGATGATCTGGCGGGCCTCCAGCCCGAGGTGCGCGATTACGAGCCGCGCCTCGCGCTGGACGGCGGGGCGGACGGGCTGGATCCGTACCGCCGCATGGTGGAGCAGCTGCCGTCGCTTGCGCAGCTGCCGCGTATTGTCGCCTTTGAGCTTGGCATGGGTCAAGCCCATGACGTTGCCGCGCTGCTGCGGGATGTCGGCGAGTGGGACGACATCCGGATCATTACCGACTACGGCGGCATCGAGCGCCATGTCATCGCCGTCCGCACAACAAAGTAATTCTTCAAACACGCTGCAGGTGCATCATCCGATGCCGGCAGCGTGTTTTTATTTACCCGGATATCCCTCGCTGCGACACGGAAAAACCGTGTTACAGCTGCCCCTTACCTTTGCTCCTCCACGTTACATTTCCCTCCTCATGCACAGGCCACTGTGTTTATGAAAACAACTCTATCATTTTCATTTCCTCTGCTAGGTTTATAGAGCCGGGAACGCGGACATAATGACGGATAGATACGTTCCGGAACGCAAGCTGACGCACCGACGGGTGCGATCGAGAGGAGCTTGTGTTATGATGAACCGCACTAATTCCCTTTTTTATTTCCGTAAATCTTATGCTTTGTTGATTATCGTTTTGTTTGTTCTTGTGATGAGCTGGGAGCAGCAGCGTACGGATGCGGCTGTGGTCGATACGATTATTCCGCAGGATTCCATTCGTCTGCGCATCCTGGCCAATTCGGACTCCCCTGCCGACCAGGCCGTAAAGCGCGTTGTCCGCGATGCCGTGGTGAAAGCGATGGACAATTGGGTGGCGGGTCCGCAAACCATTGAAGAAGCGCGCCAAACGGTGCTTGATCATATGGACGAAATCGAAGGTATCGTCGCCGACGTGCTGGCAAGCCGCGGGTTCGATTATAATTACCATGCAGAGCTTGGACAGGTGCCGTTCCCGACCAAAATGTACAGCAACGAAGTGTATCCTGCAGGCAACTATGAAGCTCTCCTGATTACGCTTGGCGAAGGCAAAGGCCAAAACTGGTGGTGCGTGCTGTTTCCGCCGCTGTGCTTCATTGACGCCGCAACAGGCGAAGCCGTTGCAGCCGATCCGGACGCCGACGCTGCAAAGGCGGAGACGGTAAAAGCCGCTTCCGCTGATCATAAAGAAAACGAAAAGGTTGAAAAAGCCTCTGACGGCAAGGAAGGCAAATCCGAAGCCTCCGTTCAAAAGCCGCAAGACGAGAACAAGCAAGGCGAAGCGCCGCAAGCAAAGTTTTTCCTGCTGGAAATCATTGAGCAATTCATCAATTGGCTGAAAAGCCTGTTCTAATGCAAGTTCCGCGCGGCGGTTCTTCAAAGGCGCATAGTCGCCCGGTGAAGGGCCGCCGCTCTGCAATTCGGAAGGTATATGCTATAATGGGGGCAGTTAGATGATGAATGATTACTTTGTATAGCAGGGATTGAAGGATAGAGATGATAACAACGAAGGTTTGGCGGGTTGCGGAGGCGGCTTCCGCCGATGCGCTGGCCGGCCAACTGGAGGAAGCGGCTGCGCTGCTGCGGGACGGAGAGCTGATTGCTTTTCCGACCGAAACGGTATACGGACTAGGCGCCGATGCCCGCAACACAAAGGCGGTCGAAGGCATATTCAAGGCAAAAGGCAGGCCGTCGGATAATCCTCTTATCGTGCATATCGCGGATGAGAATCAGCTGGAGGAGCTTGTGCTGCCTTATCCGGAGCTTGCCCGCCGTCTGATGAGCGAGCTGTGGCCGGGTCCGCTAACGATTGTGCTCCCGGTACGCCCCGAGGCTGTTTCTCCGCTTGTTACGGCGGGGCTGGCCACCGTCGGCATCCGAATGCCGGATCATCCGGCCGCGCTTGCCCTCATTCGGCAATCCGGCTGTCCGGTGGCAGCTCCCAGCGCGAACCGCTCCGGCCGGCCCAGCCCCACGCTTGCAGCGCATGTGCTGGAGGATCTGGACGGGAAAATCAGCGGAATCGTAGACGGGGGCGCAACGGGCGTCGGACTGGAATCAACCGTTGTGGAGCTGCCCGATTCGAATACAATCCGTATTCTCCGTCCCGGGGGGATTACGGCCGAGCGGCTGCGGGCCGCAGCGCCGGAAGCGGTAATCGATGCGCCTTCGGCGGACAAAGCGGATGTATCCGAAGCCCCGCGCTCGCCCGGCATGAAATACACGCATTACGCGCCTGCGGGCGATCTTCGGATCGTACTGGGCGAGCCTTCGAATGCGGTAAGATATATTCAGGAACAGCTAGGCCGTTCAAAAACAACGTCTCTAAAGACAGGTGTTCTGACTTTCGACGAAAGAGCAAACGCTTATGATGCCGACCTGATTCTCAGTTACGGCAGCGAGCTGCATCCGGAGCAGGCGGCGCATAATCTGTATGCCGCGCTTCGCCGGTTTGACTCGGAAGGCGTGCAGCGCATATGGGCGGAAGGCTGCTCGGAAGAAGGAATCGGTCTTGCTCTTATGAACCGTCTGGCGAAGGCGGCCGGACATCAAATCGTCCGCGTATAGAATAGTATGTTTGTCCCCTTGTCCGCATATCTTGGTTAGGAATGGATGTGGACATGGGGGCGATAGCGTGACTGATGCAACTTTGCATGCCGGACAATTCGCGACACTGCTCATTATGGCGGTTGCGCTTGGCATGGATGCTTTTTCGTTAGGAATCGGAATCGGGCTGAAGGGGATTCGCCTGCGGGATGTGCTCCGGTTAAGCAGCATCATCGCATTATTCCATGTGCTAATGCCGCTTGGCGGCATCTATGCCGGACATTTCGTCAGCGGACTGCTTGGCCATGTGGCGACGGTGGCTGCGGGCGTGCTGCTGCTTTTGCTTGGCGGACACATGATTTACAGCTCGCTCAAAGGGGAATCGGTCCAAACGATGGACTACCGTTCCTCGGTCGGAACGTTCTTGTTTGCGTTCAGCGTCAGCATCGACTCCTTCTCCGTTGGCGTAACTTTGGGCATGTTCGAGGCCGATATTTTGCTGACGGTTTTATTGTTTGGTTTTTTCGGCGGCTTGATGTCCGTGCTGGGGCTGCTGCTTGGACGCCGGGTCAGCGAGAATCTGGGCGGCTACGGGGAGGCGCTTGGCGGGGCGATCCTGCTCGTTTTCGGTCTTTTATTTATATTCTAGAAATCAACAATGAAATCAGCTATACCAGAAAGGGGAATGCAGCATGACGCGCATCTTGTTTGTTTGTACCGGCAATACCTGCCGTTCGCCGATGGCGGAAGCCATGCTGAGGGCGATGGCGGAGCAAAAGGGGATTTCGGTCGAGGTCCGCTCCGCCGGCGTATCTACCATTGACGGTCTGCCGATCTCGTCGCATGCGGCTACGACGCTGCGGGGCAAATCGGTCGAGCACCGCGGCTCGTCGCGCGCGTTAAGCGGCGAAGCCGTTGCTTGGGCGGATCTCATTCTAACGATGACAGCCGGACATAAACGCGGCTTGCTTAACTATTTCCCTGAAGCGGTGGATAAAGCGTATACGCTCAAGGAATACGTCAACCAGGACACGTCCGTTCAGGCAGACATCGAAGAACTCGAACGCCTGTATACGGAGATGCATATGAAGCAGGCGCTGGGTCAGCAGCTGTCGGCCGCGGAGCGTTCCCGTCTGCTGGAGCTGGAGCGCAGGATCCCCAGCTTCGATATCGCCGATCCGTTCGGCGGGACGCTCGGCATGTACGAGAGCTGCGCCAAAGAAATCGAAGAGAGCCTGAAGGCCCTCCTTCAAATGCTTCAAAAGGGATGAAATTCCATGCCGGAATAAGGCTCGATTTATGCGTATATTTGATTGATTTTCATGGTTGAATAAGCTATCATGAAGGTAACAAAGACGGTTTCCGATGTAACTGGCGACGGAAGTGGGTAACCACGGTGGAGCATCGGAACATACGGCCGGTCGCCTGGGCAAAGAGCAGCATGCTAGTCATAGCATGTCATGCTCTTTTTTCGTCTTTTTGAGGATTTTAGGTATAATAAGTCCGTATGATTCGACAACTAGCAGGAGGGTTTTGCGTTGAAAATTGCAATTGGTGCAGATCATGCGGGTTACCGTCTGAAAGATGAAATTGTTCCGTTTCTTTTATCGCTTGGTCATGAAATTGAAGACTTGGGCTGCGACTGCAGCCAGTCGGTGGATTATCCCGATTACGCGCTGCCTGTGGCGGACAGAGTGGCCAGCGGCCAAGCTGACCGCGGCATTCTGATTTGCGGCACGGGTATCGGCATGTCAATCGCGGCGAACAAAGTTCCCGGTATCCGCTGCGCGCTGGTGCATGACATGTTTTCGGCACAAGCAACCCGCGAGCATAACGATACGAACGTGCTTGCGATGGGCGAGCGTATTATCGGCCCTGGTCTTGCGCAGGAAATTGTCCGCATCTGGATGGAGACGCCGTTCTCGGGTGGCGAGCGACATGTAGGGCGTGTCCGGAAAGTGAAGGAAATCGAGCAGCAGTTTACGGTTCATCCTTAGGTCCATGCTTTCGAGGCGAGAATTATCATTAACCGCTTAATTAACAGGCTATCGGTGTAATTAATCCTGAAGCGCTAGATGTGATCATTCTTATCTTTGAGGAGGTATCTCGGCATGAACAATCAAAAGGAAACCATTACTATTGCGGCCGATGTGGAGACGATTGTGCGGGAGCTTGTCGCGGCAGGGGGACTTAGAGCCGGACAGCTGCTTGTCATCGGCACCAGCACAAGCGAGGTGCTTGGCCACCGGATCGGCACTTCGGGAACGGTCGAGACGGCCGCGCAGATTTATGCGGGCATTGAAGCGGTCCGTAAGGATGTAGGCTTTTATCCGGTTTACCAGTGCTGCGAGCATTTGAACCGGGCGCTTGTCCTCCCTCGCGAGGCGGCGGACAAGTATGGGCTGGATGAGGTTGCGGCCGTTCCCGTTCCGAAAGCGGGAGGATCCATGGCCGCTTATGCTTTCCGGCATTTGCCGAATGCCTGCTTGGTTGAAACGATTCAGGCGCATGCGGGAATCGATATCGGCGATACCTTTATCGGCATGCACCTGCGCCGGGTTGCCGTTCCGGTCAGACCGTCCATCCGGTCGATTGGCGCAGCCCATGTCACGATGGCTTTTTCGCGGCCTAAGCTGATCGGCGGAGCGCGAGCGGTATACACCTTGGAAGACAGCGGCCTGGCGTCAGAGCAGACGTCAGGAACTTGCGAATAATTATATTTAGGAGGCTTTTCACAATGGAAAACTTACGTAACCAAGATCCTGAAGTATTGAAGGCAATGGGCCTTGAGCTGCAGCGCCAACGCGACAACATCGAGCTGATCGCATCCGAGAACATCGTAAGCGAAGCGGTTCTGGAAGCTATGGGTTCGGTCCTGACGAATAAATATGCAGAAGGCTACCCCGGCAAACGCTTCTACGGCGGCTGCGAGCATGTGGACATTGTGGAAGACATCGCACGCGAGCGCGCGAAAGAAATCTTTGGCGCCGAGCACGCGAACGTTCAGCCTCACTCCGGCGCTCAAGCGAACATGGCGGTATACCTTGCCGTTCTCAAACCAGGCGACACGGTTCTTGGCATGAACCTGGCTCACGGCGGTCATTTGACGCACGGCAGCCCGGTTAACGCATCCGGTCTTTTGTACAACTTCGTTGCTTACGGCGTAGAAGAAGATACATTTACGATCAACTATGAAGAAGTTCGCAAAGCGGCCTTCAAACACCGTCCTCGTCTGATCGTTGCCGGCGCGAGCGCATACCCGCGTACAATCGATTTCGAGAAGCTTGGCCAAATCGCTCAAGACGTAGGCGCGTTGTTCATGGTGGATATGGCTCATATCGCGGGTCTTGTTGCAGCCGGTCTGCATCCGAACCCGGTGCCTCATGCGCATTTCGTTACGACAACAACTCACAAAACGCTCCGCGGTCCTCGCGGCGGCATGATTCTTTGCCGTCAGCCTTGGGCAGCGGCAATCGATAAAGCGGTATTCCCTGGTTCGCAAGGCGGCCCTCTGATGCACATTATCGCAGCAAAAGCCGTTGCATTCGGCGAAGCCCTTCAACCATCGTTCAAGGAATACGCGCAAAAAGTGGTAAGCAACGCGAAAGTATTGTCCGAGACGCTGATCGCGGAAGGCATCAACATCGTTTCCGGCGGCACGGACAACCACTTGATGCTGATTGACACTCGGAGCCTGAACATTACGGGCCGCGACGCCGAGCATGTACTCGACTCCATCGGAATTACGGCGAATAAAAACGCGATTCCATTCGATCCAACAAGCCCGTTTGTAACAAGCGGTATCCGTCTCGGTACGCCGGCTGCTACTTCCCGCGGCATGGACGAGAAGGCCATGAAAACAATTGGCGAGATTATCGCTATGACGCTGAAGAGTCCGAAGGACGAAGCGGTCCTGGCTAAAGCCAAAGGCATGGTTCGCGACCTGACTGCTCAATTCCCGCTTTACCCGAACATGAAGTACTAAAAGCTATCTTTGCAGCATAAGAGGCTGTTCCCAAGGTCCAATTGACCGCTTGGGAACGGCCTCTTTCTTTTTTTGCTGAAATCATATGGGTTATTCGCGTTGGAGATATAGTAATTTCGCTATGCAAGTATAGAAGCAAAGGAATTGTTCGTTGTTTCACAGGTCTCTATGATTTGAATGAGGAGCATTTTCCGCGCGCGGTGGCCGCTTAGCCTTGATGTTATGAATAAGTTAAACCGATTGCAGCATGCTATATAAGCGGGTTCCACGAAACTACAGATCTCGTCAAATTTCGACAGATATAGAAATGTAATTTCTGGGGCGTGACAAATGATAATAAATTATGTATATTTGTTAATGGTATATTAATTAACATTACTTTTGTACTAATTTGGCCTGAACATTTGTAAAACAGGGTGGCTGAACATATGTTCATTGATAATTATTCAATGATTCGTATTAATTCTCGCAATGTTTAATTTATGTAATGTCAAATTATTACAATAGAAAGCAAGAGGAGAACATCCAGGGGAGGAAGTAAAATGTCGAAGAAGAAGTATGGCTTTACCATGATTTCCGTACTGCTTGCACTGGCTCTTGTAGCCGTCGGCTGTACACCTAAGCAAGAGTCCGGAAGCAGCGAAGGCTCTGTATTCCGCATGAACCTTGCCACTGAACCGCCGTCCCTTGACCCGGCTCAGGTACAGGACCAAGTGTCTGCAACTGTAGTAAACGGTTTGTTTGAAGGACTGACTCGTAAGAACGAGAAGGGCGAAGTTGAACCAGCTGTCGCTAAAGAGTGGAAAATCTCCGACGACGGCAAAACTTACACGTTCACCATTCGCGACGATGCGAAATGGAGCAACGGGGATCCGGTAACTGCGGGTGACTTCGAATACGCTTGGAAGCGTGCTCTTGATCCTAACCTGAAACCGGCAGCATCCGCTTATGCTTACCAGCTGTACTACATCAAGAATGCGGAAGCTTACAACACGGCAGCTGACGGCGTAACAGCCGACGATGTTGGCGTTAAAGCCGTTGACGACCACACGCTGCAAGTTGAGCTGAACTCGCCAACTCCTTATTTCCTTGGTCTGATGTCCTTCACGGTCTTCTACCCGGTTCACAAATCGGCTAAAGAGAACGAGCAATGGGCTACAGACGTTTCGACTCTGGTTTCCAACGGTCCGTTCAAAATGAGCGATTGGAAAAAGAACAACTCCATTACGATCGCTAAGAACGACAACTACTACGCGAAAGACGACATCAAGCTCTCCAAGGTTGTCTTCTCTGAAGTTAACGACTCGAATACAGAGCTGAGCATGTATCAAACAGGCGAACTGGATTATGCGGGCATGCCTACTGGCTTGATCCCTAACGAACAATTCCCGACGCTGAAGCAAAACAATCCGGATGAGTTCAAAATCCAAGGCAGCGCATCGATCTATTACTACCTGTTCAATACAACGCAAAAGCCATACGATAACGAAAAAATCCGTCAAGCGCTCTCGATGGCGATCAGCCGTCAAGATATCGTTGACAACGTAACAAAAGGCGAGCAAAAGCCTGCTTACGGTATCGTTCCTCCAGGTATCAAAGGCGAAAAAGAAGACTTCCGTACGGAGCATCCGGACAACTACTTCAAAGAAGACGTTGAGGAAGCGAAAAAACTGCTTGCCGAAGGTCTGAAAGAAGAAGGCCTGACTGCAATGCCAACGGTTAAAGTAACTTACAACACGAACGAGCTGCATCAAGCGGTTGCGGAAGCAATTGCCGAAATGTGGAGCAAAAACCTCGGCATCAAAACCGAAGTTAGCAAGCAAGAGTGGGGCGTCTTCCTCGACAACCGTAACCACCTGAACTACGATGTGGCACGCGGCGGCTGGGGCGCTGACTACGATGATCCAATGACGTTCATCGACCTGTTCTCGTCGAAATCCGGTAACAACAACACTGGCTTTGCTAACAAAGAGTACGACGATCTGATCAAAGAAGCTTACAGCACGGACGACCAAGCTAAACGCATGGAAGCAATGTCCAAAGCTGAGTCGCTTGTAATCGGTACTCGCGCGATTATGCCGATCTACTACTACAGCACCGTTTATATGATCAAGCCTGGTTTCAAAGGCATCTTTATCGACTACAAAGGCGACATTGATTACAACCGCGGTTACTACGAAGCGAAGTAATTAAGGCTCGGCACGGATTGAGGGATATATGCGGCCAATGATAGCTGCATATATCCCCTTTCAATTTTTTAGTTTCGTTTGTTTAAGAATTTTAATTTTGAAAGCTTACGCTTTCGAAGTAATGAATCATCACAATGGCCCTAAACGCGGCTATTAGGGTGATAATTCATTTAAAGTCGATGCTTACGATGCAAGAATCATCACAAACAGCCATGGTAATGGCGCTTTGTGTGATCATTCTTTTTAGGAGGTGCCATGACGTTTGGTCCGCTATGTGCTTCAGAAGCTGTTGTTCATGATCGTATCGATCTTTGTGCTGGCCTCGGCCACTTTTTTTCTGATGAAGGCCATTCCAGGCAACCCGTTCCAAAGTGAGAAGAACATTCCTCCTGCCATTCAAGAGCGTTTGAATGAAGAGTATGGACTTAATGATCCGCTGGGCGTTCAATATTTGCATTATTTGAACAATCTGATTCACTTTAATCTCGGGATGTCCATGAAACAACAGTACGTTACTGTAGTTGATATTATTAAGACTGGTTTTATCTACTCCCTTCAAATCGGTGTCTTCGCTATTATTCTGGCGATTGCAGCCGGCGTGTTGTTCGGTCTGATTGCTGCGCTTAACCACCGCAAGTTTCTTGACGGCTTTACGATTTTGCTGGCCGTACTTGGTGTATCGATACCGAGTTTCGTTGTCGCTCCATTCTTGCAGTATGTATTTGGCGTCAAATTGCGCTGGTTCGACGTAGCCGGATTGAATGACCCGACGGACTTTATTATGCCGGTCATCGCCTTGTCTTTCCTGCCGGCCGCGTTTATCGCGCGACTTGTACGCTCCAGCATGCTGGAAGTGCTCAGCGCGGATTATATGAAAACCGCACGGGCGAAGGGCTTGTCCGGCCGCGTTATTCTGGTCCGCCACGCTTTGCGGAATGCTATTCTTCCGGTTGTCACGTACATTGGTCCGATGACGGCCAATATTATTACAGGTTCCGTGGTTATCGAACAAATCTTCGGCATCGGCGGTCTTGGCAAATTCTTCGTCAACAGTATTACCAACCGTGATTACACGCTTATTATGGGACTCACGCTGTTCTACGCCGTCATTTTGATGCTGGCGCGTTTCCTTACCGATATCGCTTACGGATTCGTAGATCCGCGCATAAAATTGACCAGCAGGAAGGGGGGCTAATCGATGAAGGAACAAGCTGTGCTGCAGCCTAATGATTTTGAAAAGCTAAGTCATGACGAGAAGCAAACGGAGACGGTTGTCCGCGAAAGCATTTCCGCTTGGAAGGATGCCTGGTTTCGTCTGAAGTCCAATCGCATGGCGATGATCAGCCTTTGGATATTAGCCCTTATCGTCCTGATGGCGATTTTCGGCCAAGCCATTGCTCATCAATTTACGGGCAACGATTTCTCCACGAATGACCTGAAGGCTACCAACCAGGCGCCATCCGGCAGTCATTGGTTCGGTACGGACGGCCTTGGCCGCGATATGTTCGCAAGAACATGGATGGGTGCGGGCATTTCGCTTCAGGTAGGTATTTATGCGGCAATCGTCGATTTGATTGTCGGCGTTATCATGGGCAGCATCATGGGTTACTTTGGCGGCAAAGTCGATGAAATTCTTAACCGTATCTGCGAAATTTTATATTCCATTCCGAGCTTGCTTGTCGTTATCCTGCTCATTGTCGTAATGGAACCAAGCATGTTCACTATTATCGTGGCTTTAAGTATTACGGGCTGGATCAACATGGCCTGGATCGTTCGCGGTCAAATTATGCAGCTCAAGAATCAAGAGTATGTTCTCGCTGCGCGCGCGCTTGGCGCAAACCCGGTTCGAATTATGTTCAAGCATCTTATCCCGAACGCGATGGGTCCGATTATCGTTACCATCACGATGACGGTTCCGAATGCGATCTTTGCGGAAGCATTCCTTAGCTTCCTTGGTCTTGGCGTTCAATCGCCGGCCGCGTCACTCGGTACTTTGATTAATGACGCCATCAAGGCGATGACTGTATATCCATGGCGTATGCTGTATCCCGCAATTTTGCTCAGCTTGACCATGCTTTGCTTTAATATTTTCGGTGACGGCTTGCGCGACGCACTTGATCCGAAGATGAAAAAGTAGGAGGTGCAACTATGGAACGTTTGCTCGAAGTGAATGATCTTCGTGTTAATTTCAAAGTTCGCGGCGGTACCGTGCAAGCGGTGCGCGGCGTTAACTTTCATATAAATAAAGGCGAAGCCGTGGCAATCGTTGGTGAGTCCGGCTGCGGTAAGTCCGTAACGGCGCAAACGCTGATGCGCCTTATCCCAAGCCCGCCCGCGATGACCAGCGGCTCGATTATGTTCAAAGGGCAAGAGATTTTGTCCAAGACGCCGAAAGAAATGGAAAGCATCCGCGGCAAAGAGATGGGCATGATCTTCCAGGATCCGATGACCTCTCTTAATCCAACGCTGACGATCGGCCGTCAAATCACGGAAGGCCTGATCAAGCACCAAGGCATGAGCTCTTCGGCTGCCCGCGCCCGTGCGATAGAGATGCTGAATCTCGTAGGCATTCCGAATCCGGCTGCGCGCTTTAACCAATACCCGCACGAGTTCTCCGGCGGTATGCGCCAGCGCGCGATGATCGCGATTGCCCTTGCGTGCAATCCTTCGCTTCTTATCGCGGACGAGCCGACTACGGCGCTCGACGTAACGATTCAGGCGCAAATCCTGCGCGTGATGAAGGACCTTCAGGAGCGAATGGGAACCTCCATTATCCTGATTACGCATGACCTTGGCGTCGTAGCGGATATTTGCGACCGCGTTATCGTTATGTATGCCGGTAAAGTAGTAGAGACCGGCACCAAGTGGGAAATCTTCAAAAATCCGAAGCATCCTTACACGAAAGGCCTGCTTCGCTCGGTGCCTCGTCTGGACCAGAAAAAAGACGAGCCGCTTATTCCGATCTTCGGCACTCCGCCGGATCTGATCAAGCCGCCTGCAGGCTGCAGCTTCTGCGCGCGCTGCGACGAAGCGATGCGCGTCTGCGTCGACAACGATCCGGAGCTTCTGCCGGTTGACGGCAACGAATCGCATAAATCGGCATGCTGGATGGCGCATCCATACGCGAAGCCCGCGAAAACGGAGGTGTCCGTATGAGCGAACCGTTAGTTAGGGTTAATAATCTGCGCAAGTTCTTCAACTTGGGCGGAGGCAATATTTTGAAGGCGGTCAACGAGATCGATTTCTCCATCGCGAAAGGCGAGACCGTTGGCGTCGTTGGCGAATCGGGCTGCGGCAAATCGACGGCCGGCCGTACGATTCTGCGTCTCTACGAGCCTACGAGCGGCAATGTTACGTTTAACGGCGAGGATATCTACAAGCTGAAAGGCGCTAAGCTGAAGCAAATGCGCCGCGATATGCAAATGATCTTCCAGGATCCTTACGCATCGTTGAATCCGCGGATGACGATTACCGACGTTATCGGCGAAGCGCTTGATATTCATGGACTTGCGGGAAGCCGCGCCGAGCGCAAGCGGAGGGTTGAGGATTTGCTGGATCTGGTAGGTCTGAATCCGGACCATGCAACCCGTTATCCGCACGAATTCTCCGGCGGTCAGCGCCAGCGGATCGGTATCGCCCGCGCTCTTGCGGTGGATCCGAAATTCATTATCGCGGACGAGCCGATCTCGGCGCTCGACGTGTCGATCCAGGCTCAGGTCGTAAACCTGATGCAGGATTTGCAGCGTAAAATGGGTCTGACTTATCTGTTCATCGCCCATGACCTGTCCATGGTTAAGCATATAAGCGACCGCGTCGCCGTTATGTATCTTGGCAAAATCGTCGAGCTTGCGGAGAGCGGCGAGCTGTATAACAGCCCTGCGCATCCGTATACGCGCGCGCTTCTGTCCGCCAATCCGATCCCGGATCCGGAGATCGAAGCCACCCGCGAGCGCATTGTGCTCGCCGGCGACCTGCCGAGCCCGATTAATCCGCCATCGGGCTGCCAGTTCCACACCCGCTGCCCGATGGCAACGGATAAATGCAAAACCGTCGAACCTAAGCTTGTCGAAGTGAAAAAGGGGCATTATGCTTCCTGCCACTACGCATCGGTATAATTTTACAGGACGAAGCAGAGATTACATCTGTTTCGTCCTTTTTTGTAGGCAAACCGTCGTTATATAGCCATAAAACTCTGGATGCATCGCAGGGGGCGGAGTGATATAATAAACGGGATTGTGTCCAAGACTATAGGAATAACTTATTCACACAGGAGGAATTACGCTCCATGAGCAAAGTGGTTATATGCGACCATCCATTGATTCAGCATAAGCTGACCTTTATTAGAAACAAAGATACCAATACGAAGGACTTTCGTGAACTGGTTGACGAGGTAGCCACTCTGATGGCTTACGAAATTACAAGAGACGTACCTCTTGATACCATTACGGTGGAGACGCCAGTCGCAACGACGGAAGCGAAAGTGGTGTCCGGACGCATGCTGGGGCTTATTCCGATTCTGCGCGCGGGACTTGGTATGGTTGAAGGGATGCTTAAGCTGATTCCGGCCGCAAAAGTGGGTCATATCGGACTTGTCCGAGACCACGAAACACTCCAGCCAACCGAATACTACATTAATTTGCCTACGGATGCGGCTAACCGCCAGCTGATTGTTATCGATCCGATGCTGGCTACCGGCGGCTCTGCGATCGCGGCGATCAACTCGCTGAAGAAACGCGGCTGCGACCAGATCAAGCTGATGTGCCTGATTGCCGCTCCGGAAGGGGTAAAAGCGGTACAGGATGCGCATCCGGAAATCGATATTTACCTTGCTGCGCTCGACGATGCTTTGAATGAGAAAGGCTATATCGTGCCGGGTCTCGGCGATGCCGGCGACCGTCTATTCGGTACGAATTAATAAGCGGCTACGAAGCATGAGTAGTCACCAATCGCTCTGACTGAGCTCTTTAAGCAACCATTCATTAAGCGTATGCTTACGAAGCATGAATAGTCACCAATCGCTCTGACTGAGCTCTTTAAGTAACCATTCATTAGCGTATGCTTACGAAGCATGAATAGTCACCAATCGCTCTCGACTGAGCTCTTTAAGTAACCATTCATTTTAGGAGTGAAACGTTTTGTCTAAACTGAAAGTAATGACGATTTTTGGTACCCGTCCGGAAGCCGTTAAGATGGCTCCGCTTGTACTGGAATTGAATAAGCATGCCGATCAGATCGAATCGATCGTCTGCGTAACGGCGCAGCACCGCCAAATGCTCGACCAGGTGCTTGATTTCTTCGAAATTCAGCCGAACTATGATTTGAATGTGATGAAGGACCGCCAGACCCTGACCGAGACAACCGTACGCGTCCTGGAGGGCCTGGACCCTATTCTAACGGAAGCGAAGCCGGATATCGTGCTTGTGCATGGCGATACGCAGACGACGTTCCTGGCGAGCTATGCGTCCTTCCTGAAGCAGATTCAGGTTGGTCACGTTGAAGCCGGTCTCCGTACGTGGAACAAGCTGTCTCCCTATCCGGAAGAAATGAACCGCCAGTTGGCCGGCGTTCTGTCGGATGTGCATTTTGCTCCTACGGAATGGTCCGCAGGCAACCTGCGCAGGGAGAACAAGTCGGAAGCGTCGATTTACGTAACGGGCAATACCGCAACGGACGTTTTCCAATATACGGTTGATCCATCGTTCTCCCACCCGGTCATCGAATGGGCGAAGGGCAAGCGCATGATTCTGATGACTGCGCATCGCCGCGAAGCGCTGGGCGAGCCGCACCGCAACATTTTCCGCGCGGTTAAACGGATCGCCGACGAGCATGAAGACGTAGCCATCGTCTACGCCGTACACCCGAACCCGGCCGTGAGAGAGCCGGCTAACGAGATTCTTGGCAATCATCCGCGTATTCAATTAATCGAACCGCTTGACGTATTCGAATTCCATAATTTTTATCCTCATGCTTACATGATTATGACCGATTCCGGCGGCCTGCAGGAAGAAGCGCCATCGTTCGGCGTGCCTACCCTGGTACTTCGCGACACGACGGAACGTCCGGAAGGGATCGAAGCCGGAACGCTTGAGCTGGTCGGCACGGATGAAGAGACGGTATACAACCGTGCGCGCGCTCTTCTGAACGACGCAGTGCTGTACGAAAAAATGAGCAAATCTGCCAATCCTTACGGCGACGGACAAGCTTCTGTACGCATCGTGCAAGCGATTTTGCATCATTTTGGAAGAACAAGCGTGCGGCCAGAACCGTTCACACAACGTTCATAGTTTTCGAAGCGGACAGCTGCTAGATAAGCAATGTACAGCATACAGTGGTACTGTACGGTTTGGAGCTCGGAAAATCCTTTATTTATAAGGATTTTCGGGCCGCTGTTCACTAAATGTTTGAATTTAAATGAATTGACAAAAGTTTAACAGCTTCGATAAAATAAATGAGAGTTTTGGAGTGATTCGCATGGATCCATCCAAAGAACAACCGTCCAAAGAAAATCAGAATAAGTCGGATCATGGCAGTTTCGGAGACGACCCTTGGAGAGCAATGGGATTGGTCGGCACTATTGGGGCCGATCTAGCCGCATGTCTGGGGCTTGGCTACTGGCTCGGTCATAAGGCCGATCTTGCAAACGGTACCGAATACTTTTCCATCATCGGATTGGTAGCGGGACTTGCAATTGGCATCATTACCGTTATATTCCTGATTCGGACGTTTGCGGGAGGCAAAGCGAAATAATGGACGATTTGTCGGCCCACTTGAAAGCCGTTACAAGAGTTACTTTCTTATTCATGTCCCTATGCTGTATTGCTTGGGCTGTGCTGCCCGAGTACGAGAGCTGGTGGGGCGGTCTGATGATCGGAGGAGCAGCTAGTCTAGTAAACGCAAGAATACTCGGCTGGAAGGTTGCGAAGATCGGAGCGAATGCCGCCGCGCAAGGTACGAAAAGGACGACTATCGGCTTTTTCACCCGGGCGTGCGTCGCGTTGTTGGCAGTTGTGATTGCGACACAAACATACACGTTTCAGCTTTCAGCGACTGTTGCCGGATTATTTGTCGCACAATTGGCAACACTCATACTGGGATTTTTGTCCAGAAGAAAGCTGATGGCGTCGAATCCTACCGATGAAAGGGGTGAAAATAACTAATGGATCATATTTCTCCTATCGTTCATGTAGCTGGAATCGAATTTGATTTGGCCGTAATCGCGATGATTTTGATCACTAGCATCATTGTCTTTGTGCTTGCGAGGCTCTCAGTGAGAAACATTTCGGTTACGAATCCGACGAAACTTCAGAACTTCCTGGAGTGGGTAATCGAATTCGTGCAGAACATTATCGGTACGTCTATGGACCTCAAGAAAGGCCGTCCGTATCTTATCCTCGGTCTCACCCTGATTATGTATATTTTTATCGGCGACATGCTTGGTCTGCCGCTGGGTATCGTTACTGAAGTGCATCACGGTGCGTCAATCTTCGGTATGAACCTTGATTTGGGCGGGGAAGAAGAAGCGCATATCGCTTGGTGGAAATCACCGACTGCCGACGTTGCGGTTACGGGCGCGTTGACGCTGATCGTTATCCTGCTGACGCATATCGAGGGTCTTCGTCTCAACACGAAGCATTACCTGAAGCACTACGTAGAACCGCATTGGCTCTTCCTGCCTCTGTCCCTGATCAAAGAAGTATCGAAGCCGTTGTCGCTTGCTTTGCGTCTATACGGTAACATCTTCGCGGGCGAGGTCATGATTGCCGTAATCCTCGGCATGGGCATTTGGGGTATCCCGGCGCTTGTCGTATGGCAAGGTTTCAGCGTATTCGTAGGTGCAATACAAGCATTCGTATTCTGTATGCTTACGATGGTTTACATGTCGCAAGCAATTGTGCATGAAGAGCATGGCGAGCAGCATTAAAGGCTTCAAACCGGCGGAATACCGGCGGTCAATATAAAAAACTAATTTGTATGAAAATTGAGGAGGATTTTTCTAATGGGAGCATTGGCATTAGTTGCAGCAGCAATTGTATTCGGTTTGGGCGCACTTGGCGCAGGTATTGGTAACGGTCTGATCGTAGGTCGCACAGTTGAGGGTATTTCCCGTCAACCAGAACTTCGCGGTACTCTTCAAACAACAATGTTTATCGGTGTCGCGCTCGTCGAAGCACTTCCAGTTATCACACTGGTACTCGCGTTCATCTTCTTGGGTAAATCCTAATATCACAAGCATACACATGGCGGGGAGTGTGGCTTTGCCTCCACGCCTTCCTTTTTGTTCGGGCCTGTAGGGGCCGGCAGCAATTGATTTTTGCATGAATGAAATTGTTTTAAGCTATAGAAGGGAGTGACGTTTTTTGCATATCGTATGGTCGAGTCTTGTCATCCAGCTAGTTGCGTTCCTGATCCTTCTGTACTTGCTGAAACGCTACGCATTTGGTCCGTTGCTGAGCGTAATGGAACAACGCAGACAGTATGTTGCAGAGCAAATCGCTAATGCGGAAACTAGCAAGAAAGAAGCTGAACAGCAGCTGGAGCAACAAAAACAAGCACTTCAAGAAGCTCGTAAAGAAGCTTACGACATTATTGAGCAAGCAAAAGTTACTAGCACGAAACAAGCCGAAGAAATTATTCAAGTTGCGAAATCCGAATCCACTCGTCTGAAAGACGATGCGGTTAAAGATATCGAGAGCGAGAAAAACAAAGCGGTTGCAGCACTTCGCGAAGAGGTTGGCGGTATTTCCGTCAAAATCGCGTCGAAGATTATCGAAAAGCAAGTGGACGAGAAATCCCAGGAGCAGTTGGTTAACCAATACCTGAAAGAAGTTGGAAGCAAATGAGCCGGGATATCGTCGTAGCGAAGCGCTACGCTAAAGCACTGTTTGAGCTTGCTAGCGAGCAAGGCATCGTATCGGAAACA
This sequence comes from Paenibacillus sp. BK720, assembly GCF_011761545.1. Taxonomy (NCBI): domain Bacteria; kingdom Bacillati; phylum Bacillota; class Bacilli; order Caryophanales; family Paenibacillaceae; genus Paenibacillus; species Paenibacillus sp. BK720. The sequence goes on along the minus strand of NZ_JAASRQ010000006.1, from coordinate 127,495 downwards.
GAAGAACAGTTAAAGGTAATTGTTCAAAGCCTGGAAAATGACGCTGATGCCCGCAAATTCCTGGAGCTTCCTAGCATCGAGCCGGAAAAGAAAATCGCCGTGCTGAAAGGCGCGTTTGGCGATCATGTTTCGGCGCTTGTCCTTCATACGCTTGAACTTATTCTTGTCCGCGGCCGCCAAGAGCTGATCCCTGACGTATACGAAGCGTATACAAAGATCGCCGGCGAAGCGCTGGGTCAGGCGCACGCAGTCGTGTATACGGCGCATTCCTTGTCCGGCGAAGAGCTGGCTGAGGTTGAAGCAAGCTTCGGCAAGCTGAGCGGCAAGAAAATTATCGCGGAACAAATCGTTAACCCGGCATTGCTCGGCGGCGTGCAAGTACGCATCGGCGATCGTCTGTACGACGGCAGCCTCTCCGGCAAGCTGGAACGTTTACAAAAATCGTTTAAAATCTAATGCATGTAGATAGGGGTGAACGAATTGAGTATCAGACCTGATGAAATCAGCACGCTGATTAAACAACAGATCGAACAATATAAATCCGAAATTCAAGTCGTTGACGTCGGCACTGTTATTAGTGTCGGTGACGGTATCGCCCGCGTACACGGCCTGGAGAATGCGATGCAGGGAGAACTGCTCGAATTCGCTAACGGCGTTGTAGGTATGGCGCTCAACTTGGAAGAAAGCAACGTGGGTGTCGTTATCCTCGGTCCTTACACGGATATCCGTGAAGGCGACCAAGTAAAACGCACGGGCCGCATCATGGAAGTGCCGGTAGGCGAAGAGCTTCTGGGTCGCGTAGTTAACCCGCTGGGTCAGCCGCTTGACGGCAAAGGCCCGATCAACACCACTCAATTCCGTGCGATTGAATCCCCGGCTCCTGGCGTAATCGACCGTAAATCGGTACACGAGCCAATGCAAACGGGTATTAAAGCGATCGACGCGATGGTACCGGTAGGCCGCGGACAACGCGAGCTGATCATCGGTGACCGTCAAACAGGTAAAACCGCGATTGCGATCGACGCAATCATCAACCAAAAAGGCAACGGCGTGAAATGTATCTACGTTGCCGTAGGTCAAAAACAATCCACGGTAGCAGGCGTTGTGGAAACTCTCCGCAAGCATGGCGCTCTGGATTACACAATCGTCGTAACTGCCGGCGCATCCGACCCGGCTCCATTGCTCTTCCTGGCTCCTTATGCAGGCTGCTCGATGGGTGAGTACTTCATGTACAAAGGCGAGCACGTTCTCGTTATTTACGACGACTTGTCGAAACAAGCGGCTGCATACCGCGAATTGTCCCTGTTGCTCCGCCGTCCGCCAGGCCGGGAAGCATACCCAGGCGACGTATTCTACCTGCACTCCCGTTTGCTCGAGCGCGCAGCTAAACTTAGCGACGCACTTGGCGGCGGCTCGCTGACGGCTCTGCCGTTCATCGAGACTCAAGCTTCCGACGTATCGGCTTACATTCCTACGAACGTAATCTCGATCACGGACGGACAAATCTTCCTGGAATCCGACCTGTTCTACGCCGGCCAACGTCCGGCGGTTAACGTAGGTATCTCCGTATCCCGCGTAGGCGGTTCCGCTCAGATCAAAGCAATGAAAAAGGTTGCCGGTACGCTCCGTCTGGACCTTGCGGCTTACCGCGAGCTTCAAGCGTTCTCGCAGTTCGGCTCCGATCTCGATAAATCGACACTCGCTCGTCTGAACCGCGGTGCTCGTACAATGGAAATTCTGAAGCAAGGCGTTAACCAGCCGATGCCGGTTGAGAAGCAAGTTATCTCGATCTACTCCGCGGTTAAGGGTCATCTGGACGATATTCCGGTTCAAGACATCCTGCGCTTCGAGAAAGAATTCCTGGCGTTCCTGGATTCCAGCCATCCGGAAATCGGCGAATCCATCCGTACAACGAAAGACCTCGTTGCAGACAACGAGAAAGCTCTCGTTGACGCGATCACGAAGTTCAAAAAAGGCTTTTCCGTTTCGGCTTAATAGCCTCTGAATAAAAGCCTTCGAATAAATGTCTCGCGCCCGTCCTTATGTACGGGCGCAGGCGCTTAACACCAGGCTTTGTTTATGCAATGAGGTAAGGCAGGCCGTTTGTATGGAAGGGGCTGCGTGAGCCGCAGAGTTTACGTGCCGCTTTTGAACCTGTATCCTCACCGCGAGGTGGATGGTTCAAAGGATACAGGTTCAATGGCGGACAAGGTGAAATGCAGACTCTGGAATACAAACAACAGCTTGCCCGCACCCCACTGTATCGGCAAAGCAACAAAGGCGGGTGACAATGCAATGGCAAAAGGCATGCGCGACATTAAGCGCGAGATCAAAAGTAAACAAAACATGAAGCAAATCACGAAGGCGATGGAAATGGTTGCGGCTTCCAAGCTCAGAAGAGCGCAGGAGGCATCGACGAAAGCCCGTCCTTATTCGGATAAGCTGAAGGAAGTAGTAGCAAGCATCGCAGCAGGCACAAAAGGCGTGAAACACCCGATGCTCGAAACGCGTCCGGTGCAAAAAACGGGTTACCTCGTTATCACCTCCGACCGTGGTCTGGCAGGCGGCTACAATGCGAACATCCTTCGTAAAGTTACGCAAACGATTCGCGAGAAGCACAAATCGAATGACGAGTACGTGTTGTTCGTCATCGGACGTAAAGGCCGCGACTATTTCAAACGCCGCAACATGCCGATCGTCGAGGAAGTAATCGGTCTGTCCGATGCTCCTACGTTCGCGGACATCAAGTCGATCGCTTACAACGCGGTCAAAATGTTCTCTGAGGGCAAATACGATGAGCTGTACATCTACTACAACCAATTCGTAAACGCCATTACTCAGATCCCTACAGAACAACGTCTGCTTCCTTTGCAGGACGTAAGCAGCAACGGCCCGGTAACTTCGTACGAGTACGAGCCGTCTGCCGAAGGCGTTCTGGAAGTGCTGCTGCCTAAATACGCAGAGACGCTTATTTACAGTGCGCTGCTGGACGGCAAAGCATCCGAGCAAGGCGCTCGAATGACAGCCATGGGCAGTGCGACGAAGAATGCAAACAAAATGATTAACCAATTGACGCTGACCTATAACCGGGCTCGTCAGGCGGCAATCACGCAAGAGATCTCCGAGATCGTAGCCGGTGCAAACGCACAGGCTTAAGGAATATAGCAGGAAACAAAGAAAGTACCAGGAGGGAAAACCATGAAAAAAGGACGCGTTGTATCCGTCATGGGTCCGGTCGTCGACTTGGAGTTCGAACGCGGCAACCTGCCGGAAATTTTGAACGCTGTCAAAATCGACCAGAAGGGCCAAGCAGGCGGCATCGATATTAATCTGACGCTTGAAGTAGCTGTTCACCTCGGTGACAACTTGGTTCGCGCTGTTGCGATGAGCACAACTGACGGTCTGGTTCGCGGCATGGAAGCTGTAGACACAGGCGCGCCAATCACTATCCCGGTTGGAGCACCAACACTCGGCCGCGTATTTAACGTACTGGGCGAGCCAATCGACCAAGCTGGTGACGCAACATCGGAAATTAACCTTCCGATCCACCGTCCGGCTCCGGCATTCGAAGAATTGTCCACGCAATCGGAAATTCTTGAAACTGGCATCAAAGTTATCGACTTGCTTGCTCCATACGCGAAAGGCGGTAAAATCGGCCTGTTCGGCGGTGCGGGCGTAGGTAAAACGGTAACGATCCAAGAGCTGATCAACAACATTGCGCAAGAGCATGGCGGTATCTCCGTATTCGCCGGCGTAGGCGAGCGTACTCGCGAAGGTAACGACCTTTACCACGAGATGAAGGATTCCGGCGTACTTCCGAAAACAGCGATGGTATTCGGACAAATGAACGAACCGCCAGGCGCACGTCAACGCGTAGCCCTGACGGGTCTGACAATGGCTGAATACTTCCGTGACGCCGAAGGCCGCGACGTGCTTCTGTTCGTCGACAACATCTTCCGCTTCACGCAAGCAGGCTCCGAGGTTTCGGCCCTTCTCGGCCGTATGCCTTCCGCGGTAGGTTACCAGCCAACGCTGGCAACCGAAATGGGTCAATTGCAAGAGCGTATCACATCGACCAAAAAAGGCTCGGTTACTTCGATCCAAGCGATCTACGTACCTGCCGATGACTATACGGACCCGGCTCCTGCAACAACGTTTGCTCACTTGGACGCTACAACTAACCTTGAGCGTAAAATCTCCGAGATGGGTATCTTCCCAGCGGTAGATCCACTTGCTTCGTCGTCCCGTATCCTGAACCCGGACATTCTGGGCGAAGAGCATTACAACGTAGCTCAAGGCGTTAAGAAAATTCTGCAACGCTATAAAGAGCTTCAAGATATCATCGCAATCCTTGGTATGGACGAGTTGACAGAGGAAGACAAGCTGACTGTATCGCGTGCGCGCCGCATTCAATTGTTCCTGTCGCAACCGTTCCACGTTGCCGAGCCGTTCACAGGTATCAAAGGTAAATACGTACCTGTTAAAGAATCCGTTCGCAGCTTCAAAGAAATTCTCGAGGGCAAACATGACGACCTTCCGGAAGAAGCTTTCCGGTATGTAGGTGTGATTGAAGAGGCCGTGGAGAAAGCCAAAACGCTGTAATAGCGAAAGGCGGGAGGAATCCACATGAGTACTTTTCTGGTTGAAATCGTAACTCCGGAGCGCAAGGTATACGCGGAGACGGCTAATATGGTCAGCGTTAAAGGGATCGCGGGCGAGCTCGGTATTTTGCCGAATCACATTCCGCTGGTAACACCGCTGCGTATTGCGCCGGTCAGCATTAAGCGCGACGGTAAAGTTGATGTTCTTGCTGTAGGCGGAGGCTTCATTGAAGTCCGTAAGGACAAAGTGGTCATCCTGGCCGAAAGCGCTGAGCTGGCTTCCGAAATCGATGTAAACCGTGCACAGGCTGCAAAACAGCGCGCTGAAGAGCGCCTGGCTGCCAAACGCGACGAAATCGACTTCAAACGCGCGGAGCTTGCTCTGCAGCGTGCATCGAACCGGATCAACGTTACAGAACGTTAAGAACTTAAAGCCGTTCAAATCTCATCTAAGGAGATTTGAACGGCTTTTTCTTTTCGACAATTGTTTTCTCTTGATTTGTCATAATGCCGACTTGCGTCTCATTGACTTCAATATAAGAATCTCTCACAATGGAGGAAATAAGATGAACGGTAGAGCAGGGGGACGCTGGCATGATTGATATACATACACACATATTGCCTGGCATTGACGATGGTGCCTCGGATTGGGATTATTCCATTCAGATGGCCCGTGTTGCGGCCGCCGAAGGGATTACGGGGATTATTGCGACGCCTCACCATTACGACGGCAAATATAGCAATGACAAAGAAACCGTATTAGAGCTGGCAGCCGAGCTTAACAGCCGATTAAGCGAGCTGGCTATTCCGCTGAAGATTCAAACGGGACAGGAAATTCGGATTCATTCCGAGTTTCTGTCCAACTGGCAAAGCGGAAAGCTCCTCCCATTGGGCGATTCCTCTTACGTCCTGATAGAGATGCCTTCCTCGCAGATTCCCAAATCCATGGAGCAGGTCGTATACGAGCTGCGCCTGTTAGGCATCCGTGCCGTCATAGCCCATCCGGAGCGTAATGCGGAGATCGTTCAGAATCCGGATCGCTTGGCCGAGCTCGTGGAGCTGGGGGCTTACGCTCAGGTGACAACCCATTCCTTGCTCGGAGGCTTCGGCAGGGGGATTGAGAAATCGGCTTGGACGCTCTGCAGGCGCGGGCTTATTCATATCGTTTCTTCCGATGCCCATCATCTGGAGTGGCGGAGCTTCCGCATGAAAGATGCTTACGAACGGATAGAGTCGGAGCTTGGGCCGGTATGGAGAAGGTATTTCGAGCGGAATGCGCAGGCGATCTGGAACGCGCGAGAGCTAACCGATCAGCCGACCCTTGTACAGCAGTCGGCAAAATCGGGAGGCTGGGGCAAGCTTAAATCCTTGTTCGGGAAATAATAGATTTAGCGGTAAAAGAGTGACCTGTCAAACATGATGAAATTATGATCATGTTGTGACAGGTCATTTTCTTAGTTGAAAAGATGGTCCATTTCTATTGACTTCATCATTGATAATCTTTATCATTGAGAAAGTAATCAATGAGAATGATAATCATTATGTGGGGGTTTAACAATGAAGCAAATGAAATGGACAGGTCTCATTCTTGCGGCCATGATGGTTTTCCTCGCTGCATGCGGAGGCGGCAACAACGCAGGCAATTCGGGCAACAACAAGCAAGAGTCCGAGCAAGCAAGCTCAAACGCAAATGCAAGCACAAATACAGCAGCTGACGATACGGCAGAGCGTACGATCAAGCATGCGCTTGGCGAAACCAAAATTTCCGGAACGCCGAAAAAGGTCGTTGTTCTGGAGTGGACCTATGCAGAGGATCTGATCGCGCTTGGCGTACAGCCTGCCGGCGTAGCGGACGTGAAGGGCTACGGGGAATGGTACGGCGCCATTGATCCAAAGCTGGATGCAGCGGTTGTTGATGTAGGTACGCGCCAAGAGCCAAGCATCGAGACGATTACCAGCCTTGATCCGGACCTGATCATCGGCGTAAGCTTCCGTCACGAAGTGATTTACGATCAGCTGTCGGCGATTGCGCCAACGCTTATTTTCAACCCGTACCCGGAAGAGGGCGGACTTGACCAATACAGCGAAATGGAGCAAACCTTCAGCGCAATTGCGGATGCTCTTGGCAAAAAAGCAGAAGGCGAGAAGGTGCTGGCCGATCTGCACAGCTATTACGACGAGTCCAAAGCGAAGCTGGCAAGCGCGGGCAAAGAGGGGCAAGAGGTTGTGTTTACGCAAGCTTGGACCAACGAAGGCGTAGCTACCTTCCGTCTGTTCACCGACAATTCGATGGCTATGGCGATTCTCGCGAAGATCGGTTTGAAAAACGCGCATCAGGACAGCACGTTCCAGCAATACGGCTATTCGGAAACGGATATCGAAGGCTTGACCAAGACGCCGGACGCAAGCGTGTTGTACACAACAAGCGCAACGGATACCGTATTCAGCGAGCTGCTTCCTAAGAACGAAGTGTATAAGAACCTGAACTTTGCAAAAGAAAACCGCGTGTATGACATGAAAGGCATCTGGCCGTTTGGCGGTCCTTTGTCCGCAAAACTTCTTGTAGAACGCACGCTTGAAGCGCTCGGCTAATGCATACGAACCTTCAAACGACAACGGAAACAAGGAAGGGCATCTGGAGCCCGCTGCTGTTATCAGCGGCGGGTCTTCTGCTGCTCCTTGCTTTGGCTTCCTACCACTTGACACTTGGGGAAGCCGCTATCCCGGTGAAGACGGTATGGCGGGCTATTTTCGACTCCACTCCCGTATTGGAGCATCAAATTTTGTGGACGGTCCGGCTGCCCCGCATGGTGATCGGCATTCTAACGGGCGGGGCGTTGGCCGTGGCCGGCGCGTTATTTCAAAATGTGACCCGCAACCCGCTCGCGTCTGCCGGTACGCTTGGCATTAACGCGGGGGCATTCCTAGCTCTGACCGTAGGGACAATTATGTTCCCGGGCCTAGCCATGGGTTTTCCTCTGCTTCTTACGTTCATTGGCGCGATTGCCGCTGCCGGTGCGGCTTTCGTGATGGCGGGAGGCACAAAGGCGTCCCCGGTAAGGCTTGCATTGTCCGGGATGATCGTTACGATGACCGCGGCGGCTTTTACGGGCGTGCTTCAGTTATTCCACGAGCAAAAGACGCAGGGCTTGTTCATGTGGGGCTCCGGCTCGCTTGTGCAAAATGACTGGGGAGGAGTCCAGCATGCCTGGCCTTGGATTCTTGGCTGCTTCCTGCTTGCTTTTCTGCTGGCCGGCAAATGGGATCTGATGGAGCTGGATGAAGACACGGTTACCTCTCTGGGGCAAAAGGTTGGACGGATCCGTCTTACGGGTCTTGGCATTGCCGTGCTGCTTGCGGCAGCTGCCGTCAGCGTGGTTGGTCCAATCGGTTTCGTTGGCTTGATAGCGCCGCATCTGATGCGGATGTTAGGGGCGAAACGACATGCGGTGCTGCTCCCGCTGTCTTTCCTATGGGGAGCGATTATCGTTATTGGATCGGATGCCATTGCGATGCATTTCAAATATTCTCTTGGACCGTTGCCTGCAGGCGCCGTAACCGCGCTTATTGGCGGGCCATGGCTCGCCTGGCTTGTCCTTCGCACGGTAAAAGGCCGTAAGGAAGGGGCGCCGCAGACAGGCACTTCGCCGGGACGTTCGGCTACGAAAGTACCGTTCGGCTGGTGGGTGGCGATTTTTTCGCTGCTGCTGGCTGCAAGCCTTATTGTCAGTCTTGCTTTCGGAAGCCTGCGCATTCCGGTAGCGGATGTCGTTAATGCCTTGTTGGGCCACGGGGCAGACAGTACGCAGCGTATCGTCGAGATGAGGATTCCTCGTACGCTGGTGGCCGCGCTTGCCGGTGCCACGCTTGCCGTAAGCGGCCTGCTGCTGCAGGGCGTCGTCCGGAACCCGCTGGCGGATCCGTCCATAATCGGCGTAACGGGCGGAGCTAGCGTCGGGGCTATGCTGATGCTTGCCGTATTTACGCAGGTATCGGTGCAATGGCTGCCTGCAGGCGCTTTTATTGGCGCGGTAGGCGCAGCGGTAATCGTGTTTCTGCTCGGGCGGAAGAGCTCCTTTAATCCGTCGGTTGTCGCCCTGATTGGTCTTGCCGTCTCTTCGATGGCCAGCGCAATCGTTCAGGTGCTCGTTATCCGCATGAAGCTGACGCTGGCATCGGCACTCGTATGGTTATCCGGTACGACTTATGCGCGCAACTGGGACGATTTCTGGCAGCTGGTGTTCTGGCCGATTGTCCTGCTGCCGGTCGCCTGGTATTTGGCCCGCAAGGTGGATGTTCTTCAATTCTCGGATGCGACCGTCACGAATCTGGGCCTTCGCGTAGACCGGACGCGTCTGGTTATCGGGGGAGTTGGCGTTGCCATGGCGGCGGCAGCTGTTGCGACGGTAGGCTCGATTGGCTTTATCGGACTCATCGCACCTCATATGACGCGCATGCTGGTTGGTCCGAAATACCGCAAGCTTGTTCCTTTAACGGCGTTGCTCGGTGCTTTGCTGCTGGTTCTCGCCGATACGGCGGGACGGTCGCTGCTGGCTCCAAAAGAGCTGCCGTCCGGACTGGTTGCGGCAGTAATAGGAGCGCCGTATTTTATGTATCTGATGTATCGTTCTGGAAGAAAATAGAAGGTTATGGCAGGAAGGCTGTCCTAGGGTTCGTTATATGAGCCTAAGGGCGGCCTTTTTTCGATGTATTTAGTGCTTATGTAACAAAAAAGTTTAAAAATTTATCTAAAAAGACGAAAAATACCTTACATCTCTATCAAATTTTATCAAATCTTATGTTAGTATATATGACATAAATACTAGATGACCAGGATATGGGGGATGCACATGTTCGACTGGCTGGGTACAAAAAAAGGACTGCCGCTTTGGGTCTCATGGCGTTTGAATCATGGGATGAAGAAAGACGTTGAACAGATCTTCGAAGGCATTGCGGAGACGCGCAAGGAGCTGCTTACTTCTTGGGCGCATGAATATTGGGGCTATATCGAGCGGCTGGCGGAGCAGATTGCGGCGGGAGCCGCGCACGGCAAACCGGTGCATCAGGAAGAACAGATGCATGCCTTTACCCGTCTACTCGAACGTACATACGCGAGAGGAAATGACTGGACGGAGCTGTTCCTGCTTGATATGGAAGGACAGGTTCTTGCTTCCACTTACGAGAAGCATCGAGGGACCGTCTATGGCAGCGGCAGCTTGATTGCGCCGGGACTCGATTACGCATGGGCGGGAAGCGCGCCGCGGCCGTGCCTGTACGGACCTTACGGCGATCCGGTTACGTTAAGCCTTGGACCAAGATCCTCTTCTTTTCACGATAAAATGACCCTGCTTTTCCTCTATCCCCTAGTTGTGAACGGAGAATATGCGGGTACGCTTTGCGGAAGGGTGCCAAACGATGTGCTTGGGGATTTGATCCAGCGGGAATCCGGCCACGTTTATCCGGACTCGGGCGACAACTATATTTTTATGGCAAAGCCGCACCTGAATCAGCATATCGCGCTTGGGACCGCTTTGTCGCGGAGCCGCTTCGAGGACCGGACGTTTACGTTCGGCGAGAATCTGAAGGATGGGGTTTCGACGGACTGGGGAACGGTGTCGATTAAGGAGCATACGGAGCTGGAGATTATTTTCACGGATCCGGCTACGAACGAGCTTCATCCCGGGGTCCGCAGCACGATTGACAACGGAAGCAACCTATTCGTTGAATTCCCGGGTTATTCGGATTATCGTCATATCCCGGTTATCGGGAAAGGCGTAACGCTTCAGATGCCGCATTGTCCGGATATATGGGGGATGATGTGCGAGGGTGACCTGGAAGAGGTGTACCGGATTCGCAGTATCCGTTGGCGCTTCAGCAAGCTTCAGCTGTGGCAGACGCTCATTCAGACGGTGCTGACGATCGCGCTCGTGGCCGTTCTTGCCGGACGAGCTCCGGTATGGGTAACCGCGGCGGCGGCAGGCGCATGGACACTGGTGTACGGACAATTTGTCGCGGGCGCCGTGCAGCGGAAGGAATCCCGACGGGTCGTTCGCAACCTGCGCCGAATTAACCGGTTCATCCGCATTAACGCGGAGGGCAAAGGGGATTTGACCCAGCGTCTCGAGCCTGCCAAGTTCGATAACGATGAGACGAGAGAGCTTGCCAAATGGATTAACAATATGATCGATTCGATTGAGGGCATCATGCTGAAGGTGAAGCTGGCCGCATCGGACGTGCTCTCCAGCCAGAATATCATGAATGAATCGGCCGCCGTTACCGCGAAGTCGACGGAGCGGGTAAGCCGCAAGGTAGGCGACATGATCGGCAGCATCCGCAATCAGCTGAAGGATATTGACATGGCGAAGCATTCCGCCGACGAGATGAGAGACACACTGCGGCTCCTGGAGCTGCAGGCTGCCGAGCAGATTGCCGTGGCACAATCGGAGGTAGACCGGATCGGGGATAAAATGCAGCATATTTCCACGAAGGTCGGCGATACGAATGATACGATCCGCCGGTTTATGCATACGGTTGAAGAGATTCGCGGCGTTCTGCAGGTCATTGAGGAGATTTCGGCGCAAACGAATTTGCTTGCTTTGAACGCCTCCATCGAGGCGGCGCGCGTAGGCGAGCAGGGACGCGGCTTTGCCGTTGTGGCATCGGAAATCCGCAAGCTGGCGGATATGACCCGTCGTTCCACGGAGGAAGTGCATCAAATTACGCAGCAAATCTACGACGAAGCGAAGCAGGCTTACGCGTCGATGGACGAAGGAACAAAGGTCGTCGAGGAAGGCACGCAGCTGGTTGCGGCCGCAGCGAGCACGCTGCAGACGGCGCAAAGCGAGGATAGCCGGAAATCGCAGGTCGTAGACGAGGTGGTCAAACTGATGGAACGGATTGCCCTCGTCAGCATGGAGAACCGCAAGGTCTCCTCCGATGTGGAGGGCAAGGTGCAGGAGCTGATCGGTGAGATGGACAGCGTGCGCCAAACCTCGGAAAGCGTAGAGTCGATCACGAGGTTCCTGCAGCAGCTGGTTGGCCAGTTCAAGCTGACGGATTCGCGGTTGAGATAAGCGTTGGCGCAGGAAGGACGCCTGATGGGTGGCGTCTTCCTGCTTTTTTGCGTTGAGGGAGGGAAGTAATTGCTTAACGATGCGGACATCGTTAAGAGATTCCCATGCCGATAGCGGCTTTTGTATGAGGGAGTGCATTTGTTTAACTTTGGGATATCGTTAGGGGTGGCGAGCATAGGCTAATAGTGTGACAGGCGGGTATCGTGCTGACCGGGTGGCCGGCGGGTGTCTCGCGGTTCCCGGGAAGCCGCGCCGTTACGGGCTTGTCCGGCTCTTCGGGGAGGCGGAGCCGAACAACTCTTTCATAGACGGCCGTGGAAGCTTTTGTTATAATTGTGAGGAAAAATGACCAAGCGGCTGGTCCGCTTTGACGGAGGCGATGGTGTGGACAATTACGTCAACCAGTATGTCGTCGTGGCTATTTTTATTTTTCTCGGGATCTTGCTCCCGGCAGCGGCGCTGACCGTCGGAAGATTGCTCAGACCGCATAAGCCGAATGATCCGAAGCGAACAACCTACGAGAGCGGCAACGAGCCGGTTGGCGAAGGACAGGTACGCTTCAACATCCGGTATTACATCTTTGCGTTAATGTTTGTCATCTTTGATGTGGAAACCGTTTTCTTATACCCTTGGGCCGTCGCATATAATAAGCTCGGCCTTTTTGTGCTGGTTGAGATGTTCATTTTTGCGGCAATGCTGTTTATCGGACTTCTATATGCCTGGAAAAAGAAGGTGCTGAAATGGAATTCAGTTTAGAGTCGATATCGCTGGAAGAACGCAAGGAACTGGAACGCAATGTGTTTATGGGAACGCTGGAGCAGCTGAAGGCTTGGGCGCGGAGCAATTCGCTGTGGCCGCTCACCTTCGGTCTGGCCTGCTGCGCAATCGAGATGATGGGTACGGGCGCGTCCCATTACGATCTCGACCGATTCGGAGTCATGTTCCGCACCTCGCCGCGCCAGTCGGATGTGATGATTGTCGCAGGCACCGTTACGAAAAAAATGGGCCCGCTGCTGCGACGGCTGTATGATCAGATGCCTGAGCCCAAATGGGTGATTGCAATGGGCTCCTGCGCGACGGCGGGTGGTCCCTACATCAAGTCGTATGCGGTGATGAAGGGCGTCGACCAAATCGTGCCCGTCGATGTGTACATACCAGGCTGTCCGCCCAACCCGGCGGCACTGATCTACGGTATTAACAAGCTGCAAGAAAAAATCCGTTACGAAGCGAAAACCGGGAAGCGGGTGACGGACCGATGAGCGAGGAGAAGAATGAAGGGAAAAAGCCGGAAGAAGCGAAGGTTGCTTCGGAGGCGAAGACAGAGCTGCCGACAGAGGTGCCGGAGTCGGCGGAAAACACAACCGTCTCGGCAGGTGGTGCAACGCTAGAGAAGGAGCCGGAAGCGGCAGGTGCAAGCGAGCCAGCAGTTGATGCAGCGGAGAGCGCGGTGGATGCGGAGCGGGAGGCGAAGCTGAAGGCGGCGGCGGAAGCCCGCGCGGCGAGAGCGGCGGCGAAGGAAGCCGCGAACGCGGGCGGAGCAGCGCCGGAGGGCGCGGTGGATGCGGAGCGGGAAGCGAAGCTGAAGGCGGCGGCGGAAGCCCGCGCGGCGAGAGCGGCAGCCAAGGAAGCCGCGAATGCGGGCGGAGCGGCGCCGGAGGGCGCGGCGGATGCGGAGCGGGAAGCGAAGCTGAAGGCGGCGGCGGAAGCCCGCGCGGTGAGAGCGGCAGCCAAG
>NZ_JAASRQ010000006.1:63369-113991 GCF_011761545.1 Paenibacillus sp. BK720 | reverse complement strand
CGGAAGCCGCGAATGCGGGCGGAGCGGCGCCGGAGGGCGCGGCGGATGCGGAGCGGGAAGCGAAGCTGAAGGCGGCGGCGGAAGCCCGCGCGGTGAGAGCGGCGGCGAAGGAAGCCGCGAATGCGGGCGGAGCAGCGCCGGATACGGCTGAGCCGGCGCCACCGCCGGAGCCGTCGCCGAAGCAGCCGGAGCTGGATGCGGCAGCGAGACTGATTCGCAGCCTCGTGCATGAAGAGGCGCTGGAGGATGCTTATATTAACGAGATGAGCCGGCATATGCCGACGATTATCGTGAAGAATGAGCATTGGGCTGCGACGGCCGAGCTGCTGAAGCGGCATGAAGAGCTTCATTTTACCTATTTGCGGAATGTCTCCGGCGTCGATTACGAGACGCATCTGGAGGTTGTCTATCACCTGGTTCATCTCGAAAGCCGGCGCGAGCTGGCGGTAAAGGTGAAGGCGGACCGCAGCGACCCTGCCATCGCTTCGGTGACGCCCGTCTGGGCCACCGCGAATTGGAACGAACGCGAAATCTATGATCTGTTAGGAGTAACATTCCCGGGCCATCCAGATCTGCGCCGCATTATGATGTCCGACGACTGGGTCGGCCATCCGCTGCGCAAAGATTATGAGCCGCTCGATTCGGAGGTGTAGCTGCAGCGTGATTCGTACCGAAGAACTTCTATTAAATGTCGGTCCCCAGCATCCCAGCACGCATGGCGTATTCCGTATCGTTGTCAAACTCGACGGCGAAGTCATCACGGAAGCAACCCCGGTAATGGGGTATTTGCACCGCGGTACCGAGAAGCTGGCCGAGCAATTGAATTATACGCAAATTATTCCTTATACCGACCGGATGGATTATGTGTCTGCTATGACCAATAACTATGTGCTGGTTCATGCCGTCGAGACGATGATGGGGCTTGAAGTCCCGGAGCGCGCGGAGTTTATGCGACTTATTGTCATGGAGCTGCAGCGGGTTGCGAGCCACCTTGTCTGGTGGGGCACTTATCTGCTCGACATCGGGGCGATGAGCCCGTTCCTGTACGCCTTCCGTGATCGCGAGATCATTATTAATTTATTTAATGAACTGTGCGGAGCCCGTTTGACTTACAATTATATGAGGGTTGGCGGAGTGAAATGGGATGCGCCGCCGGGCTGGCTGGATAAAGTGCGGGATTTCATTCCGTACATGCACGGCAAGCTGCGGGAATACGACAAGCTGGTAAGCGGCAACGAGATTTTCCTCGCCCGGATCAAAGGCATTGGACGATATGACGCGGAAACGGCGATCGACTATGGTCTGTCCGGCGCCAACCTGCGCTGTACCGGCGTAGACTGGGATTTGCGCAAAGCGGAGCCGTACAGTTTGTATAACCGCTTCGAATTCGATGTGCCGCTTGGCAAAAACGGAGATTGCTACGATCGTTACGTCATCCGGCTGGAGGAGATTAAGCAGAGCCTCCGCATTCTCGAGCAAGCGCTTGAGCAAATGCCGTCCGGCGGAGAGACGATGGGCAAGGTACCCCGCGTTATCCGTCCTCCGGCGGGAGAAGTGTATGTCCGTATTGAATCACCCCGCGGGGAGATCGGCTGTCATATCGTCTCGAAAGGAAAAGCAGAGCCTTACCGCCTGAAGTTCCGGCGGCCGTCCTTTGTGAATCTGCAGATTTTGCCCAAGCTGCTGGTGGGAGAGACGATGACGAACCTGATTACGATCCTCGGCGGCGTCGACATTGTAGTCGGGGAGGTTGATTGCTGATGGGTGCATGGCTGCATGACTCGATGACCTGGGGCAATGCGGTTATTATTTTTCTATGGGGCGCGGTGTTTCTGTTCGTTGTGCTGGGCTTTGTTACCTACGCGATTTATTTCGAACGGAAGGTTATCGGGTGGATGCAGCTTCGGATCGGCCCGAACCGGGTTGGTCCGCTAGGCCTTCTGCAGACGGTGGCCGATATATTCAAGCTTCTCATTAAGGAAGACACGATTCCGCGCAAAGCCGACCGCCTCCTGTTTATTCTTGCCCCCATACTTTGCTACGTGCCGGCTTTTACGGTGCTCGCGGTCATCCCTTATACGGAAAAGCTATATTTTGCCGATCTGAACGTCGGCTTGCTCTATTACGCCGCCTTATCGGGCATCTCGACCCTGGCCATTGTGCTTGGGGGCTGGGCTTCGAACAATAAATACGCGCTTCTTGGCGGCATGCGCTCGGCAGCGCAAATGATCAGCTACGAGGTTCCGCTCGTGATCTCCGTCGTTGGCGTCATCCTGCTCAGCGGCAGTCTTAATCTGAGGGATATCGTGGCGGCGCAGTCCGGCGGGTGGTTCTGGGACTGGAACTTCATTCCGCAAATTATCGGCTTTGTTGTGTTCATGATTGCGGCGGTATCCGAGCTGAACCGTACGCCGTTTGACCTCCCCGAGGCCGAGTCGGAGCTTGTAGCCGGCTATCATGTGGAATACAGCGGCTTCCGTTTTGCGTTCTTTATGCTGTCGGAGTATGTCTACGTCTATGCGATTGCGGCTTTGACGACCGTGCTGTTCCTCGGCGGGTGGCACGCGCCGGCGCCGTTTCTTGATTTTGTGCCGGGAATCATCTGGTTCCTGCTCAAATTCGCGTTTATCGTGTTCTTCTTATTCTGGATCCGGGCGAGCTTCCCGCGTATCCGGGTTGATCAGCTGATGGGGCTGGGCTGGAAGGTGCTGCTGCCGGTATCGCTGCTGAACGTATTTCTGACGGCGGGTTATCTGGAGCTGTTCGTAAAATAAAGGGTTGCTTCGCAATTCTTTTTAGGAGGATCTAGCCATGAATGGACTTGTGCAAGGGCTTGGCGTGACGCTCAAATCAATGGTATCGAAAAAAGTGACGACTTCTTATCCCGACGAGCCGATTCTTATGCCGGACCGGTTTCGCGGCATTCAGCATTTTATTCCGGACCTCTGTATCGTCTGCAACCAGTGCGCAAGAATCTGTCCGACCGACTGCATCACGCTGACGGGCAAGCCGAACCCCGATCCGGCCAAAAAGGGCAAGGTCATCGACACGTTTGACATCAATTTCGAAATATGCATCTTATGCGATTTATGCACCGAGGTTTGCCCGACGGAAGCGATTGTGATGACCAATCATTTCGAGCTGTCCGCGTACAGCCGGGATGATCTGTTCAAGGATGTCGAGTGGCTGACCGACAATAACACGCTGGTCCGTCAGGATAACAACAACATCGGAGCTCCTGCGAAAGGAGGCGCCAAATAAGTTGTTCAACATTGATTTTAATGGCGAGTTCGCCGCTTTTTTTATCTTCTCGGCGATTATGATCATCGGAGCCGTCCTTATGGTCAGCCTTCAGAAGGTCGTGCATATGGTCATCTCCATGGCTGCTGTGTTTTTGGGCCTGGCCGGCATGTTTGTCCTGCTGGACGCGGAGTTCGTGGCTTTTGTCCATGTGCTGATCTATGCGGGGGCCGTGTCCATTCTGATGATATTCGGCATTATGATGACCAATCATCAGAATAAACAGGCCGATCCGGTCAAGCCTCTCCATGAGACGCTTGCCGCTATAGCTGCGCTTTGCTTGTTCGGGATCCTGTTCTATGCCATACGGACGACGGATTTTCCCGATGCCCAGCCGCTGCAGGCGGCGGGGGATAATACGTCGAGCATTGGCCAGCTGCTGTATACGGGATACGTCGTGCCGTTCGAGCTGTTGTCCGTGCTGCTGACGGTTGCCTTTATCGGGGCGATTGCTATTGCGAAAAAGGGGGCGGATTAACATGCTTCCATCCTATCTGACGATGGCTGCGATCCTGTTTTGCATCGGGCTGTACGGAGCCCTGGTGAAACGGAATGCCGTAATTGTTCTGTTATCGATTGAACTTATGCTGAATGCGGTCAATTTGAATTTGGTCGCGTTCTCCAAATACGGGGTTGTTCCGTCCCTAACCGGCCAAGTATTCGCTTTGTTCACTATTACGGTGGCGGCAGCGGAGGCTGCCGTTGGGGTGGCGGTGCTGAT
Source organism: Paenibacillus sp. BK720 (assembly GCF_011761545.1). NCBI lineage: Bacteria > Bacillati > Bacillota > Bacilli > Caryophanales > Paenibacillaceae > Paenibacillus > Paenibacillus sp. BK720. Next base: position 109,970 of record NZ_JAASRQ010000006.1, on the reverse strand, counting down.
CGCCCTGTTCCGCGCGAGAGGTACCGTTCACGTGGATGAATTCGACGAGATGAAGAGGTGATGTGACCCGTGGATCAATTAACGAAAGCAGCGTGGCTCATTCCGCTCTTCCCGTTTGCCGCCTTTCTTCTGCTGACGGCCCTCGGCAGGAGCTACCGGATTGCGGGCGTGCTGATCGGTTCGATTGGCTCGCTTGCGTCGCTGGTCATGTCCCTGCTTGTTTTTATCGAGAGACTAGGGCCAGACGCGGTTGATTACAGCGGCGACAGCTACAAATGGATTGGTCTTGGCGAGTATACGCTCAAGATCGGTTTCGAAATCACGAATCTGAATGCTCTTATGCTGGTTATCGTGACGGTAGTCAGCTTCCTCGTAAACGTGTATTCGGCCGGCTATATGAAAAAGGATGAACGGATCACCGTCTTCTACGGCTATGTCGCGCTCTTTACCTTTGCGATGCTGGGGCTGGTGCTGTCCGACAATATGCTGGTTTTCTATATGTTCTGGGAGCTTGTTGGCGTCTGCTCCTTCCTGCTGGTTGGCTTCTGGTATGCGAAGCCGGCAGCCCGGGCAGCGGCGAAAAAAGCGTTTATCGTGACCAGAATCGGCGACGCGGGGCTGCTGCTTGGCATTATCGTGCTGTTCTGGTATATGCCGGGCCATGCGCTTGATTTCAGCAGTATACATAACGTGTTTACCGAAGGGCAGTCCGGCACGATTACGATGACCATAACAACCTCGATTGCTCTGCTTCTGTTCATGGGGGTTATCGGCAAGTCAGGCCAATTCCCGCTGCATGTGTGGCTTCCGGACGCGATGGAGGGGCCAACGCCGATCAGCGCCTTGATCCATGCGGCGACGATGGTGGCGGCCGGCGTATTTCTCCTCGCGAGAACGTTTGATATCTTCGAGGCTTCCGCGGCCGCGATGCATACGGTCGCTTACTTCGGAGGATTTACGGCGATCTTCGCCGCAACCGTAGCGCTCGCGCAAAACGACATTAAACGGATTCTAGCCTACTCAACCATCAGCCAGCTCGGCTACATGGTTATGGCGATGGGGCTTGGCTCGATGACGGGCGGTATTTTCCACCTGTTCACGCATGCTTTCTTCAAGGCGCTATTGTTCCTCGCGGCCGGCAGCGTGATTCATGCGGTACATACCCAGAACATACACGAGATGGGCGGCCTTGGCTCCAAAATGCGAATCACGGCATGGACCTTTGCGATTGGGGCGTTGTCCTTATCCGGCATCCCGCCGTTCTCGGGCTTCTGGTCCAAGGATGCGATTCTGGCATCCGCGCTCGACGAAAATCCGTTCCTGTTTGCCGTCGGGCTGGCGGCGGCCTTTTGTACGGCTCTCTATATGTCGCGGTTATACTTTATCGTTTTTATGGGCAAATCCCGTCATCAGCAGCAGGCCGAGGTAAAGGAATCCTCAAAGGTAATGACGATACCGCTGGTGGTGCTGGCCGTTATTTCGATTGGAGCGGGCTTTATCGACACGCCTTGGAACGGTTGGCTGGGCAGCTGGCTGACGGACGGGGCGGAGGAGGCTCATGCAAGCGGCGCTGCGATTGTTGCTTCCATAGCCGTCGGGGTACTTGGCATTTATGTAGGCTGGCTCATGTACGGGAAAGGCAGCATCGAGCGCGGCGCGACAGCATCCAAAATGCCGTGGCTCGTTAATCTGCTGAAGCGGCAATATTACGTTAACGAATTTTACAACGCCGTCATTGTCAAATCGGTACGCGCCTTGGGAAAAGGCTTGAATGCTTTTGACGAATACGTGGTCGGCGGCGCAGTCCGGCTGGTTGGTTTTACCGCCGGAGCGGGCGGACGGGCGCTGACCAGGCTGAACAACGGCCAGACGCAAACGTACGGCTTGACCGCCGTTATTGGTCTTATCATAATTATCGCCGCAATTGTTGGAAGGAGGTTTTGGTAAATGGCGGACCTGACCGATCTTCCGATTCTATCGATTATTCTCGCAGCCCCGCTTATCGGGCTTCTGGTTGTTCTTCTGCTGCCGAAGCACCGTAACCGGTGGCTGCAAACCGCAGCTATCGTGTTCACGTTGATCCCGCTGCTGCTGTCGCTTCTGTTATATGCCGATTACGACAAGCATCAGGGCGGCAACAACTTTGAGGAGACGGCTGCATGGGTAGAGGTTCCGTTAAACAAAGAGACGCAAGCCTCGAACGGGGTAACGAGCTATACGCTTTCGTTCCAGTATGACGTGGGCATCGACGGGTTGTCCTTGCCGCTTGTTATTCTTACGGCGCTGATCACGGCGATGGCGGCTTTTGCTTCCGTTCATGTAAAAAAGCGATGGAAGGCGTTCTATGCCTGGTTCCTGCTCCTGGAGACGGGCGTGCTTGGCGTATTTATGGCGCGGGATTTATTCCTGTTCTTTATTTTCTTCGAAATTACGCTTATCGCGATGTACTTCCTGATCGGCATCTGGGGTTACTTCAACCGGGAGCGGGCCGCGAATCAATTCGTTATCTATAACGGCCTTGGATCGGCTATCATGCTTATTGCCTTTATTCTTCTCGTTAATACGGCCGGCTTTCATATCGATCAAGATACGTCATCCTTTATTTACAGTGGCAGTTACGCGGATATTCTCCGCAATTTGTCCGATCCTTCGGCATGGGTGAACCTTGCTCCGGATCAGGCGGGCGGGATGAACCCGTTCCATATGTCGGCTTCGATGCACACGGTTATTTTCCTCCTGCTGGTGGTGGCGTTTGGCATCAAGCTCCCGATTCTGCCGTTCCACACCTGGATGCTCAAGGTTCACAGCGAGGCGCATCCGGCAATCGTCATGATTCACTCCGGCGTACTGCTCAAGATGGGGGCATACGGACTTATCCGGTTCGGCATTGTGCTATTCCCCGAGCAGGCGAAGGATTGGGCGGTCGTGCTGGCTTCTCTTGGTCTCGCCAATCTCCTGTACGGGGCGCTTGTCGCTTTCCGGCAGACGGATTTCAAGCTGGTTCTGGCGTATTCCTCGATCAGCCATATGGGGATCGTTCTGCTAGGCCTTGCGGCTTTTAACGAGATTGGCCTGCAGGGGGCGATGTTCCAGCTTGTCTCGCATGGATTGATCTCAGCGCTCCTCTTCCTGATTGTCGGCAGCCTATACGAGAGAACGAAGACGACAACCTTATCCGAGCTTGGCGGGCTGGCACGGTCGATGCCGTTTATCTCGGGTATCCTGTTAGCCGGAGGTCTTGCCTCCTTGGGCCTGCCGGGTCTGTCGGGCTTTGTAGGCGAGTTCCTGTCGCTGCTTGGGCTGTTCGACAGCCAGCCTTGGATTGCCGGCTTCTCGGTCATCGGCGTTATTCTGACCGCCGTATATATCCTGAGGGCTGTGCTCAAAACAACCTTTGGCCCTATTGAAGAGCGGTATCTCGCGGTCAAAGACGCAAGGTTGATCGAAGCCCTGCCGATGATTGTGCTGCTGGCGTTTATCCTGCTGCTGGGCTGTTATCCGTCCGTGCTGACGGATACGTTCCAATACAGCGTTGACGGTCTGTTCAAGCCGTTATTTTCGTTAAGGATGGGGGGATAAGCGATGACCGAATTTATACCGCTGACATGGCAGGATACGCTGTATCTCGCTCCGGAGCTTATCCTTGCGGCAATGTTCCTTATCCTTATCGTAACGGACTTGATTCTTCCAGGTCGGACGAACCGCGCGGTTATCGGCTGGTTGTCCTTGGCGGGCTTGCTGCTGTCGCTTGCAGCCGTCATCTGGCGGGTGATCGATATGAATCCGTCCGGCGTATCGGCTGCGGAGGCAGCGGAAGCCGGTCAGGCCATATCGCTTCTCGGAGCCAGCTATCGGGTAGATGATTTCGGCAATCTGTTAAAGATTGTTTTTCTGATCGGAACGTCATTGGTGGTACTGTTGGGACTTGGCGCCACGCAAAGGGACGACGCGGTAACGGACAAAGCCGAATTCTACTATTTGCTGCTTCCCGCGGCGGCTGGGGCCATGATTATGGCCTCCTCCGGCAATCTCGTGACCTTGTACATAGGGCTTGAGCTGCTCAGCATTACGACTTATGTGCTTGTCGGCTTGCGGAAGCGTTCGTCGCTATCGGCCGAGGCAGCTTTCAAGTACGTGGTTACGGGCGGAATCGCCTCGGCCTTTGTCCTGTTCGGGATGTCCTATCTTTACGGCGTGACCGGCTCGGTAAGCCTGGCGGATTTCCCGACGGCGCTGCCGCAGGCCTTCGCGGATTATAAGGCGTTGGTCTACGTCGGGTTCTTCTTCCTGATTGCGGGCTTCGGAATCAAAATCGCAGCCGCTCCGTTCCATGTCTGGGCAGCGGATGTGTATCAAGGGGCGCCTACGCCGGTTTCGGCTTTCCTGGCGGTTATTGCGAAGGGTGCAGCGCTTGCGGCGGTATTCCGCTTCTTGTACAGCAGCGCGTTCTTCCTCTCGGGCGGTCCCGGGAAGCAAGCGGGTGACGATGTCTTCTTCGCCCTGCTGGTCATTGCCGCTGCCGCGATGATAGCCGGCACGTTCTCCGCTCTCCGGCAAAAGCAGGTGAAACGGCTGCTGGCCTTATCCGGCGTAGCGAATGCCGGGTACTTGCTTGTTCCGATTGCGATTTCGGTGACGATCATCCACAGCAATAACTTTTCGGAGTTTGTGTTTTATCTGGTAGCTTACCTGCTCATGAACGTAGGGGCATTTGCCGTTGTAACGGTTATCGCGAGCGCTGCGGGGCATGAAGAGCTGAAAGGCTTCTCGGGCCTCTATTACCGGGCGCCGTGGACAGCCGCGGCTATGCTGATCTTTATTCTGTCGCTGTCGGGCTTGCCGGTGACGGCCGGATTTTTCGGCAAGCTGTTCATCCTGCTCGGAGCGGCCAGCGTAAAGGCTTACTGGCTGGTTGCCATCATGGCGGTCAGCACCGTCGTTTCCTACTACTTCTACTTCGGAATTATCCGCCAGATGTTCATGCGGTCGAACGGCGAGGAAGAGGAGCCGGTTCATGTGCCGGCCGTCACGGGAGTCGTCATCTGGATCTGCGCGGCTGCAACGGTTGCCCTTGGCGTATTGCCGGGTCCGTTGATGAAATGGATAGACGCAGTGTTTACGATTCAGGCGGATTTGTTTGTGAAATAGCAATGAGGGGCCCAGCGGCTGGAGTGCCGCTGGGCTTTTTTTGCGTTGAGCTGTTGCTCCGCAGCTGGCGGTTATGAAACTGGGCTCTTCGCTTATGAAGCGGCATGCTCGAGTGGAATAAGACCCTACGGGTCTTTTATCGAGCTGGCAGATGGGGAGTTGAGAGAGATAAGACCTTGGCCGAGCCTTATCTCAAAGGCAAGGCCCCAAGGGACCTATCTCAAAGGGACAAGGTCCCCAAAGGACTTTAAGAGGCAGGGGGCGGAGCAGCTTAGTAGGGAGTTAAGGTCCCTTGGCGGAAGAGGCGGGAATGATGCGGAAAGGCGTGGGCTAGAGGGATTAAGGTCCCTGAGGGACCTTAAGAGGCAAGAAGCAGCTAGTTAGTTGAGGGTTAAGGTCCCTCAGGGACCTTAAGTAAAGCTGGAGAGGCGGGAATGATGCGGAAAGGCGTGGGGTTGGAGGGTTAAGGTCCCTCAGGGACCTTAAGTGAAGTTGAAGAGGCGGAAATGGTGCAGGAAGGCGTGGGGTTGTAGGGGTTAAGGTCCCTCAGGGACCTTAAGTAGAATAGAGTAAGAGGTAATGTGGCGGTTCGCCGAAAATGCGAGTTTAAGAGTGGAACGCCGAGATCATGCTTGCCGAGGAATGAATCATTTTATCAGTCTCTTTACAGGTAATTATCTTTTGCTAGAGACAGGAGAACGGGGACCGGAAATCGAATGGTACTAGAAGATAAATAGAGACTATTAAACGGTCAATAGAGAAACGTGTGGCAAGAGCATGCGTATAATTTGAGACGGAGACAAATATACCGATAAAGGCAGAAACAGATGAGAAGAGATGCTCTCGGCAGCGTATTGAAAAGATCCCTCCCCGCGCTTCTCCTCGCGGGGATTCTCGCCTGCGGGGCGGCAATGCCCGCCGCCCCTGCAGGCCTTGCCCCGGCTGGGGCCGCTGCGGCGGGCAAAGCCGCCGCCGGCGCCCCCGCCGGGGCAAAAGAGGAGCCGCAAAGCTGGCTCCTCAAATGGCGCGAACCCGCGCAGGCGCATGAGCTGCGCGGGACGCGTGTGCTCCGCCGCCAGAGCAGCGAGGCGGCGGAGGTCTGGCTCGTCCAGCCCGCGGACAGCGGGGCGGACGCCAGCGACTGGACCGCCCGGCTGCTAAGCGAGCCGGGCGTGGAATACGTGCACCCGAATGAGCGGGTGCACGTCCTCGCCGCGGAGTCTGCCGCGGCGGATGATCCTGAAATCGGCAAGCAGACCTACCTGAAACAGATCGGCGCGCCGGAAGCCTGGAAAACCGTGCGGACGCAGACCGATCTGACGATTGCGATTGTCGATACGGGGATCGATCTGGATCACCCGGACCTGAAGAGAAATCTGGTGCCGGGCACCAACTTTGTGCAACCGAACAAACCGCCGGATGACGATAACGGCCACGGAACCGCGGTGGCTGGCGTTATCGCGGCAGCGGGCAATAACGGCTTAGGGATAAGCGGCATTCTATGGGGTGCCAAGCTGATGCCGATTAAAGCGCTTGACTCCCAGGGAGACGGCACGGAACGCGATCTCGGGGAGGGCATCCTATACGCGGTCCGCAACGGTGCCCGGATTGTTGTCATGTCGGTCGGCCTTAACCGTTACTCGCCTTATATGCTGGACATCGTCAATTACGCCGAAAGCAAAGGCGTGCTGCTTGTCGCAGCCGCCGGCAACGACGGGTTGACCCACGGAGATAAAGCGCAGGTCAAATACCCCGCTGCTTATCCGACCGTCCTTGGCGTCAGCGGAGTGAAGCCGGACAATACGCCGGATCCCCGTTCGAATCCCGGACCAGAAATTGATCTTGCGGCATCCTGGAATGTATATACAACCGCAATAGGAGGACGCTATAAAAGAGAAGAAGGGACGTCCATGGCGGCACCGCAGGTTGCGGCAGCGGCTGCATTGGTCTGGGCCCGTTATCCTTCGCTTGAGCCCTACCAGGTCAGGGAGCTTCTCCGCCAGTCCGCCAAGGATATCGGTGCGTCAGGCCTGGACGACAAATCCGGCTACGGTCTGCTGCAGGTGGATAAAGCCGTTACGATGACGGCGAAGTCCGATCGTTTCGAGCCCAACGGCACCCGCGCTAGCGCCAGGCCGCTGCCGGCAGGCAAACAAGCAACGGCCCTGCTCTCCGGCGGCAGCGATCTGGACTGGTATACGTTCGACGCTCCCTATGACGGCATCGTTACGCTGGATTTCGAAGAGCTGACCCCAGGCGGCAGCGCAACGCCGGCTGTCCGTTTATCGCATTACGCCGGCGACGCGCTGAAGGCTTCCGCGGAGACCAAGCTGGGAAGCCGCGTGGTTGATTTTGCGGTGAAGAAAGGCAAGCAAGCCTTTCTGATTCAATATATGAACAAGGATATGGACCTGAAGCTGCCTTATCTGTTGACGGCAGCCTTCCGCATGGCCCCGGACAGCTACGAGCCTAACGACAAGCCGTACGAGGCGTCAACGCTTCAGCCGCGCAGCCAGAGCATCACCGGCTCCTTCGATCAGCTTGCCGACAGGGACTGGTATGCGGTGACCTTTACGCAAGGCGGCACGCTTAGTCTCCGGGTGACGACCAATACCGTGCGTATTGATCCCGAGCTTGCGGTTCAGCAGGCGGGCCAAGCGCTAATGTCTTACGACGACGAGCGGGAAGGCGAAGCCGAGCAGTCTCCCGTCCTGACCGTATCGCCGGGCAAATATTATATACGGGTGCACAATGCGATATCTTCCGAAGCGAGTCCCACCGTCGGGACCTATACGCTGAAGATGGACTACGTTCCGAAATACGCGGATCCTAATGAGCCGAACGACAAGTATTACGAGGCGCTGATGACGACCTCCGGCACGGAATACGTCGGGGTAATCGGCAGCGCAAGCGATGCGGACTGGTTCCAGATCCGCCTTGCGTCAACAAGCGTCGTAGACTTGAATTTGTTTAGCGTTCCGGCAGGCAAAATGATGAAGCTGGAAGCATACGATAAGAAGCAGAAGCTGGTCTTTACTCAATTGACCGGACGAAGCGGATCGCTTCAAGCCGCGAATAAGGTTATGCAGCCTGGCGTTTACTACATAAAACTAACGGCCAACGGCGCTTTCGACAAGCAGTATTACCGATTCAAGGTTAAGTTCGATCCGCTCGTGGCCGGCTTCCGGGATATCGCCGGCCATTGGTCGAGGGACGCCGTCGTGGAGATGAGCGAGCTCGGCATCGTAAGCGGCACCGGTCCTTACACTTTCGAACCAAACCGCCCGATTTCCCGAGCGGAAGCGGTGGCGATGGCGATCAAAGCCTATAAACCGGTCGTATACGGCATGCCTTCCGATGTCCGCTTCAAGGATCTGAATTACGATCATTGGGCTTACGGGGCAATCGCCAGAGCGGTTCAGAAGGGATGGATCAAAGGTTTCCCGGACGGAACCTTCCGTCCTGACCAGCCGGTAACAAGAGCCGAGATGGTGATGATTATCGGTTACGCGGATCAGGTAAAGCCCGTTGCGCCGCTGAGCAATCCGTTTAAGGATGTCTGGCGCGATCATTGGGCCGCGCCGATGCTGAACGCACTGAAGCTGAAGGGGGTTATCAGCGGAACGGAGGATAACGTATACGAGCCGGGCAAAAAAGCAAGCCGGGCGGAGTTTACAACGATTTTATACCGGGTATATAGACAATAACCATCGATCAGACATATTGATGTAGAAGGGGAATTAAAACCAGATGGGTATCGATCAAATGGTGAACGATGCGCAAACCGCAACCGGGACCATCGCGTTATTTTCAATCGTCGTTAATTTATTCAGTATTGTATTCGTTTGGTATATCCTGCAGGAGATCAAGCTGGACGTATTTTTTAAGTTCCCGCGAAGTCCGAAGGCAAGGATGTTTCAGGTTGTCATGGCGGTCGTTATCGGTCATGGCTTCGCCGGTTTTATACTCGATTATTGGAACTGGACGAAGCTCCTGCGGTATTTTGTCGAATAACAACGATCAAAAAAGACAACAATGGATACTACAGGACGGTATGAAAATGACACGAGACTACGAACAACTGTATATAAAGCCCCGGATTCGGATTGAAATGCTGCCCGCACGGCAACGGAGGGTGGTGCTTTCGACTCGGCACTAGCGGTTTTTTTAGTGCTTTTTGACGATCTTTCTGGTAATAATTTACCGCTTGTCGATTTGTGTAAATGAATGATAAGATGAAGGTTGGATAAAGCATGGAATTGTCATTTTCTTATACTAAAAATGGAACTAATGTTTGGAGAAATTCAGTTCGCGGAGGGAACTATAAGATGACCAAAATTATCGTCCGCGGAGGCCAGCGTCTATCGGGAACGGTCCGTGTCAGCGGTGCAAAAAATGCAGTACTTCCCATTTTGGCGGCCTCGTTATTAGCGGCGGAAGGAGACAGCGTCATCTGTGACGTTCCCCTCCTCGACGATGTAATGACCATTCAGAAAGTATTAGCTTCGTTAGGCGCAAAAATTACTTACAACAATGAGACGATGCAGATTTCTGCGGGGACGATTTCCTCCTTCGAGGCTCCATACGAGTTTGTTCGCAAGATGCGCGCATCCTTCCTCGTTATGGGTCCGCTGCTCGCCAGAATCGGCAAGGTTCGTATTTCGCTTCCGGGCGGCTGCGCGATTGGTACAAGACCAATTGACCAGCACCTGAAGGGCTTCGAAGCAATGGGAGCGGAGATTACGCTTGGACACGGCTTCATTGAAGCAAGTACTAAGACGCGTCTTAAAGGTGCGAAGATCTATCTGGATGTAGCCAGCGTCGGGGCAACGGAAAATATTATGATGGCCGCCGCTTTGGCGGAAGGCACAACAACGATCGAGAACGCGGCGAAGGAGCCCGAAATCGTTGATCTTGCCAATTATTTGAATGCCATGGGTGCCAAGGTTCGCGGTGCAGGTACGGGCGAGATCCGGATCGAAGGCGTTGACTGCATGCATGGCGTAACACATAACGTTATTCCCGACCGTGTGGAAGCAGGCACGTATATGATTGCTGCTGCAATCACGGGCGGAGACGTATTCGTGGAAAACGCGATTGGCGACCATTTGACGCCGGTCATCTCGAAGCTTCAGGAGATGGGCGTCGAAGTTACGGAATCGGATAACGGCATTCGTGTCCGTGCCCCTAAATCGCTCAAATCGGTGGATGTGAAAACATTGCCGCATCCGGGTTTCCCGACCGACATGCAGTCCCAGATGATGGCGCTCTTGCTTGTGTCGGAAGGAACCTCGGTTGTAACGGAGACGGTATTCGAGAACCGCTTCATGCATGTGGAGGAGTTCAAGAAGATGAGCGCGCAAATCAAGGTCGAGGGCCGTTCGGCATTCGTGACCGGAAACGTACCGCTCGTTGGCGCTAAAGTGTGCGCAACCGATCTTCGCGCCGGCGCTGCTCTGATCTGTGCGGGGCTTCGCGCAGACGGAGAGACGGAAGTATCCGGCATTTACCACGTAGACCGCGGATACGTAGACATTACAGGCAAGCTCGCCGCTCTTGGCGCGGATATCAGACGGGTTGAGCCTGAGGTTTCGGTTGCTGCCGTAGCCGCTGCTCCAGCGCCTGCCGCCGAGCTTGAGCCGGTTACCTCCTACAAGCGCGAGGCTGCTGTCTTGAAAGTACAGCCGACCTGGGCATAAAGGATAAGAATAGTAAAAAAGCTGTTTCCTCGCTAAGGAAGCAGCTTTTTTTGTGCATGTGTTCACTTTCACGATTAGCTCTATCAGCCTATGCCGATGTGCCGTTAGGCTTGTTCATGCTCCGTTCATTTTCCCGTGATATATTCGTCGGTAGATATGACCGATGGAGGGTGGAGTACAGTCAATGAAGAAGTGGACATTATGGCTTGGTATCATCATTATTCTTGCTGCCGCCGGCGGGGGCGCGTATTACTACTATTACATGCGCGACGATAAGGCAACAACCGAGACGCCGCTAGCGGTTACGGCAAGAGCAATCAAAGGCGATATTAAAACCTCGATTAGCGGTACGGGCTCGGTAGAGGCCAACTCGAGAGAGACGGTGACCGCAGGCAAGAGCGGCACCATCGCAACTCTTTCCTTCAAAGAAGGGGACAAAGTGAAGAAAGGGCAAGTGCTTGCCACTTTCGAGGACAACGATAATTACGATGATCAGATCGAATCGATCAACAAAAATATTACGAAAACGAAGGACCAGATCGCGGACAAGCAGGAAGAATACAAAGAAGCGATCGGTACCGAAAACGAGGAGCAGACGACAAAGTCCATCAAGGACGAGATTGATGATCTTCAATCCACGATTGATGACTATAACGACCAGCTTCAGGATATCTACGAAGATCAGGCGAAGGAAGTAAAACAGGTTATCGCTCCGATTGACGGCGAGGTGACAACCAGCGATATCAGCGTAGGCGACGAAGTGCAGTCCAACACCACGATCGCGGAGATAGTAGACTATACGCATCTTGAGTTTGTAACAAGCATTGACGAGCTTGATATTCCGCAGGTCAAGCTGAAACAAACTGCTCAAATTACGCTTAGCGCAATTACGGATCGTACCCTGGAGGCAACGGTATCGGAAATTGCGAAAGAGGGCACGTCTTCCAACGGGTCGGCATCCTACAGCGTAAGCTTGCTTCTGAATGACATTGACGGCGTTATGGTTGGTATGTCCGGCCAAGCGGATATCGTAACGGAGCAAAGCGCGGATGCCGTGCTAGTGCCGGTTAATGCGGTAGTTGAATTCGGCGGCAAATCCTATGTCCGCGTTCCTGGTACGGGAAGCGGAACAGGAACAGGCGCAGCGGGTTCGGGTACGGCGCCGAGCGGAACAACCGGACAGCAAGGCCAGCGCAGCCAAGGTGCGCAAGGCGCAACAAGCAATGAAGCGGCGGCTGCCGGCGGCTGGCAGGGCAGGGGCGGAGCTGGCGGCAACGGCGTAGGCAGCGGCAGATTCCAAGGCGCCGGCGGCGGAGCCGCAACGGCCGAAGGCGGTCAAGGCACGGGGCGCAACATTGCGGCTGCAGACGGCGGCAATCAGAGCGGAACGGGAACGACTCCGGGAGGAGCGGCTTCAGGCGGAGGTGCTGCACCTGGAGGAGCGGCGCAAGGGACTGCTCCGGGCAGCAATGCTCAAGGAGGCACCGGCGCAGCCGGAGGCAGAGGAGGCAGCAAGCAGGGCGGAAGTGGCGCCTCGAATGGCCAAGGCGGAAGAAACGGCATGGCGAGCCAATTGAGGGAAAGCATTACGCTTGGCGGCCAATTGAAGGAAGTAACGGTGGGGATCAGCAACGAAACTTACGTCGAAATCAAATCCGGTCTCGCCGAAGGCGATCAGGTGCTTATTCCGGTCGCAACGGGCGCCCAAGGAATGGGCTCGTCTGCAACTCAGCAGCAACAGCAGCAGTTCGGCGGTTTCGGAGGCGGCTTTGGCGGCAGCTTCCCGGCAGGCGGCTTTGGCGGAGGCGGCTTCGGAGGCGGAGGCGGAAACGTAAGAACCTCGACGCGGGGAGCAACTGGCGGCGGCGGTGGTACGCGATGACCGGGCAATCCTCCTTAATTGAAATGAATGAGATCGTCAAGTATTACAAGATGGCCGGAGAGAAAATGACGGTCCTTCACAATATCTCGCTGACGGTTAACCATGGCGATTTTCTGGCCATTGTTGGCCCGTCCGGCTCGGGCAAGTCGACGCTGATGAATATCATCGGCTGTCTGGACGTACCGAATGAAGGAAGCTACAAGCTCGACGGCATGGAGGTGCGCGGACAAAGCGACAATAGGCTGACGGAGATGCGGAACAAAAAAATCGGGTTTATCTTTCAGGGGTATCATCTGCTGCCCAGGCTGACGGCACTCGAGAATTGCGAGCTTCCGCTCATCTACCGGGGGTTGTCGGCGAAGGAAAGACGCAGCCGTGCGATGGAAGCGCTGGAGCGCGTTGGACTTGGCGAGAGAATGGGTCACCGCCAGAACGAGCTGTCCGGCGGTCAGCAGCAGCGCGTAGCGATTGCGCGCGCGCTCGCTACCAATCCGCCGCTCCTGCTGGCGGACGAGCCGACGGGCGCGCTGGATTCCAAGACGGGCATGGAAGTGCTCGGCATGATGGAGGAGCTTAACCGTGCCGGACAGACCATTGTGTTGATTACGCATGACATGGAGGTCGCTCAGCGTGCGAGCCGTACGGTAATCATCCGGGATGGGGTGCTGACGGAGCAGAAAAGGAGGGACAGCCATGAAGATATCGCAGGGCCTCATAATGGCGGTCAAAAGCGTCTTATCGAACAAGCTTAGAACCATCCTTTCCATGCTCGGCATTCTGATTGGGGTTGCGACCGTTATTGCGCTTGTGGCCATGGGCAGGGCTTCATCCAACGAAGTGGCAAGCCAGGTGTCGACGCTTGGCAGCCCGGATTCGCTCTCGGTTACGATTACGGGACGCGGCACGGTCACCTCGTTATCTGTGGACGAGGCGCTCAAGCTTGGCGATTTGAATAACGTCAGCGGGGTTGCTCCTATTACAAGCACAACCGGCTATGCCAAATACGGCCGGACTCAAGTGTCCGTAAGCGTGGAGGGCATTACGCCGGAATACGAGGAAGTCAAAGACTTCAGCGTGCAGGACGGCCGGTACATTGCGGCTCCCGACATCAATAACAAGACGAAGGTAGCTCTTATCGGTACGCAGACCGCCCAGGATTTGTTCGAGGATGAGAGAGTGGATCCGGAGGATGCGGTGGGGCGCAAGATTACGATTAACGGCTATATCTTCACGATTGTAGGCCTGCTGGAATCCAAGGGCGACTCGCTGACAGGTTCCAATGACGAGAAGATTCTTATTCCGATCTCGACGGCCCAGAAAATTTTTCAGGTGAGCGGCGTAACCACGATTAATATGAAGGTTACGGACACCAAGCAAATGAGTTCGGTTGTGAGCGAGGTAGAGGCCAGCCTGTACGAGAAGTTTCGCGGCAACGAGAATGCCTACCGGGTTCTTAACCAGGAAGAAGCGATGAAGACGCTGAACTCCGTTAATGAAACGATGAACCGGCAGTTGATTTACGTGGCGGCCATCTCGCTTGTCGTCGGCGGAATCGGGATTATGAATATTATGCTTGTCTCCGTAACCGAGCGTACCCGGGAGATTGGCATACGGAAATCTCTCGGAGCGAAGAAGAGAGATATCTTATTCCAGTTTCTCGTAGAAGCTGTCGTCATAAGCGGTCTCGGCGGACTTCTTGGTATCCTTATCGGCAATATAGCCTCTTATATCATAGGCCAGGTGATGAAAACGCCAACGGAGGTGCCGATGAATACGATGCTTATGTCCTTTGGCTTCTCGGCCTTCGTAGGTGTCGTGTTCGGTTATCTGCCGGCCAACAAGGCAGCAAGTCTGCGCCCTGTAGATGCGCTTCGCCATGATTAAAAACAATAGAATATACGTCGTGCTTGAACGAGAACCGCGGGTTCTATCCTATTAATCAGGCTCATAGAATAAATCCATCAAGGCCGGCTTTAAGAGAGTCCACTCTCTTAAAGCGGCTTATAGGCGGAGAGGAGATCTATGAGATACGTAATAGGCAGACCGAAACGGGCGATCAGGCGTCCCGGCAGCAAATGGCTGACTGTTGCATGCTGGGCAGCCTTCGGAATCGGAATCGCGATGAGTATGTCCGTATGGCTTGCGACTTCCGCATACCGGAACGCCGAAGCAAGCCGTACCGTACTTGACCGGTTCCAGGGAGAGAGCAGCGGCGTAACGTCTAGCAATAAGGCGTCTGCCGACGGGTTCGGGCAGGCGCCTTTGCCGTCACCGTCCGAAAAGCCGGCAACGGAAGCAGGCACCAAGGAAACGTATATTACGGTCTATTTAACAAAGGAGCAACGTACGGAGCGGGTTACGCTGGAAACTTACGTCAGGGGCGTGGTTGCAGGGGAAATGCCTGCCGATTTTGACCTCGAGGCGTTGAAGGCCCAGGCCATCGCCGCACGTACTTATATAGTGAGAAGGCTTGAGCTGGAGGATCACAGCGGCATGCCGGCGACGGGCGCGGCTTCCCGCGCGGATGTCACCGACACGATTGACCATCAAATCTATATTTCGCTCGATAAGCTGCGGGGTCTCTGGCCAAAGGATGAGCAGGAGTCGAGAATGGCGAAGCTGAATAAGGCGGTAACCGAGACTCGCGGGGAAGTGATCACCTATGAAGGCGAACCGATTCAGGCGGTATTTTTCTCCACGAGCAACGGGTATACGGAAAACTCGGGGCAATATTTTCGGGAAGAGCTTCCCTATCTTCGAAGCGTGGCAAGTCCTTGGGACAAACAAATTTCGCCCCGTTATCAGGAGACGGTAAAGCTTCAACTCTCTGATTTTTATGCAAGACTAGGGCTCGCGAGCAAGAAGAAGCCGTCTATACGAATATTGGACAAGACAGCGGGCAACCGGATCGCCGATATTCTGATAGACGGCAAGACGTATACCGGTCGGGAAGTGCGGGAAAAGCTTGGAATTGCCTCCTCAGAGTTTACGTGGAAGCTGGAAGGGGACGAGATTGCGATAACGACCTTCGGCTACGGGCATGGCGTAGGCATGAGCCAGTGGGGAGCCAACGGCATGGCCGAGGAAGGGAAAAGCGCGGAGCAGATCGTAACCTACTATTATACGGGGACGAAAGTCGAACAAGCTTCGAAGCTTGCGGCGAAATTTCAATAATCTCAAAAAATAGCAACCCCTCACGTATAAAGCTAGTTGTTCTGGCAACAATGGCTAGTGAGGTGATATCAAATGAATGAAAATCAAAACAAACCTAAGCAAGAATCTCCTAAAAACGTACTAGGAGAAGTATCTGCCGCTAAGTCTAGCAATGGCTTTAAAAAACTGCTGTCGAAGAAATGGGTAACCCCGGCAGCGTTCATGGCAGCCGCGGCAATCATCGTAGCCTTAATGTGGATCTACCAGGGTTCGGACAACACCAAGGAAACTTCAGCCACGACTTCCGAGCAAACAGAGACCGCTGTAGGCAATGAAGCCGCGAAGCCGGATGACCAAGCGCTCCAAGCGGAAAGAAAAGGCGAGAAACTGGAATGGCCGGTAGCAAACAAAGACAATCTGGATGAAGTGCTCCCTTACTATGATGTAAACGCAACGAGCGACGAGAAAGCGAAAGCCGTTATCCAAATCGGCGATAACACGCTGGCTCCTCACACCGGCGTTGACTTTGCGGATCCAAGCGATCAACCGTTCGACGTACTCGCTGCTCTCTCCGGTAAAGTAACCCGCGTTGAGAAGCATCCTACAAACGGCAACGTTGTAGAGATCAGCCACGGCGACGGTCTCGTAACGATTTACCAAAGCCTTAGCGACATCCAGGTGGCTGTAGGCGACGACGTGAAGCAAGGAACGAAGATCGCTGTGGCAGGCCGCAATGATCTCGAGAAGGATCTCGGCGTTCACCTTCACTTCAGCGTGCAGGAGAACGGCAAGTCGGTTAACCCGGCTTCCATCGTAGGCCAATCGCTTACGGAAGAAAAATAAGACTAAAGTCTCACGGGCAGGGGTGGAAACCCCTGCCTGTTTCGTTTTTTTATGAAAATTTTAGGCCAAACACGTCACTAAGGCTTGACCATAAAGAATATATACCCGTACCCCTCATATACTGTACCAAACTATCTCGAGTAGGGAGGCGGGAACGTGCATGATTACATCAAAGAACGAACCATTAAAATAGGTCGCTGCATTGTTGAAACCAAACATACGGTGCGTACGATCGCTAAAGAGTTCGGCGTTTCCAAGAGTACGGTCCACAAGGATTTGACCGAGCGTTTGCCGGAAATCAACCCCGACCTGGCGGACCAGGTGAAGCACATTCTCGAGTACCACAAGTCGATCCGTCATTTGAGGGGAGGAGAAGCCACAAAGATTAAATACAAGAAGACCAGCACGAAGAAACGGGAAGTTATCGCGGCTGGCAAAAGCTAAACAATTTTCGAGTTTTTGTGCGCATAAATAAGAGGAATTTTGTGGTTTTTGGCGAATAATGTACATCAGTATGTCCTATGTCGTGGGAACTATTCGTGAACGGGATGATTACATTATTCGTTGGAGGGCTATAGCCTTATGCTTAGCAAGGATATCGGTATTGACCTGGGTACGGCAAACGTATCCATTCATGTGAAAGGGAAGGGCGTTGTTCTCGACGAGCCTTCGGTAGTCGCGATTGAAAGCGATTCGAAACGGGTGCTCGCCGTTGGCGAGGAAGCGCACCGCATGGTTGGGCGTACGCCCGGCAACATCGTTGCCATCCGTCCGCTTCGCGACGGCGTAATTGCCGATTTCGAAATTACAGAAATTATGCTTAAGGCTTTTATCGACCGCGTTGAAGGCCGCAAATGGTTCAGCCGTCCGCGTATTCTGATCTGCGCTCCCACCAATATTACGTCGGTAGAGCAGAAAGCGATTCGCGAAGCGGCTGAACGGAGCGGCGCGAAGGAAGTATTTCTGGAGGAAGAGCCAAAGGCTGCCGCTATCGGGGCTGGGATGGACATATTCCAGCCTAGCGGCAACATGGTTGTAGACATTGGCGGCGGTACGACCGACGTGGCGGTTCTGTCGATGGGCGACGTGGTGACCTCATCCTCGATCAAAGTTGCGGGGGACAAGTTCGATGCCGCGATTATGAAATACATCAAGGATAAGTACCGTCTTCTGATCGGTGAGCGGACAAGCGAGGATATTAAGATCAAGATCGGTACGGTGTACGAGGAAGGACGGCATGACGAGATCGACATTCGCGGACGCGATATGGTGTCCGGTCTGCCGCTGACGATTACCATTCGTTCCGCGGAAGTGCGCGAAGCGCTGTGGGATCCGGTAATGTCCATTGTTGCCGCGGCAAAAATGGTGCTGGAGCGTACGCCGCCCGAATTGTCGGCCGATATTATCGACCGCGGCGTCATTCTGACCGGCGGCGGCGCGCTGCTGGACGGGCTGGATGCTCTGCTTGCGGACGAGCTTAAGGTTCCTGTTCTTATCGCGGAGGACCCGATGCATTGCGTCGTGAAGGGGACAGGCATTCTTCTTGATAATTTGGACAAGCTCGGCAAAAAAAGCCGGGCCTAATTTTGTGCGGGTAGGGCGCTGTGGGGGGCGTGCCGAAGCATAAATGAGTCGAAGGTCACAGAGAGGATCTATAACGGCGGCTCTGCGCGAAGCCGATATTATATATGAAGAGTTACGACTTTTTGAGAGCACGGCTTCGCAAGCGGACCGGCCGGGGAGGCGCCACATGTTAAGAGGTCTTTATACGGCTGCGGCGGGTATGACCGCGCAGCAGCGCAGACACGATACGATAACGAATAATATTACCAATATCAATACGCCGGGTTATAAGCAGACCTATGCGGTAACCCGTTCTTTTCCGGAGATGCTCCTGTCGCTGACCGGGGTGGACCAGAAAGACGAGAAACAGATCGGCAAGGTCAGCACCGGCGTATTTGCTGAAGAAAGCCTTGCGATTCACTTGCAGGGAGACCTGACGCAGACGGGCAAGTCGTCGGATTTTGCCCTTGTGTCCAATATCGATGTGCCGGGAATGGCTTTTGATGCCTCGGGCAAATACGTATCGCCGGACGGCGAAGTCACGTTCCAGCCTCAAGCGTTTTTTACGCTGCAGGACAAGAACGGCGAGATCCGCTATACGCGCGGAGGCTCCTTTACCTTGACCTCGGACGGCTTCCTGGTAGCCGGTGACGGATCGAATGTGCTCGGGACGGACGGCAACCCGATTCAGTTCCCTCCCGGCGTCAGTCTTGACGGCCTTACCTTGACGGGGGACCAGCGTTTCGTTGACGCGAAGACGGGAGCGGATTCGGGAAGACGGCTATTGCTGACCCGGATCGACAATCCCAACGAGCTGGCTCGCGAAGGAGACGGCAAATTCCGTCTGGCCGGCGATGCCCAGGATGCCCGCCCCGTTGCCGCGGGTGAACGCGTTGAGGTGCGGCAGGGTTACGTCGAGCGCTCCAACGTTGATGCCGCGCAATCCTCGGTAGACTTGATGGCCGCGCTGCGCGCTTACGAGGCGAACCAGAAGGTTATCCAGTTCTATGACGAAAGCTTGGATAAAGCGGTGAATCAGGTAGGCCGGGTATAACTCAGGCATACGAAGTGAGAATTACCACAAGCAGTTTTCAATGTTAAGCATTCTGTGTGGCAATTCTTTTTAGGAGGCATAACGAATTGAACAGCTCGATGATTAATGCCAGCGTATCGATGAATGCCCTGCAGCAAAAATTGGACATGTTGGCGGATAATATTGCGAATGTGAATACGGTAGGCTATAAACGTAAGGAAGCTACTTTCGAGGATTTGCTGAATAATACGAGGATGCAGCCGGACGCGTTCAATCAGCCCGGAAGACTGACTTCCCTCAACTTCAATCAAGGCTGGGGCTCCAGGCTTGCGATGATACAGCCGAACTTGCAGCAGGGAACGATCAAAACGACGGAAAAGGATACCGACCTTGCGATTGAAGGCGACGCTTTGTTCGAGGTTGCGGTTAACGCAAGCGGGGACCGCGCTTATACCCGTAACGGCTCGCTGCAGTTGACGGTTGCGGCAAACGGTGATACGATTTTGGCAACGCCGGAGGGATATCCGGTTGTTGCGAATACGCCGGCGGGCGAGGGACCCCTTGTCGTGCCAAGCGGTTATCATCTTCGGGTTAATCCGGACGGTACCGCGGAAGGCGTGGCTACTGACGGAAGCACGATTGAGCTTGGCTCCATCAAGCTTGTTCAAGCAACCCGTCCCGCGGCCTTAACGCTGGTTGCGGACAATTTGTACGAAATAGCCGACGGCATCAACGTGGCAGACGTACTGCAGAACGTAACGCCAAACGGCGAGAATGGCATAGCGCTTCGTCAAGGCGCCCTAGAGCAATCGAATGTTAATCTGGGTGACGAGATGACGGAGCTTATTAATGTGCAGCGTGCTTACCAGATGGCCGCAAGAGCTTTAACGTCCAGCGACACCATGATGGGGTTAGCCAACAGCCTGCGCAAATAGATAGGGTGAGAGTATGACGGATGAACGGGCGGTTCTGACGCGGAGCGCGCCGAAAAATCAGGAGAAGCCGCCAGTTGAGGAGAAAAGCAAAGCGGTGGGCGGCGACCAATCCGAGAAAAAGCAGCGTTCCACAGGTGCGCGGATCACATTTTGGATTTTGCGCAAAAGCATTGTGCCGGTCATCATGGTCATTATGCTCATCACCGGTCTGTATGTCGGGTATGCGGTTGTAGGCAAGCAGCCGGGCAGCGATGTATTCCATTGGGAGACCTGGCAGCATATGTACGATCTGGTTTTCTCCGATACGTAGAACATGAATATTTATTAATGAAGGGCTGTTTCCGGAAGTCATTGTGTTATGGTGACTGGGAGCAGCTTTTTTTGGTTTCCCGCGGACGGTTGGTGCTGTTTTCATTTTCATATGGTAGTTGTATAATGATTGGGAACCTTGCATGGAAGAAACGGATAAAGGTAGAGGGGCGTGCGCGTTTGAATCTGCCGAATTTTTTAACGTCGCTGCGTTTTGCAATGATCCCTGTGTATGTCGCGATATTCGCGCAGGGACACATGATTTACGCCTTTCTGGTTGTCGTGGCAGCAGGCCTCACGGATATACTCGACGGGTATATTGCCCGGCGCACAGGGCAGGTAACGACAGTCGGCCAAATGCTCGATCCGCTCGCAGACAAGCTGATGTTCGTTTCCGTCATCTTATCGCTACTCCTTGCCGACCACATTTCGTGGGCAGCGGCAGCAGCGATCTTTTTGCGCGATTTGGGAATGATAGCCGGAGGCATGGTATTTCACTTTAAAGGGAAAAAGACCGTGCCGGCGAATTGGATGGGCAAACTGACAACGGTGTTGTTTTATATCGGCATCATGTTTGTATTTCTAGAAGCACCGTTTGCAGCAATGTACTTGTGGGCAGTTATTGCCTTCTCGTTCCTTACGGCGATCGTGTACATCATTTTGTTCCAGGCGCTGAACAAGCCGGGCTCGGGTCCGAACAAGACCATCGGGCCGGAGCAATAGGGAGCAGGCAGCAGGCACACAAAGAGGCTTGGCCCGTGGATTATCGATATCCGCCAGCCAAGCCCCCTTATCTTAACCTTCACAACCTGCAGTTTGATGAAGGGTACTACTAGTTTTCGTAATGTAAACGTATTTTATACCTGTTAAACCGTGAAAGGAGCGAATATTCATGCTCGACATTAACCAAATTCAAGAAATCATTCCTCACCGTCCACCGTTTCTGCTCGTGGACCGCATTACGGAGGTAGAGCCGGGCGTCCGCGCCGTAGGCATCAAGAACGTAACGATGAACGAACCTCATTTCGTGGGACATTTCCCCGGATATCCGGTTATGCCGGGCGTACTGATTGTTGAGGCTCTTGCGCAAGTAGGCTCCGTTGCCATGTTGATGGTTGAAGCAAACCGCGGCAAGCTTGGCTTCTTCGCCGGCATTGACGGTTTCCGTTTCCGCGGTCAGGTGAAGCCGGGCGACACGCTTGAGCTGGAAGTGGAAATCACTCGCCTTAAAGGGCCGATCGGCAAAGGGAAAGCGACAGCGAAAGTGGACGGCCAAGTGGTTGCGGAAGGCGAGCTTATGTTTGCCTTGTCGGAGCGCTAAAACATAGCGGAAACCGAATTTTTTCTGGTGATAAAACCTACCTCTAAACGCGGTCGCTCATCTTGAAAGGGCCTCGATAGAGGTTTTCTCATAAAGAACTTTCTAATTAAAAAGGAGTGAAGCTGTTTAATGAATCAAAATGAAAAAGCAATGGAACGCTATCAGGCTTGGTTGAACGACGCGATAATCGATGAGGCTACGAAGGAAGAGCTTCGCGGTATCGAAGGACAAGAAAAGGAGATTACGGACCGCTTCTACCGCGATCTGGAATTTGGGACAGGCGGCCTCCGCGGCGTCATGGGCGCGGGCACCAACCGTCTGAACGCTTATACCGTAGGCAAAGCTACGCAAGGCCTCGCGAACTGGCTGCTCTCCCTTACGGAAGGACAACCTTCCGCGGTAATCGCTCACGATTCGCGCAACAACTCGCCCGAGTTTGCGCTTGATTCCGCTCTCGTCCTTGCCGCTAACGGCGTAAAAACCTATCTGTTCCCGTCGCTTCGTCCAACGCCTCAGCTCTCCTATGCGGTACGCGCGTTAGGTTGCTCCACGGGTATCGTCATCACGGCGAGCCACAACCCGCCGGAATATAACGGCTATAAAGCATACGGCGCGGACGGCTGCCAGCTGATCCCCGAAGACGCCGAGCAAGTTATCGCTTCGATCGGCCGGGTGACCGGTTTTGATCAAGTGAAAAGAATGAGCCGCGAGGACGCGGAAGCGCAAGGCCTTCTCGTATGGCTTGACTCGCAAGCAGACGAGCAATACACGGATACCGTTGTTGCGCAAAGCTTGAACAAAGAGCTGCTGCAAAGCGGCCTTGGCGAGAAATTCAAAGTCGTCTTTACGCCGCTTCATGGTTCGGGCAACCTGCCTGTCCGCGAGGTGCTGCGCAAAGCGGGCTTCAGCAATGTTCATATCGTAACCGAGCAGGAGCAGCCTGACGGTTATTTCAGCACGGTCAAATCGCCGAATCCGGAAGAACGCGAAGCGTTTACGCTTGCAATCAAGCTTGCCCAAGAGATTGACGCGGACATTATTATGGGTACGGATCCCGATGCCGACCGCATGGGTGCGGTTGTCAAAAACAATAATGGCGAATATGTCGTCCTGACAGGCAATCAGTCGGGCGCCCTGATGATCGAATATGTGCTCAGTCAATTGAAGGAGCGCGGCCAGCTGCCGGCTAACGGCGTCGTAATCAAGACGATCGTTACCAGCGAGATGGGGGCCGATATCGCTCGTTCCTACGGCGCTGCCGTAGAGAATACGTTGACTGGCTTCAAATATATTGGCGAGAAAATGACTTCTTACGAGCAAACGGGCGAGCATGCTTTCCTGTTCGGCTATGAAGAAAGCTACGGTTATTTGACTGGCGACTATGCCCGCGACAAGGATGCGGTTGTTGCTTCGTTATTGATTTGCGAAGCGGCGGCATACTATAGCAGTCAAGGAAAAACGTTGTACGACGTTCTACTCGAGCTGTACGCCAAGCATGGCTTCTACCTCGAGGGCCTGGAGTCGCGTACGCTGAAGGGTCTTGACGGCGTGCAGCAAATTGCCGGCATTATGAATGACTGGCGCAACAATCCGCCTGCCGATATCAACGGGGTGAAGGTGGAGAAGGTGCTTGATTACCTCGGCGGACTTGACGGTCTTCGTCCGGAGAACGTACTGAAATACATGCTCGCCGACGGATCGTGGTTCTGCCTGCGTCCATCCGGCACGGAGCCTAAGATTAAAGTGTACTTCGCCGTTCGCGGAGAGTCCACGGAGCATGCGGCCGAGCTGCTTGGCAAGCTCCGCGGCGCCGTCATGGAGCGCGTAGACAGCAAAGCGTAATCCGCGCGCCGGGTTATGACTGATCAGATAGGGATTACATTCGCAAGTGATTGAACGGAGGATTATTGTGCTTCAACGTTGGCAGCAATGGAACCGCAAAGCGATACTCTGGCTGTGGGTTATTGCAATTATTGGCGTGATCGCCGCAATGCCGATCGGTATGAATCGAATGAATATGGAAGCATCCTCGAAGTCCGTGGAATACGTATTCGATTATCGCGATCTGGTTGAAATCTCGGAATACCAGACGCGGCCGCAGCAGTTTATCGACGAGCAGCTTGAGAAAATGAAAGGCGCCGGCATTACGACAATGTCCCTGTACGAAAGCTCCCTGAAGGAGCTTTCCCAGGCCGGACGCCTGAAGTATTACAGCTCGAAGGATATCGCTCTGCTTCAAAGCAAGCTGGAGCCGGTAGGGCAGAACTTTACTTACATTCTGTTCAGCGGCCCGGAAGAAGAAGAAAAGATTGGACCGATCATCCGTCAGGCGATGGATCATGCCGGTGCCACATACCGCCCTTGGTCCTTTGACGGCCGCAACGGCCTTGTTGTTGAACTGCCGCTGCAATCCGTGCAGCTGCAGCCGATGGATTTTGACCCGATGACGCTTCAAACCCTGCATGACAAGGGCTTTCACATTCTGGCCCGTTTCTCGGACCGCGTGCTGCCTTACGATGAGGCCGCAACGGATGCGCAGCTGGCCCGTCTGAAGGAAGTCGGCGTAACGCGCGTATTATTTGACGGTGCTACGGTGAAGGGCTATAAGGATCAACCTGTGCTCCACAGCCTCAATTCGTTCGCTGAATTGCTTAACAAATACGGCATGGGAATCGCAACGATCGAGAACTTGAAAAAACCTCAATCCGGCATAAATAAATTAGCATATATTACAAATTATAATATCGTGCGCTTGTATTCCCTGTCGGCTGAAGACGCTATCGGCAAATCGCCGGAGGTGCTTACCGACCGCTTCCTGCTTGCCGCGAAGGACCGCAACATTCGGATGTTCTTCCTGAATGCCGGCGTGCAGACAAGCCTGGAGAAATCGGCCGTCGTAAGCGGTCTTGATAATCTCTACATCACGATGAAAGGCAAAGACGGCCTGGTGCAGCGTTTGACCGATGCCGGCTTCTCGCCGAATCTGGCGCAGCCGTTTGACGTGAAGCATCCGTCTTATATCAAGCCGCTTAAGATGGTCGTAGCCGCTGGCGCGGTCGCTCTAATCGCGCTGTTGATTAACGTATTTATCCCGGGCACGCTGATTCCGCTTTATTTGATCGGTCTCGTGGGCGCGGCTGGCCTGTTCCAGATTAACAGTCCGCTTGCCGAGCAGGCGCTGGCGCTTGGAGCGGGCATCAGTGCCCCGACCCTTGCGCTAGTGTGGGTCATGAATCGCGTCTATGCCCGTACCGAGGGCAGTCTCCGCACGGTGGGCGGAGCTGCCTGGAATGGACGAGCCGGCGCTTCCGGCGAAGGCAAATGGGTGTTCGAGGGGCTGACAGCCCGCCGCCGCCTTGGCCTCGCGGTCACCTGGTTTATCGTAACCGCGCTGATCTCGCTGATGGCGGTACCGTTTGTATTCGGTCTTTTGAACAATATTACGTATAGCATGGTGCTGCAGCAGTTCCGCGGCGTCAGCCTGCTTCATTTGGCGCCTATCGGCTTAACGGCGATCTACGTGCTGCTCTATACCGGCAACTCTCCGGTACGCCGCATCCGCAAGTTTGCCAATATGCCGATTACGGTGTTTATGGTCGTTGCTCTCGTGGTAATTGCCGTAGTAGGCATGTATTACCTGTCGCGTACGGGCAACGAGGGCTCGGCTTCGTCGCTGGAGCTGACGTTCCGCAACTGGCTGGAGCAGACGTTCGGCGTTCGTCCGCGGAGCAAGGAATTCCTCTTGGCGCATCCGCTGCTCCTGGCAGGCCTGTTCTTGGCGCTTCGTTACCGCGCAGCGTGGGTGTTCATTATTGTAGGCTCGATCGGGCAGCTATCGATGGTCGATACGTTCGCTCACATTCATACGCCGCTGTACATTTCGATTATCCGCGTCTTCCTCGGTCTTGGTCTTGGGGCGATTATCGGGCTGATCTTGATCGGCGTGTGGCAAGTGGTGGAAGGGGTATGGCGTAAATGGTCACCGGGACTGATAAAAAAACTTTCCGAGTAGTGATCTCCGGCTATTACGGTTTTCGCAACAGCGGCGATGAGGCGGTCCTCCGCTCCATCCTGCTGGCGTTAGCCGAGCAGGGCGAGGCTAACGGTATTCGCATTCAGCCGGTCGTGCTGTCGGCCGACCCGGCTTGGACAAGCCGCATGTACGGCGTGGAAGCCGTCCGGAGGATGCATCCGAAGGACGTGCTGAACGCGCTCCGTGCAAGCGACGGGCTGATCAGCGGCGGCGGAAGCCTGCTGCAGGATGCCACAAGCGCCAAGACGATTCCGTATTACACCGGAATCATCAAGCTTGCCCAATGGCTTGGCAAGCCGACGTTTATTTATTCGCAAGGGATCGGGCCGGTAAACCGTCGCTGGATGGATCCGCTTATCCGCTCGAGCATGCGGAAAAGCGCTTATGTGTCGGTGCGGGACGCCGAATCCGCCGAGCTATTGAAGCGGATTGGCGTTGCGCCTGGCCGGATCGAGGTTGTACCCGATCCGGTGATGGGGCTGCCGCTGCCGGCTGGCGCGGCAGCGGGGCGGGCGCAAGCCGCCGATGATGCGGCGGCTGTGCCCGTGCTGGGCGTGTCCTTGCGGCATTGGCGCAAGGACGGCGCCGATCTTGGCCGCGCGGCAGACGCGCTGGCCGAGCTTGCCAGCCGCCGCCCGGTGCGGCTGCGGTTCCTTCCGTTCCATACGCCGGACGATGCGGAAGCATCGAAGCTGGTTATGGAACGGCTCAGCGGCAGGCTCGCCGAAGGAAGCTCGGCGGAGCTGGCCGCCCCTGGCGACGACCCCCAGCAAATGCTGCTGGAGGTGAGCCGCTGCGACGCGCTTTTCGGCATGCGCCTGCACGCGCTCATCTACGCGGCGAACCAGATGGTTCCGATGCTTGGCTTATCGTACGATCCGAAGATCGATCAGTTCCTTCACCGTCTTGGTCTAACGGCGGTCGGCACGACCGAACAGCTTGATCCGGCTGCCTTCGCGGACAGCGCCCAGCGGCTGCTGGACGACGCAAACGGCTGGAAAGAGCAGCATCGCGAAGCGATCGAACGATTAAGACAACAATCGCAGCAACCGGCGCAACAAATCGCGCAGTTATTGCGTCATACCATATCGAGGTGATTTTCACTTGTCGAAACAAGTCCCAACGGTGCCGATTTACGGAATTCCATTCTCCAAGATGAGCATGGACGAGACGGTCAGTTATCTAACAGAAGCAATTGAGCAGAAGCGCCAGACGCATGTCATTACGGCTAATCCGATTATGGTAATGTCGGCTGTTGAAAGCCAGGATTACTACAAGATGATGAGAAAAGCCGAGCTTATCGTACCGGACGGTGCGGGAGTCGTATGGGCGGCCAATTATGTGGGTACCCCGGTGACAGAGCGCGTAACGGGCTTTGACCTGTTGCATCGTCTTATGCAAGAAGGCGAAAAACGGAAATGGACAGCTTATTTGCTTGGCACATCGCAGGAAATTATTGAAGCGGCGGCCGAGAAGCTGCAGCTGCAATATCCGCAGGTTCGCATCGTAGGCTGCCGCAACGGCTACTTTGGCCCTGATCAGGACGCGGAAGTAATCGAAGCGGTTCGGCAGGCAGCACCGGATTTACTGTTTGTGGCACGGGGCGCGGAAACGCAGGAGCCTTGGATTGCCAAATATAAGAAGCAGCTTGGAGTCCCGCTTATTATGGGAGTTGGAGGAAGCTTCGATATTATTGCAGGCAAGCTGAAAAGAGCGCCATTGCTGTTCCAGAAGCTGCGTTTGGAGTGGTTTTACCGGTTATTACAGGAGCCGAAAAGGCTGCCAAGAATGATGGTATTGCCGAAATTCGTCGTGAAAGTGGTTCGCGATAAAGAAAACGTCAAGAAACCACGCCCTACTACGTAATAACCTCCCAAAACCGTTGAAAATACGTGAAAACGGGATTTGGAGTTTCTTCTTCTGTCGGAGTATAATTCACTTCGGTAGAAAGAAAAAGGGGAGCTGCACAATATGCCAGCAGGCTTACTGTACACACTAGGATTTATCATATCTCTAATAATAGCTCTAGTTATGACACCGCTAGTTAAAAAATTCGCTTTCAAGGTTGGAGCGATCGATAAACCGAATCACCGCAAGGTACATACGCGGATTATGCCCCGTATGGGCGGTCTCGGGATCTATCTTGCATTCGCAGTCGGATTTCTCATTCTGATGCCGTTTATTCCGGACGGATTGCTGAACCACGAGGGAGAGAATCTGATCCGCGCCGTTCTGGTTGGCGGTACGATGATTATCCTCATCGGCGCGTTTGACGACCGTTTCGAGCTGTCGGCCAAGGTGAAGCTGGTTGCCCAAATCGCTGCGGCTTGCGTAGTCGTGTTCGGCTTTGGCGTCAAGATCGACCTGCTGAACGTACCCTTTGGCGCAACGATGCAGCCAATCGAAGCATGGGTATCCATTCCGATTACGATTTTCTGGATTGTGGGCGTTACGAACGCAATCAACCTGATCGACGGTCTGGACGGGCTGGCAGGAGGAGTCTCCGCCATTGCGATCGGTACCATCCTCGTGATGGCGATCATCATGGGCAACGTGCCGATTATCCTGCTCAGCGTTCTGCTCTTGGGCGGTATCGTTGGATTCCTGTACTTCAACTTCCATCCGGCCAAAATCTTTATGGGCGACTCCGGCTCCTTGTTCCTGGGCTTCTGCCTGGCGATGCTGTCGATGACGAGCTTCAAGCAGATTACGATCGTATCGTTCGTAACTCCGCTGCTTATCATCGGTGTACCGCTGTCCGATACGTTCTTCGCGATCATTCGTCGCCTTGTGAACAAGCGTCCGATCTTTGCGCCGGACAAAGGACATCTGCATCATTGTCTGCAAGAGCTTGGTTTCAGCCATCGCAAGACTGTGCTTATCATCTGGAGCGTGGCTGCGGTGTTCGGCGGATTTGCGGTTCTGCAATCGACCGTTGTGCAATCATCCTCCGCGAATTGGATTACGTTTATCGTGATCTGTCTGGTCATCTTCAGCCTTCAGATTGGCGCGGAGCTTATCGGGATCGTGGACAAAACGCGCCGTCCGCTTATCAACTTCTTAAACCGCATGTTCCGTCCGAAGGTAGATGCGAGAAGCTCGAAATAATCGTTATTTTATTACATGTGTGCAAAAAGGTTGTTCCAAGCGGCAAACGAAAGTTTGCTGCTGGGACAACCTTTTATTTTTGCGTTTTAGTGGATTAGGCCCTGCTCGGGTCTTAAGCACATCAATTCTCCTCAGCTTCCGCTCAATAAAGCCCTCGCAGGGTCTTATCTATTTACGAAGAATTTAGCCTAGTGATTGATAATCATTAAAATTTCTTTATAATTCCAATCTGCCAAATGAACTAACATTTTAGGGCCAGGGGACCGATAACAACAGTACAGAACTATTCTTCAACCGAAGACAGTGAGGGAGGAAATAAATCGGAACATACAGCTTACTTACAATCGGCCTCTAATTGCAATGTCAACCAGTTGGAACCGTCGATCGTTCAATTATTCATTAACGCTAACAGCCATTACATAAAGGAGGATCATCGTTTTGAAAAAGCTATTATCCCTTGTGCTGTCACTGGCGCTTCTAATTACGCTGCTGCCGCCGTTTAGTACACCGCACAAAGCATCCGCCGCGGGAACGTATTTCCTGTTTCCGAATGAGCAGTACACGTCAGGCAGTGCAAGGATCACTACGGACCAGCGCGTAACCCTGAAAGGTACCATCAACAATGTCGTGGGTAACTCGATCAGCTACAGCGTTTACAACGTGTCGGTTAGCGGCGGCAAAGAGACCGTCGTCAATTCGATCGAGAATCAGACGGCCAATATTGCTTTAAGCGGAAACAATATCTCCGTTAATAACGTGGAATTGTATCCGGGCCTTAATAAGCTGACGTTTAAAGGCATCTACGGCACTTCCACCGTCAGCGAATCGATTTATATTGAATATCGCAACAGCCCAATGCTTTACGACTTGACGGCAACGATTCGCGGTACAAGCTATCCGATTTTGGAGGATCAGACTACGGTTCTGCAATCGGCTTTGTCCGACGGCAAGACAAGCGAAGATATCTCCATCAGCGGTAAAGCGCCAAACGCAACCAAAGTTTCGGTTTCCGTAAACGGCAAGAGCTACGAATATAACGTATCCGATGCGGGAGATTACAAGTTTGTTGCCTCTCCGTTAAACATCAAGACAGGCAAAAATATAGTAACGATCCGCGTGTACAATAACAGCCAGGTTGTAGAAACAACAAGGGAGATTGCGTTCTATAACGGTTCTTCGACCTTCTACGATATGTCGGTATCGGATGGCACAACCTCTATTGATCTGGATAAAACATCGGATCTGTCTGTTGGTGCCAATAAGAATCTTACCCTTTCGGGTAAAGCGATTATTCCTGTAAAATATGCGAATAACGCTTATACTCCGGATGTATCGGACTTTGCCAATCTCGCAAGCCGCTTTCTGTTTTTGCCGCAGTGGTCGGGCGGCCAGAACTATCAGCCTATAGCGACAGACATTAAAGCTGTAAGCCCGGATCAGAATTCCATTACGCAGACGACGAAATATATTACAGTCTCGTTCAGTTTTGCTATTGGCAATACATCCTCTACCGGTTTATCGTACGAAACGCCTTACCGGTTCAAAATGCAGGGCTATAACGTGGTGGACGATGAATCCCAACAGTCCCCAACCTATACATTGACGCTTCATAACAGCAATCTTCCATACATCTATGACGTCAATTACTTAACCGGCTATACCGCAGGCATGAAAGGCGATCTTACCAAGCTTCAGGTACTGGAAGGCACCGACATTGAAAATGCGAATATTTATTCCCTTCCGATGGGCGTTGAAGTATTGGTTGGCAACTACACTTCGCTTGGCAGCAATTATAATAATATCGTAACGTTGGTAGACAGTGCGGGTCAGCCATTGCAAGCTTCTGCCGGTATCACCTTCAGCCAAGATACGGTGAACCAAATCGTTTATCGTAATGTCAACGGCGTTTCCGTGCCATTCCTGCGTTTGTTTATGGAAGTATCGAAGCTGCCGACTGCAGGTACCCAGCTGTTGAATTTCAAAGTAGCCGGCAACACTGCGCTTAAATCGGCAACGATCAAGCTGCTGTACGGTCCGTTCGTGAAATACGACAGCTTGTACAACGGCATGCAAATTAATTACGACACTACCATGAAGGTTAACGAAGGCATTGACTACATCTTCGATCAGCTTAGTAATTTTGCTGGTCAATTCATGAATATAGCCAATGAGGACGAGATCGTTTATGCTGGCGATTCTAAACCGCAAACCGTTTTCTTCTATATTAATAACGTAGAAGTTCCGCTCGAGCAAAATGGTTCTGCAACAAAGACTAAGTTCAAACTTGCTGTAAAAAAAGACGCAAACGGCGTAGACACAATAAAAGCAACAGCCTTTGGCGTTTTGAACAAAACAGGTGAAAACACCTTTAAAATCGTTTACAAGACATCCAAGAACAACTATGAAAACACAGTAAAAATCAATATCGTTCCAACCAATCTGCCATCTATTCCGGCAGCAAATACGGACGGCGTATATCCGTACAGCGTGAATTTGCAAGAGCCTCTTGCTAACGATCCTAACTTTACGAATGTATCGAATATCTTCTCGACAAAAGAAGCCCGCATGAACGTATACGGTACGTTCGATTTTGTTGATCTTGGCGATGATACCTTAGAAATCGCGAATAAAATGGCAGAACTAAAGGATCCCGATGGAAATCCGCTTACTAATGACAGCGTGCTGACTAACTACATTCTAAAAGTAAGCTCTCCAAACTTTGCTAAGGATGTTGTATGGGATTTAACCAAGGAATTTACTCCAACCTCTAATGGCAAACCGGTGGGAACGGCTATTAACCCGAATGCAACTGTAGCCGGCATTAAAGTGTATTACGATGTGACCAATCAGTATTTCTATTTCATCATGGAAGATCAAGAAATTCCTGAAGACGGCAGTGCGCAGGTCTATACGTTCACCGTATTTAACAGCGGCGAAGCAGGTCCGCGCGCGACTTACCGACTTGAGGTTGACCCAGTGGCTATTCCGTATACCGTGCTTGCACCAGTTACGGAAGAGCGTAATCTGAACTCGAACTTTGTTGACGTCATTATTGCTTCCCCGGGAGCGGATTCGATGACGATTAACAAGCTTGCGGCCAAGAAGGTTACTTATCTTGATTACAGCCAAGATCCGGTTACTCCGGTGCCGATCGAAGCATACAAGGTTCGTGTAACAGGCTTAAAAGCCAATAAAGAGACAGCTATTCCGATTGTTATTACCCGCGGCAAGGATAAAATCACGGATTCCTTAACCGTTAATTATGAACCGGCGAATATTCCCGGCGCACAGTATACGGAAACGATGGCAAGCTCCCATAAAGTATTTGACGGCAGCCTGGCATTAACTTTCCCGAAAAACACCAAGCTTGTTCGTCCTTCTTACAACTCGACAAGCAACAATTCAAGCCAGATCTACAGCGGCAACCAGCTTCTGTTCGGTATTGCGAATCCTACGGATGGCGTAATCAACCGTTATGAATTCAGAAGTCAGCCTGCAGACTATTGGTCTGAAAATGCAGTTGGTTCGTATTACTTGAGCGAGTTTTTCTCGGATCGTTTCATTAAAGTAAGCTCGCTCTTCTGGATCGACGGAGGCCTGGCGGATGACGATGCTACCAAAGCCTATGATCCGGTAACAAGCGGTCAGGACCCTTATCCATACGCAATGGTTCAAGGGGACCCAACCCAACAATTCTTCAAGCGTTTCAGCAGTGGTAGAGAAGTTGTTCCATCCCTATCGGGTACACTGACGTTGTCCTATGATCCTAATATCTCGCAAGGCGCCGGAACCGTTGTAACGGTATTCCGTTACGATCCATACGAGAATGTGTGGGAGAACATGGGTGGTACAGTAGACGAGAAGAAACACACCATTAAGGTACCGTTCCAGAAGTTTGGCTACTATGTAGTAGGCAAACTGACGTATGGCTTTAATGATATCAACGACCATTCATATGCACGTAATGCAATGGAGGCTATTTTCGCTAAAGGCGTTATGAACGCAGAAGATCCTACAGGCATCTTTGGTGCAGACCAATACGTATCCCGAGGCGAATTCGCGCGTATGATCGTTAAAGCGCTGAGCATTCCTTTGAATTATGAAGGACCAAAGCATTTTATCGATGTGCCGGTTGATCCGATCTTGAATATTGACGCCCTCTATGATTACCGTTATATTGAGACAGCTGCTAGAGCGGGTATCATACGAGGCACTCAGCCCGTAACCTTTGAACCGGATACGAAGTTGACGCGCCAAGACGCATCGGTTATTCTAGCAAAAGCGCTTAATCTGAAGCTGGAGACAAACGCAGCAAAAGCCAAAGCCGCACTGGATAAAGCGTTTAAGGATTCCGCGAACGCCGATTACTATGCGGTACCATCGATTCTTGCGATTCAGAAAAAGGGCTTTATCCAAGGCTCTATGATTAATCCTAACGATAAGAAAGCCGGCTATGTGTTTGAACCTAGAGCAAGACTGCTGCGCAGCGACGCATCCATCTTAATCGCCAAAGTTATGGCGAGCAACAAAACATTGCCTGCAATTTACGCGAATTAATGGGGTAGAGCAGCTCGGCTCTCGGCCGATCTGCTCTATTTATTTTATTGCTATTAATTTCTAAAGTAAGTTTATCCATGGAAAATGTTTTGCAATGACGAGATTGATAGGCCAAGCTATACTAAGTACATACCTAGGGAAGGGTAGCAATACATAAACAACCGAATCGAAAAAAAACTCAGAACTTTTTTTGAACTGAGCGCAACTTTTTGAGCTACTGTGCGTTTAATTACATGACATTGCAAAAACGAGGCATGTAGTACCTTGGGACTACTATTATTCCTGTAAGTGGAATGATTTCTCAACTTCCTCTTTACGCTGTGAGTAGCCCATTGTATAATGTTAAAGTGGTAGGTCTTCTCTAGTATTATATTTATATTGTTTTTTCGTAGGTTTACGAGTTTCTGCGACATGTTCTTACATAGGGTTGAAGCATGGAAGCAGACATCATTTATATTATTTTATTAATTTATGCTCTTAACTCGGGGAAGGGGGTGAATCGGCTATGAGAAAAACGAGCAATTCATTTTCTAAACAAAACTCTCAACAACCGAAGGTATTTAGAGGAGGAGAAAAAAAGGTTATGAAGAAAAGTTTACTTTCGCTGGCACTCGCTGGCTCCATGCTTTCCGCTTTGGCAGTTCCTGCATTTGCAGCTACTCCATCTGACGTAGTTGGCAAACCAGTACAATCCGCTGTAGAGCGTCTGTCCGCTCTGGGCATTCTGCAAGGTTATGCAGACGGCACTTTCAAGCCAGATAACTCGATCACTCGTGCAGAACTGGCTAAAATCATCGTTGTTGCAACTGGCAACGAAAGTGCAGCGCAACTGATGGCTAACACAGCTCCAACGTTCAAAGACGTTAAAGCTGGTGCTTGGTACACTGGTTACATTAACGTTGCTGCAACTAAAGGCTTCATTCAGGGTTATAACGGTAAATTCCGTCCGAACGACACAGTTAAATTTGAGGAAGCAACTGCAATCTTGGTTCGCGCTCTGGGGTACCAAGACAAGTATCTGTCCGGTTCGTGGCCTTACAACGTGTTGCTGCAAGCTAACGAACTCGGTATCTTCGATGGCGTTGACATTGCAAAAGGCGCTAACGCTAACCGTGGCACAGTTGCTGAGCTTACTGATAACACTCTTGGTCAGCACATTGTAAATTACAACACTGACAAATTGGCATACGATGTTACTTCCGCAACTTTGATTGAAAAAGTTGGTTATAACGAGTCTGCTGTAGTTACAGCTGCTGCTTTTGATGCCAACGGCAAACTTACTCTTAACACTGGTGCTAAAACACTGGATAAAAACTTCTTCATCACAGACGGCAAAAAACTGGCTGATCTCCTTGGCCATACTGTGAAAGTGCTTTACACTAAAGACAAAACTAAAGTTCTTGCTCTTACTGATGCACAAGAAGCAACTCGCGTTGTAACAGTAACTGCGAATGCTGCAGTTTCTGGTGTTAAAGCTAACAGCACGTTCAAATTGAATGGTGTTACTTACGCAACTGCAGCAGGTACGACAGCTGCGCCATTCAATGTTTATGACAACACTGATGCTGTACAAACTGCTACTTACGACATTAAAAATGGTGCATCCGTACAATTGTTCCTGAATGCTGATGGCACTCAAGTTCAAGCGGTTGTTGTTGATAACTGGGATGCTAACCAAGTTGTTAAGTCCATCACTAACTACACTAGCTACAGCAAAATCCTGACTCAAGCTAATAAAACTTTCAAAGTTGACTCCACAACATCCGTAATTCTTGACGGCAAAGTAGCTAAAATTGCTGACCTGAAAGAAAACGATGCTATCAATGTGGTTGAATCCACTAAGACTGGTGTAGCAACTAAAGTTGAAGCAACTCGTAAAGTTGTTACAGGTAAGCTGGAAGCTGTAGGTAAAGATGGATCTGACACTACTTACAAAGTAGCAGGAACAACTTACCTCTACAAAGGTTTGACTACTGCAGCTGACGTAACTAAAGTTGGAACTGAGTACACTTACGTACTGAACAAAGACAACCAAGTGGTATACGCTTATACTGCATCTGCAGTTGACAACAGCCAATATGCTGTTATCTACGATGTAGATGACAACGGTGGCAAACTGTACAGCGTTATCTCTAACGGTGTAGTTGTTAATGACAACATTAAAGTAGTTTACTACGCATTGAACGACAAACAAGTTCACACAGTATACACTACTCACCTTGAGAATTTCGATGATGCTACTAAAGCTGGTGTTGATTACAACTATTTGGATGGTGCATTGGTTAAACTTGCGTTTAATTCCAATGACTCCTTGATCGACCTGAGCGCTGGACTTGACAGCACACCAATCAAAGGTGTAGCAGTTACTTCTGTATCGTCTTCTCTGTTGACTGCAGGATCTAACTATATTCTTGACGGTAACACTACTTACCTGAAAGTTGCTTTGAATGGCACTAATACAACTGTAACAGCTGCAACAGCTGCAGACGTTACAACTGGCACTCAAGTTGCAGTTAAAGCAACTGCTGGTAAAGCTAACTATGTAATCATTACATCTGTTGGCAGCACAGCTACACTTCCAACTGTTCAAGGTCTGTACCAAGGTCTGTCTAAAGTAGAAACAAGCGCTACATCTGCTTCTTATGGCGTGAAAATCAAAAAAGACGGCGAAACTAAGACGTATGCTGTTTCTAAAGATGTATACACATACTTCGAAACTGCAGCCCTGAAGACTAATGATATCGTACAACTCGTAGATAACCTTACTACAGAATCTGTGTATGACGGCCTTCCAGCTGCTGGTAAAGAGTTGTTCGTGAAACAAAACGCATATGCAACAACACTTGATGCTGTTGATACAGATGCAAAAACATTCACGATTAATACTAACGTGAAGTTTGTAGAGACTTCCAACACAAGATACTACTTGGTAGATGGCGATACTATCTCTGATGCTGGTATCACTGATGTTCTTGATGCAAAAGACGGCTTTGGTACTACTGAAGGTAAATACCAAATCGTTGTTCAAGACACAGGTACTGATTACGGTACTTACAACGAAGCAGGCGTAGTTCTGATCGTTAAACAACACCCTGCTAGCTAATTTTATTAAACTAGAAAGCTGAGAGCTTAAGCTCTCAGCTTTCTTTTTGTTTCTATAGGACATGTTCACATGCAGTTCATATACATTCGATATAGTTACGGATATAGGCGGAGTAAACATTTTTGAGATGTGCCGAAACTTATGGGATTCCATTCTCGTCTATTAAAGTAAATCTAATTATACGGAGTGAATGTGACAATGCGGAAAAGCTTTAAACGATCGACTATGCTTGTATCCCTCCTCGTCGCCTTTGTAATGCTTCTCAGTGCGATACCGGTGTCTTTCGCTGCATCAAGTTCATCTGTCAATAAGAAGATGTACGTAACGAAAAATTCGTATGTACAGTTGACGGATGCCAGCATAGTTCCAAGTGCGAATGGGGCTACTGCAAGCTTCACCTTTGAATTTTATAATGGTGATAGCTCAGCTATTAATCTTGTAGACTATTGGGCACGTTTGAAATCGACAAGCGGAACCAAATATACGCTAACTTTGTTAGACAAGGCAAACAAGAAAACGATCAGCCCGAAGGCTAGCACGACCCTCACTTTTTATAGTGCGGTTGGCTCGATGGTTACACTTGATCAGCTGATTCTGAATTTCGTGAAGTTCGATTTCTCGGTCTCCGGTTATGAGAAAACCATTGGATCATTTACATTCCCTGCCGGCTATAATAATGATATTAAGCTAGGTGGATACAAAACTGTTAAAATTAGCAGTTCTAATGTAAACATGCGCGTTGATCAAAATACCGTTTCGAAAACAACGGACTACTATAATGTAAACTTATCTTTTGTCGCACGTAATACTAGCCAATTCGGGGTTGCGATTCCGGAATATAATTACTACTTAAAAACATCTAGCGGTCTGTACAAGCTGAAGTTGAAAAATACTTCAGACTCCAATTTGACATTAGAACCAGCTGTACTTAACTCCATTCGATTGACAGGTTCGATTCCTAACACAGTATCCACTTCGGGATGGAAGCTAGTTATTACACAAAAGGTAGGAACAGACAGCAGCCAAGTCGAATTACCTGTAGCTTCGTTTATGGTTCCATTCTCACTGGATACAACTCCTGGAACTGCTAAGCAGACTTTCACGGATGAAAAAGGCACATATGAGGTAGAATTACAATCCGTTCAACGTATGCCTTGGGGGAATGACGACAATGTCATTGCGAAACTATCGGTTAAAAACAAAGAGTCTGTCTATCTGCCACTACCGGAACTGACAGGTACAATCGTACTTGATGAGAACATTACGATTAACGGACAGACAGTTAAGAATACAGGTGATATTGGATTAGCACCTGGCGCTTCTACAACAATTACATTTATCGGTAAATTACCGAATGCTTATAACTGGAAAAAGTTTGAACTTCAGCTCAATGAAAAGTCGGGTACTGAGGATGTTCAAGTTGCTGAAGTAACAAAATCTGCAATTACACCAATCTATTCAGTTTCTGCAGGCAGTGTTTACACACAAAAATCTATTGGATCTGAAATGAGCGCTAAAGTTACAGATGTTCGAACGTACAAAGGTGATCTCACCGATACTTATGCAGTATTCATGGATGTAACAAATAATCAGACACGCAGCAAAGTGATGCCTCAATGGACGGGATACTTTAAATCTGCTGCCGGTAACTATTATGAAGCAACTATTCAGAAGACGGCTACTTCTGTAACACCGGGCAACAAGGAACAGATTATTGTTTACACTCAACTTCCAAGTAATGTGAGTCGCGAAGGTTTGCAGTTGCTGCTTGGGGAAGCAATTGATTCCAATGGTCTCATTAAAGGTGCAACCGGCACTCCAACTGGTTACATCCGCGGTGTATTATTCGGATTACCTACAGAGAATTCAGATCTGACAAATAGTCATGCACTAAAAGTAGGACCTTACAATATTGATTTCAATTACTTCAATGTATATGCAAATGGTGAAACAGTGTACTTTACGGTTGGAAGTAAGGTACAACGTGATTATAGTTATGATGGGTTTACACAATCCAAACTAACTATGGAACTAGAGTATGAGCCGGCGAGTGATGTGTTATGGTCGCAAACCATTAATCTAGAGGGCAAAGCAGAGAATAGCTTAACCTGGAAAATTGGCGACAACTACAATGCTTTCAATAAGCAAATGGCTGAAAATAAATACTGGCCAACCTACACTCTGAATGTTTATGAAACGGTTAATGGCAGCAAGAAAAAGCTGTTTTCGAAAGATATCAGATTCTCAGAGTTCATCAACTGGCTTGACGGCCAACATTAATAGTTCAGAAATAACTGGTTAATCCCATTCAAATCTAGTATCTTAATAGAAGATACTAGATTTGTTTGCGTAATTTTGCGTAATTGCGTTAAGAAAGGAGCTTGTCGAAATTGAAGAAGTATGCACTACGGATTGTACTCGCTGTTGTTCTTGTAGGAGCAGGCATTATTGCTGGGGTGAACTGGCCGACAACCCTTGAGGCGGAATCAAATGCGGCTGTGCCGGGTTCTGCCGATGATCCGGTTGTAACCAAGAGCTATGTGGATGAACAGATTGCCAAAGCTGGTGGTTCTAACGGAGGCGGAACAACGCAGCCGGAAACCGGCGGTGCAAGCGCGAAGCTTGACGTTGTATCTGTCCCTAACGGAAAAATCCTCATTGCGAACGAAGGTACGGAGGTTGTCGTGCGTTCAGGTAAAGCCGTTGTATATAGTACGGACGCAAATGGTATTGCGGATTTGACGGATGGCAAAGATTTAACGAACGGCAAAACCATCACGGCTAACCATCATATTTTGTTCCCGCGCGCAGGACGTGGTATTACTACTGCTCCTACATATAAAGGTTCGTTAACTGTATTAGTACGCGGCAGCTATGTTATTCAATAAGCTTGGATGTTATAGAACATTTTACCCGTACAGTAAATAAGTTATACGCTTCAAACCGCCCGGAAGGACACACAATAAAGCCACGTTCCTAATTTAAATGGAGGTGTTCTTATTATGGGTCGTCGTTCTTCCAACAGAGTGGTTGTACCGGAGTGTAAGGAAGCGCTGAATCAAATGAAGTATGAGCTTGCAGCGGAGCTTGGCTTATTTGCTTCTCATGGTGTAAGCGTTGGTGCTGACACAGAGTTTGCGGACGAGCTTGGCGGAGTAAGCGGCGGTACTCGCATTCAATGGCGGGAAGTAACAAGCCGCGATGTTGGTTCGATCGGTGGCAGCATTACGCAGCGTCTGGTTGCCCAAGCCGAAAAAGTGTTAAACGGCTACGCTTAAATTCTAAGCATTATAAGTTTCTTCTAATAAATACAGCTTAGAATTCTCCGGTTTGAAACGCGTTCTGCCGGTTAAGGCCGGCGAAGACGTTTCGACCTTGAGCGGAATCTTATATTGTATCAAAAATTGGTATCCGTTGACACCAAGCGACATTTTCGGTATTATACTGTTTTAGAGAGTTGTCTAACAACCTTTTCCTACGGGAAAAGGTTCATTTTTTGTGTAGGATGTCTGCACTTATTTCATACTAGCTGTAGGAGGTTGATACGGATGTCTGTAAAAGGTCGTCACTTGTTTACATCGGAATCGGTTACAGAAGGCCACCCGGATAAGATTTGTGACCAAATCTCGGATGCTGTTCTGGACGCGTTTCTGGAAGCGGACCCTTACGCTCGCGTAGCTTGCGAAGTTTCGGTTGCAACTGGTCTTGTACTTGTTATTGGAGAAATCAGCTCCCGTGCTGATTATGTCGATATTTCCGCTATTGCTCGCCGTACAATTAAAGAAATTGGTTATACGCGTGCAAAATACGGTTTTGACTCCAGCACTTGCGCGGTGTTGACATCGCTGAATGAACAATCCGCGGATATTGCTCAAGGCGTTAACGCTGCGCTTGAGAGCCGCGACGGTAAAGACGTTCAAAAGGAAAACGAAGATATCGGTGCCGGCGACCAAGGCCTGATGTTTGGTTTTGCTACGAACGAAACTCCTGAGCTGATGCCTTTGCCAATCGCATTGTCGCATCGCATTGCTCGCCGCCTGTCTGAAGTTCGTAAGAACGACACGCTGGGCTACCTGCGTCCGGACGGTAAAACGCAAGTTACAATCGAGTACGTGGACGGTAAACCGGTTCGCGTAGACACAATCGTCGTATCGACTCAACACGCTGAAGAAATCTCGCTGGAGCAAATCCAAAAGGATATCCTTGAGCATGTTATTAAGCCGGTTGTTCCTGTTGAATGGCTGGATGAGCAAACGAAATACTTCATTAACCCTACAGGCCGTTTCGTAATCGGTGGTCCTCAAGGCGATGCTGGTCTGACTGGCCGCAAAATCATCGTTGATACTTACGGCGGTTATGCACGTCATGGCGGCGGCGCATTCTCCGGTAAGGATCCAACGAAGGTTGACCGTTCCGCAGCTTATGCGGCTCGCTATGTAGCTAAGAACATCGTTGCTGCAGGTCTGGCTGACAAATGCGAAATCCAATTGGCTTATGCCATTGGCGTAGCGCAACCAGTATCGATCAACGTTGACACTTACGGCACTGGCAAAGTATCAGAAGAGCTTCTGGTTGACGTGATCAAAAAGAACTTTGATCTTCGCCCAGCAGGCATTATCAAAATGCTTGACCTTCGCCGTCCAATCTACGCTCAAACCGCTGCTTACGGTCACTTCGGCCGTACGGATGTGGATCTCCCTTGGGAGCGCGTGGACAAAGCAGAAAACCTTAAAGCAGACGCACTTGCTGCGAAATAATTGCTTTCATAACAAAGCCTTGAATCTTCGGATTCGGGGCTTTTTTGTTTTGATCTTTCTGGAAAGTGCAACCTTTTCGCTCCGGTTATCGACTAATACCTAGTTAGCCTAAATTTTTCAAGTTGATTTGCCGACAAATAGGGTACAAGTGTATTTAGCTGGGGAGTGATTGCGGGAAATGTTAGTACGAAGCCGATTAAGTTTCATGATAGCTGTCTTATTAGTGCTCCAACTCGTTCTTACGGGTTGGTCAGAGAACACTCGCGTAGCACAAGCTGCATCAAGCGGACCTATCGTTGCAGGCATGAGTCCGGCGGATAATGCAATTGGGGTCACGCCTGCAAGCGATTTGACGCTGACTTTTGATGAGGCCGTTACGAAAGGCGCCGATTCGGCGGTTATATCCATTTATAACTACAATACAAGCGATATTGTCGAGAGCATTCCGATGTCTTCTTACAAAATTAGACTCGATGCGACAGGCCGAACAGCTACCATTAATCCGGATGCAATCTTAAATGTAAATACGGATTATTACGTATTGATCGATTACGGCGCTTTTGCCAACATATCTAACGGTGCTTATTATGCCGGCATTTCCAGTGCGACGACATGGAACTTTAGAACGGCAGCCGTTGTGGATACCGCTGGCCCAACGATTGTTGTGAAATCGCCGGATGCGGGCGCAACGAAAGTGGCTGTGGACAGTAAAGTGATCCTTCAGTTTAGTGAACCTGTCTATGCCGCAAGCGGCAGCGTGACATTAAGCAGCCTGACCGATACGAAAAATATTCCGGTAACCTCAAGCATGGTGCAAGGCAGCGGTACAAGCACGATTACAATTACGCCAAATACTCCGCTGGACTCCAATACCGACTATTCGGTTACGATTCCGAGAACGGCTTTCCAAGATGGCGCAGGCAATGTGATGGAGACGGGTGGCGCTTCGTATGTCAATTGGAGCTTCCGTACGGATCTGGCGCCTCTTACTATCGTCACGGCTACGCCGGCAAATTATGCGACTTCCGTATCCGTCTTAACGGATAAGCTGACCATGACGTTCGACCACAATATTGCGGCCGGAACCGAAAAGTTTATTGAAATCAGAGACGTGAAGAACAACACGACTTTTGCCAGAATCAAGACTAGCTCATCGCAAGTGGCGATTACGGGAACGACAGCAACCGTTACTTTGCCGGCAAGTCCTAGATTTAACGCTAATACCTCATACTATGTGTTAGTGGATGCGGGAGCTTTTATCGAGACGGACTCGGGCTCTAATTATCCATTCCCGGGAATTGCTAATGCTGCGGCGTGGAATTTTACAACCGGGTATGGCAATGATACGACCAAGCCGGCTCTTAAGAGCCTCACGCCAACAGCTGGCGGTATTCTGACCGCTACAACAGGCAAGCTTGTATTAACGTTTACGGAGCCTGTCTTTCAGGACAGCGGTACAATCGAGATCCGTACGGTAACGAGCGGCACCTTGTTCCGCTCCATTCCGGTTACTTCCGGCCGGGTATCCGGCGGCGGTACGGACACGATTACCATTGATGCAACAAGCGCATACGGCGGCGAAGCGGCAAAAGCTTTTGTGAATAATACCTCTTACTATGTAACTTTCGGAAGCCGCGCTTTTAAGGATGGAGTAGGGTTGTATTATGACGGGTTAACGAGCTCATCCAGTTGGAGGTTTACGGTTACGCAGGATAATGTGAAGCCGACTCTGGCCGCTACTTCACCAGCCAACAGTTCAACCTCGGCTGATCCCAATGGGACTTTGTCCGCAACGTTTAGCGAAGCCGTACAATCGGGCAGCGGACAGATCTGGATTCAATGCGTGAGCAGCACCAGCAGTCAATGCGCGACACCGTCGGTAGGAACCTCGGTATCCGTAGATCCGCTGAACAACAAGAAGCTTATTATTACACCAAACCAGGCTCTTCAGGCAGGAACGGCTTATTACGTCGTTATTGACCCGGATGCGGTAACCGATCTGGCCGGCAATACGTTTAACGGCATTCAGAACGAATACCAATGGGCATTCAAGACGCTTGGCGGGGATACAACGCCTCCGGCGATTTCGAAGCTGGAAGCCAACGGATCAACGATCGTTATGACTTATAACGAAGACTTGATGGAGAACTCGATTCCTACGGCCGGTAGCTTCTATATCACAGTTGATGGCGCATACCGCTCCGTTATCGGCGTTTCGGTATCCGGACCAAAGGTTACGTTAAAATTGTCCAGCAACATCGTAGACGGGCAGCAAGTGAAGCTGTCGTATTCCAAGCCTTCGGTTGCAACGCTGGGCATTCGGGATCTTTCGGGCAACCAGGCGCTTAGCCTGGCTTCCCAGACGGTAACGACCGCCGTGGACACAACCCAGCCGCAGCTGACGGGAGGGACCGCTGCAGGCGGGATCGTAACCTTGATCTTCTCGAAAAATCTGGCTTCGGTCAGCAGCTATGCTTATTCACAATTCAGCGTTTATGTTGGGGGTAATTACTACACGCCAACATCCGTGTACAGTACGGCAAATAAAGTTATCCTAGCTGTGAATACTTCAATTGATTCAAGTTCGAGCGTTCGAGTATCCTACAGTGCCGGTTCTTACCCGCTGCAGGATGCTGCAGGCAATAAAGTAAGCAATTTCAGCAACATTTCATTATCCAG
This sequence comes from Paenibacillus sp. BK720, assembly GCF_011761545.1. Lineage (NCBI taxonomy): Bacteria > Bacillati > Bacillota > Bacilli > Caryophanales > Paenibacillaceae > Paenibacillus > Paenibacillus sp. BK720. The sequence continues at coordinate 65,847 of NZ_JAASRQ010000006.1, read as the reverse complement.
CACGGTGGATACCTCGCTGCCAACGGTGCAAACCATTGACGCTTACGGTTCTTCCATCATCATTACTTATAATAAAACGCTGGATTCGACCAGAAGACCGTCAACCAGCCAGTACAGCGTACTTGTGAACAACTCGCTGCGCAGCGTAACGCAGGTAACCGTCTCCGGTCCACAGGTCCTTCTTACGGTAAGCCCGGATATTACAACCGGTTCGACCGTTAAAGTGTCCTATTCCAAGTTATACACAGCCTTATCAGACTTGTCGGGCAATGAAGCGGCAGCATTTACGAATGCGACGGCTTCGATAGGAAACGGTTCGTCTACGGATACCGGTTTATACGGGGCGGTGGTCAAAGGAACCAAATTGACCTTGTCCTTCTGGAAAACGCTCAATTCTTCCTATGCGCCATCCTCCGCCTACTTCTCGGTGAAGGTTAATAATTCGGCGGACCCGGCCACTAACGTAACCATTAGCGGCAATAGCGTTGTACTGACCCTTGCCCAAGCACCTGGCGTTGGCGATGCGGTAACCGTTACTTATTACGCCACTTCTACTAACAGCTTGCGCACGTCAGACGGCACGGTGATCAACAGCTTTACAAATGTGACGGTAGCCAATCAGACAACGCTAATTGATTCGCTGCCTGGCGGTTATGAAGAAGCTAGCGGTGGAGGCATCGGATTAACGACTTCGATGGCCACGCAAACATCGGATATTTCGCCTGCAGGCTATACGACTACCCGTTATACAATCCAAGCCGATAAGCTGTCTACCGCTTTTTCGGCGGCCAGAAGCGCGGGAATCAGCAATGCGCGGGTTGTTTTTGAGGTGCCAAGTTCCGAGAGAGCGGCGGTTGTAGCCGTTCCGTTAACGGTATTGGAGACGGCTTACCGTTCAAGTAACGGATCGTCTTTTGTCGTACAGTACGGAACAAGCTCCTATGAGATTCCGCTTAGCGCGCTGGCTTTCAAGAGTATGGCGTCCCTGATGGGATCGAGCTCAACAACTGGCAACCTTTTGATTAAAATTGAAAAGGGCTCTAACTCGAATACCAGTGGTTTAACTTCGGCTATCAGTAAAGCGGGGGCATCCCTCTTGTCGACGCCAATTACGTTCGAGACCTCGGTAGTGAACGGGACGACCGAAAAGAATCTTTCGGAATTTGGCGGCTATGTCAAACGGAGCTTTGAGTCGTTAGTAGCTGCAAATTCGAGCAACAGCGCGGTTGTGTGGCTGGACCCGCAAACCGGCAAGCTATCGTACGTGCCAACCACATTCTCTACGGAGAACGGCACGAATATGGTAACGTTCAAGCGGAAGGGCAACAGCTCTTATGCTCTGGTCAGCGGTTCATCGAGGTTTACCGATATCGGCTCGCATTGGGCGGGTTCAACGATCAAGATGATGTCGAACAAATTCATTATCGAAGGTCGTTCGGGATCCACAACGAAGTTTGATCCGCAAAGCTCCATTACCCGCGCGGAATTCGCGGCGTATATTGTTCGCGGTCTCGGATTGTCCGGAAGCCGGAGCGATGCTTCGAAGTACAGGGATGTAACAGGGGGAACCGTTACAGCGGCTTATATCGGCGCTGCGTCCAAAGCAGGCATCGTAACGGGCAACACGGACGGTACGTTTAAGCCGAACAGCCCGATAACTCGCCAGGAGATGGCGGTTATGATGTCCCGTGCCACAAAGGCTGCTGCGGTGACAATCACTCTGCCACAGTCGGAAACGACTTACCTGTCCAAATTCAGCGACCGGACGAAAGTAGCGTCCTGGGCGAAAAGCGACCTGGCTAAAGCCGTATATATGGGCGTTATCACCGGCCAGACCGAAACCACCTTCGGCCCAACCAAAAACGCTACTCGCGCCGAAGCGATCGTTATGATCAAACGATTGCTCGAGTATGTAGATTTGCTAGGATGATTTAAATTTTGAGCCCCGTCGCAGCGATATTCTCGCAGCGGCGGGGCTATTTCTGTTTTCTGGGCCGGTGGGGATTATGGTGTGATAAGACCCTGCGAGGGTCTTATTAATCGGGATGGCTGACGGAAGCGAGAAAATGGTGGGGTTGCAGCGTGATAAGACCCTGCAAGGATCTTATTGGTAGTAAATGTAGCTAGTTTGAAGTCGATAAGACCCTGTCAGGGTCTTATTAACGGGGAGATGGCTGACGGAAGCGAGGAAATGGTGGGGATGTAACGTGATAAGACCCTGCGAGGGTCTTATTGGCAGTGAAAGTAGCTAGTTTGGAGTGGATAAGACCCTGTCAGGGTCTTATTTACCGGGATTGCTGACGGAAGCCAGAAAATGGTGGGGTTGCAGCGTGATAAGACCCTGCGAGGGTCTTATTGGCAGTGAAAGTAGCTAGTTTGGAGGGGATAAGACCCTGTCAGGGTCTTATTTACCGGGATTGCTGACGGAAGCCAGAAAATGGTGGGGTTGCAGCGTGATAAGACCCTGCGAGGGTCTTA
>NZ_JAASRQ010000006.1:0-63269 GCF_011761545.1 Paenibacillus sp. BK720 | reverse complement strand
TTGGCAGTGAAAGTAGCTAGTTTGGAGGGGATAAGACCCTGTCAGGGTCTTATTAACGGGGAGGTGGCTGACGGAAGCGAGGAAATGGCGGGGATGTAACGTGATAAGACCCTGCGAGGGTCTTATTGGCAGTGAAAGTAGCTAGTTTGGAGTGGATAAGACCCTGTCAGGGTCTTATTGACCTAGAGGATGCTGGAAATGGTGGAACCGTGAGGTAGCACGGGAAGTTAAGGTCCCCAAGTGACCTTACGTGTGGAAAAAAGTAACTAGAATTAGTTAAGGCCCTAGGGCCCTTAAGAAATAGAACCTGAGGGTCATCAGTGGGCAGTAGTAAGCCCACGCGATGACCTATTTTCTTCTTTCGGTCCGCCCCCAAGTGCTGGGGATGGGGCAGGTAGAGGGGCGGAGAGAAAAGGTCATTCTGGAGAAAAGCATATGCTTACGAAGTAGCTTTCTTTCAGAAAGCTTTTAAATGTTCGCCTTTTCAGGACGAAATCTAACGATAGCATCGTTAAATTCAAAGATTTCGTCTGCAACAGCGATCGGAAGAATGACCTTTTCTCGCAGCCTTGCCCTACCTTTTTACCAAACTACAGCACGACCATCCTCCCATTTTTATTAAGAAATTTTTATACTCGGAACTTTTCTCCCCTTCTAATAGTCTATAATAGATAGATTAATAGATTAGGAGAGTTGCTATAACGATGAGTAAGGTACATAACAGCAAAGTCCGGCAGACGGGAAGTCTAGGCAAAAAGATCGCGGTTGTCGTAATCGGTGGCACATTGCTGGCTCAGCCAGTCTCGTCAGCTATATCTTTAGACTTGAATCCGTTCCAAGCAGGTACAGCGGCTGCTGCTACGGCAGAGCCATCCCTCAAGCTTCTCCAGCAGTCGTATATTACGGCTGGCGCGCAAAGAATGGACTATCTCTGGACGACAACGCGCAGCGGAAAAGCTGCTAAAGCGAATATCCATGTCATTCAAGTCGATCTCACCAATCCTTATGTGAACTTGAACACGATGAGCGGCAAGAACGATACCGTAGGCAAGCTGAATACGGTTATGAATATGACGAAAGAGAACGGCGCGGTTGCGGGCATCAACGCCGACGTGTTTATCACAACAACGGAAGGCTCGCCAATGGGCGCGCAGGTAACAAGCGGAACGCTGATGACCAGCCCGATGCAAATTAAGGGCATGTATGCTTTTGCCGTGACAAAAGACCGCAAGCCGGTCATCGACAGCTATACCTTCGACGGTAAGGTTACGTCCGCGGACGGCTCCAGCTTTACGCTTGCAGGGCTGAACCAGTCAGCTTATATTCCGGAAGGCGGCTCATCCAGCTACAGCCACCTTAATGCTCTCTATATTTACAACAGCGCCTGGGGCGGCGCGGAGCGCCCTAAGAACTCGTCTACGACTCCAACGGAAGCCCTTGTCGTAAACGGAGTCGTTCAGCAAATTTCGGACGGCAAGCCGTTAACCGGGGCGATCCCGGCGGACGGTTATATCCTGCGCGGTCACGGAACTGCGGCACAATTTATTCTCGAGCATTTGCAGGTTGGCCAGTCCGTAACCTCCGATTACTCTCTCGTATCCGCCACATCCGGGCAAAAGGTAGATCCTGCATCTTTTGAAATGCTGGTAGGCGGACATACGATTCTCGTAAACAACGGCGCGGCTGCGACTTTCTCCCGCGATATTACGGGCGTAAGCGGATCCTCCTACGTATCCCGTACGGCGGTTGGTTATTCCAAAGACGGTACTAAGGTTTATCTAATTACAAGCGAGGATTACGGTGACAGCACGGGGCTTAATCTGAAAGAACTCCAGCAGGTCATGGTGAAGCTTGGCGTGTACAAAGGGATCAACCTCGACGGCGGCGGTTCAACAACGATGATTGAGCGTCCGCTTGGCGAGACTTCGCTTCGTTTGGCGCATTCCACGCAATACGAAACAACGCAGCGCAGCATTTCCAATTCGATTGGCGTATTCACGACGGCGCCGCAAGGCAATCTGAAAGGGATTGCGGTCAGCGGTTCGAATATTCTTTTTGTCGGACAAAAGACAACCTTCTCTGTAAAAGGCTATGATACCTATTACAATCCAACTACGGTAGACGGAACGAATGCAAGCTGGAGCAGCACAACGGGCGTTGGTTCGTTCAGCGGCAATACGTTTACGGCTTCCAAGCCGGGTACAACCAACATTACGGTGAAGTCCGGCTCCGTTACGGCTACTTATCCGGTTGAGGTTATCGGCAAAGATCAGATTGCGGAGCTGAAGCTCGATACGGCGGCAGGTGCCCTATCGAAGGGCGCAACGGTATCCATTCCGGTTAAAGTTACCTTGAAGAACGGCAAGACCTATAAGCTGACCGGCGACTCGCTGCAATGGGAGTTCACCGGTTTTACCGCAACAACAAGCGGCGATACGCTTACGGTGAACTCGGTTAATTCCGATACGACAACAGGGTACGCGATTGGCCGTTACGACGGATATGCGACCATGCTTCCGTTCACGCAGGGCGGCTCCGAGAAAACGTTGGAGACATTCGAAAACGTAGCTTACGGGATTAATCCTCAGGTTACGCCTGCCGCAACAACAACGGGCAGCGTGAAGCTGGTGACCGACCTGCCGGGCCAATCGTCTGGCAAAGCGCTGCAAATTTCCTATGACTTTAGTGCCGGAACCGGTACAAAAGCGGTATACGCCCAATTTAACGGCACTTCCGGGAAATCGATTGACGGCTCGCCGGTATCGATGTCAATGGATGTATACGGCGATAAGAGCCTTAACTGGCTGCGTGCCGAATTCGTGGATGCCAATGGTACGGTTCACCTCGTGGATCTGGCTAAGCAGCTCGACTGGACAGGCTGGAAATCGGTTAAGGCCGATCTGTCTGCCAAAGGAATGGCGTATCCGGTTAAGCTGAAGCGCGTTTACGTGGTGACAACGCCGGACGGTCAGGATGAGCGTGCAGCAACAGGCGCGGTAGGCATTGATAACATCAAGCTGCAATATGCGGCTTCAACGACAACACCGACTAAGGGCCATATCGAAATGACGATCGGCAAAAAGTCGGCTGTATCCAACGGCAAGACGATTGCGATGGAAGTCGCTCCGCTGGAGACGGGCGGTACGACTTATGTACCGATTCGGTTTGTTACCGATGCGATGGGCGTTACGCTGAAATGGGACAATAAGCTCAATCGCGTGACCGTTCTGAATGGTTCCAAAATGCTTGAAATGGTCATCGGCAAAAAGGAAATTAATATCAACGGCGCGCTTTCCCAGACGGAAGTGGCTCCTATGATCAAGAACGGAAGAACGTTAATTCCGATCCGTCTCGTTTCCGAAAAATTGGGTCTAAAGGTCACCTACGATAACAAAACGAAAAAGATTGCCATCGATTAATGGTGGACGAGCGGCAACCAACCTGTGTTATGATAAAGGGGAATAGCCTTTAACCAGATGAAACGGCCTCGTTGTCCTAGGGTAGCGGGGAATGTTTCATTCCGAGAATTCTAAGCGCTATTTATAAGGTGAAACTTATATATTCTTAGAATTTAAGAAAGGTTGCCGATTGTTTTGGACCAGCACATCGTGGATATTAATAGAGTGATTACGAATGCGATCTCCGTTATGGAGGACAGCAAACTACAAATTTACGAAATATGCGAATCGGCGCGCCAGGAGCTCGAATCCCTTGGTCAGGAGCTCGAGATTGTTCTTGCGGAAACGTTAACGACAATCGAAAGAGTAGACCAGCTGGAGCAGGACTACCGGCGCGCTCGCATTCGGCTGACTGAAGTTAGCCGAGACTTTGTTCGATATAAAGAAGAGGACATCAAAACCGCCTACGAAAAGGCGACTCAAATTCAGCTCGATCTGATGGTTTACCGGGAGAAGGAAGCGTATCTGAAAACTCGCCGGGACGATCTGCAGAAGCGGGTCCGCAATGTCGAGAAGTCGATCGAGCGGGCGGAGACGATTGCCTCGCAAATCAATGTGGTGCTCCAGTATTTGTCCGGCGACCTTAACCAGGTATCGCGCATATTGGAGTCGGCGAAGACGAGACAGATGATAGGTCTCAAGATCATCGTGGCGCAAGAAGAAGAACGGAAGCGGATTTCGCGGGAAATTCACGACGGACCGGCTCAATCGCTTGCCAATATCGTGCTACGAACGGAAATTGTGGAAAGAATGCTACTAAAGAAGGAATTTCAATTGGTGCAGGACGAATTATTAGATCTGAAAGGTCAGGTTCGTTCCGGACTGGAGGAAATAAGAAAAATTATTTTCAACCTGCGTCCGATGGCCTTGGATGATTTGGGTCTTGTACCTGCACTTCGCAAGTTCGCTCACGACTTTGAAGATAAGACAAAGATCCGGACAATCTTTGAGCTTAACGGTAAAGAAGTCAGGATGCCGTCAGCCATGGAGGCTGGTGTTTTCCGTCTCGTTCAGGAAGCGTTCACCAATGCTCAGAAGCATGCAAGAGCATCCTTTGTTACGCTGGAGGTTGCTTTTACGACTGAGACGGTCACGATTACGATCGTGGACAACGGTATTGGATTCCAGAGCGAGCAGGCGGAAGCCCATGCGCAGAACAACTCTTCTTTCGGCTTGATTGGCATGCGCGAGCGTGTAGATCTTCTTGAAGGGAGGATGGAAATCGACTCAAAATTAGGACAAGGGACGAAGATTATAATCAACATCCCAATTACCGTAGAGAGTAGAAAGGAGTAAGATGACGATGAACCAGGCTGCGCCGGGAAGTAAGCGCAAGATAAAAGTATTGCTAGCGGATGATCATCAACTTTTCCGCGAAGGACTTAAACGGATTCTGAACATGGAAGACGATCTCGAAGTTATTGGGGAATGCGGAGACGGCATACAAGTGCTTGAGTTTTGCAACCACACGATTCCGGAAATCGTGTTAATGGATATTAACATGCCCATCGAGAACGGCGTTGTAACGACCGAGAGACTGAAGACGATTTTCCCCGATGTAAAAGTTATCATTCTGTCCATTCATGACGACGAAAGCTATGTATTCGAGACGCTCCGCAAAGGGGCTACCGGTTACTTGCTGAAGGACATGGAGGCGGAGTCGCTTATTAACGCGATCCGTTCCGTGGTGAACGGTCATGCTTATATCCATCCGAAGGTAACAGGAAAGCTGATCAACCAGCTGCGCCGCATGACTTACCTGGATGAGATGGGCGTGATTTCGGGCGCTGCGGCTGGCATGGAGCCAGGCGTGAAGTTCATAGCGGGCGAAGACAATCCGCTTACTCGCCGCGAGGCGGAAGTGCTGCGTCTTATGGCGGAAGGCAAGAGCAATAAGATGATTGGCGAGTATTTGTTCATTAGCGAGAAAACCGTTAAAAACCATGTAAGCAGCATCTTGCAGAAGATGGAGGTTGACGACCGTACGCAAGCGGTTATTCAATCCATCAAATATGGCTGGGTAACGCTGTAGCCGGGCTAGCTTTATTCACACGCAAAGCGCGCGGTGCTCAACCGGCGTGCAGAAGGCGAGGGGCTCGATCGAAGGCAGACCAAAGCTGCATGCGAGAGGCAGGAACCCGGTGAAAAGCGGCCCGCCAACAGGCGGCCGAAGTCAGATCAGGTCTGGTTACAGGTGCATAATAGAGTCCCGTGTCGTAGACGCGGGATTTTTTGTGTTCAGGGGGGGAAGTCGGGTCTTATCGAATGGGAATGGCGACTGGAGCATGAAAATGGTGGAGTTGCGGGAACTTAAGACCCTGCGGGGGTCTTATGGGGGGGAGCTAGTTTGGTTGGGATAAGACCCTGTCGGGGTCTTATCGAGAGAGGAATGGCGACTGAAGCGTGAAAATGGTGGAGTTGCGGGGACACAAGACCCTGCGGTGGTCTTATTGGGGTTGAGACTAGCTAGTTTTGGTTAGGATAAGACCCTGTCGGGGTCTTATCGAGTGAGGAATGGCGACTGGAGCGTGAAAATGGTGGAGTTGTGGGGACATAAGACCCTGCGGGGGTCTTATTGGGGGGAAGACTAGCTAGTTTGGTTGGGATAAGACCCTGGCAGGGTCTTATCGAATGGGAAGATGAACTTGAGCCAGTTAGAGTCTAGGAGTGGCGGCCTGCAACTTGTAAGTACGGACTCGATGGACAGTCGCTTTTGCAGGCTGTAAATAATTTAAACTAACCATTTCTATTAACAGTTTGCGTGCATACTTTGAGCTTATCGATAGTAATAGGCTGATATCTTTTGGCGTCACTGGTTTGCGGACAAGCTGCATATAGCGCAGAATTTCTTTTTGCTGCAAGGATAGATTGTTGTTGTTGAAGGTAAGACTGAAGAGCTTGCCGAACAGCTGCTGTAGGAGTTGCTGGCATTGGCGCGGCCTGCTCTTGACGTCGTCATAGGAGAAGCGGATCACCATCCAGCCGTCCAGGATGAGATGGTTCTGGCGCATGAGGTTGTCGGCGAATTGTCTGCGGTCAGCATCCCGCAAGTGTGGGCCGTAGCCGTCAATTTCGATGCAAATCTTGTAGGGCTCGCGCAGATAGGCATAGTCCAGAAAACGTTGACCATCCTTATAATCATCGACCTCGTATTCAGCGTGCAAATGTTCAAGCTTGCCAATAGCCGGCAGCCAAACCTGCTTAAGAAATAAGTCCTCTGCATGCCGTTCCTCGGATAATCTGCGTTTACGTTCACTGCCGCCTGCTTGAAGCTGAGACTCTAACCATTGTTCATAAAGGGTATCGAGTACCTTAACCAGAATAATCACTCCTCCTTAGCAAAATAAAAAGCACACGGCTCCCCCGTTGGAAACGAGAAAAAGAGCGGTGTGCTTCACACGCATGATTTCATTTGCATTTATTTTACAATAGTCGCATCAGAGTGTCGATTACCCATTTTATCCCCCTTGTCCTCATGTCCGTAACCACTGGGCGCATAGCGGCATATATTGTCACAAAGAGGAGGTGGCCGACCTGATTGCGATTTTTCTTCTTGTGATAGGCTGCTATGCTTTGGCCGCCGCATCGGTGCATGTGGCTTACAGGCTCAGGCGGGGTAAAATCCGCGAAAGCAAGCATTATGTTCTTGTTGCTCATGATCAGCATATGAAGATGGAAATGTTTCTACGCCAGTTTTCTTCTTATTCGCGCCGAATGGGGACGGATGTTCAGCTTACGGTAGTCGATAACGATTCCGCGGACCAGACCGCTCAGATTGTAGACCGTCTCCGGCGGGAGAACGGGAATATTACGGTTTTTGCGGATGAAGGTTCGAAGGATAGAAAGCGCTCACAATCTGGGGAAGATTCTGCAGGGCTTATCTGGATGCTAAGAAACGAAGGGATTGTAAGCAAGCCTGATCAGGCTATCCTTGTGGATTTGCAGAATCCATCCGATTTGTCGAAAATGCCGTTTTGAGCTATAATGGAAGTTAATTGGAAGCACGGAGTGAAGCACACCCCGATGATGCAATGGCATCGTTGAGGTGTGCTTTTTTGCGTGCGCAGGGAGGGAAACGGTTGAAGGCCTTTGTGTATGTCGTTCGTGTTTGCGGAGAATGGTCAGCCCGGATGTCGATTGCGCCGGAAGTGGACCGGTTGTTCTGGATGGAGGAGGGGCTAGCGGAAGCTAGTAGGATAGTAGATGGTCGTTATGGAGGGATGAGAAAGAAAGATAACGGACGGAGTGTTGCGGTCCAAACAAGACTTAAAGGGGAGAGAGCGGAAGAAGGATGGCTGTGGGAGGAGGCATTGCCATTGGGGGATGCCATTCGCTGCGTGGAGCTTTGGGAGCGAGATGCCGGGAGCCGTGCCTCGCGGGATAGCAGTGGTGTCGGTAGTGCTCAGAGTCGGGGAATTGCAGGGAGTGTAGGGAGTACAGTCGGCAGTGGCGGCGGGCCGCTGGCTTCGCTCGCGGCCTGCGTGGAGCAGGCGCGCCGCGAAGCGGGCGCGCCAATGCAAGGGCCGGGCCCGCAGGCTGCTGGCGATGCCAGCCTGCGGGCCCGGCGGTGGGCGCGAGCCGCCGCTGACGCGGGCGGCTCCAGCCCCGGCACCGCGCGCGCTGCTGCTCGCGCGCGGGAGGCCCTGGCGGCCGCTGCGCAGCAGGCCGCCGCGGCCCTGCAGGGCCGTGCGCTGCTTCGCAGCGAAGCGCACGCCCTGCTCGAGGGCGCCGCCGCCGATATGGGCGGCGCACTGCAGTTGGCGCAGCTGCTAGGCTGGCTGCGCCTCAAGGGCGCTGTCGCCGCCGAGCACGGCCGGCGGCGGCGCGAGTGCCGCTGCAGGCGATGCGGCAGCGGCGAAGCGCACATGCACCGCACGCCTTGCGCAGCGTGCGGGCGCATGTGCGCCTACTGCTCGGCATGCCTCACCATGGGGCGCAGCCGCGAATGCGAGCTGCTGGTGCTTGGCATGCCGGCATCTCCACTAGAGGCCGGCTCAACACCGGCCGACCTCAACAAGTGGCGGCTCAGCCCCGCGCAAGCTGCCGCCACGGAGTCGGCGCTTCAGTTCATCGAAGCGCCACACCAGCCACACCCTCCACAGAAGAACAAAGAGTTCCTCCTCTGGGCCGTCACCGGGGCCGGCAAGACGGAGATGATATTCCCGCTGGTCGAGTCGGTCATCTCCCGCGGAGGGCGGGCGCTGATCGCCACTCCGCGCCGGGATGTCGTCATTGAGCTCGATCCCCGCATCCGCAGGGCGTTCCCGCAGGCACGGGTCGTTACTTTATACGGCGGCAGCGAGCAGCGTTGGGAAGCGGGAGACATTACGCTGGCCACTACGCATCAGCTGATGCGGTTCCATCAAGCTTTTGATCTCGTCATTATCGACGAGCTTGATGCGTTTCCCTACCACGGCGATCCGATTTTGCATTACGCGGCGGACAAAAGCCGTGCGCCGCATGCCCCAAAGCTGCTGCTTTCGGCCACGCCGCCAACCGAGCTGCAGCGGCGTGTTAAATCCGGACAGCTGCCCCATGCCAGGGTACCCGTCCGCTATCATCGCCATCCGCTGCCCGTACCGGTTCTAATTCGCACACCGTCCGTCGCAAAGCTCCTTCAGACGGGAAAAATACCGAGAGCGCTGCTCGCGGCGCTTAACCATTCTCTAAACCGCGGAGCTCAGCTCTTCATCTTCGTTCAGCGGATCTCGCAGGTTGAGCCGATGGCCAAGCTGCTGGGCAGGCTGCTTAAGCAATCTGCCGTCGAAGGGACCTCGTCTCAGGATCCGGACCGGGCCGATAAGGTAAACCGATTCCGCAAAAGCGAAATCCGCGTATTAGTCACCACGACCATCCTGGAGCGGGGAGTAACCATTCCGCGCAGCGATGTATATATTTTAGACGCGGACGGACGGTTGTTTGACGAGGCTTCGCTGGTTCAGATGGCGGGAAGGGCGGGGCGTTCGGGAGAGGATCCGAATGGCTATGTCTATTTTTGCGGCAGAGAGCGAACCGGTGCTCAAGCTGCAACCATCAGTCAAATCCGCGGAATGAACCGGATTGCCCGCAAACGGGGATACCTGCTCCCGGAGGAACGGGCCGGTTCATGGTGGAGCCGAATCTTCAAGCGTTCCAATTAACCTTCTTTATATCTATCGCCCATACATCCGCCCGCTAGATCCAGCTCTTTCATCAAATACTGAATCCTATTAATAACAACACCGTCAAAGGAGGTCACTCATGCATGCGGCAAATCCTTACACAACTATTCCGGCGCTCCACCTCCGAGCTGCGCCACTCCTTGCATTATCTGAAACCCAGCTCGGGAGAATGCCCCTTTTGCGGAAAAGGAATAAAGCAGGCTTCACCAGGCCTATCAACGCCTCAAGCCGATAGCCGGAAAACGTATCTATCCTATCTCCCGCCCGCTTTTACCCGTTCAATCTGCTCCTCTTGCCTCGCGGCCATCCCATGGCTTATCCCAATCAAATGCCGCGTTTGCGGCAGGGGAATCACTTGTCCGGACTGCATCCGCCGGATGGACCCCATGTTTATCGCGAATCGAAGCGCCGTTCAGTACAGCAGCGAGATGAGAGAATGGCTGGCTCAATACAAGTACAGGGGGAATGAGAGGCTGGAGCCGCTGCTCGCCCAGATGATGCTCCCGGCCTTTGAAGCCATCACGAAGGAAGCGGAAAAACAAAGCTTTTCTGCGCAGCCACCCTCAATTCCCATCTGGGATGCCGTTACCTTCGTGCCGGTCAGCATGGAGCGGGCAGAGGAGAGAGGCTTTAATCAGGCCGAGCGGTTCGCTTCTATTTTGGCCAAGCATCATCGGCTTCCTCTGTATAACCTGCTCGTCCGGGAGCGGCATACCGGGAAGCAAAGCTTCAAAACCCGCCTGGAGCGAATGAAGGATACGCAGCGATTGTTTCACGCCAACCCGCATACGATGGCGCTTTTGCGGAACAATGTCCTAAGGTCCCCTATGAATGCCCAAGTCCGATCTATACGAATTCTACTAGTCGACGACATCTACACAACAGGCAGCACGATCGGAGCTTGCGCGGCAGCGCTGCATCAGCATTCGGAGGTCCCGCTCGACATTTATTCTCTTACTTGGGCCAGATCCTAGCGGCAGAAAGTCCTTTTGCAAGATTACTAGTGAAAAAACTCCCAATATCCGTTAAAATAACCGTAACAACCTTATGATTGCTGGAATGGGGAATCGACGATGAATGTAGAAAACTGCCCTCGGTGCGGGAAGATTTTTGCCAAAAACTTCCGTGATGTCTGCCCTGCGTGCATCCGGGAAATTGATAAAGAATACGAACTGTGCTCCACTTACTTGCGCGAGAACAAGGGCGCTGTTATTACCGAGCTGCACGATGCCACCGGCGTTTCGATTAAACAAATTACGAAGTTTATTAAAGAGGGGCGTATTTCGCTGCTGAATGCCCCCAATCTTATGTATCCTTGCGAAGTATGTGGTACACTGATCCGTGAGAACAATATTTGCGGCAACTGCCGCGCCCGCCTGCTGAAGGACACTCAACACATGCACGAGGATGAGGCAAGGAACGCGGCCCTCCGCGCGGAAGAAAGAGTTTCGTACAAAGGCATTGATAAATATAAAAACCGGCAAAATTAATATGTAGCCCCATAACTTGGCCTATTCATTTTCCTGCTAGCTGAACCGATAATACTTTTAAAGGTTATCGGTTTTTTCTATTGTGGGACCAAAGAGGTGATTATTCATGAAGATAAATGAAACGAATCGGATCGGCGCGTACAACCCCTACCAGAAGCAAATGGAGCAGCGGATAGATGGTGCAAATAAGAAGAAACAGAAGGATATCGTAGAGATCTCCGCGGAGGCAAAGGAAATGCTCTCTACCAGTCAAACGAACAATCCGGAAAGGCAGAAGCGCCTGGAAGAATTGAAGCAATCCATCTCAGCGGGAACCTACAAGGTTGACGCCGGCAAAATCGCAGACAAGCTGCTTCCTTACCTGAAGGGATGATCCGTAAATGAACGAGCATATCAGGCAGATTTTAATCACCCTGCAGGAGCTGTTGGATGCGCACCGCGAGCTTATCAGGCATGCCAACGAGAAGACGGAAGCCATCCGCTTGGAAAATGTGGAGGCGGTATCGCTTATTACAAGCCGCGAGAAAAAAAGCGTGCAGCGTATTGTTGACCTGGAACAGACCCGTCTGCTTCAGGTTGGACGGTTTACGGTTGAACAAGGCCTTCGCAACATGCGCTCCCTGAAGATGGAGAAGCTGATTCAGATGGTCTACCACGCGGAGCAGAAGCTGGAGCTTCAGCAGATGTGGAGGGAGCTGTCCGCCGCGATCAAGGAGCTTCAGGACGTCAATACGTTTAACCAGCAGCTGATCCGGATGAATCTGGATTATCTGCAATTTACGCAGGACCTGCTGCTTGGCGCCCCGGAGGACGAGGTTACCTATCACCGCGCCGTACAAGGAATGAATGTGCAGCGTGCTAGTCGCTATAATCTCAAGACTTAAGGGAGAGGACAAGATACGATGACATCGACATTTCATGGTCTGGAGACCGCGAAGCGAAGTATATTCACGACGCAAACGGCGCTGAACACGACCGGTCACAATATTTCTAACGCCAATACGTCGGGTTATTCCCGCCAGCGGGTTAACTTTACGGCTGCCCGTCCCATCGAAGCCTATGGCTATTCCCATTCCACGGCTGCGGGGCAGCTTGGTACGGGCGTGGAAGCAACCTCGATCACGCGGGTAAGAGACAAGTTCTTGGACAGTCAGTTCTACAGCGAGCATAAGTGGCTCGGGAATTACACGGTTCAGTCGGATACGCTCGAGAAGCTGGAGACCATTGTGAATGAGCCAAGCGATACCGGCCTGCAGACCGTGATCTCGAACTTCTGGAACAGCTGGTCTGACCTCAGCAAGACGCCTGAGAGCGCGGATGGACGCGCCGTACTGGTTGAACAGACCAAAGCGATGATGGACGCTTTTAACTATACATACAAACAGCTTACCGATTTGAAGTCCGACTTGACGGAAAACGCTCAAATCAACCTCGACAACCTCAAATCGATCTCCAGCACGATTGCCAACCTGAACGGACAAATTCAGCGAATTGAAGGCATTGGCGACGACGCGAATGACCTGCGCGACCAACGCGATGCTCTGGTTGACGAACTGTCCGGTCTGGCGAATGTCAAGGTGTCTGATTTATCTGACGGTTACACCATCACGATGGGCAACGTTACCTTGGTTGCGGGTAAATCCGCCGAAGGGTCGCAAGGGTTAACGCTGGACGATATGACGGCTGCGATCGAGAATGGCGACCTGAATAACGGGGCTATCTACGGCACGATGCAGTCGCGCGATAATTATGTTCAAGGCTATATGGATCAACTGAACCAAATGGCGAACACAATCGCGAATGGGGATCTCCAAGTTACGATTCCCAAAGGTTCGGTTCTTCCCGAAGGTACCGTGCTTAACGGCGTTACGTACGCAGGTGCCAACCGTACGCTGACGGAAGATTTGACCGTAACGGTGCAGGGTCTGAACGGCTTGCATCAGCTCGGTTATACGATGAACGGGGAGCAAGGCGAGCCGCTGTTCACCGATGCGGATGGCAATACGGACAATTTGACCGCAGCCAATATCCAGCTCAATCCAAAGATCGCAGCAGACCCTACGCTGCTTGCCACCTCCATGAAAGTGACGTTTAATGCCGACGGTACGGAGACGGTTGTAGCTGGTAACAACTCGATGGCCGTTCTGATGTCACAGGCGCGTGACACGAAGTTTGCGTTTGATGCGACGGACAACAATACGATTAACGGATTCTTACGCGCGGTAGTTGGCCAATTAGGCGTGCAGTCCAAGGAAATGCAGCGGCTGCAGTCGAATCAGCAAACGATCGTTGACCAGGTGGATTCCCGCCGTATGTCGGTCAGCGGCGTTTCCCTTGACGAGGAAATGTCCGATCTCGTGAAGTTCCAGCATGCCTATAACGCATCCGCACGCGTGATGACCGTTATCGACGAGACGCTGGACCGTATTATTAACAGCATGGGCCGCGTCGGCCTGTAATCGACAAGATAAAGCCGGAGGTGCAGCCACATGGCATTACGCGTAACGCAAAGAATGATGTCTTCCCAAATGCTTGGCAACATAACCAACAATCTCAACAGCATGAATAAGCTGCAAAACCAACTCGCTACGGGTAAAGCGATTAATAAGCCTTCCGATGACCCAATCGGGATTACGTTCGCATTGCGCTATCGCGGCGAGATTGCATCCAATGATCAATACACGGATAACGCAGATGCAGCTATGTCTTCCCTGGAATATATGGATACGACCATTGGACAGGCTACGGACATCGTTCAACGGTTCCGTGAACTAATCGTAAAAGGTGCCAATGGAACGTTGGAACAAACCAGCATGACCGCTATTCAAACCGAAGTTTCCCAGTTGTACAACCAAATGGTGGAGATTGGTAACGGCCAATTTAACGGGAAACAAATGTTTAACGGAGAGCAGACAGGCGTAAAGCCTTATTCCACTCTTGGGCTGGATCAGCAGTCCGATCCTTCGGCAGATCCTCCAATTCTAAAAGCCTTCAGTAACCAGACGGATACCGGAAGCATTCAATACGAGCTGTCTCCGGGGATGACGATGGACGTAAACATGACGGGCAACGATGTGTTTGGTGCTCCGGTTACGGATGAATCCGATACGACTAGCGATAACCTGTTCCAGCTTATGCACCGTGCTTACGATATGCTGGGATCTGGTGATCAGGAAGGTCTGAAGGATCTGCTTGGTCAGATTGATACAAGAATGAGCACGATGCTGACCGCAAGAGCTCAGATCGGAGCGCGGGTTAACCGCGTGGAAATCGTGCAAGGAAGACTTTCGGACGTGGATATTAACCTCCAGCAAATGCAGCAAAAAGTAGAAGACGTCGATATGGCCGAAGCAATCACGAATATTACAACCTTAGAGAACGTATACCAAGCTTCCTTATCGGCAGGGGCAAAGATCATTCAACCGAGTCTTGTTGACTTCCTGAGATAGGGTGGTTTAATGGCTATTGGACAAATTCAAATTCACCAGCAGCCAGCCCTTATTGGAATTCAGGTAAGGCCGCCGGAGCAGCATATCGAGCAGCCGCAGGCCACGATCGATATGCGCCAGATCCCGGCAAAGCTGTCGATTGAGCAGCCTATGGGGGTACTGGAGGTCAACCAGGACCGGGCCTGGGATGCGCTTGGGCTGGCAAACAACCTGGAAGTAACGAGCAGAATTTATTCGCAAGCCAAAGAAATCGCGCTGCAAGGCGTTGCCCGCCGGATGGAAGAAGGGCGGCAGCTAGCGGATCTTGCGCATGTGAAGAGTAATCCTGTAGCCAGCTTGTCAAAAGACTGGCGGATCGAAGGACCGCCGATGCCCGTTACGGGACCAGCGTCTATTGATAATGTGGATCTATCTTTTACGCCGGGCAAAGTGCAAATATCGGTTGAGCAGGGCGGAGTCGAACTAAA
The DNA here is from genome assembly GCF_011761545.1 of Paenibacillus sp. BK720. Lineage (NCBI taxonomy): Bacteria > Bacillati > Bacillota > Bacilli > Caryophanales > Paenibacillaceae > Paenibacillus > Paenibacillus sp. BK720. The sequence continues at coordinate 48,244 of NZ_JAASRQ010000006.1, read as the reverse complement.
CGTCACGCCTAACCGCCCCATTCATGAATATACGCCGGGTAAAGCGGAAATTTACATGAGGCAATACGCCTCCGTGCAGATAACGCCGCCAAGCATCGACACGGTTTTATAGGATTTTACATTGTTCATAGAATTCGGTTTAATAACTATAGGCCTTATGCGTATCTTTATACGGGGCCTGTAGTTTTCTTTTTATATATTGAAGACGAAGAGGGGATTCGATTGACTACCTACCAGTTCGATAACGGAATACCGGGCTTTGAACATCTGCGGCAATTTGTGTTTTCCGAGGTTGAAGGAGAAATGCCGGTCAGGCTGATGCAATCCGTGGAGGACGAGAATATCGCGTTTCTTATTGCCAGCCCCTTTTATTTTTATAAGGATTATGAATGGGACTTGCCGGATTCGGTCATGCAAGAGCTGAGGCTGGATGACGAGAAGGATGTTGAGGTCTGGTCCGTAATTACTCTCAATAAAGATCCGAATAAATCGACGATAAATTTGCTGGCGCCAATTGTATTAAACAAGACGACAAAGCGCGGCAAGCAGCATATTATCCACGACCATGCTTATAGCCCAAGAGCGCCTTTATATCAAGCCTAAGGAGGAGCGTTATGCTCGTATTATCTCGTAAGACGGATGAATCGATTATGATTGGCGGCAATATTGAGATTGTCGTTCTTGGTGTCGAGGGCGAGACGGTAAAGCTGGGTATTCGCGCCCCCAAGGATATTGAAATATTCCGCAAAGAACTGTATATGAACATTCAAGCTTCCAACCGGGAAGCAGCGAGCAGTCTGTTTGCTATTAACGATGTTGTTCAGCTGCTTAAACAAAATCGATCGGACAAATAAAAAGAACAGAGAAAAAATAGAAATTTTTGTTTTTCCTCTATAAAAAATCCCGAATGCTGTCGATATAAATAATAAGCGCGGGGGAGGGGCGGCCGACCCTTTCACCGTAAGCTTCCGCAAGGATGCGGAACTAACAGACATTCAGGGAGGAAATAACAATGCGTATTAATCACAATATTGCAGCTCTTAACACTCTGAGCCAGCTGAACAACGCTTCTAGCGCTCAAAGCAAATCGATGGAAAAACTGTCTTCCGGTCTTCGTATCAACCGTGCAGGTGACGACGCTGCTGGTCTGGCAATTTCCGAAAAAATGCGTGGCCAAATCCGCGGTCTGGACATGGCTTCCAAAAATGCTCAAGACGGCATTTCCTTGATCCAAACAGCTGAGGGCGCTTTGAACGAAACTCATAGCATCCTGCAACGTATGCGCGAGCTGGCTAACCAATCCGCAAACGGAACTAACACGGATACAGACCGTGGCGCTCTGCAAGACGAAATGAACCAATTGACTTCCGAAATCAACCGTATCGGCAATACAACTGAGTTCAATACTCAAAAATTGCTGAAAGGCGACGGTTCGCAAAACCTGGCTAAGCTGGGCGTAGATATCGGCGCTGTTTCTGTTGATACTGCTGGTACTGATGCTTCCTCGACTGAAGCAAAAGTTTCTTTCAATCTGGGTACTCTTGCAGCAGGTAATACTGCAGCTATCAACCTGAACGGTCAGGCCTTTACAATTACTTATGCAAACACAGCTGGTGCAGCTGCAGGTGACACTACTGCTACAGCTACAACAGCTTCCATCGCATTGGGTGGCGCAACATTGGCAGCAGGTGACGATGCAGCCGTAACTAAAGCTACTGCAGACGCTTTGCAAAAGTTCATTGACAATAATGATGCTTTGAAAGGAAACTACAAAGTTTCCCAAAACGCTGCTGGTGATATCACAGTTGAAGCAGTTAAAGAAGGCGCTATGTCCGGTTCTAAAGGTACTATGAGCGTTACAGCTGCTAATAACGTAACGTTTGGTGGTACATATACTTCCGGTACAACTATTCAAGGTACTAACACTAATGCAACTGCCGCAAGCAAATCGATTGACCTCGCTGGTCTGGATTTCACGAAGCTTGAAGGTAAAGGAATCACTATCGGCGGCCAACAAATCGAGTTCTACAATGCTGATAAAGGCGCTTACAAAGGTAACGCTCAAGGTATTGATATTAGCGATGTTACAAACGAGGATTCGCTTGTAGACGCAATCGTTAAACAAGCTAAAATTGATGGTGTAACACTCTCGCAAGACCCAGCAGCTGCTGGTGCTGCTCAGTATAACCTAGTTGTAACTTCCAATGAAACCGGCCTGGCTAGCAAAGTAGAAGTTGCTGACGGCGGCGTTCAAAAAGACTTCAAAACATCGTTCCAAATCGGTGCTAACACTGGTCAATCCATGAGCTTGGAAATCGCTGATATGCGTTCCCATGCTCTGGGTATCACTGGTAAAGCAGGCGACAAAGGCTTTACTACTGATAACTCGGTAACTGACGGCACTAACGACCTGAAAAACGAAGCCGCTCTGAACATCTCCACTAAAGAAGATGCTTCCAGCGCTATCGCGATTCTGGATAAAGCTACTCAATCCGTATCGAGCGCACGTTCCAAGCTGGGTGCTGTTCAAAACCGTCTGGAGCACACAATCAACAACCTGGGTACAGCTTCCGAGAACCTGACTGCTGCTGAATCCCGTATCCGTGACGTTGATATGGCGAAAGAAATGATGGAGCAAACGAAGAACTCGATCCTTGCACAAGCTGCTCAAGCTATGCTTGCTCAAGCGAACCAACAGCCGCAAGGCGTACTTCAACTCCTCCGTTAATCTTTAACCATAACGGAATAAAGAGAGACCTTAGGCGACTAAGGTCTCTTTTTTATAGGATTTGCTTAAGGTACCTATAATAATCGCTTTTTTATATGCCGATATAATAGGTAACATCAATCTGGCAGGAGGAAAATTCGGATGAGTTCAAATTTCTCTATCTCAGGATCGAATTTTCCATCGGAACGAATTTCAGCATCTGAAGCACCAAAGAGTATTCCAAGCAAAGAAGATTATGCAGAAACTTCGGTACAGATGGAAGCAGTTGCTCAAGGAACGCGAACCTATACCAGCTTTGAAGATGTTAAGATGGCAGAGCTGCGTGGCGAAAAGATAAGCATTGGTGAGCAGCAGTTATTTAAAAATATTGAGCAGGCTGTTAAAGCTATGCGAGGAAGACCAACAGAATTGCAATTTGACGTACACAAACAAACCCATCTTGTCGCAGTAAAAGTGAAGGATAAAGAAACGGGCGAAGTATTAAGAGAGATCCCTCCGGAGAAGTCTCTGGACTTTATCGCAAAACTATGGGAAATGGCAGGCTTAATTGTTGACGAGAAACGGTAACGATCAGGAGGGATAAGAGTGAGTACTTTACGCGTAACCGGGTTAGCATCGGGTATGGATTATGAGAGCATGATTAAACAGATCATGGATGCCCAACGAGTCCCACTAGACAAGCTCAACCAGAAGAAACAGATTAACCAGTGGAAGCAGGACGATTATCGGGCGATCAACAACAAGATACTGGATTTCAAAAATGCTGCATTTGACATGAAGCTACAATCCGGTTATTTGACGAAAACTGCTTCTTCCTCAAATACAAACGTAGCAACGGTAACAGGAACAGCAACAGCGATTGAAGGATCGTATACGTTGCAGGTTGAGCAGTTAGCCAAAGCAGCAACGCTCAAAAGCGGAACTTTAAACGGATCAACCGTTGGCAAGGATACAACGATTACCGTCAATGGGGTTAATGTTGAGGTTAAGAGTTCGGATACCTATCAGGATCTGGCCAATAAGATCAATGCAGAGTCCGTGAAAACAGGGGTAAAGGTAGCCTATGATTCTACCCTGAAGACAATGTTCTTTTCTTCCGCCAAAACAGGCGCAGCTGCGGATATTGATCTTAGGGGTTCGGATGTAGGAAGCATTTTAGGCCTGACTACCAGCACAACAGCTGCGACCACAACAGGAAGTGTGAAGCTGGCATCTGATACTTCATTAGCCTCTTATGCAGGAAAAGCATTCTCCCTTAAAATCGGTGGGCAAGAATATAAGGTTGATCTTACCGATAAATCGACAGTTGGTGATCTGGTTTCGAAGATGAATGATTCGCTTAAGAATACGGGTGTTTCTTTATCTTTGAATTCCGCTGGCAATCTGGTTATTGATAATCCGGATAAAAGTAAAACGATTGACTTTACAACAGGCTCCGACGCTGGTGTGGTAGGAGCGCTTGGTTTAACGGGTGCTACGCCTACCGATACAGCACCGTCCATTTATACACAAGGTCAAAACGCTAAAGTAAAGTTTAACGGCGTAGAAGGCGAATATGACTCAAACACTTTCACCATTGCCGGCCTTAGCATTACGGCGAAGTCGGAAGGAGCCGATGTAACGAGCATTGGCGTTACGCAGGACGTTGATTCTGTATTCAACAAGATCAAATCCTTCGTAGATAAGTACAATGATCTGATCGGCTCGATCAACTCGGAGTTGTCTGAGGAGAAGTATCGCGATTTTGCTCCGCTGACCGACGCTCAGAAGAAAGAGATGACGGATGATCAGATTAAACAATGGGAAGATAAAGCAAAAAGTGGTATGCTGGCTAATGATTCCGTTCTTACATCAAGCCTCTATTCGATGAGACAAGCCTTATCTTCCTCGATTAGCGGCCTAGCGTCGGGGCAATTAAAGAACCTGTCCGATATCGGGATTTCTAGCTCATTAATTAGCGGAACCGCTGTTAGCGGCAGCTACTTGGATAAAGGCAAGCTATATATTGACGAGACAAAGCTCAAACAAATGATCGCAGAGAAGCCGGATGAAGTTATGGCTCTGTTTAACGCAGATGATAAGGATAGTAAATCCACTGCGGGAGACGGTGTTGCCACAAGGCTGTATAATCAAGCGAGTGCTATTTTCAGTCAGATTGTAGATAAAGCGGGAACAAGCACATCCGTTAAAAATACGTTTGTTCTTGGTAAAGAATCACTCGATCTGGATAAGCAGATCTCGGCTCTCCAGACCCGTCTCGACGACATGGAGACCCGTTATTACAACCAATTCACCCAGATGGAAACCTACATCAGTCAGATGAATTCACGCAGCTCAAGCCTTGCTTCGCTGCTTGGTTCCTAGGAGGCTAATAACCTATGCAATACCAACCGCGCAATCCATACATGCAGACTTCGGTTCAGACGGCTAATCCCGCTGCTTTGCTTATCATGCTTTATGACGGGGCGATTCGTTTCTGCCGTCAGGGCATTGAGGCTATCAAGGAGCGGCGGAATGCGGACGCGCATACGAGTCTCATGAAGACGCAGGAAATCATTAGCGAGTTCATTATTACCCTGGACCGTTCGAATCCGGTATCGGAAAGCTTGCTGCTGCTTTACGATTATTTCAACCACCGGTTAATCGAAGCCAATACCCGCAAGGATGCCGCCCCGGCCGAGGAGGTGCTTGGACACCTGATCGACCTGAAGGCAACATGGGTCGAAGCGGCCAAACAAGTCAATCAGATGGCGGGACAAGCTAATGGAAGCTCTTTTACAGCGACTCATTCAACTGTCGTCTAATTTGGTTGAGCGGTTGGACAGCGCCGATCTGGAACAGTTCGACGCATATATGCAGCAGCGAGAAGAGCTGTTCCGGGAGCTGGAGCAGTCGGTTGTCCCGGCGGAGCAGATGGCCGTGCTCCGGCTGGAAGCGGACCGGTTGATTTCCATCGAGTCGGTTATCGTTGCCAGGATGGTTACGCTGCGCGACGAAGCAAGGCAGCAATGGGATAAAATCCAGCAGGGACGCCGTTCCCAGGCTAGATACGACTCCGCTTACGGCGGCGGAGACAGCCTCTTTTTCGACGCCAGAAGGTAGAAAATGGGGCTGTCTAAAAAAAATGTATTCGCTTACAAGGAAATATTGACAATAGTGTGTCAATGGTGGTATATTCGACTTGTGGGCCATAACATAACTAAGACGCCTCACAGTATTTGAAGATGAAGGGACTGTTTATGTATGCAAGGTAAAGTTAAATGGTTTAACGCAGAGAAAGGTTATGGATTTATCGAGACTGAACAAGGCGGCGACGTTTTCGTTCATTTCTCCGCAATCCAAGCTGAAGGCTTCAAAACGCTCGAAGAAGGCCAAGCGGTTGAATTCGACATCGTAGAAGGCGCTCGCGGTCCACAAGCTGCAAACGTAGTCAAACTGTAATCATCTAGGCTGACTCATTCAGCCACATTATATGGTTCGATTGACAAGTGCCTATTCTAAGCTCCGGGAAACCGGGGCTTTTCATTTTTTTATCCACCTGTTCACTGTCATGATCCATAACTTGTCCACATATTAATGAAGAAACAGGTTCAGGCAATCCTCCGAAAATATTATCAGAAAATTCTAAATAAATAAAAAACTATTTTGAAATAGGCTCCGGCATATGTTATAATAAGAATACGTAAAGGAGGAATGCCCCATGAAATACATCATTCGAGGTCATCGTATTCAAGTGACAGAAGCTTTACGAGAGTATGCTGTGAAGAAGATCAGTCGATTGGAAAAGTATTTTGAAGCTCCTGCCTCCGAAACAACCGTCACGTTGTCTGTTACCAAAGGCAAACACGCGGTGGAAGTAACCATCCCGCTGGTCGGCGTTATGCTGAGGGCGGAAGATAAGAGCGAGGATATGTACGCCTCCATTGATGTTGTGGTGGACAAACTGGAACGTCAAATTCGCAAACATAAGACTAAGATGAACCGTAAGTTCAGGCAAGAAAGTGGCGTCAAGGCTCTGTTCAAGGAAGGCATCAGCCAGACGGCCGTATCCGTTATGGATGAGGAAGACGAACTTGAGCTCGTCCGGACGAAGCGTTTTATGCTGAAGCCGATGGACGTTGAAGAAGCCATTTTGCAAATGAACATGGTTGGACATAATTTCTTTGTATTCTCCAATATCGACAATAAGGAAGTGAACGTTGTTTATAAACGAAGCGACGGGAAATACGGCCTGATCGAGCAAGTATAAAATCTGAAGCCGGCAATCATTTCTGCATTCTTACTTATTAAATTAGCCAATCACGGCCTTTTCTCCGACGGGGAAGAGGCCTTTTATATGAATGTATTCCTGCTTATTGCTGGAAATAAACGCGATGCGTTGCGGGCGTCACGACAAACTGTTACAATTTAAGGCAAACAGGCGTATTTATGAAAGGGGAAGACCATGCTCGGACTAGTGAAAAAAATATTCGGTGATGCGAACGAGCGCGAGGTCAAGCGTCTCACGCGTACGGTAGAAGAAATTAACGGACTTGAGTCCAAGATATCGCCGCTGTCTGACGATGAGCTGCGTAATAAAACGGAAGAGTTCAAGGCCCGTCTTGAGAAAGGCGAGGACATTGACTCGATTCTGCCGGAAGCTTTCGCGGTAGTGCGCGAAGCGTCGAAGCGTACGCTTGGCATGCGCCATTTCGACGTGCAGCTGATGGGCGGTATGGTACTGCATGAAGGCAAGATCGCGGAGATGAGAACCGGTGAAGGTAAAACTCTCGTTGCGACGCTTCCTACTTACCTGAACGCGCTGCAGGGCAAAGGCGTACACGTTATTACGGTCAACGATTACCTTGCCTCGCGCGATAGCCAGATCATGTCTGCCCTTTATAACTTCCTTGGACTGACTGTCGGCTGTAACCTTCACGGCTTGACGCATGAAGAGAAGCAAGAGGCTTATGCTTGCGATATTACTTACGGAACCAATAATGAGTTCGGCTTTGACTATTTGCGCGATAACATGGTGCTGTACAAAGAGCAAATGGTTCAACGCCCGCTTTATTATGCAATCATAGACGAAGTCGACTCCATCCTGGTCGATGAGGCGCGTACGCCGCTGATCATTTCCGGACAAGCTCAAAAATCGACGGAGCTGTATTACGCCGCCGACCGTTTTGTCAGCCGTTTGAAAGCGGAGGAGGATTACACGGTTGATATTAAGCTTCGCAACGTAACGCTGACGGAAGCCGGCGTGGAGAAAGCGGAGAAAGCCTTTGGCATCGAGAACTTATTCGATCATGCGAACGTAACGCTGAACCACCACGTGCAGCAAGCGCTTAAAGCGCATGTCATCATGAAGCGCGACGTGGATTACGTGGTTAACGAAGACGAAGTCGTAATCGTCGACGAATTCACGGGCCGTCTGATGGCTGGCCGCCGTTACAGCGACGGTCTGCATCAAGCGATTGAAGCGAAAGAGCAGCTGAAGGTTCAGAACGAGAGCATGACGCTTGCGACCATTACGTTCCAGAACTACTTCCGTATGTACCGCAAGCTGTCCGGCATGACCGGTACGGCGAAGACGGAGGAAGAAGAGTTCAAACGGATTTACGGTCTCGAGGTTATTCAAATTCCGACAAACCGCGCTTTGATCCGTAAAGATATGCAGGACGTCGTCTACAAATCCGAGAACGGCAAGTTTAAAGCCGTTGTAGAGGAAATTGTAGAGCGCCACAAGAAGAACCAGCCGGTACTCGTCGGTACAATCTCCATCGAGAACTCGGAGCGTCTGTCCGACATGCTGAAGAAGCGCGGCGTACAGCATAAAGTACTGAACGCGAAGTTCCATGCGGAGGAAGCGGAAATTATCTCCCGCGCGGGTCAAGCGGGCGCGGTTACCATCGCAACCAACATGGCGGGACGCGGTACGGATATTTTGCTTGGCGAAGGCGTTCACGAAGTAGGCGGTCTGCACATTATCGGTACGGAGCGCCACGAAAGCCGTCGTATCGACAACCAGCTGCGCGGTCGTGCCGGCCGTCAAGGCGACCCGGGCTCCTCGCAGTTCTATCTCTCCCTGGAGGATGAGCTGATGCGCCGCTTTGGCGCGGAGAACATTATGGGCATGATGGACCGTCTGGGTCTGGAAGAAGACCAGCCGATCGAGAGCCGCCTCATTACGCGTGCCGTTGAGTCCGCTCAGAAGCGCGTAGAGGGCAGCAACTTCGATACCCGTAAAGTCGTCCTGCAATATGACGATGTCATGAACCAGCAGCGTGAGGTTATCTATAAGCAGCGCCGTGACGTATTATATTCGGAGAATATCCGCGAGATCGTTATGGAAATGATCGTGCCGGTTATCGAGCATGTGGTTGAGGCGCATACGGAAGGCGATATTCCGGAAGAGTGGGATCTGCAGGAAATCGCGGATTACGCGAACTCGAACCTTCTCCCTGAAGATACCTTCTCGAAGGACGATCTGTGGGGCAAAGAGAAGGAAGAGATCATCGAGCTTATCAAGGATAAGGTTGTTGCTTATTACGACGAGCGCGAGGCTGAGCTTGGCGCCGAGACGATGCGCGAATTCGAGAAGGTTGTCGTTCTGCGCGCGGTAGACAGCAAATGGATGGATCACATCGATGCGATGGATCAGCTCCGCCAAGGTATCCACCTCCGTGCGTACGGCGGTACGGATCCGCTTCGCGAATACCAATTCGAAGGCTTCGAGATGTTTAAGGAAATGATCTACAGCATCCAGGAGGAAGTCGCGAAGTATATCATGAAGGCACGCGTGGAGAGCAATTTGGAGCGTCAAGAGGTTGCGCAAGGCCAAACGACGACGAATAGCCCGGCCGAAGCGGAGAAACGCCCCGCGAAGCGCGAAGAGCGTACGGGACGCAACGACCTTTGCCCATGCGGCAGCGGCAAGAAGTACAAAATGTGCCATGGGATGGGTAAGTAACACCTGACCTAAGCTATTCGCATAAGGTAACATACACGGTTAACGCGCCGGTAAGCCCATTGCGGGCGAACGGCGCGTTTTATGCGGTCTGCACGGATTTACAGCGGCCCGGCCGCGCATACTTAATTTTGAGGTGAAGCTACGCGATGATAGAAACAAACGTAAAACAGGATTTGCGTGAAGTGGCGAAGCGGCTCCAAGAACTCAGGGGGTCTCTTTGACTTAGATCTGAAGCTGGAGCATATCGCAAACTTTGAGGAGAAGATGACCGCGCCGGATTTCTGGGACGATAATACGAAGGCGCAGGGCATTATTTCCGAGCTGAATGCGATTAAGTCGGTCGTTGAGCATTATGAACGGCTGAATACGGAATGCGAAGATCTACAGACATTGATTGAGCTGGCTGACGAAGAAAGCGATGATACGCTGGAGGCGGAAGTCGTTGGAGGCATTGCTTCCCTGAACGAGAAGGTAAACGGCTTTGAATTGCAGCTGCTGCTGAATCAGCCGTACGACAAGCTGAATGCCATTCTCGAGCTGCATCCGGGCGCGGGCGGCACCGAGTCGCAGGACTGGGGTCAAATGCTGTACCGGATGTACACGCGTTGGGCGGAGAAAAGGGGCTTCAAGGTTGAAGTACTCGACTATCAGGATGGCGATGAAGCGGGCATTAAGAGCGTAACGATCGCGGTTAAAGGATATAATGCCTACGGCTATCTGAAAGCGGAGAAAGGCGTTCACCGTCTTGTCCGTATCTCGCCGTTCGATTCCTCCGGCCGCAGACATACGTCCTTCGTATCCTGCGATGTTGTGCCGGAGATTACGGAGGATATCGAAGTCGAGATCCGTACCGAGGATCTGAAGGTCGATACGTACCGCGCGAGCGGCGCCGGCGGCCAGCACGTCAACAAGACGGAGTCGGCGATCCGGATTACGCATATCCCGACAGGGATTGTCGTAGCCTGCCAGCAGGAGCGTTCGCAGATTCAGAACCGCGAGCGCGCGATGAACATGCTCCGTTCCAAGCTGTATGAGCGCAAGATCGAAGAGCAGCAGAAGCACCTTGCCGAGATTCGCGGCGAGCAGTCGGATATCGCATGGGGCAGCCAGATCCGTTCTTACGTTTTCCATCCGTACAGCATGGTGAAGGATCACCGGACCTCGGTGGAGACGGGCAACGTTGGCGCCGTAATGGACGGCGACCTGGATGCTTTTATCGACGGTTATTTGCGCAGTCAGATCCGTCACGACTAAGGAAACGGCAAGTTTATATGCATAGCTTTGGGGAAGAGCTCCAACACTTATTAAGGTTGGAACTCTTCTTTTTTTGTGCGTGATCAGAAATACATACGATGGAAAGACATGCGCGGCATGAATAACATAACAGAGATTGACTGACAGAGAGGCGGCATGGTGATCCATGGACAGCAAGAATAACGGGGTAAAGGTTTCAAAACGCAGCAGGCGTCCGGCAGGCAGAAAGGCGACGTCGCTTGATGTCTTCTGGAGCTTTTTGCAGGTCATTATAGGTTCGTTTGTAGTAGCGCTAAGCTTTAATCTTTTTCTCGCACCGAATGCAATCGCTTCCGGCGGCGTATCGGGCATATCCATCCTTGTGCATAAAACGCTTGGCATCACGCCGGCTTATACCCAATGGGCGCTGAATATTCCGCTCTTCCTGGCGGGGCTGTTCCTGCTCGGCAAACGGTTTGCGCTCAAAACCTTGCTTGGCACCATTGTGCTTCCTTTATTCGTCCTGCTTACGGCTGACTGGTCGCCGCCTACCGATAATATGCTGCTTGCGGCTATCTATGGGGGCATTGGCGTAGGGATCGGGCTTGGCATCGTATTCCGAGGGCGGGGCTCAACCGGAGGCCTTGACCTGGCCGCGCAGATTCTGCACCGTTATACCGGCATTCCGCTGGGGCTTGCGGTGGCCTGCTTTGACGGCTGCGTGATCGCGGCTTCGGGTATTTTTATCTCGCCGGAGGCGGCTTTGTATGCCCTGATCGGATTGTTCGTCACCAGCAAGACGATTGATATTATTCAAAGCGGCATTCCGCTCTCGAAGGTTGCTTTTATTATCAGCGACCATGCCGATCTGCTCGTGAATGCCATCCTGCATGACCTCGACCGTGGAGTTACGAAGCTGGATGCGCATGGCGGCTACACGAACGAGAAGCGCCAGGTGCTGATGGTCGTTGTGGGACAGATGGAGGTGGCCAAGCTGAAGCAGCTGGTAAGAGCGGCGGATCCGGGTGCTTTCGTCATTATCAGCAACACGGCGGAGGTTGTCGGGCAGGGGTTCAAATCGGAATAAATTGTACGGAAAATGACATCTTTTTTTCATTGTATTAATATGAATAGGACTGTATAATAATACGAAACAACGTAATATTTCCATGTGAACCTAATTCATGTACAATATAGATTTAGATGATCTACGTAAGTTGAATCCATGCTTCGGGTTCAACTTCTTTAAGGGAGAGAACGTTATGAGCGAGAAATTGAAGGTTGCGATCGTCGGCTCTACCGGTTATGGCGGTATTGAGCTTATTCGTTTGTTGGCTAGCCACCCGTTGGTGGAGATTACGTCGGTTATTTCCTCGTCCAGCGCGGGAATGCCGATCGCGGAATGGTTCCCTCATTTGACGGACATTCAGACCGCTTTGCTTGACGACGTGGATCCGCAGGGGATCAAAGCGAAGGCTGACGTCGTCTTTACGGCAACGCCGGCCGGAGTGGCGGCTAAGCTTGCTCCGCAGCTGCTGGATGCCGGCCTGAAGGTCATTGACCTTTCCGGAGACTTCCGTCTGCAGGATACGGCTTTATACGAGAAATGGTATAAAAAAGCACCGGCGGATGAGCAATACCTGAAGCAAGCTCTCTATGCTCTCCCTGAGATTAACGGCGACAAAGCGCAAGGCGCTTCGTTTATTTCGAACCCGGGCTGCTTCGTAACGTCCGCGCTGCTTGGTCTTGTTCCTGCCGTGAAGGCAGGCTGGATTGATCCGGCAACGATTATTATCGACTCGAAATCGGGCGTGTCCGGCGCGGGCCGCGGCGCAAGCCTTGGCACCCATTACTCCGAGCTGAACGAGAACTTCAAAGCCTACAAAGTAAATCAGCATCAGCATGTCCCTGAAATCGAGATGGTGCTGTCGGAAGCGGCAGGCCGGGAGGTTGTGACCACGTTCACGCCGCATCTGGTGCCGATGACAAGAGGAATCCTGTCGACCATGTACGCTACGGTGAAGGGCGAGCATAACGCCGCCGATTTTATTGAACTCTATAAGCAATTCTATGAAGGCCGCCAATTCGTCCGCATCCGCAAGGAAGGCGTTCTGCCGCAGACGAAGGAAGTTTGGGGCTCCAACTATTGCGATATTGCTTTTAACTACGATGCAAGAACGGGCCGCATTACGATTATTTCGATCATTGATAACCTTGTTAAAGGCGCGTCGGGACAAGCGATTCAGAACCTCAACCTGATGATGGGCTGGGATGAAGGCCTTGGCCTGCAGTTCGTGCCGGTATATCCGTGATCTTGAAAATATGGCATTAAGAATATTCTTTATACTTATTCATTTTAGAATTGAGCAATTATTCGTACAAGGTGAAGGAGAAACGAGGAGAAATGGGACAGGTGCAACAAGCTAAAGCGCTGTATTCGGTCGTCTCGGACGGATCGATTACGACTCCTAAAGGATTCAGAGCCGGTGGTCTCCACTGCGGCCTGAAGAAGACAACCCGCCATGATCTTGGCGCAATCGTATGCGAAGTGCCGGCGGCATCCGCCGGCGTCTACACCACAAACGTGTTTCAAGCTGCGCCAATCAAGGTGACGCGCGAGAGCATTGAATCGGATGGCTTCCTGCGCGCCGTTATCGTGAACAGCGGCAATGCCAACGCGGTAACGGGCAAGCAAGGCGAAGACGATGCTTACGAGATGCGTTCGCGTTTTGCCGAGTCTATTGGCGTGTCCGCGGATCAGGTTGCGGTCGCTTCGACGGGCGTGATCGGAGAGAATCTGAAGATGGATAAGGTACGTGCGGGTATCGACGCTCTTCCGGCGAAGCTGGAGACGGACCGCGATGCGGCTGACGGCTTCTGTCAAGCAATTCTGACCACGGACCTTGTGCAAAAAATGGTATGCGTCTCGGTTGAGATCGACGGCCAGACGGTACATATTGCCGGTGCGGCCAAAGGCTCCGGCATGATTCATCCGAACATGGCCACGATGCTTGGCTTTGTGACTACGGATGCGGCAATCGGAAGCGTTGCGCTTCAAACGCTGCTTCGCGAAGCGACAAACTATACGTTTAATATGATTACGGTTGACGGCGATACAAGCACCAACGATATGCTGGTGGCCATGGCGAGCGGTCTTGCCGGCAATAGCGAGCTGACGCCGGAGCATGAAGGCTGGGCGGCTTTCTCGGCAGGTCTTCGTTATGTGTGCGAAGTGCTGGCAAAAGCAATCGCCCGCGACGGCGAAGGCGCAACCAAGCTGGTTGAAGTGCAAGTGCACGGCGCTGTGAACGACGAAGCGGCTACGGCGATTGCGAAGACGGTTATCGGCTCTTCCCTGATGAAGTCCGCGGTGTTTGGCGCTGACGCGAACTGGGGCCGGATTATCGCGGCGGTGGGCCGCGCAGGCCAGCCGGTGAACCCGGATACGGTGGACGTGCGGATCGGCGATATCGTGACGCTGGAAGGCTCCCGTCCGGTTGCTTTTGACGAAGATGCGGCACTGGAATACCTAAAGGGCGATACGGTTGTGATCCGCGTCGACCTGCATATGGACAACGGCACGGCAACCGCTTGGGGCTGTGACCTGACTTACGATTATGTCCGCATTAACGCGGCATACCGTACGTAACGCTAGGGCAGAGGAGAACGGATTAACGATGGCACAACGTTTTGTAATGAAATGCGGCGGCAGCACGCTGGCTGCGCTTCCGGATTCCTTCTTCGGCGAGCTGCGCGAGCTTCAAGAGTCCGGCGTTCATCCGGTTATCGTCCATGGCGGCGGCCCGGCGATCTCCGAGACGCTGACGAAGCTTGGCATTGAGACGGAATTCGTAAACGGCCTGCGAAAGACCGATGACGCCGTGCTCGACGTGGTCGAGATGGTGCTTGCGGGCCGAATCAATAAAGAAATCGTCCGTAAAATCCAGACAAACGGCGCAAAGGCGATTGGCCTCTCCGGCGTGGACGGTTTGCTGATCCAGGCGAAGCCGGTCGCTAACAGCGCGGAAATCGGTTTTGTCGGGGATGTAACGGATGTGAATGCGGAAGTAATCGAAGGCGTTATGACGATGGGCTATATGCCGGTTATCGCTCCGATTGGAATTGATGCAAACGGTCAGCGCTACAACATTAACGCGGATACGGCGGCAGGCGCCGTTGCTTCCCATCTTGGCGTGGAGCAGATGATCGTGGTGACGGACGTGCCGGGCATTATGCGCACGGTAGACGGCGAGAAGAGGGTACTGCCTTCCGTCACCGTAGCAGAGATAGAAGAGATGATTGCAAGCGGCGAGATTTACGGCGGCATGATCCCGAAGGTACGCGCGGCGGTGCAGTGCATTCAAGGGCGCGTTCGCGAGGTTGTTATCGTCAGCGGCGAAGAGCCGGGTGTTCTTAGCCGGGCCGTGCGAGAAGGCGGCGTAGGCACAAGAATCGTACAGGAGTAGAGAAAGGCGGTTATAGTCGATGAGCGAGACGAAAGTAGCGGCAGCGCCCGAGCAATCCTTGCTGCCAACGTATGCGAGATATCCAATCGCGCTTGTGAAGGGCGAAGGAAGCTGGCTGTGGGATGATAAGGGCAACAAATACCTCGATTTCATGAGCGGTATTGCCGTAACCAACCTTGGCCATGCGCCTCAAAAGGTAAAAGAAGCGCTGATCAAGCAGCTGGATGAGCTGTGGCATGTGTCGAACCTGTTCCGCATTCCGAATCAGGAAGAGGCGGCGCATCTGATTACTTCGAACAGCAGCGGCGATGCCGTTTTCTTCTGCAACTCCGGCGCGGAGGCGAATGAAGCGGCGATCAAGCTGGCTCGCCGTTATCAGCAGAAGGTACTGAACAACGGACGATACGAAATTATTACGTTTGAATCCTCCTTCCACGGCCGTACGCTGGCAACTCTGACAGCTACCGGGCAGGAGAAGGTGAAGGAAGGCTTTGCTCCTTTGCCGGAAGGCTTCAAATACATTCCTTATAACGATATCGAAGCTTTGAAAGCGGCGATCTCCGATAAAACGGCGGCCGTGATGCTCGAACTGATCCAGGCGGAAGGCGGTATCTTCCCGGCTGATCAGGCGTTTGTGGAAGACCTGGTGAAGCTGTGCGAAGAGAACGGAATTCTGGTCATCATCGACGAGATCCAGACGGGCATGGGCCGTACCGGCAAGCTGTTCGCTTACGAGCATTACGGCATCGAGCCGGATATTTTCACGCTGGCAAAAGGTCTCGGAAGCGGGTTCCCGGTTGGCGCGGCGGTGGCGAAGGATAAGCTTCGCGAAGCGTTTGGCCCGGGCAGCCACGGTTCTACCTTTGGCGGCACGCCGATCGCGACGGCAGCGGTTAAAGCAACGGTTGAGACGATTGTTGGCGAGAACCTGCCGCAGCGTGCGGCCGAGATGGGCGCTTATCTGATGGATGAGCTGAAGAAGGAGCTCGCGGGCAATTCGTTCGTGAAGGAAGTACGCGGCCAAGGCCTGATCGTGGGAATCGAATGCGTGGAGCCGGTTGGCCCCGTTTTGACGGCGGCGCAAGAGCAAGGCCTGCTCGTCATTTCCGCAGGACCAAACGTCGTGCGTCTTCTGCCTAACCTTCTGGTGACGAAGGAAGAGATCGACCAGGCTGTGGCGACTCTAAAGCAATTGTTGGCTAACGCGGTTAAAGCCTAAGGGCTGGAAATTGAAATATAGGTTTTAGGAGGGTTACGCAATGGTAGATACAGTAAAGGAAGATTTGGCGGCAAGCCTAAAAGGCCGGGATTTTCTTATGCTTCTGGATTACACGCCGGAAGAAATCCGGTACCTGATCGATCTTGCGATCGATTTGAAGAAAAAGCAAAAGGCCGGCGAGGTTTATCAGCCGCTGAAGGGTAAGACGCTTGGCATGATTTTTGAAAAATCGTCCACCCGTACCCGCGTATCGTTCGAGGTTGGCATTTACCAGCTGGGCGGCCAAGGGCTGTTCCTGAGCGGTAACGACCTGCAGATCGGCCGCGGCGAGCCGATTCTGGATACGGCGCAAGTGCTGTCCCGTTACCTGGACGGCATCATGATCCGTACGTTCGCTCACCGCAACGTGGTGGAGCTGGCGCGCGGAGCAACGATCCCGGTTATTAACGGTCTTACGGATTTGTCGCATCCCTGCCAGGCGCTGGCGGATTACCAGACCATCCTTGAGCACAAAGGACGTCTTGAGGGGCTGAAGCTGGCTTACATCGGCGATGGCAACAATGTAGTTCATTCCCTGATGATGGGCGCTGCGAAGCTGGGCGTTGATATCTCGATCGCGACGCCGGAAGGCTACGAGCCGGACGCGGATCTTCTGAAGCAATCGATCGACAACGCGAAGGAAACCGGCGCTCGTATTCACCTGTGCCGCGATCCGAAGGAAGCGATTGCCGATGCGGACGTGGTATACTCGGACGTTTGGGCCAGCATGGGTCAGGAAGCGGAGCAGAAGGAGCGCGAGCTTGCTTTTGCCAACTTCCAGGTGAACGAAGCGTTGGCCAAATACGCGAAGAAGGATTACCTGTTCATGCACTGCCTGCCTGCACACCGCGGCGAGGAAGTAAGCGAAGGCGTTATCGACGGCCCGAACTCGATTATTTTCGACCAGGCGGAAAACCGTCTGCACGCGCAAAAAGCGATTATGGCAGCAATCATGTAGCATTGAAATAGTTTTCAATAATTCAAAGGGGTGCTAGGAGAAATTATGGCGAAGGAAAAAATTGTACTGGCCTATTCCGGCGGTCTGGACACGTCCATTATCTTGAAATGGTTGAAAGAAACGTACGATGCGGAGATCATTGCGTTTACGGCCGACATCGGTCAAAAAGAAGAGCTCGACGGCCTTGAAGCAAAAGCTCTGGCAACGGGCGCATCGAAGGTATACATCGATGACCTGCGCGCTGAGTTCGCAAGCGACTTTATTTTCCCGATGTTCCAAGCGGCAGCGCTGTACGAAGGCCAATACCTGCTTGGCACATCCATTGCCCGTCCTCTGATCGCGAAGCGTATGGTTGAAATCGCCCGCGCGGAAGGCGCTACGATGATTGCGCACGGCGCAACGGGCAAAGGCAATGACCAAGTGCGTTTCGAGCTTGGCGTAGCCGCTCTTGCTCCGGACATCAAGGTTGTCGCGCCTTGGCGCGAAGAGCGCTTCCGGGAAGAATTCCCTGGCCGCGCGGAAATGATCGCTTTCGCCGAGAAGCATGGCATTCCGGTAACGGCATCGGCTTCCAAGCCTTACTCGACGGACCGCAACCTGCTGCACATCAGCTTTGAGTCCGGCATGCTCGAGGATCCTTGGTTCGATCCAAGCGCAGAGTCCAACGAAGAAATGTACGTGCTGAGCGTATCCCCGGAGAGAGCTCCGGATCAAGCGGAATACGTAGAGCTTACTTTCGAAGCAGGCAACTGTATCGCGATCAACGGCGAACAGCTGAGCCCGCTGCAAGTGATGGATAAATTGAACGAACTGGGCGGCAAGCACGGCGTAGGCCGCGTGGACATGGTGGAGAACCGCTTCGTTGGCATGAAGAGCCGCGGCGTGTACGAGACGCCGGGCGGTACAATCCTGTTCACCGCGCACCGCAAAATGGAATCCCTGACCATGGACCGCGAGGTTATGAACCTTCGCGACTCCCTGATCTCGAAATACGCGCAGCTCGTGTACAACGGCTTCTGGTTCGCGCCTGAGCGTCTAGCGCTCCAAACGCTTGTAACCGAGTCGCAAAAGAACGTAACGGGCGTCGTCCGCCTGAAGCTGTACAAAGGCAATGTAATCGGCGCCGGCGTGAAGAGCCCGGTGAGCTTGTACAATCCGGATATCGCGACAATGGAAGCCGATCCTTCCCAAGCGTACGACCAGGGCGACGCTACAGGCTTTATCCGCCTGAACGCTCTTCGCCTGAAAGTATCGTCCGGCGTGGAACAAAGCAAGAAATAATATAAACCGAATAGTCATCTAGGCCGTTATGTGCGATGCATCTAGCGGCCTTTATGGCAATTTCGGGAGGGAGTGTACCAAGTGAGCAAATTGTGGGGCGGGCGGTTCACGAAGAAGACCGACCAATTGGTAGAGGAATATACGGCATCCATTATGTTCGATAAAGAGCTTGCCGAAGAGGACATCCAGGGCAGCCTGGCTCATGTAACGATGCTTGGCAAGCAAGGCATTTTGCCTGCGGACGACGTAGAGGCGATCAAGGACGGCCTGCACCGCGTGCTGCAGCGCATCAAACGCAATGATATCGAGTTCTCCATCTCCGATGAAGACATTCATATGAATATCGAAAAAACGCTGATCGACGATGTTGGTCCGGTAGGCGGCAAGCTTCACACCGGCCGCAGCCGCAACGATCAGGTGGCAACGGACATGCACTTGTACCTGCGCAAACGCGTCGTTGAATTCGTGGACATGCTGCAAAAGCTGCAATCCGCGCTGATCGAGCAAGCGAAAGCAAACATCGACACCATCGTGCCGGGCTACACGCATTTGCAGCGCGCGCAGCCGATTCTGTTCGCTCATCATCTGATGGCGTACGTTTCGATGTTCGGCCGCGACCTGGAGCGTCTGCAGGACAGCTACAAGCGCATCAACATGCTGCCGCTGGGCGCCGGCGCCTTGGCGGGAACTACGTTCCCGATCGACCGCCATTTCGTCGCCAGCCAGCTGAAGTTCGACCGCGTATACGAGAACAGCCTGGATGCGGTAAGCGACCGCGACTTCATCCTCGAGTTCCTGTCCCACGCTTCCATTATCATGATGCACCTTTCGCGTCTGAGCGAAGAGCTGATCCTGTGGTCGAGCACGGAATTCCGCTTCATTGAGCTGGATGACGCGTTCTGCACGGGCAGCAGCATTATGCCGCAGAAGAAGAATCCGGACGTTCCGGAGCTTGTCCGCGGTAAAACGGGCCGCGTCTACGGCAACCTTGTCGGCCTCCTGACGGTGCTCAAATCTCTGCCGCTTGCTTACAACAAGGATATGCAGGAAGACAAGGAAGGCATGTTCGATACGGTGAAAACGATGCAAGGCGCGCTTCAGCTTTTCGCTCCGATGATCGCTACGATGAAGGTGAACAAAGAGCAGATGCGCCAAGCCGTTAACCAGGACTTCTCGAACGCAACGGACATCGCCGACTTCCTCGTTGGCAAAGGCCTGCCGTTCCGTCAAGCGCATGAGGTTATTGGCAAGACGGTACTGTACTGCATCGAGCAGAACAAATACCTGCTTGACCTGACTTTGGAAGAGTTCAAGCAATTCTCGCAGCTGTTCGACGAGCGCATCTACAACGTGCTTCAGCCGGAGCAAGTCGTTAATGCACGTAATGTGTACGGCGGCACGGCAAAAGTACAGGTCGAGGCGGCAATCGCCCGCGCCGAGCAGGTGCTGGAGCAAACCGCCGCTTGGGTAACCGAGTACGCCGAGAAGAGCCGTTAATTTTTTTTGAGAGAAGACTGTCAGTCCCGCCATTAGCGGTGCTGGCAGTCTTTTTATTTTGTCCTTGTCAGCTTAACTTAAGGACACTCTGCGTCGCAGGCTGCTTTGCTCTTACGCTGCACAGAATACAGCATAATGGAGCATTGCAGCCCAGTAACAGAAGATATCCTGCACAAAGTGCAGGATATCGGGATAAATATATTGCATTTCGTGCAATGTGATACGCGCCGTGATGATGCATTCGAGCGGAGTAGCATACTATCAGATCCCATCCTCAACCACGCCGCCGGAGCTTTGCGAACCGGACGAACCGCCGGCGCCTGCTGCAACGTGAACAACGATTGGCTGCGCTCTGTACGTGTCATGCGAGATCCTCTCGCGGGAGACCTGTTTGCCATCTTTGTACATGGTCCGGTACGTATCCACTACGTAACCAACGGAGCCTTTCTGAACGGTAACGCTTTGCCCTGCGCCGAGCGATTTGTCCGTTACCTTTTGCACGGCAGGCTGCACCGTCTTGACGATGTTTGAATCAATGTCGTAGCGGATATTCTCCGGCATCGTCCCGAAGAGCTTCACCGTCAGCTTGCGGTTCTCCACAACCGTACGGATGATCAGCTGTTTGCCGGTCGAGTTACGGAAACGGAAATCGATCGAGCCGGATGCGAAGGTGGCATCCTGGCCTTTCGGCAGATAAGCGACGGGCAGGGAGTGATTGCGCCGTTCTACGATATCTATCCCGGCCGTGCGGATAATCGCGTTGTACAGCGTACTGGACACCTGGCAGATCCCGCCTCCAATACCCGGCACAAGCCTGCCGTTCGAAATAACGGGCGCTTCCTTATAGCCGTATTCCTTTTCGGTCTTCGCGACTACGTCTCCGTACGAGAACACCTCTCCAGGCTTAAGCACCCAATCATTTAACGCCTTGGCTGTTGAGGTTACGTTGTAGGCCCGGCCTTCGGCGCTTGTTGCAAAGTCGGTTGTGAACTCCATTATTTTGCGGTCGATGCCTTCATCCTTCAGCTTCTCCAGCGTAATCTCCGGATGAACCGTCTTTACGCCAAGCGGTACGGTCAGCGCTTGCTCCGGCTCTCTGCCGAGCTGGCCTTCGGGCACGGTGATCCACGAAGCCACCTTTTCCTCCAATGGTCCAACGTCGATCCGGTAAGCGTCGGTGTGGGCCGTGTAGACGACCTCGTCGTTTTCCGTTATTTTACGCGTGGCATTTACGGGCTTATTGGTGTCAATCCAATCGAACTCCGCGCGGACAAGCTTGTCGAAGACGGCCGGATCATAGCTTTGCTTCAGCTCAAAGGAGGCGGGGAAATGATAGCGGAATTTCGAGCGGGTCCATACATTTCCGGCGCGAAGCTTTTTAAGCTCCTCCTTCACCCCGACGAACTCAGCGTTATAGCCGATCTCTGCCGCCTTCCACGTTTGGCTGCCCTCCGCCTTAGCTTCGGCGTTTCCCTCGACGGTAACCGTACGGCTCTCCAGCAGCTGCTCGTATTGATCCAGCTTTTTCAGCGCATCGTCTATGGACAGCCCCCCGATATCTACCCCTCCGGCCGTAACCTTCTCGGGTACGGTATCCTGCCCGGAATAATAGGATAGGGCGCCGTAGCCGACGGATGCGACCAAGAGCAGCGCAAACACGATAATGACCCACAAGTGCAGCTTTTTCCACATGATAAGACCACCCTTTCCGTTCAAAATGGCAATGTTTCATGTATATGCAGGTGTTGAAAGGTACTTGTCATTTGCCGGTTATTGTTCAATTTCGCCAATAGACGACAGGCTCTGTTTGTCGAAAGCAAGGCCTATTTCCAGGGAAATCAACGATTCAATGGTTTATGAGAATTGTGAAAAATGAGGAAATAAGACCCAATATGAAGGATTTCGTACATCCTTGTCGAATTAGTAAGACTGATAAAAAACAGGATGTGATAATGTTGATAGAGATGCAAGACATATGGAAGACTTACACCGACGGTACTCACGCCCTGCGCGGCGTATCCGTTCGAATAGATCGCAATGAATTTGTTTACCTCGTCGGCCCGTCCGGCGCCGGCAAATCTACCTTCATGAAGCTGATCTACCGTGAAGAAGTGCCAACGAAAGGCCAAATCTCCGTCAACGGTTTCAATATTGGCAAGCTCAAACCCCGTAAAATCCCGTACGTTAGACGCAATATCGGCGTTATATTCCAAGATTTCCGACTGCTTCCGAAGCTCACGATCTACGAAAACGTAGCCTTCGCTATGGAAGTTATCGAAGCGCCGCGCCGCCTTATCAAAAAGCGGACGATGGAAGTGCTCGACCTTGTCGGACTTAAGCATAAGCATTCCAGCCTGCCGGCCCAGCTGTCCGGCGGCGAGCAGCAGCGTGTCGCTATCGCGCGCGCCATCGTCAATAACCCAACCGTTATCGTAGCGGACGAGCCGACCGGCAACCTGGATCCGGAGACCTCGTGGGGCATTATGAATCTTCTCGAGGAGATCAACTTCCGCGGAGCAACAATCGTAATGGCTACGCACAACAAAGAAATCGTGAACACGATGCGCAAACGCGTCATCGCCATCGAGAACGGCAACATTGCCCGTGACGAAGCAAGAGGGGAGTACGGGTATGAGAATTAGCACGCTCCTCCGCCACTGCCGCGAAGGCTTCAAGAACATCATCCGCAACGGTTGGATGTCCTTCGCTTCGATCAGCTCGATCTTTTTCTCGCTGTTCCTGCTTGGCGTATTCGTCCTGTTGGCACTGAACATCGACAGCATGGCTTCGAATATCGAGAGCCAGGTGCAAATCCGCGTCTACCTGCAGACCGATATCGATCAGCAGAAGGCCAATGAGCTGGAGAACAAAATCCGCAAGCTCTCCGACGTCAGCAAAGTCGAATTCGTGTCCAAGGAGGAAGGGCTCGAGCTGCTTCGCAAAAACCTCGGCAAAGACGGCGATGCCTTGTTAGACGGCTACGATAAAGACAGCAACCCGCTGCCCGATTCCTTTACCGTCGAGGTATTTGACCCTCAGAACATAGGGGTGACGGCAGACGAGATTTCGGCGTTGAACAACGCCGATAAGACGAAGCCGATTACAAGCGTCAAATACGGCCAAGGCACGGTCGAGAAGATGTTCAAGATTACGAATGCGATCCGCAATATCGGTCTTGTTATCGTTATCGGCCTAGGCATAACCGCGATGTTCCTGATCTCTACAACGATCAAAATGACGATTCTGGCAAGACGGCGCGAGATTGGCATTATGAAGCTGGTAGGGGCGACGAACTCGTTCATCCGCTGGCCGTTCTTCGTAGAAGGCGCCTTGATCGGAATTGTGGCTTCGGGCATTACGACCATCGTTGTGCTGCTGGCCTACTCGAAGCTGGTGAACATGAACGAAATGGAATTGGGTCTGCTGATGATCAAGCTTATACCGGTAGAGGATTTGGGATGGAAAATCACCGTCCTGCTTATGGGTCTCGGTACCTTGATTGGCGTATGGGGAAGTACGTTATCCGTTCGAAAATATTTGAAAGTGTAGGTGACCGCGCAGGTGAGTGTGAAAAAAGGGTTTATCGTCCTAACGATGTTGACTGTGTTTTTGTTGCAGCCTGTTGGCGGAAATGCCGCATCCTCCATAGATAAAATCAACAAGGATCTTGCCGCGGCAAAGAAACAGATTGAAGAGGCGCAGAAAATCGCCAAAAATGCCGATGCCAAGAAGGCCGATATTGCCGTGAAGAAGGAAGATGCCCAACAGGCCATCCTTAAACTAAACGCGCAATTGGATCAGGTTGCGGACAACCTCAATTACGTGCAAGACCAAGTGGATACGAAGGAAGCGGAGCTTCAGAAGGCTGCCAAGGAGCTGGACACGGCCATAGAGCAGGTGAAGGAGCGGGACGAGCTGCTTCAATCCCGCCTCAAGCTGATGTATGAGAACGGCGCGGTTTCTTACCTTGAGGTCCTGTTCAGCGCCACCAGCTTCTCGGATTTTCTTGACCGGTTTGATTCGCTTCACTCCATTTTGAGCCAGGACCGCACGATTCTCGAGCAGCACAAGAAGGATCAGGCGATGGTAGAGGAGAAGAAAGCAAACGTCGAAACGGCTCTTGGAGAAGTAAAGACGATGTATACCAAGCTCCAGAAGTACAAAGGGGAGCTGGATGAAAAAGAGGAAGAAAAGGAAGTCCTCATCGCGAACTACAACAAGGAAATGGAAGAGCTCGAGGATATCAGCGAGGAGCAGGAGCAGCAGCTGCTTGCCCTTGCAAAGAAAGTATCCGATCTGAACAAGAAGAAAAACGCGATCAAAAAGCCATACTCCGGCGGCAAGCTGGGGATGCCGCTTCGCAGCAATTACCGGATCAGCTCGAACTTCGGCTACCGGATCCATCCGATTACCCATGTGAAGAAGCTTCATGCCGGTATTGACTTCGCAGTGCCGCAGGGCACGGATGTTTACGCCGCTGAATCGGGCGTTGTTATCGTTGCCCAAGTATGGAGCGGATACGGCAATACGATTATTATCGATCATGGCAACGGCCTATGGACGTTGTACGGCCATCTCCGCAATGGAGGCATTATGGTGGAAAAAGGCCAAAGCGTGAAGAAGGGCGAGAAAATCGCGGAGTCCGGAAATACCGGCGATTCGACAGGACCGCATCTTCACTTCGAAGTCCGGAAAAACCAGGTAGCGGTTGATCCGGCGGGCTATTTGAAATAACTTTTGCTTGGAAGGCATACCGGGAATGCGGAATTGTTCCGTTTATTCGCCAGTATGCCTTCTCCTGCATTAGGAAGAGTTGTAAATAAATATGGACAGCTTATCATATACTAATGAGGTTCACTTCAAAACAGGTTAGCGTTAAGGATAGGGTGGTGTCGAACGTGTATTTTAAAGGAAGAACCGTGTTTGTCCTTCTTCTGATGACGATGGTGGCATCGGTGCTCGTAACATTAACGATAGGCGACCAGGTCTTCTGGGCTAACGGCAAGCAGGCTTCCGTGTCGGCTGCCGCGTCAAGCGAAGGAAGCGGGCTCAGCAAGAAGGAAGAGTCGAAGATTAATGCGGTTCTGGGGTTAATCGAAACCAAATATTTCAAGGATATCGACCGGGACGAGCTGGTGGACGGGGCGGTCAGAGGGATGATGGAATCGCTTGACGATCCTTATTCCGTCTATATGGAAAAGGATGTCGCCAAGCAGTTTTCCGAGTCTATCGAAGGGTCGTTCTCAGGCATTGGAGCCGAGGTTACACTCGAAAAAGGAAAAGTCGTGGTGGTCGCGCCAATCAAAGGCTCGCCGGCAGAACGCGCCGGACTGCTCGCCAAGGATGTCGTCTTATCGGTCAACGGCGAGAAGCTGGACGGCTTAACGTTAAATGATGCAGTCGCGAAGATCCGTGGTCCCAGGGGGACGAAAGCGAAGCTTCGGATTGAGCGTGCAGGCAATACCCAGCCGATCGATCTCATCCTTGTCCGCGACGACATTGATGTAGAGACGGTATACGCGAATCTGCGCAGCGACGGCGTAGGCGTGATTGAGATCCGTCAGTTCTCCCTTAACACGGCGGACCGTTTCAAGGAAGAGCTCGCCAAGCTGGAGAAACAAGGCATGAAGGGTCTTGTTATTGACGTGCGGAACGATCCGGGCGGTATTCTGCCGGTTGTGGTTGATATCGCGCAGCAGTTCATACCGAAGGGCGAGACGATCGTGCAGGTCGAAGACCGCGACGGCCACCGCGAGAAAACAACCTCGCAGGGCGGCGGCAAGACGTATCCGATTGCCGTGCTGATGAACAAAGGAAGCGCGAGCGCTTCCGAGATTCTCGCCGGGGCCCTGCAGGAGCGGGCCGGGGCCACTCTCGTAGGGGAAACCTCCTACGGTAAAGGAACGGTACAAGTCAGCTATAACAAGACGCTTGGGGATGGCAGCCTGGTGAAAATGACGATTGCGAAATGGCTGACGCCGGATGGCAATTGGATTCATCAGAAGGGGATCAAGCCAACGGTGGAAGTACAGCCGCCGAAGCTGTATACGGTGGCAAGGCTTACCTTAACGGAGACCTTGCGCAAGGATATGCTGGGCGAGCAGATCCGGAACGCGCAGGTCATGCTGTCCGGCCTTGGCTACGCCACGCAGCGGGAGGACGGCTATTTCAATCCTTCCACCGAGCAGGCCGTTAAGGATTTCCAGAACGCATCCGGACTGCCGGTTACAGGCGAAATCGACACGAAGACGGCGTCGTCTTTGGAGCAGGCCGTAGTGAAATGGATTAAAGACCAGAAGAACGATAAGCAGCTGCTGGAAGCTATCCGGGCGGTCAGCAGGAAATAAAGACGTAACGGCGAATTTATAAAAGGTTGGCTCCTAAGTTGAGTCAGCCTTTTATTTTGGATGAGGATGGGAGTGTGGCGATTGGATGCAGTCCATGCATTACTAGACCAGTTCGGCCGGGCATTTGTACATTTGCTTGCGCAGCCTTTTTATTATATTGCTGTATTATTTATTATCCTTCAGTACACGCGGCAGATCAGTCTGGAAAGACGGATGTTCGCCGTGAGGCTGCACATCTGGCCGCGGCTGGTGGCCAAGGCGGCTCTAACCGGACTTGCGGCCGGGTTGCTCGCTTCCGTGGCAGGAGCCTTTATCGGCATAACTCTAACCGGGGACGCTGTTTTATGGCTATGGGGTTCTGCGGTTGTGCTGCTCATGTTCCGCATCCGCTATCTGTGCTTTGCTTACGGTGCGGGAGCATTGGCGCTCCTGCAATGGATCGTCGGTTTCACTTCGCTCGAGAATAGCGGCGGATGGCTCGGAGACGCAGCGACCTCGCTTGCCGGACTTGATATGCCGGGGATTTTCGTACTGGTGGCGCTTCTTCATCTTGTAGAAGCCTTCCTTGTCCGGAGACAAGGAAGCAAGCTGGCTACTCCGCTTTTCCTCGAGGGGAAGCGGGGGAAGCTAGTAGGCGGCTATATGCTGCAGGGCTTCTGGCCTGTTCCGCTGCTGCTGCTCGTGCCGGCAACCGGAGGGACATCGGTTGTGGATCTGCCTTGGACGCCTTTATTCGGCGGCGATTGGACGCAGGGCTGGACCGTTGCGGCCTTGCCGATGATTATCGGCTTCAGCGAAATGACGCGTACCATGCTGCCTGAGACGAAAGCCCGCCATGCGGCAAAAGGGCTTATGTGGTACAGCCTGCTGCTGACCGGTGCGGCGCTGCTCGCCTGGTGGCTGCCGGCCCTGCTGCCGCTTGCCGCTTTATGTTCGCTGCTTCTGCATGAGGCTATCATCTGGCGCAGCCGTGTCGTGGAATCCGCGCAAAGCCCGCTATACGTGAATGATCATCGCGGCTTGCGTATTCTGGGTATCGTGCCGGGTACGCCGGCTGAGGGAATGAAGCTGCACGCCGGCGAGATTATTTCGAAGGTGAACGGCATCAAGGTGTTCACGAAAGAAGACCTTCACGAAGCGCTGCAGAACAATTCGGCGATGTATAAGCTTGAGGTGCTGAACAGAGACGGCGAGATCAAGTTTGTTCAGCGGGCCCGTTATGAAGGGGAGCATCATCAGCTCGGGGTTATCTTATCTCCCGATGAGCGGGCGACATATTATGCTGCGGCGGAGCCGGCAACGCTGATCGATCTACTGCGCCGCGCAAGGACGGCAAAGCGCAGCCGCGGCGTTTACGCGGAGGATGAAGATCGCTCGGGTACTTTGAATGTCTGAATAGAAACGGGGCTTTTCCTGGGCGGCTGCTTAGGGAAAGCCCTTTGATTTTATGTTTGCATCAGCCTCTATAGACGTCTATAATAGAGGGGAACACACATTCGGATATGCTGTGCGCGTATCGATTTGGCCGCGAGACGGTTGCCTGCTTCTTCTAAGTTTCAAGGACGTTGATGCCGTTTACGCTTATATATATTGACTATAATGATTGATGAGTAAGGGAAACGGGGTGGATGACGCAAGTGAATGAGATTTCGGAGCAATTATTTCAATTAAAGTCGGATTACACGCCGCAGGGCGATCAGCCGGGAGCCATCAGAAAACTTGTTGAAGGCGTGAAAAACGGAGAAGCCAAGCAGACCCTGCTTGGCGCGACGGGGACGGGCAAGACGTATACGATTGCCAATACGATAGCGCAGCTTAACCGGCCGACGCTGGTTATTGCCCACAACAAGACGCTCGCGGCACAGCTGTGCAGCGAGTTTAAGGAATTTTTCCCGGACAATGCAGTAAGTTATTTTGTCAGCTATTATGATTATTTTCAGCCTGAGGCCTATATTCCATCTACAGACACCTACATTGAGAAGGATTCCAGCATTAACGACGAGATCGACAAGCTGCGCCACTCCGCGACCAGTTCCTTGTTCGAACGCAGGGACGTCATTATCGTAGCGAGCGTTTCCTGCATTTACGGTCTCGGTTCGCCTTCCGAGTACGGCAGTCTGGTCTTGTCGCTGCGGGTAGGCATGGAGAAGTCCAGAGATACGATCCTTCATAAGCTGGTGGATATTCAGTACCAGCGCAATGACATTAACTTTATCCGCGGTACGTTCCGCGTCCGCGGCGATATCGTAGAGATTTTTCCGGTTGCCAACAATGAACGGGCGATCCGGGTCGAGCTGTTTGGCGACGAGATCGAACGGATTACGGAAATCGATGTGCTTACCGGCGAGATTGTAAGCGAACGCGATCATGTTGCCATCTTCCCGGCGTCTCACTTCGTTACCCATGAAGAAACCATGAAGATTGCCCTTGGCAATATCGAGCGTGAGCTGGAGGAACGTCTTGCGGAGCTGCGGGAGGAAGGCAAGCTGCTGGAAGCGCAGCGTCTGGAGCAGCGCACTCGTTACGACCTCGAGATGATGGCGGAAATGGGCTTCTGTTCCGGCATCGAGAACTATTCGGGACCTTTGACCTTCCGGGAGCGCGGGGCAACGCCGTATACGCTGATGGATTATTTTCCGGACGATATGCTGATCGTCATTGACGAATCGCATGTTACCCTGCCGCAGATTAGGGCTATGTACAATGGTGACCGCGCGCGGAAGGAAATGCTCGTTAATCACGGCTTCCGTCTGCCGTCCGCGCTGGATAACCGGCCGCTGCGCTTCGAGGAATTCGAGGAGAAGGCCAAACAGCAGATTTATGTGTCGGCGACACCGGGACCTTACGAGCTGGAACACTGTCCAACGATGGTTGAACAGATTATCCGTCCGACAGGCCTGCTGGATCCAATTATTGAGGTTCGTCCGACGAAAGGGCAAATCGATGATCTGTTAATCGAGATCCGCGACCGGATAGCCAAGGATGAACGCGTCCTTGTCACCACGCTGACGAAGAAGATGGCCGAGGACCTGACGGATTATTTCAAAGAAATCGGCATCAAAGTGCGTTATTTGCACTCGGATATAAAGACGCTGGAGAGGATCGCCATCCTTCGCGACCTGCGTCTCGGTACATTCCATGTGCTTGTGGGGATTAACCTCTTGAGGGAGGGTCTCGATTTACCGGAAGTATCCCTTGTTGCGATATTGGATGCGGACAAAGAAGGCTTCCTTCGTTCCGAACGCTCGCTCATTCAAACGATTGGCAGAGCTGCGCGCAATAGCGATGGCCGGGTTATCATGTACGGGGATAAGATTACCGATTCCATGGATAAGGCGCTTAAGGAGACGGAGCGCCGCCGTACCATCCAAATCGCATATAACGAAGAACATGGCATTACGCCTCAGACGATCCGCAAGAAAGTGCATGATGATATAAAGGCGACGAAAGTGGCCGAGGAGAAGTCGGAATATTTGACTGGCGTAGGCTCCGAGAAGATGTCGAAGAAGGAACGCCAAGCTTTGCTGCAAAGGCTGGAAGCCGAGATGAAGGACGCGGCGAAGAATCTGCAGTTCGAGAGAGCCGCGGAGCTGCGTGACGCTTTGCTGGAACTGAAAGCGGAGATGGGCTAGAGACAAGGAATGGGAGGAACGTAAGAAGTGGCTAGCGACAAGATTGTAATCAAAGGGGCTCGAGCCCACAATTTGAAAAATATCGATGTTACCATACCGCGCGACAAATTTGTCGTGCTGACGGGACTAAGCGGCTCCGGTAAATCCTCGCTTGCTTTCGATACGATTTATGCCGAAGGCCAGCGCAGATACGTAGAGTCGTTGTCCGCTTATGCCCGGCAGTTTCTCGGACAGATGGAGAAACCGGATGTCGATTCCATTGACGGCTTGTCTCCGGCGATTTCCATTGACCAGAAGACAACAAGCCGCAACCCGCGATCGACGGTGGGTACGGTAACGGAAATTTACGATTATTTGCGTTTGCTTTATGCCCGGGTCGGAAGACCGCATTGCCCGGATCATGGCATCGAGATTACTTCGCAGACCGTAGAGCAGATGGTTGACCGCATTATGGAATATCCGGAGAGGACGAAGCTGCAAATTCTGGCTCCGCTTGTTTCCGGCCGTAAGGGCGAGCATACCAAGCTGCTTGCCGATATCCAGAAACAGGGCTATGTCCGCGTCCGGGTAAATGGCGAGCTTCGGGAGCTTAGCGAGAAGATCGAGCTCGAGAAGAACAAGAAGCATAATATTGAAGTGGTTATCGACCGTATCGTGGTGAAGGCGGATATTCAAGGCCGATTGGCGGATTCCTTGGAGACTGCGCTGAAGCTGGCCGACGGCCGTGTTATTGTTGATATTATTGACCAAGAGGAGCTGCTCTTCAGCTCCAACCTGGCTTGTCCGGAATGCGGCTTCAGTATTGAGGAGCTGGCTCCCCGCATGTTCTCTTTCAACAGTCCGTACGGTGCCTGCCCGGAATGCGACGGTCTTGGCGTGAAGATGATTGTTGACCCTGACCTGCTTGTTCCGGACTCTAGCAAAGCGATTAGCGATGGAGCGTTCGAAGCATGGGCGGGAAGCACGTCCAATTACTACCCGCAATTCCTGAGCGCAGTGTGCCAGCATTACCATATTCCGCAAGACGTACCGGTATCGGATCTGACGGCCGATCAGATGAAGAAGCTGATGTTCGGCACGGGCGGCGAGCGTGTACGGTTCCTGTACGAGAACGACTTTGGCCACCGGAAGGAAGCTTACGTTCCTTTCGAAGGAATTGTTCATAATCTGGAGCGCCGCTACCGGGAGACGGCTTCCGAAGGCATCCGCGAATACATCGAAGCTTATATGAGCGCGAAGCCATGCGGTACCTGCAAAGGCCATCGTTTGAAGAAAGAAAGCCTTGCCGTTACGATTAACGGACAAAATATTTCCTTTGTAACTTCGTTATCGATTGGCGAAGCGCAGCGTTTCTTTGATTCCCTTACCTTAAACGAGAAAGAGCTGAAGATCGCTCACCTCATCCTGAAAGAGATCAACAGCCGATTAGGCTTCCTTGTGAACGTCGGCCTGGAATATTTGTCGATGAGCCGTGCCGCAGGCACTTTGTCCGGCGGAGAAGCGCAGCGGATTCGTCTGGCCACGCAGATTGGTTCCAGTCTAATGGGCGTACTGTATATACTGGACGAGCCAAGCATTGGTCTGCATCAACGGGATAATGACCGTCTTATCGAGACCTTGGAGCATATGCGCAATCTTGGCAATACGCTCATTGTCGTCGAGCATGACGAAGACACGATGCTTGCCGCCGATTATATTATTGATATCGGGCCAGGCGCGGGTATTCACGGCGGCATGGTAACCGCCGAGGGAAGCCCTGAGGAAATTATGAAGGACGATAACTCGCTGACCGGCCAATATTTGAGCGGGAAGAAGTTTATCGAGGTTCCGCTCGAACGCCGTAAGACCGGTGAGAAGTGGCTGGAAATCCGGGGCGCCAAGGAAAATAACCTGCGCGGCGTTAACGTGAAGATCCCGCTGGGCATTTTTACGGCCGTTACAGGCGTATCCGGTTCGGGCAAATCTACGCTCGTGAATGAGATTCTGTATAAGACGTTAGCCCGCGACCTGAACAAGGCGAAGGTACGTCCAGGCGAATACAAGGAATTACGCGGTCTTGAGCATTTGGAGAAGGTTATTGATATTGACCAATCTCCGATTGGCCGTACGCCTCGTTCGAACCCGGCTACTTACACGGGCGTATTCGATGATGTACGCGATCTCTACTCCACAACCAATGAAGCGAAGGTTCGCGGATACAAGAAAGGCCGCTTCAGCTTTAACGTGAAGGGCGGGCGCTGCGAAGCCTGCAGAGGCGACGGCATCATCAAGATTGAGATGCACTTCCTCCCGGATGTATACGTCCCTTGCGAGATTTGCAAAGGCAAGCGTTATAACCGCGAGACCCTGGAAGTGAAGTACAAGGGCAAAAATATCGCCGAAGTACTGGAGATGACAATCGAGGACGCAACGAAGTTTTTCGAGAATATTCCTCGTATCCACCGGAAGCTCCAGACTCTGCTTGATGTCGGTCTCGGCTACATGACCTTAGGCCAACCGGCGACCACTTTGTCGGGCGGCGAAGCGCAGCGCGTGAAGTTGGCTTCCGAGCTGTACCGCCGCAGCACCGGCAAGACGCTATACATTTTGGACGAACCAACAACAGGACTTCATGTCGATGATATCGACCGTCTGCTTACGGTCCTGCACCGCCTCGTTGATTCCGGAGAGTCGGTTCTTGTCATTGAGCATAACCTCGATGTGATCAAGACAGCCGATTATCTGATCGATCTGGGACCGGAAGGCGGAAACGGCGGGGGCACCATTGTTGCGTCAGGTTCGCCTGAGGATGTCGTTAAAGTGACCGGCTCTTATACGGGTAAGTATTTGAAGCCTATTATGGAGCGAGACCGCGAACGCACGGTGAACCGGCACCGCGCAGTCGAGGAAAGCGTAGCGGCAGGCGCCGTGGAGTAAACGTAAGGCAAGAGAGGCTCTTCTTATCCGGCAGGGAGGGAGAGTCTCTTTTGTATGTTTAGTTATAAATAGAGGCAGAATTGGACAAATTAACTTGCAGAGTATACTGGTATGGCAACGTTTTAAAGAATAAATGTGGGAAAACGTGACAAACTTGTTACGAAATCTGAATCGGACTTGCATGATTTGCCACTTGAAGATAACATAGAGGTAATATAGGCTACGTGCGAATAAAAGGGGGTCACTCGATGTTTTTGGCAGCAGAGGAAGCAGCTAAATCGACCAGCAACATCAATACATTTGACTGGTTCATGCTTGCGTTTACCATTTTAATCTTGATTGGCTTTGTACGTTTAGTAAAAGCTCGCCCTAAGAAAAATGTATTTGCAATCGGATTCACTACGATAGCTTTGCTTTTGTTTCTTTACATAGACTACATTATGATTTTTAAAGTTTGGATGGCATAAATACAAGGCCTGCCGGCTCTCCGGCAGGCTTTTTACATTTATAAGCGCCAGCTCATGAACCGAGAGGAAAATGGGCTGGCGCTTTTTCGTTTCCCGATTGACATATGCTAGGAGATCCTTTATTATCTTATTTAATAGTCATCTAATTAGATAAATATTAAATTAGATCTGTGAAAGGAAGGGAAGATTCCATGCAGTTGGATAAGGTAGTGAACTACCATAAAGCATTAGCGGATCCGACACGTATCCGGCTTCTGATCCTGCTTGCCGAAGGAGAGCTCAACGGGCAGGTATTGGCGGAGAAGCTAGGCGTAACGCCGGCTACCGTCACTCATCACGCAGCCAAGCTTCGTGAAGCAAGCTTGATAAATGAACGGAGAGAGAAGAACACGATCTACTTTTCGCTAAATGACTACTTTATTAAGAATGGCTCTAATGCTGCGGCTAATTTGATTTACCGGACATCTCAACAGAAAGGAGGAGAAGAACAAATGAACGAGGAATTTGAGCGCGTAAGGCAGTCCGTGATCAAGAACTTCATCACTGCTGCGGGGCAGCTGAAGTCTATTCCGGCTCAGCTTAAGAAAAAGCTTATTATACTCGAGTATATGGTCTTCAAGCTGGAGAAGGGGCGTAAATACACGGAGAAGGAGCTTAACGAATTCATCAAAGGCTTCCACCAGGATTTCGCGACAATCCGCCGCGAATTTATCATGCACCAGTTTATGTTCCGGGAGAACGAAATCTACGAGCTTAACCCGCAAGAGATGTGGGCGAAGTGGGAGACGTTGTCCTAATTCTGTTACGGTGCAGGTGATCTAGTCATGAGTACAATATTTTTTCTTGTTAGACATGGCATAAAAGAAAAAGCAATCGGGGATGTAAAATTAACCGATGAGGGGATAAAGCAAGCAGAGTCTACAGCAAAACGATTTAATCATGCACCTGTTACAGCGATTTATTCAAGTCCTCTCCAGCGAGCTAAAGAAACTGCCCAATGTATCGCTCAGGAAAAGAAATTACCGATAGAAGTTGATGTTCGTTTGCGGGAACGCGCTAACTGGGGAGACCTGCCGGGACAAACTTTTGAAGAGTTTGTTGCCATGTGGGAGCGTTGTACGCATGAGCCTGAATATATACCGCCTATAGGCGATACATCAAAGCAGGCGGGTAAGAGATTAGCGTCATTATTAACAGAGTTAGCAGAGACGCAGCCTTTTCAAAGCAACATTGTAGTTGTTACGCATGGAGGATTAATAACGGATTTCATGGTTCATTCTTTTCCAATTAATGAACTAACTGTTTGGCATCCTGATTTTGTTACCGTACAGAGCCAATTAATCGTTGAATGTTCTGTGACGATATTAAGCTGGGAAAAGGGCAAGTTTCAAATTTTAGACTTTGCATCAGTCGAGCATTTATAAACGGACGTATTCCAATCAAACAGCCTGCCCGGCATAAGCCAGGCAGGCTGTTTTTCTGCTTTCTTCTTTAATTCGTTTGTGTCTTGAGTGAGCGGAGCGAAAGTATGTTTCTGGAGAAGCGCTAACGTTCGCCTTTGACCGAGGATTTCAACCGCATAGCGGTTAATTCAAAGAAATCCGGCGGTCAACAGCGATCGGAAGAAACATACTTTTGCGCAGCGAATATCAGTCACAATCGAATTATACCCACCACATATCGCCAACAGGCTCTTTAATCAGAACTTGCTGCAGGTTTTGAACAGCTTTAGAGAAGCCTTCTTCAACGGACATCAGGCCGTCTTCATGCTCGATGCTGACAACGTAGTCGTAGCCAACGAGACGCAGCGTGCTGATGATGTCTGCCCAAGTTTTCAGGTCGTGGCCAAAGCCAACGGAGCGGAACTGCCAAGCGCGGTCCAGCATCAGTGTGTAGGACTGCATGTCCGTTACGCCGTGTTTGTTCACGTTGTTGAAATCAATGGAAGTGTCCTTCGCATGGAAGTGATGGATCGCGTTTTCGCGGCCCAGGATTTTGATTGCTTCGACAGGGTCGATGCCTTGCCACCACATGTGGGAGGGGTCAAGGTTGGCGCCAATTGCTTTGCCTGCAGCTTCGCGAAGGCGAAGCAGGGTAGCAGGCGTATGGACGGAGAAGCCGCCATGCAGCTCGAGGCCGATTTTTACGCCGTTTTGCTCAGCGATACCGCCGATTTCAGACCAATATGGAATAACTTTTTTCTCCCATTGCCAAGCGAGGATCTCTTGGAAATCGTTTGGCCATGGAGCAACCGGCCAGTTCGGATATTTTGCATCCTCATGGTCGCCAGGGCAGCCGGAGAAGGTGTTTACAACAGGTACCTCAAGGCGGTTAGCCAGCTCGATGGTTTTACGAATAATCGCATCGTCCGCGCTGGAAATCGCTTTTTGCGGGTGAAGCGGGTTAGCGTGGCAGCTAAGCGCGCTGATCATCAGTCCACGCGATTCTACCGCATGTTTAAACGCTTTCAATTTGCCGGCGTCGGCAAGCAGTGCATCCGGGTCGCAATGCGCGTTGCCAGGGTAGCCGCCTGTACCAAGCTCTACCGCTTCAAGACCTTTGGCAGCGATATAGTCGAGTGCTTCTTCAAATGGTTTTTGCGAGAAAAGTACGGCAAATACGCCTAATTTCATTATTATTACCTCCTAAGGTTTGGCTGTCCCTATTATAGCATTCTAGTCGCGCGTATATCTAATTTTTACGAAAGAAAAACCAAAATCGCATATAAACTAGGCAATTCAAATGAAAGCATTCACGAGGCGCGGCAAGATTGCGTGTTCCGCTTGCGAGAGGTCTAAAAAATCACGTCAAAATTCAGCTGAACAAAAGGTTATATGATGTCGTATTTTTGGATTTTAGTCCGTTAGAAAAAGGATGTTTGAATTAACAATTTCTTTACATAACATTCAGATTTATGTTTTACAAATTCTGCTTGTTGTCTAGTACTTTGGCATGATACATTTAGAACGTGTTTCCTATAAATGGATTCTCGTTTTTGATTGGATCTGGGAGAGTGATAGAGTGAAACGTAGTATGCTTCGCGCAGGCGCCATCGTCCTAACGGGAGGGCTATTGGTAGCCGGTTCAGCGTTTGCAGCGGGAACGGCAACAAGTCCCGGAACAATGAAAATGAGCGCGACCAAGATTAACGGAGAGGTGTACGTCAAGGCATCGTCGCTGACGAGTGCTTTGGGAGGTACGGGCGCTTACGATGCGTCAACCAAGACTTATGCCTACACTCCTCCGGCAGATGTACCGTCTGTCGTCAGCAAAGTCTCTCCTTCCGTTGTAGGAATCATCGGCAAGCCGGCGGACGGCGGCGATCAGCGTTATGTTTTGGCACATGGGACAGGCGTTATCATGAAAGCCGACGGCTGGATTTTGACCAACGCCCATGTCGTAAAAGACTTGACCAACATTACGGTTGTAACCGCGGACGGCAAGCAATACAGCGGGAAAAGAAGCAATGTCGACGAAGTAAGCGATCTGGCGCTTGTCAAAATCAACGCGACCAAGCTGCCGGTAGCAAAGTTTGCGGCATCGCCGCTGCAAGCGAAAGTCGGCGAGACGGTTATTGCCATCGGCACGCCTGTCTCCTTCTCGCTTCGCAACACGGCAACAACGGGCGTACTCAGCGGCATGAACCGCTCGGTATCCTCCTATTACCGTCTGCTGCAGACGGATGCCGCGATTAACCCTGGCAATAGCGGCGGCCCGCTGGTGAATATGAAAGGCGAAGTCATCGGCATCAATTCCATGAAATTCGTGGATGAAGGCATCGATAACATGGGCTTTTCGATTCCGGTGGATACCGTTTCCTACGTAACGGGACATTTCTTCAAGTACGGCTATGTGAAGCGCTCTTCCCTAGGAATCGGGTTGGAAGAGAGCTATGCGGCTATCGTTGGTTTGCCGACCGATGACGGTTTAACCGTTACCTCAGTCAAATCGGACTCGGCCAAGAAGCTTGGCATTCAGGTTGGAGATGTGCTGTATTCCGTAGCGGGTCACCAGATTTCTTCTATTGTAGAAGTGAACGAGCTTTTGAAGTCGTATTTACCCGGCCAACAAATTGAAGTAACAATGATGATCGATGGCGATTTGGTTACCCGTAAACTGACGCTGACAACGGCTTAATATTATATTCCTTAATAAATAGGGAGAGTAGAGAGAATGAAGATGAAACGAATTATGTTTATGCTGTTAGCGGTCTTGCTGGTCGTAACGATCGTGCCGGCAGCGGCTTTCGCAGCCGACTCCGCGAGCGGCAACGTAGAAATCCGCCTCAAAACAAACAGCTCGACCGTTGCGATTAACGGAAAACAATCGACGGTGCAGGCTCCTTTTGAAAAAGCAGGAACAACGATGGTACCGCTTAGCATTATCACGAAAGCTTTCGGCGCAAAGCTGAAGCTGCAAGACAACAAAATTATTACCCTTACTTACAACAACAAGACCGTAGTCGTAACCATTGGCAGCAAAACCGTAAAGGTAAACGGCAAAGACCAGACGGTGGCGGTTGCTCCAGTCGTAATCAAAGGCACAACGATGGTGCCGGTGCGTGTTATCGTTGAAGCCTTTGGCGCGAAGATCGGCAAAGACAAGAAGACGGGCGAAATCGTAATCACCGGTACTATTGCTCAATCCGGCAACGGCAATAGCAATTCGGGCGGCGGTTCGACAAACCTGGACCCTGACTATGGCAAAACCAAGTTCGGCGACAGCTACTATGGCTGGACAATGAACTATCCGCCAGGGCTGAAGCTCTTGAATCAAAATGACGATGGCTCATTTGTGATTTGGGGCAGCACAACAAGCGACACAAGCGTAATTATTTCCACGGAGAAGGTTTCCGACGTTCTGACCAAAAGCGAAATTCAGGACAAGATCGTATCCGGCTGGTTAGGCGATGACGAGGTTGTTATTGATAAACGGACTATTACCGTGAATGGTCTTAACTTCGAGAAAGTGGTTACCAGAACGACCGAACGCGGTTTGCTGTTCGAATACCGTGCTCTTCAGAAGGGCGATACGCTTTACTATGTCATGGGCGGAGTAGCCGGCACGGATAAAACCGCTCTGGATCCCTATCAATCGCTGCTTGACAGCTTTATTCCGTCCTTCGACAGTAACGATAAAACGATTAAAGATATCACTAAGGTCTCTAATGGTTTGATGTCTATTAACAACAAAGAATACGGCTTGTCTCTAAAGCTTCCCGCTGGTTGGTATATGGACAAGGATAGCAGCAACCCGACTTACGTCAGCGAGGACGGTTACTTCTCCTTTAGCATTTCCTCGGTGAAAGAGCAGGACAACCCGCAGCAATGGCTTGCGCGGAGACAACAGCTTTTGCATGATGATTTCCTGCCGAACTACATTAAGAACGAGAAAACCTCTTCCCTTACGTTAAAAGACGGCAATGCGCTTGTTTTAACCTACGAGTTCACTTATGACCAGAAATTGTGGTACACCGCTAACGAGGTGCTGCTGATTGCCGGCAAATACCGTTATGCGATTGACTTCAACTATGATTCCAAGACAGGCTCGCAAGGGGAAGCGTTATTTAAGTCTACGATGGCAACGGTAGATATCGATACCGCATACGTGGAGAAAAATTATGGCCAAATGGAAGATGAGTTTGACTTAGACCGTTCCGAGGTTACCGTCAAAACAAGTACCAAATACGGATACTCGGTTGCTCTTCCTGCTTATTGGTTCGGGGTTAACACCGATTTCAACAAGGATTCCGTTGCTTACGTCGATAGCTTCGGGCACATGATTCTTCAAAATATCGAGGATATGAGCGCTTCAAGCACAGCTCAATCCGTTCAGCAATCCTTGCAGAAAGAAGGGGTTACGGTCTCCGGCAGCACCTCCTTCCAGATCGGAAGCGCGAATGTCATTAAATTCTCGGTTCAAGATGTTACGGAAGACGATATTCCGATTACGGATGTTTTTTATTTCGTAGAGAACAAAGGCAATACGATCATGTTCCTCTTTGGCATTAATAACGCGAATGCGACAACCAGCGCTTTAAATCGTTTTGACACGATTGTTAAATCGATCAAATTCCAATAATCACGACTGATAGAAGGAAAGAAGCCGGTTCTCAGACAGAGAATCGGCTTCTTTTCTCTTCCCTGCCAGTATTGGGTGGTGGCATCTGCTGCCGCGGTTTGATAAACTAGCAATAGCAGGTTTACAAATGGAGGAATGAATGTCGAATGACGATAGATATAAAACGAGAGGATATCGAGCTGCTGGCTCCTGCCGGCGACTGGGATTGCATGCGCGCAGCAGTGGCCAACGGCGCGGATGCCATTTTTTTTGGCGTAGAGAAGTTTAATGCGCGTGCTCGAGCAAACAATTTCCGGAGCGAAGAGCTGCCGGAGATTATGGCGTTTCTTCATACCTATGGCGTAAAAGGTTTCTTGACCTTTAATATTCTCGTATTTGAAGACGAGCTTCGGGATGCGAAGCAATTGATAGAAATGTGCATCAATGCCGGCGTGGATGCGGTCATCGTGCAGGACTTGGGTCTTGTGAAAATGATCCGCGAGCTGTCTCCGGATTTCCCGATCCACGGCTCGACGCAAATGACGATCACCTCGCCTGAGGCGGTGGAATTCACGAAGCCTTTCGGCATGGAACGCGTCGTTCTCGGTCGCGAGAATAACCTGAAGCAAATTCAAAAGATCGGCGAACAGGCCAAGCTTCCGATGGAAGTATTCGTGCACGGCGCGCTCTGCGTATCGTACTCGGGCCAATGCTTGACCTCGGAGATGTGGGGCGGCCGTTCCGCGAACCGCGGGGAATGCGCGCAGGCCTGCCGTCTTCCTTACGATCTGATGGTAGACGGCGAGCATAAGCCGATGGGCGATGTCGCTTACTTATTATCTCCGAAAGATCTGGCGGCTATCGACCTGATTCCGGAACTGATTCAAGCGGGCGTAACTTCCTTCAAAATTGAAGGCCGTCTGAAAAGCCCGGAATACGTAGCGAACGTGGTGAGCAAGTACCGCCGCGCGATTGACAGCTATTTTGCGGGTGACCTCACGGGCCCTTCGAAGGAGGAAGTCCGCGAGCTGCAGCAAAGCTTCTCCCGCGGGTTTACCCATGGCTTCCTGAAAGGGACGAACAACAAGCAGCTTGTTGACGGCACCTTCCCGAAAAGCCGCGGCGTTTATCTGGGCCGGGTAGAGCGTATTCTCCGCGACGCGGTGACGATCCGCCTGGAAGCTCCGCTCAAGCGCGGTGACGGTATCGTATTTGACGCCGGGGATCCAACGAAGAAGGAAGAGGGCGGACGCGTCTACGACCTGCGGCGTCACGGCCAGAAAATTGAAGGCGAAGCACAGGAAGGGACTCTTCTTGAGCTCGTTGCCGGACGCAATGACGTAGATCTTCGCAAGGTCCATGTCGGCGATAAGATCTGGAAGACGAATGACCCTGCTCTCGACAAGCGTCTTCGCGCAACGTTCGAGACCGAGAAGCCGTACCGCGTATTCCCTCTGCATCTGAAAGTAACGGGCAGCGTTGGCGAACCGCTCCGCACCTGGTGGACGGATGTGCAAAAGGGCATCACGGTAGAGGTTGAATCCGAGCTGCTGCTGGAGCAGGCGAACAAACGTCCGATGGACGCTGCGCTGCTTGAAGATCAGCTTGGCCGCCTTGGCGGCTCGCTCTATCAGCTGGACCGGCTGGAGGTCGCGCTTGAGGGCGACGTTATCGTACCCGTACGCGAGCTGAACCGGATGCGCCGCGAAGCGGTCGAGAAGCTGACAGGCGAACGTCCGAAGCCGCCGGTATACGTGAAGCATATGATCGATCCGCTTGACGATGCGCCAAACGCAGTCGCAAAAGCCAAGTCCTCCAAACAGCAGGTATCCGAGCCGAAATTGACGGCTCTCTGCCGCAATCTGGAGCAGGTTGAAGCAGCTGTTCAAATGGATGTCGAGATGATCTATGCGGACTTTGAATTTATCAAGCAGTTTCCTGCCGCAATCGAAACAGCGCGTAAAGCCGGCAAGCCTATTGCTCTGGCTACGCC
Source organism: Paenibacillus sp. BK720 (assembly GCF_011761545.1). Lineage (NCBI taxonomy): Bacteria > Bacillati > Bacillota > Bacilli > Caryophanales > Paenibacillaceae > Paenibacillus > Paenibacillus sp. BK720. The sequence continues at coordinate 6,456 of NZ_JAASRQ010000006.1, read as the reverse complement.
TCGCATTCATATGCCGGGAGAGAACGGCTACCATGCAAATATATTGAAACTCCAGCCGGATGCCGTGCTTGTCCGCAATACGGGGGCGTTATACTACTACCTTCGTGCGCGCGCGGAGAACCCGGGCAAGCCGTTTCCTAAGCTGATCGGCGATTTTTCGCTTAACGTAGCGAACCATAAAGCGGTCGAAGTATTTGCCGAAGCGGGCCTGGATCTGATTACACCGTCCTATGACCTGAACATTCAGCAGATGGTCGATATGCTCGAGCAATCCGACACCTCGCGGCTGGAAGTCGTTATTCAGCAGCATCTGCCGATGTTCCATACGGAGCATTGCGTATATTGCACATTCATGAGCGAAGGCACCGATTATACGAACTGCGGGCGCCCTTGCGAGGATCACCGCGCATCCCTGCAGGACCGGATCGGGATGTCCCATCCGGTGCGGGTAGACGAAGGCTGCCGCAATACGGTGTACAACGCCATCGAGCAATCGGGCGCCGAGTATATCCGCAATTTCCTGGAGCTTGGCGTTCCTTCCTACCGCGTTGAGTTCTTGGAAGAGACCGCGGACAAAGTACGCGAAGTGCTTGGTTTGTACCGTGACGCGCTGGACGGACGAATCAGCGGCACAAAGGTATGGAAAACGTTAAAAGCAACGAATCAGCTCGGCGTTACGCGCGGGCAGCTCGTGAAATAAGGAGAACCGCCTTTATGAGTGGAGCATGGTACAGCGGCTGGAGACATGTGTTCAAATTAGATCCGGAGAAGGAAATTTCGGACGAGGCTTTAGATGCCGTCTGTATGTCCGGAACCGATGCGATCATAGTTGGCGGCTCCAGCGGCCTTACGTTTGAAAATACGGTTGACCTCATGGCGCGCATCCGCCGCTATGAGGTGGACTGTGCCCTCGAGGTTTCGACCCTTGACGGGGCCGTTCCCGGCTTTGACGGTTATTTTGTCCCGATCGTCCTCAACACGGACAAGTCGGAGTGGATTATCGGCCGCCAGATCGAAGGACTTAAAGAATACGGCTCTTTCGTGCCGTGGGAAGAGACTGCTTCGCAGGGCTATATCATCCTCAATAATGAAGCAACGGCTGCTGCCGTTACGGGCGCCGACACGGAGCTGGACGAGACGGCTGTGGTTGCCCATGTCCGCATGGGTGCGAGACTGATGCATCTTCCGGTCATTTATATCGAGTATAGCGGGCGTTTTGGCGATATGGCCTTGGTCCGCGCAGCGAAGGATGCGGCTCAAGGGGCTCAGCTTTTTTACGGCGGGGGCATTCATAATGCCGATACCGCAGCGCAGGCAGCCGGCATTGCCGATACCATCGTGGTTGGCAATGTCATCTACAACGACCTGGCGGCTGCGCTGTCGACCGTTGAGGCCGTCCGCGCGGCAGCTCGGCGGTGAACGGGCAAGCGTATGCCCGAAGCAAGCTGAAGACAGAAGCTTTTTCAAGAGATGCAAGGCAGCACAGAGCTATTCCGAGAGCGTAAGAACAAGCTTTAGGAATAGCTTTTTATTTGCAAATTGACACATTACTGGACGTTGTCTACACTAACAGTAAGAAGCGAACGCAATGCGAACAGAACTTATAATTAAGGAGTACATTTATGTTTAATCCGATAAATATTGATCAAGCCGTACAGAAGCTGAACCCTCCGCAGAGGGATGCCGTTCAGGCGACGGATGGACCATTGCTTATCATGGCGGGGGCGGGATCCGGCAAGACCCGGGTGCTTACGCACCGTATTGCTTATTTAATCGAGAAGAAGCGGGTTGCGCCTTGGAGCATTTTGGCCATTACCTTTACCAATAAAGCCGCCAGGGAGATGCAGGCGAGGGTAGCGGCGCTGATTGGTCCTTCCGGTCAGGATATTTGGGTCTCTACCTTCCACTCCATGTGCGTGCGGATTCTCCGCAGGGATATCGACCGTATCGGCTTTACTTCCAATTTCTCGATCCTGGATTCCGCCGACCAGCTGTCGGTCATCCGCAATTGCATGAAAGAGCTTAATATCGACGTGAAAAAGTTTGAGCCGAAAGCGGTTCAGGCCGAGATCAGCGGTGCGAAGAACGAACTCATTACGCCGGAACGCTACGAGCAGAAGACGGGCGATTATTTTACCGATATTGTGGCGAAAGTATTTAAGATGTATCAGAAGCGGCTGAAGAGCAACAACTCGCTGGATTTTGACGATTTGATCATGACGACGATTCAGCTGTTCAAGGAAATGCCGGAAGTGCTGGAGTTCTACCAGAACAAATTCCGTTATATCCATGTGGATGAGTATCAGGATACGAACCGCGCGCAATACATGCTTTGCCGCATGCTGGCTGACAAGCATCACAATATTTGCGTTGTCGGCGACAGCGACCAGTCGATCTACCGCTGGCGCGGAGCGGACATTACGAACATCCTGAACTTTGAGGATGACTATCCGGAAGCCCGTACCATAATGCTCGAGCAGAACTACCGTTCTACGGCCAACATTCTGGAAGCGGCAAATGCCGTCATTAAGCTGAATACGGGCCGCAAGCCGAAAAAGCTGTGGACCGATCAGGGAGAAGGCGACCTGATTACCTTGTATCAGGCCGACTCCGAGCATGACGAAGGGTATTTCGTAACCGGCACGATCAGCAAAAACGTAAAAAGCGGCCGCAGATACGATGATCACGCCATTCTGTACCGTACCAACGCCCAGTCCCGCGTAATCGAGGAAATTCTGATCAAGTCGGACATTCCGTATCAAATTGTCGGCGGCATCAAGTTCTATGACCGCAAAGAGATTAAGGATTTGCTCGCGTATCTCAGACTAATCTCGAATCCGGACGACGATATCAGTTTGCAGCGGATCATCAACGTGCCAAAGCGGGGGATCGGCGATACGACGGTAGCGAAGCTGGCGGAAGAAGCCGTCCGTCAAGGCACGTCTATCTTTAGCGTGCTTGGCAATTTGCAAGGGATTGATCTGAACGCCAGAGCGCAAGGTCTGCTGCACGAATTTAAGGATATGATCGATAATTTAACGCAGATGGTCGACTATCTGTCTGTAACCGAGTTGACGGAGAAGGTCTTGGAGATGTCGCAATACCGCATTGAATTGCAGCGCGAGAAGACCCTTGAGTCGACGGCCCGCCTGGAAAATATCGATGAGTTCCTGTCCGTTACGATGGATTTCGAGAAGCGCAATGAAGACAAGACATTAGTCGCTTTCCTGACGGACCTTGCCCTTATCGCGGATATTGATTCCATGGACAAGGATGATGACGGGAAACCGGCGGACAACAATTCCGTTGTTCTCATGACGATGCATAGCGCGAAAGGCCTGGAGTTCCCGGTTGTCTTTATTATCGGGATGGAGGAAAGCATCTTCCCGCACAGCCGCGCGTTAAACGATAACGAAGAGCTCGAAGAAGAACGCCGTCTTGCTTACGTGGGGATTACCCGTGCGGAAAAGCAGCTCTACATGACCTGCGCGCGCAGCCGGACACTCTTCGGCCGCATCAGTGCCAACCTGCCTTCGCGTTTCCTGCAGGAAGTGCCGGACAACGTGAAGACGCTGGCTTCGCCGGGCGGGACGATTGGGCGCTCCGCGAGCAGCTTTGCCGGCGGCGCAAGCCGCGCAAGCTTTGGCAGCAGCGGCGGCAGCGCCGGCTTTGGCGCAGGGCGCGCGCCATCCTTCGGCGCGTCCGGCGCCGGAGCCCGCACCCCGGGACCGTCGGGTGCGGGAGTGCGCGTGAGCACGCCGCTTGACGCAGCAGCGAAAGCGGCGGCTACCGCCGGTTCGGCCGCGGGGAACGCCGCGGACCGGAACTTTGTTGCCGGCGACAAGGTCGCGCACGGCAAATGGGGCGAAGGCGTCATCGTTTCCGTCAAAGGAACGGGCAACGACATGGAGCTGCAAATCGCTTTCCCTGCGCCGGTTGGCGTCAAACGGCTTTTGGCCGGATTTGCACCAATAACAAAAGTCTAATTGGATGGAAGGATGGGACCCTCCCATGGAAAACCAGACGGCAACGCCTGAGCAGTTGAGCCGCATGCAAGAGCTGGCGGCGGAAATTTCCGCCCATAATTATTCGTATTACACGCTTGACCAGCCGACGATTAATGACGCGGACTACGACAAATTGTACGACGAGCTGGCAGCGCTGGAAGCGGCTACCGGCATTGTACTGCCCGATTCCCCTACTCAGCGCGTTGGAGGAGAACTGCTCAAAGGCTTTGAGCCCCACCGTCACCGGGCCCGCTTATGGAGTCTCGACAAGGCGCAGGATACCGAAGATCTCCTGGCGTGGAATCAGCGGGTATTGAAAGCCATCAATGACTATAACGCGAAGCATCCGGAGGAGGAGCCTCTTCCGCAGCCCAACTATGTCGTTGAGCTCAAATTCGACGGTTTGACCCTCAACCTGACCTATGAGAACGGCCAGCTTATTCAGGCATCCACCCGCGGCAACGGCGCGGTTGGCGAGGGAATTCTGGCACAGGTGAAGACCATTCGTTCCGTACCGCTGACTATTCCATTCAAAGATGGAATTATCGAAGTGCAAGGGGAAGGGATTATGAATCTGTCCGTTCTGGAGCGATATAACCAAACGGCGGCAGAACCGCTCAAAAATGCCCGCAATGCCGCGGCAGGCGCGCTTCGAAACCTGAATCCGAAAGTAACGGCGGAGCGGAAGCTGAGCGCTTTCTTCTATAATGTCGGCTTTGCGGAGGGCGTTTCGTTTGCGAATCACCGGGAAATGCAGCAGTTCTTGAAAGATAATCTGTTTAAAGTCAATCCGTATGCCTTGTATTTCGATACGATTGAAGAAGTGCAGGAAGAGTTGCTGCGGATTGCCGAGAAGCGCTTGGAGCTCGACTTCCTGATCGATGGCGCTGTCGTAAAGCTTACGGATATGCGTACGCGTGAGGCGCTGGGCTATACCGATAAGTTCCCGCGCTGGGCGGTAGCCTTCAAGTTTGAGGCGGAAGAGGCGGCAACGGTGCTGGAGTCTGTCTCCTGGGAAGTGGGCCGTACGGGCAAAATCACGCCGGTGGCACGCGTGGAAGCCGTTGAGCTAGCTGGAGTTACGGTACAGAACTGTACGCTTAACAATATCGGCGACATTGAACGGAAGAACTTGAAGTATGCCCTGGGCACTCTTGTGTCCATTCGCCGCTCCAACGATGTAATCCCTGAAATACTAGGCAAAGTGGACGAAGAGCCCGGTCAGGAAATCGTATTTCCAACCGTATGCCCGGCCTGCGGCACCGAGCTGGAGCAGCGGGGAGCGCATCTGTTTTGCAATAATAAGCTGGGCTGCCGGCCGCAAATTATCGGGCGTATCACCCATTTCTCATCCCGTGACGCGATGGATATCGAAGCCTTCAGCGTAATGACGGCAGAACAGCTGTATGCGGACTGCGATGTTCATGATCCTGCGGATCTCTATGCCCTTGGTTACGATGATTTGATTAAGCTGGACCGTTTCGGGGACAAGAAAGCCCGCAAGCTGCTCGATGCCATTGAAAAATCCAAAGACCGCGATCTGGCAGCCTTCCTCTTTGCCTTGGGCATTCCGAACACGGGGAAAGCGACGACCAAAATGCTTGCCGACCACTACGGAAGCCTTGATGCCGTCATGTCGGCAACGGCGGAAGAGCTTGTAGGCCTACAGGACGTTGGCGCAATCGTAGCGGACAGTATCGTGAGTTATTTTGCCGATCCGGTAATCGCGGCAAGTATTGCCCGCATGCGCGAGCTTGGCGTTAAAGCCGAAGCCGAGCAGCCGGCAGTTGTTCGTCAGGACAGCATTTTTAGCGGCAAGACGGTTGTATTAACGGGGACCTTGTCGAAAATGTCGCGTGATGAAGCGGCGAAGAAGCTTGAAGCCTTCGGCGCCAAAGTCAGCGGCAGCGTATCGAAAAAGACGGACTTCGTTATTGCGGGGGAAAGCGCAGGAAGCAAGCTGACCAAAGCCCGTGATCTTGGCATTACCGTAATAGATGACGAAGACGAATTGCTCCGTTTATTAGGCGAAGCCTGAGTTTTCATAGTATGCCGGAGCGCCGCGAGTCTTTGAAAAAAGGCTTGCGGCGTTTGTTTATGAAGCGGAGGAAGAATGTCATATATTACAAGTTGTATTTCAAAATCGGACATGGTATATTATTTCTTGTCGCTTCGGAAGACACCTCATCAATAGCGAAACGCATCGAAGCAAATAAAAATGTGAAACAAGCTGTTGACAAAGAATGAAGAAGCTGATAACATAACATCTTGTCACGACAAATTATGACAAACAAGTTCCTTGAAAACTGAACAAATGAATCACGTCGATTCAAACAAGTTTTAAATAGCTAGTTAAGTAATGAGCAAGTCAAACACCATTCATGGAGAGTTTGATCCTGGCTCAGGACGAACGCTGGCGGCGTGCCTAATACATGCAAGTCGAGCGGAC
>NZ_JAASRQ010000005.1:306150-632157 GCF_011761545.1 Paenibacillus sp. BK720 | reverse complement strand
AGAGCGCCTCCCTGATGTGTTGTCGACAAACCCATCATACCGAGGCGCTCCTTTTTTTACAAAGCTCATTTCTTAAGCTCTACAGGATTGTTTAGCCATCCATGCCCCTCTCGGGGCACCACAGAATAATGAAAATTTTGCTGCCGCGTTCTATACTATTCTTACGGCTGGTGAGGAAGGTCGTTAAGCTATGGTGTTGCGAACCCACCCGTTAGTCTGACTCCAACGATCATGGTGCACCACGGTATGTCGCTCCTTTTTGGAAGCACGCGGGGTAGATTAATCCTTTTCTGGTTGTTGCCCAGTCCTCAATTCTAATTGCCGTAGAAAGGTGAATGTTATGGATGTCCTCATCGAGCGCGCTTGCGGTTTGGATGTTCACAAGAAGTCCATTACCGCTTGCATCGTGACTCCCGAAGGAAAGGAGATTAAGACGTTTCGTACGCACACGGTTTTCTTGCTTGACTTGATCGACTGGATCAAGCAGCATCGCTGTACACATGTGGCCATGGAGAGTACCGGGGTCTACTGGAAACCCATCGTCAATCTGCTTGAAGCCGAGGAGATTCAGTTTCTTGTCGTTAACGCCCAGCATATTAAGGCGGTCCCTGGCAGGAAGACGGACGTGAAAGATGCAGAGTGGATATGCAACTTGCTGCGTCACGGGCTACTAAAGCCGAGTTATATTCCTGACCGTAACCAACGCGAACTTCGCGAATTAGTCCGTTACCGGCGCAGCCTGATTCAGGAACGATCCCGTGAACACAACCGAGTCCAGAAGGTTCTGGAAGGCGCTAATATTAAGCTCGCCGCTGTTGTCTCCGACATTATGGGCGTGAGCAGCCGCGATATGATGGGTGCCATGATCGAGGGTGAAGAAGATCCGGAAAAGCTGGCTGCCTTCGCAAGACGAACCTTAAAGAAAAAGAAAGAAGAGCTAGAATTAGCCTTACGGGGTAATATGAGTGCACACCAGCGGATCATGCTGAAAACGATGCTTACTCATGTCGACTTTCTGAATGAACAAATCCTTGAGCTGGACACGGAGGTAGCCAAACGGCTCGACCCTTTTCAGCAAGACATTGAGCGATTAGATACCATCCCGGGAATTGGCCGACGTACTGCGGAACAAATCTTGGCTGAGGTTGGAACCGATGTTGGTTCTCGCTTCCCTTCTGCCGCTCATCTCTGCTCATGGGCTGGTCTTGTGCCAGGGCAAAATGAAAGTGCCGGAAAACGAAAATCCTCGAAAACCCGTAAAGGCAACAAGTATCTTCGAGCGGCACTTATTGAAGTCGCCCACTCCGTATGAAGATCCGACAATTACTTGGGAGCTCAGTACCGGCGCATCGCCGCACGTAAAGGCCGGCACCGAGCAGCTGTAGCTGTCGCCCACTCCATCATGGCTATTGTTTATTACCTTCTCACACGCAATGAGGACTACAGAGATTTAGGCAGTCATTACTTTGAACAGCGACAGCAAGAAGCCATTATGAAGCAAGCTGTTCGCAGGCTTGAGAGTCTTGGTTTTCAGGTTGCTCTTTCTACCTCAGAGGCCTCTTAACCGTCCTAGTCTCACATAATATCGAAGAAGCACAGTTTTTAAAAAAACATAAAAGCTGGGCTTAGTTTCGTGTTGCCATATTTAGGTCTGAGCTAAGAGTAATTTTCGGGGTAGTTTAACCCCTTGACACTCTACCCAATTATTTTTTGGTAGCTGGCGATATCCAATCTTCTGTTGAATTTATAACCTACTTCCTTAAAGTGAGCACATTTTTCGTAACCTAGTCGTTCAAACAACCGAATACTGCGTTCATTTTCAGTACATATCGTTGCTACAAGTACATGGAAACCTAACTCTTTAGCTTTTAATTCTAGAAACGAAATTGCTTTTGACCCAATTCCATTACCAAGATGGTTAGGGTCTATGTAAATCGTTACTTCAGCAGTTACATCATATGCTTGTTTATTTTTATGTTGGGTAAGCAGAGCATATCCTATGACTGAATCCTGTTCTTCAATGACATACGTCTTATAACGATTATTCCCATTCATTACATTGTTCCGAATTTGATCTAATGTTAGTTCTTCTGTGTGAAAAGAAACGGTCGTATGTGTTACGTAATAGTTGTAAATAAAATGTACTTTAGATAGGTGCTGCTCTGAAATTTCGAGTAGTTGCATCTCTCTTTACCGCCCCTTTTGTGCCTGAAATAATATTTGCATTTTATCACAAAATGGAAGGTTCTGGTTCATCCAATTTCTGCGTTATCCTGCCCGTTAGCTTAATAATTCGTGCAATTCTACAGCGATTGTATAGAAAAAACGATATCCAAGATCATACATAAAAATAAAAAGTCGCAGTTTATGCGACTCCCGGTGGTATGTAGATGTTCCAGTTCTCGGACAGCTCAATCTAACCCTTGAGCGTAGGAAACTTCCTCCTACAAGCAGTATTAAAGAACTTTAATTTCACAGACAATTAAATATTCCCTATCAATTAAAAAACTTTATTTTCTCACACCAATTAAATTAATTATAAACAACAGAATCTATTAAAATGACTTGTAATCTCCCTGTAATATTCCGCTCAGGTTCCTTTCATTTTCGGCTACTATAATAAGGGACAAGACCCCCCTTTATATATTCTCTATTGTTGCCTGCGGCTGATTGCCGCAGGCTTTTTGTTTATACAAAGCCCCCGCAGGCATTCCCGCGGGGGCTTTCCACATTAAAGCTCCAATATCATAACGCCGTATGCCGGCATCTCTGCATCGTTTTCCAGTGCCGTTCCCGTCAGAAGGTCTGTTGCGCGCTGCTTCACTTGAACCGTTACCGGCTTATCCGAATAGTTCAGCAGGAAGGCGTAAGAGGCAGCATCCGAAGCGCGAATGCCGATCTCGACTTCGGCCGGCGCGGTGATCCGGTCCGCGAGAGGCGAGCTTAAACCAAGCTCATCCAGAATACCGTCGACTACCGGTTCGCTGTAGGCAGCTCCTAAGTACCAGACTTGACCTTCCCCAACGCTCCGGCGGGTTAAGGCCGGCTCCCCTCGATAATATTCCGAGGAATATCGGGCGATAACTTCCGCTTCCGGGTTCTGAACGCTAAGCACCTCGTTGAAGCCCATCGCCTTCGTGCCTTCGGACAATCGGCCTTCCCATCGCAGCTCCGCCGCATATACTTTTCCCTTGATTAGCGTAAAGTCCTCAACCGTAATGCCGCATAGTCCGGCAACCGGACCCGGGAATGGACGCATGTAGCATTGCCCGTTTATATCCTTGTACCCCGTGCGGGCACCCAGGAACAGCTTGCCGCCTTGCTCCACATAGCGGGTCAGCAGCTCGGCCGTCTCATCGGTCATAATCGCCGAATGCGGATAGACGATAACTTTGTACTTGGCTAAATCCTCGAGAGTCGTATTGGAACGCAAGAAAACGGAGTCTGCCGGAATATGACGGTATTGCAGCTGCTTGAACCAGGATCGCATGCTCTGCCACTGCAGAGGGCCATGCCATACGTCCATTTCCGCATCCCAGTTGTTGTTGTAATCCTGGATAAAAGCAACTTCCGCTTGATACGCCGTCCCTGCGATCAGGGAGCCGATCTTCGCGAACTCGCCGCCTACCTGCGCCACCTCCCGGACTCTCCGGTTCGGCTGGTTGTGGTAGTCATTGATGCCATGCCAATAAATTTCGGTGCCAAAGGTTGCCGTCCGCCAGCGGAAATAGACAAGCAGATCGGTCCCGTGAAGCACGGATTGATACGACCATAAACGGATTTGTCCCGGTCTTGGCGTTCCCATCTCAATCCGGTCGACCCAGCCGCCAGGTCCGGATTGCTGCTCCATGACGCAGAAGTTGGGGGATATGGATCTGACATTCGTCAAGTTAATGCTCGATTGTCGGTCCTGCAGCGGCTTGATTTCATCTTTATCGTAGAAAATGGTGCTGAATTGCGGGTAAGAATCATACGAGAAGAAATCGAGCAGATCATCCGTCATCTTATGATTGTCGAGATGGCCGAACAATCCGTTAGTCGTTACCCAATGCTGCGGCGCCAGCTCGCGGATAATATCAACTTGCAGCTTGGCATATGAGATAACGTTATCCGAAATAAACCGCTTCTCGTCGAGAGCCAGATGGGGGTTTGGAGACTCGGTCTGCGACAGGTGAAGCTGCTCCCAATCCGTATAGGTCTGGCTCCAGAATACCGTGCCCCAAGCTTTATTGAGATTGTCCAACGTCTCATACTTCTCTTTGAGCCACACTCGGAATGCGGCATGGTCGGCTTCGGCGTAAAACACGTTTTTCTCGCAGTTAAATTCGTTATCGATCTGCCACCCAATAACCGCAGGATGGTCCTTGTAAGCGTTCACCATATTGCGCACGATCCGCGCCGAAAGCTCTCGGTATTTCTTGCTGGAATAATTGTAATGGCGGCGCATGCCGTGTTTGATCGGCAAGCCTTCCTTAGTTGCATTCAGCACCTCGGGGTATTTATGCGTCAGCCAAGCCGGAGGCGTTGCGGTAGGCGTACCCAGAATAACTCTCAGTCCGTACCGGTGCGCCAAATCCATTACCCGCGTGAAGAAGCCGAAATCAAATACGCCTTCCTGAGGCTCGAGCATAGCCCAAGAAAATTCCGCCATCCGGATCACCGAGATATTCATCTCCCGCATGCGTCGGAAATCGTCCTCCCACAGCCCCTCCGGCCAATGCTCCGGATAATAACATACCCCTAATGTTAACTCGTCCATTTGGATCGATTTTGCCATAGCGGCCATCCTCCTTAGCTTATCTTGCATCTACCTTACATTCTAGTGGAGGCCCAAGCAGAAGGATATGACAAAAAGATGCGATATGTATTAATATATTGTCATCTAAACCTAATCTCTATGCCGTATTTAACTGCGTTTTAACATAACGTATAAAAATATTGCGTTGCAACGAGGTGTTTTATGAAAGAACATATCTTCCTTCCGAAGCCGATTTTCCCCCGTCATATTTGCTTCCCTGACTTCATCGGCGGCTACGGCGATTTCCCGGAGCATGCCGTCAACCGGGAATTCGCCACAACCGAAAACAACCTGGACCGTTATTACAATTTGCATATCGTACTGGATGGCAAAGGTTATCTGCACACGGACAGCATGACCTACGAGCTGACGCAGGGACAAGGTTTTCTGTACGGACCTGGACTTAGACAAACGTACCATTCGGATACCCTAAATCCTTGGAATATCCGTTGGGTGCATTTTTATGGCGCAAGGCTGGAGGAGCTTCTGGATGGAAAAGGTCTTGATGAACCTTGGCTCTTTCATTTGCCTGATCTTGCTCCTGTGGAAGCCTTGATGGAGCGCCTCCTCAAGCTTGGCAGAAGCTATGAAGTAGATGACGAATACGCGGCTGCATCTACGCTGTACGAGCTGCTCGCCAGAATTCAGACGACCGCCAGTCAGGTTAACGTGTCCGTCCATCAGGCTGCGGACAAAATCCGGGCGGCTGCCAATTATATACGCGCCCACTGCAATCAGCCCTTTACCCTGGAGCAGGCCGCAGCGATTGCCGGTTACAGCTCCCATTATTTCAGCCGGAAGTTTAATAAAACCTTTGGCAAGTCGTTCTCCGACTTCCTGACCGAAGCACGCATACTCCGGGCGAAGCAGCTCCTTGCTTCAACCCGTTTATCGGTCAAGCTTATCGCGCTCGAAACCGGTTTTTCCCAAACCAGCTATTTCAGCAAATGCTTTCGGGACCAGGAAGGCATGACGCCGCTTCAATTCAGGGAAATGCATAAGACGTAAAAATTATTTTTAAATACCACTTGACTTGTCGGAATTATGGGGTTAATATCAATCCATAATCCTTCAACGTTCATTCTTTTAGCGTTGAACTAATTTCATAAAGCCGATTGGATAACCAAAGGCCACAACTGACGTACCTGAACACAGGGCGTATGTTGCGGCCTTTTTTGTCTATATCAGGCACTTTGGCGGACATTTTTTAGGAGGTAACGAGAGCAAAACATGGCAGATTTCATATCCCCAATGGAAGAAAATGATTGGCTGTTCAGGAGGATGGTACGCAGATTCGTTAAGGAACGCGACAAAATCTCCGTGGAGGACATTGCCCTGCCCGGCTTCCTTATTCTCCGGAGCATTCAGCTCAGCGGCGCGCAAAAGCTTGGAGACCTGGCGGAGCAGCTTGATCTGACCTCCGGCGCCATCACGGCGCTCTGCGACAAGCTGGAAGCGAAGGGCTTCGCGGAGCGGCAGCGTCTGCAAGGCGATCGCAGGAACGTATGGCTGGACATTACGGAGGAAGGCCGGCAGCTGCTGAGCAGGTACCCCGAGCTTGGCAAACGCGGAGTAAATCTCCTCTTCGGCAGCTTTAACGAGGAAGAGCTCGCCTGCCAGAAGGAAATTTTCGAGCGTATTTACGCCAATCTGGAAGGCTTCTCCGAGCGTTACATGGCAATGGTCAAGGAATACGATGTGCAAAAAGCGGAGCAGAAAACGGCTGAAAAACCACAAAAGCCGCCTGCCGCGCAACCGAATCAAAATTATTTCCTGAATTATTAAACTATTTCGTTTAAGGAGTGTTGAACATGGGACATCCCACTATTTATCCAACCGGAGCAACGGTATATTTGCCTGAGAAAGCATGGAGCGGCTACACGATTTTCCAAGCAGCCAACGTAGGCGCCCTGCTGATTGATATGAGCGGCAAAGAGGTTCATTTGTGGAAAGGTCTGCGCGGCTTCCCGAACAAAATTCTGCCGGGCGGTTACGTGGTAGGCAGCACGAAGGAACGCGATCCGAAATACGGCTTCCAGGACGAAGCCGATCTGGTGCAGGTGGACTGGAACGGCAATATCGTATGGAAATTCAACCGCCTCGAATACATAGAGGATCCGGGCTGCGAGCCGGAGTGGATGGCGCGCGCGCATCATGATTACCAGCGCGAAGGCAATCCGGTAGGCTATTATGCTCCGGGACAGGAGCCGCGAGCGAACGGCGGACGCACCCTCATCCTTGCTCACCGCAACGTGACCAAGCCGGAAATCTCCGATAAGCTGCTGCTCGACGACGTAATTCTCGAGGTGGACTGGGAAGGCAATATCCTGTGGCAATGGGCGGTAAGCGATCATTTCGAAGAGCTTGGCTTTGACGAGGCGGCGAAAAACGTGCTGTTCCGCGATCCGAACGGCCGTCACTTCGGCGGCAATACGGGCGGCGACTGGATGCATATCAACTCCGCGTCTTGGGTTGGGCCGAACAAATTTTACGATGCCGGCGACGAGCGCTTCCACCCGGACAACATTATCTGGGACGCCCGGGAATCCAATATTATCGCCATTACGGACCGCCAAACCGGCAAAATCGTCTGGCAGCTTGGACCGGACTATTCGAAGCCGGAAGTCAAGCATCTGGGCTGGATTATCGGCCAGCATCACGCCCATATCATTCCGCAAGGCCTGCCTGGCGAAGGCAATCTGTTAGTATTCGATAACGGCGGCTGGGGCGGCTACGGTCTTCCGAATCCTGCGTCTCCATACGGCATCAAAAATGCCGTCCGCGACCATTCCCGCATTCTGGAAATCAATCCGGTCACTCTCGAGATTGAATGGCAGTATACGCCAACGGAAGCCGGTTTTATGGCACCGCTCGATTCTTATCGTTTCTACAGCCCGTACATCAGCTCGGCGCAGCGCCTGCCAAACGGCAATACGCTGATTACCGAAGGCGCCGACGGCCGAATTTTCGAAGTCACCCGCGAGCATGAGCTGGTATGGGAGTACATCTCTCCTTACAAGAACAAAATCAATGCCAATATGGTCTACCGCGCTTACCGCGTCCCTTACGAGTGGGTTCCTCAGCTCGAGAAGCCGGCGGAAGAAGCGATTATTCCGCTCGACGTCGCGGATTATCGCGTGCCGGGCGCCGCCGCCAGAGGAACGAGCTCGGTAGTGGAGGTCGTAGGTACCGGAGAGTACGGCGATGGCGCGTTCTGCGTCGCGACGATCGAAGAAAACCCAAGCACGGCCGATTCCGAAGAAGAAAGCTGAGGCGAAGTTAGATGAAAAAGTTCGGTATTCTCGCAACGGTTCTGGCCGTTACCTTCACCCTTTCCGCATGCGGCGGCAAGGATAATAAGCCGGCAGCAGCTGCGACTAACGCCGCAAGCAACAAGCAAACTGAAGCGGCGGCTGACCCGATTAAGATCAAAATCGCCGATACCTCGACCAACCCGGTATTCCGCGTGGCAAAGAGCAAAGGCTTCTTCGAGAAATACGGCATTGATGCCGACATCATCACCTTCGCTACGCCTGCCGAAGGCATTAACTCCTTGTTCATCAAGCAGGCGGATATCGGCTGGGGCGCGGACTTCCCTTCACTGAATGCGGTAAGTAAAGGCGATTTTTCGATTATTGCCGCGACTGGCACGGACACCGAGGCATCGGCTGCCCAGTGGAAGCTGTTTGTCCGTGACGAAATCCAGTCTCCTGCCGACTTGAAGGGCAAAAAGCTGAGCACCCTTCGCGGTACGTTCCTCCCTTATTTGTGGGATGTATATCTGAAGGATAACGGCGTAGCCGCAGCCGACACGAAGGAGATCGGGCAAGGCGGCTTCGACGAAGCTTACGTCGCCCTCAAGAAAGGCGAAATTGACGCCAGCTGGGTCATAGGCGCTACGCTGATCGATAAATTCAAAGCCATTGAAGGCGTTCATGAGCTGACCGATATGTCTAAAACATCGGTGCGGATCGGCGGCACGATTATCGCTCCTAATTCCTTGATCAAGGATCATCCGCAGGCGATTGCCAACTTCCTGAAGGCCTTGGATGAGACCTCCAAGTACATTGCGGCGAATCCGGACGAAACGGCCGACATCCTGTTTAAGGAGACCAAGCAGCCGAAGGAAGCAACCATCCGGGATTTGCCGACAAACAACTGGACCGTTGGCTTCACCCAGCAATCCTTCGACAGCCTGACGAACCAGAAGAACTATATGGTAGGAGCCGGCATTATTCAAAACGACTTCAACCTGGCCGATAAGCTGAGCCTCGACAGCGTGCAGCAGGCGTTACCCGATCAGTTCACCTATAAGAAATAAGGAGAGATGACAAATGTTGAATACGAGTCCATCTCCAAATACGATTACGATCGAGCGGCTCAACAAGAGTTACTCGGAGGTTAAGCCAGGCTCGGGCGGCTCCGTTCATTACATTATCAAAGATATCGATCTGATCGTGAAGGGCGGAGAGTTCTTCGTTCTGCTCGGCCCAAGCGGCTGCGGCAAATCCACGCTGCTGAATATGATCGCGGGCTTTGTCTCCAAGACCGGAGGCAGCCTGCGCGTCGGGAACGATGAAGTCGACAAGCCCGGCAAGGAAAGAGCGGTAGTCTTCCAGCAGGCGGACTCCTCCCTCTTCCCTTGGCTGACGGTCCGGCAGAACGTTGAGTTCGGCCTGAAAATGAAAAAGATGCCGAAGGACCAGCGCAAGGAAATATCGGACCGTTATATCCGGCTTGTCGGATTGTACGGCCATGAAAATAAATTCCCGCGCGAATTGTCCGGCGGCATGAAGCAGCGCGTTCAGCTTGCCCGCGTATTAGCCAACGATCCGGCGATTCTGCTGATGGATGAACCGTTTGGCGCGCTGGACGCGATGACAAGACGGATTATGCAGAAGGAATTAAGCCAGATCTGGCGGGAAACCGGCAAGACGGTTATTTTCGTCACCCACGATATTCAGGAAGCGCTGCTGCTGGGACAACGGATCGCCGTTATGTCTACCGGACCTAATGCCAAGATCTCCAGCGTCTATCAGGTTCCGCTCGGCTATCCGCGCGACCCTGCTTCCCCCGAACTGAACGAGCTTCAGCGCCATATCCAGTCCCATTTTGACGCCGAGCTGGAAGGAGGCATGTATCCGTGAAGCTTCTAAGCAGGAAATGGGTAACGATTCCTCTTCTGTGGGTCATCACCTTCATCGTGTGGCAGATTGGAGCATGGATTTACGGTCCGGAGATTATTCCCGGCCCTGCCGCTACCTGGCAAGGAGCGCAGGAGCTGCTAAGCGACGGCTCATTAATGAAATATATCGGCATCAGCTT
This sequence comes from Paenibacillus sp. BK720, assembly GCF_011761545.1. Taxonomy (NCBI): domain Bacteria; kingdom Bacillati; phylum Bacillota; class Bacilli; order Caryophanales; family Paenibacillaceae; genus Paenibacillus; species Paenibacillus sp. BK720. The sequence continues at coordinate 622,034 of NZ_JAASRQ010000005.1, read as the reverse complement.
CTACCGGGTATTCGCCGGTTGGGCGCTTGGCAGCCTTCTTGCCATTCCGATAGGACTGACCATTGGCAAAGTAACCGCGATCCGCGTTTTTGCGGAGCCGTTCCTGAACTTTGTAAGGTTTATCCCTCCTATTGCGTTTATTACGCTGTTCCTCGTATGGTTCGGCATTGGCGAGCAGTCCAAGATTGCCCTCATTATGTACGCGACTCTATTTATCGTCATTATCAATACGTTAACGGGCGTGCTCGCTATTGAAGAGGACCGGATCCGCTCGGCCCGCAGTATGGGGGCCTCCGAATGGCAAATTTTGCTCCATGTCGTCATTCCCGCTACCACGCCTTATATCTTCACCGGCATTCGGCTTGCCATGGGTACCTCTTACATGGCGATCATAGGCGCGGAGATGATCGCAGCCAACGAAGGCGTAGGCTTCCTTATCTGGAACTCCAGGCTTTACTTCCGCACGGACTGGATCTTTGTCGGGTTGATCAGCCTTGGACTGATGGGCTTCCTGACCGACCGCATTGTTGGCTGGCTGGGCAGCAAGCTGCTGTTCCGGTACGGCGTCATTAACGCGACGGCCCTTCGCCGCCGCTGACAAAAGAGCTGTCTCAGGGTTCCGGTTACGACCGGCCTTGAGACAGCTCTTGTTTCATGAACCTGCCGCGCCGCAGCTCTGCCGCACGATCAGCTCCGGCGCAACCATAACCGAGCTCGACTGCAGCTGGCCGTTCATCAGATCGTATAGCATAAGTGCTGCCAGAAGGCCAATTTTCTCCTTATCCTGCCTGACGGTGGTTAGCGGAGGAGTGACGTACTGGCATGCTTCGATATCGTCGCAGCCGATAACCGCAACATCTCCCGGGACGCTCAGCCCCTTTTCTCTGATGGCCCGAATCGCTCCGATCGCCAGCAGATCGGAAGCCGCGAATACCGCGCGCGGTACCTGCCCCGCTTCAATCATTGCTGTCATCGCTTCGTAACCGGAATGCTCGAAGAAATCGCTCCCGTTACGAAAGAACGGCTCCATGACCGGCAACCCGTAACGCTGCAAGGCCTCCCTGTACGACTGCTCCCGGAACCGTGAGATCAGGCTTGTCCCCGAGCAGCCGATAAAGCCGAATTCCTTATACCCCTGGAGGTAAAAATGCTCCACCGCCCGGTTCGATATCTGGCTGTTGTCCGACATAACGTAGCCGGACCGGTTGCCGGTCAGCTCCAGGTCGATTCCGATGCACGGAATATCGCTCTGGTCCAGCTCCCCAATGCCGGAGTCAATCTCGTCGCCGGAAATAAGGATGCATCCGTCCACCTGATAATTGCGGCAGCGGGACAAGTAGTCCCCTTCCGAATCTTCGAGTCTCTCATTCGAGAAGAAGAGCAGGTCGTAGCCGAGCAGGCCGATTCTTTTCTTGAAGGCATTGATCACATCCACAAAGAAAAGATGATTAAACTCGGCATTGATTTTACCCGCGTAGACAACTCCGACCAGCTGGGACTTACGTTTCGGAACCTTGGCCGCATTGGAGGCCGTATAGCCGTGCTCCTCCATAATCCGCAGCACGCGCTCTCTCGTTTCGGTGCCGACATCATCGTAATTGTTTACGATCTTGGAGACGGTCGAGACGGAGACTCCCGCCAGCTCGGCGATGGTCTTAATCGTTATTTTCACTGCAATCTCTCGCTTCCGTGGGCAGGTCTGCCCTTCTTCTCTTCTTTCATTCATCCTACCACACCTGTTATTTTTCGGAAATACCGCCGTTTTGTGTTTTTGATTTTACGAAAACTTTCGTTGATAAAACAGGATTTAAGCCCTATTTTTGTAAAAACGCCCACTTCCCTCTTTACAAACGAATTCATCGGGACCATAATCAAGATGAAATTACGAAAACATTTCGAAAAAGTTATCACCTCACTCCTCTTTTTTTTCGCTTCAAACGCAGCAATCATTTCCTTAACCCCTCACCTAAGACATCCAAACAGAATCTATCGCAGCTGTAAAACGACAGAAGACGGTTCCGCAATCACTGGATTATGGAGAATAGGTCTTCTTTTTTTGTCGTCCTTATCCTACGAAGGGAGGCGGTGTTGCCTGACCGGGAGGTCCGGGCACAAAATCCAGGCAGCGTGGAAGAGCGCATAAACATCTTTTTTTTGAGGAGGAGCTTAATGAAGAAGGATATGAAATGGACCAAGCTGATGGTATTAACCGCATTATTTGCATTCACTATACTAGGCTCGTTTACTTCGCCGGCAGCAGCCGCTACGATTGCGGTAGGCGCGGGAAGCTATACGAACAGCCTGCCTGCAGGACAGACCGGACCTCCGGCAACCATCTACAAAACCTCTAACGTGACCGGCGCCATGCCAACCAATGACTGGTGGAGCTCGCTTGCCTGGAAGGCTTACTCGGACGTGATGTTCCCTCACCCGCTTGCCGTTCAGGCCAAGGCAGACGGATTAGGCATCGGCTATCCGGTGCAATCGGGCAGCGCGGACGCCATGTTTGGCGCGTACGTCAACGATTTTACCCTTGGCCATTCCGCCCAATCGAACTTCCCGGACGCTAAGGTAGATGCCTTCTCCGACTGGACGGTATCGATGCTGTTCAGCAGCGGCGGAACGATGCGGATCACAACCGGACACGGCCTGCCGTTTATTTACGGTACATACTCCGGCGGCCTGCCTAAGCTCACCTTCCCTTCCGCTCCAACCGTCTGGTCCGGCACCGCTTCAAGCAGCGTTCTGGGCGTCACGGTTAACGGTCATCACTACGGGTTATTTGGACCTACCGGCTCCACCTGGACCGGCATCGGAACCTCTACGCTTACCAACTCGTTGAACGGCAAAAGCTACTTCTCCATCGCCGTTCTTCCGGATAACACGACGGCTACTCTAAATGCCTACAAGCAATACGCTTACTCCTTTGTAACCAATACAACGTCGAACTACTCCTACAACTCTTCGACCAGCAAGGTGTCAACTACCTACTCTGTGACAACGCAAGCTATGGAAGGCACGCAGACGGGAACGATTATGGCGCTTTATCCCAGCCAGTGGAAAAATACATCAACTTCGCTGCTCCCGTACGCCTACGACAGCGTGAGAGGAACGATGAAGACGGTAGCCGGATCCTCCTTTGCAACATCGCTTACGTATCAGGGCATTCTCCCTTACCTGCCTGCCGTTGGCAGCTATAGCAACGCAGCCTTGAACAACTATATCGAGTCCGTGCGAACCGAAGCGAACCACACTGTCGGGGCTACCGATACGTATTGGCTTGGCAAATATTTGGGCCGGATCGCCAACCTGCTCCCCATCGCCCAGCAGGCCGGCAATACGGCAGCCGCCACGAATTTCGAGAACTATCTGGAAACAACGCTGAGCAGCAATTTGACGGCCGGAACGAAAACCAATAACCTGTTCTACTACAACAGCAACTGGGGTACCCTAATTGGCTATCCGGCCAGCTACGGTTCGAATGATTCCTTGAATGACCATCATTTCCACTATGGCTATTGGGTTCGCGCAGCGGCAGAGGTCGCCCGCAACAATCCAAGCTGGGCTTCAAGCGGTAACTACGGGGGCATGGTGAATATGCTGATCAAAGACTTCGCCAACTGGGACCGCTCCGACACGAGCTTCCCTTACTTGCGCAACTTCGATCCGTATGCCGGCCATTCCTGGGCGTCGGGCAACTCGGAATTCGCGGACGGCAATAATCAGGAATCGTCCTCCGAAGCGATTAACGCCTGGTCCGCAATGATCCTGTGGGGGCAGGCTACGGGCAATACGGCAATCCGGGATGCGGGGATCTACCTGTACACGACCGAGGTTAACGCGGTGAACGAATATTGGTTTAATATCGATGGAACCAACTTCAAGAGCGGATATAACCATAACTATTCCTCGATGATCTGGGGCGGCAAGTCCGTCTATGCAACCTGGTTCTCGGCGGATGTGCAGGCAATCCGCGGCATTAATATTTTGCCGGTAACCGCCGCTTCCGCGTATCTAGGCTACAAGCCATCCTATTCCGCTGCCTTCCTGGCTCAGACAGCCTCCGAACGCGGAGGCAATGCCTGGAACATGTGGCCGGATATATTCTGGGAATACCAAGCGCTCTATGATGCGAACGGCGCAATCAGCCTGTTTAACTCGAATCCGAACTACACGCCGGAGGACGGCGAGACCAAAGCGCATACGTACAGTTTCCTGTACAACATGCAGGCGCTTGGCCAGGTGGATACTTCCGTAACGGCCAATGTGCCAACCTACGGCGTATTCAAAAGAGGCACAACCCGCAACTACGTCGCATACAATCCGGGAACTTCAGCCATTACGGTTACATTCTCGGACGGAGCTACTTTGAGCGTGCCTGCCGGCTCGGTTGCCTCCTCCCTTGGAACGGTGGTTACGCCAAGCGGACCTTCGATCACCAGCGTGAGTCCTTCCTCCGGCTCAGCGGGAAGCACCGTCACCGTAACCGGCAGCGGATTTGGAGCTTCGCAGGGCACATCAACGCTTAAATTCGGTTCGGTTAACGCAACCGTTGCAAGCTGGTCAAACACATCGATTACGGCCACCGTTCCTTCGGGTCTTGCAGCAGGAAGCTATAACGTAACGGTTACGACCTCCTCCGGAACCAGCAATGCGGCGAGCTATACCGTTGCGGGAACATCGCTTTCGAGCAATGTGCTTTATGTGAAATCGGGCTCCAGCCTAAGCTTTACGGCAGGAACGGCGGCAGCAAGCGATGCGATTGCGAGTGCGGGCGGAGCGAACTACGACGGTAACCCGCATAGCGCCAGCACGTATACCGTAACGGGCATTAACGGCACCTACGACTCGACGAAAGCAACCGCCTTCCACCTGTTCTTGGATTCCGGAACGAACGTCGGCAATGGCGTTCAAGTACAGGTCACCTATGACTTTAACGGCAACGGAAGCGCAACAAGAGTGGAAACCTACGGCTACTTCGCGACCAATGACGTAACAGGATGGGAGGACTTTACGCAGGGCGGCGGTCCAACCTCGGCAACCGGCTCCTTCGCGAACATGAACAATGGCACCGTCACGATCAAGGTGTGGAGCGCGATTGGCAACGGGGCATCTTCGCTCCGCGTCAATGCGAGCAGCTCCAACGGTCAGCAGTCTACCGTGACCATACCGTTTAAATAATAGAAAGACCGCTTCGCTCCGGGCATCCTGTGCCCGGCCGCGAAGCGGTCTTTCTCAATTTGGTGCTGATAAGTCGATCTCGGTTCAACTAAATCAGATACTTCCGAACAAAATAAGTTGGCGTGCAGCTCCATGCATGGCAGTAGCTGTTGATCAGGTTGCTGCCGTACGGCGACAGCTTCTTGTCTTGCGGATTGTACAGCTCCCAGAACGTATCCGCGCCATCCTTGATCATTTCTCCCCAATATGTCTGCATCTGCTGAATAGCCTTCTCCCTGCTGCCAACCGAGAACAAGGCCTCGATCAAATGATGATACATGTACGGCGTTGTCATCCCGATCGCGGGCTGCTCCGCAAACAGGCGTTCCAACAACGCGGCGTTCTCCTCCGCCGGCAATACGTCCGCAAGCACGAGCCAGATCTGCGATGCCCAAGAAATCTGGCGATCGGTGCCGCTGACGAAGAAACCGGCGTCCGCATCCCATAGTTGGGTAACAGCTGCCTCAGCCGTTCGCGCAATCTGTTCTTCGATATACTGCTGCTTGTCAGCCAAACCTAGAATGCGGGCCAGCTCCAGCCCCCGCTTCAAGCAATAGATGAGCACGCCTTGGGACGGCGCCTGCTTGTTCAGCTCCGGATGCCAGTCGATAAAGCTCCACCAGGTCTCGTCATCCCGCACGATCCCCCGCTCATCCAGCCTCTCCACGCCGATCTCCAGCTGTTCCAACGCAATCGGCCACAGCTCCTCAAGCGTCTCCTTATCCCCGGTAGCCTCATAATAGTCGTACAAGCAAGCCGCAAAAAACAGCGCGTAATCGTACAATCGCGTATCGTCCGCATGGGCATGCGGCTTCTCAAAGACACAGGCTCCAACCGCACCGTCCGGGAGCCTCATCCCGGCAAACAGATACAAACAGCGTTTCACCAGGTCATGGTTGTTAAACGTCAAATAATTCGCCTGCGCCTGCAGCCTTAAATCGCCAATCCACAGCCTGCGGTCCCGCTTGGGCCCGTCCTCAAAAACGGTCTGCATGCAATCCTGCAGCGTCTTAAGCGCGATCCGGTCCATCTCCGCCCATTCACCGGATACGCTATCCGGCAGCGGCGCAACGCGGGCGGCATCGCCGGACGTAACCGCCGTGCATTCCACCCGCTCGAATGACACGTTATACTTTTTCGAAGTATCCAGAACATCCACCTTGATATAACGGAACGTATACCGTCTTGGAAGCTTGATCTCCGCAGGAAGCACATCGATAAAAACGGTCTCCTCCTGCAGCCAGGAGCTGCTCAGCCAGCCGTCGTACGACTCAAAAGGCTCCGCAATCTCGCAAGGCATCTCCCCAATCGTCAGCTTCAGCTTTAACGGTGCGTCCGGCGGACTGCCGACGGGCTTTATCTTCAAGCTTACGTAACCAACAAGGTGATCGCCAAAGTCGAGAATAAAGCTGTCTCCTTTCCCGAGCATCCGCTCCTTCCACGCCTGATCCTCTGCCTGCATAACCCGCCACCCTTGAAAAGCCTCCTCGTCTGCCACAATCTCAACAACCGACCTAGGCTCAACCACGCTTGTCATTAATTCAGGTATTAACGATTCCGCTTTATCGACCATCGTTTGATTGATTAACATCTCTAAACCCCTCCCGTATCCTGCTGCCTTATCTTCTTATACTTACAATCGTATGCGCTTACATTGCTTCCTACAAGGACGGCCTTTTTGGATAGGCATCCGTTTTTTTTAGATGCTCCGTTTATAGACGTCAGCGTTTTTTGGGTCCCGCGTACGATTAATTTGGATCGCCCCCTGAAACCCCGCGCCACTCTTGCACTGTCAAAAAAAATCCGACAAGAGCCAAAAAAAGCAGCGCTTATCAAGCACTCGTGAAAGCCTTTACACTTAGGTCCACAGGGCTCCGGAAACCCGAACCGCTAGCGAGAAACGAAACCGATTCATTACGCTCGAACATAACAAGGAGGGTATATCTGAATGGCACAATCTAAAAAGAAAACAATGCTGGCCCTGACAGGAGCCGTGCTTCTTACATCCGCTTTGACGGCATGCGGCAGCAACAATAATAACGGCAACGCTGCGAACGCCAATGCAAGCAAATCCCCGGAAGCAAGCCAGACCGCGGCAGCCGAATCGCCGGCGGCAACAAGCGATGCCTCATCCGAACGCTACGAGAAGCCGGTCACGCTGAAGCTGATGATCGACAACCAGACTTCTACGGAGGGTATTAAAGCGGTAGCCGACGAAATCGAGAAACGATACAACATCAAGACCGAATTCGACCTCCGCCCGGGCGGCGACGAAGGCGACAACCTCGTGAAAACAAGACTCGCAACCGGCGAAATGGATGACCTGAGCTTCTACAACTCCGGCTCTTTGTTCAAAGCGCTGCAGCCCGAGAAATATTTCATTGATCTGACAAGCGAACCGTTTATGCAAAATGTAATGGATTCCTTCCTGCCAACCGTCAGCGTGGACGGCAAAACCTATGCGGCCCCAAGCGGCGCATCGCAGGCAGGAGCTTGGCTTTACAACAAGAAGGTCTATGCGGAGCTAGGCTTATCCGTTCCGAAAACTTGGGATGAGCTGAAAGCCAACAACGAGAAAATTAAAGCGGCAGGCAAAACGGCGGTTATCGGCTCCTACAAGGACAGCTGGACCTCTCAGCTGATCGTGCTGGCCGACTACGCCAACGTACAGGGCGATGCTCCAACGTTTGCCGACGATTTCACCAATAACAAAGCGAAGTTCGCCGATACGCCTGCCGCTCTGCGCAGCTTCCAGAAGCTGGCCGAGATGAAGGATTACATGAACAAGGATTACCTCGCCACCACGTATGACCAGGCGCTCAAAATGCTCGTTGACGGCACAGGCGTTCAGTACCCGATGCTGACCTTCGCTCTCTCGAACATCTTTGCAACGTATCCGGATAAAATCGACGATATCGGCGTATTCGCCCAGCCTGCCGACAGCGCGGACAAAACGGCTCTGACCGTATGGATGCCAGCCGGAATCGCGATCTACAAGGATGGCAAAAACGTGGAAGCCGCGAAAAAATGGATCAACTTCTTCGCTTCGCCTGAGGGCATGGCTCTCCTGGCAACAAAAGCAAAACCGGAAGGTCCTTACGTGATCAAGGGCGCAACGCTGCCGGATGATGCTTACGCAGGCGTAAAAGAAATGATGCCGTACTTCGATAATGGCAACAACGCACCGGCCCTCGAGTTCCTGTCCCCGCTCAAAGGACCAAGCCTGCCGCAGCTGACGGTTGAAGTTGGCGCAGGCATGAAATCGCCGGAGGACAATGCCAAGGCGTACGACAAAGACGTCGAGAAGCAAGCGAAGCAGCTTGGCATCGCAGGCTGGTGATAAAACCTTATATCGAAGTCATCCGAAGATGAGCGACCGCGTTTCAATGGTAGTTTTATCGCCAATCAGAAAATGAGTATTTCGAGCTCGAAATACTTACATTTTCTGATGTGGTAGGCAGTCATAGCAGCCCTGCCCTGCTTCTTCAGGCAGGACAGGGCTTTTTGCAAAGAAAGTAAGATGGGAGAGATTCACCATGCAGAAGGCTTCCCTAACAAAGGCTTCCAAAAGGTTTTATACGTACAAGTTTTTATTGCCCGCGGGTATTATTTATTTCGTGCTGTTCCTCTTGCCTACCATCATGTCCTTCTTCTTCAGTATGACGAGATGGGATCTGGTGGACTGGGATTTCATCGGCCTGGACAACTATAAGACGTTTTTCTCGGAATCGTCGCTTAATATCGGCTTCCGCAACACCTTGATCTACGCGGTTGTAACCTGCGGCCTCAAGGTCGTATTCGGGCTTTTGCTGGGGGTCGCGCTGACATCCGGTCTCCGAATCAAAGGCTATCTCCGTTCCGTTGTTTTCTTCCCGACGCTGCTCTCTACCATTGCGGTAGGCATCGCGTTCAGCAGCATGATGCATCCGACACAAGGCCTCATTAATAAAAGCCTGGCGCTTGCTGGCATTGTTGGCCCCGATTGGCTTGGCGACACGAGTATCGCTCTTTTGTCCGTCGCATTCGTTGACGTGTGGAAGGGCGTTGGCATGGCTACGGTTATTTTTATCGCGGGCATTATGTCCATTCCCGAAGACTATTACGAAGCGCTCCAGATCGACGGCGGCAACGCCTGGGACCGGTTCAAGCATATTACGAATCCGCTTGTGGCTCCCGCGATGAACTCGGTTATTATTCTCGCCTTCATCGGGGGCCTGCGCTCCTTCGACCTCGTATGGGCGATGACCAAAGGCGGGCCGGGCTTCAGCACGGACTTGATCGCTTCTATTATTTATAAACAATATCAAGGCGGCTTCTATGGCCTCTCGACGGCGGGCAACGTGATTCTCTTTATCGGCGTATCCCTGCTGGCCTTCCCTCTGCTTAAGATTCTGTCCAAAAGGGAGGTTGATCTGTAATGAAGCTGAAAGGCACGAAACGAATCGTTTTCGAGGGTATCGCGATTGTCTTGTCCGTCGTTATTTTCTGGGTCCCGTTCTGTTTTGTCATTGTCAACTCGCTGAAAAACAAAACGGACGCCGCTCAGCTTGATCTAAGCTGGCCAACGTCCCTTCAATGGTCGAACTACAAGGAAGTTCTTATCGCGCAGGACCATATGGTGATCCGCTCCTTCGTGAACAGTACGCTTATCACCCTGCTGTCGATCGCTATTCTTGTTGTAGTCAGCGCGATGACCGGCTATGTGCTGCAGCGCCGCAATGACCGCTGGTCCGGCATTATTCAATTTCTCGTGCTGGCCGGCCTTATGATTCCGCCCGCCGTTGTGCCAACGATCTGGGTGCTGGATTCCATCCGTTTGTTCAAGACGATGTCCGGGATCGTCCTGGTTGAGGTTGCGCTTGGCATTTCGTTCGCCGTTATGCTGTACCGCAGCTTTATGGCGACGATCCCGAGGGAAATTGACGAAGCGGCTATCGTGGACGGCTGCGGCAGCATGCGGATGTTTTTCCAGATGATTCTGCCGCTTCTTATGCCGGTAACCTCGACGGTTATCGTGCTGTCGTCGGTCGGCATTTACAACGATTTCGTGAATCCGCTGTACTTCTTCCCGGGAGCCAAAAACGCCACCATCCAGCTGACCCTGTACAACTTCACCAGCATGTACAATACGTCCTGGAATCTGCTGTTCGCGGACATTATTCTGATCTCTCTTCCGCCGCTGATCCTGTTTATCTTCTTCAACAAAAGAATCGTTGCAGGCATGACGGCCGGCGCGGTCAAAGGCTGACAAACGCAAACAAATCCCGCAAACCAAGATCAGGTGTGCGGGATTTTCCGTTCCCGTCTATTGCTGCTTGTCTAATGCCGCCTGCAAATCCTGCATATACATCCTGCCGGTGTAATCCTTGCTTGCGATCAGCAGCTGGGCGTTATTCCAGGCTACCGTCTGCGTATCGGCATCAAATAAAGCCTCGAACCATAAAGCGCCGTTCTTGACGCTGTCGATCGTCTCCTGCGCCATTTGCGTCAGCTTAGGCACATCTTCGGGCATGTTCTGCACGTTAAAGCCGGAGATAACGCCGTATTCCTGCATCGCTTTGTCCCCGTACCCGGTAAACACCGCCTTCAGCCAATCCTTCATCGTATCGTCATACGCTGCCGCCGATAAAGAAGTGGTCAGCCCCGCGTTCATCAGCCAGTCATCCTTCGTTCCCACTCCGCCCTTCACCAATGGAATGTTAAACAAACCGATGGCTTCCGTTCCGATCTTGTTTCGGATCGTGCTGTTAAAGTCCCTGAGGCTCCAGCTTCCCGTGTAATACATGGCGGTTTTCCCTTCAAGGAACATCGTTGTCGCTTCGTCCGTCTCGGTTGTATTCACATGTCTGCCGAAGTAACCACGCTGGGCCATCTGCTGAATCGTATCGGCCGCTTTAACAAAACCCGGGTCCGTTACCTTCAGCTCCCTGCGGGCTACCCGCTGCATCGCATCGTAGCCGTACACCCGGATCACATAGCTGTTAATAAGCCGGGTGATCGGCCATTTGTTGCCGCCCGCCAGCGAGAAGGGCTGTATGCCATGCGACTGAAATACGTCCGCTGCGTGCAGAAGATCATCCCAGGTCTCCGGAACCGCCAGACCATACTTGGCGAACAGCGCTTTGTTGTACCAGAAGCCCTCAATGTTGATCTCTAGCGGCAGAGCGTACAGTCCTTTGTCACGGACCATCGACTTGAGCAGCTTCACGGCTGCCGGGTTTAATTCGTTTTGCAGGCCAAGCTCGCGGAACACCTTCTCGATATCCAGAATAAATCCGTTATCCGCCAGCTGCTCAAGCGGTCTGCCCGACTCGTAGGAGAAGACCTCCGGCAGATCGTTGCTTGCCGCAAGAAGCTGGATTTTCTGAACGAGGTCCGAGGTGTTGACGTTCTCGAATTCGTATTTAATGGTGGGATGGTTCTTCTCGTATTCGCGGGCCTGCTCGCTGATAATCCGGGGCTGCTGCTCTTCGAGATCCGACGATACGTAATGAATAACCCGGGTAGGATCCGCGATTTGCTCATCCCCATTGGATCCGTAAGAGCCGCCGCTCGTGCAGGAAACGAGAAATACGCATAAGGCGGTTATTAGGCCCATTGCCGCAGCCGGCCTATTCATGTTCCTCCACCTCCTGCGCTTGCTCATGCGTTTTGCCGCCGACATGTCCTTCACGGAATTGCCCCGGCGTTACGCCCGCATATTTCTTGAACAGCTCCGTGAAATGCCTGTAATTATAATAGCCTACCTTCTTGCTCACATCGTTGACAAGCATGCCTTTGTGCAGCAGCATCTTCGCCTGCTCCATCCGCAGCTTCGTAACATATTTGATATACGAGGTTCCAACCTTTTCCTTGAACAGCAGACTGAGATAAGTGGCATTCATGCCGACATGCTCGGCCACCTCCTGCAGGGTGAACGACTCCAGGTAATGCTTTTCGATAAAAGCCAGCGCCTTCTCCACCGCATTATGCTTCGCCCGTTGCTTGTCTTCCCTCATAAAGTTATGAAGCAGCTCCATCTGCTCCCGCAGCCATTCGAACATCCGGTCTCTTGACGACATCTCGCCGAGCTCCCGGTGCGGGACAAGCGTCCGCGCTTCTCCGCCCGCTTCCATGGCCACCTGGTACCCGATATAAGCAAGCTTCAGCACCTCTTGTTCAACCAGCTCAGGACTTAACCGCTCCGCTTCCGTCCAATGCTTGTATTCCTCCAACTGGCGAAGCAGCCCTTCCTTATTGCCCGTTCTCATGAAGAAGACGATCTCTTCCTCCCGCTCATTAAGGCCCTTCGGCAGGCTTTCTTCGGCAGGCTCAAACCGGGTCCAGCCCTTCTCCTCCAGAAATACCGCGTAACGAAGGGCCCGGACGGCTTCCTTCAGGCTTGCCCCCGCTTCCGACAGATCGGCATACGTTTGTCCGGAGCCAACCGTCTCCTGCATTTGCGGGGAGAGGACCGTCAGCTGCTCCCATAATTCATCCGCGGGCAGCTTGCTATGAAAGACCGCCATTACCCATTCCTTCCCGTACGGAAAAGAAACCATGCGATAGGACGGGTGATCTTCGAGAAGCGGATCCGGCTTGCCTGTAGCGGCAAGAATCGTAATCCCGATGACCTGCCTAGCCTCCGCTTCGCCATAAGCGGATCTCCAGGCGGGAATCGCATCCGCGCCAAGCAGCAGCAAATCAAGCGTTGCCTTCTCCAGCAAAGCTTCTTTATTGGCGGCCACTTGGGTTTTCAGCTGCGTATGCTCCTGCTGATGGCCGATGCGGGCAATGGTCCGTCCGATCGCCTCGTCGATTTTTTCAAGCGTGATGGGCTTATCCAAATAATCAATAACGCCAAGCTTTAACGCCTTGCGGATATATTCGAACTCGTTAAAGCCGCTGAACACGATGCACGCGGTATCCGGCATTTCCTTCGCGATCTCTTCGATCAGCTGCAAGCCGGTTAAGCCGGGCATGCGGATATCCGTCATCACGATATCGGGCTGAAGCTCGCGGACCATCTGAAGAGCGGAGAGACCGTCGGCGGCTGTGCCAGCCAGCTCAATGCCGTAACGGGACCAGTCAACCATCATTTGAAGCCCCTTAGTAACGATATATTCATCGTCGAAAATAACGGCTTTTAACATGACTCTCAACCCTCTCTGATTTCATTTGGCCGGAACCGGATCTCGACGATTGTTCCTTTCCCCGGTTCGCTCCGAACCGTTAACGAGCTTCTGTGACCGTAATAAAGCATGATGCGTTCCCTGACGTTGACAAGCCCGTACCCGGTCTCCGTAGCCTGGATATCCTCCATCCCCACGCCGTCGTCCTCCACGGTGAAGACGGCCGTTCCGTCCTCCATTCTGCCCGTCAGCCGGATCGTTCCTTCTCCAACCTTCGGCTCCAGGCCGTGGTAGATGGCGTTCTCGACAAGCGGCTGCAGGATTAGCTTCAGAATCTCGATGCTCATCAGTCCTTGCTCGACATCCACGATATATTGGAACCGCGACTTATAGCGGAGATTTTGTATCGTCATGTAATGCTCGATATGCTGAAGCTCCTTGAACACCGGAATCGTTTCCTTCCCTTTGTTCAGGCTGATCTTGAAGCTCTCCGACAGGGCGACCGTCATCTTCGCGATATCCGTGTTGTTCTGCAGAATAGCCATCCAATAGATCGAATCCAGCGTGTTATAGAGAAAATGCGGCTTAATCTGCGCCTGCAGCGTCCGAAGCTCCGCTTCCCTCTCCTTTAGCTGCGAATGAATAAGCCTTTCATTCAGCTGTTTGTTTTCGGATGAGATTTTGCGGAACGTTTCGCCAATCGCCCCGACCTCATCCTCTTCGAAGGAAATAACCTGAACCGAGGCGCCCGAGCCCTTGGACCAGTCCACCATCATTTTTTTCAGCTGCAGCAGCGGCCGGGTAATGCTTCCCGATACGAACATGGACAGAATAATCGCGATTAGCGCGATAAAGCCCGCAATAAGCATCGTTACCGTGCCGATCCGGTTTGAATCCTGCAGCAGCACGTTTGTTTTGACGATATGGAGAAAGGTCCAATTGGTTGTCGCATTCCGGTAACCAACCGTCAAATAGCCATGCTGATGCAGCTCGCGCAGGACGCCCTCCTCGCCAACCTCGCGGTCGATCATCTCCTCAATCGAAGCATTCTGGGCATAGACGCTGCGGGACAGCTTGCCTGTCGTATCCAGCACGATAAAATCCCCGTCATCCCCCATCGCCTGCTCGAATATCGTTTTCTTCAAATTAATAATAAGCAGCCCGATGACGCGGAAGCTCGCCGGATCACGAAGCAGCTTTACGCTGGAGAACGAGGCCCCGGCAGTCCCCGAATGAATGGACTGAAGGACGTTATAGCTGAAAAATACTTCTCTTCCGTTAGCTGCTTCCGCACGCTTGTACCAATCCGTCTGTCCGATCACCGACCGGCTTGTCTCATCGTCATAGATGCCCGCGTTGGCTTCAACGCTGCCGTAGCAGACGGAATGAAAGCCTTTGTCAAACAAGCAGATCGAGTCGATATGACGGGTATCGATCAGATTGCGCACAACGAGATTTTGCAGGCGGTTGGCGGTCCGGATATCCAGCACATGGCTTTCGTCCGCCGCGCTTGCCTTCAGCTCCTCGCGAAGCTGATCATTCGCCAGTATAAGCCGGTGCATGTTAATGACGTTGCGAAATAAGAGATCCGCCACTTCGCTTGCCGCCTGCAGATTATGCTTGTTATTGTCCAAATGGTTATGCACGATCGTATTTTTCGAAATATTAAAGGAAATATATCCAAGAATGATTAGCGGCGGCACCGACAATAACACTACGGCCAGCAGAATTCGGGTGCGAAGTCTGCGGGGACGGTACTGCCTTAGAAGCGAGGATAAGGAAAAGGATCGCATCCGCTTTGGCTCCTTGGCCGCCGATCGGCCCGATAAGATGTTTCCTTCATTGTAAACGAAATTTGGGACGTTTATCACGGCGCATTTTTTTAGGTGGGGTGTCAGGATTTTTTGGATTGTATTTATTTGAGCTTACCTAGGTTAAAGAGCAAACTGCGTGTTTGTATGTTCTTCCGATCGCCGTTGCTCGGGGATTCCTTTCAACTAGAGTTATCATAGTAGGAATCCCCGAGCAAAAGCGAACATTAGCATTTCTCCAGAACATACAAACACTTCGTTTGCCTTTAACCTGTCAAATAAAGAACAATAACCAAGAAAATCCTTGTGGGAGGTGGCCGATATAGCCAAAGAGGCTGTGCAGGTAAGATCTGCACAGCCTCTTCTTTTGGTTTTACCTATTCGGGGGAGTGCTTAACGATGTACGGCATCGTTAAGAACGATATAAGACGGACTCTAGTTAGCTACGGGTTCGGAACATGTCGGACACAACGTCGATATAGAGGAAAGTTTCGTGCCGCGACCGGCTTAAGGCGTGGTACGATAGGAACTAAACCGGCTTCGCTAGCCTTCCAGGCTCTGGGTCAAATCGGAGATCAGATCCTCGCGATCTTCGATGCCGACCGAGATGCGGATCAACCCGTCGGTAATGCCAAGCAGCTCTCTCCGTTCCTTCGGAATGGACGCATGCGTCATCCGGGCCGGAACCGAGATCAGGCTTTCTACGGCGCCAAGGCTTTCGGCTAGCGTAAAGTATCGAACCTTTCGCAGCACCTCCGCTACCTTCCCGGTGCTTCCCACGTCAAACGAGATCATCCCGCCGAAGCCAAGCGCCTGACGCTTCGCCAGCTCATGCTGCGGATGGTCCGGCAAGCCCGGGTAGTAGACCTTTCGAACAGCCGGATGCTCGGCAAGAAAGCTTGCAATCTCGCGGGCATTGTTTTCATGGGCTTCCATTCGCAGCCCCAGCGTCTTCATGCCGCGGATAAGAAGCCAGGAATCATGCGGGCCAAGCACGCCGCCAACGGCATTCTGAATATAATGCAGCTCCTCGCCCAGCTTCTCGTCTGCCGTAACGACCAGCCCCGCAACAACGTCGCTATGCCCGCCCAAATATTTGGTCGCCGAATGTACAACGACATCCGCGCCTAACGCAAGCGGCGTCTGCCAATAAGGCGTGCCAAACGTATTGTCTACAATAAACATTAACCCGTGCGACTTCGCCCAGCCAGAGACCGCCGAGATATCCGTCAGCTTCAGGAGCGGATTGGTCGGCGTCTCGACGAGCAAGGCCTTTGTATTTGGCCGTACCGCCTGCTCCAGCGCATCCAAATCTGCCGTGTCCACAAAGGTGGCCTCAATGCCAAGACGCGCAAGCACCCGGGTAACAATCCGGAACGTCCCGCCATACACATCGTCGGTCACAAGCAGATGATCCCCGCTGCCCAGACGCGACAGCACCGTATGAATCGCCGCCATGCCGGAGCTGAACGCAAGTCCCCGCGCTCCGCCCTCAAGCTCCTTGATCAGCTCCTCCAGCGCATGCCTTGTCGGATTGCCCGTGCGGGAATATTCATAACCGCGGTGAACGCCGACGTCCTCCTGCTTATACGTACTCGTCTGATAGATCGGAACGTTAACCGCGCCGGTATGCGGATCAACCGACGTTCCGCCGTGAATCAGCTTCGTTAATCGCTTCAACGTCAAGCCGCCTCCTCTATTCCCCGTAAATCTGCTTGCTCAGATAACGCTCGCTTCCGTCCGGGAATATCGTCACGATGTTGCTTCCCGATGGCGCAAGCTGCGCTTCTCTGAGAGCAGCTTCAAGCGCCGCGCCGGAGGAGCTGCCGACAAGCAGGCCTTCCAGCCTTGCCAGCTCCTTCACCCGCGCAAACGCAATGTCGTCGGTAACGGTGTGGATCGCATCGAAATAGGAAGGGTCCATAAACGGAGCCAGCTTCTCCACGCCGATGCCTTCGGTCCGGTGCGGCCCGGACTTGCCGCCAGCCAATATCGAGCCTTCCGGTTCGACGATAGCCGTCTTTACGGTCTGACTCCGCTCCTTCAAATACCGCGCCGTTCCCATAAACGTTCCGCCCGTTCCCGCTCCCGCCACAAAAACATCCACTCTCCCGTCCAGCTCCTGCCACAGCTCCGGACCAAGCGTGTCGTAATACGCGGAAGGGTTCGCCGGATTCGAGAATTGCGCCGGTGAATACGCTCCCGGAATAGACAATACGAGCTCCTCCGCTTTGCGGATCGCCCCAAGCATTCCCTCTTCGGTTGGGGTATTGACGACCTTCGCTCCAAGCGCGCGCATCAGCGTCTGCTTCTCGATGCTGAATTTTTCGGGTACGACAAATATCACTTTATAGTCCGTGCCAACGGCGGCTAACGCCAGCCCAATCCCCGTATTGCCTGCCGTTGGTTCGATAATGGTTCCTCCGGGCTTCAGCTCGCCCCGCTCAGCCGCATCGCGCAGCAGCGCCAGACCTAACCGGTCCTTCACGCTCCCTCCGGGATTCATCAGCTCCAGCTTGGCAAATAACCGGACCCCTGCGGGTAACGGGAAACGCGTCAGTTCAACAATGGGTGTATTTCCGATCAGCTCACGGACATTGCGGTAAATAGCCATGCAAGCATCTCTCCTCTGCTGTTCCCGTCTAGAGGTGCAATTCGTTCAGGCCAGCTTGACCGCTTCCAGCAGCCAGACATAACGGTTGAGCCGGGTGAAGCCGACCGTAAAACCGTGATTCGTAAACAGCTTATTCAAGACATCGAGAGAGGTATAATACTCCGTGCGCAAATCGTTATATAAATTTGGGAAGCCCGCTTCAAGGGCAGATTGTTCAATCTCGTGACGCTCCTCCGCATTGGCAAAGGATGTATCCGCAAACACCACGCGCCCGCCGGGTGCAAGCAATTGGCTGTAGAGGGCAATCGCTTGGTCCTTTTCCGCATCCGTCAAATGGTGAAAAGCATAGGTGCTGACAATCGCGTCGATTCGCTCCGGCAATTCAGGAAACTCCAGAAAATCGCCGTCCAGAAGCCGGATGGGCAGTCCGCGCTTCGACACCTCCCGGCGCATGCCTTCCGAGGGCTCGATGCCGTACACCTTATCGCTCCGCTTGAGCAATTTCTCCGTCAAATTGCCCGTGCCTACCCCAAACTCTACAATCGTTCCGCTAACCCTCTCCGCTACCGCTTCAAGGATGCGGTCATAGCCCGCAAATACCTCCCGATATTCCACATCTTCCCCGGCAACCGTCCGATCGTAAGATTCCGACCATTCGTCAAACAGCGCTGTAAACTCTCTGCCCATCTGTACGCATGCCCCTCTCGTGCTGCCACAATGTGTTGCTTGCTATCAGCATATGTAGCCGGGCTCAACTTGTTCTCCTTTTTCCAACCTTATTAATCGGATTTATTCATAAAAAGAAACAGCCCTGCTCAACGAAAGAGCAAAGCTGTTTAATCCTCCCCCGTTACCGGTTATATCGGGGAGCAATCCGGTCAATCCGGTTCGTCCAGATGACGCCCGAATATTCCTCGGGCAGGCGTTTTAAATCTTCCACCGTATCAAAGCCGCTGGAAAATTCGCTGCCGTCGCCGCCAACGATCACGACGCGATTATCCGCTTTTGCCATGCGATCCAAAAACCTGTCCGGCCATCCCCACAAGAAGGGGGCAATCTTCTCGGGAATATGCACTTCCGTATGGCTGCATGCCGAAGGCACATACCCGGTCCATCCAACGGCGAGATAAGGAATCAGGCATTTCTTCATGGTGGCCTTCGACATAACCCTCATACCCGGAAGCTCTTTCTTCAAAGCTGCAATCGGCTCATCCCCGCCATAGACAGCCAGATTGCTTCTGCGGTCCTCCGGGAGCTTTCCCAAATATTGCGCCAGCAGCCGGCCTTCATCGGGATCATTGCTTTTTACGTCAATAAGAAAGGATTGAGACGGAAAATGCTCCAGCACCTCCGTTAACGAAGGCATTTGGCCAACTCCTTTTCCCCGGAAAGGATGCGTTTTTCCGCCGTCGGCCGTATAACCGTAACCGATATCAAGCTGCTTTAATTGTTCCATCGTATAGTCCCGGGTAACGCCTGTGGCGTTCGTACGGCAATCCAGAGTCCAGTCGTGAAACACGGCAAACTGGTCATCCTTTGTGATATGTACGTCGAACTCGACGATATCCGCACCGGCTTCGAAAGCGGCTTCCATCGACGCAATCGTATTTTCCAGGTACGGGTATTCCGGCTTGTAGATCCGCTCCGCCGTACAAGTATCATTCTGAATGTCTTCCATGGTAAAGGTCTGCGCCATTCCGCGGTGAGCAAGCAGCAAAGGCTCGCCGCCAGACGATTTTGCGAAATACGTTGTATTGTTTAGAAAAACGAGCACGATTACAAGCGCAATGACAATAAACGCTTTACTCTTTACTATCCTGACCATTCTCTTCATGAAAGACGCCTTCTTCCCGCAAGTCACTATCGTCATTGTGCCAAAGCGCCCCATTGTTTTCAATGATGGCTTGGTTATATTTGAATGACTAATCCGCCATTCGTAAGATCAACGTTACCGCTTCCGCACGGTTGGCGGAATCCGCGGGAACGAATTTGTTGCCGCCCCTGCCGTTAACGAGGCCTGCTTTCACGGCCGCGGCTACGGCATCCTTCGCCCATGAAGGGATGCTCGCCGCATCCGCGAACGACAGCTGCCCGGCCTGCGCCTGCGCCGTGTCCAGCTTAAGCGCGCGAGCGACGATAACCGTCATTTCGGCCCGCGTAATCGGAAGATCCGGACGGAAGGTACCGTCCTCGAAGCCCTTGATCCAACCCGCGGCAACTCCGCTTGCAATGGAAGGCTTCGCCCAATTGCCTATTCTTTCGTTATCTTTAAAATCGGTGCCCTGCCGCTCCGCTTCCGGCAGTTCCAAAGCTCGCGCCAGCATCGTAACAAACTCCGCCCGGGTAACCTGCTTGAGCGGTTTAAACGTTCCGTCCGGATAGCCGTTGGCAAAGCCCATTTGGGCAGCCCGCGTAATGGCATCCTTCGCCCAGAAGCCTGCCGCGACGTCCTTAAATTCCCTGTTCGCATTCAAAACGTAAATCTGAACCGTTTTATCGGGCGTTTGCTTCTCCGAGGTCAGATCCGTGCGGACAAGCTTAACCGATTCAATCTTGACGGTTGCTTTTCCCGCCGCAAGGCTGCCAAAGGTAAACGCGGCCAGCGCTTGCGACCCTTCCGAGCCCGCAGCGGAGCCCACTTTCGTATAAGCGAACGTCACTTTGTTGCCGGATTTAATCGGAGAGATGGCAAAGCCGTTTTGTTCCGCTGCATTGTTTTTGGGCAGCAGGTTATTGGCGGATTGTAAGGAAAGCTTCGTTGTATCGTAAGAAAGAACAATCTCGTAACCGTACACGTCTTTCAGCTCGCTCGCTTTTACCGTTACGGTTAACGCCTTATTCACGCCAACGCTTGTCTGGTCGGCGCTAATTTCGTAAGAAGCCGCAGCGGCAGACACTAAAGCAGCCGGCAAACCGGCAAGCAACATTCCTACTACCAACGTCGAGAGGAACCATTTCCGCAGCATCTTTCTTCTCCCCCATAAAAGCAGGAGAAGGGACTTTCCCTCCTCCTGCTTGCCTATGATTTTTAATTAAGCTTGCAGAATTTTTTGCGCAATGATAGCAAGATCGGAAATATCGATAACGCCGTCATTATTGAGGTCCATCCGCTTAATGGAGCTCCAGTCCGCGGATTGCGAGGTTTTACCGTAATTGACGGATACTTGAGCAAGGTCAAGCACGCTGATTCTGTTGTCGCCGTTGACGTCGCCGACAACCTGCGTAACGACAAGCTGCTTGAATGCTTGAAGCGCCGTATGAAGCGCCGCTGCCGCGTCTTGCACCTGCTGCTCGGTTGGCGCTCCGGCGGCAACGGCTGCCGCTGCGTCAATGGCAGCTTGCAGGGTGGCTTTGGATCCTGCAGGATACTGGCCAACAGCCGTACCTTCAACCGCCGCATCGTGGAACGCTTGCGCTTCGGTGATGATATCGAGCAAGGCTTGCGTATTCACGTACAGGATTTGAACGCTTAAGGCATCGCCGGCTTCAGCCGCAATCTCGGTTGCGGCATCGGAGAATTCCGCGCTGGCGATAGCAAACACCGCCGCCCTATTGCCCGATACCTGCTTGGCTTTCATATTAAGCTTGATTACGTCGCCGGCAGCCGTCACCGCGTGATCCGGTCCTTCGCTGACGGCCAGGATGCGCACGATGCCTGGTTCATCCGTATTTGTGCCAACAATGCTGACTCCCTCTACCAGCGATTCCGCGTTGAGGAATTCTATAGCGCTGGAATCGTAGCTGATCCGGATATCCTGTGCCAGCAGCGGAACGGATACATGGTTTAATCCAACCGTCAGGCTGAACGGAGCATTGGAATAGACCTGACTCGCCCCCGCAATGGATGCCGTAAGGACACCCGCATGATGAACGGCCAGGGTGTTGGTCACCGCAATTGCCGTATTATTTGCATCGGTTACCGTAATCGTAACGGTATACGGGCTGGCATTATCGCTTCCTTCCGCCGGCGTACCCGTAATTTTGCCCGTAGCAGGATCGAAGGAAAGTCCTTCAGGCAGCCCGGTTACGCTCCATGCGTAAGGCTTGGTTCCGCCAATTGCGCTTAGATTCAACGACTGTTCATAAGGAGCTCCTACCTCCGCACTTGGAAGCACCGCATTCGCTGCCGGGGAGCTGATGGTCAACTCGTTCTCTGTGACCTGCAGCGTATCAATCCGGATATCCGGCGAATCAAACACTACATAAACCGTATGGAGACCGGCCGGGGCGTTATCTATCGCCGCTTCCACCTCCGCAAAGCCAAGCTCGCGTACCGTTTGATCCGCCGCAGTTGGCATGGTATACGCGGATACGGAGGTGACCGGAACTTCAATGGTTGCAAAAGGCTCATTCGCCGGCGAATCCGCGCGAAGCGTAATATGACCGCCGCTGCTGTTGCTCGCAACGCTGGCAACCAGCTTTTGGGCGCCCGTAAAATCGGTCTTAGGCAGAGCTACCCATGCTCCCTGCTGCTTCGAATTAACGGTGTAGTATTCGCCGGCGATCTTATCTTCGCTAAGGCTAGCCACCGTCCGTGCTTTGGAAGCTTCGGAATACGCCACATGGCTGGACGCGAACGCATGGTCAAAGACGTTGAACTTGCTTACGGCCGAAAGCGATGCAAGCTGATCGCCCACGATTGTGATATTGCCCGTAAAGCGAATATCGTCCGAAGAATGGCCTACCATCAGGGAATATGAGCCGTCCTCAACGATGTAATCGCCTTTGTTCACATCCCAGATCGCTAGATCCTTAGGATCGACGGTTAGGGTAACGACCTTGTGCTCGCCTGCCGTAAGGGATACTTTCTCGTAGCCGACAAGCTTCTTCTGAGGAGCTTCGGCTCCGTAAGCAGAGCCGTTTTTCCGGGCGTACAGCTGCACGACCTCGGAAGTTGCGATGCTGCCTTCGTTAGTAATCTCTACGGATACGTTAAACGGAGAAGCGCTGCTTGCGCTGGATGGAGCCGAGAAATCCTTGTACGTAAAGTCCGCATAGCCTAAACCGTAACCGAACGGATAGGTAACGGGCGCCGAAGTATACATATACGTCAGCTTCGTTTCTACCGGATCGGCATTCGACATATCCACGGTGTAACGCGGATCGATCTGGCTAAGCGTTGTGGCGCTGCCTTCCGGAATCGAGTATTTATCGATTGCAGGCAATGCCGACATATCCGCATACCAGGTAGACGTCAATCTGCCGGTTGGCGCGTAGTCGCCATACAGCACATCGGTAAGACCTTGCGCGTCGAATTCGCCGGAATATGGCTGTTCCACAATCGCCGATACGTTAGGGTCGTTCTGAATTTCTTCCATGATGACCGGCGAGCTGGCGAGCAGAACAACGATTGTTTTCTTGTTCTTGGCCGCGAAAGCCGCGGCAACATTTTTGACCAGCTTGTAATCATTGGCGCCCAGGTAAAGATCCGCGCGGTCATTGCCTTCCGCCGCGCTGTTGCTTGGATGCGCGCCAATAAAGACGAGAGCATAATCCTGCGTGTCCGCCAAAGCTGCCGCATCCGCGCCGGCTTCCTTGACCGTTGTTTTCTCGAACTTGGCGTCCGTGCCGCGGGAATTGTAATTCGCGGGATTTCCGATTGCCGCAGCCCCCGTAGCCATCTTGCCGTCCGCCGCAGTAGTCACATACCGGCCGCTGTATACGCCGGTCTGAAACGCCAATCCGCCGGAGATAATCGAGACGGAATTGTCCGAATTGCCTTCGATGCGCAGCTTAGCCGGAATCGTGCTGTTATTGCTGACCGACGTCGGGTTGGACCAGTCCGAGCCCGTCAGCAGCAGGTTTGCCGTTGCCGTATTGCCAACCGCCGCATTGTTCGTTGTTGGCGCGGTAACCCAGCGGCTGTTCTCCTTGGAGAGAAGGCTTGCCGCCTGCTGGCCCCAATCATAGACCTCGAACAGCTGAGCGTTGGTGAACGTATTATCAGATGTCGAATAGTCCGCCGTTAATTGAGCCCCTGCCGCCGTTCCGGCAGTCACGTATTTGCCGTTAGCCTTCGACTTCAGCGCGATAACCTCGCCGCCGGTATTGAACTGCACCTTGGAAGCGCCGATCGTGCTCAGGATCGCGAACAACGGCGTTTTGCCGGCAGTCGGAAGGCTTGGCGTGCTCGCCGAATACTGGGCTTTCATGCGCATATCCGCGTATGCCCCAACAACCGCCGCTTTTTTCGTTTTATCGAGCGGCAGCGCGCCGTCCGTATTTTTGAGCAGAACAACCGTCTCGCGCGCGGCCTGCAAAGCTACTTCCTGATGCGCCTGGGTGTTGAAGCTCGTAAGATTGGACGATACATCCTTCGCCTGGCTCGCAAACGGATAATATTTCGGGATGCCGTTTGCGCCCGTTTCGTTAAATATCCCCGCGCGGACCAGCTGATTCACAAGCGGTCTGCCCGCGTCCCGCACATCCTGCAGCGTGATGCCGTACAGCCCCTCTTTGACCGCGTTGGCAAGCGTCACGACATCCGTCTTGTCGGTACCGGAGGCGCGGACGGATTCCGAATGACCCAGCACCATAAGCGCCAGCGCATGCTTGCGGTCAAGCGTATACTGCGTATCGTAGCCATTGCCGAAGCTTGCGTTGTACAGATGCTGCTCCCCGTTAAAGTCCGGCGACGAATACATGCCGTACCGCGCAACCTTGTCGCCCAGAATCATATAAGGAGAAATAATATTCGGAATGCCGTTTGTGCGCCCGAAGGAAGTCATAATACCCGATACGGAGCCGGACTCCAGCCCTTTGAACGCGGACGGGGTCTGGTATTCGTAGATGGCCCTTGCTCCCGCCGCGGTGCTGGAGGACTGCCGGAACCATTCCGCATTGTACATGGAGAAGTGCTTCGTCCCTACGATAGCCCGGATCCAGAAGCCGTTGTCGCTTTCGTTCTGGTCCGTGCCGGACAGCCCCGCCGCCATATTGTCGATCATCGTTGCCGACAGATACGGGTCTTCCCCGTACCCTTCCGGGAAACGCCCGTTCAACGGGTTAATCCGCAAATCCGACAAGGCGGTAAATGCGATCGGCTTGGAGGCATTCGAACCGTTATGAATATTGGCCGTGCCCTGCTTGACGTTGTTCTGGCTGATTTTCTCGCTGCCCATCACCTGCCCGACTTGCGTCAGCAGCCCCTTGTTCCACGATTGGCCAAGGCCAACGAGAGCGGGAAAATCGGTCGATACGCCGTATACGTTATCCGCGGCCGCAATGCCGCCCGGCACCGTCTTGCCCTTGATCGGATTATCGTCCATCACAAACGTGTAGTTATCGCGGATGCCCGTTGCATATAACGCGGCGCCTTCTAGGCCCACATAGTTAAAATAAGTATCCACGAAAGCGTCCAGGTGAGAAGGCACCCCGTCAAACAAAGGCATTCCGTCGAAGATGCCTCCCGACTGCGTGTTAAAAGCAATCGAATCCGCCGAGGCTTTGCTCGGCATCACCTGCAGAACGCCGCTGAACATCAAGGTTCCGGCTAACAATAAGGAAGCCGTCTTTCTTCTTTTTATCCCCTTCGAACTGTCCATGCTGACACCATCCTATTCATCCCAATGAATTGATTGCGACTGACGGCGGATGCTTGCGAAGCTTGAAACGGTAAGCTTTCCCCCTCTCGGCTGAACTTGTCGACACCTAAATTGTAAACGCTTACTTAATTGGGGGTAAGCGCCTCTTTTTTTGGGATAAGTTCCTATTTTTTTTGATAACGGGGTTAAATTAAAAAAGCTGACACCGGTTTTAAAAAAACCGACATCAGCGAATCGAGCCTCTTTCCTGTTAAGTTCTCGCGCCTTGCAGGCTGCGTTTTCTATCGCTTAGCGTCAACGCGAAGCATAGAAGCAGAACGACGCAAGCTAGCGTATAAGGGTAATTAATATTGGCATCGAACAGGAATCCGGCGATGATTGGTCCGGCAATATTGCCAAGGCTCGTAAACGCCGAGTTCAGACCGGCCACGTAACCTTGCTGATCCTTCGCAACCATCGACATTTGCGTGCTGATCGCCGGGCGCAGGATATCAATCGCCAGGAAGATAATAAACGTTACCGCAAACACCATCCAGAACTGGTGAACAAAAAGCGTCAGGACGATAAACAATCCGGCAAACAGAAGACAAACGGAGATGACCCGCCGCTCGCCGAACGTCCTCAGAATCCAGCTGAAGATCGTAACCTGAACGACTGCGCCCGCAATGGACCCAAACGTAATAATAAAGGCGATATCCTTAGGCCCATAGCCGAATTTATGATCGACGAACAATCCGAATACCGTTTCGAAGTTCGCCAGTCCAAACGACATGACAAAGACGATAATCAATGCCAGGAAATAAGGCTCGCGATACGAATAACGAAGCTGTGTAACGAATCCGCGCTTTTCCTTCCCGGGCACCGAAGTTTCCGCTAGCTCCTCTTGTACGGGCTTAGACTCCGGAAGGATAATCAAATTGATCACGGCTGCCAGTACGCCTGCTGCCCCGGCTGCGTAGAACGGCGCCCGGATGCCAAATTCGGCAATATAGCCGCCGATGCCGGGACCAATGATAAAGCCGGTCGTAATGGCCGCATTAATAAAGCCCATGCCCGAGGCCCGCTCTTCCTTGGTCGTAATGTCCGCCGCGTAAGCCATAACGGCCGGCATAATCATAGCGGCGCTAATGCCCCCAAGCAGCCTGGATACGAACAATAAGACCGAGGATTCCGCGACCCCAAACAAAGCTTCGGAGAAGGCGAACACAAGCATGCCGAACACGATCATCCTTTTCCTGCCGAATTTGTCGGACAACCGCCCGGCAAGCGGCGAGAACAGGAGCTGCGTCAGCGAGAACGCCGCCACGAGCAGGCCAACAATACCTCCCGTTATGCCAAGCGTCTCCATAAACTTCGGCATAATCGGGATAACAAGCCCGATCCCCGTGAAAACTAGCAATAAATTAAACATCAGGATAAGCAAAGCACCCCGATTTTTAAGCAATAAAGTCATCTTATGATTCCCCCGATTTCTAAGCTGTTCGAATACTGAATATTCATTCTAGATCATTGCGAAAAAAAAGGCCTAGCGGGCCGGCGTGGCAATGCCGTGCAAAAACACGTCCATAGCCAGCCGGTAAGCCGCCAAAGCTTCCTCCCGTTCCATTGTTCGCGTGTGCTGATTCAGGCCGTACATCAGACTGTCCAAAATAATCGCAAGGCCGGTCACATTCGAGGATTGGAATTCGCCGCTGTCGATTCCCCGCTGCAGCAAATCCCGGTTAAAGTCAATATAACCTTTAACCATCTCGTTAATGCGCTCTTCGACCTCCGGATTTTTCTCCGCGTTGTTGAAGAACTCGTCAACGGCTTTGGTCAGCGGATGATTCAGCTGATCATGCGCCAGATGCTCGGCCATGCCGTACAGCTTATCGATAGTGGTCTTGTACTGCGGCTCCTTTGCCAGCCAGGTCTCTTCCCACTCCGTGTTCCAATCCTCGATTAGATGCAGGAACAGCCCTTCCTTGTTTTTGAAATGGTAATAAATATTGCCCGCGCTGCAGCCCGTCGCTTTGACGATGTCTTCGATGGAGGTCGCTTTATAACCCTTCTGCACGAACAAATTCCGCGCCGCATCCGCTATTTTCTTCTTTGTCTGCTCGGTTTGCTGCTGCTTCTTGTTCACGCTGCTTCACCCCGCTTGAGCTCCCGATTTCGATACTGAACGTTTATTCAGTATTGTAATGGATAAGCGCAACGTTTGCAATCCCGGCAAAGTCTGCTCGGTTTACATATTCCGGTACCCGCATGGAAATAATTAGCGGAAAGATTCCGGGAGGACTCCGCATGCAGGGAAACCAACAAACCGTAAGCTCCAGACAGCTAATGGCCCTTATGATTTTATTCGAATTCGGAACCGC
The DNA here is from genome assembly GCF_011761545.1 of Paenibacillus sp. BK720. Classification (NCBI taxonomy): domain Bacteria; kingdom Bacillati; phylum Bacillota; class Bacilli; order Caryophanales; family Paenibacillaceae; genus Paenibacillus; species Paenibacillus sp. BK720. The sequence continues at coordinate 594,374 of NZ_JAASRQ010000005.1, read as the reverse complement.
GATCGTTGTCCATATCGGACTTGCTTCCAACCATGCGACATGGTTATCCGTTCTTCTGGCGATTCCGGGCGCTCTTCTGCTCTACTCGGTCTACCGGTATCTCCATCAGCAATATCCCGAACTTATCGTCAGCGCTTATATCCGAAAGATCGTTGGTCCCGTTCTTGCCTGGCCGATCAGCCTTTTTATTCTTGCCTATTTTATATATAATGCCTCCCGCAATCTTCGGGAAGCCGGCGACCTGTTAATTGCGTCCGCGTACGACGAGACTCCTTTGTTTATCATTAATGCAACTATGGCCCTTGTCATGATTTATGTGCTTGGCAAAGGAATCGAAGTCATTTGCCGCCTGGCCCAGGTCTACGTGTATGTGATCATTATCCTTGGAATTTTCGGTCTCCTGGCCGTCTTTTTCTCAGGGGAAGTTGAGTTTTCCAACATCTTTCCGATTAACGGGGGGAGCTGGAAAAATGCCTTTAAAACGGCGTATCCCTCCATTTTATTATTCCCGTTTGGCGAGTTATTCGCCTTTTCAACCGTCCTGCCCCACCTTAAGGATAAGAAAAAGGCCGGCAAAACAGGAATGGTCGCGATATTGTTCAGCGGGTTCGTATTGTCTCTGACGCAGGCCGTACAGCTCCTCGTTCTTGGAGACAGCATTTATATCCGCTCTACTTTTTCTCTCTTAACCATGATTTCGGTAGTCAATATCGCGAATTTTTTGCAGAGGCTGGATGCGATTGTCATGCTGACGCTCATTATATGCGTATTTTTCAAAATGAGCTTGTACAGCTATGCCGTCATGGCCATCTGGGGCGATCTGTTCCGGATTCATACGCTCGCCAAGCTGGCTGCTCCCGTCGGGATTGTGGTGTTGTTTATGTCTATCTTCTCGGCCTGGAGCTTTCCAGAGCACGTGAGCGAAGGGCAAACCTCGTCCATGCTGATGCTTTTTATCGTCACGGTTGCCCTGCCTTTGCTTCTTCTTCTCGTGCATCTCGCAAAAAAAACATTCCGACAGCTCAGGGGGGCAGGCCATAATGACTAATCCCGTAAATACGGATCTGGAATCGAATTTAAAAAGGATTAAATCGGCTTTAGGTCCAAGCTCCGATCTGGTATTCAAAAGATTTCGGCTGGAGAATCCGGAAATAAAGGCAGCAGCCGTCTACATGGAAGGGCTGATCGATAAACAGCTTGTTCATGATTTGTTTTTCGATTCCGTAGCCTCCCTCACCTTGGACTTGAACCGGCGCAGCGGATCTCTTCTCCAGCAGATGAAGCATCTGGACCTGTCCGTTAATAACGTTCAGTCTGTCTTATCGATGGACGATCTGATCTTGGCTGTTTTATCCGGCGATACCGTTTTGATCGTGGACCGATTCAGCGAAGCTCTTAGCTATGAAACGCGCGGGGGAGAAGTACGGGCGGTTACGGAGCCCTCTTCCCAAATCGTCATTCGCGGGCCAAAGGAAGGGTTTAACGAATGCATCGGCACCAACGTCGCGCTCGTACGCAGACGGATCCGGAATCCGAATCTTTGGCTGGAATCCATGAAGATTGGTTCCGTTACGAAGACGGATGTCGCGGTGATGTATTTGAACGGCACCGCGAAGCAGGAGGTTATTGACGAGGTTAGGAAGCGCCTGCGGAAGATCAACTACGATTCCATTCTGGAGTCCGGCTATATCGAAAATTTGATCGAGGAAGAGAGCATTACGCCTTTTCCCACCATGTTTAATACGGAAAGGCCGGATACGATAGCGGCTCATATTCTCGAAGGGCGGGTTGCCATATTCGTAGACGGAACCCCTTTTGTGCTTGTGGCTCCAACGACCTTCTTTATGTTTTTCCAATCGGCGGAGGACTACTATCACCGTGCGGACGTATCCTCCGCAATCCGTTTCCTGCGGTATGTTTCTTTATTTATTTCCATGTTTGGCCCCTCCATCTATATTGCGGCGATTACCTTCCACCAGGAGATGATCCCGACACCGTTGCTGCTGTCGCTCGCGTCGCAGCGCGAAAGCGTTCCGTTCCCCGCCTTGGTCGAAGCTCTCATTATGGAGGTCTCGTTCGAGATTCTAAGGGAAGCCGGCATCAGGATGCCACGGGCGATCGGACAAGCTGTTTCGATCGTAGGCGCGTTAGTATTAGGTCAAGCAGCTGTGCAGGCCGGAATCGTATCCTCCGCGATGGTTATCGTTGTTGCGCTTACGGGTATATCAAGCTTTACGACGCCTGCCTTTAATGCCGCCTTGTCTATCCGGCTATTACGGTTTGCGGTGATGTTTTTTTCCGCTTTCCTCGGTTTTTTCGGCATCGTAATGTTCACTATCCTGCTAACCGCCCATATGTGCGGACTACGGTCTTTCGGCGAGCCGTACTTGTCGCCGCTTGCCCCGATGAGGAAAGAAGAGTTGAAGGATACTTTCTTCCGCAGGTCGTTTAAAAGGATGAGACCCTCCTTCCAGCCCACGTCGAACCGCGGGCCAAACTAAACCGAATTTTTGCAAAACTGTCGAGGAGGACCGGGCTTGTGAAACGAATCATTATGTTGCTGCTGATCATCTCGGCATGCCTGCCGATCGCGGGATGTTGGAACAGCAGAGAGCTAACGGAGATGTCCATCGTGCTTGGAATGGGCGTGGATGCGGTGCCGAACTCGGATCAATACTCCGTATCCTTTCAAATCGTGAATGCCGGGGCTTTATCTACGCAAGGAGTATCTCAGGCCGGCATGGGGGCTCTTCCCATCGTGACCTACAGCAGTCAGGATAAATCCCTGTTCGGGGCGCTTCGCAAAGCATCGCGGAAGGTCCCGAGACGGCTCTTTTTCGGCCATATCCAGCTTGTCGTAATCGGAGAAGCGGCTGCAAGGAAAGGAATCGAGGATATGTTCGACTTCTTCGAAAGATCCCATGAGGTCCGCCTCAGCTCGATTGTTCTTATCGCCAGGGGCATAACGGCTCAAAAAGTTATGAGTATTATTACGCCGCTCGAAAAGACCCCCTCGATTGGGATTTCGCGAAGATCCCGCATTACTTCCGAGGTCTGGGCGGAGAACGCCGCCACAAATGCCAAGGAGATCATCAACGATCTTGTCGGGCCGGGTGAACCGATTATCGGGGGCATCCAAATGATTGGAGACAGAACGGAGGCCACTACGGATAAAAACTCGAAAGACGCTAACCCTCCCGCTTATATTCTGGTCAACGGCATAGCGTTGATGAAAAAAGGGAAGTTAACAGGCTGGCTCGATAATCAGCCTGCCAGAGGCGTGATGAGGACTCGCAATAAAATGAAGGGCACCGCTATGAATCTCCCTTGCGGGGATACCAAGGACAATGACGTCGTGATTGTCGTTCGCTCGAAAACGAAGGTAAATCCCAGCATAAATAACGGCAAGCCGAAATTTCTGATTCACGTCAAAGAAGAAGGCATTCTTGGGGAAACCAGCTGCTCCTCCGATTTGGACAGCCGGAAAGCGATGCTGCAAATTCAAGACAAGTGGAAGGCTCAAACGAAAGAAGAAATATCGGCTGCCATTAAAGCTGCACAGAAAGCGGAATCGGATGTGGTTGGTTTCGGCTCGACTATCGAGAGAACCCATCCTGAGGAGTGGAAGAAACTCAGCAAGGATTGGCCGAAAATTTTCGCGCAAAGCGAATACGAGGTTCAAGTAGAGGCTTATATTCGAAGGGCCGGCATGAGAGGAACATCGTTCAAGAAGCAGATGAAGGAAGAAGAAGGTTAAGACGATTATTCCCTTCTTCTCCTCCATCCGATCGTAATAAACGGCAATATAGCCGCTGCCGGAATGAGTATGTATTCGATTGGCGTCAGAATGCTAAAGGTATGCCGAATGATGTTCAAAGCTTCGGATAGCGGCATTCCGGATAATAAGTCTGCCAATATGATGATAGAAAATCCGATAACGATCAACAGAATATACGACAAAGCATGTTTCATATACATCGGTTTGCCTCCTTGCGTTTAACTATAACTGTTTCCCAATTGACCCCAATATTATGTATGATGGTGAAACGAATCTATGCGGGAATTGAAAAAAGCTTGGCATGGAGCTGTCCATGCCAAGCTTTTTTCGCCTTATTGTCCGGGCGTGCCCCAGACTTTCACTAATGCCTCGTATTCGGCTCCGGTCAGATTCAGGAACGATCCGTGTCTCTTCTTCGTTGCCCCGAGATCATACTCTTCCGGATTCAGAATACGGAACTGCCCGCTGGACAAGTCTTCCGTAATTAGCGGCAGGTATCCCTTGCCCGCGGCATATTGATCGACCATCAGGCACCATTCGTTCCGGTCGTTGAACTTGAATACTTCCGGCCCCTCCACTCCGAACAGCCCGTCCAGCACAGGCGAAGGCAGCTCCCGGAACGAGGAAGCGGATAAGGAATCGCTGCGCTCGACCGTTATGCACTTGGTTGTCTCGTCCTTCGAATAACGGTAATACGTGCTTCCTTCCCGGATAATCGTCGTATCGATCACGTGATTGCCGCGTTCGATATATTTTTCTGGCTTCGTGAAAGCCATAAAATCTTTCGTCCGGGAGCTGTAAATAATCTGCTTGGCCTCCCGGTCTCCTTCTGTGGTCATCGACGCCCAGAAAATCAGATGCTCTCCCGCTTCCTCGTCAAAGATCGTCTCCGGCGCCCAGACGCAGCCCGCTTCCGGAAGACCGATCTCAACGCTTCTCTCCTTCGTCCAATTCACCATGTCCGGAGATTCCCACACGATAATCGACCGGCTGCCGCCATGCTGCGCCGTATCCCAGCCTTTGCCGCTCGCAATGCGGAGATCCGTCGCAATGATATAGAATTTGTTATCGAGCGGAGAACGGATCATAAACGGATCCCGTACCCCCTTCTCGCCGATACCGGTTTGCAATACCGGCTGTCCGCCATTCAGATCATTCCAATGAAGCCCGTCCCGGCTTACCGAAAAATAAACCTGCTCCCCATTCTCATGCTCACCGGTAAAGTGCACAAACAGATAAGCCTCGTAGGGCTGATTCTTTTCCCGTTCTGCTGACATGCGCTAATCCTCCTAAGCTCCACATATTCTAGCTCCAATTATCCGGTACTAGAGGCGGCTTGATAAGCACTTATCATGCTATGAACTGACCTATTGTGCTTTATTTTGAACCTCGCCAGGATCTATCTCCAGAGAGGTTTCAAAGAAAAAGGCGCTGTCCCAAGGACAGCGCCTTCATTCTTTATACGCCGGCCTCTTGCGGCTGCCAGTCGCGGACTCCGTTATCTTCGATAATGCCTATCGTAACGTCTGCGATTGCCGGATCAAGCAAGAGCGTATCCCTCACCTTAAACTTGATATCGTCGGCTTCCGCAAGCGTCATCCCCTTCTTCAGCTCGATTAGACCTTCCACGTGGTAATAGCGGCCTTCCTGCAAAATCCGCATCGAATAAATATCGGTTACCTCCCCGTGGGAGAAGATCAGCTCCGCAACCTTATCCTCGACTTCGCGCGGCGCGGCCACGCCAATCAACCCAACCATGTTATCGTAGCCCACGCGGAACGCCACCGCTGCCATCAGCAGACCAATCAATATGGTCGACACGCCATCCAGCAACGCAAAGCTCGTAAGAGAGGTGACAGCGACGGCAACCAGCGCAAGAAACGCGCCTGTTGTAGCAACCAAATCCTCATAAAATACGAGACGCGTCGGAGGAGCGGCCCGTCCGACGTTTTTGAACGCTGCTGCAACAATCGCAAGCCCCTTGGCTTCGGAACGCGATTCGTGAAGAATCTCTTTCATCGCTTTATGTAAAACAAACCCGTCAACGCCAATGGAAATAAGCAGGATAATAAAGTTTATCCAGAAGCCATGGGATTCCGACGGATGAGCCAGCAAATGAAAGCCTTCCAAGATGGTTTCGTAGGCCATAACGGTAACCACGATAACGGCAATCATGCAAAACAGGTTAATAACCCGGCCAAATCCGGTCGGGAATCTTTGCGTCGGCTTTTTCTCCGCAAGCACGCTTCCCGCAAATACGAAGCCCTGGTTCACCGCATCCGCAATGGAGTGCATGGTGGACGCGAACATCGCGCCGCTTCCCGTCATCACCGCGGCAACGCCTTTTACGATGGCCACCGCCGTATTTCCGACCGCCGCCGTTGCCGAAGACGTATTTCCTTTTTTCAACAAGCTCCAAAAACTTTCTTTCTTCCTGTCCGATTCCACTTTACAAAGTTCCCTCCATCATTTGCGCATCTTCCTAGTATAGGTAAAATTACTTTACTACAATACGATCCTGTAAAAAAGTGGTTTCACCATGTTCCCTCTTAAAAACAGAAGTGCCTGACATGATCCAATCTCATGCCAGGCACTTCTGTTTTTATTCGAAAGGCAAAGCTCTCTTCTCCGCGCTGCTTTGGATAGCCAGCTCAATGATCCTAATCGTGTTTCTGGCATCTTCAGCCGCAACGGGTACAGGCTTATTCGCCGTAATCGCCTTAACCATTCCCTCGTAGAAGCGTTCATAGCTTCCCTGCAGCGTCTTCACCTTGCTGGTCTCGGCCTTGCCGTCTACCGTTACCGTTAGCTCGCCGTACCGCTCTTCCTGATCCATGCCCCACTCCGGCTGGCCCGGCAAGCCGCCTTTGCGCAGCATGTCCTCCTGCGAATCCAGGCCGTATTTGATAAAGCTGCCCTTGCTGCCATGCACCTGGAACTTGGGACCATGCTGCAACACAAGCGAACCGCTGTGCAGGATAACTCTTTTCGTGCCGTAGCTCAGGATCAAGTGGAAATAATCGGTCACCTCGGAGCCTGCTCTTTGCGCCATAAGATCGGCATATACGGTATCCGGCTTACCAAATAAATGGAGGGCCTGGTCAATCAAATGCGAGCCCAGGTCGTACAGCATGCCGGAACCGGGACCTGCCGTTTCTCTCCATCTATTGGATACTTCCGGACGGTAACGGTCATAATGCGCTTCGTAGGATGCGATCTCTCCCAGCTCTCCAGCCTCGATAAGGCCCTTGACGGTGAGAAAATCGTTATCCCATCTCCGGTTCTGATAGACGCTGAGCAGCTTGTTTCGCTGCCGGGCCGTCTCAATCAGATCATCCGCTTCCTCCGACGAAATAACAAACGGCTTCTCGACAACAACATGCTTGCCCGCAAGCAAAGCTTGCTTCGCAAAAGGATAATGCGTCTGGTTAGGCGATGTAATCACGACCAGATCGATGCTTTCATCGGCCAGCAGCTCCTCGAGCGAGGCGATAACTTCCGAGTCCGGCAAGTATTGTCCTACCTTTTCGGGATTGCTGGACACGACTTTCGCGATTTCCATTCCTCCAACCGCCCGAATAAGCGGTGCGTGGAAAACCTGCCCCGATAATCCGAAGCCAACCAATCCGACTTTAACATTGCTCATGACTTGCACTCCCCTCCGTTCTCTGTCCCAACTCCACCAGTATAAAAGATGAAATGCGGTATTTCAATGTCATTTTAATTATTTAACTTATTTTTGTAATTATAATAAATATATAACCAGATAGAATCCAAGCGAAACACGCAAATCCTCCTTATTTTAGCTTGTCATTAAAAAGTGCCGGTGCTTATAATGGAAGAAGAATAAATAAGGTGGTCAAAAGATGACGCAAGACGAACGGATTAAATCAATCGTTGATTATATGAAGCTGAACCGGAATATCAGCATGGAGGATATTTGCACCCTGTACGAAGTATCCTACGACACGGCAAGGCGCGATCTGGTCAAGATGGAAGCGGACGGTCTGATTGTCCGCGTGCGCGGCGGAGCGATTCTCTCGTCCATGACCAAATCGGTGAGCAGCTACAAAGACAGATTAACCGACGCGGGAAGCAAGCGTTCCATCGCGATGGCAGCCGCCTCCCTTATCCGGGACGGAGAATATTTAATGCTCGATACCGGAACCACAACGCAATACGTCGCCGAATTTATGTCCACCGCGGACAATGTGGTTGTCACGAATTCGATCGATATTGCCGGCGTGCTCTGCGACAAGCCGCAGATCGCTACCCATTTGCTTGGCGGCATGCTGAATACCTGGCACCGGTACGCCTTTGGGCCGCGTACGCTCGAGATGCTGGGCGACATCCGGGTAGACAAGCTTTTTCTCGGCACATGCGGCATTACGGCCGAGGGTTTATTCACCACTACGGAAGAAGAGGCTTATCTCAAGCGGGAAATGATCAAACGGGCACATCAGGTCATCATGCTGGCCGACTCGGCCAAATTTGAAAAAAGCCTGTTTCACCGCGTATGCGCATTCGATGCCATCGACCTGCTTATTACGGACGCTGATCCGCCTGCTCCTTTCGACAAGCTGCTGCAAGACCACCAAATAGAAGTGATTGTCGCTTCCCCGTTGCCTAAATAAAACCAAAGCGGCCGTGCCAATCGCACAGCCGCTTTTTCTAATTCTATTCCCTAAGAGCTGCCGGCTGCTCCCGCTTCCTGTACAACGAAGGGGTCTCGCCAAAAGCCTCTTTGAACTTGCGGGTAAAATAAATCGTGCAGTCAAATCCCACGTCCGAGGCGATTTCCGTTATCTGCCGGTTCGTGCCCGTCAGCAGCTGGGCGGCCTTCTCCATCCGGATTTTACTTACGATATTGAGGACCGTATCCCCCACCTGCTCCTTGAACAGATGAGACAGCCGCGAGGTGGATAAGCAGCTTTTTCTCGCAAGCTCCGGCAAGCTGACTTTTTGGGCGGGATACAGCTGAAGCTCCCTCAGAATCTGAGCGATTCTAGGATCCATCGAAACGGCATTCTCTGCCGGGCAAGTCTGTTGGATATAGATCAGCGTCTCCTCCAGCGCAATTTCCGCCAGACGGCGGTGCAGCTCCGAGCTTCCCGCAGAGGCCTCATGCCGGACCATCCGCATTAACGCTTCTTGAATACCGTGATGCGACTCGTCCCCCGCGATATGCCGGAAGAAAAACCGCTCGTCCGAGCCGGGCAGCCGGAGCCACGTACTCCACTCCGGATACGGAATAAAGTGAACCCAAATAAATTCCCACGACGTCCCTTTTGTTCCATAATGATGAGGGATGCCCGGCATAAGTATAACGACATCACCAGCCTTGCACGCGACGGTGCTCTGGTTGTTCTTTTGAACCCTGCCTTCGCCCGAGACGGTATACATCAACAGCCAGTCTCTGCTGCCCGATGGACGTTGGACGGCATATTCGGAAGACTCGCTATAATAGCCCGCAATCAGAATTCCGTACGGACGCCAGTTATAAATAGCATAATCGGTTTGTTCTTTAGCCATATCAGCACTACCTCACAATCTGGCGATTGCCCTACAATAGTAGACAAATACATGAATAATACGTTTTTTAGAACAGTAGAATTCATCGCAATCAACATAACATAAGGAGGCAATGCGAGCAATGGCCGAAGCAACAAGACTTAATCTGACCGAAAGCGCCCAGGTAGAGGTACGTCCGGGTAAATTGGGAGCAAACGGCGGCAGCAATCCAAAAGGAGAATCCTTTGGCTTCACTAATTACTATATGACGAGGAACGGCGAGCCCTTTATCCCCGTCGTTGGCGAATTTCATTTCTCCCGTTTCTCCTATCTCCAGTGGGAGGAAGAGCTGCTCAAAATGAAAGCCGGCGGCGTGCATATTGTGGCTACTTACGTCTTCTGGAATTTTCACGAGGAGGAAGAAAGCGTATTCGATTGGAGCGGCAGCCGTAATTTGCGTCACTTTATCGATCTATGCGCCAAGCTGGAGTATCCGCTTATTCTCCGGATTGGCCCGTTCTGCCACGGCGAGGTCCGCAACGGCGGCATTCCGGACTGGGTGCTTGCCAAACCGATCGAGATCCGTTCAAACGACCCGGAATACTTAAAGCTTGCCAAAAGGCTATACCGGGAAATTGCGGTACAAATGAAAGGCAGCCTCTATCAGGAAGGCGGCCCCGTCATCGCCGTTCAGCTGGAGAATGAATTTATGCATTGCGGCGCTCCGAACGAAGCATGGGGGTATAAAGCAGGCAAATTCCTGTCAGCGGGAACCGGCGGCAACGAGCATCTGGCAGAGCTCCGCCGAATCGCGGAGGCAGCGGGGATTAAGCCAATGTTCTTTACCGCGACGGCTTGGGGCGGTGCAGCCGTTCCGGAGGAAGGCTTCCTCCCGATGCTGGCCGGCTACGCTTATACCTCCTGGATTCCCGATCAACCGCCAAGCCGGGAGTTTATGTTCCGGGACTTGCGGGTTGTACCTGCCGAACCCGTTAACTTCGACACCAACGAATATCCGGTCGCTTATTGCGAAATGGCCGGCGGCATGCAGGTCAGCTATAATGCCCGGCCATCCGTGCCGGCTGCCAGCATTGAAGCGATGACGCTTGTGAAGCTTGCAAGCGGCAGCAACCTGGTCGGTTATTATATGTACCACGGCGGCTCTAACCCGGTTGGCAAAAAAGGCTGCATGAATGAACAATTTCTGCCCAAAATCACGTACGATTATCAATCGCCCTTGGGAGAATTCGGCCGCGTGGGAGAATCGTATGACCGCATTCGCTCCTTGTCCCTGTTCCTGGAATCGTTTGGGTCTGTTCTGGCCCCTATGACAACGGTACTGCCGGAAGGCCAATCCGACCTGGAGGCAACCGATGCGGCAACGCTAAGGTGGTGCGTAAGACAGAAGGACGGCTCCGGTTTTGTGTTCCTCAACAACTTCCAGGACCAGGTCGAGCTGCCGCAGCGCTCGTTCCGCATCGAGCTGGAAACTGCCCGCGGTCCTGTGTCTTTCCCTAGGGAAGGAGAAGCTCTGCTGCCGGGCAACACCGGAGTCGTGCTTCCGTTCAACCTTGAGCTTTCCGGCATTTCCTTGATCAGCGCAACCGCTCAATTGCTGACGGAGGTACAAGCGTCCGATGGGGAACGAATTGTATTCTTCTACGCCCATGACGGCCTGGCACCCGAGTATGTAGTCGCCAAAGCCTCCTTGTCCGGTATTGAGGTTCATGACGGTCAAGTTAGCGAAGCCGGCGGCAGCTGCGTGATCCGCCCGGTTGTTGGCAGGAACAACGGAATTTTGTTCCGGACGACAGACGGCAAGTCCGTCCGCTTTATGACGCTCTCCCGCCAGGACGCGCTGCAGACGTACCGTTTCGATCTGTGGGGGCAATCCACGGTCGCAATCAGCAGCTGCCCGGTTGTTGCCCATCGCAATCAACTCGTCTTTACTTCGCCGGGCAGCACGGCATGCAGGGTATCCCTGTTCCCGGCGCCACAGACTGAGCTGATCGCAAATAAAGGAATGGCGTCGCAGCAAGAGACGGAGGGCTTGTTCCGCACCTATTCGATCGAGGTTCCTGCTTATGCGCCGGAAATTGCAATCTCAAACCCTTCCGACCATACGGCACTTCTGCGATTCGCCGGCACTGATTGGCCTTCCCATGTGGAAGACGTATGGCTCGAAATCGATTATGACGGCGATGTCGCCCAAGCGTTCCTGAACGGCAAGCTATTGACCGACCATATTCATTTCGGCAAAACCTGGAGTATCGGCCTCAAGGATTTTTACAATCAGCTGGAGCAATCCGCGCTGCATCTGACCATTACCCCGCTTCGCCGGGGAACGGTGCATACCTTTATTAACCAGGCGCAGATTGAGAGATTCGAAGGCGTTGAGATTGCGGTCTTTCACCGGATCGAAGTCGTCCCGCATTACCGGATAGCCTTGCTTCCGGCAGCCAAATAGAACAAACAAGGGATCCTCGCATGTTAGCGAGAATCCCTTGTTGTTCTATTTTCCCATTTCCGACCAAAGCCTTCTGGCCGTTCTCATGAAAAACTTCGATTGCTCCCACCGGTCGCTGATTTCATTGGTTCGTCCGGCGTATTCGTCCGTTGTTATTGCGTAAGAAGGCGGGCCAAGCTCCACGACAAAAGGCAGCGCCTCTCCCGTTCCCGCATTCGATCGCCAATTCTTCATGCCGGAGCTCCACCAGCGCTCGAAATGCCGCAGCATCGGATGCTCCCCGTTGTTGCCTACGTCAATCTGCACCTGCTCCCCGTTGGATACCCTCGCATGGAAAGCCGCGCTGCGGGTCAGAACGGTCTGGATCAGCTGCTCCGCTTCATCGGATACCGTATGGAGCTCTCCCGCCACTACGTAATGCGACAGGTCAATGGTCAAGCGAAGAGACTGCAGCGCCTTGATATAATCCACCGTTCGCAGCAAATCCTGGGTGATCGTACCGCGGTGCGTCTCGATAAACACCGGAATTCCGGCATGACGGGATAAGGCATCGATCGCGCTGAGCAGCTGAACGGCTGGCTCTTCAATGAGAAAAGGCGTCAGGACCTGCGCATTAATATGCTGAATGCCCCCGTATTCCTTCGCCCGGGCAAGAAATTGGTCCATATCCTGAGCCGTCTTCGGGTACGCGTTTACGCTAAAGGACAAGCCGTATCGCTCAAGGAGACGTCTCCATTTCTCCTCGTCCTGCGGAGCCGGAATAAATCCGTTGATACCGTCAAAGCCCGCTTCCGCAATCATCTCCACCTGTTCCTCTATGCTTCGCCCTTCCGCTGCCGCAAGGCCCGACATTCCCCACCACGACATCTGAACATCAAGCCTCGGATTCAACGATTCCCTCACAAGCTCTCCTCCTAAATAAACATATAGTCTAGTATAGAGAATTGCCTGAAGGAGAGGCAGTAACGATCCTGCTATCAACTCGTTTAATCCTGCTATTTCAGTCCGGAACGAACCTGCTCCCGCAAACCTTTATAATCGTATCCTGCCGCCGTATCGAGCTCAACGACCGTTCCGCCGATAGACAACGGCGCAAGCGTTTCGTTCAACAGTCGCTCTTTGTTGCCCTGCTGCTCAATCCATTCCCCGTCGTTATGTCCCTTATGCCGTTCCGCTGATCCCATGCGCGCATAATAGCGCTCGAGGAGCACCTGTCCATCGGCTCTGCACATGATTTGGAAGGGCTCGAAGTCATGCTCCCGCTTCAGCTTAAGAAACTCGGCGCTTCTAAGCTCCGGACGGCCGAAGAAGCCTTCGGCAACAAGCGATTGTCCGGCAGCCAGCAGCGTACCCGCGAAGGAGTAAAGAAAAGTAAAAGCGGCCGGCGCCAAGAGCGGCGGAGAGCCAAGCGTATCGCAATCCAGAGCGTCAAACAATGTCTCGTAGATCCCGTCGCGGGATAATAGGGGAAGCTTCAAATCCTCGGACAGCCGTTTGGCGAGCGTAGTCTTTCCGGCTCCCGGGAATCCGTTTACGATAATAAGCAGAGGTTTGGTCAAGCTCATTTGCTTCCTTCATCCGCCGAAGGACCGTAGAGGCCGGGCACCGGAATATCCAGGAGCCGCAAATATACCCCAAGCTGCGCACGGTGATGAACCATGTGGCTTAACCCAAAGGAACGAAGCGCTATTGCGCGCGGCTGACGCAGAATAATATAATCACCGTTTCGCAGCGTCCATTCTTCCCCGAGCTTTTCCTCGTCGCATTCCGCCAACAGCTTGATAATCTTAGCCGAGTTTGCATCGTATTCCGCCAGTATGTCCTCGCGCTTTTGCAAAGCCTCCCTCCGCCCAGATACAGTTGACATATCGAGTTCAGGGGACAGTAAAATACCGGCCTGCCAGTTCAACAGGTTGATCAAATGCGTGGCAAGCCCGCCCAGCGTCATCGATTTTTCATGCGGCTTCCAAGCCATATGCTCGTCGGGCAAGCGCTCCAGAATACGTCTTGTAATCGTCAGTTCATGTTCAGCATCCCCTACAATCAGTTGTTTCATCATCACTCGATCTCCTTCCGCTTTGAGATAGCGCCCTTTCTATACTAGCATATTTTGTAAAACCGCATCTATCCGCTAACCGCTTCTATTAGTTAACTTTAATATTAATAAATTAACCTTAATATTGACATAAGAAGTGTCCTTCCACATAATATGAACTAGAATCATCTTAACTTCATTATTAAATTAACCTAACGGTTAACTAAAAGGAGAGAAAAGAAGATTATGGCTAGCACGCACAAGTATGTGAAGGATTATCCGCGTCCGCAGTGGGTACGCGACGAATGGCAATTGTTAAACGGCGAGTGGGGCTTCCGCTTCGACGATTCGTTTGAAGGCGAACGCAGCAAATGGTACAGCAAGCTGAATGCGGACCGTACGATACAAGTCCCGTTTACATACGAGACGAAGGCAAGCGGCATCGGCGAGGAGACGTTCCATCCATGCGTATGGTATGAGCGGAATGTGGCCATCCCGGCAGAAACGGGAGACAAACGCGTCATCCTCCATTTCCAAGCCGTTGACTATTTGGCTAAGCTTTGGGTGAACGGCGTTTATATCGGCTCGCATGAAGGCGGATATGCGGCATTCTCCTTCGATATTACGGATGCCGTGCAGGTTGGCGGAGATAACCGGATTACGCTCCGCGTCGAAGACGGCAACAGCACGATGCAGCCGCGAGGCAAGCAGCGCTGGATCGAGAAGAATTACGGCTGCTGGTACGTGCAGACAACCGGCATCTGGCAGTCCGTCTGGCTGGAATACGTCGACGGCAACCATGTGGGCAGAGCTAAAATTACGCCAAAGCTGGAGGAAGCAGCGGTTACGTTCGAATACGAGCTTGGCAGCACCGTTCGTTCCTTCGACGGCTTGACGCTCCAGACCGTTATTCGTTACGACGGTAACCTGATCCGTTCCTCCGAAACCAACGTTGACCGCAAGTTCCTGAAAGTGGAGCTAAGCGTCATGAACGACGTCAACGAATGGAAAATCCATTCCTGGCATCCGAATCATCCGAATTTGTACGATGTGGAGGTCATTCTGAAGAAAGACGGTCATCCGGTAGACACGGTATACTCCTACTTCGGCATGCGCCGCATTCAGATTAAAGGCGACCGCATCCTGCTCAACAAGCAGCCGCTCTACCAGCGCCTCCTGCTCGACCAAGGCTACTGGGAAGATACGCATCTGACTCCGCCTTCCGAAGAAGCCATTATCGAGGATATCGATAAAACCTTGGCGCTTGGCTTCAACGGCGTGCGCAAGCATCAGAAGCTCGAGGATCCGAGATACCTGTACTGGGCGGACCGCAAAGGCCTTCTCGTCTGGTCGGAGATTGCCGCCACCTACGAATTCGGAGACGACGCCGTAGACCGGTTCACGAAGGAATGGATGGAAGTGGTCCGCCAGCATTACAACCACCCTTCCATCGTGACATGGGTGCCGTTTAACGAATCGTGGGGAATCGGACAAATCTTCACCGACCGGAAGCAGCAGCAATTTACCGAATCGATCTATCATTTGACCAAATCCTATGATCAGATGAGACCCGTGGTCGTCAACGACGGCTGGGAGCATACGATCTCGGATATCATTACGCTTCACGACTACGAGGAGCTGGGCTCCGTCCTCGAAGCCAGATACAAGGATAAGGATGCGCTGCTCAGCAACGACTTCGCGCACGACAAGCACCGCTATCCGTTCGCTAACGGCTACGGCTACAAAGGCCAGCCGGTGATCATCAGCGAATACGGCGGCATCGCCTTTACGAGCGAATCCGGCTGGGGCTACGGCAACCAAGTAAAAAATGAAGAAGAATTTTTGGCCCGTTATGAAGGAATTACCCAAGCGATCAAGAATCTCGATTATGTAAGCGGATTCTGCTATACGCAGATTACGGACGTGCAGCAGGAGGTTAACGGCTTGCTTACGATTAAGCGGGAGCCGAAGATTGCCATGGAGAAAATCAGAAAAATCAATCTGCAGTAGAATCGCGTTTCCAATGTCCACAGTTCATGAGAAGGCAGGGATTTCATTCATGTCAAAAATGCAGCGTATTGGAATTATCGGCAGCGGCGGTATCGCTTCTGCTCACGTAAGAGCCTACAAACAGCTTCACGACGTTGAAATTGTCGCCGTAGCCGACGTCATTCCCGGCAAAGCGGATCAATTCGTTACGCGCGAGCAATTGCCTGGAGCCATCGGCTTCGATGATCATCGCAAGCTCCTAGAGCTTGATCTGGACGGGGTCAGCATCTGCACGCCAAATGCCTCCCACCATGTAACAACCGTTGATGCGCTTCGCGCAGGCAAAAACGTCCTGCTTGAGAAGCCGATGTCCGTTACCTTGGACGAAGCCATTGATATGGTTCAGGTGGCGAACGAAACGGGAAATATGCTGACGATCGGTTTCCAGCCTCGTTACGATCCAAACATGAAAGTCGTTAACGAAATCGTCCAATCCGGCAAGCTTGGCAAGGTGTATTACGTGGAGACCGGCGGCGGCCGCAGACGCGGTATGCCTGGCGGCACGTTTATCAGCAAGCAGCTCGCCGGGGCCGGCGCTATGGCGGATATCGGCTGCTACTCGCTCGATATGGCGCTTAACGCGCTTGGTTATCCGAAGCCGCTTACCGTCTCGGCGTATACCTCCAATTATTTCGGCACAAATCCGCTTTATCATCCGGAAGCCCATAAGTTCGAAGTCGAGGATTTCGGGGTAGCGCTTGTACGCTTTGAGAACGACCTTGTGCTGCAATTCAAGATCTCCTGGGCGATGCACATGGATACGCTTGGCTCCACCATGTTCCTTGGAACGGACGGCGGACTTAAAGTGAATCCTTACGGTACGGGCAACTGGTCCGGCGTTTGGGATGGCCGCGTCGGCGAAATGAAGCTTTTCCATGATTTTATGGGCAAGCAGACCGAGACGCCGATTCCGGTTACGAATACCGACCTTAACCTCTTCAACGAGAAGGTGCGGGATTTCTCCGAAGCCGTGCGCGAAGGACGCCCTGCCCCTATTCCGGGCTCTCAGATCGTCATTCAGCAAGCCATTATCGACGGGGTGCTCCGCTCCTCCGCCGCCAAACGAGAGGTTTCTATCGAGCTCCCGTTCTAATGCTTAGCCTAATAGCCTTGGCCTTTATCCGGCCAAGGCTATTTTTATAGACAAAACCGATCCCCGTGCACTACGATCTTAACAGCGCAATACTAGGAGGCGGTGATTGTTTTTGAAGCTGGAAAGATTGATCTCGATCATCTATATGCTGCTTAATCACGAAGTGGTGTCCGCATCGGAATTGTCTTGCAAATACGGCGTTTCGCAGAGAACCATCTACAGGGACATCGAGGCGATCTGCGCGGCGGGCATTCCCGTTGTTTCTTATCAAGGCGTTAACGGCGGATACGGCATTATGAAGGAATACAAGATGGACAAAAGCCTGCTCAGCTCCGATGATATCGCCTCTCTAATTACTCTTCTCAAAAGCACGACTACCGTATTCGAGGATGAGCGGGCGCAGGAAACGATTCAACGGCTGAAGACCGTTCAGGCCGATAACGGCAGAGCCCCAAGCCTGACGATGGATCTTGGCAGCTGGAGATCGTATACGACTCATCTTCGCACGCTCCACTCCGCCATTAACGGCCGCCAGCTCGTCGTGTTCCATTACATGAACGCAAAGAACGAACGACAGAACCGCGTCGTGGAGCCAGTTAGTCTTCTGCTCAAATACGACTCCTGGTATTTGTATGGCTACTGTCGCTCCAGGGACGACTATCGGGTGTTCAAGCTGACCAGAATGTCGGATCTAATGGCCTTGCCGGAATGCTTCGAGCGGGAGCATAACATCCATACCGAGGATATTCTCTCCGGCGGCGGCCATCAGGAGCAGGAGCAGACCAAGCATGCCGTCATTCATTTTGCGGCCGGGTCGCTTGCAAGGGTGCTGGATGAATTTTATTTGGACGAGAAGCGGTTTAACGAAGACGGCTCTCTTACGCTAACGATTGTTCAGGCAATTGACACGGACTGGCTGATCGAGAAGCTGCTTGGCTTTGGAGAGGACGCCCTCGTACTCGAGCCGCCTGCGCTCAGGCAACGGATTAAGGACAAAATTGGAAAAATGTTAAACCGTTACGAAGAAGTGTGACAGGATGCTGTCATACTTCTTTTTTTATAATGGAAACATTCGTTCGATCAACTTAATCGTAAAGGGACGTGAATGAGTTGTTAGACCATCCTTTTTTCTTTGAAGAGCAGATGAGGCACAGAAGCTGGGAGCTTAAACAAATCGACCAGCATGGCTGGAAGTATGCGCATATGAACCGGAAAAAGCCGCGTCGGCCTCTGCTCCTTGTGCTGCGGGTCTTCGGAATAATTAAACATTGACAATGCTCCGGGTCTGTTCTTATACTTGTAACCGAAACGTCAATACTAAAACTCATTGGGGAAGCTGTGGACTTTTCTGGAGAGCAATCTCTATTTTCGCCACACAAAGACCGTACTGCCGGTACGCGTCGTTTGTGTGGTTTTTTGCGTTCAAAAAAGGAGGATTTTCATGAAATTATGGCACTACGCATTAATCGTATGTTTGGGAGGCTGCTGTTACGGGGTCTTGTCCACCTTCGTCAAACTGGCGTATGCGGCGGGATTTTCCGTCTCCGCGGTTACCGGCGGGCAGTATCTTTTCGGGGCTGTGCTAAGCTGGCTCATTGTTCTGCTCGTTAACAAGAAAGCGCCAACCCGCACGCAATCCTTGAAGCTCCTATTATCCGGAATACCGTTTGGCTTAACGGGCGTTTTTTACTATCAAGCGCTGCAGACGCTTAATGCCTCGCTCGCTATCGTCCTATTATTTCAATTCGTTTGGATTGGCACGTTACTGGAGTGGCTGCTACTTAAGAAAAAGCCGTCCAGAAACAAACTGATGTCCATTGCGCTCACGCTGACCGGTTCCGTCCTGGCTGCCAATATTCTGTTTCAGGGGAGCGTGCCGCTATCGTGGACGGGATGCCTGTGGGGATTGCTTGCCGCTCTGACCTTCTCTACCTTTGTGTTTCTGAGCAGCACGGTCGAGAGATCAACGCCTCCCCTGTTAAAAAGCGCGCTTCTTTCCACGGGTGGCCTGATCACGATATTTATCGTATTCCCGCCGACCTTTTTATTCGATTGGGATGTGGTAACGGGTCTGCTCCCTTACGGATTGGCGCTAGGCGTATTCGGAGTCGTTCTTCCGCCCCTACTGTTTTCGATCGGCATGCCGCATGTCGGTTCGGGGTTAGGAACGATTCTGACCGCATCCGAGCTGCCGATTGTCGTTATCCTATCTTCTTTCGTGCTCGCGGAACCCATAAGCTTGCCGCAGTGGATTGGCGTTATCGTTATATTAGGCGGGATTGCCAGCAGCAACCTCCGGTTTAGGAAATCAAGCCAGTCGTCCTTTGCCGCATAAAAGATGAAAGAACTATGTTTCCGAATGAAAGAATTCTATTTTTTCCTGGCCCTGTCTGAGTAAATGCTCATAGAGTCACCGCATTGTAATGTTCTTGTAACACTGCACTCAGATTCCTTTCATTTACACAATCTATACTAATAGACATGACCCCCCTTTATTATATTTCTCTCTTGCAGCCTGCGGCCCCGTGCCGCAGGCACTTTGTTTTTCCAGGGAGAGCATGGTAGTCTAATGAGGTGAGCTTACATAAGAACGGGGGCAGTAAAAGAATGAGCGGCACTAATCATAAAGTAGTCAGTCTTGCCGGCGTCACCTGTCTGCAGGTTGATCCAATCGGGCAATCAGGCGGAACCGTCATTTTATATCACGGATGGGGCTCCACGCAGGAAAGCTACTTATTTTTCGCATCCATCGTTTCGGGCTGGGGCTATACGGTTATCGTTCCTGAGCTCCTCCATCACGGATATCGAGGCCATTTGAATTACGCGGACCCCGCCGTGCTCGAACAGACCTTCCTCGAAATTGTTCTGCAAGGCTCCAAGGAGGCCGTCGAGATGGCCGAACAGCTTGGCGGTATAAGGAGCGGCAAAATCGGCATTATCGGTCATTCGGCGGGAGGCTTCGTAGCAGCGGGAGCCTTCGCGAAAAATACGGAGGTTGCCGCAGCCGTCGTGATTAACGGCTCCTGCGCGTGGACGGAATTTTATGAAGCGTATTTGAAATACGCCGGAAGGCCGGCCTTAAGCGAAGAAGAACATGCCGCTCTCTCGGAGCATGATCCAATCACTTTATTAAATTTCGAGGATGAAAGAGGATTATTGCTGCTGCACGGAAAAGAGGATACGACGGTACCGATTCACAGCCAGCGTTATTTCATGGATAAAAAGGCCTGCGCCGCTCCCGAGCGTTTACGTATGGTTGAATACAGCGGAGTCAACCATCAGATCACGCTCAAGATGCTGGAGCAGGCCAAGCTATGGCTGGACAGCCATCTTCGGGCAAACTAATACTCTGCGGAGATTACAGCTTGCTTACGGCTTCAACAAACTGGCGCGCGCGGCCCGTTATCAGATCGAATCGGCCCTCGCGCACCCAGTCCAGATTAAGCAGCTTGCCACCCATTCCGACGGCGTTGGCACCCGCGGCAAAATAATCGGCGATATTATGAAGGTCTACGCCGCCGGTCGCCATAATCGGGATGGAATCAAGCGGTCCGCGTATTTCCGATAAGTACTTGGTTCCAAGCGTCCCCATCGGGAACAGCTTCACCGCTTCGGCTCCGGCCTTCCAGGCTTTTACGATTTCCGTCGGGGTCATGACGCCCGGCCATACCGAAACTCCTCTTTCCCGTCCGTAGGCGACGACATCTTCATCGAGATTCGGCGAGATCAGGAACTCCGCGCCTGCGGCCACGGCAGTCTTCGCCATCTCTACGTCAAGCACGGTACCCGCCCCTACCGAAGCTTGTCCGTCAAAGCGGCTGCGCCAGCGCTCGATCATTACGGCCGCGCCAGGTGTGTTCATCGTAATTTCCATCAGACGAATGCCGCCGTCAATCATCGCTTGTCCGGCAGCGTCCGCTTGATGGTCCTCAATGCCTCTCAAAATCGCGACAATCTTGTGCTCAAGCAGCAAATCCAGCATCTTGCTCATCTCAACCGTCCCCTTTACGTCCAATATTCCCGCAATATGCGAATGAATAAATTCGGAAAAGCCAATGTGTCCATATCTTCAGGACCAATCCATCGGTATTCTCTCTGCATGCCGCCAGCTTCGTAAGCGGCCGCAGACTCCGCAGCCAGGCTTGCGCCAATTGCTTCGGCAGTTCCCGCATGCGTCCCAAGGTCGGCCAGATAAATTCTCATTTTCCAATGAATATGGCTGAATACATGATCCGCATCCATAAACCAGCGCTCCGGACGGATCAGGAGGCCTGTCTCTTCTTCCATCGACCGGGTCAGCCACTCGCCCGCAGCCGCCGTACTGCCGTCGGTCTCCCCAGCGGCATCAATGATCTTCTCGTGCTCCTTGGGTACGAGCAAATGAGGAAGCTCCCACATCTTGGCAAGCAATCCGGTCTCCGGACGCTGGCGCACCAGAATCTTGCCTTCATTCGCGCCCGTACCGGCGATAATCGCGGCAACGCGCTTCTCCGGACGAGGCGGCTTCGCCTTCGTCTTCATCGGCAGCTCTGTCTCGCGGCCGGCAAGACGGGCTTCGCAATGCTCCATTACCGGACATGGCAGGCAGCTTGGCGACTTTGGCGTACAGACAAGCGCTCCAAGCTCCATCAATGCCTGGTTGAAATCCCCGGCAGCCCCTTCCGGAATGAGGGATACCGCAAGCTTTTCAATGCCGACGCGCGTCGCAGGCTTCGCAATATCGTCCTCGAGGCAGAAGTACCTCGACAGAACCCGCATGACGTTGCCGTCTACGGCAGGCTCCGGACGGTTAAAGGCGATGCTCATAATCGCCCCGGTGGTATAAGGGCCAACGCCTTTAAGGCCCGCCACCGCCGCTTTGTCATCCGGCACTGCACCGCCGTACCGTTCGACGACTTCGCGTGCTCCAGCATGCAAATTACGGGCGCGCGAATAATAACCGAGTCCTTCCCAGCACTTCAGCACTTCCGGCTCCGGCGCTTCGGCAAGCGCGCGTACCGTAGGGAATTTATTCATAAACCGCTCGTAGTACGGAATAACCGTGTCCACCCGTGTCTGCTGCAGCATGATTTCCGATACCCATACGCGGTATGGATCCTGATTCATCCGCCATGGCAGGTCCCGCTTGATTCTCCGGTACCAGGCAAGCAGCTCGCGGCTGAAGTAAGCCTTTGCCTCTTCCTTATTAATCGCTTCCATTTGTCTAGTCTTTCACCTCTTTGTGTTCGGCCGTCCCCAGAGCCTTCGGAAGCTCCAGCCGCATAAACCGGCGATACTGCTTTGGCGTTATTCCGGTATGCCGCTTAAGCAGCCTCGGCAAATAATGATTCAGCATCCCTACCTTGCCGGCAATTTCGGAAATCGGCAGATCCGTCTCCTTCAGCAGCTTTTTGGCCAGCTCAAGACGCCGCTCGGTTACATATTGAATCGGCGAGCAGCCCATTATCGATTTGAAGGAGGTTATCAAATAATTGGGGTGAAGATAAGCGACCTTGGCCAAATCCTCGATTTGAATGTTATGATGCAAGTTTTGCTCGATATAGGCAAGAACATCATCCCATTTTTCTTTTCCAACCTCATTGCTTATAAAATAAGCATCATTCAAATCTTTCCAAGAGCTGTGATCCAGCAGATAGGCCAGCAGCTCAAGAATGCCGGAATGCAGCCTAAGGTTGGACGAAACTGTCTGGAACTCCTGGGCCTTTATCATTTTTTGCATAATGTCAACTACATACTGCGCGTCCTGAATATCAACTGATGATGAGAACGGAAGCTTTGGCAGCTTCATAAACTTCAGATCCTCCACATTGCGCACGCGGAAGTGGCACCAATAGGCCTTTATCTTTTGCTTAATAGCAATAGTATAGCTGACTTTCTGCTTTGGGCGAAGCATATATATTCTGCCCGGCACGAGATCGTAGATTATTCCCTTTGTCTCGAGTACGGCATGTCCTTCCACCAAATAGAACATTCGGTAATAATCGATTTCATCGTTGTTGTTTAACCAGCCGGCTTCCCTCTCCGAATAAGCAGCCATAATGACGTCGATCCTCAAGTGATCGAATTGTCTCTGTAATATCTGTAATCTCGTGTCCATGACTACCTCTGTTGTCTGGTATTCGTAAATTATTTACTTTATTATATAAGCAATAACGTTAAAATCATATTGGAAGTTCTATCATTATGTTGGATTTATTATAGTCCAGTTACAAGAAAGAAGGGAAAACATGCTAGCAAAGGGATTGATTGTATCCTCCGTTCTCGCCGTGCTTCTCGCTGCCTGCGGCAGCGGCGGTTCCGGTTCCGGCTCGGCGATCTCAACCAGCCATATGGATGCTCCCGGGAAGGCCGGAGCTGTATATAAAGCGAACTGCGTCAGCTGTCACGGCTCCGATCTGCAGGGGCGGATGGGAGCGCAAACAAACCTTCAACAGGTAGGGGCGCGAATGACGGAAACCGAGATTGCCGAGCAGATCAAGCATGGCGGATCCTCGATGCCGCCTTTCGAGGAACGTCTGACGAACGAGCAGATTGCCGAGCTTGCGGCCTGGCTGGCAGGCAAGAAATAAGGAACAAATCATCAGACGAAAAGGCTGATCCGATATTCAGCTTAAGCAGCCGCTTACCGATCAGCCTTTTCTATTAGTACTCTATTCCGTCTGTTCCACAATCGCCACCGCGGACGCAATCGAGCGGTCATGGGTAATCGTAATATGAATGCGATGCCTCTCCGGCATCCGTCCAAGTCTCTCCCAGGCACCGCTGGATAGCGTGCATTCCGGCTTCCCTTCGGGTCCGCGCAAAATATCGATGTCGGAGAATCCGACCTTGGCTCCGATTCCGCAGCCCAAAGCCTTCACTACGGCTTCCTTCGCCGCAAATCTCCCCGCCGTAAATTGCGCAAGACGCTTGCCCTCATAGCAGAATGCCAGATCCCGCTCCCGACTCGTCAATATCCGGTCCAGGAACCGGGCTCCCGCCCTGCCCGCAAGCAGCGCCTCCACCCGGTCCATATCCGTCACATCATGTCCGATCCCCGCTATCATCGCTTGTATCAGATCCCGGGAATCGGGGAGCGTTTATGCTCGGTACGCAAGTATTGCTTCTCAAGCTTCGCTTTCGCTTCGGTTCCGATTTCTTTGCCTTCGAGATAAGCGCTGTTCTCGTCGTACAGAATGCCAAGCTCCGATTCGTCGGTCTGCCCTTCCCAAAGTCCGGCGGTTGGCGCTTTGTCCAGAATGCTCTGAGGCACGCCAAGCACGCTTGCAAGCTGGCGAACCTGACGCTTGTTAAGCGAGCTGAGCGGAGTGATATCAACCGCGCCATCCCCCCACTTCGTGAAAAAGCCGGTGATTGCTTCGGATGCATGGTCCGTTCCAACGACAAGCAGATTGAGATCGAAAGCAAGCGCGTATTGGACAACCATGCGCGTTCTTGCTTTTACATTCCCTTTGCCGCCGCGGCTCAGATGACGGTGAATCCCGATCGATTTAAGAGCGTGCTCGGTCTCCAGCGCGATTTCATCCACCGCTTCGCCGATATTCGTCTCCACCTTATGCTTCAGCTGGAACGCTTCCGCCGTCGCATAGCTGTCCTCAATATCGGATTGCTCCCCGTAAGGCTGAAATACGCCAAGCGTCATATACTCCCGGCCGGTCTCGGCAGACAATTCGTCCGTTGCCATCTTGCAGAGGCCAGTCGTAACCGCGCTGTCGATACCGCCGCTGATCGCAATCAAGAGGCCCGTTGTCCCCGACTTCTTCACATACTCCTTCAAGAAGTCGACGCGTTTACGGATCTCGGCAGCAGGATCTATCTCCGGCTGTACGCCGAAGCGCTCGATTATTTCCTGTTGTAAACTCATAGCCCAGGCTCCCCCTACTCCACCTGCCGATTAACGGCAGTAACGGTCAAATGCTTCAGTCAGATCAGCCGCGATTTCGGCAGCCGAACGGTTCTCGATTTGATGGCGTTCGATGAAATGCACCAGCTCGCCGTCTTTCATCAAAGCGATGGAAGGAGAAGACGGCGGATACGGAGCAAAGTACTCGCGGGCCTTCGCCGTCGCTTCTTTATCTTGACCGGCAAACACGGTGTACAGGTGATCCGGCGTAATATCATGCTGCAGCGCTTCCGCTACGCCCGGGCGGCATTGACCGGCCGCACAGCCGCATACCGAGTTAACAACGACAAGCGTTGTTCCTTTTGCATCCGGAATCGCGTCGGCAACTTCCTCAGGAGTGCGAAGCTCTTTGATCCCGATCCGGGTC
The DNA here is from genome assembly GCF_011761545.1 of Paenibacillus sp. BK720. Classification (NCBI taxonomy): domain Bacteria; kingdom Bacillati; phylum Bacillota; class Bacilli; order Caryophanales; family Paenibacillaceae; genus Paenibacillus; species Paenibacillus sp. BK720. The sequence continues at coordinate 569,171 of NZ_JAASRQ010000005.1, read as the reverse complement.
AAGTCGTCACGCATAGGTTGAACCATATCCAGCATATATCTCTCAAATGACATCGACATTTGAAAACACTCTCCTTTGTAATAACCTAAATTTAGTTACTATTATACCGCCCGCTATGAAAATAAAGCAACCGGAGCAATGTCACTCCGGTTGCTTTTGCGGCGCTTCCTCCGAGTCTGGAACAGGTACTCCTGCCCGGTAAGCGCTGTTTTTGTCCTGATGCATGAATATCCCCGCCCGAGGAGCGATCCCCCGTTCGAAATAGTCCCGATTCTCGGCGGTTTGGAAGCCGATATCCTTATAGGGATGGACCCACTCGTCGCCGGCCATAACGGCCGGGTCCGTCTCGGTGCTCCATTCATTAAGCGGCGAATTCGGCGAATCGTAATCATGATCCCCGATCACTACGCCATGCTTGTTAACAAACGGCTCGCGCGGCCCTCTTCCCTCTCGGAATTCGGGAAGGAAGGAGATTTCGAACGGATCAAGCGACGGATCGTCCTCTTTGCCGTTATCCATCGCTAGCTCCTTAGATGGAAGGGCGGTTCGGCCCGTCCAGCTTCTTGTCGTAACCGGCTTCGCCAGGAGCGGCTGCCCCGGCCTTATTTTTTCTCTCTTGCTCGGTTTGCTCAAGCGAGTTGCCGTTTTTATTTTTCGCCATCGTAGTCGTCCTCCCGTATAAAACTGAATGTGCTGACTACGATAGTATGCGCGGCGGGCGCAAGCTTTATGTTCCATCTTCCTCAGGCTGACTGCCTGAAAAACGAGACGATAAACGTTGTCCCGACGCCCTGCTCCGATTCGACGTCTATTCGGCCGTTATGGCGCTCGGCAATGCTCACGCAAAGGGGGAGCCCTAGGCCCGTTCCTTGCGTCTTGGTCGTAAAGAACGGATCAAAGATGCGCTGCTTCTGCTCTTCGGAGATGCCGACACCCTGGTCCTGAATGCGAAGGACGATCTCTTCCTTGTCTTCTATGTAAGCCGTATGGATGGACAAGCGGCCTTTCTCGCTCATCGCCTCCATTCCGTTGCGCGCCAGATTGAGGAGCAGCTGCTTGATCTCCTTCTCGTTGAGTAGAATGGAAGGAATGAACTCGCATAACTCCACTTCGATGGTCTGGCCCCGCAGATTAGCGTCCGCATTTAATAACGGAATCATTTCCCGGATAATATCATGCAACGAACCTGCCTCCATCGTTAACGCCCGGTTCTGGGCCAAGGACAGGAAATCGCTTATGATGGTATTCGCCCGGTCGAGCTCGTCCATCACAATGCCGTAATAGGTTTGTTGGCTTTCCGGGCTCCGCTCCCGCATGAGCTGCACGAAGCCCCGGATAACCGCCATCGGATTGCGGATCTCATGGGTAATGCTCGCCGCCATCTGCCCAATCAGGCTGAGGCGCTCCATTCTGCCAACCTCGCTTCGCAGCAGGGCCAGCTCGGTTATATCATGCGCCGTCAGAACCGCCCCCGTAACGGAATCCGTTTGAAGGTTGCGAATGCAGAAGGCGGTCTTGAGTAGCGTACGGCCGTTCTCCACCTGCGGATACTCCTGGACAAGACCTTGCCCGTTAAGAGCTTCGCGCAGCAGCTTCGCATTGGAGTCCTCCAGCCCGTTATCAAAAAATTCGTAAAAATATTGGCCGACGATATTTTGTCCGCCCGCGAGCATCTGAACCCCCATCTCGTTCAGATGAGTGATTTTTCCGTATTGGTTGACCAGAACAACCGCAATCTTCGTCTGATCGATAAACTGCTCAAGCTTCTCCACTTCCTGCCGGTAGCTCTGCGACACCCGCTTCACGTCATAATGCAGCTGGGTGTTTTCTTTGAACGTCTCTACCGTATAGACCGATATCCACGAAGATACGACCGTCATCGCGATAGTAAGAAGCGCGAGCAGCACAAATTGGAGATTAACCGGCATACCGGTCGTTACGACAGCCACGGTAAAGGACAGAACGACAAATGCGCACATCCCGGCGATGAGCCGCATGACGATTCTGATCTTGCGCTGCCGGTCCGAACGCTGGAACGCCCTTATAATGGACGGCATAAAGACAAGATAAACAAGCATAAAGGTTACGAATACAACCGTCTCCCCCATGCTGTCGAGAGATTGGAACCGAAGCGCCGCATATACGCCGCTCAGCAGCAATAGAAAGTATGGTCCGCCGTATAAAGAACCGATTAACAAAGGCATAAGCCGGAAATTAAGTTCGCAGCCGTAGTAGTCCTTCGTAAACAACATGCACAATGCCATCGAAATACAGCTGGACAGCCCTATGATAACGGGAATTCTCCGCCAATGACGGCTCGAATTATGCCATAACTGAAAGGCAAAGGCAGGTACTAGCGTAATAAAGAATTGTAACAGCAATTCTTTCAACACGAACGATCAGTCTCCCCAACGAAAACACGTCATGTTATGAAATATACCCTGACTTCACCTATTCACCTGATAGTCCGATTAAATCACAACTCTCATTATTTTACAATCGCCTCCCCAGCCAATTGGTAATAATATTTAACAAATGAACGGCAAACAGATCGTTATGCAGTTCATGGTATCCGCCCTCGTATTTAACGAATTTGCAGCTGTTGCCAAGACGCTCCGCAACCTCCTTGCTCGCCTCAAACGAGGTCACTTTATCTCCCGTCCCGTGCGCCAGCAGCACCGGAACATGAAGCTCGTTACTATGAGCGATAGCCCATTCGCCCGCATCCGTCATGATGTGAAACGTCCTGATGGTGATGGAGCTATGGCATAAGGGGTCCCCGAGGAACGTAACCGCTTGATCGTAGCCGGGACGGTACAGATCATCGGGGCTAATCCCCGTGGAGAGAGAAAGCTTGGGGACAATACGCACAAGCAGCCTGGCCACAGCCTTTATTACGGCATTCGGGCCTTTCGCCAGGCGAAGCCACGGACTGCTCAGAACGAGTCCTTCAATTGCGGGCTGAAGGCGAAGCGCGGCATTGAGGGCTACATTGCCGCCCATGCTGTGGCCGTAAAGAAAGCATGGAAGCTGCGGGTGCCGGGCTTTGGCCTGGTCAAGCAGCAGGCTCGTGTTATGAACCGCGGTTTCCATGGAAGAAAGATGTCCGCGTTTCCCCGCGGAGCGGCCATGACCCTCCTGGTCATGGGCAAGCACGGCGTAACCTTCGGCTGTCAGCCGCTCGGCAACCGCGGAATACCGTTCCCCATGCTCTCCCATGCCGTGTACAATGCATACCGCTGCCTTTGGCTCCCGGTTATCGGGTAACCACTCTCTCGCGTAAATTTCGTTTCCGTTTGCCCCGCTGTACCGCCAATCCGTCCGCTGCATCCGCTGTTCGCTCCTTTACCGGTTTAAAGTTGTCATCATTATATTTCATTAAACAAGAAAAAGAATGTTACAATACGTAATAGAAGAAAACGTATGAGTCAGGAGCCATGTAAACGATGTTTGATGTCATTATTATCGGCGGCGGGCCGTCCGGATTGATGGCCGCCGTGGCCGCCAGCGGTGCCGGCGCGTCTACCCTTCTTATTGATAAAGGGGACAAGCTTGGACGCAAGCTCGGCATTTCCGGCGGAGGCCGCTGCAACGTAACCAACGCGAATGAAATGGATGAACTGATCCGCAATATTCCGGGAAACGGGCGGTTTTTGTTCAGCGCTCTAAATCAATTCGGCAACCGGGAGATCATTGCCTTCTTTGAAGGGATGGGCATAGCCTTGAAGGAAGAGGACCGCGGACGGATGTTCCCGGTATCGGACAAGGCGAAGACGGTAGTAGACGCTCTGATCCGGAAGGTGAAGGAGCAAGGCGTCGAGATCCGCACGAACATGCCGGTGAAGGAAGTGCTGTACGAGAACGGTGCTGTTACGGGAATTAGACTCGCTTCCAACGAAATGATCCATGCCAAGTCCGTCATTGTCGCTACCGGCGGGAAATCCGTTCCTCATACGGGTTCTACGGGCGACGGTTATCCTTGGGCCAAAAAAGCCGGTCATACGATTACCGAGCTTTACCCGACGGAGGTGCCGCTCACCTCGGCAGAGCCGTGGATACGCACTAAGGAGCTGCAAGGCCTGTCCCTCCGCGACGTTACGCTGACCGTATGGAATGCCAAGAACAAAAAGCTTGTCTCCCACGAGGGCGATATGATTTTCACGCATTTCGGCTTGTCCGGCCCTGCGGCGCTGCGCTGCAGCCAGTTTGTCGTTAAGGAGCTGAGGAAAGCTTCCGAAAGCGAAGGCGGCAGACAGACGGTTCTCGTTACCATCGATCTGCTTCCGAACCGCTCGGAGGCCGAAATCTTTGACGAGACGCTGAAGCTTGCCAAGCTTGATCCGAAAAAGGCGGTTAGAAATGTGCTGCGCGGCTATATGCAGGAAAGATTGCTGGAGCTGCTGCTCCGCCAATGCGAAATTAACGGAGATATCACGTACGACAACATCCCGAAGGAACCATGGCGCGAGCTGGCCAAACGGATAAAGCAATTCCCTGTTTCGGTTAACGGAACGTTGTCGATCGAAGAGGCTTTTGTGACCGGCGGCGGGGTGCATCTTAAAGAGATCGATCCGAAGACGATGCAGTCGAAGCTCGCCCAAGGGCTTTACTTCTGCGGGGAAGTGCTCGATATTCACGGTTATACCGGGGGCTATAATATTACGGCCGCATTCACTACGGGCCACAGCGCGGGAACAAGCGCGGCATCGGCTGCTTTAAGCAGCTGACGCCGCGCTTTTCCTTTTTCGCTCGTATTACGTGTGCACATCCCCCGAGAAATGGCTGTACTCGCCGGGATCCGGCAAAAACTCGTTCCGCGTATCCGCGTCGTCGTCCCGGTTGTGCAGGTCCGTTGCTTCCTCCGCCCCGATCCAATCCTCGTTCACGATATGCGCCGGAATAGTTATCGCATTCAGGGAATACGCCGTGTCGGTGACTGCCCCGTTCTGAATCGCCGATTGGTCCACCAGCCGGCCGCCATGGGACATGGCGATTTCCAGCGCCGAGGTCAGGTCGCTCCCGTCCACATGGATGTGCAGGCGGTTCCCCTCATGCATTAACGGCTCGTATCCCAGCTCCTGCAGAGTGTCCCGCGCAAGCGCGGCGCTAAAGGAGTCAGCGAAATCAAATAAAATAGCCGAGCTCATTCATCTCATCTCCTTCGATAGGCTTCCAATATATTAAGATTCCCTAACATTCCCCACTTTTATGAATGAAAGGTGTTGTCATTTCAACAAAACTTTATATAATTTAAGTTATACTCTTATGCGTCAGGTTTATTAACACCATGCGTCATATTATAACAATATTCACATAATAACTTCCAGGAAGGTGACAAACCAATGGAGAATGTATTTTATTTATTAGCTGATCCGATGTTTATCGTCGAGCTTGAGCATAATCGATGGTATATACGTGATATTAATTATGCCTTTACCAAGCTGACCGGATATAAAAAGACAGAGTTGATGGACGCCGACCCCGACGGGCTGTTAAGAAGAGGCTTTAGCTTTGGCGGGCTAATGACCCAGCTCAGCGATGATCACGAGCAGTCGCTCGAGCAGGAGCTGATCTCCAAATCCACCGCTTCCATTCCCGTTCGGTTCTCCAGCCGCCGGCTGCCATCCAGCGAGCAGACCTGCTTCATTATGATCTGCAAGGACTTGTCGGAGGAGAGATATATCGAAGAATACGCGATGGACAATCAAGTACTGATGAGCATCGGGGTATCCGAGCAGCTCCGCATTACAAACGCAACCCGGTATTACTCGCCCTTCAAGCCAATTAACCTTGTGAACCACTCCATATTCGACCATGTCGCGGAAGAAAGCCGCAAACCGCTTCGCCGCATCCTGGAATACGCGCGTACTCACGGGACAACCGAGCAGACTGATGTTAGGCTGTATTTCGGCGATCAGCTCCGGATGACAACAGTAGTCGTCAAGCCCTTCTTCCACGGAAACAAAGAGTTCAAGGGTTATGTCGTCCTGCTGACCGGCATGCTTCAGCCGGCTCGCGAGGAGGATGCCGCCTACAAGCTCCGCATGCTGATGCTGAGCAAAAATATCACCGCTACTTCCCTGGCACAATCAACCTTGATTTCGCTTACGACCATTTCCAAAATACGCAACGGAAAAATAAAAAAGCCCCAGCGCCTTACGGCCGAATTGATAGCCGGAGAGCTGGGGGTAAAGCCGGAATCGATATGGAGCGGCTTTAAGCGTTATTAAACGTTTGTTAGAAACGGAACTTCATAACCAGATCGTTCAGATCCTGAGCGATCTCCGTCAGACCGCCTGCGGCAGAAGCAATCTCTTCGGCCGAGGCGGTTTGTTTGTCCGCGCTTTGCGCGACAGCCCTGGCAATAGCATAGGTACGGCGAGCGATTTCGGTCAGCTGATCGATTGAGGCCGAAACCTCCTCCGAACTGGCGGCAAGCTGCTCGGCAGCAGCTGCAACCTCTTCGATCTTGCCGGATACATCGCCTGCCGCGGCCGTAATTTGACGGAAGGAGCGGCCCGCTGCTTGTACTTTTTCGAGCCCCTTTAACGTCTCGTCCCGGCTCGCATTCATTTTTTGAACGGTTAAGACCGTATCCTCTTTAATCAAGCTTATAGCACCGGCAATATCGGAGACGGAGGCCGCCGTCTGTACCGACAGCTTGCGAACCTCTTCCGCCACAACCGCAAACCCCTTCCCCGCGTCGCCGGCCCTCGAGGCTTCAATAGCGGCATTAAGCGCGAGCAGATTGGTCTGCTTGGATATGGAGCCGATAAAATCGGTAATTCTGCCAATGCTGCTCATACGATTCTCGAGCAGCGCGACACGCTCGGACGCCGAACGGACCGTGTCATCGATGTCCGCCATCGTCCGGACGGCTTCCCCAATCGTCTCAACCCCTTCCTTCGCCTGCCGCTCCGCATTTGCCGAGAGCTCGGCCGCGATAGAGCTGCTTTCCGCAATCCGCTGCGTTCCATGCGCCATCTCTTCGGTTGAACGGGAAATTTCCTCGAAGCCGTGGAGCTGCTCCTGGGAGCCCGATGCCGCCTCCCGGAACATGGCTGAAGCCTGCTCGACCGTGCCGGCATTATGCTCGGATACCGCAAGCATCTCCTCCGATGCCGCGGAGATGCTGGTTGCGGCCGTCCGTACGCTTTGCATCGTCGTCCGCAGAGAGTCAACCATCCCTTGCAGCGCCTGTACCATAGCCCCTATTTCATCGCGGTTTCTTACCTTCGGAATAACAACCGAAAGCGAACCCGCAGCCACTTCGGCAATTACATCCGAGGAACGCTTGATCGGAAGGGAGATCGTCCTGCGCACGTAATAGAGCAGAACGAGAACCAGAATAAGAGCTGCGCCTAGACTGCCGGTAATCGCCATAACCGCTTGGCGGTTGATTTTCTCACTCGATTTCTCGGCCGCCTTCGCTCCTTCCTCGTTAATCCGTATGAGCGTATTTATGTAAGACTGCATCGTGCTGAAGGACTGCTCCGAGGCCAGGAGGGAATCGCGTATCTGCTTATCATCCTCCAGATTGGAGTAACGGATGACATTCCGGTATAACGCCAGATAGGCCTTCCACTCCCCTTCCAGGTTGCGGGACAGATTCATGTCATCGCCCGATTTCGGAAGCGCCATAAATTCCTGCAGCTTCTTCTGCAGGATAACGATCGTATACTCTCCGTCCTCCTCCAGCAGCTTGCGCTTCAACGGATTGCTTTCCCACGCCATCTTGTATTGGATGGTAAGCATATGCTCGTTCAAATAATTGATTTCGTTAATGGCCTTGATATTGGCCAGCCATACGTGCGAGATCTCCCGGGCGTTGCTTGTCAGCTTGTCCATCCGATTAAAGCTGAGCGCTCCGTTCGCCGCCAAAATAATGACGATCGCCAGGAAGGATAGCGTAAGCCTTTGACTCACCGAAATTCTCCATTTCCATTCGTTTGCGAATGATTGCGGCATATAAAACCCTCCTTTGGACTCTGCCCACTATGATGTTAGTATATCTTACATGTAAATAACAACCAAATGGATAGGTATGCGGGAAATCCGTCATTTTGACGTATTTGCTCGCTTTCTGTCTGCGGCAGTTCACTTAGCGGATAAAATGCAAAAGCTTTTAATCTTTTCTGAAACAAGGTGAAACGGGGCCGGAAGAACACAAAAACAGCCCTAGCCTTAATAGGCCAGGGCTTGTTAATTGTATGCTTTACGCTCCGGAAACCTCCGCAAGGGCTACTTTCCTTTTGCCGTATACGATCCGCGACAGCAGAACGCTGATTTCGTAAAGGACCACAAGCGGAACAAAAACGAGCAGGTGGGAAATCAGTTCAGGCGGGGAGATTAGGCTGGCCACGATAACAAGCACCAGGTAAGCGTATCTCCTCATTTTATGGAGAGCCTTTGGCGTCAGAATCCCGATCTTCGTCAGAAACATGACGATAACCGGCAGCTCAAACGCAATAGCAAGCGGCAGTACGATATTGAACATAAATCCGAAATATTGCGCAACCCCGTACGTTTCTACAAGCTCCATGCTCTTTGTTATTTTGGAAGTAAAAGAGAAGCTCATCGGGAAGACCACAAAGTAACCAAAGGCCAGCCCGGTAAAGAAGCAGATCACGCTGTAAGGCACGTACCGCAGCGCGGCGGTCCGCTCCCCGGGATGAAGCCCCTGCTTCACGAAGCCCCACAGCTGGTACAAAATAAAAGGCAGCGATACGGCCAAAGCAATCGCCAGCGCAACCGACATATACATGCGGATGCCGTCCCAAGGCGAAAATACGTTCCATGTCATTTCCGAGCCCGGCGGCACGCTTTTCAGATAACGCAGCACCTTCGGCGATAGGTACAACCCGCCTCCCAGCGACAGAAGCACCACGATAAGACTCTTCCAGATCCGCCTGCGCAGCTCCGTAAGATGTCCGAGCAGCGTCATCGTCTCCTCGATTCTAATCATTCGCTGCACAACCTTCCGGGTTTTCTCAGCTCAAAGGTATGGAACCCGTCCCTCAGCTTGTCGTTAATCTCCTTCAAGCGGTCGACATCCTGAAAGGAATATTTGCGCGCGCCCCCTTTGGTCCTCACCGGGAAGACCAGCTGCTTCTCTTCGTAATACCGAATTTGTCTTTCCGTCAAACCAGTTAAGTCGCTAACGATTCCAATACTCATCACTTTGTCCTTCATCGTCAAACGCCTCCCTAACGGATATGTTACCTTTTCTAACACTATCTCTTTGATTCGAAATGTTATCAGCGGTCTGTTTCTTCGTCAATGGGACCGATAGCCCTGGTCAGCTTGTCCGAATCCGATGATTATAAACGAACAAAACGAACACCATTTATGTTCAAACGCTTATAAAGCTTGCGTTTTTATGAGATACGGAGTTTCACCCCATACCTCTAAATGGTTATAATTACCTATTGAATGATGGTTGATTAATTATTTTTATCTTCCTAATAAAATTTATTTATGTTAGACTTCCTCACAAAAGATTGGCGAAGGCTTGAAGGACCATGCTACATTTCTTTCCGAGACGAGCAAATCGATCAAGCGAAGGAGTTGACGGGCATGGAAACGAAAGAGACACCAAACGAGCTGTCGCGCAGACAATTTCTGACAACGGTCGGCAAGATCGGCGGAGCCGCCGCGGTGTTTAGCGTAATGGGGACGATGGGGTTATTTACGCCGGAAACGCTGAAAGCAGCGGAGTATGAGCCTCCATCCAGCTGGGATTTGAAGGGTACAAACCGTTCGGGCAAAAAAATCGTTATCCTCGGCGCTGGCGTCGCCGGCCTGACGGCAGCTTATGAGCTGGGAAAAGCCGGCTATAACTGTACGATTCTCGAAGCCCGCGCCCGTTCCGGCGGCCGGAACTGGTCGGTGCGCCGCGGCACGACGGTGACCGAGCTTGGGGGACAAAAGCAGGTTGCGCGGTTTGATGACGGCATGTATCTGAATGCGGGTCCGATGCGTATTCCGCAGTTCCACGTCACGATGGATTACTGCCGCGAGTTCGGCATCGCGATGGAGCCGTTCAATAACGTCAACGAAAGTGCTTACTATTACAATGAGAACGTTGGCGCTTTGTCCGGCACCCGCGTCCGAAAGCGGGCGGCCAAAGCCGATGTCAGAGGTTACGTGAACGAGCTGCTCGCCAAATCCATCAATCAGCCCGGGCTGAACCTTCCGGTTACGGCGGAGGAAAAGGACAAAATCGTCGCTTACCTCCGCTCCGAGGGCAACCTTGACGCCGATCTTTTCTACAAGGGCTCTTCCCGCGGCGGCTATAAGGATGAACCGGGCTCGAGGCTTGATGCCGGCGTCATCCGCGATCCTTTTGATATGAAGGCAATCATTAACTCCGGCTTCGGCAACTTCTTCGCAAGCGAATACAGCTATGATCAGCAAATGATGATGTTCCATCCCGTCGGCGGTATCGATGCGATTCCGCTAGCTTTCGAGAAACGGCTGGGCAACCGGATCAAATTCCATTCGGAAGTGACCGAATTCAAGCATGTCGGAGATAAGGTGCAGGTTACCTACACCGACCTCTTGAACGGCGAAATGAAACAGATCGAAGGCGATTTCCTCATTTGCACGATTCCTTTGTCCGTGCTCAAGAACATTAAGCATGACTTGTCGCCTGACATGACGAAGGCAATCAACAATACGAAGTATGCCAACGCGGGTAAAATCGGCCTGCAATTCAAACGGCGCTTCTGGGAGGAAGACGACCAAATCTACGGCGGCAATACGCTGACGAATATGGATATTTCGTCGATCTATTATCCGCCAACGAATTATTTTGCCAAAAAGGGTCTCCTGCTCGGCTATTACGTCCAAGGGTCCAACGCGGATAAGATTGGCGCGTTGTCCTTCAAAGAACGCGAAGCGCATGCGCTTGAACAAGGAGCCAAAATTCACCCGCAATACTATAACGAGTTCGAATCTTCGTTCTCCGTGAACTGGAAAACGATCAAATACAACGAAGGCAGCTGGGTCTCCTACTCGGAGGACGATCGCAAGACCAACTATCCGGTGCTCTGCAAGCCTGACCGCCGCGTCTATCTGGCCGGCGAGCATATCAGCTACATTACGGCCTGGATGGCAGGCGGCATTGAATCCGCGCGTTCGGTTGTCACCGACATCCATGAGCGCGTCATGAAGGAATAGCCAAAGGAGGGGTCAATGATGAAGATGACAGGAAAAATGAAGGTAATCGCCGGAGCGGTTATAATCTCCTGCCTCGCCGCAACGGCTAGCGTATACGCGGCGGTTACGCCTAATAAATACCCGCTCGCCCCGATTCACGAGCCGGAATTCTATGGCAACCCGTCTTCGGCAATCTCCAGCGCGGTGGCGATGCCGGCGATCACGGCCACCTTCGAAACGAGCGGCACGGTACCTTCCGTCGTGAACAAAGAAGGCAAGACGGTGTACGAACGGTACGGCGATACCGAAAAACAAGGCCTCAGCGTTCTCAAAAATATCGAAGCCCTGCTGAAAGAGCAAGGCCTCTCGATGAAGGACGTCACGTATCTGCGCGTATACATTGCGCCAGATGCCGCAAAAGGAGGCAAGTTCGATTTCGACGGATGGAACAAAGCCTACGCCAAATACTTCAACACCAAAGAAAACCCCGTAAAAACAGCCCGTTCCACCGTTGGCGTCGCAAGCCTTGTCAATTCGGATTGGCTGATCGAGATCGAAGCGGTTGCCGCTTACCCAAGCAATCATAGACAGGACTAATTCCGATTAGAGTGAACCTTTAACAATAAACAGAATGGAGATGATCGTATGCTTCAAAACGTTGGTTTCCCGGGTCTCATGATGATTCTTGTTGTCGTATTAATCATATTCGGCCCTTCCAAGCTGCCTGAGCTAGGCCGCGCCGTAGGCCGTACGCTGCATGAGTTCAAAACGTCGGCAAAGGAGCTTGTCTCCGATACGAAGGAAGAAGTCGTATCCGAAAGCAAGTCGTAGCAGTAAATAGGCCGTACCCCTCTGTGGGTACGGCCTATTTACTGTTCTAGCCCGCAACACTGCGTCGGCCAAGCGCCTCTAACCCGGCTGCAGCAAAAAAAGAACCGTTCCTCCCGGCTAACCGGAAGAAACGGTATCAACTCGCGTTATTGGGTGCGGTGATTAACCGCGGTAAGCGACAAGCGCTTCGTTCATGCCGCGCGTTTGCGCGTAAACTTGCTGGTAGATACGGAACAGTCCTTTATACGTCTCAACCGCTTCAGGCTGAGGCTCGTACGAAGCCGCATGCTTCACGAATTGCTCCGCGCATGCTTCTAGGCTGTCGAACCAGCCGCAGCCGTAAGCTGCGAGCATTGCCGCGCCAAGGCCTGGGCCTTGTTCATTCTCAAGCGCCACTACCGTCGCGTTGAAAATATCCGCCTGCATTTGCAGCCATACCGGATTTTGCGCGCCGCCGCCGATGGAAACAACCTTATCAACCGTTTTGCCAACGCTGCGGAACATATCGACGGACTCGTTAAGCGAGAACGTGATTCCTTCCATCACCGCCCGGGCGAAATGAATGCGCTCATGCGAGCCGTCTACGCCGATAAAGCTGGCACGGATAGCCGGATCGGCATGCGGCGTGCGTTCGCCAACGAGGTAAGGCGTAAAGAGCAATCCGCCTGCACCCGGTTTTACTTCCCCTACACCCTGCAGCATTTCGTCAAACGATTCGTTCGGAGCAAATGTTTTCTTGAACCAGCTTAGGCTGTAGCCTGCAGCAAGGGTTACGCCCATCGCATAGAAGGAGTTCTCTTTGCCGTGGTTGAAGAAATGGACTTTGCCTTGGAAGTCTTTGTTCTTGTCATTCTCGTACGCGAGAATAACGCCCGATGTACCGATACTCGACAGCGTGAGGCCTTCGGACAGAATGCCGGCTCCAATGGCGCCGCAAGCATTGTCGGCTCCGCCGGCAAATACTTTCGTCGATGGCTGAAGGCCGGTACGTTCCGCAATTTCGGGAAGCAGCGTGCCTACGAGACCGTGCGATTCTACCAGAGGCGGGCAGAAGCTTGCTGGCAATTCAAATGCAGACAGCACGTCGCTGCTCCATTCTTTTGCCGCAACATCCAGAAGCAAAGTACCCGCAGCATCGGAATAATCCATGTGCAGCTCGCCTGTCAGAGCATAACGAACATAATCTTTCGGCAGCACAAACAGCTTCGCTTGCTCGAAGGCTTGCGGCTCATATTGGCGAACCCACAGAATCTTCGGCAGCGTGAAGCCTTCAAGCGCCGGGTTGCGAGTAATGCCAAGCAGCTTGTCGCCAAGCGTACGCTCGATCTCGCGGCATTGCTCCGTGGTACGCGTATCGTTCCACAGGATGGCGTTGCGTACAGGCTTGTTGTCAGCATCAAGCAGCACGAGGCCATGCATCTGACCGGAGAAGCTGATGCCTTCGATTTGATCGGCAGCAATGCCATTAGATGAAGCAAGTTCATTTAAGGCTTCGATTGTTGCTTGAACCCAATCCTCCGGCTTTTGCTCGCTCCAGCCGGAATGCTCGTGGAACAGCGGATAGCTGCGGGATGCTTCCGCAGCTACCGTTCCGTTCTTGTCAACGAGCAATGCCTTCACGGCACTAGTGCCTAAATCTATACCAACTACATAACTCATTGACATAATCCTCCCATTGCCTAAGTTATCTTCGGCGATTAAACGCTGAAAATAACTTCGCTGAGCATCAGTCTCATGCGCTCTTGCTTGCCCGATTTGTTAACGATCGGGTTGTTTTGCAAAGCGTAAGCTTCAAGGGATGCCAGGGATGCTTTACCAGCAACAACTTCAGCGCCGATGCCGGATTTGAAGCTGCTGTAACGGTCTTCAACGATTTGATCGAAGATTTTTTCTTCGATCAGCTTCGCAGCTGCTTTCAGACCCCAAGCGAAGGAATCCATACCGGCAATGTGAGCCAAGAAGAGATCCTGATCCTCGAACGAGCCACGGCGCACTTTCGCGTCGAAGTTAACGCCTCCGCGAGTCAGACCGCCGGCTTTCAGAACTTCGAACATCGTCAGCGTAGTCGAGTACAGGTCAGTTGGGAATTCGTCGGTATCCCAGCCGAGCAGCAGGTCGCCTTGGTTAGCGTCAAGAGAGCCCAGCATGCCGTTAATTGCAGCTGTACGGATTTCATGCTCGAAAGTATGACCCGCAAGCGTTGCATGGTTAGCTTCGAGGTTCAGCTTGAAGTAATCTTTCAGGCCGTATTTTTGCAGGAATGCGATTGTTGTTGCAGCATCGAAATCGTATTGGTGTTTAGTAGGCTCTTTTGGCTTAGGCTCGATCAGGAATTGAGCGTCGAAGCCGATTTCTTTCGCATAAGCGATAGCCATATGGTACAGACGGGCAAGGTTGTCAAGCTCGAAGCCCATGTCCGTGTTCAGAAGGTTCTCGTAACCTTCGCGGCCGCCCCAGAATACATAGTTTTCCGCGCCCAGCTCTTTACCGACTTCAAGGCCTTTTTTCAGCTGCGCGCCAGCGTATGCGTATACGTCAGCGTTGCAAGTTGTGCCAGCGCCGTGTACGTAACGCGGATTCGAGAACATATTTACCGTATTCCACAGCAATTTTTTGCCGGTTTGTTGTTGATGGTCTTTCAGCATAGCGACGATAACGTCGAGGTTTTTGTTCGTTTCTTGCAGCGTAGCACCTTCAGGAGCGATATCCACGTCATGGAATGCGTAGAACGGCGCGCCGATTTTGTCCAGGAATTCGAAGTTAGCTTCCACGCGGGCTTTCGAACGGTCAAGACCGTCAAATTTGTCCCAGCCGCGGATCATCGTTGCGTTACCGAACGGATCCGTACCGTTAGCGTTGAAAGTGTGCCAGTAAGCAACCGCAAAGCGAAGATGCTCTTCCATGGTTTTGCCCAGAACCACTTGTTTAGGATCGTAGTGTTTGAATGCCAGCGGATTGTCGGAGCCTTTGCCTTCGAATTGGATCTTGCCGATGTTAGCGAAATACGTCATGAGATGAATATCCTCCTTTAAAATGTACGAGTATAAGTTCAATCTTCTCGTTAGCTAAGTGTGTTTTGAAAACGCTCACCAATAATATAGCACGGGCAACTTAGTTTGTCTATTAAACAAACTAAGATTCATCAAAATATTTTTTTGCATTTTTTTCAGGAGTAATATTCCCGTTTGTTCGCTTCATTACACTGAAGTAACGGGGAAATAAAAAACTGCCAATGCTAATCCGGCAGCTTACCGATATAAATCAGATCGATTGTAGGCACACGATAAAGGGTACATAATTTCATGGCAATGCTGCATGGAATCATGCGGCTGTCTTTTTCGTATTTCAATAACAAATCATCCGATACACCGATTCGTGCAGCAACGTCACTGACCTCCAATTGTTTCGCCAAGCGAATTTCTTTAAATGTAAAAATCACTCGAATCACACTACCCTCCTGATAATAGCTGATCCTCATATTTGAAGATGCCAATTCCGAAACAACCGTTACGATTCACCCTATATAGATAGACTATATAATAAGAACATGTGTTCCTATTATATACCAAACATACGTTCCTATTGCAAGTTGAAAATAATTTGGAAATAGGGTTCGGAGTATTAAAAATCACCTAAAAACAAGCAAAAAAGAGCTCAAACACTCTTTCTCTGTGTTTGAGCTCCTTTTAATGCCTACTGTTCTTTTTGCCCTGACACTTTACGCAGTTCGTTGGCTAGCCGATGCAGTTCTTCACGTGCTTCCGGATCCTGCGTTGCCTTATAAGCAGCGGATAAAAACGGAATGATTTTGTTCGCATCAGCAGGTTTGAGGATGTATTCTTTTTCCCTCATACACTCAGGAAGTTGAACATGCTTATCGAAAAAATCATGCTCCATGGCATTAATATCTACATTTCCAGTTATCCCTTTTACACTCCCGCTAGAAGTATACTGGAATACGGACCATTTTTCCCATGTGCCGTTCGCTATTGGTGTTTCTACGCCATAATGAGCAATCCATAGAGGAAATGATGCGACCTGCTTGTTCAAGAAAATTTTCGCGAAACTTGCCCCTGTGTAGATCATCGTTGGGTGTCCGGTAAGACGTTCCACCTCTTGAAGCCAGGTTAAACACCAATCGGATAATTGATCCCCGCCAACTGTAGACGCCTTGCCTTCAACGTCCAAGACATGCGGGAACTGGGCTGCAAAGCCTTTTATCGCATTCACGAACTGAGCAGCCTCTACCAATGGATCGTTATTCTCCGGATGAGCATAATGATAAAAGCCAATTGCAAGTCCTACTGTCGCAGCTCCCTTGGCGTTCACTTCGAGCTTATCATCGAGGATCGTTCTGCCTTCCGTTGCTTTTATGAATGCCCCCTTTACACCATCCGATTTTACTGCTGTCCAGTTTATTGAACCTTGATGGTGAGAGACGTCAATGATCTTAACATTACCTGCTGATTTAGCTTGCATCCTTGCCACTGTCCTTTGTTTTAACATAGCTGTATGCGCCCGATGCGGTGAGTCCAATTACGGCAATGTTAATAATAGTGTCTCGCACCGTTGAAGGAACGAGGACGAAAATAGCTGCTACACCAATAGCAATGGCCGAGCTATGTTTAGCCGGGACACCGTAACCCTTAACGACACCAACAAAAGCCGCCACAAGGGCGGCTAGGGTGAGAATATCCTGTTGTTCCATTAGTGCTCTGCCTCCAATCGATCGAGCCGTTTGTGAGCCTGTTTGGACGACTCCTCAACTCTCGTAACCCGTTCTGCCAAAATATCGAACCGCTGCCCCTGTATTCGCTGTTCTACGCGCATATCATCAACGCCACGTTTGATATACTCAACGTCCGTACGCAAGGTCGCATCCCTGCCTGCTGCGGCTGCCGTATCACTTCGGATGGATCGCGACCGTCCCAACCAACCTAGAATAATTCCGCTGAGACCAGTGCAAACCCCAATAACAACCGTAATTGAGCTCCAATTCATCTTATCACCTGCTTTCTTTCAAAATAAAAGCACCGCTTATACAACAGAACTGAGATTTAATTCTGGTCGTTTTATTTTGATATTATCGATAACCAATTCTCTATCTTCTTCTGGCAAATCATAGCTGTGGATGACGGTTTCGATATTACCTTCGCCTGCATTATATCGAGTCAGGCAAGCACTAGCGATGATTCGAATCTTATAATTAGCCATTGCCATAGATCATGCACCTCCTCCAGAGAATAATTCTGCAAGTGCGAGCTCAACGTCAACAAGACGCGCCTTGTATTCCATATTTTGTGCTTCTAAATCTGAAATAACCATTTCCGGGTCCTTTCCGATAACTTTCGTTTCGAAAGTGCCATCCTCTCGCCGATCTTTAATCTTCATCGTCCAACCCCTCCGAATACGGATTTAATGCCCGATATATTGCTCGTCGTTGAGCGCGTTACCGACAGCCGGATAGCCGCTCTTTCCTGAGGTGTCCCTATTCTATAAGTATAGCTTGTTTCAGATGTATTCCCGTCGATATTGATCGTTGAGGATGCACTCATAGCTGAATAAACTTCATTAGTCACATGAACTGAAGCAGTCGGAATTACCGTGAGATTAGAGTCGATGTCACGTTGTATCCATAAAGCGATGGTATCTATTTTGTCAGACGGATCACCAGCATAACGGACATCCATGGCCAACGGCTGTACCTTATTCGCCCAAGTATACGTGCCTCGAAATTTGACGTATGACGATGCTGCTGCACCGTACAATACAGGAGGAACAGTAACTGTTCCTAGAATATATGGGAGCGTAAAACATACCCCTGTTAGATCCTTAAATGTTGAATCTATTACTACAGCAGGTCCAAAGGTAGTAGTTCCTACAGGACACTTAACAAAGGACAAACCATCATTGTTATCGTTATACGGGATATAGATATTACCGGTTGCATCCTCACAAAAGCCTCCACTTTGCTCTGATAATAAACCATTAGTAACTGCACCAGCCGCTGACCATGTAGCACCTTTATCATCTGAATAATGGAACTGGATGTTCCAAGTACTGTAGTTACCCGAGCTATAAGCCACCCAGTAACGCCCCGCAGATGGGCCGTTTTTCTGAATATGACAAATAGATAAGCCCCTATAATAGCTACTCCCAGAACTTGCCCCCATCTGGGATGTAAATGTACGTACATCCGTTTCTGTGTTAAGTGTGAAGATATAATTATAACTGTAGGATGACCCGTCATAAGAAGCATAGGACATAAGCACTTCACTCCCCAGAGCACGCATGGTGATCCACGGAAGTAGCTGCTGGCCAGAGCTAGTATACGCAGTCACCCAACCATTGTCCCACGGTTGCTCGTCGTCCCAGTATGCCCCGGACAGATCTGTAGATTGCCTAAAATACATTCTATACCCTGCAACAGGTTGTGATTGAACGTATGATACAATAAGATTTTTATCCGTTGCTGTTATACCAGCTACATATAGACTCCCAACTTTGGGGTGAAATTGAAACACAGGGGTAGTAGTTGTCAGGTCTACATTAGCCTGCGTAG
This sequence comes from Paenibacillus sp. BK720, assembly GCF_011761545.1. Taxonomy (NCBI): domain Bacteria; kingdom Bacillati; phylum Bacillota; class Bacilli; order Caryophanales; family Paenibacillaceae; genus Paenibacillus; species Paenibacillus sp. BK720. Next base: position 550,618 of record NZ_JAASRQ010000005.1, on the reverse strand, counting down.
CCACGTCAACTCTGTACAGAAGCATCTTTCTACTATCCTGCGGTGGGGCTAACCAAAAAATGGAATTTCCCACAGCGAGAATCCCCCCATTTCCATACTGTGGTCCACTATATAAGCCCAATCCAGATAACGTACAAACAACACTCCAATTAACTCCTCCATCTTTGGATACATGCATAGTCGAAGTGAAAGATCCGCTTCCTAGCATAGTAATAGCTACTAACCATCCGTTATCAAGCATAACCAACTTATCCCCCGCCCGGTTTCCTACCATGGCAGCTGATGCTGTAGTAAGGGACGACCCTGAAACTGTTACAGTAGTAGGCTTTGGAAGCCCTCCGAATACTAGCTTTCCATTTCCTCCGATGGTTCCGGCAGATCTATAAATAGCAGCACCGGTAGCATACCCCTGTGTAGTCGCTGTAAACTGGATACTAGTGCTATTTGGAACAGATGTGATCCGAACCCGTTCAAACTTCGTTGTAGTTGTCGTGTCGTGAATAGTTACTTCTTGACCAACTGCAAATGACTTTCCTTTCACATATGTTACTGTGGCCGTAGTTGATCCGGTTCCCAAAGCAACTTCAACAGTAGCCATAGTGTCATCACGCTTCAGAATTGAAGAAGAGTCATTACCGCCAATCATGTCATAGAACAGATCAGTTGCACCGTCTATACGGTCTTGAAGGTCCCGAACATCCTCACGCTGTTTCATCAGTGCGAGTTCCCGTCTAAGGTAGGATATATCTTTATTTACATCTGGATCTAACGGGTGAACATGATCCTCGCGCGCATACATAGTCGACGTGCCTACAGCAGCAACTCCATTTAAATTAGGAATTGCTGTTCCCGCCTGACCGATTACAAAGGCAGTAGTAGCGATCTGTGGAGTGTTCGTACCTACAGCTGCCGTCGGTGCTGTAGGGGTACCGGTTAATACTGGTGATGCAAGTGGTGCACGAGTAGTATCCGTCGGATGAACATGGTCGGCGCGGGCATATTTCGCTGACGTGCCAGCAGCGGCTGCGCCATTCATAGTTGGAGCAGTCGATCCTGCCTGACCAAGTACGAATGCAGTTGTTGCAAGTTGAGACGAACTTGTATCCGCTACGGCAGTCGGCGCTGTCGGCGTCCCCGTCAAAGCCGGGCTAGCCAAAGACGCAGCGTCCGTAATCCCGTAACCCGACAGCGTTGTCGGATTCGACCCCGCAGTCACCCGGCCTTTTCCATCCACTGTCACGCTTTTGTAGGTCCCCGCGCTCACTCCGCTATCGGCAAGCTTTGCCGATGTTACGGCCCCATCGGCAAGCTGAGTTGCCGTCACGGTACTACTCGCCATCTTGGCTCCTGTTACGGCATTGGCGGCAAGCTTGACGTTTGTAACCGCCGAATCAGCTAACTTGGCCGTTGTAATTTCTCCATCCGATATCGTGGTGTCCAGGTTTGACATTGCCATATGGATTTCCTTAATTGCCCCGGCAATATTTTTTGCCGCGGTTGGCACGGTGGACATTGCGCCGATCGTGGTATCCAGCGTATCCGCGTTGGCATTAAAATTCTCAATATCTACAACATCTGTTCCTTCGGGCTTCATCAGCCCGAGATTACTTGTCGTTTTCATTGCTTTCCTCCTTCGTATACTTTTAATTCGGACCATGTTTTTGCATGGGCATCTCCCCACGATAATTCCGTCAGGTTATCCCAAACCGTATAAATGTACTTGAAGCTATAAGCCAGGTGAGCCGGCTTGATATCCTCAAGCATCTGGATAAAGCCCGGCATGTTTGGAGGTATCCCCTTCGATCCGACAAAGACAATTTCAAACAGATAGTGCTCCGGATACACATTCACCGCGACCTCACCGCCCGAAAAAGCCGCCGCCGTATCGATAATCATCTGTTTCGTTGTTGTTCCGGAACCGAATAGCTTAGCTTTCAATTGCTCCCTTCGCCGCTCGTAAGACTGCGCGCGATTCGCCGCAATGCCCAGCTCGCTTTCCCAGCGCATCAATCCCCAGGTTGCCGTGTCGATAAAACTCTGGTCCAGCAGATCATTACCTTTCTCAGCAAGCTCCGAAATTTCATAACCGGCGGCTTGTTGAAGCTCTTTCATTTCGGTTATTTCTCTGTAATAGGAAGGTAGATAGGCTAATAGATCAATGCCATTAAGATTGCTATTGCCGTCCTCCCCCTCCTCCGCTCCGTATGCCAGCGCCCCATAGACTTCATTTCCGTATGCCAAACGTTCACACCCCCTTAAGTTGATTCCAAGTTACTCTAGGGCTTAGTTTTCCACTGGCCAAATCATAAGCCGATTTGACCGCGCTTGCGGTGGCTGCCTGCACGGTGCTGGTACTCGTAACGGTACTGTTAAGCTGTACGATACCTGCCGCGGTAACGGAAGCTGCCGTTTTATTGCTTATGCCAGACCATGGAACGTTGTCTGCAGCAACGGCAGCGTCTACTTTGCCGTCATTATCCGTATCATAGATGGACTTCAGCATATCTCCGGCAGTCTGGGCAGCAACTAGCACAACGTTTCCTCCGCTGGTTCCGATATAAAGCTTCTGGCTGTCCGTGCAATAACCAAGCTCTCCTTCGGCCAGCAAACCGATATTGATCTCCAGTCCCCGGCGGATCTGAATTAGTGCTCTCCTGGCCATCAGAACGTTCCGCCGTCTACGGTTCCTACGGTGAGCCTATTGCCATTCGCAGCATCGTAGATAATAGCGGCGGCATCAATATTAACGGCAACACCGCTTGAGCCAACCGTGATACCGCTACCTGCCACGACTGAAATAGCGTCTGCTGCAACCGCAATCCCGTTACCCGCTCCAACATTTAGAGTCACGCTGTCTGCTTGTCCTCCGCCCGTTAGGCCGTTGCCGGCCCCAACCGTTTGGAGCGCGCCGCCAGTCCGAACCCACGCCGATCCGTTCCAGGAGTAAATCTTTTGCTCATCGTCGACATAGCAGGTCCAGCCAACCGCAGGCGGATAATACGTCCAGGTGGACGATTGCCATTCCGCAATCTGATTGGTCTTGCCCGACCAGACGCCTGTTGCGCTGCCAGGGATGACATAACGGTCGCCATCAGCCGGGGTTGATGGTGGAGCTGTCGTTGTCCGGTTTTTTACGGAAGCTTGCGGCTCAATATTTCTTTTTGCCAGTTCGATCTCATTTCTAATCTTTTGGGCCGACCATAAATCCGTTACTGCTAAACCGGAATCGTTAATCTGCCTGTGCAGACTGGCGTCATTGAGATGTCCTCTTAGTTCCGCCGCCGTCAAAGTGTTCGATCCATCCGAAATCTTATTAACGTGACCGCTTGAAAGATCGGTCTTTAACACTTTGCCGTAGCTTGATCCATCAATGATATCGTCCAAGGAGCCCGATAACTCGGTTAATTTCCGCGCATTGACCGCTTGCCAGGCCGTGCCACTGTCGAAGTACATGTAACCGGCATTTGTTCCGCTTGTCACATAATAGAGACGTCCCAAAACGGATGCCGTTGGCCTTGCGGCCTCCGTCCCGGACATCGCCCGTCCGATAAGCGTATTTGCGCTGCCGTCTCCAATAAAAATTTCTTTCGTGTCCGTACAAAATCCCATTTCGCCGGATACGAGAGGCCCATGAGCATCCAGTTGGGCTTTTGTGCCCCTTTTCAGCTGTATCGTTTGAGCCATTCCATCACTCCCCTATAAAAGATCCCCCGTCAACAACACCGTTGGTTCTGTAATCCTCGATTTCTTTCTGCGTTGCGGCCAGACTTTCTTGCAGCCCGTTAATATCATCCGCCTCAACGACATCGCCCGGCGTCTCGTAAGTCACGTAAACTTCATCCGCATTTGAAAAGATTTTGACCTGACGCCTCCATGGCGTTTCCGCTGGTATAGAGACGACAACGTCTTTGACTAACGAGCCCGTATATTTCGACCCCGTATAGACACGAATCGTACTCTCCAGGATGTTATCGTGCGCCAGAAATCCGACATACGAACCGCCCGTCATCTTCACTCTTTCTTCTATTACATAAAGGCTTCCATTTGTTTTGGCATTTAATTTGGGTACAAAATGATAAGGCATGCTTACACCTCCAAATTCACCATTCCAAGTATGGCTACTTGATCCGGGGATATCGGGATGTTGGATATGCCCCCGTTAATCTGCAGGAAGGAGTAATCGTTAACTCCCTCAATATCCAGAAGTAATGCACCGATACGAACGTATTTAGGAGAAGGATCCTCCGCAAAAGCGAGTCCCTTCAGGTAGGCGGCAATCGCCGATTCAACGTTCTTCTGGACATCCGCCAAGGATGCCGAACCGCTCAGAATCAGCTTAGCCGTAAGATTTACGGCCACTCCCTCTGCAGGGGATACGGTTACGATAGCCCCAATAGGAGCCACCTCTTGTCCCATCCCCGGCAGCGGACTAATGAAGTTTTGCACTTCCTCGGTCAAAGCCGCGGATGCGGGTCGCATCTCGCTGTCCAGGATGGTCACTTTTACCGTACCCGGCCCGTTCCACAGAGGCTTCACGTAAGCCGCTCCGACACCGGACACGGATAAGGCCCAGTTTTTATAGTCGGATACATTCCCGCTGGTTCCCGGTTTTTGCACCTTTGCTAGAAATCGCTGCCTTAAGGAATGATCATCCTCTTCGTTTTCTCCAGGGATCAAAACCTCTGATAACACCGCCTTCGCAAGACCGTTAGTATAATCAATGGGAAGCATCTGTCCGTAATTGGCATTCCCCGCGCTTCCAGCCGTCTCGGCTTGCAGCTTATAATTGCCGGTCGAGATCTTCTCGGTTACTTTGTAGGACAAGCCATCCAAAGAATAACGGCTGCCAATTGGAACCTCCATAAGTACATTTTCATTGCTGTAAAATAAACCAAGCCGCTGGGCCTTAGAGGCGAGCTGGCGTTCGATTCCGAAATCCGCTGTTCGCCGCGCCAAATACTCCCCGGACGAGGTATTTCCGAATACCAGGTTCAAGTTGATATCGAGATCGGCATAGATTTGGGCCAACTCGGCTGCCGCCGGAGCAAGAGCATCGTAAATAATACTTCCTTCGCGCTTGTCTACGGCGCCGGGTACCCGGTCAAGCATACGCTGCAAGATCATTTCGAAGGTTTGTGTTTCGTACAATTAGAATCCTCCTTTCTCAATGGCTACGGAGCCGTAAATCGTAAGAGCCGTAAAACGAACGGCAGCCTCGTCTCCGCTTCCGGATATTTCGAAATCCTGAACGGCGCTTATGCGCTCATCCTGCAGCAGAGCATCACGAATGCAGCGCTCGTAATCGGTGCGGAATATTCCACTTTTCTCGCTTCCGTAGTTCCCGGAATAAATGAAATGGGCGAATCGCTCCGTATCGAGTATTTTGTAAATCGCCTGCTTTACGGCATCCTGCCCATCAACTAGCCCCGTAATCTTCCCTCGCTCAATATCCAATCGATAGGTTCGGCTGGTCTGTTCTACTTCTTCTGACGCGGTATTCAGAACCGCTCCTTCAGGCAAGATCAATCCGGCAACCTCCCTATCACTACATATTTCTCACCGCCGGCCGCACGCATTAAGATCAGCTTCGATCCAAGTTCCAGACTGGAACCGAGATGCTCCGGTACAATTAAAAAATCCGCCGAAAAGGTGAGACGTTGATCAACGTTCACTTCCAGCGGATTTACATTCGTAACCGTTCCGTACATCACGGCCACCGGCTGTATCGAGCTTAAATATTCCTTTACGATTTTTTTTACTTGGTCGTTAATGCTCATGCGCCATACACCTTTAGATCCAGGCTCATCGTATGCTCGTCCCCTTTCATTTGATGGGTGCATTCTTCAACGAGGAAATATTGATTAATCCCCTGTTCCTTAATCGTGATTTGCAGCTTCACGCCGGCACGCATGCCGATATAGCCAAGGGCATCCAGCTTAAATGTTTTCTGCTCGCGGCCCTTCAGCTCCATCACGCGTTCCATCATCGCATTGATCTGGGCTTTATTAAGCCCGTCATCAACTTTCTGATAGTATTGCAGGCGTCCCCACTTGCCAATTTTTGAGCTATCCTGCAGAATATAGGCTTCGCGCTTGCCCGTTTCTTGATTATCCTTCACCATCTTCACCCGGTTAAACGTATCCGAATCAATGTCGCGTTTCAGCGAATAGCCGTATACGAGACTTCCATCACCGAGAATCAGATCGATTGTCATATTATCGATATCTTTGAGTGTTAGATACCCGGCATCATCATACAAAACGTAAATGCGCCCCTTAGCGATCAACGTCTCGTCAAGCGCTTTATAAATCATATCAAGCCTTTTTTGCCCATCCTGCGAAAATGTCTTTATGGGATGAATCGTATCCGCGATATCCCCTACTGCAAGTCCCACCTCATGCGCGTTATCCTTCAGCACTTGGGTAGCGGTAACGTTCGTCTTCACGTACGTATCGGTTTCGAGCAAATACCGGAGCTGATCGTACGCCGTTACTTTTAATTCCCGGTCCTCGGAATCCTCCAGTACAAACACATATCCGCAAAAAAGGACCGTATCGTTCATGCGCAGCCTGACGACGTCGCCGCAATTGATCTCATAATGAGACTCCTGGTAGGACGGGTTACGAATAATCGTAAATTGCAGCGTGCCGGCTTTACCGGTTCTTTTTGTACTCCAGCTTAATTCCGGTACAAGCTTGGAAAGGTTCCAGAGCGTTCCATTGCGGTTATCGACGATAAGCTCAAACATGGGCATCAGCGCCTCTCCGGCAATTTAAGTACTTTACCGACCGGCAGACGCTTGAGCTCCGCATCCGTAATTCCGTTAAGCTTTTGAATATCCTTCCACCGCGCGCTGTCGCCTAGTTGCATGCCGGCTACCTTTATAAGGGTATCGCCCGGTTTTAAGGTATACGTCTTTGGGGGCACCCGATCATCCGATCTTGTAGAAGACCCCTTGAGGAGTTTCGTTTTACCGTCGGCCGTTGTTACGGCTTTGACTTTTTGCGGGTAATGGAAGACATACTCCTTCAACTTAAGCGAATAAAAAATATCGCCCGGGGATCCCGCCTCTTCCCAACGCTCGAAGGATTCGATAGACATCGGCAGACTGATTTTCGCTGAATCATCCTGGGTGTTGCTGCCCACGTAAATAAACCGGACAGGGTAACCGCTGTGCATCCATCTGTTTATATCGTTCACATAGGCGTTGGGATCCGGTACTTTCGGTTTCCAGTCGACGCCGCGCAGCACATTAAAAATCGTATTCAAGGATTCGGTTCGGTCCAGAACGGGATCATACTTTTTCCAATGATAAATACTTTGATTAAAGGGATAGTTGTGTCCGGGAAAAAAACTCTTGAAGCTTATTTCCGCAAGCCCCGGCTTCTCAATCGTGCTGATTGGACCGGTGCCGACAATATTGTATTCCTTGCCTGATCCATCCCGTTTAATGTTGATTTCGTCGGGCAAGACCGGAAACTCCCATCCCTCCTTACCATTGTTCCAGCCGATCATCATTGTGAACGGACTTGTCTCCGCCATTTTTACACCACCTTTTTTAACGTACAAAGGCGCTCTTAATAGAGAGCGCCTTCGCATAACCTATTAACCGTAAGCACCCTGCGCGGAAGACTGAATCTCCTGCTCCATCGTGCTGCCGATCCTTCGGATTACCTCGTCTACGTCAACGTCCTTCGATATCGGCCCAGTCGTTACTTGAACCGTCGGCGTCAGCGTTACAAAGTTCTGAATCGCATTCATTTCGGCAATGTTCCGCATCATTTCAATATCCTCGCTGGAGATGTCGACCGTATTATTGATTTTGCCGACTTCACCCACTTCTCCGATCTTGGGAATAGTTCCGGCGCCGGCGCCGATTACTGGTACTGTTCCTGGTGGGTTGGAGTAAGTACCGCTTACCAAATTACGATAATCCCCTTTACCTAGAGGGTTGGCATTCTTTTCTTTTTCTTTCTTTAAGCGATCTTCTTCACGAGCTTTTATGATGTCATCCGTCCGATTCTGTCGCTTAGCAGCTTGATCCGCAGCATTTGCGAAAGCATTCTTTTTCTGATCTGCCGCAAATGACTGAATGCCTTTGGTGAGATTCTCCATACTGAAGTGACCTTGTATTTCAAAGGACGAGCCCGTGACTTTATTTACAATTTGCAATACATGATTAATACCATCAATGATTCCATTTATTACATTATCATAAATAAAGCCAATTTTTTGAGCAAGCCAGACGTAGGGTGCTAGCATAGCTTCAACCATACCCCAAAAGAATCCTGGAATTTGGTCAAAGAAATTGAGTATGGCATTCCAAACACCCATTAACGCCGCTGCGAACTGGTCATTCGTTTGCCAAAGATGAATAAGCCACACGATCAGCCCGACAACAACCGAAATAATAACGATAAAAATATTGGTCTTCATCGTAGCGTTTAAGGTTGACCATGCCTCCCGAAGACCAAAAACGGCTACCATCTGGATGAACAGGGCAGCAGTGGAGATTCCGGAAGCTACCGCCTGGAATACCTGCGTGATAGCTTGCCATTTGGTTATTAACCATAGGCCGGTCATTGCTGTTACCAGCCCCCAAATAATTGGTTCAATAATCGGCATATTGTCGCTCATAAAGCCCACTACGGCAGACACTGCCGTGAACAACTGGCCGGCAAGTTGTGCTGCAATAGAAATGGCTGCACCAAAGCCTTGAAGGAATTGCCCCCCGGCAGGACTGTTGATCAACTGGCTGATTTGCTGGATGACCGGACCAAAGGACTGCAACGCTGTACTCCGCATTTGCGCCATATAATCAGCGAAGGACAACGGCATCTCTCCGAACTTGCTACTAATATCGCCCGAAGCCGCAAATAAGGAGTTTTTAAGAATATTTGCGGTCAGGCCTCCTTTCTCCGCCATTTTTTCCAGCTGGCTTTCTGATTTACCCGTAAATTGAGAGATAGCCGCTGCAATCATCGGGGCTTTTTCCAAAATGGATTTGAATCCGTCGCCGCTCAGCTTTCCTTCCGACATTGCACCGGCAACTTGATCCATCCCCGACTTCTGATCTGCCATGCTGGTTCCGCCTAACCGGAACGATTTTTGCATAGTTTCCGCGAATGCTATCTCCTCATCATTGCTCTTAAAAGCCCCTGTTGCTCCGAGCTTGCCCACCATGCCAAGCATGTCGGAATAACTCCCTCTTGAGCGGTCGGAAGCGGCAAAGATTTTCGACTGTAATTGTTCAGGCGACTGCAGCTTGTCATTAATCGCTTCGATTCGAGTCAGCGAATTCATATAATCGTCGCTTAGCTTCATACCGTCCTGCAAGCTTTGAATAGATGCGTACTTGCTGATTAAACCCTTAAGCCCTTTATCCAACAAGCCTACAACGCCTTGTCCTTGCTTAACCACGGCGTTTACATTCTCTTGTTGGGCTGCGGTTTGACCCAGCGTATTGTTGGTTTGAGTGAGCGAATTGTTGATTTGCTGATAGCTGCTGGCGGTTTGAGTAAGCGTATTATTGATTTGTTGGTAGTTGTTATTAATGGTTTGGGTAACCTGTACAACCTTCAAATTATTTTGAACCAGACTTTGCATCCCGCCTAATCCTGCCATCGTCCGATCTAGCCGATCAACGGCAGCTTCCATCTTTTGCACTTGCTTAATTAAGCCGCCAAGCGGTTTGGACATTGTATTTATCAGGTTGATTGCAATAGCAAATGTAGCCAGAACTTTCACCTCCTTTCCAAAATAACGTATCGATTACCTTTTCCTCGCGGCTTCCTTCTCTTTCTTAATCCGAATATCGATGGATGCCATGATAAAGGCCTTTTCCTCCCGGGGTAATTGAACAAATTGTCCCGGGAGGATATACAGCTGATGGAGGGCGTAGTGGGCGTAATTGGCTTCGCCGTCCCCCTCCATGATTAGTTTTTTGCTTCGTCAATCAATTCGTTCATTCCGACGTCAAAGCCGCTAAGCTCCTGAATCTTGCTCACGATGGTAGACATTTCACCGGCCAGCAGCACTTTTTGCACATATTCGTCCGCCGTGCGGCAGCCAAGCTTTTGAATGCTAGCTGCATCCTTGAAATCCGGCACAATCGTATGGTTAATAACCGCACGCAAATTGAATTTTTGCGCATCGAACTCTACCTTGCGGCCTTTGCGGATCTCGGTCGCGCTTTTGCGGATTTCCTCGAATTCTTGGCTCGTCATCGCCTTAATCGTAAATTTAAGCGGCAGTCCATCGGCATTCTTGAAGCGCGGGGAAACGATAATTTCCTCTGTCAGATTATCAACAGGGTGGTTATTAAGAAATTCTTGCAGATTCATTGAGATCTACCTCCGTATATGAAATGAGGCCGCCTGTTAGGCGCCCGTAATGGTATTGAATTGATCAAGCAAATCATAGCCGTTAAAGGTAAACGGCATTTCCTCGTCGAGCATATCGTCGCTGGTCGCGTCAAACTTCGTTGCGATGATGCTGTCCAGGTTACAGCCCTTAAGCATAACCGATTGTTTGCCGGAAGCGGATCCCGGCTGCTCGTTCGTAATATGAAGATCGAACCAGAAATCCTGACCGGTCTGAATGTAAGACCACATCAGCTGTCTGAACACGGAAGTCACATAATAAACCGTCAGCGTACCGCTGCCTTTCCAGCCTGCTGAACGTTGCGGCGTATTGGTTCGCCCTAGAACCGGCACATCCACTTTATTTTTTTCAATCGTTGCTTCAATCGATTTTGCATAAAACAACTCTTCCACACGGCCGTTAATCGTTGCAGTCGCCGTCGCTTGTTTGCCGCTAATGGCATCAGATTCCAACATAAAAGGCATTTAAGTCATCTCCTTAGTTTACGGTTACCGTAATGTAAATTTTTTCGACACTGTCCGCGGGTTGAACATTCAAATCAATGTTGACCGCATCGGTCTCTTGCCCGGCATATACAGAGATATCATTTTGAGCGTCAAAATTTTGTACCGCCCCAATCCCCTGAAGCGTGCCGATATTGTTAATGCATTCCGACTTGAGCAAGTTGCGTCCTGCGGCGTTATTCGAAACTTTACCAAGATAGTAGTCAGAGAAAATACGGACAAAATCATTATTAATGCCATCCAAAACCCGGATTACGCGGTTTTTGCTGAAGGCTTTCGTTTTTTCCGCCGTAAAGCTTGTTAAGCTGTTAATGTCCTGCTCGACTACCGCTCTGCCACTACTCGCCGTAAACACAAACTCGCCGTTTCTGAGCGCCGCATTGATCTGGCTATTGGTATAACGCGGAGAGACATCTACCGCATCGTCATAAACGCTATAAGTAAGTGATTCGTTCACATCAGCTGCCGCTGTTGCGCCGGCCACCCATGCTGTCGCCTGCGCCGCCGTGAGAATCGTGCCATCGCCGAGTACTACACCGTTCTTAACGCTAATCACGCCTTCGTAATCAGCTGCCGGATCATTCTCGACAACCGCCTGTACCTTCTTGCCCTCGTCATCACGAAGTCTCTTAACAAAGGAGGCATACACATTTTTAAGCGTATTGTCCGTTCCAACATAAGCAACCGTGTTGAAATCGAACAACTCCAGGTCAGACAAAAAGTTTAAATGATCTGCGTTAGTAACCGCTCCATTCGTACCGCCCGCAAGCGGCGCGCCTGCGCTTGGCGTCAATGCACCAGTCCCCGTCCAATCGACCCAATCATTTGACTTCAATTCGGAAATCATCGTTACCGTCTGCTGGTCGGCTTGGGCCTGGTCTACAAACGTTTTTACATCATATTTCGCGGAGTCATCGATATTATTCTCGATAACAACCGTCAGGTCATTCCCCCGGATACCGCCGTATTTCGCCGTTGCTGTCAGCTGACCGATTGTAATGGTTGCTTTTTCACCCGTATTCAACCGATAAATGAACAGCGTCTTCGCACGTTTCAACGCCTCCCGGACAGGCAGAATGGAGCCGGCGCTCAAGTCATAGCCGAGCTTAGTCAGCGAATCGTCCCCCGCATCCAAAGTGATCATCTTTTGTGGTGCTCCCCACGAGAGCGGAAGCGCCATCGCCGTAATTCCTCGAATCCCCAGAGTTCCAAGCGCTTGTCCTTTGCCGCCAACGTTCACATAAACACCTGGCCGGACCTTATTTTGCATCGTAAATGTTCCACCTGCCATCTTTTACTTCGCCTCCTGTTTTAGATACTGCTCGATTTGTTTTGCTGCATCGTCGACCGTGTAAAATTTGCCTTCTTCTAATAAGGCTTTAAGAAAATCCCTTTGCAGCGGCGTAAAACAACTTGCCTTCAAGATTTGCGCCTTGGAATAAGTGGTTTGCTTCACTGATTTGCTCATGCCTTTATACCTCCTGTTTGCTGCAATGTCATCATCCGTGGAATATTTGTTGCTTCCTTACTAACCGTACAACTGTAATCGACATTAAAATGAAGTGCCCCTTCTACAATTTGGTGCCTCATGTTCGCGCCATTGAATGGACCACTTTCTACCGCAATTACCTGCAAACTCGACGTTAACTGCTCCGCCACATCGTACAGATCCTCGTTTCCGTCTGTACCGGAATACAGAATGAGAAACGGAAAATCCCGATGATAACGATTGCCGGGCTCAAGCCGATGGGTTGACTCCAACAATTTTACGTAAAAGCACGGCGGCTCAAGCACCTGCTTAATGTCATCGCCCGAGACCGGTATTAGCGGAAATTCGTTGATCAGGGCTTGAATCACAGCATGTCTTACATCGTTAATCGATATCTGCACGGCATCACCTCAATTCCTTTTAAGAATAGACAACAAAAAAAGCCCTGCGCTCTCGCAAAGCTTTGCCGATCAACCCATTTCATTTTTCACCCAAACCGCTGGTTAGCGCATATGGCATCTCCTCCCCCTTCATCATCCGATAATGTTAGCCTACGATAAAAGGCTGCGGAACTATTGTCCGCAGCCTGGCATCCAAGTAGAAAGCCGCCCTAGGAAGGCGGCTGGCTACTGGTTAACATTTCATTTGATACTATCATATTAGCATGGGTTGACTTGCCAAAACAGTACATTTAAGGGGACAACTTTAGGGACAACTTTAAGCGGAAAGAATAATATACTGCTCAATCGCCTGTTTTCTCCAACGCTTATACGTTCGTTCAACAATCCCCAGAAGGCTGATCGTTTCTTCTACCGTTTCTCCCTCAACATACCTCAAGCGAAGAAGCTTGGATAAATTCGGTTTATAGCACTCGAGCGCCATTAGGATGGTGTCAATCTGACTAAGCTCCTCCTGCAAATACTGCAGCTCGGTTATACGATCAAGAACCGCGTCAAAATCATTTTTCGTATCATCGTATCCCCGTGCGGCAATCACCTTCTTGATTTTCCCGCGCAGCTCAGCCAGAAGCATCTCGTCCTCTTCGTTTTCCGGTTCCTTTGGAATCACGGCAAGCTGACTTTTGAGACCAGTCCGTTGTTTGGACAAATAGGCGTTTGCCGCTCTTTCCAATTTCTGTTCGTGTTTCGTTAAGTACTTATAACTTGGCATCCCTCTCAAACTTTGATGCAAAGCCTGCAGCTTATCGTCCTGATTAAGCCGTCTCATCGTCAAACCGGCTCCTATCGGGTAATGATCGAGAACCTGAATTCTAGCCTGAATTTGCTTATATCTATTTAATTGATGAATAACTTGTTTTTCTTCCGTTGTTTTTTCACTCATCCTCAATTTCTCCTTTGCCGGGCTTAATATATATTTGATTAGAACCTTTCATATCTCGCAATATTTGCTATACTATCAATAATTAGATTTGCCTTAAGACTGTCTTGGCTCCTACCCCAAGGCAGTCCCTGCTTTGCCGGTTAAGCCAACAGCTATCCACCATAAGTGGATTTATCTACTTAAAGTAGATTACTAATCAAAAAAATATCTTCCTTTCAGCGATATTCATTTTTCAAATTGCATCATCCTCTCGTATGCCTAAGTTGCTTCCATAATATTCTTCTTAAAGTAGATTGTCAACGTTAAAAACACGATTTTTTCTACCCTTAAGTTGATTTGGATCAGCCTTTTTTGTACAATTACCTTATAACAAGTATGGAGTGATTATGTTGAGTATCAGCGCAAATTTAAAAAAGCTACGTGAAAAATACGACCTAACGCAGCAGGATCTCGCTGATATTGCAGGTGTTACGAATAAAGCCGTTTCCGCTTGGGAAACAGGCCTGAAAGAGCCTCGCATGGGCGCAATCGAGAAGATCGCGAACAGATTTGGACTCAAGAAGAGTAATCTCATCGAAGAAAATGGAATGGATCTTACGTTTCATCCTAATCAAGAAGAAACAAACGGCGAGGATTGGACCGAGGAAGAATTAAATGAAATCAATGCTTTTAAACGCTTTATCCTGTCGAAGCGTCAACATAAATAAGAGGTAGATTTGAACTCAAATTTACCTCAAACAGGCTTTCCCCTTTTTCTCCCCTGCATCGTTTAATAACCTCATTACTGTTTGTCCAACAATGGACGAATCGCATATCCACTTCTACACCTTCATTTCTCCCATCCTTAGTTTGTCTATTAAACAAACTAAGTTTTTGTGTTAATATGTTTACTACAGCCAATCACGGGGAAATTCTGTTACAATAGGCTTAATGGACGACATGGACGGAGGCAATTGCAGTTGAAAGTAACTACAACGGGCGATTTGACCCTTATAAAAAAAATAAACACATCCATCGTGCTGGAAGCCGTGCTGAAGCATGCCCCCCTCTCGCGGGCGCAAATTTCCGAGCTAACAGGGCTAAACAAAGCAACTGTCTCCAATCTGGTTCAAGACTTGATTGACAGTGATCTCGTATTGGAGATTGGTCCGGGGGAATCAAGCGGCGGACGCAAACCGGTTATGCTCCTGTTTAACGGCAAGGCCGGTTATGCCGTAGGGATCGATCTTGGCGTTAACTACATTCGCGGAGTGCTGTCCGACCTTGAGGGGAATGTGGTTGCCGAGCTTCAGAGAAGCCTCAAGAAGCATCAGCTCGAGTTCACTCTGAAGGAACTGGTTCAATGCATAGAGGAGTTAATTGGCAGAGCGCCAGCTAGTCCGTATGGAATCGTGGGAATCGGCATTGGCGTGCCGGGTATCGTGGATGATCAGGGCTCCATCCTGTTCGCCCCGAACCTGGAATGGCAGCATGTCGAGCTTCAGCAAATGCTGGAGGAACGATTCCAGCTTCCGGTTACCATTGACAACGAAGCTAACGCAGGCGCGCAAGGCGAACAGAAATACGGAATCGGCCGCGGAATCGCCCATCAGATCTATGTCAGTGTCGGGATTGGTATCGGTACGGGCATTATCCTTAATAAAGAATTATATAAAGGAGCAACCGGATTCTCCGGCGAGCTTGGGCATCTGTCCATTGAATATAGCGGCAAGCCTTGCCGATGCGGCAATGAAGGCTGCTGGGAGCTGTATGCTTCCGAAAATGCACTTCTTGAGCAGGCTGCTCCGCTTGGCTTCGACAGCTTAGAGGATCTTCTTGACGCAGCCGAAGCCGGCAATGAAGAGGTTCGTGCGTTGTTCTATAAGATTGGCGAGTACATGGGCGCGGGTATTTCGAACATTGTAAATGTGTTCAACCCCGACGTTGTGATCATCGGCAACCGCATGAGCCGGGCGCAAAGATGGCTTGAGGAAGCGGTACAGACATCGGTTACCCGACGCACCTTGCCCTATCACCGCGAGCGGCTCCGAATTCTTTTCGCCGAGCTGCAGGATCAATCGGCCGTACGAGGCGCGGCGTACTATGCAATCAGCAAATTTTTTACAAAAATTAAGAGCGGATAACGACAAAGGCTGCCCTCAGATGGGGCAGCCTTTTTGTTTTATTTCAACCTATGCACGCCAACGATATCGTAGACATTGCCTTCAATCTGCACCGTCACGGTATCCCGCTTCACAATGCCATTATTGTAATAAGCCGTGAACTCGAAGTTTAGCGGACCTTTCTTCAAATCGTTGAATGCCTTCTCCCATAGTTCCCCTTGCCAGCCGGCTCGGGAGCTGTTCATGGACGTTAGCGACGCGGAATAGCTCTTCATCGAAACCTCCACCCGGTCCGCTTTGGTTGCCGTTCCGGTATTTGTTGTCGAAGCTGACAGCAGGAACTTCTCGCCGGCCCAGAATACGTTATACCCCCGCGGCGAGTCCTCTTTGCCGCTCTGCTTCTTGTTGAATTCCTTGCGCTTCTCATCCCACTGCTCCGTATGCTTCACGTAACCCGTTAACCCTAGCGCAAGCACCTTTACTTTTTTCTCGGTTTGCACCGTTTCCATGCCGTCGCTGACCGTGAGAAGCATCGTCCAGTCTCCCGTCTCCGTCATTCGCAAGCTTGGTCCCGTGGAAGGGTAAGGTGTTTGGAGGCTATAGCTAAAGGTTCTGATTACGCCGGCGGGACTGGTTAACTTATACGTTACAGCCAGCTCATTGCTATCCGGGTCGGATGCAGCTGTAGTGAATATTACCGTATCCCCTTCATACACCGGCTTCGGCGACCAGTCGAAATCCGCGGTTGGCGGGCGGTTTGTTGTGAAATAAATATATTGATATTGACCCATATTGCCCGCTACATCCCAGTCCGCCACCATCAGACGGTACTTCGCTCCGGTCAGCAGACCGCCTACCGTATAACTGGTTGCCCCATTCGGGAGCGGAATGCTGTATTCCGCGGTTCCGTTGTTGTTCAGATCGATGTTGGTCGTTGAACCGTCATCATTCACCTTTTGCATGTAAAAGGCTCTCGACGCATGGCCCGATGACGGTGCCGCATCGCTAAACGGATTAAACATGACTTTGACCGAGGTAGGCTTGATCTCGAGCTGCTCGTTCGTATCGTCCGGCGGAACGGTATCTACAAAGAAATAGCCGTTCTCCGAATATCCGCCCCAGGCAAAGCTGTCGCTTGCTCTTGCCCTCCAGTTATGAAGTCCTTCCCGCAAGGCGGGAGGCGCGTAAGACGTTGCGCTGATTGCGCTATTAGTGTCTGCCGCAAGCTCAGAACTCGCATTTTCAAAGACTTCGTAATCCACCCTGGACACCGGCTGACCGTCAACGTCGGCAACGGATACTTTGAGCAGCGGCCGATTATTGTTCGTATAGACAGGTTCAGACGCTTTAGCTCCGTTAAAAGACAGCAGATGCGTCACTGGCGGCGTATTCAGAATAAAATAGACGATATTGCTGTCATCCGACCAGTACCCTTTGGAATAGACCTGGCCCTGTACCTTTACTTTGCGCCCCTGTTTGATTCCCTCATCAAGTATGAAAGAGGTATCGTTGCCTGGGTATGTCCCTTCCATAATGGTTGCTCCGTTATCAACGTAAGAGACCTTTAGATAAAATTGCTCTTGCGGATCGCCATCGGCATCGCTGTACGTCCAACGCAGCATTGGCTCGCCTCCAAGCAGCGTTGGGCTAGCCAAGGTTCCGCCAGGATAGGTCATCATCATCTGCGGCCTATGCTGATTCGCAGCCGGGAGCGCTTCCTTGTAGACGCGTGTCTCCACCCAATAGGACCATACGCCAAAGCCGTCCTGCACTTGCTCTTGAATAATAAGCTCCACGCCAGGGCGGGTATACAGCTCCCTCTTTCCTGCAGTCCACGCCGTTTCGTCGGCCCATCTGTTCCGAAACTTCCGGTCCGAAAGGTAGTCCGGGATATCCGGATCATATGAGGTATCATACGTCGAATAGTCGAGCGTCTCCCCTTCCGGATATACAATACCCGTGAACCGGACATCCGGCCGCGCAATGGGACGGCGGTGCACATACAGCTCCTTGGTTACCGGTTCCGACCAACCCTCATATTCATCCATGCCGGGGCTATCCTTCGCCTTCAACGTGATGTTGTAGAGACCGGGCTTGTCCAGTACAGGAAGTTTGACCTCGAAGGTTTTACCGTCAAATGCACTGAGCCCAAGCGGGTTGGCAAAATAATACGGATCATGCCGGTAGCTCCACTCTTCAGCCGATTCCGGGTCTTTTTCGATATCATCAAAAATCGTGTCGTACTTGATCTCTTCTCCGACCAGAACGGACTGGCGGGTTTCTTCTACGTAGTAATCCCCGTAGTTCTTGACCTTCACCTCGCTAAACTTTGCTTGCTGCTGGCCAAGCGACATAATCCCCACAGAGCCTTGCTTATAAGTATCGTCTGAAATTTCAATCAATTTGGCATGGTTGATGAAGACGCGCAAAGTGCCGTTACTCGCTTCAAGCTCAAAGGGATACGTTACGAACGGTGATCGTGAATAATCTACCGATTGCAAAGCTGTTTTCGTACCCGCTGCGACTTTAAATAAAGTAAGCTTGTCTTTCGTCCACTCGGCTGCGTACATATTCTTACCGTCCTGTACCTGAACGGCTGCTCCAATTGGCTTATCGTTAGCCGCATCGTTGACAGCGATGTTAAAGGAAAGCCGGTCGTTCTTCAGCTTAGTCGCTGGATCGTACCATAACCCCGCCCATGTTGCATCCACGACTTCGACGGTATTCTCATCCATTGCCCTCGGATAATCGCCGCTGCCGTTCGCGGGAACAAAGGGGAATACGTATTGAATGGTAGAACCTCCTAAAGTAGCCGAAAATCCATAAAATGATCCGTCTGGAAGTATGGATGTGTTTAGTGTCGGATCTTTCAAAGCACCGCTTGGGAATGAATAGCCCTTATCTAAAATCTCGCTGGAATATGTTTTGTTCCCATAGTAATTATTATAGAAGTCCACCGGCGCCCTGCCCGCAGCTACTATTCCGGCGTATGGCTTATAAGTGGCCTCGGAGTAGTTTGCGTATGCTCCGTTTATCGGATAGGCCAACAGTCCGCTTGGCATTAAAAAGGCTTTTCCATTAGCAATCTTATTCCCTCTGTTATTTTGATACGTATATTTCTTACCATCGTAAAAAACAATTGGATAAAGATTGCTGTCGAACTTATAGTCGCCGTAATTATAAACGGTAGTCGAATAAATCGTTCCGTCCGGATAAATAACGGGCGTTGTCCCACCCCAAGATTTTTCGGCGGTAAACTTATCGCAATACGGATAATCGTCGCAATACCAGCTTTCCATCCCAAATCGATTAGGGCCGGAAACACCGGGATAACCCAGCATGCTTAATTGACCCGTTGTTCTATTCCAGTAGAATCCGTAAATGTCCGTACTCATGCCTGTATCGCTATTAAACATGTTTGAGTAGTATCCGGAGACGGTAAAATACAAATTCTTTGTGTTGTTTGATTTATTGAGCGGACTCGCAACCATGTAAGATGGATCAGATTGACCGGTTGTCATGGCCTCGTAACCCATAACCCCTGTATCGCCATTTACCGCCATGGCGTAGGTTTCAAAGCCATCATAACTGGTATAGGTCCCCCAAGTCAGATATAAGTCCCCGTCAGAATCCACAACGCCTTTATAGTTCTGAAGGATCGTTGGGTTATATCGGAGATCACCGGTTTTTACATCCCATTTCACGGACTTATCCTGAACGGAATATTTGACGGCATGTACATTCCAGTAATTTTGTTCGGCGCCCACTCTATTCCGATAAGCCATATAGAGGTATTGCCCGTCATCCGAAACCTCGAAATACATCACGTAAGAAATGCCTGTTGATATTGGGACTGTATAACTGGCTGAGAGTTGACCGCGATTGTTAATTTTCCTGATCTCATAGGCAGTTGCTTTCGATGATTCACCCACCCATGCCCCATAATAAAAGTTCTCGTTCTTATCCGCTCCCAAATAGGTCATACCGCTCGCTTCGGACAACGAAAATCTGCTGATTTCCGTGCCATTTTTCGCATTGCGTTCTACCATTTCCCCACCTTCACGCGAGTAGAGGCGATGACCCGCATAAATGTACGGTACGGCAGCAGCGCCTGCTGGCAGTCCCCAAACAGGCAGGTTGGTCAGATCGGCAGCTAATTCGTACTTTGAGCGACTATTTGCGCCTAATCCCATATTGGGATACTTAATGAAGAAGTCGGCCATCTTGGCATTCTTGGTTTGCAATGCACCGCTGTTTGTTTTCCAACCGATCGGCTTGTTAGCGTTTGTTGTGTAGGGCTGGATTAACTTCCATGAACGCATGATCGATTCGCCTGTATAAGCCAAATCTTCAGGTGCGCTGTCATCTCCCTGATCAGGCTGCTGCGTCAGGCCGAATACGTCAAAATCCACAAAGGGAGCATAGTTCAGAACATTGGTTGCGGCAATCTCGGATATAGCCGACAACCCGTAATCCTCCGTGACGCTTGCACGGTATTGCCTCTTCCCTACGCTCGTATAAGTGACGGGGTACGTATCTTTGAAGGGTCCTGTATAAACGCTTGTCCAAAGCTCTTCTTCATAGTTGCCGTCATTATCATGATCGTAACGCTCTTCGATTTTCATGCTTGCCAGCGAATCGCCGTCTACGCTTTCAGCATCGATATAGATCATCGATTCATTAAAACGATAGGTCTGTTCCGGAGTCATGATGCTTACAATTGGCGGCTGATCGGGAACTACTTCAAAGATATGAGTGCCCCAGTCACTCTCGCGTCCTTGCGAGTCAAAAACCTTGCCTTCTACGGCATAATCGCCAAGCGTTGTTGGACCCTTGGATGGCCAACCATTCGTATATACGGAATCTCCGGCCTTTTTGTAACGCGTCTGATTCTTCGTAAAATCAAGGGTTACCCCACGCTCCGCAAGCGGTGTATACGAATTATACAGATGGAAGATGTTTGAGAAATCTCTCCCTTGAATCACCTTCGTTGGTCCTGTTACGACTGCTACCGGCTTTGGATCAAGCACCTGCAAAGAGGCGGTGTCCCATTTCGTCTCGATGCCGTTGGTAACCATTATTTTCGCCTGATAGAATCCCGGCTTATCAAATTTGACATTGGGGTAGCGATACTGGCTGGTATCCGGTAAAACCTCTTGCAGGTTGGTTGAAAACGTCCAGCTCATGGACGTATAACCATCGGAGTTGTTATCCAACGTTGATTGATCCCCTGTAATAATGGTATTAGGCCTAAACTCAATATCCGCAGTGACCGGCGGAGCCGGCGGCGGGGTTGGCGTCCCTCCCGGATCCGGCGTGGCGGCACCCGGCTTCGCAACGGTTGTTGTACACGCTATCGGCTGCTCGGCTTTTGTCCCGTCGTTGAAGTTTACACGGGCTCGCATGACCCATGTTTCTGTATAACTATCAACCCCATTTAGCTTGTCCTTGGATAAGGTAAAGCTGAATTTCTGCTCAATCTTGTCCAAGCCATACCCAACCGTTGAGGTTGTGTACTGGCTGCCGTCATCGGCTCGGCCGTATACCGTCCAGTTCTTGACGGTTTTGGTGCCCTTTCCAGAAAGAGAGGCCGTCATCGTAGCTGTGACTGGGATATCTTTGTCAGCGAAGGTAATCGTGTCCGGTTCTGCTGAGCAATCGCAGGAGACTGTTGGTGAGGTTGGTTCAGCGATTGGTTCGTAGGTGACTCGGACTTCGCCTTCGTAAAAAAATGTATTTGCCGTCCAATTTAAATTAGTTTTCATACTATATTTTCGGGCTATTGCATTTCCAGAACACCCAGTACAGTCAGCATCTATTAAAAAAGATGATTTATCAGGTTTTATTGCTACTGTAAGTCCCTTACCATTTATTGCGTCAGAATTACCTAGCGTGAGTACCCGATGCTGTGCTCCCGGTATCGGCGTGGCTTTAGTTATCTTAACTGAAGATGATATCAAGGCAGTAGCATATACAGTTTCTGACTTTCCAGCCCCCAAATATGGAAAATCAGAAGGTGTTGAGAAACCGTCACTAATTGATTTGATAGAACCATCTTCTGCCCGCAATTTATCACTTATTGGCTTACCAGTATCATCTATACCTGGCAATAAACCTGTACAAACACTTAAACTGCCTTCCCAACAAGAATCATTAGATTTTGGAGTAACATAGTATGGACCTGCCCCATTACCCTCTAAAATCCATTGTTTACCGTTCGACCTCCGATTTACTACAGCGTACATATCGGAAGGTGAATTATTCTTAGTAAGTATAATTTTAGTGCCACTTACATTATCGATAGCTAATTTCGAGCCTACCAGATTAAATTTACTTGAACGTTGCGTTAAAGATAGGTTGCCCTCACTATCAGCAACCTTCATCCACAGCTGATACAATTTAGGCTTATATCCAACCGGAATATTTAAATCCACCAATATTCCAGAAAGGGTTCCATTCTGATTAAATCGTTGACTAGCCAAGAAATTAATGGATTGCGTTTTAGAAATTGTATTTGACGGCACTGCATTAGCAATCGTCTGAAAGGATAATAAATTTATAATTACAGATACTAATAAAAAAATAGGCAGATATCTTCTTAATGTCCCCAAGCATCCTTCACATCCGTCAAGTAAATTTGAGACTCTTTTCCAGATGCAACATTAAATTTTTCTAGATGAACAGGAAAAGCCCCGTACTGCTTAATCTGATTTTTAATATAAGTTTTAGGAACTAAGGCAAAATTATAATTATGCGCCTGAGTGTCAGGTTTTCTGAATACAAATTCTTTATCATTTATGAATAATCCATTCCGTTCAACTAGAGTTCCATCATGATAAATGTAACGATCCTCCAGTCTAATAGATGAGCCTGTATTATCATCTGTATACATCATGAAACTGTCGTTTACATACTGGGAAGATCCATCTGAAACTAGATTTTTTCCAATTAATTTAAATGCAAATACATAATTATCTCTAGGTTTTAAACTAGTATCAGCCGAATAATAACTTGCCCCCTTCAAATACTCCGCATAATACCCCTTCGTATCCGCAGGATCCAGAATAATCAACTTATCAATCGTCACGTTATACTTCTTGCTAATATCCACCGAATAAGGCAGCTTCACCAAATCATTCTGATTAAACATCGTAATCATATTGTGCCGATGCCAAGCGATTTCCGCTGCGCTGGACGCCCCTTGGTCTACCGTCAGCTTACCGCCGTTAGCCAGCTTCAACAGTCTTGTTACCAGCACCGCAGCCTCCGCGCGGGTTGTTGTGCCTTCGGTGTTAATCGTCTCCGCTTTTGTCCCGGAACGGGACAAAATGCCTTTGTTCACCGCGCGGAACATCAATTCCGCCGCGCTTAACTTTTTCCCGCGGTATTCCGTGTACTCGCCCCTTACCGCTAGCTTTGCCATTTCGTTGCGAGTGGTAGGATTGTTCAGGTTGCCCGGATAATCACCATCCAAATAAATGCCCGCCTTGGACAACGCGGTCTGATAAGGCGCATACCAATTGGAGCCGACAGCAGCCACTTCGATTTTAAAGGTCATGGCCATAACCTTGAGCAGCTCCGCCCGGGTAATGGTATTATTCGGCTTAAAGGATCCATCCGGATAACCATTAAGTACCCCGGCTTGCACCGCGGTTTCTATGGACGATTCCGCCCAATGCCCGTCGATATCGGTAAACGAGGGCTTGGAAGCCGCTTCCGCGCTCTTCCCGTTGCTCATCACGCCTAATCCAACCAGACTCCCTGCCGCAACAACTCCGGCTAGTACAATAGAAACCCATGTTTTTCTCACTAACTATCATCTCCCCTATGATTTTTAAGCGACTAATACGCCCTCTGTTTCTTGCCTGCTTCCCCCGTATTCGAAATTTTGGATAGAAAAAAAGCACACAAAAAACCCGTAAGGCTTTTGGCGTGCTTCGCTCAAAAATTATTTCTATAATAGCGTAATCTATCATTTTTTGTCAAATGTTTCCGTTAATTATCGTTCCAGCCTGACCCACTCGACCGCAAGCGGTCCGCCCTCGGCTTTGATCGTTACGCGGCAGCGGCCGGATGCCAGCGTGACGCGTTCGACTGCGGCCGTCTCCTGCCATTCCGTGCCTGTGAACGCGCAGATGCCCGCGAGATGGTTATTCACTCGAATGACAGCAACCGCTTCGCCTTCAATAGCCTTTGCTCGTACCGTTACGACATGCTCCAACTCCGTTCCTTCAGGCAGATACAGCTCGTACACCAGCCAATCGCCTGGAGCCAACCGAACATGAAGCCAATCCTGCGGTTCCCATGACTGTCCGCCGCCATGCTGAAAATGCGCCGTCTCCCGCTCGCTGTCCGTAAAGCGGATATCTGTTCCATCCTCGTCACGGAAGCCTAGCTGCCGTATAGTCCGCTCGCCTACTCCATAGCTTGTGCCTTCCCCATAATAGCCGTAAAAAATAGCCGGAATCCGGATTGGCGTCCGGAACAATAACGAACGTACAACCTCCGGGTGGTAGACGCAGCGGTCAAGCGCGAGATTTTCCAGATACGCCCACAAGATCTGCTCCGCCGCTTCCGCGCTGGGCTTATCCCCGCCGTCCAAATAAGCAACAAGCTTGTCCCAGCCTTCAGGCATTATAATCGAGCATGGCGAATTGGTGGTGCTGAGCTTTTTCCAAGTCCAGAAGTTCCAGGAGATATGATGATCCTCATACAGACGGAACGCGCCCGTATACCATTCGATATTGTTTTCTCCGCCTTCACCCATATAGATCGGCAGGTTCAGCTCCTCGCGCTTATCCAGGAATTTCTGAATGCTTGCCGTATCCGGGCTGTTCCAATACTTATGGAACTGGAGCATCAGGTTCTCGTCGATTACCTCATTAAAAACCGACCAGTCCGTCGCCCAATGCGCGCCTTCTATAATAATCATGTGACGGTCATCGACCTCCCGGATCGCCGCCACCATCTCCTTATATAACGGCATCAGTCTGTCGTTGTATTGCGCATTCCAGTCCGGCAGAGGCTCGTTTAGAAGATCGTATCCCGCTACGATCCACTCATCCTTGTAACGCTCCGCCAGCATGCGCCATATATCGATGGTTAATTTCCTGTAATCGTCGTTTAAGAACAGCTCGGGTTGATCGTTCTCGGAATCGTCGATGTTGGCACCGGTCTGGCCGCCTGGAGCACCATGCAAATCAAGAACAACGTACAGCTTATGCTCCCGGCACCAGCCAATCGCCCGATCCAGCAGAGCCATATGCTTCTCATTATAGTGGTCCGTGCCCTCCGCCATCAGGAATCGCCAGTTGATCGGAAAACGCACCGAGTTGAAGCCCTCCTCCGCAATACGCCGGATATCCGCCTCGGCAATGTACGTATTATAGTAGATCTCCCAAAAGGATGCCGCCTTGTCCTCGCCGATCAGCTCGCGTACCATTTTCTCAATCCGTCTTGGCCGGTCGCCGGCTTCCGGGAACCTCCACATATATCCTTCAGGAAGCAGCCAGCTCCCGAATCCGACACCGCGCAGCAATATCTCCTCGCCAGCACCGTTTACGATTTTCTGACCTGCGCGTTTTACAAATCCGTTTACGTCTCCCAACCGCCCAGCCATCTCAGATTCCCCCAATAAGATAAGTTATGCCTCCCGAAGACAAGCGTAAGAACAGAAAAAGCGCCTGCACACGCCGGTTAAGAGCGGTTGCAAGCGCCGTTAAGGCAACTTTATCAACGGGTAAGCATCTTAAGCAATACCCTGATTTTTGAGTGGAAGCCATTTTATTGTCATCTTTTATTCTCTGCGGTCCTTCGGGAGCAAAATCGATAACAATCCGATCAAAGGCAAGAAGCTGCTGGCCACCATCGTATCCAAAATGCCATAATGGTCGGCTGCCGTACCAAGCACAATCGAGCCAAGCCCGCCCATGCCAAAGGCAAGACCCGTAATGAGGCCCGACGCCATGCCTACTTTGCCGGGCAGCAGCTCCTGCGCATAAACGACGCTGACCGAGAAGCCGGACTGCAGGATAAACCCGAGCACGAAAATAACCGGGTACACCCAGCCAAGCGATACATGCGGCAGCAGCAGGGCAAACGGCGCGGAACCGGCAATCGAGAACAGCATCATGCGCTTCCTTCCAAACCGGTCCGAGAGTATACCACCGAAGAACGTCCCAAGCACGCCTGCCGCCATAAAGATAAAGAGCGGCACTTGGGCTGCTTTTATAGACAATCCGTATTTGTCCTGCATGTAGAAGTTATAAAAGCTTCCGATTCCCGCCGCATACCACGAGCGCGCAAAAACAAGAATAAGCAGTAACGTTAAAGCAAACGCGATAACTTTTTTATTGTATGGGGATACTGCCGCAGCGGCACCGGCTGCTTTTTTCTTAACCGGCGTTCCCTTCTCAGCCAGCTGCGCTCCGTACCACGGGACAACCCGTAGAAGCACCAGAATGGCGGCAATCGCAAGGAAAGTCCCAAGCACCGCACCGCGTTGGCCAAGCGGGACAAAAATATAAATCGTCATCAGCGGAGCAAGCGCCTGGCCGAAATTGCCTCCCACCTGATAGATCGATTGCGCAAGACCGCGGCGTTCGCCAGCCGCAAAGAATACGACGCGCGAGCCTTCCGGATGGAAGACGGCCGAACCAAAGCCCACAAATACGACGGCAAGCAGCAGCATCCAGAAGCTTGGCGCGTAAGCGAGTCCGACCATCCCGACCAGACTGCACGCCATCCCCACCGGAAGCATCCAAGGCGCGGGCTTTTTGTCCGACAATAAACCTACGGCAGGCTGAAGGACCGACGACGTCATATTAAGCGTAAAAGCAATCCAGCCGATCTGGCCGAATTTCAAACCAAGCGAATCCTCGAAAATCGGGAATAAAGCCGAAACGACCGATTGCATTGCATCATTAAGCAAATGGACAGAGCTGATAGCAAAAAGAATAGAGTATACCGTCCCCAGCTTGACCGCCGGGGATATTTTCGCCGAATTACTAACGGACATGCCGATTCCTTCTTTCTATATTCCAGGCTTACCGGGCAGCACCCAAACGAATGCATACCGGACTTGGCACTTCAAGTATCGTACCTTCTGATTGAATATGACCAGTCTCTTCATCAACGGAGAACAACACGATATTGCCTGTTTTCTGATTGGCGACAAGAAGCTGGCTGCCATCCGGCAGCACGAGGAAGTTGCGCGGGGCATCCCCTTCGCAGGAAGCATTCTGCAGAAGCGTCAGCCTTCCGTCTGCCTGATCAACGGCAAATACGGCAATGCTGTTATGACCGCGGTTCGAGCTGTACAAATAACGGCCGCAGGGCGACAGATGAATATCCGCTGCGTCGTTATAGCCGGAGAAGCCTTCCGGCAAAGCGGATACGGTCTGAACGGGCGTCAGTTCACCGCTCGCCGATACATTGAGCAAGGTGACCGTGGAATCCAATTCGTTCATGACATAAGCCGTGGACAAGCTTTGATGGAAAACAATATGGCGCGGGCCGGCGCCCGAATGAAGCTTGCAGGAGCTCTGCTTCGCAAGCTTGTTCCCTTCTTCAATCCGGAAGGTATGGATCAGGTCCGTGCCAAGATCATTCAGATAAACGTAATTGCCGTTTACTACAATGGCATGCGCATGAGTAGCTTCCTGACGCGCGGTATTCGAGCCAAGCGGTGCTTCCTCCCGGACAATGGAGGATGCCGGCGCAAGCGTGCCGTCTTCATGAATAGGAAGCAGCGCTGCGTTGCCTCCGGTATAGTTCGCAACCAGAACCGCGTTATTCGCGGAATCAACCGTTATGTAGCAAGGATCCGCGCCATGCGTCAGCTGTCGGTTCAGCTCCGTGAGTTCTCCGCTTTCTTCATCAATCGCAAAGGATACAACCGAGCCTCCCGCTTCCTCGCCGGTCTGCCCCGTTTCGCTTACCGCGTACAGCCGGCGGCCAGCCGAATCAACGGCCAGATAAGATGCATTTTGAACCTCCGTCACTTCTTGCTTGACCGAAATCCTGCCCGCGGCGCCGTCATAAGCGCATACGCGAATCGTCGGTTCCGCTGCGGCTCCATAGGAGCCAACGTATAAAATGCCCGCAAAAGCCTGGTTTTTGCTCATTTGCCCAACAACCTTTCTTAGGTAGAGTACAGTAAAGTGAACATAGCACATGCCAACCGTCTTCACAATGCTTCTAACGAAACATTCTGACGCTTATAAAAAAATGTCTTTTCAACCATCCATAGGCGTGATATAATGTAAGCGCTATCAAATCAGTAGTTCACATTTCTAAGGGGGAATCGGAATGATGAATACTACGCTGAGCGGCCGAAATGTCTACGAGGATTTCGAACTGGAATCGGATGTGCTTTACTTCAAGCTTGGTACTCTTGGTCTAGTCAGCTTCCACGGCAGAAACTACAACATAAAGAAGAGAATGACTGCCGAACAGATCCAGCAGCTCACCGCAAATAGCAGCTTCTATCCGGTGAATACGAATTGCTACATTAATATCGGCAAGATCAAGTCCATTGCCGGCGGCGTCGTATACTTTGGCTCGGAATACCACGAGACGAAGCAAGTACCGGTACCTAGGCGCAAACAATACGTGCTGCAGCAGCTTTTCACTCAACGCACGATCAACAACGAGCTGCGCATAACACCATAAGCTTTGCCTGTACGGACAACCGCCGCATTCCAGGACTGGAATGCGGCGGTTGTCTGTTCAAGTTCATCCTGTTATTCTAATGGAAGGTTGATTATAAGGAGGCATTATCAATGAGCACGCAAGGAAAAGCATTTGAGGAACAATATAAAGGCGAGCCTGCGGTATGGCTGCAATGGGGTTCTTATGAAGCTGCCGTGCTTCCTGGCGTTGGCGCGAACCTGATCGCGTTCCGCGACACAAGCAAAGGCTATCATATTCTACGCGAGCCAGCCGAACAAGAAATGGAAGCGTTTAAAGCAAACCCCGGCGTTCACGGCATTCCGGTATTGTTCCCGCCGAACCGTTATGAAGACGGCCGCTTCCAATTTAACGGCAACACGTATACCTTCCCGATCAACGAGCCTAAGACAGGCAATCATCTGCACGGCTTTGCCCATACGGCGGTGTGGACGGTTGAAGACTACGGCGTAAACCAAACGGAAAGCTACGTATCCCTGAAGCTGTCCGTAGACGAGAAGCATCCGATCTTCGAATTCCTGCCGCATGTGTTTACCCTTCGTCTGCGTTATGCCTTGAACGAAACCGGACTTCTTCAGCATATTTCCGTACATAATGAAGGACAAGACGCCATGCCTTGCATGGTTGCCTTCCATACCGCGGTTAATGCGCCGTTCGCGCCAAACAGCGCGCCGGAGGACTGCTCCTTCACGATGACGATCGGCAAGCGCTGGGAAATGAGCGAGCGCATGCTGCCGACCGGACGGTTCCTCCCGCTTTCCGAAGGCGAGCAGGCTATTCAAACAACCGGCGTTCCTACTTATTGGGAAGCTATGGACAACCACTATACGGCAGAGCCGCGCAACGGCCGCAACCAAATGGTGCTGACGGATTCGCGCGAGCAGGTTGCTCTCGTCTATGACGCGGGTACGGCCTTCAAGCAATGGATGGTATGGAACAATAACGCTACCAAAGGCTTCTTCTGCCCTGAGCCGCAGCTTAACGTGGTTAATGCGCCAAACGTTGACCTGCCAGCCGATGAAATTGGTCTCGTCAGCCTGGAGCCGGGCGGCATTTGGGAAAACTCCAGCCGTTTCTACTTGCGATCTGCACAATAAATTAGATATCCAGCTGGAAAATAAGGGCTGTTCCAACCAACCGGAACAGCCCTCGTTCTTTCTACTCCAATCTCAAGCCTACGCCTAGCCGCTCCGCAGCCGCGGCGTAATGCGCGGCTACGGCGACATCAAAGATCGCAAGTCCCATTGGCGTAAATAACGTTGGTCCCGAAGGCCGAATGATTTGCTCCGGTGGAAGCGTCAGCGCATCGGCCAGCGTCAGCGTGTCATCTGCCTGCAGACCCGCATGCACATGCAGGCGCTCCGTATCCGTATCCGCCCGGCAAATCTCCTCCCAGCTGTCGACGATGATCGTGCCCACGTTAGCCAATGCCTCCAATTGATAGTCCCGAAGCGAGACGTGCATCAGAATCGCATCCGGCTTGGCAGGTTCATCAATATAGCGCTCCGGCGCAGCCGTGCAAGTAAACACGACGTCCGCTCCGCGGTAAGCCTCCTGCCAGGAAGCTGCTTTCACGACCGGAATAACAGCCGGCACTCCGTTTAGCCATTCCTTTACTTCAACGTCCCGACGGTCAAAAACGGAAATGCCGCTGATCCGGCCGCCAAGAAGACCGTTTAACATATGCACATGCATGCGCCCGATGGGCCCCATGCCAATCAGCCCTACTCGCAGCGGCTGCTTGCGATCGGCAACCAGCTTGCGCAGCAAAGCACCGCTTACCGCTGCCGTCCGGATAGCGCTAATAAGGCTGCCCTGCACCATAGCAACGGGAATGCCCGTATCCGGGTCATTCAGAATCGTAACGCTGTTTGCCCTAGGCAGCCCGTTCTCGATATTGCCGGGAAAGCTGGCAATCCACTTCAGCCCGGCAGCCCTCACCGGCCG
This sequence comes from Paenibacillus sp. BK720, assembly GCF_011761545.1. Lineage (NCBI taxonomy): Bacteria > Bacillati > Bacillota > Bacilli > Caryophanales > Paenibacillaceae > Paenibacillus > Paenibacillus sp. BK720. The sequence continues at coordinate 520,163 of NZ_JAASRQ010000005.1, read as the reverse complement.
GCTGACGAAAGCGGGCATCGCAATGATCCGGTTGCGCTCATCGCCGTATTTCAGATAAGGCTTGATCGGCTGCGCGCACTCGCCGGCTGCGTAAGCAGCAACCGCCTCTCCAATAAGCCCGGCTAATGCCGGCCAGTCAATGCCGATCCCTTCAATATCCCGTTCGTTCAAATAAATCATTCCTTGTTTCCTCCTTGCTTGTAAAGACCGGACGCAAAACCGGCGCCGAACATCCGCGATACCCACGTATCGTCATAAACGGTATTCAAATAGCGTTCTCCCCGGTCCGGCAGCAGCACCGCGCAGGTTGAGCCGGGCTCGATGAACGGACTATATTTTTCAACGGCCGCTATCACGCCTCCAGAGGAGCCTCCTGCCAGTATGGACTCCATGCGAATCAGCTTCCGGCAGCCGGCGATGCAGTCGCGGTCGTTCACGCGAACAACCTCATGAATGCCTTCGTCCGGACAAAGCCCCGGCTTAATGCCGGCCCCAAGTCCGGGCAGCAGACGCGTAACCTTTCCCTTCTCCCCGCCAAAAATAATACTGCCTTCCGCATCTACCGCAATGACCTTCGTCTGCAGCCCGTTTTCCCGGATGTAGTCCACGCAGCCCCGGATCGTTCCGCAGGTACTAACGCCGCAGAACAAATAATCCAGCTTAGGAAGATCGGCGGCCATCTCCGCCATCGTCGTCTGTTGATGGGACAAGGCATTATTTTTGTTGCCATACTGATTCGGCCAAAAAGCATCCGGCAGCCGTTTCAGCCAGCGGCGAACCCGCGCAAGCCTTGCCGGAACGAACTCTCCGGTCTCCGGATCAGGCTTTTCGACCAGATCGATTCGTGCGCCGTAGGCCCGGAGCACGCGAAGATTCGCCTCCGTTGTTTTGGGATCCACCACGCAAATAAACTTGAAGCCCATCGTGTTGCATAGCTGCGCAAGCCCTACCGCCAGATTGCCCGAGCTGGACTCCACGATAACGGAGCCGGGCTTAATCCGGCCATCCTTTAACGCCGCCTCCAGCATCGCCTTTGCCGGACGGTCCTTTACGCTTCCGCCTGGATTATGCATCTCCAGCTTCGCGTATACCTGAAAATCGGCATGCCCAAATAGCCTGCCAAGCTTCACCATGGGGGTATTGCCAATCATGGACGCCACATTGTCGTAAACGCTCATCCACGATCCCTTCCTTCGCTGCTCTGCTGCACAAACAGCTTTTTCTGCTTAATCGGCTTCTTTCCCGTTCCCTCGGGCGAAGCGGTGTCCGTACTATCACTAAGAAACCATACATCCATCTGTTCCAGCAGGCCGCCGCGAATCATCGCGCCAATCGCGGGAATGGTGCTATGCAGCTCGTCGCGAACCGCAGTTCGCGCTTCTTCATCCAAATCATCAGCAGTCGTAATGTTGACCTGCAGCCTATTGCCGTTCACAAGCACCTTCACAACGGCTTGCCGGACATGCTTGAAGATCGCATTTTCGATGTCGTAAATGCTGATTTTTTCCCCATGCTTCAATTCCGGCCCAACCCGCTTCACAATGGCTTCAAAAGTGGTAATCAGCTTGCCGTTCCGCTCCTCTACCTTTAAATCCCGAACAACGTCGTAAGTGACGAAACGAAGCGCCGGGAAACGCCGCCGCACAAGCGAGGTCAACACGAGCAGCTGCTCTCCGGCAGGAAGCTCGATATCGGAAAGGCCTGCCTCCGCAGGCTCCACACCCTCGGCTATAATGCCATCCATAACGACATACCGTCCGATCGATCGGTCGTAATAAGCAATCGTCCCGATCTCGATGCTGCCCAGCGTGTCCATGACATCCTGCTCGGTAATGCCTAGACGTTCCGCAACACGCTGACGCCACGCGGGAGGTGCCGGCTCTCCGACCAGAATGACGCATTGCACGCCCCAGTCAAAGTCCGGAGGGGCAACCCGAAGCATTCCGTCTAGCAAGGAAGGCATCGTATACAGCACATCCGGCCGATATTCCGCAATACGGACCAGGTGTGCCGCTGCAGGCAGGCCAAAAGGAACCGACTCGCATGCAAGACCGAGCTCCTCGAATATTTGCACCGCCGTTGCCTCCGCGTGCCCCGTCCCCATATCGCTTAATGCCCGCGAAACCTGATAGCCTTTGAGCAGCTCCGCAAACATCTCTTTTTTATACTGAATGTATCCATTCTCGTCGTTCGCGTCATAATAGATCGCTTTTCTTTTACCGCCGCTTGTTCCCGAAGTCCGGTAGACATTCCAATCTTGCGGAACGGCACTCTCATCACTCTCGTAATAGGGCAGCAATCTCTCCTGCGTGAGAAGCGGAACCTCCTCCCAATTAAAGCTTGCATACTCCCCGGTCATCTCTTTGTACCAAGGATACAGCTGTCTCACTTCCTCCCATTTGACGAAGAGAGAGGGCAAATTTTCCATAGAAATAGGCATGAAGCATCCTCCATTTCGGTCGATCATTCTACCATCCTATGCGCCCCAAAAGAGAATCGCCCCGCATTAAGCCCACTCGCGGCAGAAAGGGCTAGCATATCTTAACTCTGTAAGACAATCATGTCAGAAAGACGGAGGAAGATTGCGATCCTATGAGTAAAAGAAGAGGCGTATATAACAAATGGGCCAAAACCATTGTTCTTAACCAAAAAGCTTCAACCCGAAGTCATGTTCCCCATACACTCCTATTTAACGCAAGCTCTTTGAAAAGGATGCTGCAGCTCTATCAAATGGTCTATGTCAAGCCAAATGCCGGTTCTCATGGTGACGGAGTTATGCGGGTAGAGCATAAGAACGGCACCTATTCCTATCAGCTCGGAGCAAAAAAGAGAAGCAACCTGACCTGGGCGCAGCTTGTCGCTTCCTTGACGAACAAAATCCGGGGCACCAAGTACATCATTCAACGCGGTATTCATTTGTCGAGGTTCAAGGGCCGGATCTACGACCTTCGGGTCGAAGTGCAGCTGAATGAGTACGGGCGATGGCAGATTACCGGCATGCTTGCCCGGGTTGCCCAACAAGGCATGGCCGTAACCAACGGGGCGCAAGGCGCGGATGTATACACCTTTAGATCGGTTATTGCTGCCCATGGCGGAGCGGAGCTTGTTCGCAAGGTAACTTCGCAGCTGAACAGCTTGTGCATCGAAAGCGCGCATATGCTCAAGGCCAGGTATCCCTTCTTGAACGAGCTGGGCTTCGACATTGCGCTGGACCAGCAGCTGCACCCCTGGATTCTCGAAGTCAATACAACCCCGGAAGCTATCCCTTTCAAGAAGCTCCCGACGCGCACCATGTACAACCGCATTCACCATTTGCGCAAGCTGAATGCCCGCAGAACTTAGGCGTTACAAGGAAAAACTTATTCACTCTGATATTTTGAACAAGCTTTTTGAATAACTTCTATAGTAGGTCGACGCTTACGAAACAAGAATGGCTTGCCATTTCTTAAGCCAATGCTTACGAGGAGGGTTCAACGGGATGTCCATCGTTCAAATGGAGCAGATTACGAAGCATTACCGCATGGGCGGGCAGCGTTACACGGCCCTGCAGCATATTTCGCTGGAAGTACAGGAAGGCGAGTTTGTTGCTATTCAAGGGCCGTCCGGCTCCGGTAAATCTACGCTCATGAATATCATGGGCTGCCTGGACACTGCCGACAGCGGCACTTATATGCTGGAGGGCAGACGGGTATCGGCAATGAACGATAATCAACTGGCGGATGTGCGGAACAGGCGAATCGGGTTTATTTTTCAAAATTATAATCTGATCCCAACCTTGTCGGCCTACGACAATGTAGAACTGCCGTTAATTTACCGGGGAGTTCCCGGGCATCAGAGGAAAAAAGCGGTGCTCGATACGCTCGAATCGGTTGGGCTGAGCGGACATCTGCATCACCGGCCGGCGGAATTGTCGGGGGGCCAGCAGCAAAGAGTTTCGATTGCGAGAGCGCTTGCAACAAATCCTTCGATACTGCTGGCGGATGAACCTACGGGTGCACTCGATTCTCATACGGGAAAAGAGATCATGGCACTGTTAGCCAAGCTGCATGCCGAAGGCCGCACCATTATTCTCATCACCCATGACCAGTCGGTGGCATCGTACGCGGACCGAGTCTTATATATTAGAGACGGAGCTATCGCTTAAGTCTTAAGCCTCATCGCTTTCCGGCAGTATTAGGAGGGTTATGAGGCTTATTAGCGCTTGGGGCTGGCGAAATTGACTTCTTGCGCCGGACAAGTTACTTTTAGGAATAAAGAAGGCCAGTCTACGCAAGAAAAGAAAGGGTTATGCAAAATGTCGCTTACGCATGCAGCTTTTGCCGGAGGATGCTTCTGGTGTATGGTTACGCCGTTTGAGGAGCTTCCCGGCATTCACGGAATCGTATCCGGTTATATGGGAGGCCATTTGGCCAATCCGACTTATGAAGAGGTTAAAAAAGGGACAACCGGACATCTCGAGGTGGTCCAGATTACATTCGATCCGGCGGTATTCCCTTATGAACGCCTGCTTGAGCTGTTCTGGCCGCAGATCGATCCAACCGATGACGAAGGACAATTCCAGGACCGCGGGAGCCAATACCGTACCGCCATCTTTTATTATAACGAGGAGCAGAAGGAGCTCGCGCTGGCTTCCAAGCAGGCGCTGGCGTTATCCGGACGCTTCGACAAGCCGATTGTGACGGAGATCCGGGAGGCGGAGACGTTCTATCCGGCAGAGGATTATCATCAGGATTACCATAAGAAGAATCCGAAGCATTACAAGGAAGACCGCGCCCAGTCCGGCCGCGACGAGTTTATCGAGCGGAACTGGAAATAATCGTTGTCTTTCGCAAAAAAAACCGCTTGGCCTGCCGTTATGGTTAATACGGCTAGCCAGGCGGGTTTTGTTATCATCCAAGCTTTACGATTGTCCGGCCGCGCACTTGACCTTGCAGAATAAGGGCAAGCTCCTCCGGCAGCTGCTCCAGCTGGATTTCGTTTACGATCGTGTTGCTTAGCATCGTTGGCTTCAGATCCGTGGCGAGGCGCTCCCATACCCGGCTGCGCAGCTCCATCGGACATTCCACCGAATCGATGCCAAGCCAGTTCACCCCTCTAAGGATAAACGGATAAACGGAGGTCTCGACCTCCACGCCCCCAGTTAATCCGCTTGTGGCAACGGATCCGCCGTATTGGAGCGTGCTCAGCAGGTAGGAGAGTGTTTTCCCTCCAACCGGATCAACCGCAGCCGCCCAGAGCGGACGCCGGATCGGTTTGCGTTCCGTTTCCGTCAGCTCATCCCGGTGAATGACACGCGCGGCGCCAAGCGCCTTCAAATAGTTTTCTTCGCTTAACCTGCCGGTGCTCGCCGTTACCTCGTAACCGCGTTTGGCAAGGATGTTGACGGCAACGCTGCCTACCCCGCCGCTTGCGCCGGCAACGACGACCGGGCCTTTATCCGGCGTTAGACCGTTATCCTCGAGCCGTTGTACGGATAACCCCGCCGTAAAGCCCGCCGTTCCCAGGATCATCGCTTCCCTGAGAGTTAGTCCGGGCGGCAGCGGCACAACCCAGCTAGCGGGAACCCGTGCCAGCTCGCTGTATCCGCCGTGATGCGTAACGCCAAGACCATAGCTCGTTACGATGACCTCATCCCCCGGTTTATAGCGCGGATCCGTCGATTCGGTTACGAAGCCCGAGAGGTCAATGCCCGGAATATGCGGATAGCTTTGGATCATTCGGCCCCATATCCCAACCATCCCGTCTTTATAGTTCACGCTGGAGTAAGCGACCCGAACGGTTACTTCGCCTTCAGGCAGGTCGGCGGTTGTCAGATTTTTAATCGCTAGCTTTGGGGCTTCCTCCCCCATGTGATCCGCTACTAAAGCTCGGAAGTGATCCACTCTGCATCCGCTCCTTCGATTTCGTTTCTTCTATTGTAGCCGAAAGAGAGAGGCACATCCAAGTTGGGCCAGGTTAATTAGCTCTTAACGATTCCCATCGCAAAGCCGTCATAGCCCTTGACTCCAACCGTCTGGACAGCCGTTGCTGTTATACGCGGTTCTTCGGCCAGCAGATCGATGAATTTACGCACGCCTTGCACCCGCGGATCCGTGCTGTGTCTGTTCGTTACCTCACCCTTCCGAACGATATTGTCGGCAAGGATAACCGTGCCGGGACGGGAGAAGCGCAGCGCCCATTGAAGATAATGGGGATTATTGGGCTTGTCGGCATCGATAAAGATGAGATCAAAAGCCGCCGTCCCTTCCTCCTCCAGCTTTTCCAATTGCTCCAGCGCTTCTCCGACTCTTATCTCTACTTTTTGGCTAAGTCCGGCTAATGCGATATTATGACCGGCGACCGACGCATGATGGGGATCCAGCTCCAATGTGATTAGCTTCCCGTGCTCCGGCAGCGCTCTTGCCATCCAGATCGTACTGTAGCCGCCAAGCGTTCCAATCTCCAATATCCGCTCCGCGCCAATCATCCTCGCATAAAGGTTGAGCAGCTTCCCTTGATTCGGCGCCACATCGATGGCAGGCAGATCGGCTTGTTTGTTGTTCGCCAGCACCCGATCCAGGATAGAATCCTGCTGGATGAGGCGCTCCGTCAGGTAGGCATCAACTTTTTCCCAAGTGTGCAATGTACTCATTGTCAATCACTTCTCCTCGCTTTAAGATGACTTTCTGCTTCCATAGTAAGCGAGTTATAATGATAAGAATAATATATGTTTTTCTTCGACTTATAAATTTTATATATAATTAATTGGGAGGGGCCACGTTTTGAATTTGCATGCCTTGCGTTTGTTTCATACGATTGCCGCAGCGGGGAGCGTAACCCGCGCATCGGAGCTGCTGAACATCAGCCAGCCAGCGATTACGGCCCAGATCAAGAAGTTCGAGAAAGAGCTGATGCTTACGCTCTTCAAGCCTCAAGGCAGAGGAATCGCGTTAACCGATGCCGGCGAGGAGCTTGCCGTGCTCGCAAAAAGACTATTTGCCGTGGAGCAGCAGATCGAGCAATTTGCCATGAACTACCGCAGCGGCACTATCGGCAGCATCCGGCTTGCGGCTACCTATTTGCCTGCCCATTTCCTTATCCCCGCCTGGATCGCCAAGTTCAAGCAGCAATTCGAGCAGGTCGAGATGAATATCACGACAACCAACTCCAGCGGGGCCTTACGGCAGCTCCTGAACGTCGAAGCGGATATCGCCATATTTGGCGGAATGGCCGAGCATTATCCGGACACGATTCAGACGGAAGAGCTATTCCAGGATGAATTATGGTTTGTTGTCGCGCCCGGCCACCCGTATGCCAATCAGCAGGTCACGCTGCCTGAGATGATGAAGGAGCCGTTTGTCATGCGCGAGGAAGGCAGCTCCACAAGGGAACGTCTGCTGTCCCTATGCCGCACCTACAATTCGGCCGTTCCGACCATCTCCCTGCAATTTAACGGACTGCACGAAGCGATTACTGCCGTAATCGCAGGCTACGGTGCCAACTTTGTCTCCTCCCTCGTCGTCCGCGACTACGTCGAACGCGGCGAGCTCGCCCGCGTCTATGTCGAGGGAATCCACCTCAAGAACACCATCGCCATCTGTACCCGCAGAAACGAGCCGCTCCCCGCCTCGGCGACGAACTTGGTACAGATGATCCGGAAAAATCCGTATGTGAGATAGCACCTTGCATACGGATCTGCCGCAACTCGGTTTTTTCCTCTTATTCGCCTGCAAGACGCAAAAAAGCTGCCCCGCAAGAGGACAGCTTTTTCGCCTGTTCGCTTTTCCGTCTTCTACAAGCCTAGCAGCTTGTAGATCACCTTCGCGCTTTCGGCGCGGGTAGTGTAGCCTTGCGGGTCGAATTGGCCTTGGCCCTTGCCATTGATGAAGCCAAGCTTAACGGCTGCCTCAACGGACGTCTTCGCCCAGTCATGGATAGCGGCGGAATCGGTGAAGGCATTGCCTTCCGCGCCGCCTTCCAGTTTCTTGCCGCTCTTTACCTCGTACGCGCGCAAGAGCATAACGGCCATCTCTTCGCGCGTAACGACGGCGTTTGGCGCAAAGGTTGTAGCGGTACGCCCTTTGATAATGCCCGCTTCTGCCGCCGCTGCAACGCTGTCGGCATACCAGCTGCCGGCTGCTGCATCCGCGAATCCGGCTGGCTTGGCAGCCTTCAGGCTCATTGCCCGAACAAGCAGCGCGGCAAATTCGGCACGGGTCACGCTGCGTTCCGGGTCAAACCGGTCAGCCGTTACGCCTGTTACAACATGCTTGGATGCCAGCACCCTGATCATCCCCCAAGCCCAATGCGTCAAAGGTACATCCCCGAATGATTTCGAGTATTCCAATGCCGCGTATGTGGAGAAGTGCTGAATCTCTGCCGTCATTGTACCGTCTTCATTTAACGTTCCGCCGACATATTCCAGCTTGCCGTTATCCGCTACGTAATAAATACCGGTCAGCTTCTTATTAGCTTCGCTATCCAGCTTAAACGCCAGCTTAAGCGGCTCGTCAAACTTGCTTAACACGGCCGATTCCTTGCCATTGCCGTCCACTAGCGCTAGGCGGAACTCAACTACGGCGGAAGCCGGGTTTAACTCCGTACCATCTGCCGCAGCAGCCTTGTTCAGCAAATCCTGCTCCGCCGCAGCATCAAGCGGCTTAAGCAGCAGGACAATATGCGAAGCAGCGCTCAACGCAGAGCCACCCGCTTTCTTCGCCAGCTCTTGCAGCATCGCGCTTGGAATAAGCAGCGTCAAATCTCCCTGCTTCAGCTCCAGCGGCTTGCCGCCCAACAGCTCAGCAGCCCCCGCCGGCAGGAGCACTTCCGTTTTCCCGTCAACCGCAACGGTCACTTTGCTGTCGCCGGCTTGCTTCACCGCATCCTTCAGCTGCTGCTCGGTTACCGTCACCGAAGAGCTGCCCGGCGTCACTCCGCCGCCGCTGCTTCCGCTGCCGTTTCCATTGCCGTTGCCGTTACCACTATCGCCGCCGTCTCTTGTAATGACAAGCTCGATCGTTTTGGTCGCTTGCGAAGCGCGGCCCTTATCCGTGTACCATTCCTGTGCCAGCGTATCCGCGCTTGGCTCAATGTGAAGCACAAAGCGGTTCTCACCCGGTTGAAGCGGAAGATTTGGTGCATACACGCTGCCGTAAGCATCCATCGCTCCGTCCGCCAACGGCTGATCGTTAATCGTAAAGTCCACGCCATACGGCACATTGGCACGCAGCGTAAACGACTCTTCATCCGTATCATACGAAATATTCTCGCCGTAAGAGATACGCGGCATTGTCAAGATCATAGGCATATCAACCCAACGCAGGACGTAATCGTCGACGACCATCGTATTGCCGCCCTGGTTCTTGATCGTCAGCCTCATATTCGTATCCGTCGAGGAGTAAGCATAGTTGCCGGCATCCACGGTATCGCTTGCCAGGCGGGCATGCGAGGTGAAGGCCTCCGTCGCCCAGGTGCCGCGGGTATATTTGTACTGAATCGACTTGCCCGCCATCATTTTGAAGCTGTATTCGACTACATCGCGAGTTGTGGCGCCGCTTGGCACGGTCAGCTTGTTGCCCGCCGAATTCCAGCCGTTCAGATCGCCCGCCAAGTAAATATCGTCCTGAACCGGCGTATAGCTAGGCAAATGAACGCGGAGCTTTACATCGACCATAACAAGCTTTGGCGTTACCGATTGCTCGCCCGAGAACGCCCGGTTATACGCGCTGTCTACCGCAGCCACTTTGTACGTATAAGCCTTGTCGTTGCTGACCGTAAAGTCCGCGTAGGACACGGCTGTTTTGGCAGCCGAAGCAATCTTCACAAATCCGGAATCCGCGGTCTTGCGGAAAATCTCGTAATGATCAACCGTTGTTTCTTCGGCATCCTCCGTCCAGTTCAGCAGAACGCGGTTGGACTCCACCGCAATCTCCGCAAGCACGGGAGCCTTCGGAGCTTCCGTATCCGAGCCGTCCGCCTGAACCGGCACCGCTTCCTCAGCCGATTCGGCATACGACTCGCCGTTATCCGTGGATACCCTTGCAAAATAAAGGTACGTGCCGGCTTCCGTCGGTTCGAATGCGGCCCAGTATACTTTCCTGCCGTCTTCCGTATCGGACTTATAGCGAAGCTTCGTATCTTCGGCCGTCGCTTTGCCCGCGTCGTCTTTATAGAATGCAAGACGTCCAATGACGTTTGGCGCTTCTTTGCCGGCAAGAGCCGCGTTGTCCGTCAGACCAGGGATAGCAATCGTTACTTCAATGTCGGAAGTCTTATGGCCAACGCCAAGCGTTACTTCCTGCGATTGCTTTGTCACTTCAACGCTGCTGACCGGGAACGACGGCGTTGCCGAGCCATACTCGCTGAGCGGGCTTTCCCCGGCTTCCGTCACGGCTGTCACCGTGTAGTAATATTTCTTGCCGTTCACGACATGGGTATCGGTCCAGCTTGCATCCGACGGCTCTCCGGCCAGCTGCAGCTGCCCGCCTTCAATCGCCGCGCGGTATACGTTATAACCGGAAGCACCGGCTACCGCATCCCATGTTAAATCCACTTGCCCATTGCCGCCAGCCGCATGCACATTCGTTACTTGCGGAACTTGAACGAGCTCGGAGGTCGACGTCATCATAAGACCAGTCATCGCTTTTACGGTCAAAGATACTTTACCGCCCGTAACCGTTGCTACCGCTTCGCTGCCAAGCTGATCCTCAAGCGTCAGGCCTTCCGGCAGGAAGCCTGCCACATCCGCCTGAATACTCACATCCGAGGAGCCCCGGTTCACGACAACAAGGCCGCCTTGGCTGCCCGTTTTCCGTGCATAGGCAATGACATCGCCCGTATTGTAAGCCGTCTTCAGCTCTCCGGTGCGGAACACTTCATTGTTGTCGCGCACGGTGCCTGCCTTCTTATACGTATTGAACAAAGACGCATATTTCCCAACCCCGGTATACTCTCCACCGGATTCCGATACGCGCTCCCAAGGGAAGGCGCGGCGGGAGTCGGGATCCTTTGTACCGGCAAGACCTACCTCATCCCCGTAATAAATCGTTGGCGCGCCCGGATAACCCATTTGGAAAATCGCCGTCAGCGCCTGCATTTGAAGCGCTTTGTCCGAAGCCTCCGGCGCAATCGCCAAATGCTCCTCTTCCCACTCCGGCTTATCGTATTTCGTAATCGACCGGATCGTATCGTGCGAGTCGACAAGGTTGAGCATCACTTCCCAAGCCTCGGCCGGGTAATCCTCCCGGATTGACTCCAGCGCATCGTTGAACTGCTGGGCGTTGCCGCTCAGAATAAAGCTTTGCAGCGCGCCGCGGAAGCGGTAGTTCATCACCGAATCGAACTGGTCCCCAAGCAGGAACCGCGTTGCTACGCCCCACTCCTCGCCAAGAATGACCGGTTCCGGAATCGTCTCGCCGTTACTGTCCTTGCGGCCTTCCGTCGACTTCACCGCTTCGCGGAACTTTTGCCAAGTGCCAGCGGATACGTCCGGCGCTACGTCGAGCCGCCACCCGTTAGCCCCCAGCCAGCCCCAGCGCTGCGAGTTCGCCTTCTGCATCATGGCGGAAGCTTCTTCATCCGTTTTGCCCGACAGATTATGGCCGATTACGAGATCGCGGTAGCCCTTTACGTTCCATTCATGATTGCCCGGAAGGCCTTCCGTATCGCCGGCGGCAGGCGTCGGCGCATCAATGACAGGCAAGGAATCGTAGCCCCACCAGCCTTCGTATTTGTAATGGCCGTCTACTTTTTCATTGGATACCGTAAACCAGGTTGTAAAATCAAAATCCTCCGGATACGCGTAATGCTTGCCCGTAGCCGGGTTGATCTGAGCGGTAAAGGAGTCAATGACCTGCTGTTTCGCTGCATCAAGCGCCAAGCCCTCGTCATTCACCATGTCGTATACCTTCGCCCAGAACTCGTAAGCACCGATTTCCGGATACTTCTCATAGCGGTCAAAATAAATCGAGTCGTCGCCGACATGGTTAAACACGCCGTCAACAATCAGCTTGATTCCCATCTCATGGGCCTTTTTCGCAAACTCGGTAAAAATGCGGTCGGAAGCTGCCCTTGTCGCTTCGTAATTGAGCCCGGAGGTTGGATCGCCAGGCGTATTGTATACCGGCTCGCCAAACATCGGATCTAAATGCTCGTAGTCCGTCGCATCGTACTTATGATTCGAGCCGGCCCAGGCCACCGGGTTGAAGTAGATGACGTTTACGCCGATCGACTTCAGGTAGTCAAGCTTCTGCGAAGCCCCTTGGATATCGCCGCCGTAAAACTCGTTAGTCCATACGCCATCGGATTTCGCATCCGGGAAATAAGGCTTCTGCTCCGGCGATATCCGGTCCGGATTTTCCGGCGGGGTCGACCATGTTCCTTCCACCTGATCCGGCGTTGGATCATTGGCCACTCCGCCGTCAAAATATTGCAGCTGATAACCGCCCTTCGAAGTCACGCCGGCCGTTGCGTTATCCCCTTCTGCGGGACCGCGGTAGCCGTCTTCCGTCTTCGCCCGGTTGTTCTCCTTGTTGCCGTCATAGAAGCGGTCAGGGAAGATCTGATACACAACGGCATTTTTCATCCAATCCGGCGTCGTGAAATCCTTATCGTAAACGGTCAGATCGTAAGGCAGCACGCCTTCGTCCGCCGTAGTGCCGGTACCGCCGCGCGAACCGTCGTCACCGTATTCCACCTTCGCCGTTCCGTCGATCAGGATAAATTTGTAGCCCCATACCCCGATGCCCTTGAAAGTCGAGCCCGGGATCGTAACCTCCCAGTAATCCTTGTCGTCAAATGTAGTCGCCTTATGCATATCAAATGCCGAAGCAAGCCCTTCGGGATTGCTCAGCTCCACGCGGACCACCTGCGCATCGCCCGCTTCCGTCGCCATGCGGAGCGTCACGTCCTCGACGCCTTCTTTTATCGCGCCAAACGGCTTCTTGTAAGTAACCGACCGGGAATCGAAGAGCAGCTTGTCGCGCTTGATCATCCCGTCAAACTGGCTGTCCGCCGGCTTGTAATTCGTCACGATCGTCCGCTCCGCAAGCACGGTGCTGAACGTAACATCGGCTGGATCCAGTGTCGTCAAAATAAAATTGTCATTGCCCGTACCGTAATTATTGGCCGACCAATTGTCGCCCTGCACAACCTTCATCTCGTAACGGCCTGCCGGCAGCGCGCGCTGCAGCTTATAGACCGATCCGTCGAAGTTGTAATCGACAAACAGCTGCTTCGCCTGATCAGGCGCCCAAGCGTCTTCCCCGAATTGCGTCTGAATATCGCCGACAAGCCGCGGCCATTCTGCCGCGCCAAGAACCGGCGTATATTGCGGAATGCCGCTTGCTCCCGGCACGCTGATCCGGACCTGACCAAGCTCGTCATTGACGTAAAAATTCACCTTCGACTGAGCCGCCAGGTCAAAAGCGAAGTTATTGCCGTTATCCGAATAGCCGTCCCAAGTTCCCTGACGGACCAGCTTGAACTCGTAATGGCCCGGGTCCAGCACGGTTGAGTAGGCATAAAATTCGCCAACGAGATGGCTCATGAGCGTATCGGCCGAAGCGTTATTCCACCCTTGGAAGGAGCCGACGACCACCCATTTGCTGCTGCCGCCCGGTTGGTTGACGAATACGTCCGCAGTCGGAGCATCCGGCGTTGGTTCGCCAACGAGGATTTTGCTGTTTCCGTTCGACGTTTCCGGATTCGTAGGATCCTGGAACCAAATGCTTGGAAGGCCCTCGGCCTCCGAAATAAATTTATACGTATAAGTCCCGTCCGCCAGCGATTCAGCCGCAAACGTATAATTGCCTTCACTCAGCACCATCTCATGCTGATCGGCAAAAGCATTCGTATCAAAGCTTCCCGCCACCTTGAAATGCGGCGTATAGCTTAGATGAATCTTGCTGTTCTCGTCCGAAGAAACGTTCAGATTCGGATTATCCAGCCAGTTGCCGTTCACTAAGAACTTGTAGCCATAAGCCTTGCTAGGCGCATCCCCCGTTACTTCAGCCGTGTAAGTACCGTCCCCGTCCTCATCGGTCAGCGTTACGGCCGGATCGCCCCAGCTGTTGAAATCGCCTTTGGCCGTTATGCTGACCGACGATTTCGGCAAAACGAAATGAATCGCGCCAGCCTCCGAATACGTTTCGCTGGCAGCGCTTGCTTGAACCTGCTTGGGCACCAGCCCCACCACCTGAATAACCATCATGACCGCCAGCAGCAGCGACCATATTCTTATCTGTTTTCCGCTCCTTACATGCTTTATCATATGCACGAAATCCTCCCCGGTTTAATGATTGAGCAAACGATTGCACAACAAGACGCAAAAAGCTCCTTTCCTTCCAAGTCTACACGGCTGCACGATCCTTGGAGATCGCAGCGGACGTTTCGCGAACGAAATATAAGCATACAGGATAGAAAAAACCCTATACTTGCTTATATTCAGATAAAAAAAGCTATCCCTTGGGTTAGAAGAGATAGCGGGGTTGTTCCGGTTTTGTTCTTAAACCGGAAAGCATTGCCCTTAAATTAGGCATTTATAAGCTTGTAAGAATTATCTTCATCCTATTATGAAAACGCTTTACAGTCAATGGGGGTTAGAAGAAATTTACTTTTCGACAGGAGCATTAAAAATTTGAGCAACCGTTTGCGCATTTTGGACTATTGAAAGGAAATGCATATGGGCCTTATTGGCGATATGGATGGTATGTGGTATGGGCGGCATGACGCCTTAAGCATCTGCCGCGTCGGCGTCGTATACGATCAGCCAGCAATCCCGGTATTCTCCCTCATGCCACTCATGCTTCTCCAGCAGCTTCGTTTTCTTGAAACCGCTCTTCTCATACACTCTTAACGCTCTTGCATTCCAGGCCTGCGGATCCATGGCGATCCTCCGCGCTCCCCGCTCCTTGATCAAATAACGCACCGTTTCTCTGATCAGCTCCGTGCCAATCCCCTTGTTCCAATAACGGTACTCGCCGATAAATTGGTCCATGCCGTAAACTGCGCCCTCGTCCTCCGGGAATCCGTAAATGTCCCTTTCCTCTTCCTGAATCTCGTAGAATTGAAGATAGCCGATGTCGTTGCCGTTATATTGAATAATGCAAGGAATAATCTCTTCCCGTTCCTCGTAAAAATGCTTCCGGACCTGCTCGGCGTCAAGCGGCCTGTCCCTGCCCTCGTAATATTCCAGCACCACCGGATCGCTGAGCCAGCGGACCAGCAGCCCCGCGTCTTCAAGCTCCAATGTACGGAGACCAATCTCTTTGCTTTGAAAAAGAATCATCCCTTCACCTCATCCTTATTTGATCAGATGCTGTCTATACGTGAGCGGCGCGACGCCCATGATCTGGCGGAAAATTTTGCTGAAATACGAAGGATTCGCGATCCCTACCCGATAACCGACTTCCGATAAAGGCAGCGTTGTCTTGCGAAGCAGCGAGCAGGCATGCCGGATTCGGGTGGCTTGGGTATAAGCGACAATGGTTGTGCCGGTCGATTCCTTGAACAGATGGGCAACATGGTATGGCGACAAATGAAGCTCGCCCGCCAGCTCCTCCAGCCGGAACGGCTCCGTGTAATGCTCCTCAATCCATCCGATGATTTCTTCTACATGATGGTTATGCTTCTTGAGAAAAGCGGATTCGCCTTCCGGGCTTTGCTTCAGCTGATGCACAAGGCTGAGCAGAAAGACGCCCATGTTTTCCTCGAAATCCGCCTCTCTCTTGCCGCCCATCGTTACGCTGAACTGCCTGAGCAAAGCCGCAAACGGCTCGTTCTCCGGCATTGCATTCACCGGATGGACATTCGCCTGCTGCAGCATCAGCCGTTGGAAGAAGCTTTTTAAACTTGGAAAATCGTTCAGATAACCGTGCAGCATCGCCGGCTCGAACAGCAGCACGCTGCGGATAAATGGCTCCTTCTCCGTCACCTGAATCTGAATGCGGTGCATCTGGAACGGCGGAAACACAAGCAGCACATTAGGCTCAATCGAATAGGATACCCCGTCAATAATGAGCAGCCCGCGGCCCTCATGGACATACGTAAGCTCCATCTGGGAGTGGGCATGGAACACCTCGCGGAAGTAGTCTCTCGACGTTCTGCGGTACTCGTATTCGAACCATCTTTTTGCCTGAACCATCCGTTCTCCCGCCCTTTCAAGATAACCGCAAGATATAAACATTTTACCGCAAAATCAAACGACAAAGCATCTCATTTTCCATATATTCTAGAAGCAATTCCACTTAAGGAGATGTGACTGGCTTGAGTAAATCAGACGGCATGAACTATGCGCCGCAGGGAAAACCAAATCCTGTTGTTGCGCCCGGGGAATTTCAATTTGCGGCAATCGCGCTGGATCACGGGCATGTCTACGGCATGTGCAACGGATTGATCGAAGCAGGCGGCGAGCTTGCATACGTGTACGATCCGGACCCGGAGAAGGTTGCCAGATTCGTGGAGCGGTATCCGCATGTAAAAGCAGCCGCTTCGGAAGAGGAGATTTTCGCGGATTCCCGCATACAGCTCGTTGCTTCGGCGGCCATAACTTCCGAACGCTGCGCGCTTGGCCTTCGGGTCATGCAGGCGGGCAAGGATTATTTTACGGACAAGGCGCCCTTGACCACCTTGGAGCAGCTGGAAGACGCCAAACGGGTATCTGCCGAGACCGGGCGCAAATATATGGTCTATTACGGAGAAAGGCTTCATAACGAAGGAGCCTTATTCGCTGGCCAATTAATCGAGCAAGGAGCGATCGGACGGGTTGTGCAGGTCATGGGCTGGGGACCTCATCGCACGAATGCGAAGGCCAGACCGAAATGGTTCTTCGAGCGGGAGAAGTACGGCGGCATTATTTGCGATATCGGCAGCCATCAAATCGAGCAGTTTCTGTCTTATACGGGAGCAAAGGATGCGCAGGTCGTGCAGTCCCGGATCGCCAACTACCATCACAAGGACTATCCGGAGCTGGAAGACTATGGCGACGTGATGCTGACGGGCGACAACGGCGCTGCGGCATACTTCCGGGTGGACTGGCTGACCCCTAACGGGCTGAGCACGTGGGGAGACGGCCGGACGCTTATTCTTGGCACCGACGGTTACATTGAAGTGCGCAAATACGTCGATCTTGCCAAGAATCCCGAAGGCGATCAGGTTTATATGGCCAACCATGAGGGAGAGTTTCATTTTTCGGTAAGAGGGCAAGTTGGCTATCCCTTCTTCGGCCAGCTTATTCTTGACTGCATCCACCGTACGGAAAACGCCATGACCCAGGAACATGCCTTCAAGGTTGCCGAGCTTAGCGTATTAGCCCAAAATCTTGCGGTTCGCATGGAATAGGAGAGATGATAAAATGCTGAAAATCGCCATTATTGGATCCGGGGCTATCAGTAGAGCCCATATCGACGCCTATCAGAAGTTTTCGGACAGATGCAAGATTGTTGCGGTCACGGATATTTACGCAGACAAAGCCGAGAGCCGCATTGCCCAATGCGGACTTACGGAGGCGAAGGCGTACAGCGATTACAAGGAGCTCCTCGGCCAGGACATCGATCTGGTCTCCGTCTGCACGCCGCCTTACACGCATGCCGAGATTGCGGTCGACTTCCTCCGCGCGGGCAAGCATGTGCTGGTCGAAAAGCCGATGGCCTCCTCGCTCGAAGAGTGCGACGCGATGAACCGGGCCGCGGAGGAAAGCGGTAAGCTCTTATCGATCGTAGCCCAGAACCGCTTCCGCACGCCAATGATGAAGCTTAAGGGAGTGCTCGACAGCGGGTTGATCGGCCCGGTTGTCCACTCGCAGGTCGATTCCTTCTGGTGGCGCGGCCATTGCTACTATGACCTCTGGTGGCGCGGCACATGGGAGAAGGAAGGCGGCGGCTGCACGCTGAACCATGCGGTTCACCATATCGACGCGCTGCTCTGGATGATGGGCCGGCCAACCGAGCTGCAGGCGTTCATGAGCAATACCTCGCATGATAATGCGGAGGTGGAGGATCTGTCGATTGCGATGCTGAAGTTCGCCGGCGGCGGCCTTGGCCAAATTACGAGCTCCGTCGTCCACCACGGCGAGGAGCAGCAGCTTATTTTCCAAGGCAAAGCCGCGCGTATCTCCGCGCCATGGAAGCTTGTTGCATCCAGCTCGATGGATAACGGCTTCCCGACTCCAAATACGGCCCTTTCTGCCGAGATCCAGGCCTATTACGACAGCCTTCCGGAGGTTGCCTATGAGGGGCATGCCGGGCAGATCGATAATGTGTTGTCCGCGATCGAGCGCGGGGAATCGTTGTTAATTGACGGCCATAGCGGCCGCGCGACGCTGGAGCTGATTGTAGGCATTTACAAATCCGCCACCACCGGGGAAAAGGTTACTTTCCCGCTGGCTGCCGACGATCCGTTCTATACTCGGCAGGGCATTCGGGACAACGTCCCGCATTTCTACGAAAAAAGCGCCTCGGTCGAGAACTTCAAGGACCGTGCGATTACGACGGGCAGCAATTTGAAAGGATAGCCGAAGAGGTTGAGGAATAAGACCCTATGGGGGTCTTATTTCATTTTCGGGCACCTGTAACAGGCCAGTTTCGACACTCGCACTGGTAAATAAGAGCCCGCCTGGGTCTTATGCTCCTTCAATCACCCGACGTTACTTGTTCCGGACGTTAAGGTCCCTAATGGACCTTAACCTGTTCAACGTCGGCTAATTCTACTGCCTTAAGCTTCCGCAAACGCCTGGTTTGATCGATGTTCGCTGCTTGTTCCCTATCTATGCTGGGTTAAATGCACCATAATGAGCTCCCCTCTGCCAAGTAACCCCTAAATGGAGTAAACACGGGATGAATCCAGTGTAGAAACCATGGTACATGTAATGGAAACACTGGAGGGAATCCAACATAGGAAGCGTTAAGCCTCGCCCCTCTGTGATCCAACAAAAACAAAGCCGATAAGCCCCGCAAAAGGGACTTACCGGCTCTGATCTTTTATTGCTCCAGACGCAGCGTAACTACCGATGCGGCAGGCAGATTAAGGCTCAATTTGCCGTCCTCGATCTTCGCTTCATAGAATGGCTTTACGCTCACCTTCGACGGTTCCTCGAAGGTGTTATGCGCTTGAATCGCATCCGCTGCAAGCAGCTTGCCCGTGCAGTTGAAGCTGCCTTCGGCGCCGCGGAGCTCAAGGCTGATCTCCGATTGCTCGGACGGGTGCAGGTTGTACAGGCTGACATGGATGACGCCATCCTTCTTGGACGCGGTAACGCCAACTTGGTCCAGCTCTTTGCCGTCGGCATTCACTTTGCCGAATTGGCCATGAATCGCCAGCGCTTCGGCATCCTGATGGACATTGTACATTTCAAGCACATGGTAAGTAGGCGTAAGCAGGATTTTGTCGCCCTCAGTCAGAACAACCGCTTGCAGAACGTTAACCATTTGGGCAATGTTGGTCATCTGTACGCGCTCGCAATGCTTATGGAAAATATGCAGGTTGATCGCCGCAACCAGCGCGTCGCGCATCGTGTTTTGCTGGTACAGGAAGCCCGGATTGGTGCCCGGCTCCACGTTGAACCAAGTGCCCCACTCGTCAACGATCAAGCCAACGCGTTTGTTCGGGTCGTAGCGGTCCATGACCGTGCTGTGACGGGTAAGCAGCTCGTCCATGTATTCGGCTTTCTTCATGGTCACGAACCAGTCGTTCTCGTCGAATTCCGTGGCGGAGCCTTTGTCGGCCCATACGCCCGGAACCGTGTAGTGATGCAGGCTCAGACCGCTCATGAAGCGCTCCGCTTTGTTCATCAGCACGTCGGTCCAGCGGTAATCGTCGGAGCTTGCGCCGCCGGCGATTTTGTACAGCTTGTTATCGCCGTATTGACGGACGTAAGTCTGGAAGTTGCGGTACAGATCCGCGTAATGCTCCGGAAGCATCTCGCCGCCGCAGCCCCAGTTCTCGTTGCCCACGCCAAAATACTTCAGCTTCCAAGGCTCTTCCCTGCCGTTCTGGCGGCGCAGATTCGCCATCGGGGAATCGCCGTCGAACGTCATGTACTCCATCCATTCGGACATTTCCTGAATCGAGCCGCTGCCCACGTTGCCGCAGATATAAGGCTCGGCGCCAATCAGCTCGCATAAGCGGAAGAATTCGTGCGTGCCGAAATGGTTATTTTCCACTACGCCGCCCCAGTGGGTATTGACCATTCTCTTGCGCGTCTCGCGGGGACCAATGCCGTCTTTCCAGTGATACTCATCGGCAAAACAGCCGCCCGGCCAGCGCAGAACCGGCACCTTCAGCTTGCGCAGCGCTTCGATAACGTCGTTGCGGATGCCGTCCGTATTCGGAATTTCGGAATCTTCCCCTACCCACAAGCCTTCATAAATGCATCTGCCAAGATGCTCGGCGAAATGGCCATAGATGTTCTTGTTAATCGTGCCGATTGACCAGTCTGCATGGACTACCGCTTTGTTCATTCAATAACGCCTCCCAAAAAGAATAATTGCACAAACAGCCGTTAGTGGTTTGCTTCCCATAACGCCCGGACCGCCTGCTGCGGATGCGGGCATCCTTTATCCTTTAGCTTTGCTCGCACCCGTACGAGACAGCCGCAATGCATGCAGGTCGTATCGTACGCCATGCTTGCGCAGCCTTCGCATGCGGCGAGCCGCTTCGCGTACAGCTCGTCCGTTACGCAGGCATCGGATTTGATCTTGGAGATCAGGCGCTGAATCTGCTCGTCCGTCACTCTGACATCGGCCGAACAGCCCTTGCAGCCGTCCCGTTCCCTTTTACTGACGGATTCTGTGATTGTCATGCTTTCTTCAGCTCCCACCCGCGCATAGGACGATAATAAATAACTCTATAAGAAAGATTGTATGGGATTGAGAAAGCGCCTACAATTCACTATAATGAGAAAAAACTGACCTATCGTGCTTTTTTGAAGAAAGGAGCTGCTGACGATCATCCGATTAGACAGCTGCGGCTACCGGTTTGTCCATCCTCACGGGATTTCGATTATCCGGCCGAATGGTTCGGGGGATTACGCGTTTGTTTTGTTCAAGAAGAAGTCCGAGGTGATCATACGTGGCTTGCGTATTCTGGTGGACAGCGATTCGTTTATCCTGTTCCAGCCGGATACGCCGCATTCCTATGCGCAGTTTGAGCTGCCGTTCGTAAACGACTGGTTTCATTGCCGGGGGGAAGAGCTGAAGGGTTTGCTTGCCGAACTAAACTTTCCGCTGGATACTCCTGTCCCCGCCGTTGATCCCATGCTCATCTCGAGAAGCATTATGGAGCTCCATCGGGTTCAGAAGCAAGGCGGGCATTTGAGGGATCACATTCTGGATACGGATATTCGGGCGCTTCTGATGAAGCTGAGCAATCTGCATGAGCTATCCCAGCATCCCGAGCGGCCGGGGCGATATATCCGGCAGTTCTCGGAGCTGCGGGACGAGCTGTATAACTCGCCGCAAAGCCATGTCACGGTAGAGATGCTGGCTGACCGCGTGCATCTGAGCAAGTCCTACTTCCAGCATCTCTATAAGGATATTTTCGGCTGCTCCGTCGTTACCGATATGATTAACGGCAGGCTGGAGCTCGCCAAATACCTGCTCAAGAACAGCACGCTCTCCGTAACCGCTATCGCGACAAGCTGCGGGTACGAGCATGAGACGCACTTCATGCGGCAGTTCAAGAAATTCGTCGGCCTGACGCCAAGCCAATTCAAGGCTCGGGTATAGATTCCGCCTTGCGCTTGTACTCCGCCGGACCGCAGCCATACCGCCTGCGGAACAAGGCGGCAAAATGGTTATAGCTCTGGAAGCCGACGTCAAAGGCTGCTTCCCCGGCCGTCCGGCCAGCCTGCAGCATAAGCAGAACCGCCTGTTCGAGACGCATATTGTTTAGCGTGTCCACAATGGAGCGGCCGGTCTCGGATTTGAAAAGATGGGACAGCCGCGAAGCGGACAATCCTACCCGTGCGGCCAGCTCGTTAACGGATAACGGCTCCTGCATCTGCGCGGATAAAATCCGCATCACCTGGCTGACGCGGTAATCCAGCTTGTCCGCAAGCTGTCCGGCCATCAGCAGAATTAAAGCACTCAGCTGATTATCGCATAGCTCCTCCCAGAATCCGCGCTGCGCCCTCGAGTCATGCAGCAGCGACCGGAAGATGCGGAGCACCCTTCGCTGCAGCTCGCTGGAGGGCAGCGGACAGAGCAGCACCTCTTCATCCGGCAGCAGGGACAGCTCCGGGAGCCGGTTGAAATGCACCCACAGAAAGTTCCACGTATCTCCTTTTAAGGTTCCATACGTATGAGGAATCCTTTTGCGGAGCAGTACCAATTCCCCTGCCTTGCATAATTTTTCTCCCGCCGGCGTCCGGAAAAATCCCTGACCCTCCAGCGTATAGACGAGCAGCCAGTCCTCTCTTCCGGCAGGCCGTACCATGCAATAGGACTCGTTCTCCAGAAAATGTCCCGTCACGACGCCGTTCTTCGATTCCTTCTCCATCATTTCCACCCCGCTCCGATTCCTTATCCTAAGGGTACCGCGCCACATTCCATTCGTCCAGCATAATAGCAGAATCCATGCAGTATTGAGCATAATCGCGACTTCTCCCTTTTCCCTTAACGCCCTACAATTAGAGACAAGAAGCAGCAAACAACAAGGAGAGGGGCAATACAAATGAACCAGTCGCTTAAAGTGCTTACCGAGGAGCAGATGAAGCAGTTCGAGACGGAAGGATACGTAATCGTAAAAGGGGTATGGAGCAAGGAAGAGATCGAGGAAATCCGGGCCGAGTTCGATAAAATCAGCCTTACCCCCATTCCCGGCTACTTCGAGCCGGTCCTGGACGGAGAGCAGGAGGATCCGCTTCGCCGCTATCCGCGGGTGATGCACCCTCACCGTTACAACGATCTGAGCAAGCATTACATGCTGCATCCGGTTGTTCTTGACATTATGCACGATCTGTACGGAGAAGAGGCTTTGGCTGCGCAAAGCATGTTCTATTACAAGCCTCCGGGCTCGCGCGGTCAAGCGCTGCATCAGGATAATTTCTATCTGAAGGTGGAGCCGGGCAACTGTATTGCGGCATGGGCGGCTATCGACCGCTGCGACGAAGAAAACGGCTGCATGCTGCTTGTTCCGAAGACAAATACGTATGAAATCGTATGCCCGGAAGAATCGGATTCAAACGAATCGTTCACGAATCATTACGTAAAGCCGCCAAAAGAGGAGAAGCCCGTTGCCGCCATCATGGAGCCAGGCGATATCCTGTTCTTCAACGGCAACCTGATTCACGGCTCCTACCGGAACAAAACAAAGGACGGTTTCCGCCGCGCGTTTATTTCCCATTACGCGAACAGCAGCGCGATGTCCATCTCGCATTGGTATAACCCGCTCTACAAGGCGGACGGCACCGAGCTCTCGCTGGAAGCGAATCCGGACGGCGGACCATGCGGCATCGAGACGCCGGCATATCACTAATCTATTTGCAACAAGGGAGGCACGCGGTTACCCGAACCGACGCTGCCTCCCTTGTTTTATGCCGGGTATGAATGTACTTCGTCCAGGGTCGGCAGGGCTGCAATGGCCCCCATCTTCGTACAGGTGATCGCCCCGACTTTATTGGCGAATTCCACGAAAGACAAAAGCTGCCGGAACGACATTTCCTTGGGCTCCTCCAGCATGCTGATCTGCCACAGCAAAGCCCCCACAAAAGCATCACCCGCCCCGGTTGAATCAACGGACTTCACCGCTATGCTCGGCACCTGCGACAAAGCTTTGCCGTCGGATACCAATGTCCCGTTCCTGCCCAGCGTCACGCAAACCCGCTTGGCCCCCAGCCCATGCAGCAGCCGGACGGCTTCCGTGCGGTCCGGCTCGCCGGTCATCAGCTGCAGCTCCTCCTCGCTTACTTTGACGAGATCGGCATGCGACGCGCCGTCCCGCGCAAGCTTGGTGAATTCGTGCAGCCGGTCCGCCCACAAATCCTTGCGGTAATTCGGATCAAACGAGATAAACGGCTTTCCGTTCTCCGAAGTGTCCTGCAGCAGCGTTGTATAGGTCGAGCGGAACGGATTTTCCAGCAGAGCCGTAGCCGAGCCAAAATGAAGCACTGCCGCCGCCAGGAGGCGATCCACGTCAATCTCTTCCGGCTCAACGAGACGGTCAGCTCCCCGGTTAAACACGAAATCCCGCTCTCCGCTTGCATCGAGCGATACGAAGGCTAGCGTTGTTGGCAATTGCGCATCCAGCATCAGCATCGAGGTATCGACCTTTTCTTCCTCCAATGTCCGCTTTAAGAAATAGCCGAACGGATCCTTTCCGACCTTGCCCGCAAAAGCCGAGCTGCCGCCCAGCCGGGCGATTGCCGCGCTGACATTCGCAGGCGCACCTCCGGCTTTTTTCACAAACCGTTCGCCTTGCGCCAGGTCCACATCGATTTCGGTGCAGATAAAATCAATCAACAGCTCCCCAATACAAACGACATTCCCCGCCATAATAAATCTCTCCCCTTAGTATGATAACCGGTTGACACAGCCCCCAAAAAAGAAACCACGTTCTAGGTGGTTTCCCTCTCCATCAGCTGAACCGGCAAATAAATCTCTTCCGCCTCATGATCGGCTTCGCCGTCAATCTGCTCCGACAGGATCCGGACGCATTCTTGAGCAATGCCTTTGATTGGCTGTTGAATGGTCGACAGCTCCGGCAGGAAAGCTTGTACCGTCTCCGACCCGTCATAGCCGATAATCTTGATATCCTCCGGAATACGGAGTCCCTTTTTCTTCACGTATTGGATAAACGTTGACGCGATCAGATCGTCGCTGGCGAATACGCCATCCACTTCGGGATGCTCCGCAAAGATCCGATCGAACAGATTCGAATACCCCTTCTGTTCAAACGACTGGCGGTTCTCGTACACGATTGGCTCGCGGCCGTTCTCCCTGATCACGTCTTCATAAGCTTTCCGCCGCAAATTCGCCGGAGTCGCCAGCTCGCTTGGCCCGTTAATATGGACAATATTTTGGCAGCCCTTCGCGATCAGCAGCTCTGTTGCCAGCTTGCCGCCGTTATAGTTATCCGAACCAACCACCGGTATGGAAGGAGCCAAGTAATGGTCGATTGCGACAACCGCCATTTTGCCGTGATTGTAATGGTGAAACCCCCGGTTGTACGAACAGACGATAATGCCGTCCACCTGATTGCGCAGCAGCATGTCGAGGTACCGCTCCTCGTTCTCCCTGCTATGGGTGCTGTTGCAGAGCAAGACTTTATATCCTTTCTCCGCGCAAATGCTCTCGATGTAGAAGGCCAGCTCGCTGAAGAACGGGTTGTTCACCGTCGGGAGAATAAGCCCGATTAGATTCGTTTTTTTATTAAATAACGACCGCGCGACATCGTTGGGAACATAGTTCAGCTCCTTCATCGCGCCGTAAACGGCGTCCTTCGTCTCCTGGCTGATATAGCCGCGATTGTTGAGCACCCGCGACACGGTCGTTTTGGATACGCCGGCTTTCTCCGCCACATCGCTTATTTTCGGGTTCACATGCCTCACCTCATTCCTGTCTTACCGCTTTATGGAACCTATTATAAGCTTAATGCCTATTTGATTAAACCACAAAATAAACAAATATGAAACCGGTTGACATATGTCATCCGGTTGACATATACTTACCCTGAAATCGGGAAAACGGATTCAAGCCGCTTTTTCCGAGCTCCATATGAAAGCGCACTCTTAGGGGGGATTAACATTGGCAAGCACATCCATTAGCAGAAAACAAAAGCCAAGCTGGATTTATTACGTGTTCAGAAACTACACGCTTTATCTCTTCCTGCTGCCGGCCGTCGTGCTGACCGTCATATTCAAGTATGTTCCGATGTACGGCTCCATCATCGCCTTCAAAAACTTCAGCCCGCTGAAAGGAATTATGGCGAGCGAATGGGTCGGCTTCGAGAACTTCGACCGGTTCCTGTCATCGCCGAACTTCTACGATATCTTTATGAATACGCTGAAGCTCAGCGTTTACGGCTTGCTGCTTGGCTTCCCGGTACCGATCGTACTGGCGCTGATGCTCAACCAGATCAGAGGGCCCAGGATTAAAAAAAATATACAGCTGATCCTGTACGCGCCCAACTTTATCTCCGTCGTGGTTCTTACCGGGATGCTGTTTGTTTTCCTGTCGCCGACGGGGCTGGTCAACTCGCTTGTCACCATGTTTACGGATAAGCCCATTTCGTTTATGTCCGATCCCGCTTACTTCCGCTCGGTTTATATTTTATCGGGCATCTGGCAGGGAGCCGGCTGGGCTTCGATCATTTATGTCGCCGCCCTCTCCAATGTGGATCCGCAGCTTCATGACGCGGCAACCGTTGACGGCGCGTCGCTTCTGCGGCGCATCTGGCATATCGACCTGCCAACGCTGAAGCCGGTTATGGCGGTCCTGTTCATTCTGGCTGCCGGCGGCATTATGTCGATCGGCTACGAGAAGGCTTTTCTGATGCAGACCGCTATGAATACGCCAACTTCGGAGATTATCGCGACTTACGTGTACAAGGTTGGCCTTCAGTCCGGCGATTATGCTTACTCGACCGCCATCGGCTTGTTTAATTCCATTATCAACATCATTCTTCTCGTCCTCGTAAACGCCGTCGTGAAGCGGCTGAACGAAGGAGAAGGACTCTATTAAAGTTCGTGCTTTCGACGCAAGTATCATCACGAACAGCCATCCGGCTGTTGGCGTGACGATTCTTTAAGCTAGTGCTTTCGACGCAAGAATCATCACGAACAGCCATCCGGCTGTTGGCGTGACGATTCTTTTAAGGAGGATTCAATGGACATTCATATTTCCCGAAGAGACCGCGTTCTGCTCGTTATCACCTATGTGCTGCTTGCCCTGCTCGCGCTTCTCGTTCTCTTTCCGCTTCTTTACGTGCTTCTTGCCTCCTTCCTGAACCCAAACGTGCTTCTGACGAAGGGGCTGTCGCTTAGCGCCTCGGACTGGAGCGTTACCGGGTACGAGAAAATATTAGGCAATTCGGCCATGTTAAGAGGCTTCTTTAACGCAATTTTGTATTCCGCGGGTTTTGCGCTGGCAACCGTTGTCGTATCGGTCTTCGCCGCGTATCCGCTTAGCCTCGAAGGCTTTGTTGGCAAAAGACTGTTTATGGTGTTTTTCCTGATCACGATGTTTATCAGCGGCGGTCTGATTCCGACCTATCTGGTTGTCAAAGACCTCAATATGCTCAATACGATCTGGGCGATTATTCTGCCCGGCGCGGTAAGCGTGTACAACATCATTTTGGCGAGAACTTATTTTGCCGGCATTCCAAAGGAACTGAATCAGGCCGCTCAGATAGACGGCGCCACGGATCAACGGCTCTTTTTCCAAATCATCCTGCCGCTGTCCAAGCCCATTATCTTTGTCCTAGCGTTGTATGCGTTTGTCGGGCAATGGAATTCGTATTTCGACGCCATGATTTATCTCGACAACAGCCGTCTGTTCCCGCTGCAGCTTGTTCTGCGGTCGATTCTGATCCAGAACCAGGTTGATCCCGGCATGATTTCGGATATTTTGGCCCAAGCCGAACTGAAGAAGCTGTCGGAGATGATTAAATATTCATCGATTGTAGTGTCCAGTTTGCCGCTTATCGTCATGTATCCGTTCTTCCAGAAGTACTTCGAGAAAGGCGTTATGGTAGGCTCCATCAAATAAACTTATACGGGGGAATCATCTCATGAGAAAAACGATTTATTCCGCAACCGCTTTAGCTTTATCCGTATCCATGATCGCAGGCTGCAGCGGAGGGGGCGACAAAGGCTCGGCCGCTTCCAAAAGTTATGACCTGACTAACGTGTCGTTCCCGCTTCAGGAAAAGGTTACGCTCAACTTCATGACCCAAAGCTCGCCGCTTGCCCCGACCGACCCGAACCAGAAGCTAATCTACAAGCGGCTTGAGGAGAAAACCGGCGTTCACGTCAATTGGAAGAACTTCACCTCGGACTCCTTCGTGGAGAAAAGAAATCTCGCCGTAGCAAGCGGCGATCTGCCGGACGCCATTCTCGATGCGGCTTATTCCGACTATGATCTGCTCAAGCTTGGAACGGACAAAACGATCATTCCGCTTGAAGACATCATAACGAAATACATGCCGAATCTGCAGAAGGTGCTTGAGGAAGCGCCGGAGTACAAAGCAATGATGACTGCGCCGGACGGCCATATTTACAGCTTCCCGTGGATCGAGGAGCTTGGGGCGGGCAAAGAAAGCATTCACTCCGTCAACGATATTCCGTGGATTAACATGGAGTGGCTGAACAAGCTTGGCCTCAAGATGCCTACTACAACCGAGGAATTGAAAAACGTCCTGCTTGCCTTCAAGAAGGATGACCCGAACGGCAACGGCCAAGCCGACGAGATCCCCCTCAGCGTTGTCATGAACAACGGCAACGAGGACCTGAACTTCCTGTTTGGCGCCTTTGGTCTTGGCGATAACGGCGATCATACGGTGGTCACCAATGACGGCAAAGTGGTCTTTACAGCCGATCAAGACGGGTATAAGGATGCCATCAACTACTTGCATGAGCTTTATGCGCTGGATTTGATCGACGAGGAATCGTTCGAACAGGATTACAATACTTTCCTGGCGAAGGGTCAGGATGAGCGTTACGGCTTGTACTTCACTTGGGACAAGGCGAACATTACGGGCAACAACGACAAGTATGATCTGATGCAGCCGCTGGCCGGCCCTTCCGGCGAAGTAAATGTTACCCGCACGAACAACTACGGCTTTGACCGCGGCCGCATGGTCATTACAAGCGCAAACAAAAACGTGGAATTAACGGCCAAATGGATTGACCAGCTGTACGAGCCGCTTCAATCGGTACAGGACAACTGGGGTACTTACGGCGACGAAACGCAGCAGAACATTTTCAAATTCGATGAGGCAAAAGGCATGCTCGAGCATCTACCGCTAGAAGGTGCGGCGCCGGCAGAACTTCGCCAGAAGACCAATATCGGCGGTCCGCTTGCCATCCTTGACGAGTATTACGGCAAATACACGACAAAGCCGGACGACGCGGCTTGGCGCCTGAACATTATGAAGGAAAAGCTGGTTCCTTACATGAAGGCGGAGAACAATTATCCGAAGATTTTCTTCTCTTTGGAAGATCAGAAACAGCTGTCCACGATCGAAACCGATCTGTTCGCTTACGTGAACCGGAAACGCGCCGAGTGGATGAAGACGGGCAAGGTTAACGAGGAATGGGCGGATTACCTGAAAGAGTTGAACCGTCTGGGACTGGATAAATGGCTGCAAATCAAGCAAGCCGGCTACGACAACTACATCAAATCATAAAAGGTGGACGTTTATTTGGAAACGATCAAGAAGACCGCATATCGGC
Organism: Paenibacillus sp. BK720; assembly: GCF_011761545.1. Taxonomy (NCBI): domain Bacteria; kingdom Bacillati; phylum Bacillota; class Bacilli; order Caryophanales; family Paenibacillaceae; genus Paenibacillus; species Paenibacillus sp. BK720. The sequence continues at coordinate 490,801 of NZ_JAASRQ010000005.1, read as the reverse complement.
CTCTATGGCATTTTGCACCGCAGCAGAACTGGATTAACGATCCTAACGGACTTGTTTATTTTAATGAAGAATATCATCTCTTCTATCAATATCATCCTCATGGCTCGACCTGGGGACCCATGCACTGGGGTCATGCCGTCAGCAAGGATCTCGTCCATTGGGAGGAGCTGGACATCGCTCTTTATCCCGATGAGAACGGGACGATTTTCTCGGGCAGCGCGGTCGTGGATTGGCATAATACATCCGGATTTTTTCCGGATGAGCCCGGGCTGGTAGCTGTATTTACGAGTCATCTCGAGGTAAAAGGCGAGCCTGCCGTGCAGACGCAGAGTCTTGCCTACAGCCGGGATAACGGCAGAACGTGGACAAAACACGAGGGCAATCCGGTGCTGCGAGTTGCGGATAAACCCGACTTCCGCGACCCGAAAGTATTCTGGCACAAGGACAGCGGCAAGTGGATGATGGTTCTGGCGGCCGGCCAGACGATCTCCTTCTACTCCTCGCCGGACCTGAAGGTCTGGGAGCATGAAAGCGAGTTCGGGGACGGCATTGGCTTTCATGGCGGCGTTTGGGAATGTCCGGACCTCTTCCCTCTGACGGTTGAAGGAACGGATGAGAGCAAATGGGTGCTCCTCGTTAGCGTTGGCGACAATCCGGAATATAACGAGGGCTCGCGCACGCAGTATTTTGTCGGCGAGTTTGACGGTTCTGCGTTTGCGCCGGATGATCGCGAGGTTCGCTGGCTGGACTTCGGCCGCGATAACTATGCGGGCGTCAGCTTCTCGGATATTCCGGAGGCAGACGGCCGGCGGATCTATATCGCTTGGATGAGCAACTGGCGTTACGCCAATCATGTTCCGTCAAACGGCTGGAGAGGTTCGATGACGGCGGCTCGGACACTTGGTTTAAAGCGCCTCGAAGAGAACGGCGAGCTTGTTATCGTCCAGCATCCGGTTGAAGAAATCGGAACGTATTTCTCCCGGGTGGCTGCTGAAGTAGAGGATTTGCTGCTCGCTGATGGCCGCAAGGAGATCATCGATTGCAAGCTGGATGCCTTCGAGCTTCGTCTCGATGCGGAGCAGATCGAGGCTCGGGAGTTAGGTATCGTCCTTCATCATAATGAAGAGCAGTACACAACCATTACCTATTCGGCTGAGGAGAAGGAGCTTGCATTGCTAAGGGAGCATGCCGGACCGCATGATTTCTCCGACATGTTTGCGAAGCCTCAGCACATGAAACTGCAGGGATCCGCCCCGGACCGTCTCCGTCTTCGGATTCTGGCCGATGCAGCATCGGTAGAGCTGTTCCTCGCGGACGGCTCCGCCGCTATGACCAGTCTGGTCTTCCCGGACCAGACTTGCCAGAAGGTCACGCTGTACGCGGTTGGCGGTACTGCGCAGCTCGTAAGCTGCACGGTGCTGGCAACGGAATAAATGAAAAAAGCAATCCCCAAAGCCGATGGCTTGGGGATTGCTTTTTCATTTGCCTGCGAATCCCATGAACTCATCCCTTTGATTCGGGGTTAAGGCCCTATAAGGACCTTAACCTAAGCACGTTCGAGACCCTGCCAGGTTCTTATTCTAACCAACCGGTTACTTTCCTAGCAAACAAGACCCTCTCAGGGTCTTGTTTGTCATTATTTTTCGTGTAATATTCTAGCATGCGTCTCAAACGTGTTCAGCCGCTTTCGTATAACGGTTAGCCGGAATCGGCAGGCCTAGATTGCCGCGGAGCGTATCGCCTTCATACTCGGTGCGGAACAAGCCGCGTGCCTGCAGAATCGGAACCACATGCTCAATGAAATCCTCAAGGCCATGCGGCACGGAAGAACCAACCATAAAGCCATCGGCAGCGCCGGCTTCGAACCATTCCTGCACGCGGTCGGCTACCTGCTCAGGCGTTCCGATAAAGACCGGACGAGGAGTCGCAACCTGCAGAGCCACTTGACGGAGCGTCAGACCTTTCTCCTTCGCATTGGCTTTGATTTTGTCCGTACTGCTCTGGAAGCTGTTGCGGCCAAGGTCGCCAAGGTCGGGGAACGGCGCATCCAGATCATATTGAGAGAAATCGTGATGCTCAAAGAACCGGCCGAGATACAGAAGCGCATTCTCCGCCGATACCAGATCCGCAACCTCCTGGTATTTGCGCTCCGCCTCTTCCTCCGTGCTGCCGATAACAGGGCCAATGCCCGGGAAGACAAGAACGTTATCCGGGTTGCGCCCAAACGCGGCCGCGCGGCGCTTCACGTCCTGATAGAACGAAACCGCGTCTTCAACGGTCTCATGGCCGGTGAAGATCGCATCCGCATGCTTAGCCGCATAATCCTTGCCAACTTCAGAAGCTCCCGCCTGGAAAATAACCGGCTGGCCCTGCTTCGAGCGGGCAATGTTAAGAGGACCTTTTACGGAGAAGAACTCGCCTTCGTGATTAAGCGTATGCAGCTTGGCAGGGTCAAAGAAGACGCCGGACTCTTTGTCGCGGACAAACGCATCGTCCTCCCACGAATCCCACAGGCCGCGCGTGACCTCCAAGTATTCCGTTGCGATCCGGTAACGCTTGTCATGGTCCGGATGCTCCTTCTTGCCGTAGTTGAGCGCGGAGCCTTCAAGCGGGGAAGTGACGATATTCCAGCCTGCGCGGCCGCCGCTGATTACGTCAAGCGAACCGAACTGGCGCGCAACCGTAAACGGCTCGCTATACGAAGTCGAGAGAGTGCCTACAAGACCGATATGCTTGCTGACGGCGGCGAGTGCGCTCAAGATGGTAATGGGCTCGAAGCGGTTCAGGAAATGCGGAATCGATTTTTCGTTTATATAAAGACCGTCGGCGATAAACGCCAGATCGAACTTGCCCGCTTCGGCTTTCTCGACCCATGATTTGTACAGCTCGAAATTTACGCTGGCATCGGACGGTACCTCCGGATGTCTCCACAGCGAAGTGCTGCTGCCGACGCCATGCAGCATTGCGCCCAGCTTTAATTGTTTACGCTTAGCCATTACTCATTCCCTCCTTGTGCTCTTGTAACAATAACCGCAGGTCCTTGTGCCAGATAAGCCGCTTTAATCCGGTCAATCTGACCGAGATGGTTCTGCACATGCTTCGTAAAGCCTTGAATAATGTCGCGGACGCGGACCGTTTCCCCTTTGAAGTTGATGCCTGTTTTATCCAGATCCTGCTCGCTCAACCGGCCAAACAGCAGACCGTTGTACTGCAGCAGCGCCCAGAAAACGTTCAAAATATCGGAAGCGTTGCCGTCATTGGAATGCTGGCCCGACACCCACAGGTCTTGATTAAAAGCGGGGAGCTGAGCCTTCGTATCCGCAAGAATGTCGCGGATGCGGAAGGATACCACGATATTATGATCGGCCAAATGGGACAAAACCTCGGTAATGCTCCATTTCGCTTCGTTTTCTTTCCATTTCAGCTGCGCTTCGTCTACCCCTGCGATTGCCCGGGTCAATTGAAGATGCGTGTCCAAATAAGCTTGAATAGCAATGGCACTCATTCGAAGTCCTCCTTTGGATCTTGCGGTTCGGCCGCAAAGTGTGATATTGCGCGAATGGCCGTACCGGCCAAGAAATCAGCCGCTACAGGCAGTGCGCGTTCGTCTAGATCAAACGCCGGATGATGCCATTCTTTTGGCCCGTCCGTTCCTACAAAGACGAATAGTCCCGGAACCTGCTGCTGGTAGGCCGCAAAATCTTCTCCGGCAAGTGAAGGCACCGGACTAACCGGAAGCAGCTTCAATCGCTCGGCTTCCCGCCATGCCAGCTCCGCTAATCCTTCATCGTTGTAAACCGGAGGCGGACCTTCAATCCAGCGGACTACGGCGGTAGTATCGAAGGCAGCGGCAACGCCGGCTGCCACCTGGTCGAATCGCTGGCGGACCCGGCGGCGGACTGCCGGATCAAAAGTACGGACCGTGCCGTCCAGCACGGCCTTCTCCGGAATGACATTCCACGCCGTACCGCTATTCACTTTCGTAACGCTGATCACCGCGCTGTCGAGCGCCCCTACATTACGGCTGACAATCGACTGCAGCGCGGTAACGATATGCGCAGCCGTTAGAACCGGGTCATTGCCGGCTTCCGGTACGGCGGCATGCGAGCCGCGTCCCGCGACTTCAACAACAAAGCCGTCGGCCGCCGCCATAAGCGGACCGCCTTTAATGCCGATGGTTCCAACCGGCAGATCCGGCTTGTTATGCAGTCCGAAGATCGCCCGCACGCCTTCCAGCGCACCGCTTTCTATGACCTGCCGCGCGCCTTTCGCCTTCTCCTCGGCTGGCTGGAAGATCAGCCGGACCGTGCCTTTCAGCTCCTGCTCCTGTTCCTTCAATAAATAAGCGGCTCCGACAAGGGCAGCCGTATGAAAGTCATGGCCGCAGGCATGCATTTTGCCCGGAACAATCGAAGCGAACGGCAGTCCCGTCTCTTCCTGGATGGGAAGGGCATCGATATCGGCGCGAAGCGCAATAACCGGTGAGCCCGTTCCGATCTCGGCGATAACCCCGGTCTTTAGAGGATAATCAGCCATTCGGATACCGGCGGCTTCAAGCCAGCTTTTGATTCGCCTTGTCGTTTCGAACTCCTCGTGGGACAGCTCCGGATTGCGGTGGAGCTCCCTGCGGATGTCTGTCAGTTGGCCCGCCAACGCGGCAGCGCTGCGGGTTGTCGTATCGTTGCTCATTCGTCCACCCCACCTCCCATGTTTAAGCCGTTACTTCGGCAAATGCCTCGCTAAGCAGCTCATACGAGCGGATCCGTTTCTCGAACGGCGAAATATTCGTTGTGATAATAAACTCGTCTACGCCGGTCGCTTCCTGCAAGGCAAGCAGCTTTCCGCGAACGGTTTCCTTTGAGCCTGCCGCGATAAGCGGCACTTTCTCCTCAATGGTGTATGCCTCGCCGGATTGCTGACCGTAAGCCTCTGCCTGCTCAATCGTGCCAAGCGTAACCTTGCGGCCGCTGGCCAAATGCACCTTCACCAGCTTTTGCGGCGGGATCAGGCTCACCGCTTCTTCATCCGTATCCGCTACGATTGCAGCCAATGCCAGAATCGCTTGCGGGGCAGCACCCAGCTCATAATTAAAGGCCTGCTTATATTGAAGAACCGAATCAACGGCAGCTTGCTCGTCACCTCCGATGAAGAGGGAGAATACGTAAGGCAGGCCAAGACTTGCAGCCAGCTCCGCGCTGTCCGCGGAAGCACCCAGCACGTGCAGCTCCGGCGCTACAGCCGGAATCGGCGTCGCCTTAAGTCCCGCCAGCGGACCTTCTTCCTCCGTCCGTCCCTCCACGTATCCGCGGAGCTCGACGATTTTGTCCGTGAGCGACAACGGGTTCACGAGGTTGCGTTGAAGCGCCTGCGTGCTGCGCGGAAGTCCGCCGGGAGCGCGGCCTACGCCAAGATCAACGCGGCCGGGTTCGAGGGAAGCAAGAACATGGAAGTTCTCCGCTACCTTATAAGGGCTGTAGTGCTGCAGCATAATACCGCCGGAGCCAACCCGAATCTTATTGGTGCGGGCGAGCAAATACGAGATAAGAACCTCCGGCGAAGAGCCCGCTACATGCTCGGAATCGTGATGCTCCGATACCCAGAAGCGGCGGAAGCCAAGCTCCTCCGCTTTTTGCGCCAGCGCAACCGTATGAGCGAATGCTTCGGCTGAAGTTTCGCCCGGGTAGACCGGGCTTTGATCCAAAATGCTTATTGTAATGGACATGCCGTTTAATCCTCCTTAAAAGAATTGTCACATAAATAGCCCTGGCAGGCTGTTCATGATGATTCTTGCATCGAAAGCATGCGCTCAGACTGCTAGATCGAATAGCTGTACTCCGACGTAAAACGCTTCAGGAACTGCTTGGTCCGCTCTTCCTGCGGATTGCCGAACAGCTCGGCCGGAGGGCCTTCCTCGACGATAACCCCGCCGTCCATAAATACCACATGATTCGCAACATCCTGGGCAAAGCCCATCTCATGCGTCACGATAATCATCGTGATGCCTTCCTTGGCAATCCGGCGGATTACGGCCAGCACCTCGCCCACAAGCTCGGGGTCCAGCGCCGATGTCGGCTCGTCAAACAAGATCACTTCAGGCTCAAGCGCAAGCGCTCTTGCGATGCCGACGCGCTGCTGCTGGCCGCCTGACAGCTGGCTCGGATAAGCATCCAGCTTGGCGCCGAGGCCTACCTTCTCGAGCAGCTCGATGCCGCGTTTACGCGCTTCTTCCTTGCCGAGCTTCTTTACCACAATCAGTCCCTCGATCACATTCTCGAGCGCCGTCTTATGGCTGAACAGATTGTACTGCTGGAACACCATCGCCGAGCGCTGGCGCAGCGAATAAATGTCCTTTTTCCCCGCATGCTTCACGTTAAGGGCGAAATCGCCGATCCGGATCTCTCCTTCGCTTGGCTTCTCCAAATAATTGATGCAGCGCAGCAGCGTGGTTTTGCCGGAGCCGCTTGGCCCCAGAATGGCCACAACCTCGCCCTTATTCACGGTGAGATCAATCCCTTTCAGGACCTCGTGGCGTCCAAACGACTTATGGATACCGCTAAGCTTAATCATGCTACCCCTCCCTTGCTGTACACGCGGATTCTTCTTTCGATAAGGCCGGTAAAACGTTCAATCAGGATCGTTAATCCCCAGAATATCAAAGCCGCGGCGACGTACGATTCGAAGAACTTCCAGTTCGTCGAAGCCACGATCTGCGCTTTGGCGTTCAAGTCGACAACCGATACGGTAAAAGCAAGCGTCGAACCGTGCAGCATCCCGATAACCGAGTTGGACAGGTTCGGCAGGCTTGCTGCCAGCGCTTGCGGAAATACGATGCGGCGAAGCGCCTGCGGCGTTGTCATGCCAATCGACCAAGCCGCTTCCATCTGCCCGCGGTCCACCGCCAATAGCCCGGAACGGACAACCTCCGACAAATAAGCGCCAGCCGTAATCGAGAATGAAATGTAAGCAAAGCCGATCATAGGGATTTTGGCGGAATTCCATCCGAGATCAAACTGCGCCGACAATCCGTCCACAAGCATCGGCAATCCGAAATAAATGAGGAGCAGATGCGTCAGCATCGGCGTCCCGCGGATAAAGGTCACGTAACCGCTCGACAGCTGGGACAATACCGGAATCCGGTAAATTCGGGCTAGCGCCGTTATTACGCCGATCACGAATCCGGCGGACACGGATACGAGAGTAATGAGCAGCGTAGTAGGAACAGCCGACCATAGCTGCAGGAATGCGGTCCATATAAAGGACGGATCAAGCTTCATAACGAGGCACCTCCTTTAACTCGCGGGTTAGGCCGCCCAAAGACAGGCGTTTGCGTTTTCTGCTGAAAAACCTGTTCTTCTCATTGCTATCCCTGCGCAGATGACGGGACAACCGACGCTCCGCGAGCAGCATAAGACGTTCCAATACGATACTCATAACAAGATATATAAGGGCAAGCGCAATGTAAGTTTCGATAAAATGCTGGGACAGCGAGCCAAGCGTCTGAGCTTTGCCCGTCATCTCCATAACGCCCAGCGTAAAAGCAAGCGAGGTATCCTTCAGCATCGCAATGACAAGATTGGTGAATACCGGAACGGCAATCCCTACCGCCTGCGGCAGCACGATCCGGGTAAAAGCCTGATACCCGGTCATGCCTACGGCATAAGCCGCTTCCACCTGCCCCCGGTTAACCGCGAGCACGGCCGCCCGGATCGTCTCCGATACATAGGCGCCTACGTTTAGGCCGAAGGTGAGAATAACGAAATAAAGAACGGGAAGCTTTGAAATGTCGATCGACGCCAGCTTCAAAATTTCCGGAAGGCCGTAATAGAACAGGAACAGCTGAATGAGAACCGGCGTGCCCCGGAAGAAGGATACATACACCATCGATACATTCCGAAGCACCGGTACGTTGTAAAGGCGGGGCAAAGCGACGAGAAAACCGACAAGCAGCCCCAGTCCGATAGCGCCTGCCACGATGAGCAGGGTAATATTCAGCGTACTCAGCAGTTTGGGAATAAAATCGAACACATAATTAATATCGAAGCCATACTCCATCTTGCGGTCTCACCTCTCATTACTCATTCACTTTCGCTTGCTATTTCCCGCTATCCGCCGTAAAGTCGCCGCCCAGCCATTCGGTGCTCAATTTGCCGAGCGTTCCGTCTGCTTTAAGCTCCTTCAGAGCCACGTCAATCGCATCGGACAGCTCTTGTTCTGCCGGATCGTTCTTGCGGAGCACGAACAGAATGTCGGCTTCGGACAGGTTATCGCCCGTTGTCTTCAGCTTCGCTTGCGGATCGATCAAGGACAAGGTAAAGTCGGCTGCCAACGTAGCGTCTACGCGGCCGGTCGTAATTTGGCTGACCGTATCGTTAGCTGCGCCGTTTTGGTAGACGATGTTGATCTTCTTGTCATGATCCTTGTTGTAGTTCTCCAGAATTTGCGCTTGCGCGCTAGTTGCGCCAACCAGCACCTTCTTGCCCGCCAGATCATCAAGGGAATGGATCGTGTTGTTGTCCTGAGGAACAACGATTTTATTTCTCCAGTGAGCGTATGGCTCTTTGTTGAACAGGTATTTCGCTTCGCGCTCCGGATTTTTCTCCATTTCATGGGCAACAAGATCAATCTTGTTCGTCTCCAGGCTGAGCAGCAGGTTCGAGAATTCCATCGTTTGAATATCGAATTCGTATTGCGGCAGACGCTTGTCGATCTCTTTGATAAGCTCAACGTCAAAGCCCGTCAGCTTCCCGTTCTCGTCGATAAAGCATACTTGCGGGAATCCGGTGCCCGTGCCGATGACAACCTTCTTCGCTTCACCGCCGGCATTGCCGGATGCCGATACGTTTGCAGCCGTTTTATTGCCGTTTTGCGCTTGCGTGTTATCCGATTTATTGTTCGAGCCGCAGCCCGCCGCCACCAGGATGAGCGATAATGCGGCTGTAACGACTAGTGCTTTTTTCTTCATATAAGTAACCCCCGATTATAATTATTGAATTAATTCGCCGCGGTTTGTTCCCGGCTGACCTTCTCGAACAGCTCCGGATTCACAATCTTGCGGAGCAAATGCATCGTTCCGTCGCCGTTGCCGGAATCGAAGGAGCGGATGCTTTCGTAGCCTCTGCGCTGGTACATCGGCAGAAGCCACGGATGCTTCTCGGCCGTTCCGAGCGTTACCGCGGGCGCCCCTTCCTTATCTCGAATGATTGTATTCTCGACCCAGGTCAGCAGCTTGTCGCCGTATCCTTTGCCCTGCTCGCCGGGATGGACCGCAAACCATTTGATAAACGGCAGATCCGTAATGGCCTTCACCTCATCGTTTCTCGACAAGGTAATCGTTGCGACAATAACGCCGTCTGCTTCCAGCACGTAACATTCATTCTGTGTAATGTTGTCCCGTATCTGATCCAGACCGGCATTCGCCGCTGGCCAATTCAGCTTCAGCTCCCGAATGAGCGAATAGGCTTCATACGTCACCTCACGGAGACGCTCCGCATCATCGATTCCCGCTTGCCTAAACAATTCACTCATAGTTCCACCCCTCAAATGTCTAATTAAATAATTCCTATAAACTTACTAAGAATTAAGATGGTATTAATGTATCATCGATCCGCCTACCCGCGCTAATAGACTTTCTCTATCGATCGATTGATTCTATTGGTCCGTTCTAAATGCTGTAAAAGCTCAAATTATCCTTGGGCAGCAGTGCCTGTATATACTCCTCGTTCTCTCCCGTCAGCGCAATCAGGTTCGTCTGCAGGGAAATCCCTTTGGTCTCTTCAATCTCAATCGGAATAAGCCTTCCTCTGCTTACTTCCTCCCTGGCGCATAAGCCCGGCAGGAAGCAAATGCCTGCCTTCTGCAGCACAAGCTTCTTGGCGGTCTCCGAATTATCCGCATGGAAAACGATGCGCGGAGGCTGCTCCAGATGCTCGAATACGCGGTGAAGGCGCAGCCAGTCCAGCGAGCCGCATTCGAAGAAAACAAGCGGTTGATCCTGGATCTCGTCGATCGATACCCGGCCTTCTTCCGCAAACGGATGCCCCTCATAGACATAGAGTCGGATAGGATCCTCATAGTAGGAAAATGACTGAAGGGAAGGATGAACAAGCTTTCTAACAAAAGCGATATCAATCTCCCGGTCGAGCAGTTTTTTGACCAGGTCATCCGAGGGCGCCGTTGTTAATTTGAAGGTTAAACGCGGGAATAAGCGGGTCAGCCGCGGCAGCAAATCGGGAATCAGATAATTCGAGACGGACACGGTGCTTCCGATGCGAAGCTCCTGCGGGCGTGCCCCTTTCTCCTGGAGATGGAGACGGCCTTTCTGAATCGTTTGAAGGATTTGCTGGGCGTAAGGAAGGAACTGCTTGCCCTTCTCGGTCAGCATGATCTGCTTGCCGAGCCGGTCAAAAAGCCGGCAATCGAGTTCTCGCTCCAGCGTCTGAATGCGGGCGGTGACGGATGGCTGGGAGAGGAAGAGCACCTCCGCCGCTTTATTAAAACTGCCGTAATGATTGACGTACACAAAAGCTTCGATGTTCTCAATATTCATGGATAATCCCTCCGCGACCTTATCGATAGACTTTTTCTATATAGGCGATAAAATTAAATTAATTTTATCTTATAGGATTAATCGGATTTATGGAATAGCGGAATTGTGAGAATACCTCTATCCAGGTCTTTCGAAGATGAGCGACCGCGTATAGGGGGTGGTTTTATCGCCATATAGAATTTCAGCTTCCGCTGCCTTAGGAACTTATAAATTCTATAATGGTAAAAAACTTCAAAATGACGTCAAAAAGGCGAATCGAATAGTCTTCGATCCGCCTTAAATCCTACTCCTCTTCCTGCACGAAATTCAGCACCTGCTCGTCTACGGCGGCCGTGTCGCCTAGGTCAGGCATATCCGTCAACGTCACTTCGGGAAGCCCGTGTACGCCGTGCAGTTCAAACAGAATGACTTCATTGCCTCCCTTGCGGAGCAGCGGAGCCGGCACGTATAACGCACGCTGCGGACCGGCTTCCCAGTAACGGCCAAGCTGGAAGCCGTTAATCCAGGCGATCCCCTTCTGCCAGCCGTCGAAGCGCAGGAACGTATCCGCAGGCTCGTCCACCTCAACAAATCCGCGATAGAAGGCAGGACGCCCGTCAGGCTGCCGTACCTCTGTTACTTCCACCGACTCATAGTGAACACGTGCGAGTTGCTCGGACTCAAGCGGCAGCAGGGTAACCGTCCAGTTCGACTGGAACTGGTTATCGATCAGGATGCCCTCCGTTATTCCTTTATGATCTCGCAGATAAGGCCCGTAATTGACGCGCCCCATATTTTCGACCAGGACATCCAGTCTTGCCCCTTCTCTTGGAACCGAGATCTCGATCGGCTGCGGATTCCAACGCTCGGCAACGCCAATCAGCTTGCCGTCCAGAAACACCTGAGCCCGGTCGCGCACCTCGCGAAGATGCAGCTTTTGTCTGGTTCTTGGCCCTTTAACCTGCGTCGAGTACAAAATAAAACCGTACGCCTGATCGAAATGCTCCATCGGCCGGATGCCGACGGACTGCACTTGCTCGGCGGATACCTGCCCGAGCTGATCCAGCAATTCCCCCCGCTGCGTCAAAGCGACCTTGCCGTACGTTTTCTTCGGAATCGGAGCGGGGAACGGAGCTCCTTCCGTTATGCCATGCTTTTCGAGCACGCCGCGAATGGCTTTGTATTTGTCGGTTACGTCCCCCCATTCCGTCAGAGGCGCATCGTAATCGTAGCTGGTCACCGTTGGCTCATAATGCTCGCCGTAGTTGGCTCCGTTGTAATAGCCGAAGTTCGTCCCTCCATGGAACATGTACAAATTGACGGAGGCCCCTTGCTGCAGCATTTCGTCCAATACGCTCGCAACATCCCCTGCATCCCGGACATGATGCGGCTTTCTCCAATGGTCGAACCATCCAAGCCAATATTCCATGACCATGAGCGGCTCTTCCTGCCGGTACTCCCGGTATTTCCCGAAGGATTCGGCTGCGCGCGAGCCAAAGTTAACCGTGGCGTGAAGCCCGTCAACCGTTCCGCCCAGCAGCATCTCGTCCGTGGGACCGTCCGAAGTAAACAGCAGGCAGTCAACTCCGCGCCGGATCAGGCCATTCTTTATGTAAGCTAAATAAGCGGTATCGTTGCCGTAGCTTCCGTATTCATTCTCGACCTGCATCGCAATGACGGGACCGCCCTGCGAATCCAGCAGCGGCAGCAGGCGCGGAACGAGCTCGTTATAGTAGAGGTCGACTTTTTCCAGATATTCGTTATCCATGCAGCGCAAGCCCATGGACGATTTCAGCAGCCAGGCCGGCAGGCCGCCAAACTCCCACTCCGCGCATATGTAAGGGCTGGGACGGACAATGACGTATAGCCCGAGCCGGCCCGCCGTTTCTATAAAACGGGCGACATCCGCAATCCCGTCGAAACGGAAGCTTCCCTCCCGGGGCTCATGCAGGTTCCACGGAATGTATGTCTCCACCGTATTGAAACCGCACGCCTTCAGCTTCAGCAGCCTGTCCTCCCAATACTCCGGCACAACCCGGAAATAATGAATCGCCCCGGACAAAATCCGGAACTCCTCCCCATCCAGCCAATATCTCTGATCCTTCCACGTTAAACGGCTCACCTTGTACCTCCCATTTGCCCATGCCCCGCTAACGGAAGAAAGCCCCGGAGCAACCGGCAGGTTGTCTCCGAAGCTCTCTTCCGTTAGCTTATGAGCGATTATTTGTTTTCTTTCTCATTAATTATTTTCGTTGCTTGGTCAACCATCCACTTCTGCACATCGTCAATCGATTCGTTGCTCAGCATAAACTTGCTGAAGCCGTCGTCGATGACCTTGGTCAGTTCGGATGTCGATACCGTAATCACGCTGGAAGCATCCAGGTATTTGATTTTGTCGCCAAACAGCGTGCTTTGCAGCGAATCTACGTCATACAGATCTTTGTTCCCGCCAATGATGCGGTCCAGCAGCGCCTTGTTGTCCGCTTTTTTCCAGCCGGAGAATTCGGTGCGCTTCTCGGAATCCGCGGTTGTCATAAAGCGCATCAGCTTAAACGAAGCGTCTTTATGCTTGGAGCTTTCGCCCATCACAACCGAGCTGCCGCTTGTGAAATATTTGCCGCCTTCGTAATTCTTAGGCTCGGCGCCTTTCGGAGGCAGCGGTACCGGTGCAAATGCCGTCTTGAACGAATGCGGGTATTGCTCCTGATTGCCTACGTCCGGAATCGTAAAGCTTCCCGTCAAAATCATCGCGGCCTGCTCGTTAAAGAATTCCGTCCGGTAATTCAGCTTGGCCGCAAGCACATCGGCGTAAGGCTTGGCCGATTTGTCGACGTTCTCCATATCCTTGCGGAGCTGGAAGAAGTATTTATAGGAAGGATCGGACAAAATCGTCGATCCGTCGTCATAACGGAACGGATCCTTCATCACCGTCTGCGCCGGTGCGTTCATGTACAGCTCCCAGGTATGGAAGTACGTGCCGTAGCGCTTGTCCACGCCTTCGCCTTTGGTCAGCTTCTTGGCATAGTCGCGGTAGTCATCCCAGGTCCAGCCGTAGGTTGGAACCGGCAGGCCCGCTTCATCGAGCGCATCCTTGTTCAGCAGCACGTAGTTGAAGCTTGAAGTCAGCTGCATGCCGTAGTAGTTGTCGTCAATCTTCGGATTCACATAATACTCGTCTTCCGGCACCAGATTTTCCTGTTTATAAAATTCATTTAACGGTGCCAATGCACCTCTTGTCGCACGCTCGTAGACAGCTCCAAGGTTCGGCATCGCCACAACGTCAACCGCCTCGCCCGAGGAGATCAGGAAGTCCAGCTTTTTCAGCATTTCAACGGAATCACCCGGGACGAGAACGACATGCTCAACCTTGATATCCGGATTCTTGGTCATGAATTCGTCCAGCATCGCGTCGGTTGCCACCGCTTGGGCTTCGTTATCCCAGTTGTAATACTTGATCGTTACGGGTTCCGACTTGCCTGATCCGGATGAGCCTTCGCTGCCCGAATTCGCCGAGTTATTGCCTCCGCATGCGCTGAGCGCAACCGTGCCGGCCAGCAGCAAGCCCGCTACCGCCGTAAACTTGCGTTTTGCTTGTTTCATTTCTGCTTCCCCCTAGAACTTTATAATGACTACACACCCAGTATAACGATCGTCCCATTTTGCCAAGTGTATAATTTTGAGGTGTAACGAGTACTTTTTTGACTACCTTACCCTTTCACGCCGCCTAGCGCAATCCCGTTAATGACCTGCTTCTGCATGATAATGAAGATAGCCAGAAGAGGGATAATCGCCGACAAGGCCGCCATCATCATAATCGCATAGTTATTCGTGTAATCATCCCGGAATAGCGTAATGCCAAGCGGAATCGTGTACAGCTTTTTGCTCAGGAGGAAAATAAGCGGGTTCTGGTAATCGTTCCAGGTCCAGATGAACTTGATGATCGCCACTGTCGCCAAGACGGGCCTGCAGAGCGGAATCATAATCGAGAAGAACGTCCGCAGATGTCCCGCGCCGTCGATGCGCGCCGCCTCCAAATATTCATCGCTGATATCGGACATGAACTGCCGCAGCAGGAACGTGAAGTAGATCGAGAACATGCTCATCAGAATAATCGCGGCATGCGTATCGTACAGCCCCAGCCAGCGGATGATGAGAAACCGAGGAATCAGCGTCGCTTGATCGGGAATGATCATAAAGGACAGCATCGCCAGAAAGATCATGTGACGTCCACGGAAGCGCAGCTTCGTCAGCGCGTAAGCCGACATCGAGGAGATCAGCAGCGTAATAACCGTTGTGATGATGGCAACCTTCAGGGAGTTCCAGTAGAAATCGTAAAACGGAACTCTTCCCATCCAGACGGATTTGAAGTTGTAGACGAGGTTTATTTTCTCCGGAATCCACTGGATCGGGAAGCGCATGACATCCTTCTCGAACTTAAAGGCCGACGAGACCATCCAGACCAGCGGGGTCAGGAACATCAGAGAGAATGCTCCGAGCAAGACGGTAAAAATGCTTTTTGACAGTTTTGTTGTCACAGGTAGTCCCTCCCTTTCTTAATCCTTCCCAAGCTTCCACGTCGCCGCCGTAATGATGCCGATTATGGCGAAGAGCAGCCAGGAGATCGCCGAGGCATAGCCCATATCATAGTTGCGGAAGCCTTCTTCGTAGATCCGGTAGACCAATACGGTAGACGAATTGTTAGGGCCGCCTTCCGTCAGGTACGAGATGATGTCAAATACCTTAAACGATCCGATCAGCATCGTAATCGCAAGGAAAAAGGTCGTTGGACGCAGCAGAGGCACCGTGATCCGGAAAAATTTCTTCAGCGGGGACGCCCCGTCAATCTCGGATGCTTCGTAAATTTCATTCGAGATGTTGGTCAGACCCGCGGTATAAATAATAATCGTGTAGCCGAGGCTCGCCCATGTGCCGATGATCGCGATGGAGAGCAGCGAGGTCTTCGGATCAACCAGCCACTTCGGCGGAGCGTCAATGCCAAGCTGCATCAGCAGCTGGTTAATCGGACCGAGGGACGGATGCAGCAAAGCGCTCCATACCGCGGCAATCGCGATGATCGACGAGATGTACGGGATAAAGAAAACAACCTTGAAGTAGCTTTTCAGAAAAACGCTGTTATTGATAACAACGGCCAGCACCAGCGCAATCGCGATCGGAATCGGCACCGTCATGACGGTGTACAGCAGATTGTTTTTCAGCGCCTCCAGGATGGCCGGATCACGGAACAGCTCCTTGTAGTTGCCAAGCCCGATCCATTCGATACCGGGAAGGCCGGATAGCATGTCCCATTTGGAGAAGCTCAAATATAAGGAGAACCCTAAGGCAAAGACGTTTAACAGCAGCATCCCGACAATCTCGGGAATGAGGAATAACCAGCCGACCAGCGCCTCTCTGCGCGACGGCGTCCAAAATCTTTTCTTGGCTGCAGCCGCATGGCCGGTGCCCGCCGTTTGTTTGACGACTTCCATACCATCACCTCAACTCTTGTGTTGAGATCATAATAAGCGATCGAGCCGATTTGTAAGCGAAGTATTCTGACCCGATACAGGGAAGATTTTGACCTTTTTTGAGGCGGAGCGGCGAGGTACCGGCAACGAAAAAAAGCCGCGCTCGAGCCACGGCCTTATCCGGGTAAAGAAAGGGCTTGGGAATTGGCTGGACTGCTCTTATCAGCCCCTCCCAACCTACATTGCATAAATTACACCCTAATACGCTCAAATCGCGCACTTCAGCGGCGTACGATGATCGAAATGCAGCATATTGGACTGAATTGGAGTTCTTAGGCCCGTTTTGAGAGAAATATACTGCAAAATATACAACATCATTGTTGTTACTAGGTCAATAGGCGGCATTATGCTGTAATACGTGCAACGTAAAAACCAGGCATGACCCGGGCATGCAAAATGCCGCTGTAAGGAGCGGCATCTTGGAGAGAAATCTATGACTTAACATTCCGTTGATATCATGTTTGCGGCATTATGATTTGCGGACCAGCTGATGCTTTTGCTTGAACTGGCTTGGGGTGAAGCCGATGTACTTCTTGAACACCTTCGAGAAATAAGCGCGGTCGGAATAACCAAGCCCAACGGCAAGCGTCTCGAGCGTCTGGCCGGAGCTCTTCAGCATATTGGCGGCAATCTTCATCTTGTATTGATGCACGTAGTCCGTAAAGCTAAGCCCCGTCAGCCGTTTGAAATAACGGGAGAAGTAGCTTGGGTTCAAATATAAGTACTGCGCGATATCAATGGACGTAATATTGTCCGACAGATGATTGTCGATAAAGGCTTGGATGACCTGAAGCCGCGGCTCCCGCGATTTGGCAGAGCCTCCGGCATGCCCAAGCTGATCTTGGGCAAGTCGCTCCAGCCGGCCAACGGCCAGCTCCAGCGCATCCTCCATCGTTCTTGCCGCATCGATATAAGCGTAGACGTCCTCTTCCGCTTTTCTCCGCGGGAACAGGATTTCGGCTTCGCGAAGCAGCTGAACAAGCGCCTCGGTCCATTCCTCCGGCTCAATCCGGCGGCTTGCCGCCTCCTGCCCGAAACGGAGCAGCACGCCTCGCATCTCCCCGGTATTCTTCTCGAGGACGGCGCGCTCAAGCTCGCCGCGGAATGCCGAATTAAAGTCCGGCGGCACCGGGTAGAAGAGCTGGCCGAGCAGCTGCGAAGACGATGCCGCGGCCACGCGGCCCGCCCGGTAAAACTCCGGCTTGCCGCTTCTGATCTGCTGATAGACGGAGCCTGCCGCTTGCAGCACAAGCTTGTCGGTGACCAGAACGATCTGCAGCGTAATCCGAAGGTACGCGGCCACCTGGCGAAGCAGCTCGTCCAGATACGATTGCAGGTAAGCCTGATCATTCCCGGCCAGATTCGGACGGTAATTGTACAGCACCATAAAATGATCCTGATCGATAAACGGCGTAATCTCTTTATAGGACTGGGCAATTTCCAGGGCAATATTGTAAATGGCGTACCGGATCAGCGGAATGTTGCTCCGGTTGTAGAGCAGTTCGAAATCCGAATACCGAAGATGAATCATCCCCATCATAAAGCACGCATACGGCCACTCGATTTGGGCGCGCGAAGCATAGGCCCGCGTCTTCTCCAGATCCGCTCCGTCCATAATCATCTGGAATAACGCTCGTTTTTGCAGCTCGATGCTATAGGCATCGGAATCCGGGACTTCTTCCGTCTTCCGTCCCTTCATACGGGTAACCGATTTGCGAAGACTCTCCTCCAGCTGGTCGGCCGTCAATTGATCCTTGATCAAATAATCGTCGGCATCCAGCTTGACCGCCTGCTGGGCATAATGAAATTCCTCGTGGCAGGTCAGAAATATAATTCTCACGCCCGGTTTTATTTCCGCGAATTCGGCGGCCAGCTCGATTCCGTTCTTCTTCGGCAGCCCGATATCCGTAATGACGATATCCGGCATCGTCTCCTTGAACAGATGCAGCGCCTTTACGCTCGAGAACGTGCTTGCGGCCACGTGCAAATCAAGCTGCTCCCATTCAATCATCTGCTGCAGCACTTTAAGCATCGGGACATCATCATCAATCAGCATGACTTTATACATGGGATACCTCCTGTCCGGACGGACTTGGAATCGGAATGGCCAGAATAACGGTAATGCCGCCTGCGGCATTGGAGCTCAGCTTCATCTCCGCGGAGCCGTACGTCAGCTTGAGACGCTGAATGACGTTCCTCAGTCCTACCCGCTCGTAAGGGACATACTCCTCCGCGTCCGTGTCTATGTCCGGGGAAGCGTTTAATTGCCTGTTCAGCCAGGCAAGCTGCTCCTCGTCCATGCCGCAGCCATCGTCTTCGATTGCCACGTAAATACGGCCTTGCTCCCGGTAAGCATGAACAACGATATGAAGCAAGTCTTTCTCGTCCAGACCGTGTACAATCGCATTCTCGACTATAGGCTGAAGAACCAGCTTGGGCACAATCAAGCTCTTCAGCTCCGGTTCGATGCGGGCTTCAATAGATAGCGGCATTTCGCTTCGGATCTTCATTATATCGACGTAATAACCAAGCAGCCGGCACTCTTCCTCCAGCGAGGATGGCGTATTAACCTTCAGATAGGCCCGCAGCAGATTCATTAACGAGTCGACAATGCCGCTATGCACTTGGTCCTTGCTAAGAATAAGACTGCATTTGATCGAATTAAGCGTATTGATCAGAAAATGCGGCCGGATTTGCATAAACAGGGCTTCCAGCTCCATGACCCTCTTTTGCTCCTGCTCCTGTTCGATATTCGTAATCAGTACTTCTATCTCGTCCAGCATTCCGTTAAAGGAATGCCCAAGCTCCGCAATATCGTCCCTGCCCTTTACTTCAAGCCGCATATCGCGGTTCCCGAGCGCGAACTGGCGGGCAACCCGCTGCAGCTTCTGAATCGGACTATGCAGCCTTCTGGCGAACAATAGCGAAATAACCGAGAACAGCAGCGTAAACACCAGCACTAGTCCGATTCCGATGTAAAAAGCGCGGGAGATTTGGCCAAAGAGCGAATCCTCGGACGTCTCGTAAGCCAGCTTCCAGTCGGTTTTGTCCAGCGTTAGCTGCGTCCGAAATACGGAATCCGGGGTGCCTCTTGGCTGAAGCCGAACATCCGGGCTGCCCGCAATCGGTTTGCCTGCCCCGTCAAACAATGCAATCTGCCCGAATTCGACCCGCTCGAGCAGCTTTTCGAAATAAGCAGCCTCAATACCGACAAGCAGCACGGCGCTGTAAGGCTTGCCTCCTCCATCCCCTATCACTCTCGCCAGATAATACGTGCCGGCATCATCCGCACTGTCATGAAGGAGTCCAAGATATTGCAGAACCACCGGCTTCGAGGCATTTACGTTCTTGAGGAGCGGAACAAGCTTGCTGTTGATTGCCGCTAAATTCTCCGAATCCGGCGACAGGATAAAGTTCGCCCGGTTGACCAGATACATATGAATGCTATTGTTCAGCGGCTTGGATGTAATCATGGAGAAGCTGTCTTTTATCCGGATAAAACGGGTATAGTCGGTATACGTATTCAGCCTGCTTGTATCCGCGAACAGATTAAGGGATGTCCGCAGCTCCGAATCGTTTACGATATAATGCGAGGCAAAGGTCACGTCATCGATCGTCCGGTCGATCTCCCCGACAATAACGTTCAGCATGCCGTTGTTGCTGATCTGAAACTTCTCTATCATGTTCTGCTTCAATAGCGTATATGAAATAACCGAAACGGCGAGGATCGGAAAAATAATAAACAAGAGAAAGGACAACTGGATTCTTCGGTAGTAGGTTAATCTCGTCATGGCCGCACGCGCCTCTTTCCCCATACGATATATCCTCATTGTAGCAGTATCGATTTACAGGGAACATCCCCAAGGATTGGTTAGTCCCGAACCCGTTTCCTCTCATGCCAATAGCCGCCGATTCCTCTCTCAAGCCGAAGCAAGGCCTCCAGATAGAAATAGTCTCCCCAGATCATAAAATCATCCGGCGCCAGCCCGCCCCGCACATGATAAGAGCCATGCTTCAAAAGACCTTCCGCTTCCCTGTCGCCAACCGTCGAATAGTTGGAAACCAGCGATTCCATCGAACGCTGCAGCCCGTCGCGCAATTCGTCAAACGCGGCATCCTGCGGATTCAAATGCGACAATAACTCCAGCAGGCCGGCTGCCGCAATCGCGGAGGCCGAGCTGTCCCGATACTTCGGCTGCTCCTCCGGCAGGTGGAAGTCCCAATACGCCACGCCGTCCTCCGGCAGATGCTTAAGGAAATAGACCGCCATCCGCTTCGAGGTTTCGAGGAACAACGGATCGCGCGTATAACGATAGGACAACGCAAAACCATAGATGCCCCAAGCCTGTCCGCGCGTCCAGGTCGAACCGTTGCCGAAGCCTTGATGCGTGGCGCCGCCAACCGGTTCACCCGTCTCTTGGTCGAAGAAAAACGTATGATAAGAGCTGTCGTCGCCTCTTACCAGATACCGTCTGCTTTTTTCCGCCTGGGCTTTGGCCGCTTCTTTATAGACCGGATTGCCCGTCTGCTCGGACGCCCAATATAGAAGCGGCAAGTTAAGCAGACAATCGATTATAATTCTTCCGCCTTCCACCGGATCGCCTTCCGGTCCCCAAGCCTGAAAATAAGCTCCCGCCTTGCGCCAGCGCTTCATCATGACGTCCGCGGCCGCAAGCGCCAGCTCTTTCGCCGCCTCGCTTCCGTCAACGATCCATTCCGCCTTCGCGGATAAGGAGTACAGGAAGCCGATATCATGATGGTCCAGCACCACGTTGTCCTTCAGTCTCTGGCGGAAGCTTGCCGTTGTTCTCCTCGCCGCTTCTCTTAATCTCTCGTCTCCCGAATATTCATAGCCGAGCCATAACAGCCCGCTCCAAAAGCCGTTGGTCCAATCGTTGTTCCCTATTAACGCATAACGGCTGCCTTCTCCAACATGAGGATAGGCCTCTTTGAATCTATCAACATTGCTCGTAATCGTGGCGATTGCCCCGTCAATTGCCGTCTTCCACATGTCCTTTCGCCCCTTGCCTTGCGATTTTCCACTATCGTAATCGAATGCGGGAGCCCACGGAGCGACAACTTTTGCTTCGAGCGTGTAAAATTTTGACCTTTTTCCGCAAACGTTCGACCCGAAAATCACTCCGCATGAACCAGTCATATTCCGTGAAAGCGCTTGTAAACATATTAGAGTCGGCGGGATGCGGTCATCCGTCTTGACCGGCTGAAGGGAGGGATGAAACGGGTTTCATGTTTCTCGCGCAACCGAAAGGAAGAAAACCAATATGGAGCGGAGGCTGTTGGAGGATGAGTCAAATTCGCGTGTTATCCAAGCTTATGGCGTGCGTTGCGCTGCTGTTAGCCTTAGCGGTTACGGCGCTGCCAAAGGTAACGAATGCGGCCAGCGTTGCGATTACGAACGGTCCGGTATGGTACGATACAACGGGCGGAACGATACAAGCCCACGGGGGAAGCATTATTAAAGTCGGCTCCACCTATTACTGGATTGGCGAGGATAAGCTGAACAATTCGGCCAACTTCTCTCATGTCGTCTGCTATTCCTCTACCGACCTGAAGAATTGGGCTTGGGTCAGCTATCCGCTCAAGACCACTTCCGCCTCCGAGCTTGCCTCGAGCAAAATCGAACGACCAAAAGTCATCTACAACTCTTCGACCGGGAAATACGTCATGTGGATGCATTACGAGAACGGTTCGGATTACAGTCTTGGAAGAGTAGCCGTTGCTTCGAGCTCTTCGGTCTGCGGAGACTATACATACCACGGCAGCTTCCGACCTATGAACTACGAATCGCGCGACCTGACCGTCTTCAAGGACGATGACGGAACGGCCTACCTCGTCTCCGCCTCCAACAAGAACGGCGGCGCGAACGATTCGATGGCAATCTTCCAGCTCAGCTCCGACTACCTCAGCGTGGCTTCCTTCAAAACCTGGTACGCGGACAACGGCTACCGGGAAGCTCCCGCCGTAGTGAAGCAGGGCGGCAAGTATTTCCTGATTACCTCGCAGGCTTCCGGCTGGTATCCGAACCAAGGCGGTTATTCGACGGCCACTTCCATGGCAGGACCTTGGACGGCCGTTCAGCCGCTTGGCAATCCGTCGACCTTTGCTTCCCAATCAACCTTTATTCTGCCGATCCAAGGAACATCTACAACCTCCTATCTCTACATGGCTGACCGCTGGAATTCGAGCGCATTGGGGGACTCCCGGTATATCTGGCTTCCTTTAACGCTAAACGGCTCAAGCGGCACGGCCTCCCTGGAATGGTACAGCAGCTGGAATCTGGATGCGGCTGCCGGCTCCGTCACCTATCCGTCAACGCTGACGAATCTGTCGCAAGGCAAGACGGCAACCGCCAGCTCATCGGCTTCCGGTTATGCGCCAGGCAGCGCCAATGACGGGAACTACCAGACCAGCTGGAAAGCATCCGCCGTCACGTGGCCGTCCTGGTGGCAGGTTGATCTGGGCTCCTCCAAGAACGTCAGGGAAATCGATATTTCCTGGTACATGGTGAAGGGCTCCGAGGGCTATCATCAATACAAGATCGAATACAGCACCAACGGCACCAGCTATACGACGATCGACCGAACAAGCAATAAAACGTACGGCTTCACCACCGACAGCTTGAATATTACCGCAAGGTATATCCGAATCCAGCTCGTTAACGCCGTGCTCTGGAACAACCCGAGCAACTGGTATACGCCAACCTTATGGGAGGTAAAGGTGCTGGGCAGCTAACCGGGAATAACAAAGAGAGCGGCCACGCGGGTGGAAACCCGCGGCCGCTCTCGTATTCCGGCTACTGCGGAGCCGGCGTGCATGGAAGAAACAATAGACTTTATTCCGCCGGGCTATCCGATTTCCGCGCGAAAGCCCGTTCCCCCGAAGGAAGAACGGGCTTTGCCGACGGACGCCGTTTAATTCCGTTGTACCTGCTCCTGCCTGCGGAAATCAAGCGGGCTTTTCCCCGTTGTTTTCTTAAACGTGCTGCTGAAATAAGCAATGTCGCTGTAACCCAGCCTTTCCGCGATTTCCGATATGCGAAGCGAAGTGCGAGCGATCAGCATTTTCGCTTCTTCAAGACGCAGCCCGGCTACGTAATCCGTAAAATTCCGTCCGGTATGCTGCTTGAAATATTGGCTTAAATAGCTGGCATTCATATGAACCTGGGCGGCAAGCCCGGCCAGGCTGACATGTCCGGGACGCTCGTGAATGAGCCGGAGCACCTGCTCCATAATCTCGCTATGCCCTTCTTCCGCCCCTGCCGAAGAGGAGGCCTGGGCGATTTCGCGCTTTTTCTCCCGATCCTTCATCCATTTGCCCAGCGCAAGGGACAGCTCTTCGGCCGCTACCGGCTTCATCAGATAATCGATCACGCCGCAGCGTAGCGCCTTGCGGGCCGCCTGAAAATCATCGTACCCGCTTATAAATACAACCGAAGGGCTTTCCTTTAATCCCGCCAGCCGCTCGATAAAAGAGACGCCGTCCATTACTGGCATCTTCACATCGGCCAGCACGATATCGGCCGTATGGCTCTGCAGCCAATCCAAAGCCTCCAGGCCATGCGTGCATTCCTGCACGATCCGGAAGGGCAGCCCGGTCTCGCGGAGCACCTCCCGAAGAACGACTCTTACCCAGCGCTCATCCTCCACCACCAATACGCTATACGGAGATTGATTCATGGCTGCTTTCCTCCTTCAGCGGCAAAGTAATCGTAACGGTTGTTCCTTCCCCCGCTATGCTGCCGAGCCGTAAGCCATACCGTTCTCCAAACAAATGCATGATGCGTCGATGGACATTAATAATGCCGATATGCGCCCCGTCCGTCGACAGCTCCTTTTCTCTCAAATCCAGCTCGATTTGCTTCAACCGCACCGGTTCGATCCCGGAACCCGAATCGGCTATCGTAATGGCGTAATCCGAACCGTTAAAAGCTGCGGAGATGGTTATCGTCACCTTGGAGGTACCCGTCTCCGTACCGTGGATGACGCAATTCTCGACTAATGGCTGCAGAGAGAACTTGGGAATATGCTGCTCGAGAGCATCTTCCGGAACGTCGATGCGGTAATGCAGCTTTTCCTCGAAGCGGAACTTCTGAACGTCCAGGTACATGCAGCAAATATTGAGCTCTTCGCGAAGCGTGACAACCGGAGATGCATGGCCTAGATTATAGCGGAGCATCTTCGCCAGCGAAGTTACCAGCTTGGAAATATCCGTAATGCCATGCTCAAGCGCCATGCCCCGTACCGTTTCCAAGGCATTATACAAAAAATGCGGATTGACCTGGGATTGGAGCACCTTCAGCTCCGACTCCTTTTGCCTGAGCGACAAGTCGGCTTCTCTCAGCTTGGCGCTATACACTTCTTTCATCAGCTGCTCCACCTTCTCGACCATCTGATTAAAGTCGTTTGTCAGGATGCCGATCTCATCTCCCGATTCAACCTTTGCCCGCTCCGAGAAGTTGCCGTCCTTCACTCTTTTCATAAAAAACTGCAGCTTTCGGATCGGCGCGACAATACTGGCCGCAAAACCAACCGCCAGCAGATAAGCCATCACCAGCGTAATCAGCACGGTAAGCCAAATCGTCCGTCCGATATAAGCAACGCCCCGGTTCAATTCTTCATTGGGCATGATCGTTACAAGATGCCAGTTCAAATAGGAAGAACGATTAAACGTATAAAACGGTCCCTTCCCGCTCTGGAAGTAACCGTCATCGTTCCGCAGCATCCAATCGGCGTATCGGAAATCCGCCTTGCTTCCGATCCTGGACGGATCCGGATGGTAAATATACGCGCCTTTCTCGTCCAGAATCGCCATGTAACCCGAACGGCCAACGGTTACGTTATAGGCGATTTCCTGAATTCGTTTGAAGTTAATATCCATAATGAGCATGCCGATGGGCTCCAGCGTCCGAGGATCGATAATCCGCTTTACGATCGAGATAACCGGTTCCGTACCGCTCCCGCTTCGGCTGGAGAGTCGGCTGATCAGCCTGATATCGCCGTTGAGCGGTATGGTATCGTACCAGGGTTCCGACTCGAGCTCCTCGGCATGGCGCATATCGGTATCATTTCCCGTATCGAATATCGCCTTGTTCTCGAGCAGCATCGTAATCCGGGAAATGTCCGGCCGGGAATACGCCACATCCTCGAAGAGTTCCATGATGGAAGGACGAGTCTTCTCCAGGTCAACCGTTTGGTCCATCTGGAGCATGCCCTTCATCTCCGGCTGATTAAGCAGCTTGATCGAATCAATCTCGAAATCCCGGATGTAATATTCGATATGGGATTTCACCTGCTCGATGATTTGCCAGCTGCTGCGGCTGGCGGCCTCCTTGAGGCTGGCCGATGAATTGCTGTAAGAGATAAAGCCAACAACCGTTAACGGCACAACCACCAGCAAGGCCAGAAATACGAGCAGCTTCACCGACAGCGGCCGATTTTTCAGAAAAAGAATCTTGTACAGCGCTTGCCAGATACGGTATGACTGTTTGAGGCGCAACCCGGTTCCCCCTTAAATGGACGTATCGCAGAATCCATCGTTGAAGGAAGCCGGGAGATACGCCTCGCTTCTTCGTTATTTGGCTTTCTCGATCGCGTCCAGAATTTCGCTGTAATCGGCACGGTACTTCTCGATAACCGGCTTAACCGCTTCCTGCCAAGGCGTAAAATCGGTTACTTCGGTAATGGTGACGCCGGCCGCCTTGATCTTCTCTTCCGATTGCTTCTCGAATTTGTCCCATTCCGCGCGCTGCGTGGCGACCGACTCCTGCGCGGCTTCGCTGATGATCTTCTTGTCCGCGTCGGAAAGCTTATCCCAGGTAATCTTGCTGATGAGCAGCACTTCCGGCACGCGCTGATGCTGGTCCAGAATCAGATTTTTGGCCTGCTGGTAATGGTTCGACGTATCGTAGCTCGGATAATTGTTCTCCGCCGCATCGATAACGCCGGTCTGCAAGGCTCCAAACACTTCGCCGTAAGCCATTGGCGTTGCATTCGCGCCAAGCGCTTCCATCAAATCGATGTTTACTTTATTTTGAATGACGCGCACTTTAAGTCCCTTCATATCCGCAATGCTGGTAAGAGGCTTCGTCGAGTAGAAATTACGCGCGCCGGAGCTGTAATACGCCAGCCCCTTCATGCGGGAGGATTCCAGACTGTCCAGCAGCTTCTTGCCTTTATCGCTTTCGAGGAATTTCCATAGATGCTCGTCGCTGTTGAAAATATAAGGCAGGCTGAATACTTCGTATTCCTTATTAAATCCGCCCATCGCTCCCGTGCTTACGCGGGTAAGCTCGATTGCTCCCAGCTGAACCTGCTCGATGACGGCTTTCTCTTCACCCAGCTGCGATGCAGGGAATACTTCGATTTTGATGCGGCCTCCGGACTTCTCGTTTACCAGCTCCGCGAATTTCCGGTCGCCGACAACCGTCGGATAACCTTCCGGATGCGTATCCGCCAGACGAAACGTATACTTCGGTCCTTCAGCGGCGCTGCTCCCCGTATTCGCGCTGTCAATCGTTTCTTTCGTATTCGAGCTGCAGCCGGCAAGCATGACCGCAGCAAGCGCGGATGCGACCAGAATGGATCCCCATTTCTTTTTGCTCATGACATAATCGCTCCTCTATTTTTGAATTATACGATACGGCCTTTCTTTATGGAAAGCGCATACATAGGTGGAATCGCGTAAATCGTTCCAAATGCACACAGCTACTGCACCAGATGCGGCAGCCACATGACGATTCCCGGTATATAAGTGAGAATCAGCAGGACGACGCATAACACGTAGAAAAACGGCATCATCGCTTTGGTCGCCTGCGAGATCGTGATATTGCCGATCGCCGCGCCAACAAACAATACGGTGCCAACCGGCGGCGTAAGCAAGCCAATGCCCAAATTCAGCATCAGGATAATGCCGAAGTGTACCGGATCCATCCCGATCGAGGTCACGACCGGCAGCAGAATCGGCGTCATAATGAGGATAAGCGGCGCCATATCCATCGGCGCGCCAAGCAGCAGAAGCAAAATATTAATGATGAGCAGAATCAGAATCGGATTATCCGAGATGCCCAGCATCCAGTCCGTAATCATGCCCGGCACCTGCAGATAGGCAAGCACCCAGCTGAATGCCGCGGAGGCCGCGATCAGGAACAGCACCATCGAGACGGTCCGGAATGTTCTTTTCAAGATGACGGTCATTCGCTTCAAAGGAATATCCCGATAAATAAAGAACGTGAGGATGAAGGCATATAGACAAGCAATCGCGCCGCTCTCGGTGGCCGTAAACCAGCCGGTAAAAATACCGCCCAAGATGATCACCGCCGTCATCAGCGACATAAAGCCGTCAAGCAGGATGCGCGGAATATCTTTGCGAGCGACGGGGTCGCCTTTTTCATAGCCGCGTTTGACGGCAAAGACGTAGCTCGTTGCCATAAGCGAAATACACATCAGAATGCCCGGCACGATGCCCGCAAGGAACAGGCTTGTAATCGAGATGCCTCCGCCCGCTGCCAGGGAATACAGAACCAGATTATGGCTGGGCGGCACAACGACGCCTTGAATGGCGGAGGAAACGGTAACGCCTACGGAATAATCGTTGTCGTAGCCTTTTTTCCTCATCGAAGGGATCATCACCGAGCCAATCGAGGAGACGTCCGCGATCGCCGAGCCGGATATGTTGCCGAAAAACATGCAAGCGACGCAGTTCACCATGGCGAGTCCGCCGCGAATGCCGCCTACGATAAGCTGAGCTAAGTTGATGAGACGCAGCGCCATTTTCCCCTCGCTCATGATCTGCCCCGCCAGGATAAAGAACGGAATCGTTAGGAGCGAATAAGAGTTCATGCCTTGAATCATCGTCTGGCCAATCGTGGCGAGCGGTACCTTTAAATAGAGCAGCGTTAGAATCGATGAGCCCGCCAGCCCCAGTGCGATCGGGAATCTCAGCAGGACGAACAGAATAAAGCTCCCCGCCAGAATACAGGCGGCCATTGCCGTGCTGTCCATTATTCATGCCCCCCTAATCCCTTATGCCTTCTCGTATCAATGCCGATTAATTGAAGAATAGCGTAGACGCATACGAGGACGCCCGTAATCGGCATCACGAGGTACAGCAGGCTGTTCGGCCAGCCGGTTGCCGGGAGCTCGGATTCGCTCATCAGCTTCGTAAAGTCCCAGCCGTAATGGAGGAGATAGACGCCAAAGGCGAAGATGGTTATTCCAATGACTTTGTCGAGCACATAGTTAACGGCCTTAGGCAGCTTGGAGGTAAAAGAATCGATTCCCATATGGAGATGCTCCCGGAAGCCAAAGGCGATGCCGAGGAACGAAAACCAGACCATCAGCAGCATCGTGATCTCTTCCGAGCTGTGGAACACAAAGCTGAATACCTTCCGGGTGAACACTTGCACGGTTACGATAATAATCATCGTTACCAGGCCGATCAACGTAACGGTCTCGAGCAGCGTGTCTATCGCAAGCGCAATTTTTTTGAGCGTTTTCATTTATCCTCCCCCTACGTTTTGTAAGGCACATAGCCTGCGTTTTTATTGTAGCGGCGGGAAGCTCTAGGCCGTATTTGAGTAATCTTATAATTTTTTGTAGTTTTTTTAGATTCTTCGGCATGGCACTGCCATGTGGATGAGAACTGCGCTACACTGCACGTATAGGCATTCATAAACCCAGCTTGGAGCGTGATTGGATATGAGCAACTTAGGAGTGTGGGAACAAGCCGAGCCCGGCGTCACCCGCTGCATTAAGCAGGCCGGGCAAAGCCTGATGATGATGGAGGTGCATTTCGAGCCCGGGGCCGAAGGCTATGAGCACAGCCATCCGCATGAGCAGATGAGCTACTGCATGAAGGGAAGAATCGCGTTCCGCATCAACGGCGCCGAGACCGTTCTCGAGGCTGGCGATGCGATCACCATCCCCGGCGGAGCAAGGCATGGCGTAACCGCGCTGGAAGCTGCGGTGCTGCTGGATGTCTTTACGCCGGTGCGCGAGGATTTGCTGAAGCGGTAAGAAAAATTCGGCACTGAAAAGCCCGGATCTTATTGATCCGGGCTTTTCAGCTCTGACTCCCGGAATTGCCCGGGAGACAAGCCGATTTTGAATACACGGATGAACGACGTCGGGTTGGAAACCTGTTCATGGACGGAAACGGGTTTATTTTCCCCGAGGGCATAATCTGCGCGGGTCTATCAAATTGCACAAAATCGAGCGAGAAGCCCGGGTCCAGATAAGCTAAACTTGTGGGAGAGCTAGCACTGGATTAGTTCCGATAAAGGAGGAAATGGATCATGAGACTGGAAACGATGAAGCTTGAAAACAGCAGGCAGGCAACCTTAACCGTCTATTTGCACGACATAACCGAACTAAGAGCGAAACCGCGGCCTATTATTCTAATTGCCCCCGGCGGCGGGTACGGAATGGTGTCCGAGCGCGAAGCCGAGCCGGTGGCCATCGCCTTCTATAATGCCGGCTATCACGCGGCTATTCTTCGATATTCCGTCGGGGAAGATGCGCGGGACATGCAGCCTATGGTTGAGGCGCTGGATTCGATCCGGATATTGAGAGAGCATAGCGGGGAATGGCGGATTGCCGGTGACAAAATCGCGGTCTGCGGCTTTTCGGCAGGCGGACATTTAGCCGCATCAACCGGCACCATGTGGAATGAGCCGGCGCTTATGGAGCGTCTGAACGGTGCCGGGGATCTGGTGAAGCCTAACGCGCTGATCCTTGGCTATCCGGTCATTACCTCCGGGGAGTTTGCGCATCGGGGCTCGTTCCATAACTTGACCGGCTCTCACGAGGATGACGACGCGGCCCGCTTCTTCTCCATCGAGAAAAGAGTGACCAGCGGCACGCCTCCAACCTTCCTGTGGCATACGGAGGACGATTCGGCGGTGACCGTGGAGAACGCCCTGCTCATGATCAGCGCCTTGCGTAAAAATCAGGTACCGTTCGAGTGCCATATTTTCAACAAGGGACAGCATGGCCTGTCCATGTGCAACGAAGAAGTACATACGCCAAACCCGCACTGCGCACATTGGTTCGGCTTGTGCATCGAATGGCTGGATTCGATCGGGCTGGGGTTGGAATAACGTCGATTTGTAAGAACGGCCAGGGATTTTGTCCCTGGTCGTTCTTTTTCTTTCAAGGAAGGAACGGAAACTAGATTAGAGGAAATTTTCGTGTTACAGCTCATGTTGGCAGGCCCCTCGCCCGTTTCTGCCACAAAACCGTCAAACTCTGCCCGTTGTGCATTATTGCCCATTGGGCAATAATATACTTATACAATTGTTGCCCAATGGGCAACGAACCGAAGAGAGGTGAAGGCACGCGGCCGGTCTACGATGAACAAGCAAAGCTTGCGTGATGTCAAAAGAGAGGCAACGGCTAATGCGCTTTCGGAGGCGGCATTTGATCTCGCGATGGAACGCGGAATGGACGGTTTTGTAGTAGAAGATGTCGTGCAGCGCGCGGGATATTCGAGAAGAACGTTTGCGAACCATTTTTCCTGCAAGGAAGAAGCGGTTGTTATGGGGGCTTCCTCCGCCTTCAACAATGTAGAAGAGGTGCAGCAGCTGATCGAGAATCTGACGGAGACCTCCACTCCGATTGAGGTTATGGAGCATCTGGTCCGAATGGAGCTTACCGCAGGGCTGTTCAAAAAAACGCGCGAGCTCGTGAAGCTGTCCAAGCAGCATCCTACCCTGGAGCCTTATATCCTTAGCGCTCTTCATAGCCATCAAGGGATGGCTCAGCAATTGCTGCTCGATTTGTTCGAAGACAAATATGCGAAGGGCTATATTCAGCTGCTTGTTGGCGCTTCTTATGGAGCGGCGCTTCCGATGCTGTACGGCGGCAGCAACATCCTGTTCCCTGGTCAATCAAGCGAAGAAGCCTCTGACTCTATCCCGCTCGACCAATATTTAGACGACATGTTTGGTTATTTGAAAAACGGTTTTTAGCTATTAATCCCTATATAAAAGGAGAACCACACTGTTATGTCGACTTTCCTGTACAAAATAGGCAAGACCGCTTATAACAAGCCTTGGCATTTTATCATTGCGTGGATTGCCATTCTTGGCGTAGTTGGCGCCCTGATCGGCATTAACGGCATTCATACCAGCTCCGAGATGAAGATCAAAGGCACGGAAGCGCAAAAGGTATTGGATCAGCTGGCCCAAGAGCTGCCGGAGGCCTCCGGCGGGCAAGCAAGCGTCGTATTCACCGCCCCGCAGGGTGAACGTCTCGATACGCCCGAGCGTATAGCGGCTATTACGAAAGCCATTAACGCCGTGTACGGCGTTGAATATGTCATCAATCCGGCGGAAGCAGCTGCCGCGGCGGGCGCAACGGCAACGGATGCGGCGCAGTCCGGCAATGCCGCCGCCGGCAGCGAGCAACAAAAAGCGCAGCAAGCCGCTTCGCAGTCTGAACAATCTCAGGCGGCTGCAGCAGCTCCTTACGGTCCGTTGATCGTTGAAGGCAATCCGGTACCCGGCGTTATGATCTCGGCCGACGGCAACGTCGCTTTGTTCCAATTCCAGTTCACCGTCCAGCAAATGTCGCTGCCTCAAGAGGTTATCGACAACGTTGTGGATTCGGTTACCGCCGTTGAGCAAGCGAACTTGGGAATCAAAGCCCTGCCAAGCGATACGCTGGTAGGCAAACCGGCAATCGGCGCTACCGAAGGAGTTGGTATCGTTGTTGCCGCGGTTGTACTGTTTATTACGCTTGGCTCTGTTGTTGCAGCCGGTCTGCCGCTCGTAACCGCACTGCTGGGTGTCGGCATTAGCGTTGGGGGCGCTTATTCCCTCTCCAAATTTATTCCGATGACGGATATCACGCCGGCGCTTGCCATGATGGTTGGACTCGCGGTCGGAATCGACTACTCCTTGTTTATCGTGAACCGTCAGCGCCGCATGATCATGGATCAAGGCCTTAGCGCCCGCGAAGCTGCGAGCCGTGCGGTTGGTACGGCGGGCAGCGCGGTATTTTTCGCCGGGTTAACCGTCATTATCGCGTTATGCGGCATGGTTGTTATGAATATCGACTTCCTTACCGCTATGGCGCTTGTTGCAGCGGCAAGCGTCTTCATTAACGTCCTGGTAGCCCTGACTTTGCTTCCGGCCTTGCTAGGACTGGTTGGGGAACGTATCGTCTCCGAGAAAGCACGGAAGAAAAACAACGAGCAGGCAGGCGTTGCCCGTCAAGGCACGGCACATCGCTGGGCGAACGGAGTTGTGCGACGCCGCTGGCTCGTGATCGTTAGCGTGATCGTTATCCTCGGAGCCGCCTCCATTCCGGCAGCCAATATGAAATTAGGCATGCCATCCGGCGATACCGCGAATCTGGATACGGCGGCTAGACAAAGCTTTGACGCGATCTCGGCCGGCTTTGGCAAGGGCTTCAACTCGCCGCTTCTGCTCGTCGCCGAGCCTGCAAGCTCCTCCGATAAGGTTACGCCTGAACGGCTCGGCAAGCTTGTGCAGGAGATCCAGCAGCATGACGATGTTGCGGTTGTTACGCCTATGGGCATTAACAAGACCGGCGACATCGGGATTATCAGCGTTATTCCGAAATCGGGTCCTACGGACGACGAGACCAAAAAGCTCGTAAAAGAGCTTCGCGACAAAGACTCCAGCATCTCCCGATCCAACAAAGTGACGCTTGGCGTTACCGGCTTCACGGCCATTAACATCGATATGTCCGCTAAGCTGGCCGAGGTGTTCCCGATTTATATCGGCATCATCCTGATTCTGTCGCTTATTATTCTACTGCTTGTATTCCGGTCGATTATCGTGCCGGTAAAAGCAACCACCGGCTTTCTGCTAAGTATTCTGGCTACCTTCGGAATTACGACGGCCGTATTCCAATGGGGATGGCTGCACGACCTGTTTGGCTTCGATACCGGCGGCCCGCTACTAAGCTTTATGCCGATTATGGTATCCGGCATCCTATACGGTCTTGCGATGGACTACCAAGTCTTCCTTGTCAGCTCCATGCGGGAAGCTTACGTTCACGGGCACAAAGGAACGACTAGCGTAGTGGAAGGTTATAAGCAAGCAAGCCGTGTCGTTGTGGCCGCAGCCGTTATCATGGTATCCGTCTTCGCCGGGTTCATTCTGACCGAAGACATTATGCTGAAGCAAATCGGCTTTGCTCTTACCATCGGTATTCTTATTGACGCTTTCTTCGTCCGCATGGCGCTTGTTCCGGCCATTATGGCCGTGTTTGGCGACAAAGCATGGGGCATGCCGAAATGGCTCGACCGCATTCTTCCAAACCTTGATGTGGAAGGCGACAAGCTGATCGCCGAGCTTAACAAATCATCCAATCCAAACGGTCATAAAGAATTAAAGAAGGCTAAACCAAGCCGGGCGCATTAAAACATAGACGCAAGAAAGGACCACTGTCAGTGGTCCTTTCTTTTATTTCACCGTAATCATCGATTGTAATCGTATTCAACCGCTTGCAGAAAGGCCCGGGCAAGCACGGCATGACCCGACATATTGGGATGAACCCGGTCCCAGGCGAGCGTTGCCGGATAAATATGATCAAGCACCTTGTTAAACGCCGCCTGCGTATCCACGAATCGGGCATCGTACTTGGACGCCAGCTTTTGGACGACCCGGCCGTATTGATCCATTGTTCTGCGCATCGGGTCCGCATCATTGGGCTCCAGATAGAACGGAGTCATTAACACAAGTCCCTCTAGCGTTGGTCTCGTACGTTTCACCAAAGCTTCCAGCTTCTCTTCGTATTCGTCGATGTAGACATGCTGCTCGGTCTGAGCAGGCAAATCGTATTGTCTCCATACATCGTTCGTACCGATCATAATAGACAGCCAGTCGGGCCGAAGATCGATGACATCCGTATCCCAGCGTTCCGTCAAATCCCGGACGTTATTGCCGCTTGTCCCCATGTTTACCACGCGAATCCCTAGCTCCGGATAAGCTGCGGTCAGCAACGAATCTACCAGCGAAACATACCCTTTCCCGATTGCGCCAAACAGCCCTTCTCCCCTAGGCCTAGCCCGATCGCAATCCGTAATCGAATCTCCGATCATAACCAGCTTCGTATTTTCCCCCAACAACATGGATATGGCCCCCTCTGCCGAACTTTCAGATTATTGAAGATATCGAATGTCTATTTTCATTATACATTCTATTGTGGTAACAAAAATAGGGAAAAGGGCTACTGAAATTCATGCTTCATTCAGCGGGAAAGCTTCGCTCTTCGAGACATGAATCATCTCGGCCGGAAAGAACGACCGAAAGTAGGTCTCGACCCTGGCATGAATATCGCTCCGGTACCAATCCGCCAGGTTATGATCATCAAACAGCTGAGGCATACCGAGGCGCTTGGACCTTTTCCCCATGGAGCCATCCCCGATCGTAAGCGTATCGATCCAGATCCGGTCCGCAATTCCTTCCAATACCTTCGGGAAATCCGGGGTAAAAGGCAGCACCGGAGAGATCGCAGCCTGCGTCGCAATCCCGGCGGCATGCAGCTCCCTAAGAGCCTTCAGCCGCAGCTTGATGCCCGGTGCGTAAGGGGCGAACAGCCGCTTCATATCCTCGCGGTCCGTCTCTACCGTCATCGACACAAGCACCTGGCATTTGTCCTTCAGCTGCACGATAAGATCCATGTCCTTCATGATTAGAGGGCTGCGCGTCTGAATCTGAATCAGATCGGGAGGGACCTCCAGCATTTCCCGCAATATTCGCCTTGTTATCCCCGCTTCCCGCTCAACCGGCTGATATGGATCCGTTGCCGACGACATAAAGATATGAACCGGTTTGTTTTTCCGGCGCAGCTTGTTTACTTCATTCCGGTATATGTCCGCGGCATTTGTCTTAATGTCCACCCATTCTCCCCACGGAATCTGCTTGAACTTCTGAATCGGCATTTCTCTCACGTAACAATATTTGCAGGCAAACGAGCAGCCGCTATATGGGTTAAGGGAATGGGTGAAGCCTGTATCCAAGTACCCCTTGGCTTCGCTTAGGATACTTTTGGATACGATATCTTTGATTTCGACAGCCATGGCAATCCCCTTTCCGCAATGATGAATAGGAACAAACGTTCTATCGATTATCATAACCAAACTTTAAGCTTTAATCAATCTCTTCCGGAATAATGGTCCCAAGGAACGGGTAAACCAACCAAATAAGGAAAATAACAAACATGGAAAGGCGGATGATGCATGGCGGGAAACGATAAATTGTCGGTTATCCCTCTTGGCGGGGTTAATGAGATCGGAAAAAACATGTATGTCATCGAATGCGGCGACGATCTGATCGTTGTGGACTGCGGATCGAAGTTTCCGGATGAAAGCCTGCTTGGCATAGACGTGATTATTCCGGATATTGCGTATCTTATCGAAAATGAGGGCAAGGTCAGGGGCCTTGTCGTTACGCATGGCCATGAAGATCATATTGGCGGTATCCCCTATATTATCAAACAATTAAATATGCCTATTTACGCAACTAGACTGACGCTGGGATTAATCAAAGGGAAGCTGAAGGAGCATGGCCTGCTGGGCTCGACAACCCTCCATCAGATTGAACCGCAGTCCGAGATTACTCTAGGCAAGGTTCCCGTCAGCTTTTTCAGCACCAACCACAGCATTCCGGATTGCCTCGGCATCGTATTTCATACTCCCCAAGGAACGGTTGTCCATACCGGGGATTTCAAATTCGACCTTACTCCCGTCAATAACCAATACGCCGATATTCACAAGATGGCGGAGATCGGGAAAAACGGCGTATTGGCGCTATTGTCCGAAAGCACCAATGCGGAACGTCCGGGCTTTACCCCTTCCGAGCGTCTGGTTGGGGCCAACATACAGGAAGCCTTCTACAATGCGGACGGGATGATTTTTATAACGACGTTTGCATCCAATGTGCACCGGCTTCAGCAAATTATTGAGGCCTCGGTCAAAACGGACCGCAAAATTGCCCTCGCCGGCAGAAGCATGGTTAATGTCGTGGAGATCGCCTCCACTTTGGGGTATCTCAACATGCCTTCCAATATGCTGGTGGACATCGCCGAAGTCAATAAATACAAACGGAATGAAATCACGGTTATGTGCACGGGCAGTCAAGGCGAGCCCATGGCGGCGTTGGGGCGGATTGCCAGCGGCAATCACCGGCAGCTTGCCGTGCATCCCGGCGATACCGTTATTTTTGCCTCCTCCCCTATTCCGGGAAACGAGCGGAATGTCGCCCGTATCGTGGACAACCTGTTCGAGAGAAAAGCCAAAGTCATTTACGGCTCCGGTGCAAGCACCGGCATGCATGTATCCGGACATGCCAGCCAGGAAGAGCTGAAGCTGATGCTTACCCTCATGAAGCCGCAATATTTCATTCCCATACACGGCGAATACCGGATGCTGCATCTGCATCGCGAATTAGCCGAATCCGTAGGGGTTAAAGCTAGCAATATCTTTATCTTGAATAACGGCGATGTCGTGGACTTTGCCGGCTCGGAGGCTTTTCACGAAAGAAGCGTCACGAACGGAGACACCTATGTCGACGGTCTTGGGATCGGCGATGTAGGCAACGTGGTGCTGCGCGACCGCAAGGTGCTGTCCGCCGACGGCATTCTCATTATTGTCGTAACGATCGGAAAGAGCGACAACAAGATTGTGTCCGGACCGGATATCATTTCCCGCGGCTTTGTGTTCGTGAAGGAATCGGAAGGATTAATGGAAGAAGTGCACCGGATCACGCTAAATGAAATGGAGCAGCTTTTGGAGAAGGAGAACAAGCTCCATAAGCCTTGGAATCTGTACAAGCAAGGTCTTAAAGAGTCGGTCGGGAAATTCCTGTACGCCAAAACAAAACGCAGACCGATGATTCTTCCGATCATTATTCTGGTTTAGCTGGATATACTATTCAGGCCGATAAAATACCGGTTGCAGACAAACAAGAAAGGTGGAGAAACCTATGACATCAAGCCGCGGCCATCAAGGCGCCCACGGAATCGGACAAGTAGAGAAGCAATTAAACCGTCAAGCGCAAGCTGCCGAACAAATCCAAGGCACCAGCCAAACCGATCAAGAGGTGCTGGCAGCCAGCCGGGAGCCGTCCTCCGTGCTGGAGGAAATCGTTGAAACACATAACGAATAAAACACAAAAAATCCGCGGATTCCGCGGATTTTTTTAAGCACAGGTCAAGGAGGAACTGCAGGATGGTAAACAGCCGCAATACATGGTCAGGCTTTCTGTTCGGAATAGGCATGGTTGCCTTTGTCGACGAGACTCTCTTTCACCAGCTTTTGCATTGGCATCATTTCTATGATAAATCCACAACAAGCTTGGGGTTAATCTCGGATGGCTTATTTCATGCGTTCAGCTGGTTCGCGACCATTGGCGGCTTGTTTATTCTAGCCGATCTTCGAAGGAGACAAGCCTTCTTCCCTGTCGGCTGGTGGGGAGGCGTATGGCTCGGCGCAGGAATATTCCAGCTGTATGACGGGACGATCCAGCATAAGCTTATGCGGCTGCATCAGATCCGTTATGTGGAACAGGTCTATATCTATGATGCGATATGGAATGTACTCGCCTGCCTTATGATTCTTTTCGGCTTCCGACTATGCAGAAAGGCTTCGCCAAATGTCCGCGATTAGTCCCGTTTCCCATGACCTGCTAGTAGCCATTCCGCTGCTGCTCGCGTTGACCCTTTACATTCTTGCCGCATGGGCTTCGAATAACCGGCTCAAGCCTTGGCCCATCGTTCGCACCGTTTATTGGACCCTTGGCATTCTAACTGCCTCCGCAGCCGTTACGGGCCCTTTATTTCATAATGCCCATGATGATTTCGAGGCCCACATGGTTGTCCATTTGTTATTGGGCATGCTGGCTCCCTTCCTTATGGTAATGGCCGCGCCGTTGACCCTTGTCCTAAGAACTCTTCCCGTCCGTCCGGCAAGGCAAATCACAAAGCTCTTAAAGAGCCCGTTTTTCGGCATGTTAACGAATCCCGTTGCAGCCTCCGCGCTCCATGTGGGCGGACTCTGGCTTGTATACGCAACCCGTCTGTACCCGCTTATGCATCATGATGCTCTCGCAAGCCTGCTCGTACATGCGCATATTTTTTTAGCCGGTTATCTGTTTACGGCTTCGATGATTTCCGTAGAGCCGGTCCGTTATCAGGCATCTTATATGTACCGTGCGGCCGTATTTATAATGGCCTCCGCATGTCATGGCATTCTATCCAAGCATATTTATGCTCATCCGCCTGACGGGGTTTCTTTGGCGCAATCGGAAACTGCCGGTTACATGATGTATTACGGCGGGGATGCCATCGAGATCATGCTTATCCTCGTTCTTTGCACGCAGTGGTTTCGGGCAGCCCGTCCCAAAACGGGAAACCTGCGCTTCATGCCGTCTCCACGGGAAAAGTAACGGATACGACAGTTCCCGTTGAAGAACTCGTCTCTATCGCCAGCTTCCCGCCCATTTCTATAATAATCTGCTTGGAAATAAACAGCCCTAAGCCATTGCCCGATTGTTTGGTCGTGAAAAACGGCGTAAACAGCTTGTCCATTACATCGGGCGGAATTCCCGGTCCTGAATCCTGAACAAACAGCGTTACGGTATTCGCTGCTTCCCGCAGACCAAGGATCAGCCTGCCTCCCGATTGCATCGCTTCGATGCTGTTCTTGCATAAATTCAGAATAACCTGCTTTAAGAGAGCGATATTGGCTCTAATCGACTTGCCTGCCACAACCCCGTAAGTGTCCATTTGGATATTGTTCATATTCGTATCCACCTGGATGAGGGGAAGAATATCGTTTACCAGCTTCAGCATATCGATGATTTCCATGCTGCTCTCTTTAGGCTTGCGGAGCCACAGCATTTCGCTGACCAGATCGTTAATGCGGGAGAGCTCCGTCTGAATTAATTCGACGTAACGCTGCTCTTTTTCAATCCCATGCCTCTTCAATGTTTCGCCTAAAAGCTGAACGAATCCCCTTATGCCCGTCAGCGGATTTCTAATCTCGTGCGCCACGCCAACAGCCAATTCGCCAAGCGCCGCATTCATCTCCGACAAGCGCAGCATCTTCTCGATGTTTTTCCGCTCGGAAATATCTACGGCCGTTGCTATGATTCCTATAACGCGCCCCTGCTTATAGTACGGACTTAAGGTCTTGTATAAGCTTCTGCCATGCAGCTCGGTTTCAAAGCTGATCGTTTCCCCCTGGAGAATCCGATCGTAATATTGCCCTTCCGTCTTGTAGAGAAAAGGGAATATTTCCCTGACCGTTTTGCCGTAGCTGTTAGCCGTCGTATAACCAAGCTCCTCCGCGATTTTCCCTTCGGCCAGGACGTAATAAAGCTCGCCGTCTTCCCTCTTCTTCATTTGAATCACGAAACCGTTCACCGATCGAACCGTCTGCAGCAGCTCTTCTTTCATTTCGTCGTATTTATTTTTTTCGATGGCTTTTACGATCGAAATATCTCTGCCCGCGATCAAAATACACGGTTTGGCCAAGATGTTAATAAGCTCCAGATCCAAGACGCAGGTCACGATATTATTCTGCCGGTCTCTGACCTCTATCTCCAGGTCCTGGATCAGTCCGCTGTCCGTCAGAGCGGACATGACGCTGTCTCGCTTCTCCGCATCCGGCCATATCCCCAAATCAAAAACATTCCGCTTTAGAAGCTCGTCGTCGCTATAGCCCAGCCTTTGAACAACGGAATCGTTGGCGTAAATAAATTCACCGTCATGGAAGGTCGTGATGCAGACGAATTCCGATTTCATGTTCAAAATCCGGTTTAACAAAAATTGTGTCAGCTCACTATTTTGATTCACGAACAGCTCGTGTTTAAAATGATCTCTTAATGAGAGCATGCTATCCCCCTACGTTCCTGTCTTTTTTCTAGTAGTGATTATACACTCCCTAAGTAAAATCAGAACAGCGGGAAACAAATTTACTTCAGATTTCACAAATTCTCTAGTCGAGAATAACAAAAAAGGACAGCAGCAATGCCGCCCCCCTTGTTGAAAACTATGTTTAGTCCTTACAGCGATTGCCAGATCTTCTTCAATTGATGGAGGCCCTGCTGCACGCCGAAGCGGCAAGGCTCCAAGCCTTCGAACTCAACGGAAATATAGCCGTCGTAGCCGGATTGCTTCACAATGCCCAGCACCCGGCGCATATCGATATCGCCTTGGCCTACGATAGCCCCACGCAAGTAATTGCCGCGGGTGGAACGGAACCAGCCGTCTCCAAGATCGCTTTCGGGATGACGCACATAGAAATCTTTAACATGCACCATAGCCGCATACTCGATATTATTGGAGACGCCAACAACCGGATTCTCGTCTACGCAGACGAAGTTTCCGACATCCAGCGTTGTTTTGAAATTGCCCCGGTCCGTTGCGTGAAGGAGCGCCTGGACACGATCGCTGGCTTGAAGGAAATAGCCGTGGTTTTCAACGGTTGTTGTTATTCCCTTCGTGGCCGCATAATCGGCGATTCGGCGGCAGGCCTCCGCCAGCCTAGGAAGCTCGTTATTGAAGTTGCGAATCGACGTATCCGGCGACGATGCCACGTCATGGCGCATCAGCCTCACGCCTAGCTTGGCTGCAATATCCACTTCCCGCATAACACGCTCAATCTCTTGCTCGTATTCCGCTTCGCTTTTACCGGCAAAGTTGGCGCCTATCAAATAATTCGAGACATCAATGCCTACCTCATCGGCTTTACGTCGGATCCCTTCGATTAACGCCGGATTCTCCGTCAAATGGAAGCCAAGCGGTACAATTTCAACATGCTCGCCGCCAATTTCCGCAATGGCGGCAATCACGTCAAGAACGTCCATTTCCCCCGATTGAAGCGCTTGATAGTAGCTGTAGGTGCTTATCCCAAATTTCATCGTCCGATCTCCCTCCAAGTATGGCTGACTCCTTAATGGAAATATCTATTAAATAATAGCATGATTGGCGCTAGGAAACGATCCTATCCGTTAATCGGCATTCTCCGGTATGTAGATCCCGCAGCCGCTTCCAAGTTTCCCGCCGTTCCCTTGACCTGACGGAAGAACGAATGCCGGTCCGTCCGAAAATGCTGTTTCAGCTTATTCGCTGCTCCTCCACTTATAAACCGTTCTTAAACTCTTGCGGCGTCATCCCGTATTGGGTTTTGAACAGCTTAATGAAATATTGCGGCTTCTGATAGCCGACCTCATGGGCGATTTGACTTATTCTCAAGTCCTTGTGCTTCAACAATTGCACCGCCTTTTCCATTCGCAGCCGGAGCACGTAGTT
This sequence comes from Paenibacillus sp. BK720, assembly GCF_011761545.1. Classification (NCBI taxonomy): domain Bacteria; kingdom Bacillati; phylum Bacillota; class Bacilli; order Caryophanales; family Paenibacillaceae; genus Paenibacillus; species Paenibacillus sp. BK720. The sequence goes on along the minus strand of NZ_JAASRQ010000005.1, from coordinate 449,447 downwards.
GGAGAAATTCTCCCCGGTTTCCTGTTTAAACAGGTTGGATACATAGACCGGATGCAGGTTGACGTGGTCGGCCACCGTTTGAAGGGTGATCTCTTTGACATGCTCTTGTATGAACCGGCGGATTCGTTCCATCAGGTCGGTCCGGATGTTATCCGAACGGCTGTCGCTGTAAGCCTTGATTTGAACATAGCTGCCGAACGCCCATTCCTTTAACGGCTCTACGCTCCAACCGGCATCCATCTTTAGCATCTTATCCAGCTCTCTTCCGAATACCTCGAAGATCCGTTTGCCTTTCTTGTGCAAATAATAGGAGTAGGCTTGCAGCAAGGTAACGTAGATTTGCAGCCCGTATTCGCGGGCTCCGCTGCCCGCCCCGCCTTCAAGCTCATCGAATATCCGGTTCAGCTTGCTCTCGAATCCGTTCCATTGCTCCAGGTCCATTAATTCCATAAACGTCTGGGAACGATAAAGCTCCGCGAACGGCTGGGCTTCGATAGCCTCTTTTTTTTGCGTCGCGTCGAAAAAGCTTTCGGTCTGGTAGCCGATATAATCGGCATAGATGGATAAAGCCGAGTGGTACATGGGCAGGATGTCTTTCGGAAATCCGCCCCAGCTGCTAAGCACAACGGATACCTTCGACTTTAAATAAAGCTTGATTTGATGCTGGGACAGCCTGGCTAAGTCTTCTATCATCGCAGAATGGTCTCTTCTTGAATGTTCAATCTCTTTGGGCTGAACGAGAAAAATCAAATAATCATGCGAATCCTTGCAGAAGGTCACATGAAACTTATCCGCGAAAACCTCCTCCACGATATTAAACATGGCGTACTCGATCAGCGAGAGGCTGTAGAGATCCGTGCTTGAATAGTCCTCCTCTACTCTCATGCACAAGAGAATGGCATCCTTTTCGGAGGAAAAGGGAAGTCCGTACAATTGAAGCTTGTCCTGCAAAGCCGATAACGGGTAGCTTTTTCCGGATATCAATTCGAGCAGGAACATTTCTCTTAACTTGGGCAGGCTTTCTCGGAACCGGTAGGCGAATTTCTGCTGATTGAGCAGCTCGTTTCCTTCCTGCGTAATCCTATCGATAATCGCGCGGAGCGTATGCTCCAATTCCTCGTTCGATACCGGCTTGAGCAGATAATCGCATACCTGCTGCTGAAGCGCCTCTCTCGCATATTGAAATTCGTCGTAGCCGGTTATAATAACCGCCTTCGTGTTTTTCCATTTCTCGTTAATGCGTGCGATTAATTCAAGTCCGGTCATTCCGTTCATATGAATATCCGTCACGACAATATCAACCGAACGGTAATTCAGCAGCTCAAGGGCTTCCTCGCCGGAATAGGCTTTATAGACATTGGAAATTCCCATTTCCCTCCACGGAAGTCCAATCGCCAGACTGTCAACCAGGTGCGTATGATCGTCTACGATTAATATTTCGTACATGCTTATCCCCCCTCCTTGCCGCTCCAGCTTAATTGCACGCAAAGTCCTCCTAACTCCGATTTGCGAAGATGCACGCCCGATTCGCCGCCGTACATTAAGCGCAGACGCTGATGAACGTTTTTCAACCCGGATTCTATTTCCTCGCTGCTCGAATGAATTTTCTTGCGCATGGATTCGATCAAGTCATGATCCCCGCCGGTGCCGTTGTCCTCCACCGCAACATGGTTCATTCCTTCCTCGCTCCAGCACCTTATGCGGATCATTCCGTATTCCGAGTGATTATTGAATGAATGCAAAATAACGTTCTCCACAAGCGGCTGTACGATTAACCGCGGAACCTCGAGCTCCTCCATCTGCGGCTCTATGTCGATCTGAAACTCGAAGTCATCCCTTAGCATGCAATGGATTTCCAGATAGAAATGGATCAGGTCCAGCTCCTCTTGGAGCCGCACCATCTTGCTTCCCGTCTTGGTCGTATACCGGTAATACCTGCTTAGATTCATGGTCATCGAGATAGCCGCTTTATTTTCCTTGAGCTCTATCATGCTTTTGATATAAGCAAGCGTGTTGTACAGAAAATGCGGGTTGATCTGCGACTGCAGCTGCTTCAGCGTCGCATCCTTCGACCGGAGCTGTTCCTTGTACACGTCCACGATCAGCTCCTCGATCTTGGAGGCCATGGAGTTGAATCTGTCGTACAGGAACCGGTATTCCCCCTTGGGCTTGTCGGTCATCCTGACGGAATAAATTCCTTTCTCGATCAGATTCATGTTGCGGATCATTTTCCGGAACGGGATCTGAATATTGCGGTACATCACGAAAGCAAGATAAGCCCCCATAAACAGAAGCATGCCGCTTATAATGTAAAACATGGTCTGGTTCCGGCTGATCGGCGCCATGATATGGCTGATCGGTACATAGTCGACGAGGTACCAGCCTAGCGATTCCAGCTTCTGATAATGAACCTGATACTTCGTCTTGTCGGATTGAAGCAGCATATAGCCGCTTTCCGCAGCAGGATCAATCTCCTTAAGCCGGGGGAGAAACTCGTCGATTTGTTTGACGTTAACCGAATAATTGTAAATAGGGTCCGCTCCGGGGTGGTACAGGAACGGATCGCCCGAGCCGTTCGCTTTAAATTCCGACAGGGCGCTTCGAAGCGCGGATACGCCGAATTTAAGCACAACCCGCATACGCGCCTCGCCGGTCTCCGCCGAGTTCTCGGGATAAGACAAGATCCCCATGAAATAATCCTCGTTGGAATCGGGATAATACTGCCAAAAGGTGTCTTGCAGGGGCAGTTCCTTTGGGAGCGCATTCAAGCTGGAATTGCTTTTGATCACGATACCGGTTTTGGGATAAAGCACCGCGATCACCGCTTTCCAATCGCCGTAACCGGCAAGCCGATTGATCTCTTCCGAGACGGTTCGATTGACCCGGTATTTATCGAGCACATCGTCCAGCAAATCGGGATAAGCTAAATTTCGTACGTCCGTGCTTTCGTACAGCATTTTCTTATACGTATCCAGCCGGAAAAACAACTGGTCCAGCTGGTTGGCGAACGTTTCGATCTGGTATCGCTTCACCTTGATGATTTCGTCGGTCAACACATCCGTGCTTGTTCGATTCGACACGGCGAACAGGAGCAGAATCGGGATAAGTAATATCAACAATGTCGCGATCAATTTGGTAAATATGTTGAATCGGCTCATGACTGATCGTCCTCTCAGCTTCTGGCTCACCCTCGTTTAATGCTGGCGTTGGAATTCGGAGAACTGCTTTTTCAACTCGGCGAAAACAATGTCAAAGCCCGCTTTCTTGAGGGCTGCGAGCGCATCTTCGTAATATTGATCGTAACTGGCTATCCCGAAGTTGATAGGCTCGAATTTTTCTTTATAGACCGCCATCACTTGCGCGATTTCGTTCTTAACGGGAGCTTCGTTGAAATGAAATCCGGATAGCTTGGAAATGCGGGAATTCTCGTCGTTCGCAAGCATATCCTCGATCACATCATCCTCTACGCTGGCTGGCGCGATGAAATAGTCCTTGTTCCGCCACATCCATTCGTACATCAGCTGATCATTGGTCAATTGCTTGATTTTACCGTTTTCCAGCACATAATCCTTTCCTTCAACCCCGTAAATAATAAAATTGTAATTTGCCTTGCTCTGCAAAATCCAATTCATAAACATCATGGCGCGTTCCGGATTTTTCGAAGCGGAGGTGATCATAAAGGCTTCATTGCTTGGCGTCGTAATATACTTTGGCTTCTCTTTCGCAAGATAGTACTCGCGGAGCCTTGCTTTTGGATCGGCATTCCGCGCCGTTTGCAGATTTTCCATTGCTCGGGAAACGGCGCCTACGCGGAAAAGAAGCTTACCCGCATTCTCCTGATCGATCTTCGCTGCCGGATTTCCCACTAGGTTCAGGTCAATAATCCCCTTGTTCACCCAGGACTCGCGTATTTGAGCTACTTTCCTATATAGATCGGATTCCACGTAACTGAGCAGCTCTCCCGTATCCTCATCCACCATAAATAGCATTCTTTCGTCCAAGGAAGAGTAGTTCCGGTCCGTCAATTCGCGCCACAACAATTCATGCCCGCGGTCGGTTTCCAAATAGCCGTAGTAGCTTGGGTCTATCGCGTGCATGCTTTGATAGAATCGTTCCAGGTCCGCTATCGACTTAATGTCCGTCATGCCGACCTTCTCCAGCAAGTCCTGGCGGACCATGACGGAGGAGAATTTCCCGGCGGATGTAAAAGCCTGAGACGGTATCGCCCAAAGCTTCCCGTCGATCCGGTTCTGGTTGAAGTTGTCTTCGGGTATATGTTTAATCAGATCCTGTCCATATTGGCCAAGCAGCTCGTCTAACGGCTGAATATAGCCTTTGCTGTAATAAACGGAAACGAATGGCGCGCCATACCAGAACAAATCGTAATCTTCTCCGGTTGATAGGGCCAGCTCCAGCTTCTGCTGGTAATTGGACCATGGAATATAAGTCAATTCCAGATTCATGTTCAGATCCTTCTTGAGACGGTCGTTCAGTTCATTCTCGACAAAATCGCCCATGCGGGACGACTGGTCCCCGGGCATAATCACTTTGAGCGTGACAAACGTCTCCGGTACGCCTTTTTCCGTATTATCCGCCGCATCGGAATGATGGGCTCCTGGCGATTTCGATGATCCCGGGTTAATATACTGGCTGAATAAAGCGAATACGAGAGAGAAGAAAAGTATCGCAACGGTACCGATCACGGCAGGCTTCATCTTGTAACGCTTCCCCTTCACCATAAAGTCTCAATGCTAGTCTACACGAATTCCGGTAACGTGAATATGCTGCCGTCATAGAACGGGAGCACATGAGCGCTACCGTCATGTGCTCCCTTATTCATCTGCTTTTTAATTCATAAACCGGACGAATTGCAAGAACCGTTTGATCATCACGACAGCTTCCGCCCGGGTTGCATTCGCTGCCGGATTTATTGTCGCCATGGACTTCCCTTTTATGATTTGAGCGGTTAGCAATTCGGCGATCGAAGCTTTAGCCCATGAGCTAACGGAAGTTTGATCCTTATAGCTGCCAAGAGCATTATCATTCACTTGAACCGGTTTGTTCACGTAATCCAGAGCGCTGGCTATCATAACCGCCATTTGTTCGCGGGTGATTCGTTCGTTTGGTTTAAACGAACCATCCGTATAGCCGTTAATGATGCCCGCATCAACCGCCGTTGCGATCGCATCCGCGAACCAGTCTCCTTTGGCTACGTCGCTAAAGGAAGCGGCCGTATCCGCGGAGCTAAGACCAAGGGAGCGAACAAGCAAGGCCGTGAACTCCGCGCGGGTAATCGCTTTCTCCGGCGAGAAGCGGTCAGGCGCAGTACCGTTAATGATTCGTTTCGAGGCTAGCAATTCGATTTCCGATCTAGCCCAGTGGCCTTGAAGGTCGGCGAACGTTCTGCTGCCCGAATCCGAAACGACCGCATAAATGCTGTTCCCGTTTCGTTTGATCACAACTTCTTTATTGCCTTCGTTATCTTGAAGGACCGACGGAACGAAACGGAATGTCGAGGTTTCCGGGTTGAACAGAAGTGCCGTCGTGTGCGCTGGATCAATGGTCCCCGGCACAATAACCGTTCTCTCCACATAGGTGCTGCCGAAGCCGGTTATTTCGATCGACTGTCCGTTTGCTTGAGCATAGATTTTGTAATCCCATGCAGGAGCCAGCAAGGTTAACCCTTCTTTTCTTGCTTGTTCGGCCAACGCATCCGCCGTGCTTCCTGCAACTTTGTCAATGACAACGCTCAGGGTCATATTCTCAGCGCTCGCGCCAAGCTTTTGCGCAACAGCAGCCAAGCCTAATGCTTTGACGGGGAGCTTATAGCTTCCAAAATCCGTCTGGATAAGGATAACCGCATCCGACAGGTCATTCCCTGCATTCACTAATGCAGATGAAGGAATATTCACCTTTACGCTTCCGCCGTTGTTATTCAATTCGATAATGACGGAATTCGATTTCACGGCAGCCGCATGTTCGCGAAGAGCTTGGAAGGCATCCTGAAGCTTCTTCGCATCAACGGCAGCCGTCGTTTCGCTTACGCCGCTCTCATTCGTTGAACGGATAACGGTTACGGCATCTTGCCCCAGCTTGATTCCTTTATCCGTTACTTCCGGCCCTGGCTGCGTAGATGAGCCGCCAGAGGACGGGTTCGAGCTTGAATCACCGGACGCAACCGTCACCTGGAATCGCTTCTCCAGATTGCCGTCAGCAGATTTAGCGGTAATGACGGTGCTGCCGATTCCAACAGCTTTGACCAAGCCATCAGCGGATACGTAGGCGACTTCATTATTGGCTGAAGACCATACGACTCTTTTATTGCCCGCTTCCGCCGGCACGACCGTAACGCTAATCTGAGCGCTGGAGGCAGGAGTCAATTGAAGCCGGCTTGGCGTATTCGCCGTTAAGCCCGTCACTCTGACCGGAGCCTCGACCGTGCTATTCGATACGTCTACGCTGCCTAGCTCCAGCCATCCGTCGCTATTTTGCTCCGCGTTAGCGAAGCGGAACTTCTTGGCGTCTGCGTTGATCGCTTCCAACGGATTCACGTAACGCATCAGAATTTGATAGCTTCCGTTGCTTAGAGCCGGATTGCTGGTCGATTCGAACAGCTTATTGTTATCGAATCCATTCGTATTAGGAAGCAGGTCTTTCAAATCCCAACCCGGTTCCCATATTTTTACGATGCCATTGTCCGATTTGGCCGCAAGCTCTACCTTCCAGTCATAGTAGAACGGCGCTACTCCTCTGTTTTCAAGCTCTACTCCCACTTTCAGATTTCCGTCGGATGCGTCTAGATAAGTGGCGGGTACATAATATTCATAGCCCAATCTGCGCGAGCCTTCGGCAGCTCTTGCCAGCGGCTCGGATTCCAGCGGAGTTTGGAAAACGCCCTGCGTAATTAACCAGGAGGCATGGGTTAGGTTTAGACTGGTGTAGTAATCCTCGCCCTGCGCTCCCTCGATTGGCGCCGATGGTTCATTGTAAACCGGCGGATCGTTGTTCCACATCTTCAGCTGGATTTCCGGTCTCATCTCTCCGCCCATGCTGTTCGATTTCCAGAAGTCCGTCACTCCGGCGTCGTTGACTCTCCCCCAGAAATGCCAGCCCTGTCCTCCCAGACTTGGCGGCAGCGTCTGGAAAGCAAAGGAATCGTCGTGATAGCCGACATCGAAGTTTTTGGTCTTCAGCGTGCTGTTGTCCATCGGATACCGCAATACGAGCTGCGTCTCGTTAAACGCATTGTCCATATCGGTAAGAACCCGCTTCAGGTTGGCGTCCGTCGGCATTAGATTCGGTGATTTGATATTCCCGTCGTAAGGATACGTATGCCACTCCCCCCAGAAGCCGATCAAGCCAATGGTCAGGAAACCGATACGGGGATCGCCGTCATAACGGGCTCCCAGCGCTTCAATGAAATTGTCCAGGGCTCCCATTAAATGCTCATCATTGTAATTAGGCGCTAGACTGGCAGCGTCTTTACCGTTGTTGTATTCCGAGTAAGCATAAGTCTCCAGCCCTTCATCCAGAAGGAATTGCGGGATGCCGGACGGCTTGTTCGGATAGTCCAGATAGACTCGGAATACGGCCTGATTGCCTCTGGATGCGACGGCTTCAAGCCGTTTGTCCAGCTCCGTCCAATTAAAATCATTCAGGTTATTCATTAGCTTATTAAGCGGCAAGTAGAAGAACTCCATGCTGTAAGGCAGCTGTGTCCCCCGGTCTCTCCAATCATCGCCTTCGGTAAAATAAGACTCCTCCGATGCGTCGTAGAAAGGAAGGAGGCCCTTAAGCGGATTATCTACGGGCGCATTTTGATACGTCAGCTCTTCCGTTCCGGCTTTTGTTGCCCAAGCAGGCGGCGCCGGGTGGTCAACGGGATCCGTCGTTGGTCCTCCTCCCGATCCGCCGGTTCTGCCAGCTAACGCATAGAGGGCAATCCGGTCGATGCTGAGAACATTGTCGGCTTGATTTTTCGGGCCAAAGCCGAATTGAATTTGCAGAACCTTGCTTGCGTCAAACTCAGCGTCGCAGGCATCGCAGCCTTGCCATGCGGATTGCGCGAATGAGCTCCAAGGAATTCTGACCATTCCTTTGTAACCGGCGGCAATGGATAGGGCTCCCCCGCCAAGAGTGACTGCCTCCCAGCCATCAGCCGATTGATAGAATTGTACGGTTCCCCCTTCTTTCAAGGAAAACTCGCCTTTTGGCGCATCCGTAACAAGCGAGAGATTCAAATCCATATTTTTATTCGTTGGCGACTGGTTATGGACCCAGAAGGTGAGTCCGTCAAAGGCGGACCAATCCGAATCCGTTCCGCTAAAGGCCACGCGTTTGATATTTACCCAATCGGATGCCGATTTGCCCGGAGGCGGAGACACGGAAAATTTCATCGCTTGATTGCCATTCGACACATTCGCCCGGTCAATCGCGCGAATCGTTGAAGGTTCTCCGGATTCCCAGTCGATCCGCCAAGTGTTCTGCAAAGCGGCATCGTCCGCGTACGATTCGAAATCGTCCAATATCTTATCCGCCCGATAGAGTGTAATGTCATCAATCGTAATAACGTTATGAGGATATCCCGAAGGCGGGTATCCGAACTGAAGACCGGTTACCTCGCTTGGATCAAGCACCGCCGAGCATTCCGGCTGAACGCCGCCGCACTGCCATGCGGATTGAACGAATTGATCCCAAGCGAGCTTTACAATACCGTTGAAGCCTGCGGGAATACGAAGCGAACCGCCATTAAATGCCGCAGGCTGCATGCTCCCGTCTGCCGCAATCGTTAAGGCATGGCCGCCTTCCTTCAATCCGAACTCGCCTTTGGCCGCAGGCGTCTGAAGCGCGACATTCAAGCTGAAATCCTTATTATCGCTAGTTGTATTGTCCACCCAGAAGCTTACCCCGTCATACTTCGACCAATCCCTCTTGTCCGAAGGAATGGAATAAAGAATATTCGACCATTCGGAATCCGCGATAGCGGTCGACAGCCGGAGGCCCTTGCTTCCGCTCGACTGACCTAACGATCTTATAACGGAGCCCGGTTTGTCGGACCACGCTTCCGTCCATGCTTGCCCAAGCGCAGCGTCATTGGCATAAGACTCGAAATCCTCGATAAGTCCCGGTTTGTCGGTACCGGATCCAGGATCCGTACCCGGGTCCGTATCTGAATCTACCTTATCCGTAAAATAGATTTCATCGAGATAGATAGTTCCCGTAGTGCCCCAAGCAGCTTGCGAGACCGCAATGCTCCAAATCGTTTGCGACAGATCTACTCCTTGATCAGGCAAATCGATAACGAAGTCTTTATAGCTTGTCGTAACCGTATCGCCGCTCAATTGACCCAGTGTCTTCGTTACGCCGCCAATGCTGATATTGACCTGATTCTCTTCGCCTCCGGCGGCTCCTTTCGCCCGAATGACCAGCTTCCTCGTATCTGCGAGATTTCGGCCGATATTGGTTTCCATCCGCGACATATTCTGATATTGCAGCACTAATGCGCCGTCTTCCACAATACCGGCGCCGTTCCCATTGGCAAAACCGCTTGATCCGGTCCATTGGTTCAGATCATTTTGCGTGTTTCCGGACCAGGCCGGCGTTCCGTCGTAATCATCGACGAGCAGGCGTTTTGGAGGTGCCGGCGGCGATGTTGGAGGCTCCGAACAAGGCGAGGCGCAATCCCCTATCCGGACTGGCCCCAAATTCAACCAGCCCTCCTTGTCTTGATCGGTATTTGCGAATCCTACTTTTTTCGCCTTACTGCTAATCGCCTCTAACGGATTTACAACCCTCATAACTAAATAGTAATAACCGTCATTTAGCCCCGGAGCGGCAATTGTCGTATCGAAATAATAAGGCTCGCCGAACGGAACATATTTCGGATCGCCGGCTACATTCCATTCCGGATACGTTCTGATCTCCGAAGGCATAACCTTCGTCAAATCCCAGGCTGTATCCCACTCTTTCACGAGTTTTCCCGATGCATTCTTGACTCCCAGCTCTACCTTCCAAGGATAAGCGAAAGGAGCAACGCCATTGTTCTGAATGGTGACGCCAACCTTAAGCGGGTCGCCTTGAGCAGCATCATTATAGTAAGCGCTCTTTACATTCAGATCGTAGCCCATCTTTCTCACGCCGGCGGCAACGGCAGCATCATTAGCGTTATAGCTGCTGATACCGCCTTGGTTAATCATCCACGTCGCATGAGTCAGCTCGATATCGTCCATGGCATGATCAACGTTAGTCCCGCCGCTGAACAGCTGGCTCTGAATTTCCGGGCGTACTTCCCCGCCAACCGATTCCGTTATCCATTTATTTTCCGCACCGGCTTCCAGCATCTTGGTCAGGAACGAATAATAGGCTCCGCCCATACTCTCGGGCTGCGTTACGCTTTGCAGCGGATCGCCCTCCTTATAACCGAAGGAGTCGTCATGGTAGCCTATATGGTGCTCCGATGCGCCAGGCAAACCGGGATACCGGACCTCAAGCTTCGTGTAATCGAAGGCTGCATCGTAGGCGGTAAAAAGCTCTTCGATGGTAGCGGCGTTAGGCATATAGTTCGGCAGTCCGTCCGCCGTATCCTCATCGTAAGGGTAAGTATGCCACTCCCCCCATAAACCAACGAGGCCCATATGAATAAAGCCGATACGCGGATCCCCATCATACTTTGCGCCGAAAGCTTTAATGAAGTTCGTCAAATACGTGACCATTAAAGGGTCGTCGTAATCCGGCTCGTCTTGGTCAAAGGTATCGTTATGGCGCATGGCAACGCCGCTGTCATGAATAAACGCCGGTATGGCATCTTCTTTGCCCGGATATTCAAGATAGACTCTGAGCGCCGCCTGATTCCCTCTTGCCGCAATGGCATTCAGAGCCGGCTCAATGCCCGTATCGAACGTAAAGGAATCCGGGCCGTTCATCACCGCCTTCAGCGGTACGTAATACCATTCCAAGCTGTGGGGAAAGGAGGTCTCCGTTTCCCACGGATAGAACGGCGCAAACCCTTTTAACGGATTGTCCAGCGGGCTTGGGGCGTAGGTCAAGTCATGCCTCGTCAGTGCGCTATCCACCGCAGGGCTTGGATACGGATTCGTTGGTACGCGCGTCGGTCCCGGATCTGCGCTTGCTCTGCTGGCGGCATTGCCAAAAAGCGCGCTCAATAACAAGCTGACAATGAGCATCGCTTTAAGGGATGTCTTTCCGATATCGTGCATGGATAACCGTTTCATCGAAATCCTCCTCTATCTTATTTGAAAGCGCTGTCAATAATGAGCTTTAAAATCCTTCCTACTATCACCAGGCTGAAACAGGTTATATCCGGACTCCTGGAAGTCCGGATATCCCTTATCCTTTTGTGGCACTGAAGGCGATCCCTTCAATAAACTGTTTCTGGAAGATAAAGAAGAGGATAATCATGGGAACAACCGCCATAAAGGCGCCTGCCATTAACACCGGGTAATCCGTCCCGAACATGGACACTAACGTCGCTATGCCCGAAGACAGGGTCATCTTCTCAGGAGAGCTGTTGATAATAAGCGGCCACTGCAGTTCATTCCAAGCCCACTGCAGTTGAATAATAACGATGGCTACCAAAGCCGACCTGACTAAAGGAAGCATAATATGCCAATAAATTTGGAACGGATTGCAGCCATCCAGAACGGATGCCTCCTCCAGTTCCTTGGATATGCTCATGAAAAATTGCCTGAGAAGAAAAGTAGCAAACGGACTGATCAAGGATGCAATCCATAGAGCGGTAACGGTGTTGACGAGCCCGAGTTCGCTCATCATCATATACTGCGGCGTATAGAACACCGGATTCGGCACCATCATGACCGAGAGAATCAAGATAAACAGAATCGAGCTTCCCGGGAACCGGATCCGGGCAAAGGCATAAGCCGCCATCGAGCTGAAGATAACGGGAAACACGGTTTTCATTACGGCCGATATAACCGTGTTCAGATAATAATGCGGAAACTCCGACTGCTTGATTGCCTCGATATATCCTCTTAAGCTGGGGGCATCCGGAAAATACCGGATCGGAATCTGCGTGGCTTCCGTCGTTGTCTTCAGCGAAGTGAGCACCATCCATACAAACGGAACAAGCATAGCGATGGCGCTGATAATAAGAATGATGTGAACAACGAGGTGAGCTTTCCTCGCCGATGAGCTGATCATAGTTGCGTCTCCCCCTTTCTCAGTCGTAGACGACCCATTTTTTCTGGAATGCGAATTGAATGCCTGTCAGCGCAAGGTTAATCACCAGCAAGATATTGATAATTGCGGCGCCGTAATTGCGGTCATTATAAATGAAGCTGTTCTGGTAATAGGCATACACAAGAGAACGAACCGACGGAAGCGCGACATTCGTTTTTCCGATAATCAGATAGATCGAGTCGAAGATTTGCGTAGCTCCAATGAGTAGAATGATACTGGTGAAAAATAAAGTTGGCGTCAGCATCGGGATGGTAATATACCGAAATTTGTTGAATCGCTTGGCGCCGTCAATATCCGCCGCTTCGTACAGCGATTTCGGTATCCCCTGCAACCCTGCGAGAACAAGCAGCATGTTCATGCCGATTGCCCCCCATACGCCTACGATAACCAGCACCAGCATGGCATAATGGCCATTGGACAGCCATGCGATACGCGTCCCCAATAAATGGTTGATGAGGCCGAAGTCTTTAGCGAACAGAACAACCCACACCATCGCTGCCGCGGCAGGCATGGTCACTTGAGGCAGGAAAAAGATGACGCGATAAAGGGAAACCCCTTTGATCTTCGTATTCAGCAGTACGGCAAACAAGGTTGAGAGCACAAGCGTAAGGGGTACAAACATCGCTACGTAAACTAAGGTGTTGCGCAGATTTTGCCAAAACTCTTTATCACGGAATAACTTCGCATAGTTATCGAATCCCACCCAATGATTAACGGTCCCGAAATTTTCCGAATGCTGGAAGCCTAACAGGATCGATTGGATAACCGGCCAACCCCAGAAAACCAATGTGCCTATGAGAGTCGGCGCGATCATGAAATAAGCCCACACATACCTGCTTCTGGAATTCAATTTCACCACTCCCTATTCATCGGAGACGTTCCTGCCAGCAGGAACGTCCCCCGAATTCCGTTCAATTTGCCGATAGTTCCTTCATTACTTCGTGTCCGCGATTGCTTGATTCATCATCTCGGCAACCTTCTTGGCGCCTTCTTCCACGGAGATGGCTCCGCCCCATGCCTGCGACATAATCTCAGGCTCTTTCGCGAACCATACCGGATACGACATCGAACCGCTTGGATACGGAGTTGCATCGGCTACTTGCTCCGTGAATACTTTCAGATTCAGATACGGCCTCGAAGTCAGCCATGCATCCTGCGTGCCGTTGTACGCCGGAATAGCCGCGCCCATCTCCGCCGTAATTTCCGCCGCTTTTTGCGATCCCAGGAACTTGAGGAACTGCCAAGCCTCTTCTTTGTTTTTGCCGCTTGCGGACATCACGTTGCCGAGGCCGTTAATGATGTTCGCTCTTTTCGCCTTGCCCATAGGCAATTTCGCCCAATCCCATTTCCCTTTAATAATGTCGCTGCTGTCAATATCGCTGATTCGCCAGGATCCGTCGAAGATCATCGCTAATTTGCCGGATTTGAACATCTCGGTTGCTTCCATATCCGTCATTTGCTGATGCGTTGGAGAAGCGCCGTCAACCGTCATTTGATAGCGGGCTTGCAAGGCTTCGATGGAAGCCGGATCATCGTACCCCGATTTGCTCATATCATCGGAAATGATTTTGCCGCCGTTAGCCAGCATATCGTTCCAATAGCCGGTTTGCGTATCCATTTTAGCTCCGAATCCATAAATGCCCTTGTCAGGCTGACTTAGCTGCTTGGCAACCTCGGCAAGCTTGGCGTAAGTCCAAGTATCGTCCGGATAAGGGATGCCCGCTTGGTCGAACAGCTCTTTGTTGTAAGCCAGGCCGATCGTATCGAAATCTTTAGGAATGCCATAGTTCTCGCCGTTCAGCGTATAAATAGAAGCAAGATTAGCCGCGTAGTTATTGAGATCGATCTCTCCGGCTTCTACTTTGCTGGTAATTGGCTCGAGGAATTTACCGGAGGCATAAGTTGCGAATTGACCGCCGTGCATCCAGAACACATCCGGCAATGTTCCGGCAGGAGCGGCAGCGGACATTTTTGTCCAATAATCGCCCCATGGAATAACTTCTACCTTAACCTTGATGTTTGGGTTTTGCGCCGTAAACTCTTTCGCAATCGCTTCCATTGCCGGCTGCTGAATTTTATCCCAGATGGCATAGGTAAGCGTTACGTTCTTTTTAGGAGCGTCCGTTTCTTCTCCGGCATTGCCATTCTTGCTGTCGTCCGGCTTGTTAGCTGGCGCGTTGTTCGAGCTGTTGCTGCATGCAGCGGTAATTAAGGAAAGAACCATCAAGACTAGCACTAACATGAATGAAAATTTGTTTCTTTTCACCATTTGATATCCCCCTAATGAATGATTTAGGCAAAAATTTTGCTTAAACTTTTATCGATTGCATCACTCTTGCCTCTTACACGTTTAGTTTAAACGATCTCTATAAACGCTTTAAATGCCTCATTTTTAAGATTACATGCCTTATTGTTAAGATGAAAAAAGGTTTGCATTCATATATAGATTCCTCCATAATATCAGTAAATAATTGCGCAAATTATTTCATCAACAGATTAGGAGTGTCTACTATGACAATCACCGCATTGCAACGAGAGCCCGGCGAATTCTGGTGGGGAGGCGTTATCAATGAAGGTCATCTTATGCCATTTGGCGAGCGGCCGCATTCGCGCGACTTGCGTTTGACCGACGATAATCAAGCCTCCCCCTTATTGCTGTCTAATCACGGCAGATACATTTGGTGCGAAGAGCCGTTTGCCTTCTCCTTTAATGAGAGTACCGTGACGATCGATCACCGGCAGAAGATCACGGTTGAAGAAGGTCACCTCAACCTTCAAGGCGCTTACCGGCATGCCTGCGTTAACCATTTCCCGCCTTCCGGCGTTACGCCGGACGAAATCGCCTTTACGGCGCCGCAATACTGCACTTGGGTGGAGATGTTCTATGAGCCGACGCAAGAGAAGCTTATTCATTACGCGAAATCCATTATTGAGAACGGCTTTCCTCCAGGCGTACTGATCATCGACGATAATTGGATGCAGGATTACGGGACCTGGGATTTCGATAAGCATCGTTTCCCCGATCCCGCCAGAATGATCCAGGCTCTTCATGAATTAGGGTTTAAAGTCATGCTGTGGGTATGCCCGTATGTGAGCCCTGACAGCATCACCTTCCGGCAATTACGAGGTCAGGATCTCCTGATGAAGCATGCCGACGGGACGCCTGTTTTAAGAAGATGGTGGAATGGGTACAGCGGGGTTGTTGATTATACCCGCGCGGAAGGCTCAGCATGGTTCAAGCGGCAGCTGGACAGGCTGATCGAGGATTACGGGGTTGACGGCTTCAAGCTTGACGCCGGAGAACCAATTCTGCCCGGCCTGCTGAATGACGTTTCCCGGGACGTCGAATGGTCGCGCCCTATTCTCCCCATGGAAGATTGCGAAGCTTACGCGCGCCTGGGGATCGGATACGGGCTTAGCGAATTGCGGATGTGTTGGAAGCTTGGAGGCCAAGCGCTTATTCAGAGGCAGCGCGACAAGACGCATACGTGGGATGCGACGGGTCTTGGAGGGCTCATCCCCAATGCCATCGCTCAAGGCCTCATGGGCTATGCCTATAATTGTCCCGATATGATAGGCGGAGGAATGGATGGCGACATCAACTCCCCTGATTTCCGATTCGATTCCGAGCTGTTTATCCGTTTTGTGCAATGCTCGGCTCTATTCCCCGCCATGCAGTTCTCCATGGCTCCTTGGCGGGTTCTCAGCGGCGAGGAATTATCCTGGTGCATGGATGCGGTACGGCTCCGGACAAAGCTGGGTCCCCTGCTCTTCGAGCTTGCGAAACAGGCTGCCGCGGATGGACTGCCTATTCTGCGAAGCTTGGAATTTGTTTTTCCTAATCAAGGTTATCATTCAATCCAGGATCAATTCATGGTTGGCGACTCCATTCTGGCAGCACCGGTCTTAGTGAAGGGACAACGAAACCGCATCATCCAATTTCCGGAAGGCCGATGGCTCGGCGATGACGAAAGTATTGTAGAAGGCCCTATCCAGCTAGAGGTTCATGCGCCGCTATCCCGGCTGCCATGGTATCGAAAAATTTAAATCGTTGCTTCGAGGAGGGTGATCTTTAGATGAAAAAAATCAAACTAGCCGTTATAGGAGCAGGAGCACGCGGTTTCCGGTCCTATATGCCGTATGTTCAAAAATTTCCGAGCGAGGTTGAGGTCGTCGCGGTTGCGGAACCGAACCAAGAGAGGAGAACGAGATTTGCTGAAGCGTTAAACTTAACCTCGGACCAGCTCTATTCCACTTGGGAAGAGCTGCTGGGCCAGCCCAAGCTTTGCGATGCCCTTCTTATCTGCACGCAGGACCAGATGCATTACGAGCCTACGGTTGCCGCTCTTCGCAAGGGGTATCACGTGCTTCTGGAGAAGCCGATGTCGAACAGTCCCAGCGAGTGCGTAGCCATGGAGGCCGTCGCCCGCGAAGAGGGACGCTTGCTCTCGATCTGCCATGTTTCGAGATACACCCCTTTCTGGCAAAAGATGAAGCAGCTTATTCAGGACGGATTTATTGGAAACGTCATGTCCATTCAGCATAACGAAAACGTCGGTTACCTCCATTACGCTCATAGCTTTGTGCGGGGCAACTGGCGCAACGATACGCTATCAAGTCCGATGATCTTGGCCAAATCCTGCCACGACATGGATCTGATCCGCTGGCTTGTGGATGCGGATTGCGAGCGGATCAGCTCGTTTGGCTCGTTAGGCCACTTCCGGATAGAGAATGCGCCCGAAGGGTCGACCAACCGCTGCACGGATGGCTGCGCAGTAGAATCGACCTGCCCTTATTCCGCACTGCGATTCTACATGCAGGATACGAAATCGAATCATTTTGCGGCGCTTATCGCGGATCCTCCTACGGAAACGAATCGAATGAAGGCGATCCTGGAGGGTCCTTACGGCAAATGCGTTTACAGAACGGATAACAATGTAGTGGATCATCAGACGGTAAACATGGAGTTCGAGAACGGCGTTACCGTGATGTTCAGCATGAGCGGGTTTACGCGGGATATTAACCGCATCGTTCAAATTATGGGGACCCAAGGGGAAATGCGCGGCGATTTATTAAACGGCCGTATCGAGCTGTTCGATTTCTCTACCGGCACGTTGTCGGTCATTCAGATCCCCGTCAGCGACAGCGGCCATCAAGGAGGCGACGACGGAATCATGCGGCAATTCGTGTCCGATCTCCGGCATGAAAGGTACATCGATACCTTGACCTCTGCGCAAGCCTCTCTGGAGAGTCACCTGATGGCCTTTGCTGCCGAGAATTCAAGGCTGAATGGCGGCGCCCTTGTCGACATGAAGCTCTTCCGTCAATCTTTTGCATCAACCGCGACAACGCCACGCGATACAGCGGTATAAAAAAACGAAAAGGCTGGCCCGCGCAACCGCGGGCCAGCCTTATTTTTATTCGAAACGAATCTCGTCTATCCAGACGGTACTATTGCCTCCATGCCAAAAGGTCATCACCAGCTGTCCGGGGCTGCTGCGGTCTACTCCGTTCGACGCCAAATTAATAGCGAGGTCCTTATAGCTTGTTGTAACGGTGTCACCGCTGAAATCCGCAAGCGACTTCGTCACTCCGCCAATCGTGAGCTGCATATGGTTTTGTTCGCCGCCGCTTGCGCCTTTGATGCGAATGACAAGCTTGGTGTAGCTTCCCACGTCTTGGTTAATATCCGTGCCTAACCACCCGTTGTTGTTATACTCCAGCTTCAAAGCCCCCGAGTCTATAACACCCGCATTGTTGGCGAAGCTGTTTGCGCCTGCCCACTTGCCCAGATCATTGCTTCCCGGCCAGCTTGGCGAGTTGTCGAAGTTATCGATCAGCAAGGCCGTTGTTCCGCCGCTTGCGGCATTGGTCGTTACATTAACCGCCGCGCTGGCTGCCGAAAGATTGCCCGCCGCGTCCTTCGCTTTCACCGTATACGCGTATGCCGTGCTGGCATTTAACCCGCTGTCCGTAAAGCTTGCCGCGGTTGACGTTCCTGCCTGAGTCCCGTTTCTGTAGATGACATACTGCGACACGCCGACATTGTCCGTCGAAGCGTTCCAGGTTAAGCTGACGCTGCTTGCGGTTTTGCCCGAGACGCTCACATTGGTTGGCGCCGTTGGTGCCTGCGTATCGCCGGTGCCGCCGCCGCTCGCACTAATCTGAATACGGTCGAAATCAGGCGCCCAGCCCGTCGGATTGGAGAAATGAATCGTGTTGTTGCCTGCATTGAGCTGCACTTGCGTCTGAACGGCGCCAACGGTCGTCCAGCTTCCCGTGCTTGGCATGTTAAGCGTAACAGGCGATCCGCCGTTCACGCGAATCTGAGCCGAACGGGCCTCCCCGCTGAGGTAGGAAACGGTCATGGTGTACGTTCCCGCCGCTGACGCGCTTACTCCGTTAAATTGCAGCGTACCGTCATTATTGCCGACATATCCTACTTTCGAGCCTCCCGAACAGGTGCTGCACGAGGAAATAACGGCCGCTCCGGTCCTTGTATTAGGCGCAGCCTCTGCTTCATAAGCCGTTGATGTTCCGCCTCCGCCTGAAGCGCTGGTGGTCGCGGTTACGGAGCTGCTTGAACCGGATACGTTCCCCGCTCCATCCTTGGCCTTGACGGTGTAGACGTAATTCGTGCTTGCACTTAATCCGGTATCGGTAAAGGTTGTGCCTGCCGCGGAGCCTGCCAATACCCCTCCGCGATAAACGTCATAGCCGATTACGCCGACATTGTCGGTTGAAGCCGACCACGACAAGCTGACGCTGCTCGAGGTCGTACCGCTTACCGTCACATTCCCCGGAACGCTTGGCGCCTGAGTATCCGTGCTTCCGCCTCCGCTGTAGCCGCCATCGTAAGGGATTTGGGTCAGGCTGTACGAGAGCGTGTTATCCGGCTTCAGCTGATCGAAGGGCCCGATGTTCTGATCGGCGGGATCCATGCCGATTCCCACTTTGCCAAGCGGCGTTCTGCCGCCCGTATAATAGTTCGAATTCGCGAATCTGGCGCTAGGCTTATAACCGGCAGGATCCAGAATCGACAGCGCCAAGGTGTAAGTTCCAGCCGGCATATTGGACGGAATGGTAAAGGCACCGGAAACCTGCTGCACGGCTGGCGCTTGATTGTATTGACGCGTGGCGGCGTTCCAATCGTCGCCCGGCATCCAATTCCGTATGTCAGTGCCATTGAAAATCCCCTTCCACGCAACCGTACGGTCGCTTCTCAGCAAGCTTGCTTCCACCGGCCAGTTATAGTAGAACGGCGCCGATCCTTTGTTCACGACCGAGAAGGACACGTTCATGGACCCGCCGGGCTGCACGCTGCCTGAGTATGTAGCCTGGTTAATGACGAATCGATAGCCGAATTCCTTCTGCATTAGCGCAGCCCCTTGCGAGACGGCGGAATTGTTCGCATCGTACAGATCAATCCAGCCTAGACTGGTTGTATGCGTTTTTTTGATCCAATCGATTACGTAGTTCCGATGGTTCGGATCGCTTAACGTATCATTCGGGGAATCTCCCGGCTGAATATTTTTTTGCCCCCAATCGTAAGCAACCTCCCCGCCGTTAACCTGCGTTCTCCAGACATTTCTCGCAACAATGCCTTCGCCTCCCGACAGGTCATCGATTAAGGCAAAGGAGTCCCACAGGAATCCGAAGTTAAAATTCTGAAAGGTATTGGGATACCGCACCTGCACTTTCTTGTTCTGAAAAGCCTGCGCAGCCGCGTTTCCTAACGCAGTCTGGAAGGCGAGCGGAATCCGGTCGGTCCCGTCCGCCAGCTTATCCGGGTAAATATGATGCTCTCCCCAATTTCCCCATAGTCCCAGCTCGATGTAGGCCACTCTCGGATCGTTATCCCAAGCTTGGCCAAGCTTCTGGACGAAGGCGGTTAGACGGTTTTTCAAGGTATCCGTCGTCCATTGCGTAGCCACGTCTCCATGAGGAACGCCTTCCGGCCAATACTCTCCGGAGTTCGGGTAAACGATGATTACGCGGGGAATCACCTTTTTGTTCTGGCTTTCGATGCCGGCCCAGGCCGTATTGCTCCAATCCTTAATCTTCTGAACGGAATCGGACGCCGCGTTCTCCAAATCGGTGTATTTGATGTAGTGCTTAAACACAGTGCCGTACTCATGATTCGAAAAGCTTGCGTCATTCAAAAAGCGGGTTGGCCGAAATCCCATTAAAGGGTTTTTGAAAGCCTCTTGCGTTTCCGACAAATTAACCGTGATCGCGCCAACGGCTGCTGACGCCTTATCCGGAAAGGGCAGCGCAAATGAACCTCCTGTCAATAACACAAACGACAACAGAATGGTAAACGCTTTCAAGACTGACCTTGAACTATCGCCTCTCATCAATCATCCCTCCTACATGAATAAAATTTACGCAAATTAGTTGCGCAACTATTTGCGCTCTTAGTATATTCTACCCGTGTTTACTTCGTCAATCCAAAAACAAAAATAGCCGTCCTCAGATATGGTTTATCTGAAGACGGCTATTCCTGTTCCGTTTCTTAAGCCTTGCTTACCGCTTTGGAGCAGGATTCCCGCTCGATGATCTCGGTCTTAAGACTAATGTACACTTCGGAAATATTCTTGTTCGTTATTAATTCGGTCAGTACTTTAACGATGATGGAGCTGATGTCATACCTGAACCTTCTTACGGTCGTTAATGGCGGAACCATAAACTCCGACAGCTTCAGGTCATCAAACCCAACCAAGGAAACATCCTTGGGAATACGAAGGTTCATTTCCGCCAAAGCCTTCATGGCCCCGTAAGCAATAATGTCGTTAAACGCGAAAATCGCCGTGATGGCCGGCCGTTCCGACAGCAATTGCTTGACGGCTTCATAGCCGTGCGCGGGATCAAACGCGCCCATTGCTACATTGGCATCGGTCCATGGCAGCTCCAAATCGCGAAACGCGTCCTTGCAGCCGTCCAGCCGGTTCAAATTGACAAGATGATTTTGAGGCCCCGCGATCATCCCGATATGCCGATGGCCTAATCCGTGCAGATAACGGATTACTTCATAGGCGCCTTTTCGGTTATCGTAGTCGATATAGTTCTGACCGGTCCGGTAGGTTCTCCCGTTCGTAAACACATACGGGATGCCGAGTCTATCCAATTCCTCAAACATCTTATCGCCGACAAACGGGTCAAACAGGATGGCAGCGTCGATTTTTTCCTCGCCCAGAAGCTTATAAGCCGGAGACGACAACAAATCGGTGTAATGCTTCGCGATATGAACCTGATGACCGTATGCTTCAAACTCATCCTTTAAGTGATTCAAGTCGGCGGAGGTAGATGGATCATTATCGAAAAAGTCGCTATTGCCCGGTATGATAACAACGATCGTGTAGGATATTCCAACCTGGTTGGAGGGAGCGATCCCCGGTTTTAAATGCTCGTTCGCGATATCCAATACTTTTTTGCGAGTCTCCTCGCTGAAATTGCCTTGGTTGTTTATGATTCTGGATACTGTGCTAATCGAGACGTTTGCTTTTTTTGCAATCTCTTTTAGTTTGATGCGAGCTCCCTCCATTTCCTAAGAAACTTTTTTGCATAACAAGAAAATTATAGCGTTTGTTGTTGCATCCAGTCAATCAGCGGGACCCATCCATTTCTCGTTTCGCAGAATACTCGGGTACCGCTTATTTATCGAATATCGTTTTAATTTGCATAAGGTTCTCGGTTATCGCTCTAGCCTCATCCGCAGTTGTAGCAGGCGAGCTGATCACAAGCTTGGATTTACCATCATAACTTTTTGACGTAAGCAGCTTATATAAACCAGGATCAGTGATTTCAATAGAAATTCTAACCTGCTCATGATCGAAAAATACTGGACCTACGGATGTCCGTTCGCTGCCTTCATATGATATCAATAAGGCACCGTGCAATAGGATAACATGATCCAGCCTGATATTATCCCCAATTGTTAACGAACCTTGAAAGTTATGATCGTCCCGGTTATAGTTCCCCTCTAGAGTAAGCCTGGTTGTTTGATTAAAGTGATCACCGTATAAATAGGCAGGACTGTCCAGCTTGATCTCCTCATAAGGATCCTTCCACCAAAATGTAAAGTATACTATGAAAAATAAAATGATTAATAGGGCAAGAACAAGCATATTTCTTGTTTTTTTCATAAGTGAGTACCCCTTATTAATTTAGCAACTTCGTATGATCCTTTACAAATTCCTCTCAAACAATAATCCGAGTTGTTCAGCCAAGACATGATGAGGAATCGGCTTGTCATTGATAAACCACCACTCCACTACCCCTACGTATGCGGATGCTACAAACCTTATTATGACCTCCTCATTTAATCCCTGGTTCTTCCCCTCGGTGACGTCTACTTCTTGCTTAAATTGTTCGATAAGGAAATCAAGGAACCGTGTGCGAAAATAAGGGGCTCCTTTGCTCGCCAGCATTAACGAAAAGAAAGTATAATTTTGTTCGAAATATTCGGTCCATAGCGGTGAGCCGCTTACATAGTCTAGATCTGCTCCTGTTATGCAAATTTCCCGGAGCTCATTGATATGCGACTCAACAAGCTTATCGAGTAAATCATATTTATCTAAGTAATGGAGGTAAATGGTCCCTCTGCTCACATTAGCCCTGTCGGATATGTCTCGAATCGTAATGTCGTCGAAATTCTTCTCAGACATCAATTCTATAACCGCGTCCTTGATTGCCTCTTGCGTTTTGCCTATTCTTCGATCCGTTTTAGACAATGGGATTCACCAGCCTTCAAGAAATAATGAACAATATCGTAACCTGTGTTCACTAATTAACAAATTACGCTAATCTAACAATTGCGGGTCTTCTGCACCTGAATATAATTATATACATGTTCACAAATGAATCAATGTCTATTAATGAACTTATGTTAAATTGAATTGGAGGAGTTACACATGCTAAATTATATGAAAATGAACGTTAACTTCGAGAGTGCGGGAGTAAAGATCGCCGGCCATCTATACCTACCAAAAGGAGAGGTTGACGGTCCGCGCCCTGCAATAGTAATCGGACACCCCGGCGCCGCTGTAAAGGAGCAGAGCGCTGGACTCTATGCGAAACGCCTTGCCGAGCAAGGTTTTATCACACTTACCTTTGATGCGGCCTATCAGGGAGAAAGTGAAGGTGAGCCAAGGGGGCTCGAAGACCCCTACCATCGAGTAGAGGACTTTAAAGCCGCTGTCTCGTTCCTCAGCACACGCAACGAAGTCGACTCGGAGCGCATTGGTGCTCTTGGCATCTGCGCCTCCGGAGGTTACGTTATTCCGGCCACGGTAACCGACCATCGTATTAAGGCGGTTGCTACTGTCAGTGCGGCCGACATCCATCTTCAATTCCGTAAAGGAAGCGACGGCAAGCAGGACCCTGCCATCTTCAAGAGCATGCTTGATGCTGCGGCGCAGGCTCGAACTTCGGAAGCCCGCGGAGAAGGAATCGGCGTGTTTCCGATCTTTCCTGAAACCGAAGATCAAGCCCGCGCAATAGGTGATCTGCATGCCTTCGAGGGATGGGAATACTATTGCACTGACCGCGCACAGCATCAACGTTCGGCTAAGCTCTTTACATGGAACAGTATAGACCGAATCGCCTATTTTGAGGCGTTCCGGTTCATTGAGCAGATTTCTCCTCGTCCGCTCCTGATGATCGCAGGAACTCAAGCGGTCACGTCGTGGATGACGACCGAAGCCTTTGCGAAAGCAAATGAGCCAAAGGAACTGTACTGGTTAGATGGCGCCACTCATGTCGATACTTACGACAAAGACGAGTACGTAACGCCTGCGGTTTCGAAGCTCGCTGCGTTTTTCCGTGGAAACTTGTCCCAGTCCGGCTTGATTTAAGAATTCACCCGACGGTTGCCCTCTGTCAATTCAACAATTCGATAACCAACAAAAGCAAGGACAATAAAAAAGGCAGTTGATCTTTCCGATCAACTGCCTTAACTACTTTTTTAAACCTTTTATTATCCGAACTATCCCCCATACAAGGAACGTTAAAAAAGTGCCTACTACTAAAACTTGTAGTGCATAGTAAATTGCCTCCGTTTGATCACCTACCGCACTATCGTTCTTTCGTTAGCGTAATGCGGTAATTTATTCTAGAACAATGTGAAGTTCTTCATTAGTAATTTTCAAAAGAGCAGAATCAAATTTACTTCGCAGCTGATCTATTTGTTCGTCACTCAGTTTGGCATGGATTTCAATTACTTCCCCCACTGTATCCCGACCGACAGAATAGCTGCCTTGAAGATGCAATGTCTGAAGATAATCACTTACTTGATTCATTAAATCAACTAAAGCTTGGGGATTATACTTGGCTTTCACAAAGACAACTCTATCTCCCAGTTTCTCTGTAAGTTCCTGATGAAGAGCTTTCATATTAGCAGCACTTTCTTTATCAACCAAGAACACTACTCTTAGATTGTCATTATCGTATTTTGACGGAGAAAACCAATTTAATGTTGCTACTTAGAATCAACATGAAAGCTACCCGGATGCACATACTCGTTAAAAAGGCCGCCATCATCGGCAGCCTTTATTCCTATCTTATTTCTTCTCTTCTATATCAAACTTTGTCTGTGTATGATCAACAAAATCCTCAACCTCTTTCAGCACAGCTTGCTTTTTCTGATTTGCTTGATCTTGTGTAATATCGCCATTTGCTTGTATAGCAGCAATTTTGGCAGCAAAGTCGGACATTAATGTATCAATGAGCTTCTGTCGGGATACGCCATGGTCCTTAGCGATATCCGCAAATGATTTACCTGCTTGAACTTGTTCGGCGAAGGTTTCTTTTTCAATGCCTAACAGCTCGAAAGCCGCTTGCATATTATATTGACCAATTCCTTGCTCCTTCACTTCTTGCTCCTTGTTTAGAGGAGTCTTGAATATCCGCTCAGCTTCTAATGCTG
Source organism: Paenibacillus sp. BK720 (assembly GCF_011761545.1). Lineage (NCBI taxonomy): Bacteria > Bacillati > Bacillota > Bacilli > Caryophanales > Paenibacillaceae > Paenibacillus > Paenibacillus sp. BK720. The sequence continues at coordinate 424,306 of NZ_JAASRQ010000005.1, read as the reverse complement.
CTTTTTTATGCACGTTCTCCTTCTCTTCATCCGTAAGACTCTTAGTGCTCTTAACCTGAATCTCATCACTGATTTCCCCTGCCAGCTCATCAATCAGCGGCTGAACCTCTTTACCTTGTTCTTGCGCAATATCAGCTAAAGACTTATCAGCCTCAAGTGCTTTCTGGAAAGCTTCTTTATCTAAACCAAGTTTGGATGCAGCGATTTGTTGAAAATCAATTCTAATCCCTTCAGCTCGAGTCTGCTTATCCTCATTCCCCTGTGCAGCTGCAGAACTCTCCTTCTTAGCGAACAGCACCTGTGTATGGTCGACGAAATCTTCTACTTCTTTAAGTATTGCTTGCTTCTTCTTATCTGCCTGCTCCTGTGTAAGATCTCCGTTCGCCTTAAGATCATCCACTTTAGCGATCGCATCAGACACTAGAGCATCAATCAGCTGCTGGCGGGATATATTGTGGGCTTTGGCAATATCAACGAATGATTGGCCTGAATGAACCTGCTCGGCAAAAGCAGCTTTGTCGATTCCGATTAATTCAAGCGCCGCCGCCAGATTCCAATCATTACCCTCTTGTTTAACATTTTCTTTATTAAGCGGTTCAGTGAAGATCCGTTCTGCCTCCATGGATGCCTTCTTCTGTACGTTCTCCTTCTCCTGATCAGTGAGTTTTGCTGCATCAAGATTGGCCAGAATCGCAGCACTGATTTCCTTAGTCAGTTCATCAATCAGCGGTTGAAGCGCTTTGCCTTTTTCTTTTGCGATGTCTGCCAGTGACTTACCGGCTTTCTGAGCTTGCTCGAATGCTGCTTGATCCAGACCAAGCTTGGATTTAGCGATTTCCAGCACATCCAGGTTCAACTTATTGCCTTTGACTGTATCTCCTTGCTTTCCAGCCGGCTTGGTTTGAGCATCTGCATAGCTTGCTTTCTCTTGTGATTTACTGTTCAGGCTGTTGTCTGCTGCATAAGCGGATACCGGTACTGCAACCGCGACCAATAGCGCTGCGCCTGCGAGCTTCCAATTTCTCTTCATTGATTTATCCCTACCTTCTTTATAATTGCCTTCCTTCCTCGGAAGGCTACGTGATATAAGATAAGAAAACAATCTGAAAAGATTATGAAATATTCGGAAGGGTTACCCGAAATGTTGTTCCTGTCTGCGGCTGAGTCCACACTTCAATCTTTGCGTGATGAGCATCCACAATTTGTTTAGCAATCGCAAGTCCAAGTCCCGTTCCTTCGGAACGGCGCGTGCGGGCTTTATCCATGCGGTAAAACCGTTCAAATATATGTGGCAAGTGCTCATTCTCAATCCCGATCCCCGTATCCCTTACCGTGAAGGACGTCTTCTGTGCGCTCACATTCAATGCAACCATTACCCTGCCGCCTTCACGATTGTACTGTATCGCATTTTCAACGAGGATGAGGATTAGCTGCCTTATTCTCACTTCATCCGCCTGAATCATTACATTATCCTCTGTAGCTCTTCCTTGGCTGGCATCCCATCCCAGAGATACATTCTTCGACGATGCAATTGGCTGAAGCTGCTCAATGACTTGGTTAATGGTATACCATAAAGAGAAACGTGAGACCGCTAGCTCAATCCGGCCACTGTCGCTGCGTGCAAGTACAAGCAGATTTTCAACAAGCCGGCTCATATGATGGATTTCACGCCCCGACTTCATAAGTACATGACGATGAAACTCCGGAAGCTTATCCCTTTGCTCATCAAGCACTTCATAGGCGGATCTCAATATACTTAGCGGCGTTCGGAGCTCATGAGACGCGTCACTGGTGAATTGCTCCTGCCTTTGGAAAGCATTCGCGATCGGTTTCATGGCCCGGCCAGCCAACAAATAACCTGCGATTCCGCCAGCTAACAGTAGAACAAGAGCAAGCCCCGCGAACGCCCATCTTAATTGCGTAATCAGTGCAGTGTCATTCGTTATTTCCTGCGCGACGATAATCCTATATTCATTGAGCTTCCCGCTTGATATGACCAACCCTCCCATACGGAAGGTCCGACCATTCGCTCGGACATTATGATAGTCATGAGCAGGTTTTTCGAGAACACTTGGCAATAGCGCGTTCATGGGAAAAACCTCTTCTGCCGTTTCATCATTCAAACCCAGTTTATTTGCCGACGGGGATTCAAAAATGATTTGCCCATTCGGATCAACTAACCATGCCATTTGATCCAATTGCAAGCCTGAGGGAGCATATCCCTTCTCTGAATTCTCATAAGAATCGAACAAGACATCACCCTTTGGTGAGTCCAACAGCTTTTGCAATTCTGATTTGTACTGACCGCTTAACGTCGTAAGCTGATTATCCTCTGTCGTCGTCATCATATTCTGTACCATCCATAGCGAAAAAACCGCAGTTATCATCAAGATAATACCTACGGTTAACGAGAATTCACGTGTTAGACGTGTTCTTGTTTGTTTAAACATGTGCGCCCCCGTCCACTGTCAGCCGATAGCCAGCACCATATACACTTTGAATGCTTTTCGACTCAAAGGGCCCATCCAATTTCTTCCGAAGCAGTTTGATGGTGGCATCAACGACGTTTAGGGTAACATCCGAGCCGATCCCCCATACATGATCAAGCAGTTGCTCGCGTGACAAGACTTGTCCGGCATGACGCATCAAACAGACAAGCAATTGAAACTCGCGCCTCGTAAGTGAAATTGCCATACCTCCACGGTTTACTTCCAATCTGTTCAAATGTGCCGTTATGTCCCCAAGGGATATTATATCCGATTGATAACCACGTTCCTGACGACGGAATAAAGCGATAAGCCGTGCCTCCAGTTCTTCAAATGCAAAAGGCTTTATCATGTAGTCATCTGCACCGGCATGCAGTCCTTCCACCCTGTCTTGTACAGCATCTCTTGCTGTCAAAAGCAGAATTGGAGTGTGATCATCCTTACTTCGAATCTCCCTGACCAGTTCTAATCCAGTCATCTCGGGAAGCATCCAATCCAGCACATAGACATCATAATGACCTTTTGTAATAACTTCTTTAGCTTGAGAGCCATCCTTTACCCAATCTACAACATGGTATCTTCGCTTCAATTGATGCTCAGTTAACTCACCAAGCGTTTCATCGTCCTCCGCAAGCAAGACGCGCATTTTATCTTACCTCCTGCAACTTCATAGATCTTAAATATATCAATAAACTATGAAATTAGTATGAAATGAGAAGCTGCCTTGCTGACGCTTTATTCATGAAACTATCGTTTCCTCGTTATCATATTATATTCTGAAGGGCTTGCAAGAGTAGGGTTTTCAATATCAAAATCATTAGTACAGCAGTAGCTCCAAAAAAGAATCCAATAATTAAAAACCCTGCAAGCTTTATTTTGTTCACAATTCGTACCCCACATCATGATAATGCTTTTCTACAAATTTACCATGAATGTAGTACCACCCCAATACAATAATTTGTTCCAGTAAATTGTCCATTAACATAACAAAGCTGCCGATCATTGGCCGGCAGCTTTGTCACGCTTTATATTCAACTATCGTTCTTTCGCGATAGCCCTAAAACTGAAATTACAATAAATACCAATCCTATAAATAAAAACAATCCCCATGATTCGTAAGCCATCATTCGAATAAGTTCCCAACTGTTCGAAGGGCCGGAGTTCGGTCCTCTACTATATGGATAAGCATAGAAAAGCGGAATAGAAGCAATATATAGTACTAGTGCTCCAATCAGTAGAAAGATTACATACGTAATATTTCTACTCAATGGAATCACCTCTTTTTTCCATTTTACCAAAACCATTCATTATTTTACTTTTACCAACAACCGTTTTTTGGTCTAAAGCAATAAAGACTATAAGGTTTCCCGAAGAATTAGTCTCAGTGTGATTAAATGTAACGGAGTAAACTTCTTTTTTATTATAGTTAGTAGCAATTACAGATTTTATTTCGTCATCCACGGATACTTTCTTTACAATAGAATCTTTAGGGCTTACTGGTATTAATTTCGACTCTTCGTCAGAGAGGGCAGCGAATGCTACCATCTCAATAGGAGTTTCGCGTTGAGATTCATATGAGCCACAGCCTGCCATCGCCATTGTTAATATTAAGAGAAGTAGTAATGTAATATTTCTCAATCTATCCCTCCCGTCAATTTCTATTTTAATTTTTGACGCAATAGCCGCAGAAAAGTTACAATGCAATATTGAAGGAATCGATTGAGCGGTAGAAAGTTTATTGTTATAAACTCAAAATCTTTTGGCACTAACTGGAACCGGGATTAAGATAAGACGATCCAACCCATAAGCGCTTAGGGCTCCCACGCTATACCGGACCAAATCCGCGTAGAGGAATCCTCTCCCCAGAATTAGCCCGCCAAGCAGCGTGTTCCGGATACCGTTTATCCAGGTTGCCTGATACAACTGACTGCACTCGATCACAACACAGATTCCAAGGCTAATTAGGATGGTTTGCAGAGAAGACATCCGAACTAGCAGAACACGCAAGCCGAAATAGATCATGGCCGCCCATAAGGCATCGCCGAAATGCTTCGCTATAAAATGGGGAAGTACAGAGGCATATTCTCTCGACCCGATCCCTAGCAAGATGGCGACCAAAACCGCCAGGACGTATAACCCTCTAGATCTCATTAAATCCCCTTCTCTCATGCACCAATTAAATGACTTCATTGTATCAGTCAGGAAACGTAATTTCTAATGTTTTATCTTCTTGCTCTTCTCCTTTTAGAGTAATTGAAACTTTATCTTCTGTTACCCAATTAAAATCAAAATTTTCTGCATGAAGATTCTTTCCGTCGTTGATAATCCTCTCCTCGATATAAGGGCGAATATGTCCAACTTTTCCATAGTGAATTCGTATCGGAGCATTCGAAAAAAACGCGTTCTGACCTCGAACTCTAATTTCAATTTGATTTATTTTGTTAGGGGAGTTTTGAGTTAGTATTATTTTTTCCGCATAAAAAACTTGATAATATCCATAGCACAAAATAGCAATCAATATGGTTAAAATACAAAGAACAATAATCAAAGTACGATAGGGTTTCTTTTGACCTTCTAATCTGTCTGCCATTTAATACACCATCCTACGCTGATAAATTACCCGCAGAAACTCTTACCTAAGGCGACTGTATTTTCCCAGCCAATGTTATTAAATATTCTAGATCCAGTGTACCTGGAGAGCCAATAGTGTAGAAATGAGCAGCTGTAATTAAATGCACTTGTTTTCGGCTAGGCGAATCTTCGATTACGGCCGTGCATCCGTTGATCTCCATGACTTTGACATCCTCCGATTTATACCAAGATTTTGTATCCTCAACTGCCGCTTGTACATCCTCAAACTTGTTACGAGATTGTGTAAATATAACTTCATGCTTATCATCGTTAAGCTGATAGATAACCAATATGGTTTCCCCATTAAGAGAAATTTGCCCATGCGCATCCACCAATTTAGTAATTTGGAGGGCAGACGAAGAAGTATGGGTATGGTGCAGAGATGGATCTGCTAAATTCAAAGGGAGATGAATCGAATCATTTACCATGGTTAGGTCTATTCGACCAGGAGTAGTTGAAACTTCCGATAGATCAACTGCACCAGGCAATTGTTCGCCATCCGTATCCGTTAGTTCTGACAGTTTTTCTATTTCCTCAGAAGTTGCTTGTCCGCCTAAGTGTTCACCTTCTGTTATATTCGTATTCTGCTGAGAAATTGAAGAATGCATTGCCGTTTCACTTACTGTAAACAAAATCGCCACAACTACGATTAATGATGCCAGACTTGCGAAAGTCGCCTGACGCAACCTATTCTTCGCGGGAACGACTCCCAATTGAGTTGTGCGCAGCCTGATTTTTTGAATGAGTTCATTATCGAATTTTTGTTCCTTGAGAATATCCCCTTGTAAAGACTTATACCAATCAGGATCTGATTTCATAAGAGTAAGCCTCCCCCCAATAGCACATTCATTTTCTTGCGGGCTTCGAACAATCGCGATCTTACCGTTCCTTGCGGAATGCCTAATACTTGAGCAATTTCCAGAATGGATAGTTGATATTTAGCGTGCAAAATAAGTATTTCTCTCGATTTTACAGGCAGCTTAAAGACATACCTCCAAATATCATTTGTCGCTTCCTTATCGAAATAAGATTGCTCTGCTGAGACACTGTATTCGGTCCTATCTATTCTCTCAACTAGAAACACCTTACGAAAGAAGGCTGCCTTTCGATAGTTATAGCTGATGTTGCGTGTAATTTTGAGCAGCCACGTCTTGATTGAAGATTCATTGCGGAATGATGTGACATGCCTGAACACCTGCAGAAAAACATCCTGCGTAATATCATCGGCCATGCTCTGATTCTTGACGATTGAATAAGCAAAGTTCCAAACCTCTTGCCCATAATCTCTCATCAGTATATCGAAGGATACTTCATCCAAATTGACCAAATGCCTTAGGGACACTTCCAACAATTCTCATCACCTCAATATATAGACAATCCATATCTTTAATTTGTTCGATTTTCTTTTTACGAAAAAAAAAAGTGAAGTAAGCTGCCCGCTCTTCAACAAAAACAGCAACCGATTAGATGCCGGTTGCTGTCATGAAGTTTTTAAACTGTAGTCGTCCGAATTCAATTCAGAGGTCCCAGTTTTGAAGCTTTAAAATATTTGCCATTTACTTTTATTGCCATTTCTTGATTGTGATCCTTTCCACTTATTTCAAACAACTGACTTCCCGTTGGTAGACGTCGGTCATTTGAATCCCCATTTTTTTTCGGCATAGGAGTTACTTGTCTTTTAATTTCTCCAATCTGCTTGCCGATTTCTTCTACGGAAACTTCTTCTATCGAATATCCATACAGGATATTATTCCAAGCAACGGCGCTTGGATAACTATCCGATGAGTTCGATCCATTATTACTACAGCCTGCCGCCAAAAAAGACACCAACAAAACTAAGAATATCATCCTCACCGGTTCCACTCCTTTACCAAACTAATGAAACTATATCCTATATATAGACAAAAATTTGTCCTCTTTAGCTTAATGGATGTTTCTTGAACCTCCCTTTCATTTTCCAAACCATTATTAAGATCACTACTACGAAAACAAAAGCGAATATCAGCAAGTACTTATATTTCCATTCAGGTTCAGATAATCGGTCTAGGGTTTGAATCTCTTTGCTTGCCTCGGTTATCAATTTATTTCCGCTACAAAGACTGGTTGTTTCTTTTCCTTTAGAATTGAATGTGTAAATTAAATACTTGTTTCCTACTTCAAATTCAGTTCCACACATACCATTGAAACCACTATATACGTAACCATCTGTAAGCGTACCTTTCCAAACCTTATCCGCACTAAAAATGTTTCCGCCTTCAGTATCTTTACTAACCAATGTACCTGTGAATATGACGCTAGCTTCTTCGTATTTTTGTTCAATACTTGGAGAACTGCAACTACATGCAAACACCCTATTAGGGCGTATTACATTTAAGCTGATAACAATACAAATCAATATAAGAACAGATAAGATTTTTTTCATTCAAACGATCACCCCATCCCCGTTTGTGTAGTCAATAGCTCGACCATCCTCCATTGAACATGGTTCGGCTAAGTAGAATTTCAAATAAGTCTCCGTTTTCTGCTTCAAAGTGATTTTGAATCGGCGGGCCCGTTTCCCACTCAAGGATACGTATATTATGCTTCTCTGACCATTCACCAGATGTGAACAAACTTGTGCTGTTCATCCGGCCTTCTTTTTTTGAAATTAGGGGACTGCTTGGATAATTCTGTTTGTAATTGCGATCCTTGTCGGGATCTCCCATCAGATATTCGGCGTGGCCTAGGCTAAAAAAGATCTCGATTTCCACGTCTCCTTCTTTCGTTTTGACAAGGGTCAATCGATCTGCTCCGCTGCTTTTAAGCGTTAGCTTCCACTTGCGGAATTTTCCGTTCCCTTCGTTCCAACCTGTCCCGTCATACTCACCAATTATTGTGTCCCTCAATTCGTGGCGCTGACCGTTCATTATGTATACCGCATGCAGGGGAAACTCAGCATACTTTACAGCCGGTTTTGGCGGTTCCGGGTAAACTGAATTTACAAAACGAGAGAATAGAACGATCAGCAGGGCGGGTACAGCAAGAATCAGGAGGGGAATTAGCCAGTATCGTATGTTCCTGGTTAGTTCCTTTTTCAAAAAAATATTTCCCCCTCTCGATAACAAGTAGTCCAACTTAATATTACCACATATTGTAACTACTCTACCCTCTAACCGCTAGTTAAAAGGAATGACCAATTTCTAGTTAAATGGTTCTATAAAAGTTAGAACTTATTAAACAGTTAAACTCGATTTATCATAGACACATGGGAAATGAGTAATAAGTATAAAAGGAGGTATTCATTTGAAGACCAGCAACCGAAGCATTCTAAATACTCTATATATTCTTTCTGGATTATGGTTTCTAGTGTTCTTGCTTGGACAAGTTTCTCTTGCTGTTATCGTCTTCCCTCCTTTACTCTTCTTTGCATTTGCTTTTCCGGGGATATCGCTAATGGCATCCTTTTACTACCTTTTCACTAATAAAAAATGGAACGTGGAGAGAAAAATAGCCGCTTGCTTCTTTGCGCTTCCGGTCATTATTATACTTATTAAAACTGAATAATGGAGTTGTCGAACATTCTCGACGCGCAATTTACATCCGTAAACAAAAAAGGCCGCGATTTACGCGGCCGCTAATGAGATATTCAAGAGCTCTTAATAAGCTCCTTACGTATTATATATATTTTCGCATTCCTTCACGGTAGGTTGATAGAAGCAGTGCTTCTTCCAGCGTCCTACAAGCGGCTGATCATACCACGTTGGCGGGCATGGGCCTGGATTTTCGAACGATCCCGGACGGAAATACCATAGAGAAAATTCGCCTGGCCAATTCCGCTCCCCATTGACAGACCGTTGGGCCAGACGGCGTTCCCTGTCTCTTGCGCCTTGATAGTACAAACTATGCTGCAACGCTTCGAATGCATGAGGCTGCTCAATCATTTGGGGAATTGTCCGGATATTCTTAAAATCGGAGCAATTTCCTCTTATTCGGTTAATGCCAACATTTCCAACAAGCAACATGCCCATTTCGCCTTCGGTCTCAGCTTCAGCACGGAGTAACCTTGCCAACATATCGATATCCCGACTCCTGGCTTTTACAACTGCCATTGACTCACCTCTTTAGCTTTCTAGACACATCATATTATAGGCAAAGCGGAAGTGTTACTCGGACCGAAAATAGCGCAAAAAAATCAGACTGCATAAATGAACAGTCTGACAAATTTGTATTTTTAAGCATGCTATACCTTATAAGCTCGCATCGCTTTCCGAAGCTCTTTCCAGCTTGGACGCTTACCGTAAAGCAAGACGCCGGTACGGTAGATCTTCGCTGACAGCCAGCCTGCTCCATAAATGCTTACGAGCAGGATCGCGATGGAGACAATAACCTGCCAGATTGGCGGGTTGGCGAGACCAACGCGAAGCAGCATGACGAACGGCGAGAAGAATGGGATAAACGAAGTGACTTTTACAAGCATCGTATCCGGGCTGGAAATGCTGAACGTGGTAATGTAGAAGCCAGCAAGCGACAGCATGGTAATGGGCATAACCGCTTGGCCCAGATCCTCGGTACGGCTGACAATGGACCCAACGGCTGCGAACAAAGTCGCGTACAACAGGAAGCCCATCACATAGAACAGCAAGCCATATACCAGAAGCAACGGATCTACCTTCGTCAGGTCGATATCGTATTGCATAAACGCCGAGTTGTTATGCGGCAGGTTGATGTTGATAATGACAACAACCAAGTAAGCTACAATTTGCGTTAGGCCAACTACAAACATCCCGAAGATTTTGCCAAACATTTGTTTTAGAGGCGATACGCTGGTGACGATGATCTCCATTACGCGCGAGCTTTTCTCCGCCGTAATTTCCGAGGCAATCATCTGGCCGGAGACCATAATACCGAAGAAAAGCAGCAGCAGCAGGAAAGTAACAAAGCCCATGTCTACGCCTTGCTGAGATTCGGTCTTGCCATTGCCTGCTCCGCCTGCGCCATCGCTTGCCGCAATCTGCATCGTATTAATAACGACTGGATTTAGCAGCATGGATCTTTGCTGTTCCGTTAATCCGCTGTCCTTGAGGACAATGTCGGTTTTTACGATTTGAATGCCTTGCTCCAGCGCCTGCGACGTTTTCTCGTCCATCAGCTTCTCGGATTTATAGGTTACCGTCGGCAAGCCCGTTTCGTTGACCGGACCGAATAATAGATAGCCTTTAATTTTCTTGTTCGCTACGGCATCTTTCAACGTCTTTTCGTTTTGCTCCGTCGAGCCTGTATCCGGGTACTCAATCAGCTTGATTGCCGGCTTCTCCTGGCTTGCGTACATTTGGCGCAGCTGCTCCGCGATTTTGGTCCCTTCCACAGCACGCGCATCGATGGCATAACCGATGTTGGCTGCTTTATCGCTGTTTTTATCGAACAAAGAAATGATATAAGGCAGGTTCGAACCGACACATAAAATGACGACAAAGATCAGCGTAGTAATTAGAAAGGATTTGCCCTTAAACTTGTTCTTCATCGTAAAGCCTGCTACCGTCCAGAAACTATTCATGCAGATCACCGCCTACCGCTTTAATAAAGATTTCGTTTAATGTCGGCTCCATAATCTCGAATTTATGAATGGTCGTCTGCTCAAGAGCATGGCGCAAAATATTTGCCGCCGCGCTTTCCTCCGCAATCCCAACTACGTAGCCGTATTCATGCTTCTGTACACCGGTTATCCCGCTCAGCCCTTCAAGGCCTGTAACATTGCCTTCCGTGCGCAGGACTACCTTTTCCCGCGGATAACGTTTCTTGATGTCTCTTAAGCTGCCTTCCAGCACCGGATTCGACCGATGAAGAATCGTAATGTTGCGGCATAGCTCTTCGACATGCTCCATCCGGTGCGTCGAGAACAGCATGGAGGTACCCGAGTCCCTCAATTCCTTAACCGTAGACTTCAATAATTCCACGTTAACCGGGTCAAGACCGCTGAATGCTTCGTCCAAAATAACGATACGCGGTCGATGTATAACCGAAGCGATAAATTGGATTTTCTGCTGATTGCCTTTGGACAGCTCCTCGACTCTTTTGCCGTAGTATTCGGGGACCTCGAACCGGTCCAGCCAACGCTTAAGGTTGGCATCCGCGTCCTTCTTGTTCATTCCGCGCAGCTGCGCCAAGTAGATCAGCTGATCGCTTACCTTCACGCGCGGATATAGTCCGCGTTCTTCCGGCAAGTAACCCAGCATTTTTAGCTGTTCCTGCGTGTACGGCTGGCCGTTATACAAAATCCTGCCCTCGTCCGGGTAGATCAGCCCCAGCACCATCCGCATCGTGGTTGTTTTGCCGGCGCCGTTGGCTCCCAGCAAGCCGTAAATTTCCCCTTCTTCCACCTCGAAGCTGATTCCGTTAACCGCTGTCTTCTCCCCATACTGCTTATGCACCCGATCTACTATCAATGGCTTCATTTTCTGTTCCTCCTAAAAAGATGATCACACAAACAACCAGGTCTAGTTGTTCGTGATGATTCTTACTTCGAAAGCATAGGCTTAAAGAATGATCACACTTCGGATTCTCTAATTAACTATGACCGGAGCCGCGTCCGTTCCTGCTCGACCAATATAGCCAAAATATCGTCCAGCTGCAGCGCCTGACGGTGCGTAATCGTAATGCCCTCTTGTCCGCACCAGTCCTCAGCATCAGGAGCCATGCGTGTAATAACGCGGAGCATGCCTCCGCCTGCTTCCTCAATCCCGCAATGTCCCGGCATGACTTGCACCCGCTTGCGGCTAACCTGCTCCCCATGCACGTAAAAAGCATGCCAGCTGCCGAACAGCTCATCCTTCTCGTATACGCCAAGCACGCGCCCATGTATCATAAATACGATATAATCGGCTAGACGCTTCACTTCTTCAACGATATGGGAAGCCATCAGAATCGTTCGGTCGCCAGGCTCCATATAACGGTGAAGAACCTCAATCATGGTCCTCCAGGCTAACGGATCAAGTCCCGACGAAGGCTCATCAAGCAGAAGAAGCTCCGGGTGATGGGAAAGGATTAAAGCGAATTCATACTTGCGCCTCATCCCCTTCGACATTTTGCCTAGCTTGATGCTGTCATCCACCTCAAATAACCGAAGCAGCTCCTGATAGCGGTTCACATCCCATTCGGGATACCACTTCTTCACGAATTCCGTCTTGGAAGAAGCCTTCAGCCTATCATCATGCGGGGAAAATAACTCCGGCAAAAAACCGACTCTCGCCTTCGTCTGCCAGTCATCAGCCTCGGCAATGTTTTTCCCCAGAAGCTTGATCTCCCCTTTTTCGGGCTTTATCAAATCCAGAATAAGCTTGAAGGTCGAGCTTTTTCCGGAGCCGTTCGGCCCTACAATGGCCGTCACATAACCTTTAGGTACTTCCAGCTGAATAGGTCCCAGTTGAAAATGCGTCCGCCGCAGCTCTACTTCCGTCAAACTTACTGCATGGTCGGTCATCTTTCACCCTCCAATTTTCGATCCAGCACTTCCTGGAATAGCTTTGTTAGTTCTTCCCTGGTGCATTGCACTAGCTTTCCGGCTTCCACCGCCGCCTCGAGCGCTTCCGTAACCGCGTCCAGACGGAAGCGGTCCATCGCATTCTGCTCGATCCGGGCTACATAGGTTCCGGTTCCTTGCTTTGTCCGGAGAAGCCCTTCATTCTCCAAATCCTGATAGACCCGGCGCACCGTAATGACACTGCATTTGAGCAGCTGCGCCAGCTCCCGGATGGAGGGCAATAAAGCTCCTTCCTCCAGCTGCCCGCTTACGATTAGCGCTCTTAGCTGTACTTCAATCTGATAATAGAGCGGTTCCGCGCTTTGTTCGTTAATATGAATTGGCAGCCACACAGTCTCACCTTCTTCCAAATCAGGAGCTTACCGAAATCTTTTTCGTATAGTGACGATTCTTAAGCCTTTTTTTGATAATCATATAGCCCAAGTACATGGTAATTGCACACACGAGGAATGCGGCCGCCGTATACCACCAATGTCCCTTCTCCAGTCCGTCCAGTAGGCCAAGAACGATACCTGCTTTGAAAAAACCAAGCACCGCGCAAATCGCCACATAGACGACAACGCTGATATAACAGAACATCGCATAAGCTTTTCCCGTATGCCCGATTTCAAAGTACACGTACAAAACGGCCATCGATAAAGCATAGAAATACCAGAACAATGCGAACAACAGATAAGCTCCGACAGATAATTGGTCTTGCAGGCGGCCAACCAGTATATACTGCGTAGTGAAAAATAACGTCAGCACCAATGCCAGCACGATAACCAGCTGCAGCATTCTTCCGATGACAAGATGGGAGAGAGGAATCGGCAGCGTTCGCCATTCTGCCAGCTTGCCGGTGAAGGTATCCTCCCGCCAGAAGCGCATGGTTGTCTTATTCATCACAAAGGCCAGGCTTGGAAAAGTAACAATAAAGATCATATCCAGCACCCAGGACATAACGCTCTCCGTATCGTTATAGACCGCCATCGTAATTAAAGCCAGATATAGACTGAATAAAAAGGTAAACAGAATTCCCATCCAATCCCGCGTAAGTTCATGCTTGGCAATATGCCAGGCTCCTTGCCGTAAATTCAAATGCCCCTCTCCTTCCTAAGCACAGTCATTATACTGTGTATATCCATATACACAGTATATACACAGCAAGGCTATAGAGTCAACAGATTTTACCATTTTAAATAAAAAAAGAGAGTATGCCTCATGCTCTCTGAGACATACTCACTCATCTACTACCAACCAAAAATCGCATCAATAACCGGCTTGGTATGACCGCCCGGATACATCATATAGAGAAGGATATACACGGCAACGCCTGTAATCGCCGTAAAGAACCAAATAACCGAAGTAACTTTTCCCCACTTCCTGTGCTTTGCGTATTTCTCCCTGAAGCCCAGCACCAGCGTTGTTATGCCAAATACGGCTGCAACCGTTGCAAGAACGATGTGGAACAACAAGAAGGTTAAGTAATAAGGCTTCAAGCTATCCGGTCCACCCCACTCCGTATTGCCGACAAGAACGGTACGGGACGAATAGATAATGAAGAAGATAAGCGCCGCAATAGCCGCGGCAATCATGACTTTCTTATGTTGATCGAGCTTCCGCTTAATAGCCAGATTCCAGCCGATCGCGACCAGAATCGCGCTTATTACGATAAAGCTCGTGCTGATCGTAGGAAAAATTGTGTACTTGTCCAATGCTATCCCACCTAAAAAAGATTCTTGCTTCTTACATTTAAAATGAGAACGCCACATACTATCCGCTCTATTATACCGTGCCTTTGTTCATGTTGGACAGATCAATCGGCGTTTCATTTGTCGCATTTGTTACATCATCGTCCTTATGCTCGCGTTTAAACCAATGGAAGAAAATATAAGCCAGAATAACGCCGTACATGAACTCTTGCAGCAGCTTCATAACGATGCCGCCAAGCTGCTGATCCTCTTCCGGGCTCGACAAAATATTAAAGAACTGCGGGCCATCGAACAAGACAAGCAATTGAGATGGATTATTGACGCAATACCCCATTGCTTTTACCCAGACAGTGGGATCGCTATAAACGGCATACATCGGATCCTTAGCGAAAATAATAAAAGCACAAGCCGGCGTCAACAACACGCCGTTTGCAAATACATAAGCCATCTTTTTCAGATCGGTCAATCGATTCCATTCCGGAACCGGATTCGCGATCTGTGCCCACATCAACATGGCAGCAACAAGCAGGATGAAATAAACAAGGCGGTGCAGCCAGAAATGCGTCATGACATAATCGTTTAGAAGCGGTACATGATACAGTGAGAACAGCATATTAAACGTTAGAATTGCTGCAATCGGATGCGTCATAAAGCGCAGCTTCTTCCAGCCTTGGGCAGCGAGCATTCTCTGCCAGATAAAAGCGGGTACCGAGAGCAGCAGCATAGGCGGCACAATCAAATAAGAGACGGACATGTCTATCATATGGAACGTAAACATCATGTGGCCCAGCAAGCTGAATGGGCCTCCCTGCACAAGGTAGAACATGACCGCTGCGCTCACGAACATGATTTTCTGCCAGACTGTTGCCTTATCCGCGTGCGGTGCATGCTTCTCCCGCCATGGTCCAATCAAATAGAAGTAGAGTATCACAACGGCGATCATGAAGAACAGAAACCATGGGGTCCACAACTCTTCAAAGCTGAAATATTGTAAGCCAAGCATCGATGGCAGCTCCTTTCAAATATCTGCAAAAAAGGAGGGCCCGTAACTGTGTTGGGGACCCTCCTCTTTTCAATTATGCAATAATGTTACCACCAAGCCCAATATTCTGCCATGATGACACATGTGAATACAACGAATACGCCAAACAGGATACCGATTATCGCGAACGTATGGCCGCGATCCTTCATATGCATCCAGAACGCCATCTGTACAAATACTTGCAAGATTGCGCAGCCGATAAGAATGATGTAGATGAAGTCGGTGTTAATCTCACCGCCGGCGACTGCCGCAAAAGCGATCAGTGTCAACAAGATCGAGAAAATAAAGGCAACGATGTGTTTCTTAGGTCCTTCAACCTTATGACGAACCGGACGTTGTTCCTCCGTGGTATGATTGCTTGCCATGGATTAGCCCACCTTTCCCATCAGGTAAACGACGGTGAAGATAAATACCCAGACAACGTCGATAAAGTGCCAATAGATTCCAGCCACGTATGCTTTTGGAGCAGTTGTAACCGTCAGGCCTTTCTTCAGCAATTGTCCGATCAGAAGCGAGATCCACACGATACCAAACGCTACGTGAGCGCCGTGGAAGCCAACCAATGTATAGAAGGAGGAGCTGAATGCGCTCGTTGTAAATCCATGTCCTTCATGAACGTAATTCGTAAACTCGTAAATCTCCAGGCCAAGGAAGCCAAGACCGAGAATTACCGTAATGACCAGCCACCAGACCATTGCCTTTACCTTATGCAGGTGAAGAGCTTGCGTTGCGAATACGCTCGTCAGCGAGGAAGTCAGGAGCAAAGCCGTTGCAAGCGCAACGAGCGGAAGCTCGAACAGCTCTTGCGATTTCGGACCGTCGAGCACCTGGTCGCGGAGAGCAAGGAACGCCGAGAAGAGCGTTCCGAACAATACCGTTTCCGCGCCAAGGAATAACCAGAAACCAAGAATCTTATTGCGACCCTCGAGGGTTGCTTTTTCAGGCTCATGAGGCAATTGGCCTTCAGTATGGGAATGTGCACTCATGCTTTAACCCCCTTATCTTGCAATTCTTCTGGTTCGATATGGAAGCCGTGATCATCGATCAGGGAACGGATAATCATACAAGTAAATGTAATGATTAGACCGATACCGCCTACCACAAATCCTGCTTCAATACCTGCGATTTTACCCCATTCGCCATGCGAGTACATGAGACCGAGACCCGTAATAAACAAGCCGATCGCCATAAACAATGGCAGAATGGACGGGGATGGCATATGGATCGAGCCGATTGGTTCAGCCGGCGTCATTTCTTTATGACCATCCATTTTTTCTTTCCAGTATGCATCGTAACCGCGAACAAGCGGCGTTTGCTTGAAGTTGTATTCCGGAGCCGGCGAAGGAATCGTCCACTCCAGCGTACGGCCGTCTTCCCAAGGATCGTTTGCTGCATTTTTAGGCTTGAACGCCGTAATGACAACATTCAGAAGGAAGAAAATCGTACCCAGACCCATCAGCATGGCGCCGATCGTACTGATCAAGTTCAATTCGTTAAAGCCAAGGCCGTCCAGGTAAGTCCAGATCCGGCGCGGCATACCCATCAGACCAAGGAAATGCTGCACGAAGAACGTCAGATGGAAGCCGATAAAGAAGGTCCAGAACGTCAGCTTAGCCAAACCTTCATTCAGCATGCGGCCGAACATCTTAGGCCACCAGTAATGAAGACCCGCAAAGAGGCCCAATACTAGACCGCCAACGATAACGTAGTGGAAATGCGCTACGACGAAGTAGGAGTCGTGGTACTGGAAGTCGGCAGGAGCCGCTGCCAGCATGACACCGGTCACACCGCCCATTACGAACGTTGGGATAAATCCTACGGCAAACAGGTTTGCTGCCGTGAATTTAATGGAACCGCCCCACAGCGTGAACAGCCAGTTAAAGATTTTGATACCTGTCGGTACCGCGATCAGCATCGTTGCGATGGAGAACAAGCCGTTCGCAACCGGTCCAAGACCTGTCGTGAACATATGATGCGCCCATACCATGAAGCCCAAGAAACCAATCAGAATCGTAGCGAAGACCATCGAGCTGTAGCCAAACAACCGTTTACGCGAGAACGTGCTGACAACCTCGGATATAACGCCGAATGCCGGCAGGATCAGGATATAAACCTCAGGATGCCCGAAGATCCAGAAAATATGCTCCCAGAGAACGGCATTGCCGCCGCCGGAAGGATCAAAGAAGTTAGCGTCAAATACGCGGTCGAACATGAGGGCCGCAAGGCCAACTGTCAGTGCAGGGAAAGCGAACAGGATCAGTGCCGAAGTAATGAATACAGACCATGTAAACATCGGCATGCGCATGAACGTCATTCCCGGAGCGCGCATATTAATAATCGTTACCAAGAAGTTGATACCGCCGACCAGTGTACCAATACCCGCAATCTGCAAGCCGAGTACGTAGTAGTCAAAACCATGGTCGCCGTTAAAGGTACTGCCCGAAAGCGGTGCATAAGCTGTCCAGCCGCCGTCCGGAGCTGCGCCGGTAAACCAGCTGACATTCAGCAGGACTGCGCCAAAGAAGAACGTCCAGAAACCAATTGCGTTTACGAACGGGTACGCAACGTCGCGTGCGCCAATCTGCAGCGGCACAATCGCGTTCATCAATGCGAAGATGACGGGCATCGCTGCAAGGAAGATCATTGTAGTACCGTGCATCGTAAGCAGCTCGTTATATGTATCCGCACTAACGAAATCGTTAAGCGGTTTCCACAGCTGAACCCGAATGAGAAGTGCTTCCAACCCGCCGACCAGGAAGAAAAAACCGCCGGCGATTAAATACAAAATACCGATTTTTTTGTGGTCAACCGTTGTCAGCCAGTCCATCAGGCCGGAATAACGTTTAACCGCATGTCCATGAGCCAAGGTAGGTACCTCCTTTAATCACCGATGATTATTGTTGATAGTCGAGAGTCAATTCCGATAAATATTTAGAAATTCCGTCAAGCTCTTGTTGAGTAAGGTCAACCTTAGGCATCAGCGTGCCAGGTTTTACAGCCGACGGATCTTCAATCCAGCGATGCAGGTTGTCGTAAGTCGAACCTTCGTTGGAATATTTCGGATCATCAGTGTTAACGAGAATACCACCGACAGTTTCACGGCTGCCGATACCAGTCAGGTTAGGGAATGCCGGACCGCCTTGATCGCCTACAGCGTGGCAAGTCAGACATTTGCTGACAAATGCTTCTTTAATAGCCGGGTCGCTTGGAAGCGCAACCGGAGCTTGCAATGCAGCAGTCCAACGGTCAAACGAAGCCTCGTCCACCGATTTTACTTTAAAGTCCATCAAGCCGTGCGAAGGTCCACAAAGCTCGGCGCATTTACCTAAGTAAACGCCTTCTTTCGGAGCTGAGAAGTACATAATATTAACGTTAGCTCCAGGGTTAGCATCGATTTTACCGGCAAGAGACGGAATCCAGAACGAGTGAAGAACGTCTGCTGATTTCGCTTCGATAGAGATCGTCTTGCCTTTAGGAATGACTAATTCCTGTGCAGTCTTGATTCCGAGTTCGGGATACTCGAATTCCCACCAATATTGGTGAGCGGTTACAACAACCTTAACCGCCTCCGGATCTTTTGTGTGATCCTTTGAGAGGTTAAATACCGATTGGATAGTTGGTACGCCCAGGATGATCAGCAGGATGATCGGAATGACCGTCCAGATAATCTCCAGCTTATGGTTACCTTCCACTTGTTTCGGAATGGTGTTGTCACCGGGACGTCTGCGGAAACGAATAATTACATAGAAAGAAATCGCAAACACGACCACAATCACGATGAGCATGATTGAAATCGCCAGCTTCATCAGTCCGAACTGCTCTTCCGCTACAGGACCTTGGGGCCTCAGCGTGGACAAGTCACTTCGTCCGCATGCCGACAGCACGAGCACCATCAAGGCCAGAAGCGGTGCAAGCTTTCTAAAAAACTGCCACCGATTCATCAATAATCAACCCCACTTTTGACGTTTTCGCAGATGCTAACATCTCAGTAATAATGCGGCAAACTGCGTGTTTCACAGATGTTATGACAACTACTGGAACTAAATCACTTAATTAAATATAAAGTTGCTGTACTTATTTGTCAATGTTCCACAGAGAGTTCACAAATTGTTCTCAAAGCTGTCAAAAACTCAGGTTTTTCACGGTTTCGCGGCTTTGACAAAGTGAATGTAAACATGCTTTGCACACACGGTTTCCCTACCCTACATTGTGCACCAAACCCATGGTCAATTATGTATGGCGGCCAAAGTGTATATTTCATCGTTCCCTACAAACCCTAATCCTATAACTGCCCGAATGGAGGCTGATTTCCTTGAACAGACGAGTATCCGGATTATTGATGATTTCTTGTTTATTGATAAGCATGACTGCAGCCTGCGGTTACGAAAAGAACATCCAAAGCAGCGATCACGATTACGGAAGCCGGAAAACCGGTGACGCCAAAATGCTTGGGGGCAAAATGTACGGCACTTCTTCCGCCAACAATCCCCGCCAGCATGACAATGCCTTTTTCGAATACAGCAACAAGCTCTCTAATGAAGTATCCAAGCTTGGCGGAGTTGGCTCGGCCATCGTTATGCTCACCGACAAAAATGCTTATGTAGGCCTTGCTCTCGATTGGTCGGCAGTTGGCACCAAGAGTGCCGGGCATACCGACGAGCAGGACCGCAGCGGTTCCAGCGAAGGCGTGTACAATCACGACACTGGCAGTCAACGCTGGGATAACCGTCATCTGGTAACGCCGTATAATTCCCTTTTCACGGTTAATGATCACAGCATGCTGTCCGAGGAGCTGAAGCAGACCGTAGCCGTAAAGATCAGGGAGCTTGCTCCGGCTGTCCAGGAGGTGCACATCTCGGCCAACATGGATTTTGTGAATGAGCTTAATGAATACGCGAAAGAAGCATGGATGAATCATTCCCTTACTCCATGGCTGCAGGACTTCAACACCCTGGTGAAATACCAGTTTGCGGGCGGTGAGATTATGCCGCAGAAGATTAAGGATTACGATAATATGCGCGCCAAACAAAAAAACGGAGAATCCATCATTCCGACCCATTAATGAATTTCCAAAAAAATCTCTTCTATTATATATGCAAAAAGGATCAGGTTGCCCTGATCCTTTTCATTTGATTGACATTCCGCTTGATAAGCAGGCCGCAGCAAGCCCCGATGAACGACAAAGCCGACATACAAGCGTATAGAGCGGGTCCTCCTATCCAGTCAAAAAGCCATCCTCCCACCGTCGAGGATATGATGCTTGATATCCCGAACAGCAGCATCGCGAGTATGGTTTGCCCGGTTGCTTTCCATTGTTCCGGAATCAAGGTGTACAAATATTGAATGGATGCCGCATAAAACAAGACGAACGAAACGCCTTGCAGCAGCTGCAGCCACACAATGGCAACCGAATTATCCAGCCAGGCCGACAATGCAAAGCGCAGCACATAGAACAACGCCGCTATGGAGATGACCTGCAATTCCTTGCCCGGTTTGATGAACCGGTTAATGAGAGCGAAGAATACCACCTCCGCCAGCGTCATAATGAACCAGGCCAATCCAACCATGCCTACCCCTCCGCCAAGACTTTGCACATACAAACCGACGTAGCTGTCATTCATCCGGTGCGGAATGGCGATCAGAAGCACAAGCAGCAGAAATTGCACCGTGCGCTTGTCCTTTAAGAATGGCCTCATGTCCCGCCAAGCTACCGGCTTACCGGCTGCAGGCGTTTCGGGCAGCATGGCGCAGAGCAAAAAGGCAAGAGCGCCATAGGCGGCAAACAAGTACATAAAGCTGCTCATCCCGTACCGGTCACCGATAAACCCTATTATATAGGAAGCGACAGCATACCCAAGCGCGCCATACATCCTGACGGTACCAAAACCAATCCCCGCCTGTTCCGCCAAGCGGTAATTCATGCTCTCCGTTAACGGGTCAGCCGGCATCAGGAAGAAATACATCGCAGCCGTGAGCGCAAACGCTGCCGGCATAAGCGATATGGAGAACAAGGCCATCCCAAGTCCAATTGAAGCAATGAGCAGGATCAAGAGCACAACCTTGACCGTTTTGTATTTATCGCTGATCATTCCCCATAACGGCTGGGAGACGACTCCGATGATGCTGCCCGTCCCGAGAATAACCCCGATCTCGGATGCCGAAATCCCCTTCTCCGCAAAGTATAACGGCAGGAACGATAGAAACATGGCAAACATCGAAAAATAGAAGAAGTTGTAACCCCTAAGCAATACAATCCTCATAACTGATCTTTCGTCCCTTCATTAAAACCTGAACCCATCATACCTTATTTTAATGAAGGAATACATTCGAAATCCGATTAACGAAGCGGAGCAAACCCTTTTATCTCGGCGAGAATTTCGTCAGCGCGGGCAAGAACTTCTTCCGACAGAACAAGTTCCGTAGCCCCCAGGTTCTCTTCGATTTGCGACGGCCGGCTTGAGCCGATGATTGCGGAACTAACTCCCGGCTGGCGCAGCACCCAGGCCAAGGCAAACTGCGATAATGTACCGCCAATCTCGCCCGCCAGCTGCTCCAGCTTTTGAACGCAGGCCAATACATCCTCCCGCATGTAGCTGTTGATGACGAAGTTCGTGCGGTCGTTTGCCGCCCGGCTGCCTGAAGGGGCAGCTTGTCCCGGCTTGTATTTCCCCGTCAATACGCCCTGCGCCAAAGGGGAGAACACGACCTGCCCGAGGCCCTCCCTCTCGCTTACCGGCAGCACTTCCTTCTCGATATAACGCTCAATCATATTATAGATCGGCTGATTAGACACCAGCGGGCGAAGACCAAGACGCTTCCCGATTCCAACCGCATCGGTAATTTGCGCGCCCGTCCACTCGCTGATGCCCGCATAAAGCACCTTGCCGGAAGCAACCAGATCGTCCAATGCACGAAGCGTCTCTTCCACCGGTGTCTCCGGGTCGTAGCGGTGGCATTGGTACAGATCAATATAATCCGTGCCTAGACGCTTTAAGCTCGCATCGCATTGCTCCAGGATATGCTTGCGCGAAAGACCGCGGTCGTTTGGACCCGCATCCATCGGGAAATACACTTTGGTTGCCAGCACGTAGCTGCTGCGCCGGAATTCCTTCAGCGCTTCCCCCATAACCTTTTCGGCTTCTCCCCGGTTATAGGCGTTTGCCGTATCAAAGAAGTTAATCCCGTTCTCATACGCATACCGGATACATTCTCTTGCCGTATCCTTCTCCGTTGCGTCGCCATATGTAAGCCAGCTACCAAGTCCAATCTCGCTAACCTTTAATCCGCTGCTGCCGAGTCTTCTGTATTTCATCCTTTAACTCCTCCTCGCCCAATCTCTATCAAGGCTAAGTGTAAGCCAGGCCGTATTCTTTTTAAAGTAGTGAATGTTTTTTTAATTTATTATTTCTATTATATATACTATACTGGAAGTAACTTTGGCTCGTTAAGAAAGAAAGGAGCTTTAATGATCATGAACGCGAATAATTATATTCCGAAGGAACCGGAAACGATTGAATGCAATATCGAGAAAACGCTGGACGTCATAGGCGGCAAATGGGCATTTCTCGTGATCAGAGAGCTATTCTGCGGCACGAAAAGATTCGGAGAGCTTCAGCGTCTGATACCGGCGGTAAGCCCTCGGGCACTGACCAGTACGCTTCGCCACCTGGAGGAAAAAGGCGTGCTCGAACGGCATGTATTCCCGACCGTCCCCGTTACGGTTGAATATACGCTTACGCCAAAAGGCGAAGACCTGCATGCGATTTTGAAGCAAATGAAGCTGTGGGCAGCCAAGTGGACCTAACAGTTTCTTACTTTTCCTTGCTTTTTCTGGCGAGTGATTGTATACTATAAAAGTTGTGTTATATTTAACCCCTGTATATCCCTCCAAAAAACAGAAAAATTCATGATTTCCTCGAATTTCGATTTTTCTTTTTCTGTTAATTCCAATCCTTACGTACAGTAAGAACTTTGATTCACACTGGCGCGGTCTAGGAGCCGCAAGGACGGAAGAGAGGCAGGGCTTTCGTTGTTTTAAAGTATGCTTACAAGCTGCTTTGTCCGTTACACAAAGCAACCCAGAGTATGCGCAAGATGATCATCTCACATAAATCTTGTTGCAATTAACAAGGGATATGAACCACGCGGTCAGCCTAATGCTGCATGAAATACAAACCGCCGAGGTTAAATATAAGGTACACAAGTCAACGGCACCCGCTTAAGGGTGCCGTTATCCATTTCTAGCTGTTTTTTCCCCTTGCTTCAATTCCTTTGCCGTACTCCTTGAAGCTCATAAAGACGCATAATACAAGGAAGCAGATAAACAAGGTGGAACCTATATCGCCATAAATTCCCCGCATATTGCCAACCATCGTACCCCCAACCACGGAGGCGATCGCCCCGACCAGCGTCAGCCATACCCCTATTCCGTAGCCGGATATTCTCAGATCGGGCGGCATGCTTTTTTTCTTCCGAATGGCAAGTCCTATAAATAAGCTTCCGAGGAACAGGATCTGCACGCCAAACGATAAAGGCAGCATGCCGAAAGCGTAAAACAACGACACCTCATCCGTATTATCAAAAGAAATGGCCGCCAGGATAGTAATCACGATCCCCATCGGCAAATTGATGAAATCGAATTTCTTTTTCTTCGTGTAGGACGCAATCCCTGTCAGAATGGCTATGTACAGCGCAGCGTATTTGATCAACAGAACAGGCACGTATAGCGAAATAAGGAACAGGTCGATTCTGTCCAGGAAGTCCGTAATGTGAATCTGCTGCACCAGGATCCAGCCGATGTAGAGCACCCTTGAGGATAGAATCGGACTGACCACGCTAACGACGCAAAACAGCCAGATCGTTAGCATCATAGCGGAGTAAATGACGCCCATTTTCATCGCGATATAAATATCGCGAGGCTTCCTTACATGATGCAGGAAGGACCCGAATATAATCAAATCCGTGAAGGAGCCTAAGGCAAGCAGCCCCCCTTTTAACGGCTGGGCTACGCCGCCGCTTAGAAAGGGCTTCAGCTTCTGCATATCAATCTCGTTT
Organism: Paenibacillus sp. BK720; assembly: GCF_011761545.1. Taxonomy (NCBI): domain Bacteria; kingdom Bacillati; phylum Bacillota; class Bacilli; order Caryophanales; family Paenibacillaceae; genus Paenibacillus; species Paenibacillus sp. BK720. Next base: position 399,886 of record NZ_JAASRQ010000005.1, on the reverse strand, counting down.
AGGAGCAGCAGCGGTGTAAGGGCAAACAGGGAAAGAAATAACGTAATAAACACCACGTTCGTCCGGAATAAATGCTCCATGGAGCCTCCAGCATAGTAGGACAACAGAAGCATCGTCATGAGCAAAATGTAGATTTGCGGCGTCCGCAGCAAAATGGAAGAGCTGAAAAAGTCGCTGTATATGCGCAGCTGACTAATCAAATCCAGCATTAGATACGCGATTAGTATACCGTTCAGCAGCCCGCCAAGCCATTTGCCGCAGGAATACTGCATCATTTCGTACATGTTTTTTTCCGGATTGAAGCGCATCAGCCTCCACAGTAAATAGCCCATAAAGATACCGTACGGAATCGGAAATAAATAAGCATACCAGGCATCCTGCTCGGAAGCCATCGTAAGGGCCGTAGGCATCGTATTCATATTGGAAGCAATCAGCAATGATCCTACAAGCATTGACATCTGCATGGTCGTAACTTTCATCCGGTCCTGCATTCTAGACCCCCTGCCCCCTCATTAGAACATAAATGCCCATAACCATGGCCCGCATAAAGGTGATGTTCATGATGGAGTATATTTTTTGATTGACGCAAAAAACGATTAATACGGCGATGATCCCCACTACCGCAAAAAACATTGCCTTGCTTGATCCGTCTTTCATGTTTTTCCACTTCACAATCCCCGTACCAATCACAAGAACGATCGCAAAGACAATAAACCCTAAATCCATCTATTGATCCTTCCTTCCCAGATTTTCGCTGGTCATCCCAAATCTGTACAGGTTTGCCGCTGCGGTCACTTCGAATTTAACGGTAGGGAAAACCGCATCCCAATCATTCCGGTATTGCTTCGTCCATAGTTGAGGATAAGCACGGTATACGTGAAGTCCAAACCCTACGGCATCGCAATTGGCACGTTGCATGCTATCCAGTGCGAGATTTATATTTTCTATCACACGTTTGATCACTAGTTGCTCGATCTGCTTACGCTGCTCGTAATCGTCGTAATTCCGATTCAAATTTCGATCCTCGTTAACGCTGACCTTCACTTTCGAATGAATACGGAAGGTGAGATTGTTGTTCTCGATCACCGGTTTGATTCTGACCTGGGCCTCGTTAATGGAAACGGTAAGGTAATTGCCCTGGTCGCTAAAGGTCTCATCGTATTTGCGGAACTGTTTATTGAGCAGCCGCAAGCCGATAGCCGTCCTATCTTTTGCTACTCCGGTCATTTTCCCGTTATTTGTTAGCGCAAAGCCTTCGATAAGAACATCCTCTGCCTCAGAGCCTTTAACCTTTGTCTTCAGTTTCTCTACATAAGGAAAAAAAGCATCCTCCCCGACTGCGATGATTTTGCTGATAATGTCCTTAACGGAAATCCTCACGCTAGCCTCGGATTGAAGCAGCTCCCTCATCGATTCCGCAGAGAAGCGTTCAAGACGCGTGTCGGCATTCAGCACATCAAGCGCTTTGCCTTTCGTTATCGCTATAAAGGCGGTTAACCGATTTTCCGGCGTACGGGTCAAGGCATCGATAACCGTTTTTACACCCTCCGTCTTTGCGAGGTCTTCGCCAATGATAATAACGCGCCGATGACCGAAGAACAGATGTCTTGGAAGACGGAATTGGAGCTTCGAGACCGCTTCGCGAACCGTTTTGCCCGTCTCGGTCTTGATGGCGAACGGCTTCTGCCCGCCGGAGCCGCCTCCGCCGCCCATGCTTCCCATATTTCCGGGAAGCGGAATAAGTACGCTCACACGGAAACTATCGTCCTCTTTATCGATGGCGCTCGCCAGCACGAAAGCGACGTCATTGATTTCGCGGCGATCCCAGCAGCCCGTAAGCATAAGGAGCATGCCTATACATAGGCTTATGGAAACCACACGCCATACTCGGATTATTTTCATACGGTTATAGGATACTCCTCTCCTGCTTATTCAGGCTGCGGACGCTGACGTTGAAGATTATCGGGAGTCAAGTATTTCGGACGCCTTCTCATCTTCCACCATGGCGCGCGAACCATGACATCTTTCATATCGCTCAGTTCAACCGGCGTTACGGGGGCCAGATACGGAATGCCAAATGTCGTAAGCTTCGCCAAGTGACCAACCACAACCATTGCCGCGATCATAATGCCAAGCAGGCCAAAGACCGAGGCGAGCAGCATGATCGGAAACCGAAGCATCCGGATAGCGATTGCCGCATTGTAACGAGGCAAGGTAAAGGATGCGATGCCTGTCATCGAGACGACGATAACCATTGCCGCCGACACGATGCCGGCCTGAACCGCCGCCTGACCTACTACAAGCGCTCCGAGGATACTGACGGCCTGGCCGACTATACGCGGCAGCCGAACGCCCGCTTCCCGAAGCGCCTCGAAGGCGATCTCCATAATAAGCGCCTCTACGACGGCGGGGAAAGGAATCGCTTCGCGCGAGGCAGCGATGCTAAGCAGCAGGTTAGTCGGAATCATCTCCGGATGATAGGTAGAAACCGCGATATACAATGCCGGGGAAAACAAAGCGACAAACAGGCTGAACAATCTTAGCCAGCGCAATAGGGTACCGACCATAAACCGTTCATAATAATCCTCGCTTGCCTGCAGCCACTGCCAAAAGCCAAACGGAGCGATTAAGGCGAAAGGCGTGCCGTCCACAAGGATGGCAACCCGTCCTTCCAGAAGCGATGCGGCCACCGTATCCGGTCGTTCCGTTGTCTGTACCTGGGGAAACGGAGAGAAGCCCTGATCCTGGATGAACTCCTCGATATATCCGCTCTCCAGAACGCCGTCGATATGAATTCGGCTTAAGCGGTCTTCCACTTCCTGCAGCAGCTTGGGATTTGCGATTCCCGCCATGTAGGTCAGGATCACATTCGTATTCGTCTCGGTTCCGATGACGAAGGACTTCATCTTCAGCCGCGGAGACTTGATCTTGCTTCGTACAAGCGACGTATTGGTACGAAGATGCTCGTTAAAGCCTTCGCGGGGGCCGCGAACCACGGTTTCCGTCTCGGGCTCGGCTACACTGCGGCGGATGCCGCCTCTCAGGCCAAGACAGACGGCTGTATCCTGCCCTTCAACGAACAGAACGCTGTCGCCCGACAACAGGTTTGTGAGCAGCTCCTTGTAGAACTTGATCTTGGAAGCTTGGGCTACCGGAAGGGTCTGCTCGGTAATCTGATCAACGGTAAATTCGTCGCCCTCAAGGATCATAAGCGCCTTCATCGCAGCATCGACGGCGCTGGTCGTTACCATCCCGTCAACATAGCACAGGAGCGCCTTGGGACCATTCTCGATCTCGAAGTCGCGCATGACGATATCGGAGCTGTCCTTGAAGAGCTCCTCCATGATTTTGCCGTTCGCTTCTATCGTTGGCCGTATTGGCACATCCTCAAATTTGTTAATTGCATGATGATCCAATTTTCCTTCGGGCAAGCTTCTGGTCTTTGTTTTCGTTGGCACTGTTGTGTCACCACCGTTCATTAATACAGGTTATCATTACCTAAATCGCCTAAATTATGATGAGCGTTCTCTTCTGCATGATTCGGTGCCCAAAACGCCAACCTATTGCTTAGGAAGGGAGGGACTAACCATGACATCGCCAAAAAACCGCCGCGAGAACGCGTGGAAGCAACGTAAGCACACGCAGCATCCAACGCATGGCAAAGTGAAATCATTCGATGAGTTGAGCAAGGAAGTTGGACGGACTAATCCTAATGACGTAGAGATTTATTAAGGTGAGCTTGCTGCGCTTGGCTGCAGCTTAGCTTAGAGTGAATAAAGTTGGGATGCCGCTGCGCGGAAATAACGTCCTTCCGATCGCTGTTGCCCCCGAATTGCTTCGATGATAATCCGCTTATTGCGGATGAAATTCTGGGGCAAAAGGCGAATGTTTCACTTCTCCAGTACGTTATTTCCGCTTCGCTCCCTCACCTTTTTTTTGGGACCGTTTCGGCAGTCAGCTTACCCTGACTGCCGAATTTACATACCGCTCAGCAGGTTGGTAACTGAGCTTAGCATTTCAAATGCGCAATCGGCTCTTTAACCACGACAAAAAGACCATCCTTATAGGGCATTGCCCCTTAGGATGGTCTTTTTGTCGTGCGGCTATTCTTTTACGCCGCCGAGCTGCATGCCGACAACGAAGTATTTTTGCAGGAACGGATAGACAACGAGAATCGGCAAGGATGCGACGATTGTAATGGCAGCACGGATCGACAGTGGAGTAACCATAGCTTTTGCCGCGCTGGCATCGCCGCCGTTTTGCAGAGCCGGATTGCTGTTGGAGTTCATAGCCGATGAGAGCAGCTTCATCAGCTCGTATTGAAGCGTGCTAAGCTCCTGCTTCGAAGAGGTGAACAGGAACGTATCGAACCAGGAGTTCCATTGTCCTACCGCTACGAACAATGCGACTGTAGCAAGCACCGGTTGGCATAACGGGAGAATGACCTGCAAGAAAATGCGGAAATCTCCCGCCCCGTCTACTTTTGCCGATTCGATCAGGCTCTCCGACAACGTTCCGATATAGGTACGGATGACGATCATGTTAAAGGCACTTACCAGGCCAGGAACGATGTAAACCAGGAAGTTATTGAGCAGGTGAAGGTCCTTGACCAAGAAGTAATACGGAATCAGACCCGCGTTAAAGTACATCGTCATCACGATAATAATCGTTATAGGCTTGCGGAAAGCATATTCCTTCCGGCTTACCGTATAAGCCAGCATCGTCGTAAGGAACAAGCTCAGCACGGTTGCCAGTACGGTACGCGCGATCGAGATAAAGAAGGCATTAAACACGGTTCCCGTTACAAATACCGCTTTGTAATTCTGAAGCGTCCATTCCCGCGGCCAGACGTAAATACCGCCCCGAATCGTATCAAGCCCCGCATTAAAGGATACGGCTAGCGTATTCAAGAAGGGGTAGAGCGTAACTACGGCCAGCAATATCATGATGATGGCATTGACTGTACCAAAAATCGCCGGCTCAAGCTGAAGTGTTCTTTTTCTCATTGTAATCCCCTCCTTATCAAATAAGCCTTTCTTCGCCGAATCGCTTCGCTATCGTATTGGCGGCGTAGATAAGCGTGATGCTGACAACCGTCTTGAATATACCCGCTGCGGTTGCAAGCGAATAGTTGCCCTGCTTGAGTCCGTATTTCAGTACGAATATATCTATGGTCTCCGACCAATCGACTACAACGCCATTGCCAAGCAAATATTGCACTTCAAAGCCAGCTTCCAGAATCCAGCCCAGGTTCATGATGAGCAAAATAATAACGATGGACTTGATGCCTGGCAGCGTTATATACCACATCTTATGGTAACGGTTAGCCCCGTCAATCTCCGCCGCCTCATACAGGGATGGATCAATCGAGGTAATCGCCGCCAGATAGATGATTGCATTCCAACCGACTTCTTTCCATACATGCGATGCGCCAACAATGCCCCAGAAATATTTAGGCTCGCTAAGCCACATGATAGGCTCGTGAATAATTCCAAGCTTCATCAATACTTCATTGACGATACCGCCATCCACGGACAGCGAAGTTGCAACAATTCCAGTTACGATAATCCACGATAGAAAATGCGGCAAATACGAAATCGTCTGAATCGAACGCTTAAACAGCTTGTTCTTCACTTCGTTTAACAGAATCGCGAAAACAATGGCCGTTACGAAGCCTAATACCATGTTAATGGCACTCATGCCAATCGTATTACGCAAAACGCGCAAGAAACTGTCATCGGTAAACAAGAATTTAAACTGCTTTAAGCCAACCCACTCTTGCTCGCCAAAAGATTTTGCCGGCTTGTAATTCTGGAAAGCCATTGTCCAGCCCCAAATCGGGTAATACGAGAAGAGCATGACATAAATGAGTACGGGCAGCGACATCCACATAAGCTGACCCTGGTTTTTGAACCGCTTGGATTTGCGGGTCTTCTTAGGCTGGATAGCAGCCTCTACAGCTATAGTATCTACGGGTTTCGCCATCTCTCTTCCTTCCTCCGCTCCAAAGATAAAGCGGAAGGGCTGAGGCAGTCTGCTTCATCCCTTCCGCTTTCTGCTGCCTTACATTAATTAGTGCTCCAATTTTGAATACGCCATTGAATTTGTTCGTTAATGCGGTCCTCGTAAGCTTTTACGTTGATTTTCTTATACTCGTCTACGTAATCCTGCCATACTTTATCGAATTGATCAGGTTTCGACATAATCGCTCTAGGCAAGAATTTCAGCGAAGCATCCGTCATTTTCTTGTTGGCAATCGAAGCATCGGAGCCGTCAATCAGGTCGATCTGCCAAGCCGGGTAGTAAACCGGATTATCCGGCGGCATCGAGAAGAATTCCGTCCATGTTTTGTGGCCGTAAGCATTCAGAACTTCTTTGTCGACATCTTTCAAGCTGTCATAGAATTCTACAGGGTCTCCGCCCGGCGATGTTGCATTGCCGTCGCTCAAAGTACCTTCAATCTTAGGCAGGTATCCGTAAATGCCGTCTCCGAGGTTGGCAAGCTTCCAAGCCGGATCCTCGTAGTTTTTGCGTTGCTCAGGCGTTCTGGTATATTTGCCGTCCGCGCCAACTTGATAGTCAACACCTTCTTCGCCCCAAGTGAACATCTTCTGGTATTTCTCATCCATCAGCTGTTCAAGCGCTTGAATAATGCGTTTCGGATCCTTCGCGTCTACCGAAATACCAAAGCCGTTGTTCAAGTTGATAACGGCGCGGTCGCGGTAGTAGTCCTTAATGCTTGTGTCATAAACAAGCGGGAAGCCTACATAAGTGCGGTCGGACTTGCCTTGCGTATTCAGAGAGTCTTCCGCGGTTTGGAAGTTCCAGTGCTGGTCGAACATGCCAAGGACATTGCCTTGAGTCAGCTTCGCCAAATACTGGTCATAGTTTTGGGTAAATGCTTCTTTATCCATCAGCCCTTCGTTGTACAGGCCGTTCAGTTCTTTGTAGTAACGTTTCGAAATGTCTTGCGTTGCGAAAACGCTTGCCACGCCATTGTCTACAACAACGCCGCCGTCGTTTGGATGTCCTGTCAGATGCTCAGGCGCATTCAGCAGGCCGAATGTCCGCCAGTCGGACGCGAGTGTCGTAAAGCCGATTGTTTTCTGACCGTCGATTTCAGGATATTTCGCCTGATATTCGCGGATCAGCTTCATATAATCATCAAGGGTTTGGAGTTTAGGATAACCGAATTCCTTCAGTACGGCTTTTTGAATCCAGAAGGCAGGACCGCTGTAGAACGTTTCGTTCACATTGCCTTGATACGCGCCGTAGTTAGGCAGCCAGTAAATGTGGCCGTCGGAAGGATCCTTCATCCGGTTCCAGTATTTCGCGTAATGCTCTTTCAGCTTCGGAGCATACTGCTCAATAAGATCTTCAAGTGGAATAACAGCACCCGCCGATACAAGCTTAGGGTCCGCGGTAATCAGGTCAGGATAGTCGCCGCCGGCAATCATAACGCCAAGCTTTTGCTCAAGGTCGCCTACCAGGAATTCCGTCTTAAACGTAATGCCAAGCTCGTCTTTAATTTTTTTGAACAGCTTGTTGTCCGGTGTCGGCGATTGGCCAGGCGCCCCGATAAATGCCGAGATCTCAACCGGCTTCAAAGCCTCGTCCGTTGCATTTGTGCCCGAATTGCCTGCGTTCGCAGATGTAGATGGCGCAGCGGACGCATCGCTGTTACTATTTTTGCCACCGTTATTGCCATTACTGCACGCTGCAACCGTTAAACTTAAGGCAACCGCGACTGCCATAGTTGTCAACAATGGCTTTTTTGCTTTAACCCCCATTTGCTTCTCCTCCTACGGATTGTGTGCTTACCTCTACATTATGAGGCATTTGAATGCGTTTACATCATAATCAGAGTTAAGCATTATACCCCTACGATTTAAGGTGGGGTATTGTTTTTTTATACTCGGCAAGCTTCATGCCGAAACGTTTCTCGAATTGCTTCAAGAAATGCTGATAGCTGCAATAACCAAGCCCCTCCGCCAGCGCCGCCCCCGAAATATCCTGGTTATGGAGCAGTTTCTTCGCATCGTTCATCCGCAGATGATGAATGTATTCATGAATGCTGACCCCGTACTTTCTGGAAAAGGCCTGCCCCAGATAGACGGGATTCATATAGAAGATTTCCGCTATCTCCTTCACCGTAACGGATTCGCAGTAATGCTGGCGCAAATATTCTTCTACCTTGGCAATGGTCCCCCCCTGCTGCCGGCTTCGACACAATGACAGTTCTTCCCGGCACATTAGGCAAAAGCTCAGCAAAAACGCGTGCAGCTTCAGCAAGGAATGCTCATTCGCCCCAACAAGCGGATACCCGGTTTTCTCAAGCAGTTGGTCCGCGTCCCCGCCAAGCTCTTTGTAGATGCCGGAGCATTGCACCATAATGTGGGTAGAAAAGGCGGAGATCAAGGATGGCATCGTCCTTTTATCGGCAAAATGATCAAAGATTTGCTGCAAGCGCTCGACTATCCGTTCTTCGTCATTGGTTTCAACTGCCTCTATGATTTTTTCGGCCGCCTCCCATAGATGGGAATCATAGGCAAAGCCCTGCTCCTTGATCTCGTCGTAGTAGAGAGGCCTCTCTCTTCGGTCATAAAAGAGATAAGCACCCGCTTCCTCCGCGTGCCGGTATGAGCTGCCAAGCTCCTCCGCCTCCTTCACCAGACTGCCGACTACCAGGCTGAGGCCTCCATGAACCGAACCCCGGATCTCTTTGTACAGAAGCTCCGCCATATCCTGCATAGCCGGCTTGCTGTCTTCTTTAAGTATGCAGACCAGCCCAAAAGAGGTCAGCTCCTGATCCAGTATGCAGCCTCCGAATCCCCCTTCGCCTTGCCCCTTCTCAAGCAGCTCCTCGACCGCTTCCGCTGCGGAGGCCAATTCCGATTCGTCCAGTTCAACGCGTATATATACCCATCCGTCAGCATCTATGGAAAGGCGTTTAATAGAAGTCTTGTCGGCATCGGATAATTCTTCGCCGCGTATCAATGCGGTTAATGCCCGGCGCTGTGCGCAGCGTTCCGTATAGCGGGCAGCCTTCTGTCTGCGGCTCTCTTCCCCCAATACTTTGTTCAAACATTCCAGCACTTCATTGGCTTCATCGCTCATAATCGGCTTGGTCAAATAATGCGAGACGCCAAGCTGCAGAGCCCGCCTTGCATACTCGAAGTCGCTATAGCCGCTCATAACGACAAATTTAGTCTGTTTATGGCCTTCCAGCCTCATCTGGGAAATAAGCTCCAATCCATCCATGATCGGCATGCGAATATCCGTAACGACTAAATCGGGCTTGGATTCCCGGATCAGACGGGCTGCCTCTTCGCCGTCTCCGCAGACCGATTCCACCTCGAATCCGTTCTTCTCCCAGTCTATCAATAATTGAAGGCCTTCTATTGCAAATGGCTCATCATCAACAAGCAGGACACGGTACATGCTGCTCCCCCTTTCCATTTACGAAGCCGCACCCGGCTTTGTCTGGTTATGCTCAAGCTGCTGGAGCGGTATTTGATAGCTCACGGTCAATCCGCCCTCCGGGCCGTTCATCATCCGGAATTGTACGCTTTCATGGTAAAATAGCTCCAGCCTGCGGTACACGTTGCGCAGACCGACATGTCCTTCCATTGCCTGCTCCGAACGGACCGCCTGCTGAATCCGGTCCAGCGCCTCCTGCTCCATGCCGATTCCGTTATCGGCTACGGAGACCGTTAACCCCCGTTCGGACAGGCGGGCTTCGATTCTGACGGACCCTCCGCCTTTAATCGCCTGCAGCCCGTGCTTGCAGGCATTCTCCGCCAGCGGTTGAATGCTCATGATCGGTACCCGGACGTCATTCGCAAGCGGATCGATATCAACAACGTAATCAAACCGATCGCCGAAACGGAATTTCTCAATCTGCAGGTACATCAGGGTGAACTGCAGTTCCTCCTTCAGCGGTACCAGATCATCCGCCCGCCGGAGCAGCCTCCGGAGAAGAAGCGACAGGCTTTTTATAATTTCGGTCACATCCTTGTAACCGTTTTTCGTCGCCACAACAAGAAGCGCATTTAAAGTATTGAACAGGAAATGCGGATTCATCTGGCTCTGAAGCATATTCATCTCCATCCGCACCCGCTCGACCTCCAGACTTTTCTGATGAATCTCCAGTTTGTAGACGTCGTTAATCAGCGTATTGATCTTCCTCGTCATCATATTGTAGGTATTAATAAGTCCGCCAATCTCGTCTTTCCCTTCCGGGAGAGTCACCTGATCAAACCGTTCGTTGCGCACGCGGTCCATATGCCGGGCTAACTTCTTGATCCGGTAATGGTAAGAACGGAGCATAACGAATATTAAGAGCGAAGGAATAAGCGTGCTTATGACCGCAAGCCACAGGATGGAACGCCGAGCTTCATCCAGAAGAGTCGCAATCCGGTCGTTGTTAGCCCTTCCGATCAATTTCCATCCTTGCACGTAACTGACCGTGCCCAAATTCGATACAAAAACGTCTCCCTTTGCCCAATCCGACATATCGGCATCATAAACCGACTTGCTGCGGCCGCCCGTTTCCGCCACGACCTGATTCTGCTCGTTTACCAGCTCCAGCTGAAGGCTGTCGCTCTCCCTGCTCAAAATATCGTAGATTTTATCAACGTTCAAATCGATCCTTAGAAATTTGCGATATTGCGGTTTAACAATGCTGAATCCTTGATCCATGTCGCTAATGACGCTTATTTTCTTTGCCGGGCCTGTTGTCCCCGATTCCTCCGAATAGGCAACTACACGGAAAGCATGGCCTGGCTGCCTTAACAAAGGCCCAAGCCAAGGACTTGCTTCTTCCGGGGCATTAATGACATAGTAATTGTTTCCGGTCTGAATGGAATGGTTATACGTATAAATCCGGATTTCCAAAATGTTCGGGTATACGGGCATGTAACGCTTCAGCTTATTGCGAAGAACGCTGTCATAGCTCTCGTAAGAGGAGACAGGGCTGTCGTAGGTTTTGTCGAGCACCTCGTTCAGGGAATCGTCGCCTTCAATGGAATGGCTGACCGCTACGCTTTCGTCAATCATGCTGTGCAGCTCCGCTGCGGCCCGGTCCATCGATTTGCGAAGGTTCTCCTGTTCGCGAATCCGGATATTATCCGAGTTCTGTTGGTAGAAAAAAACGTTGATGCCGATAATGGGGATGAGGATGCATAACACGTAAATCATTAAAAATTTTAGATTTAAGGGAATATCGTTGATTTTATTCGGAAACAGCCTGTTCATCACTCAAGACAATCCCCTTTTGATTTGATTTGTAAGCCGAGGGCGATACTTTCGTTAGGGACTTGAAGACGGAGCCGAAGTATTCGGTGCTGTGATACCCAAGCTCGTTTGCAATGGTAGACACCTTCAGATCCGTTCGAAGCAACAGCTTCTTCGCTTCCTTGATTCTCAGAAGATGCATATAGTCGTTAAAACAATAACCGGTTACCCGTTTGAACTGCTGGCCCATATAGACCGGGTTCAGACTGAAGAGCTCCGCAAGCTCCTTCAACTGCAGCTTCTCCCGGTAATGAGCGGTTACGTACGCAACGGCCTCCTGAAGCCTGCCTTCCGGCTTCTTGCCGTTCAGCTCGTCGATCTCCCCGGCTGCCTGCAGGCACGCTGCCGACAACTGTTCCCGCACATTCCCCACCAGGCCGTATTGGGGCAGAATCCATTCCGGCGGATTGGCCGGATCCCCGCCGGCTTTATGATAAGCCCGAAGCAGTCCGCCTTGCAGATAAGAGAGAGAGGCCGCCAAGCTGCTTGCCGGTTTATTGGTTCCTTCAACAAACTCGACGAGTGCGCTGGCAGCCTTCTCTATCGCAGAAACATTGTTACGTTCTACCGCCGCCAGTAAAGCCTCTGCCCGGCTCGCCGCATCCTCCCACCGCCAATGCGTATGCTCATCCCTGTGCTCATACCAAAAGACACCCGCCCGTCCCTTGTACAAGCCCCTGCTTCGGAGTTCCTGAAGCTGCGTATACAGCTGCTTTAGATGCCGCCAGCCCTGCGTTTCTCCGCTGACATATATCGAGCAATAAGGCCACCGGCCGGAAAGCCTCTCCGCAATCCGCCTAACGTCCGAGTCTAATCCCTCTTCCAAGCCATCCTGCTGCCGAGACCACACAAGCAGCCCGGTTGAACCCGATGGCTCCTCCATACATCGGCTGCCGGCCGGTAGTCCCGTCAATTCAGCTTCCACTTCTTCCATCGTTGGCCCGGGTTTTCCGCCCGTTACGTCAAGGACAATCAGTCTCCCCGCCGCCTCCGGCAAGCAGTCCAGATGGGAAAGCAAGGCTGTCCGCGCCTCCTCGTCCTCCTCCTGCAGCGCTCTCGCAAATACGATGGATAACGATTCGCTCGCCGATGCCTCCATGCTGTTCCGCTGATCCATGTCTACCCGAAGCGAGTCCAGCAATTCATGTATCTCTTCTTCGATAAGCGGCTTTAACAGGTACTGCTCTATCTGATGACGGATCGCAAACTGCGCGGCATCAAACCGCGAATAACCGCTCACGATCACCGTTTTTATCTCTTTCAGCCTTTGGCTTTGCTTCATTTGCCGGATTAACTCAAGTCCGTCCATAACCGGCATCTGCAGATCGGTAAATACAAGATCGGGCACTTCCCGCTCCATAACCTCAAGCGCTTCCCTGCCGTCCGATACGGCCCAGCAAAGCCGGAACCCATGCGATTCCCAATCCACCATGGTTCTCCAGCCCTCCAGCATAAACGGTTCATCATCTACAACAAGTACGTTGTACATGCGGGCACCACCTTTCAGACGTTTATCTTCGTCGTCAATACCTACCCTCAGTGTCACATAGGGTTAAACCATCAGCAATGTAAAAAGTTAAGATTTGTTGGATTATTTTAAGATAAAATGTAAGCGTTTACGATTGGTTTTGCAAGAAAACCCGCTACCCCGGTTACCCGGGGTTACTGCGGCGTTTGCCCAAATCCATTAAAATGACTGCTCGGACAGTCGGTATTTCGCGGGGCTGACCCCCACCGTCATTTTGAATAAACGGCTGAAGTAGGCATGATCGGCATAGCCGACCAGCTCGCCCACCTGATATATTTTCAGATTCGTCTCTCGCATAAGCCGGATGGCCTGATGGATCCGAATGCTCGTCAGATGATGAGTAAACGTAGCGCCGGTCTGCGAGCTGAACTGATTGCTTAAATAATTGGGCGTCACGCCAAGCCGCTTCGCCAGCGCGACGAGAGACAGCCCTTTGTCCCCGTACTCGGCCTCCATAATCTGCATCGCGGAACGGATAATGCGGCTCACAAACTCGTAACGGAGCAGCTTCTCGCCTGCTTCCCCCGCATGCCCCAGCTGACGCAGACTGTTCAGGTACAAGGAGCGGAGCTCCGACAGCGCCGCGGTAATCCCGCCAAAGCCCAGCTTGATCGGAATGCCCAGCCGCTCTTCAAGCTCTCTTTTTTTCTTCAGCACCATCTCTTCCATATTCGGAACGGCGTGCTTCGAGGTCAGAACGGCAGCATTCATAAAAGGAGGGTCGTCTATTACAACGACCGTCCCAAGCTCCTTCATATTCTCGGTTAGCTGTTCCTTCATCCAGAAACGGTCCGTCGACTGCCAGAACGGCTTGTCCTCCATCTGAAACGTAAACACTCCCGCCCATCTGAAGGAAGGCAAGGTTGCCTCATCCCTCTGGACATCCCGCATATACGGCTCGGAAAACAAGGTTTGAACCTTCTTCTCCAGCGAGCTCTGCTCGCGGTGACGCAATAAGGGAACGGAATATTCGCCTTGCGGTCTCCCGCCTCTCCCCGGATGCGGCTGCGTCAGACTTCTAGCCTCCATCGTCAGAATCAGCAAAATCTGCATTACCTTGACCCGGATATCCAGCCGCCTGACGATATCATTTTCCGGCTCGGCGGAGCAGATTTCCATCAGTTCCTCGATATGGGGCATCAACTGCTGCACGGTGGGCGATTCCGCCCGGAACAAATGCTGCTCGATCCGGCCCAGCAAGTAGAACAAATCGGGTTCGTCCACATCGAGATGCAGCGCAAAATAAGTCATCGGCTCATCCGACGCGTTACGGCTGTGATGCACTTCATCAGGCCGTATCAGCAGCAGGTCCCCTGCCCGCTGAACATATTCTTTACCGGAGATCACGGTTCGCTGGCTCCCCTGAAGCACGACATTGAGCTCCAGCAGCGGATGCTGATGCTCCTTGTAAGACCAGCCTTTTCCTACGGTGCGCCAATGCGTGCCTAACAGCTGAAAGGCAAGCCGAAAGCTTTCAAGTATGATTTCATGAATGACTTCCGGCACTTCCCCGTCCCGATTCGTCTGCCAAGTCACGCGACCTCACCGCTTCCTGCGCTTTTTCTTGAATTATATCACAGGAATTACAGGGATGGGACGCACACATTATATGGAATACCGCTACTGCTCCGGACAACCGCCTACGAGATGACCGGACCGGTTGATCTTCGTCTGCAAATATTTCTCGTTATATTCCGACACATCTCCCCAGAGCGGAATCCGGTCGGAAACGTCAAGCCCGGCATTGCGCAGCGCGTCCAGCTTTCGCGGGTTATTCGTAATGAGGGTAACCGGCTTGTCCTTCGGCCGCAAGGAGCGCAGCACCCGGATGGCATCGCCGTAGTTGCGCGCATCATCCACAAATCCGAGGTTAAGGTTCGCCTCGACCGTATCATAACCCTGCTCCTGAAGCAGATAGGCCATCGCTTTGCTGAACAGCCCGATTCCGCGCCCTTCATGATTCGCCAGGTAAAAAAGCGCTCCCGCCCCATGCGCCGCAATCATCTTCATCGACTGATGCAGCTGGTAGCCGCAGTCGCAGCGCTTGCTGCCGAATATATCTCCCGTATGGCAGATGCTGTGCATCCGGATAAACGCCTCGTCCGCATGCTCGAAATCACCATAAACGAGCACGCTTGATTGCTGCATCTCCGCGAGATTGGCGCCGGACAGCTTATGTATAATATCCTCTAGCTTATCTGCTTCCTCCTCGCATAACAGCCAGCAATACCAATGAAAAATAGCCGTCTGATCATCCAGGTTAACCGGCAGCTTGATCGGTCCAACCAAATAAATCTCCCCGTCCTCGCTGTCGATATGCCGGATTTTGCCTTCGAGAATCGAAATAATTTTCTCATTCATGGTTCTCTATACCATCCCTTCGCTTCCATTATTGACCTAGGTTGCGCAAGGATAGCGGCAGCTATGCTTGTTCCCCCACTTTAATCGTAAAGGAAGAGGTCAATAGGTCGCCGTGGCGCTGGAACTGGCCCCATACTTTATAAATGCCCGGGGAAGGGAACGTCGTCTCGAATAAAGCTTCCGGTCCCGCCGTCTGCCCTTCCTTCGGATGAACATGCAAATAATGCCGAAGATCCGAGCTGACGATAACCACATGTCCCGCCGCCCCAAGGTAAGGCTCCATATCCGGCACCGGTCTGCCTGTCCCGGCATCCTTGAACGAGAAGGCGAGAGCCGTCTCTTTCCCTGCTTGCAGCTCGCCGGTGTGCAGCGATACGACGGTACTTTGAACCGTCTGAACAAGCCTCTTGTCCGGTACCAGCGGAACGGCCGCCGTTGTTTTGCCGCCAACCGTCACTTCCGTCCGAGCAACCTGATGACTCCCTCCGGCCGGGACAAAATCCGCAAACAACTTATAGGCTCCGCCTTTCGGAAAGACGGTGTCTACCGTAAAATGCCCCTGTCCTTCATCGACCGGATGAAGATGCTGAAATTCGCTTAAATCGCTGCTGACCGCAATGAGATGAATCTCCCTCTCATGGTTCAGATCAAAGCTTTGAACCGGACGGCCGTGCGCATCCTTGAAGTTAAGCTGAATAGCTGCGCGATTGCCGGCCTCCGGCTGCTTCGGCAGGAAGCTCCACTGCACGGTGACGCTCTGGTTATGCCCTTCTTCATGGGCATGGTGATGCTCATGACCTGCGGCGGTGTCGCCGGATAGCCGCGTGCCGGCTTGACCGAAGGTTACCCCGGATGCGGGCGCGGGAGCTGCTGCGGCAGAGCCGGATGCGGCCCAGCCCGTTTGGCTGGATGTATAGGCAGCCGACAAAAGAACGGCCATAAGTCCGATATGCAACGTGCGATTGCGATTTTTTCGATTACGTCTATGCATCATGCGCTGTATTCGCTCCTTCCATTTATCCCTAACAATATACCCAGAGCCGGTATACGCTAATCACCTATGGAAGAAGCAAAAGCAACGTGTTCGATGCATTGCACGGAATGCAGGATATTGCTCATTATTGGAGAAGCTACAGGCTTTATGCTGCACAAAATGCAGGATAATGCCCCGATTGAGGCGAATTCGAATCGCTTTTCTCCAATTTGCTGCATTCCGTGCAACGTAATACCCTGCATCGATCGAAAAGGCTTTATTATCCTGCATAATGTGCATCATACGAGTGGGCTCGTATTAAGCAGAAAAAAAAGACGCTGTCGGACTCCGTCGGAGCTGGCAGCGCCTCTTTATAGCCGGTTAAACGACATCGTAGCCTTGATCTTCAATCGCTTCCTTGATGGCGTCAAGCGATACCTTTTTCTCGTCGTACTGAACGGTTACTTTGCCTGCAGCCAGATCCACGGTACCGCTTGCTCCTGCTCCGGTAACCGCCTTCTCCACCGCGCTAACGCAATGGCCGCAAGACATCCCTTCAACCTTCAACGTTACGTTTGCCATAATATTAATCCCTCCCGATTTTATTTCATTAATTTATTTACGGTAACGAGCAGCTCGTCAATAACTTCACTTTCTCCCGCCTGAATGCGCTCGATCACGCAGCTTTTCAGATGACCTTCCAGCAGAAGCTTCCCGACACTGTTCAGCGCAGACTGCACCGCGGCAATCTGGTTCAGCACATCATCGCAATACGTATCCTTCTCGATCATCGCCTTAACGCCGCGGATTTGGCCTTCTATCCGGTTCAGGCGCGATACGAGGTTGGATTTCATCTTATCGGAATGATGGCTCTTCCGCTCGGCACCTTGTTGTTCCGGTTCGCTCGAATGGCAATGCTCGGTCTTCTCTTGTTCAATCATCTTTAAATACCTCCAGGGGGTATGGAATAGTCTTATTGTATCATACCCCCTAGGGGTATGCAATCCGCAATTCGCGCATAAACCTGATAAAGATAATATGCCGCAAACAAATCAGAAGTAAAGTAAAATCAATTCAATTTTATGATGGAGATGGGAGTGGAAGAACGGTTATGACTACGCTTGTGAATTATGCGCACCGGGGAGCCTCGGGCAATTATCCGGAGAACACGATGATCGCCTTCGAGAAGGCGATCGAGCTTGGCGCTGCAGGGATCGAGACCGATGTGCAAATGACCAAGGACGGCGAGCTGGTGCTCATTCACGATGAAATGCTGAGACGGACAACCGGGTTGAATAGCCATGTCGCCGATATTCAGTCCCATGATCTGCTTCAATTGGATGCCGGCAGCTGGTTTTCCCCGAATTTCAAGGACGCCAGGATTCCGACGCTCGCGCAGCTGCTGGACTTAGCCGGGCAGACCGGGACGATTCTCAACATCGAACTAAAAAACGGCATCGCGCCTTACCCCGGAATGGAGCAAAAGGTAATCGAAACCGTCCGTGCTTACGGCATGGAGAATCAGGTCATTCTCTCCAGCTTTAATCATTATTCGCTTATCGAGTGCAAGAGGCTGGCTCCGGAAATACGGACTGGCATCTTGTACATGGAAGGCTTATACCGTCCGTGGAAATACGCCTTGTCGATTGGAGCTTCCGCCCTGCATGCCTCGCATTTTGCCGTGCTGCCGGACTGGGTTGCGGAAGCCGCCCAGCATGGCGTTATCTATAACGTGTTTACAGTCAATGAACCGGCCGAGATGCTTCGGCTGATCCAAGCGGGAGTCGCGGGAATCATTACCGATTACCCGGAACGGCTCACTGCTCTGCTAAACAAGCTTTAATCCGTTTAGTGGATGCTTTTCTTCGTAAAGCCGCCGCCTTGCACGTCGGCAACATTTTCGATCGCAATAAACGCTTTTGTATCAATGTCATGCACGATCGCTTTCAGCTTCGCCACTTCGAGACGGCTGACCACGCAATAAACCATTTGCGTCTCTTCTCTGGAGTAACCGCCGCGTGCCTGGATATAAGTCGTGCTGCGTCCCAGACGGGTCATAATCGTTTCGGCGATTTCTTCGTACGCGCTGGATATAATCGTGACGGATTTGGATTCCTCAATACCTTCAACAACGATGTCCATGACTTTGGTTGCGAGATAATAGGTGACCATCGAATACATCGCGGAATTCCATTCAAACACAAAACCTGCGAGGATGAAGATAAAGACGTTGACGATCATGATGATTTGACCGACCGGCATGCCGAATTTTTTCGATGCCAGAATCGCTAGAATCTCCGTGCCGTCGAGGGAACCGCCAAAGCGGATGACAAGACCAACGCCGGCTCCAAGAATGATCCCGCCGAACAGGACGGCCAACAGTTTCTCTTCGGTAAAAGCATGTACGTGGTGAAGCAGCTGCGTGGTAATCGACATAACGGCGATACCGTATAGAGTAGATATGGCAAACGTTTTGCCGATCTGCTTAAAGCCGATGAACAGGAACGGAATGTTCAGGATGAAGATGAATAGACCAAGGGGCAAGTGGGTTAATTCGGATACCATAATGGAGATACCGGTGATACCACCGTCGATTACATCGTTTGGCACGAGGAATAATTCCAGTGAAACACCCATCAATACAGAACCAATCGTGATAAAAATAGCCCTTTTAAAAATCTCTAATCCAGATATTTTTTTGTGCTCTTTTGCCATCGTGACCTCCAACCTTTTCTTTTTAGGGTAACACAATCCTCAGGTCTTTTCAAAAAAGGAGGATGAAAAAAAGCAGCCGGCGTCAATGAATATGACACCCGGCCGCTAGTTTTATCCCCTTCTTTTCAGCTGATTATTCGTATAATACCGCTTTAATTTCGTCGCTGTCGATATTGGATTTATCGTAGTAATAGAAGCCCGTATCGATCGATGGCTCCACTTTTTCGCCCCGGATCGCTTCAACGGCCGCTTTAACCGTTTCATAGCCGATACCTACCGGATTCTGCGTAATGGCGCCGGCCATAACGCCGCTCTTGATCGCATCCAGCTGCGCCTTTCCGGAATCGAAGCCTATTATCGTAATTTGGCCTTCCTTCTTCAGCTCGGTTACGGCGTTAATGACGCCAACCGCAGAGCCTTCGTTCGCCCCGAAGAAGCCTTTAATATTCGGATGCGCCTGGATCATCGCCTTGGCAAGGTCCGTCGATTTCAGATGATCGCCGCCGCCGTATTGAATGTCGACAATCTTAATATTCGGATATTTCTCTTTGATCCGGTTTACGAAGCCGTCGCGGCGGTCAACGCCGGTAACGGAGGTCTGGTCATGCACAATGACGCCAACCTCGCCTTCTCCGCCGATTAACTCGGCCATTTTGTCTGCGGCAAGGGCGGCAGCGGCCTTGTTATCCGTCGAAGCGGTGGTAACCGGAATATCGCTGTCTACGCCCGAATCAAAGGCAATAACCGGAATGCCCGCGTCCTTCGCCTTCTGCAGGAGAGGCACCGATGCCTGGCTGTCGAGGGCGGCAAAACCAATCGCGCTAGGCTTCTTGTCGAGAGCGGCCTGCAGCATTTCGATCTGTTTATCCACTTGCGATTCGGTTTCCGGACCTTCGAAGGTAATCTGCACGTTGAATTCGGCTGCGGCCTTCTCGGCGCCTTGTTTAACCGCCTGCCAGAATTGATGCTGGAAGCCTTTCGAAATGATCGGAATATAAATCTTGTCTCCACCCGCTTTGGTTCCGCCGTTGTTCGTACCGGATTTGCTGCCTGTATTGCTCGAGCTCTTTGAGTTGTCTGCGCTGTTCGAATTGTTCGAACCGCAGGCGCTCATCATAACAACTGTCATTAACGCTACTAGCAGCAATGCCGTAAACTTCTTCACCGAAATCTCCCCTTTGATTTTTGGATGGAATCCTTCTGTATAGAATCTCTTGTTCCGGCACATCGCGCCGGTCAGAGCTTCTAGCGATAACAGGCCTTACGCTTTGCGGCGGCGAAGGATATCAGCGTATACCGCAAGCAAGATGACAAAGCCGACAACCACGGTCTGCCATTCCTGCGGAACGGACAGAATCCGAAGCCCGTTCGTCAGCACGCTCATAATCAGAGCCCCGATAACCGTGCCCACGATTGTCCCCTTCCCTCCGCTAAGCGAGGTACCGCCAATGACGACCGCCGCAATAGCCTCAAGCTCGTAACCGGCGCCAAGCGCGGGCTGGGCGGAATTGAGCCGGGAAGCAATCAGGATACCCGCCAGACCGGTGAAGACACCGGTTAAGGTGTAGATTACGATTTTCCAATAGTTCACGTTAACGCCGGACAGCCTGGTCGCTTCCTCGTTGCTGCCGAGGGCAAAGTTGTAACGGCCGATGATCGTTTTGGACAACAGGATGCTTCCGATAATCGCGGCGATGAAGAAGATGACAACCGCATTCGGGATGGCAAAGCCCGGGATAATCTCGTCGAAGAACGAGCCCTGCGACACCTCGCTGAACACCGGATGATCGTTGAAGTAGATCGGCTTCGTACCGGAGATGACAAGAGCTAGACCTTTGGCGATCATCATCATGGCAAGGGTAGCGATAAAAGGCGGGATCTTGAGCCTGGCGACCATCACCCCTGACAGCAGCCCGCAAACGGCGCCGGTCAGGATGCCCCCGATAATGCCGATCGGAACCGGCAGTCCCCAATACGTGATAAACACCCCGGTCATCACCGCGCTTAAAGTCATTACCGTTCCGACCGACAAATCAATGCCGCCCGTTATAATGACAAACGTAGAGCCCAGTGCCAGGACGCCGGTCACCGCGGTCGAGAGCAGAATCCCCACGATATTGGAGAATTGAAAAAAGTTGCTGGACGAAATGGTGAATACGAGAATAAGGACGATCAGACTGGCAAAAGCAAGCACCTGCTGCAGAACGCCCGGCTTCAGAATAATCGCGGTCTGCTTGCCGCCTAGCTGCGCCATTTCGGCTTTTGGCTGCATTTTCATAGAGATTCCCCCTAAACTCCGTTGTTAAGCTCTTAATGTCGCGTATCGCATAATCCGCTCCTGCGTGGCTTCCTCGCGGTCCAGCTCGCCCGTGATGCGCCCTTCGCACATCACAATGATGCGGTGGCTCATCCGCAAAATCTCGGGAAGCTCCGAGGAGATCATAATGATCGATTTGCCCTTGGCGGCGAGATCGTTCAGCAGCTTGTAGATTTCGCTTTTTGCCCCAACATCGATGCCCCGGGTCGGCTCGTCAAAAATCAAAATGTCGCAGCCCTGGGTCAGCCATTTGCCGATTACAACCTTCTGCTGATTGCCTCCGGAAAGGAATTTAACATCCTGATCGATATGAGGCGTCTTTACCTTCAGCATCTCGACAATCTGATCGGCCGCCTTCGCAATCTTGCTCCGGTTCACCCAGCCTACCCCATTCACGTATTGCCGGAGCGAGGCGACGGCCACGTTGGTCTTCACGTCCATCTCCACAATGCAGCCGTACCGCTTGCGGTCCTCGGACAGGTAGCCGATTCCCGCCCGTACCGCGTCATAAGGCTGCTTTATTACGACCTTGCGCCCATGCACCGTTATTTCTCCCGCATCGAGCGGATCGGCGCCAAAAATCGCTCTTGCCACTTCGGTCCGCCCCGCTCCAATCAGCCCGGCGAAGCCGATGATCTCTCCTTTGCGCAGCTTGAAGCTGATATTGTCCAGCGCTCCCCTGCGGCTTAACCCCTTCACCTCAAGCACCGTCTCGCTGTTCTCCGCTATCCGGCTTTGCTTCGTGCTGTCATAAATTTCGCGCCCAACCATCATCGCGATAATCTTCTCGTTCGTAACGGAATCCGTCGGCACCGTGTCGATATACCGACCGTCCCGCATGACGGTAATCCGGTCCGTAATCCTCTTCAGCTCATCCATCCGGTGCGAGATGTAGACGATGCCGACTCCGCTTGCTCTAAGCTGGTTTATAATAACGAACAGATCATCGATCTCCGTATCGCTCAGCGCGGCTGTTGGTTCGTCCATAATGAGCACCTTGGCGTCGTAAGACAAGGCTTTGGCGATTTCCACCATCTGCTGCTTCGCTACGGTAAGATTGCCGACCGGTTCATCCGGATCCAGCTCCATGTTCAGCCGTTCGAACAACCGCTCTACCCTGCGCTTCAGCTCCCGTTCGTTCAGAAACAGCCTAAGTCCCCGCCGAGGCTCGCGTCCGATATAAATGTTCTGTGCCACCGTCAGATCGGGGGCCAGGTTCAGCTCCTGATGGATAATCGAAATCCCCAGACTTTGCGCGGCTTTCGCGCTTGGAATCTCGACTTCCGTTCCCTCGTATACGATGCTTCCGCCATCCTTCTGATAGACGCCCGTCAGCACCTTCATCATCGTCGACTTGCCCGCCCCGTTCTCACCGACCAGCGCGTGCACCTCGCCCCGCCTTAATTCGAAGCGGCAGTCCTGCAAGGCTTGAACGCCCGGAAAATACTTGTTGATCCCTTCCATCTGAACGAGTATGTCCTTCATGCCCCAATCACTCCATCCCGCTGTAACTAAGCTCATTCTAAAGCGCTTTCTCGATTGCCAGAATGGAATAATGTATTTGATTAGTTGAAAAAAATCTGTTCCTTTTTAGAATCCGTTTTTCTTCAAAAAATGAAAAAAGCTACTCTCCCACAAAGGGGAAGAGCAGCTTCTGATTTTGTTCCGTGTACATATTGTCTTTGTTGATAACGACCGATTCCGTATCGATCAGCCTAGGCACTTTCTTGCCCCGCACCGCTTCAATGGCCGTCTTCACGCTGAGGTAGCCCATATTGTAAGGCTTCTGGACAACGGTTGCCTGCAGCACGCCGCCTTCAATCAGCTGTACTTCATCCACCGAGCTGTCGAAGCCAACAAGCTTTATTTTGCCGCTGAGCCCAAGATCCCGGATCGCTCGGCCGGCCCCCACGGTGGAAGGCTCATTTAGACCAACAATCCCTTTAATGCCAGGATCTTCGGAGAGAAGCTGCTTGGTCAGCTCATATGCCTTCTCGAGCCGTCCTTCGCTAAAGAGCGTACTTGCTACCTCAACGTTTGAATGACCTTCCAGCCACTGCCGCACGCCCTTTTCCCGTTCAAGCTGCGAAGAGGTTCCGTAAACGTAACTCATAATGGCGATTTTCGAGGAATCGGCCCCCGGCAGCAGCTTGGCCATCTCTTCTCCGGCCTTCTCCCCGGCTGCCATATTATCCGTTGCGATAAAGCTTAGCGCATCATCGCTGTTAATGCGGGAATCTACCGTAATGAGCTTAATGCCCGCCTTAACGATCCGCTGGGCGATAGGAACCAGCCGGTTATAATCGGTCGCGGCCATCACGATCGCATCCGGCTTCTGCCGGATGGCCTGCTCCAGCTGCTCCATTTGAATATCGATCTCCGTCTCCGACGGAGGCCCGATTACCGTAACGTTGGCGCCAAATTCGTTGGCCGCGTCCTCAACCCCCGTGATAAGCACCTTCCAGAAATCAATCGCCGAGCTTGTTGCTTTTACCGTAACAATGATGTCGACGGGCTTCTCCCCGCGCTGGCTTGCCGCCCATTTATAGAGGCCGACGACAGCAGCCACGATAAGAATCGCGGCAATGGCCACGGATGCGGATCTGCGTCTGTACTCGCTCATGCGCCAGCACCTCCCGCCCATTCATCGCCTTCAATGGCGGCAATCCGTACCGTTACCGTTGTCCCTTCATCCGGTACGCTTCTGTACGTCAGGCCGTAATCCTTGCCGAAATAAAGCTGGATCCGCTCGTGGACATTCACCACGCCAACGCCTTTGCTTTCCCGGTCGCTTCTCCTCGGCTCCAGAATCGTTCGGAGCGCCTCCGCTTCCATCCCAACGCCGTTATCGCTCACTTCCAGCCAAATATAACCGTCCCGCTTGCCGCCGGTAACCTGAATCGTTCCGGTCCCGATTCTGTTCTTGATGCCGTGGTAGATCGCGTTCTCGAGCAGCGGCTGAAGCAGCACCTTCAGCGTGCGGTACGCGTAGATATCCGGATCAATGTCAATCTGGAAATCCAGCTTGTCCTTATACCGGATTTTCTGGATCGTCAGGTAGTTGGCAACATGCTCAATCTCCGTCCGGATCGAGACCAGCTCTTGCCCCCTGCTGATGGAGGAACGGAACAGCCGCGCCAGCGCGGAGGTCATCAGAACGACCTCGTCCGTCTTTTTCCCCTCAGCCATCCAAATGATCGAATCGAGCGTATTGTACAAAAAATGCGGATTAATCTGCGCCTGCAGCGCCGTCAGCTCGCTCTTCCGCTTTATTTCCTGTTCCCGGACGACCTGGCTCATCAGCTCCTCGATCTTGACAACCATCAGGTTAAACGTGCGGGCGAGAGACGCGATTTCCCTCGGATTGCCGATCGGTACCCGGATATTAAAAATCCCCTTCTCCACCTTCTTCATATGCTCCTGCAGCTGCTTGATCGGACGGGACAGGTTACGCGAGACAAAGACGGCAAGCAGGAGCCCGACAATCAGGCAAAAGATCCCCGCCGCCGCCATCGACAGCTGCATTTCGCGCTTGTTGCCGATCAATTCGTTGACGTAGGACACGCCAACGATTTTCCAGCCGAAGCCGGTATCCTGAATCGTATAGATCCGGCTTGTCTTCCCTTCGTCGGTCATAAAGCTGCCGCTGCCCTTTGCGAGCACCTCGTCGATTTTCTCCGATTTCAAGTTGCTGTAGATCAGCTGCTGCTGCGGATGATAGACGATATTGCCGGCTTCATCCACGATAAAAATGTACCCCCGTTTGCTTAAGTCGATATTGTTCAAAGTGTCGTTAATAACGCTGAAGTTCAGGTCGACGAGCAGCACGCCGCGCGGCTCCGTCTGATCCTTGCTCCACAGCTCCCGGCTGAGCGAGACCACCCAGCCGTATTCGTCCTTGAACATATGCTGGACATGGGAGGAAGACACGACAATCCGGCCCGATGCCTCTTGCGCGCTGGTATACCAAGGCTGCTCCGCCAGCCTGACGCTTGGATTCAGCTCAACATGCTCGCGGTCCGAGACGAACCGGCCGTTGTAGCCAATGACGTTAATCGAAGCAATGTCTTTGCGCGAAGCCATAATGGAGTGAAAATACGCGGAGATCCGCTGCTCGCGCGCCAGCCCCTCCGAGCTTTGCCCGTCACTTCCCGCTTCGCCTACAAGCTCGCGGACATCCTCGTTGCTGAGCGCGAGCATCGATATATTTTCCATGCTGGTAATATAGGTCTGAATGTTGGCATTCACCTGACGGATCAGCTCCGCCGTATAGTCCTGGGCCGTCTCGCGGACGGACGAGGCCGACAGCTGGTACGAGATGACGCCTAACAGGATGGCCGTAAGCAGAATGAGGCAGGCGGAGGCGGCGGCAATATTCGTTTGAATGCTTTTGAATTTAAATAATTCCATAAGCGCGCCTCATGCCTGCTCCGCCGCCGTCCGATGACGGTAATCCGTTGGAGATTCCCCCGTGTGCTTCTTGAACAGAACGCTGAAATACTGCGCATCGCTGTAGCCGGTTCTGGCGGCAATCTCGTAGGTTCGAAGCCCGGTAAACTTCAGCAGCTCCTTCGCTTTGTCCATCCGGACCGCAGTGACATACTCGACAAAGGTTCTGCCGGTGTGGGCTTTGAAAGCCGCGCTGAAATAACTGACGCTCATATGAACCTGCTTGCAGACGCCTTTGACCGATAGATTCTCGTCCTCGTAATTAGACTCCAGATAGGCGATCGCTTCTTCAATCTGCGAGCGGCATTGATCGCGGCGTGTGGCCGTTACGCTATAAACGGCTTGCCGGCAGGCCGTCTTCAGCCATTCCCCGATCTCTTCCATCGTCCTGAGCCGGTAGATCTCGGTCATCGGGTTAATGCCTTCTCCGAACGCCTCGGACTCCTTGCAGCCAATATCGCCAAGCGCCTGCATGACGGCAAGAATCGTTCTTTGAATACGCAAATAGCAGTGATCGATGCTGGTCAGTTCCGCTTTGTTATACCGGATCAGCGCTTCGATAGCGCGCTCAACTTCATCCGCCGTGCCGGTCTTGATCCCGGCTATTAATTCGCGGTCGAATTCGGCCGGATGACCGGCCGGCGAGCTTCGGCGCTTTTCCATGTCCAGAATGCTGATGACGCTGTTGTCGCCAAGGACAAGCCGATAGTCCAATGCCGCGGCCGCAGCCTTGCAGGTCTCTCTGATTCTCGTATAGCTATGAACGGTCGTCCCTATTCCGATCGAAACGGTCAGCTTCAGGAATTGAACCGCCGATTGCCGAATGCGCTCGGCCAGCTCCTGCGCCTTCTCTTGCAGCAGCTCCTCGCGCTCCCCGCCAAGGATGGCCATGACCCGTTCCTCCCTGCTCCGGAATACAACGGCCTCCGGCTCCCCGCTAATAATCTCCTGCGCGATATTGTACACGGCAAACCTGAGCAGCTCCCGGTCCGTATCCGCCCCACCCTGCTCTTCGAGCCGGTCCGTGTCGATCGCCAGCCCCAGATAGCAAGGCCCCGTCAGTCGAATCCGGAAATAGCGCAGACGCGCCGCAATCTCCTTCTCGCTTAAGGCCATCGTCGACATCCGCTCGAGGAAGCGTTCCTTGAGGAGCGGCATGCTCTCATGCAGCTGGCTTTGCAGCCGGGCCAGGTCCTCCCGCTCCCTCTTCTCCTCGTCCAGCTCCAGCCGGAGCTTATGCAGCATCGCCGAGAACTCGGCTGCCGTTACCGGCTTGAGGATAAAATCCTTTACCTTCAGCTTCAGCGCCTGCTGCGCGTATTCGAAATCGTCGTAGCCGGTCAGGATTACGACCTTTGTCTCCGGATACCGTTCCATGACTTCGCGGGACAAGGCGAGCCCGTCCATAAACGGCATATTAATATCGGTCAGCACGATATGCGGCTGCAGCCGTTCGATCTCCTCCAGCGCATGTACGCCGTTCTCGCAATCCGCCACGCACCGAAAACCAAGCTCCTCCCACGGGATGCGCTCCCTGATGCCTTCCCTTACGACCGCTTCATCGTCAACCAGCACTATCGTATACAAGGACGTTCCCCCTACTGCCTATCAGGATTGGAATTGTATGCGCTTTTATTATAGTAGGGAGAGTCGGAGGGCGGCAATGAGGAAAATGCTCTACCGTCCGAGAAAATGCGCCACAAAAGGGCGGTATGGGGATTGCTCCGGTATCGCAAGCGCGATCCGCCGCAGGCAGGCCTGGAATTGTCCAAGCAGCAGCTTGCCCGTCCAAGCCTCGGGCAGCAGAGGGTCCGGAAGCATCGGATCGCGCAAACCAAGCTCGGCAATGACTTCGCCCAGCTCGAGGAAAAGAACAAACAGCGGCAGCCCGCCGCCCGTGCCTGTTCCCGCTGCTACGAGTTCCGTAAGCGCTGGCTCCAAGCCTTCGCGGAACCAGCGCTCCTTTTCCCGATATAGCTCTTGAAGCTCTTCAAGCGGCCATAAGGAAGCTGCCTTTTCCGGCGTGATGCCGTTATGTACAATCCTTGTATTCGTAACCGTTATATATTCCGTAACCTCGCACTGAAGGGCAAGCCGGATAACCTCTTCCCGGTAATCCCATGGCGAGACGTAGACGCTCTTGTACAGCGAGCCGAAGCCCAGCTGCAGCAGCTCCGATCGGAAGCTATCCCTGCGGCGCCGTTCCGATTCCGGAATTTCGAACATAACCATGCACCATTGCCCGTCCCATTCCTTCCCGTATAAACCGGGCTTAGCGTTAATGATCCGGATGAATTCCTCGCCAAGCGGCGTTGCCTTGTAGCGGGAGCGTTCCGCCGATTCGGCATATCCGTCCTTCTTCAGCTTGGAGAGCGCGTTGCGCACGATTTGATGGGAGATGCCCCGCGCTTCATACACCTCGACAAGACGGCTTACGGAAGCTCCGGAACCGGCTCCGTCCCCGCTTGCGAGAAGATACAGCAACTGTTTTTCTATCGACAACAACGGACCCACAACTCCCCTCGCAAAAAAACAAGCCGAAATGATTGACATTTATTCACTGTTAGTAATATAACATAAATATATACGATCGTTAATTTTTTTATTATAAAATTTAATTTTGAAAGCGAGGTCCCGCTAATGCGCATTGATTATCACGGGCATTCCTGCATCCAAGTAACCCACGATGCTTATTCCGTCATCATTGATCCCTTCTTGACCGGCAATCCCGTCACCACTCCGCGTATAGACCAAATTAAAGTCCAATACATTCTATTGACTCACGGTCACTCCGATCATATCACCGGCGCCATTCCGTTGGCAAAGCAAAACGATGCGCCCATAGTCGCCGTCGAAGAATTGGCGGTGCATCTGGGAAAGCATGGCGTTGGGGTCGAACCGATGCATGCCGGCGGAGCCTGGGATTTTCCGTTTGGGCGCGTCTATCTCACTCCCGCCCTTCACGCCTCATCCTCCCTTAACGAAGAAGGCAAAATCGTCTACACGGGCTCACCGGTCGGCATTATCCTTCAAATGGGCGGGGTTACCTTGTACCACGCCGGCGATACCGGTTTGTTTGGCGATATGCGCCTGCTTGGAGAACGGTTCGATATCGACATCGCCTTTCTGCCGATCGGAGGACGCTTCACGATGGATCCTGGCGATGCCTCGGTAGCCGCGGAGTGGATCGGCGCGCGTTATATCGTTCCCATTCACTACAATACGTTTCCGGTCATTGAGCAGGATGCAGCCGCATTCATTCGCATGCTCCGGCAAAAAGGGATCGCCGGCACCGCGCTTGAACCCGGGCAGCATTTGAACGTCCAGCCAAAGCCAAGGGCAGAGGAATTGAGATGATGAATATCCTGCATACCTTCCTCTATATCATCGTCCCGATCCTTATTCCGCTCGCAATCGGCGCGCTGCTCCACCGCAAGTTCAAATTCGAGCTTGGCGGTTTCTCCAAGATGCTCATGTATTACTACATTCCCGCTCTTGCTTTCGTGAAAGTGTACCAAGCCGAGCTTACCGCTTCTTTGCTGGCCACGATATTCGTATTCCTTGCCGCGCAATTTATCGCCATCGTGCTGATCGGCCAGGGCGTCAGCCGGATGCTTCGCCATCCAAAGCCGCTTGCCGCCAGCTTCTCCAACAGCATCGCGTTAACGAACAACGGCAATATCGGCATTCCCGTCAATGCCATGGCATTCAAGCATGATCCGTTCGCCATGTCCGTCCAGATGATGGTCGTAACCTTCGAATTGTTCGCGACCTTTACCTTTGGCCTGCTGAATGCCAGCAGGGCGGCAAGCGGGCTTAAACACTCGCTGCTGCAATTTGTTAAAATGCCCGTCCTGTATGCCATTATCGCCGGCACCCTGCTGCGGCTCGTCCCGATCGACCTGCCGGAACCGCTTCTGACTCCCTTATCGGCTGTTGCGGACGGGATGCTCAGCTTTGCCTTGTTTACGATAGGCGCTCAAATGGCCTCTACGATGCTTAAGCTTCATACGATTACCGTCCTATGGAGCAGTCTCATCCGCTTGATTGCCGCTCCGGCCATCGCTTGGCTGCTGCTGGAGCTCATGCATGCGCATAGCGTTACCGCGCAGGCGCTCTTTATCGCCAGCGCGATACCTACCTCCAGAAACAGCGCTGCGCTTGCTCTCGAGTACAACTGTGAGCCCGGATTTGCCGCACAGGCGGTGCTTTTCTCCACATTGCTCAGCAGTATTACGCTTACCGTCATTATTCAACTGTCGGGTGTTCTTTTCCCGGCATAACCGTTAATCCTCCCTACTCCGAGGGAGTCACCGCCAGCTGGAGCTCGCGCTCCAGCTCCTCCGCGTAAGCGTTGCTTATACCGGCTGACCAGCCGAACAGCTCCGCCATATAACGGTGCACGCCGTCCTTCCAGCGGATAACCCGGCTTCGGTCGAACAGGAGGCTGCCGCTGCGGCGAATCCAGAAATCAACCGGCTTGCAGGCCATTTCGTAACGAATCGCATAGAGCAGCTCAAGCAGAAGCGTAACGGGAAGCTTCCGGCGGATCGCTTCCTCCTGCGCTTCGGGCATAAGGCCGAGCACGGTATCGATATTGGAGCCGAACCGGCGGACAAGCCGTTCCGCATCCGGGCCGGCAAGCCCCGCCTTGGCGGCAGCCGCCTTCTTCTCCGCTACAAATCGCTCATACCCCTCCGAACCGCCAACATCGCCGCCCGAGATCGCGAGCGTCTTCGTCCGGCTCTCGCCTATACCGCTCCGCCCGGCTTTAACGAGCTGCTCTGCCGCCTGTTCCATAACGGTCTCGGCCATTTTCCGGTAGCCGGTGAGCTTGCCGCCCGCCATGGAGAGAAGGCCCGAAGACGACACCAGCACCTCGTCGCGCCGCGAAATCTCGGAAGGATTTTTCCCTTCCTGATGAATCAGCGGCCTTACGCCCGCCCAGCTGGACTCCACATCCTCGGCTTCAAGCCCAAGCGTAGGGAACATATCGTTAGCCGCCTTCAAAATATATTGCCGGTCTGCAGCCGTCATCCGCGGATGGACAAGATTCTCCTTGTAGTCGGTATCGGTGGTGCCGATGTACGTTTTTCCGTCGCGGGGAATCGCAAACAGCATCCGGCCGTCCTCCGAGTCGAAGTAAATCGCCTGACCAAGCGGGAACCGCTTCTGGTCGAACACGAGATGAACGCCTTTTGTATGATGGAGCGTCTTGCCTCTCTTGGATCCGTCCTTCTCCCGTATCGTGTCTACCCAAGGGCCGGCGGCATTGATCGTAACCTTCGCCTTCACTTGTCCCGTTTTGCCCGTCAGTTGATCCCTCAGCTCCGCTCCGGCGACCCGCTCGTTCTCGTAGAGCAGCGATTCGGCCTTCACATAAGAAATCGCGTTTGCCCCAAGCTCGACTGCCTTCTTCATCACTTCTATCGTTAATCTGGCATCGTCGGTCCGGTACTCGACATAATAGCCTCCGCCCCTCAGGCCCTGCCGCTTCAGAAGCGGCTCCCGCGTGACCGTCTCGTCCGTTCCAAGCATTTTCCGACGCTCGGCGCGTTTGACCCCGGCCAGAAAATCATACAATCGAAGTCCCAGCGAAGTACTGAACATTCCGAAGGTACCGCCTTTATAAATCGGGAGCAGCATCCATTCCGGCGTGGTCACATGCGGCCCGTTCTCGTACACAATCGCGCGTTCCTTGCCAACCTCGGCTACAACTCCGATCTCAAGCTGCTTCAAGTAACGCAGACCGCCATGCACCAGCTTGGTCGAACGGCTTGACGTTCCCGCGGCAAAATCCTGCATCTCCACCAGCGCCGTCTTTAAGCCCCGCGTAACCGCGTCCAGCGCAATCCCCGCACCTGTAATCCCTCCGCCGATAATCAGCAGATCATAGTCCTCCGCCTGCAGTTTCCCGAACTGCTCCTCTCTCTTTAGAGCGTTAAATAAAGCCGGTTCTCCCCCATGCCCGTTCCCGCTTGCCATTACGAACAGCTCCTATCGCAAATTCTTTATTGATGCGTAAAAAAGAAAACCGCGAACATTCCTCCATTATGCTATTACGCATCCTGAAGAACTGCCACGGTCTTCTCCCTATCGAAAAGCCATTGCCGCCTTTACCGCCTTCTGCCATCCGGCATAAAGCCGATCCGCCTGCTCCTTCGCCATCGCCGGCTCAAAAACAAGGTCCAGCCGCCGCTGCTCCAAAATCTCCCCGCGGCCCTGCCAATAGCCAACCGCAAGCCCCGCCAAATAAGCGGCGCCAAGCGCCGTTGTCTCGCTGATCACCGGCCGTTCAACCGGCACGCCAAGCAGATCGCTCTGGAACTGCATGAGCAGATTATTGCGGATCGCGCCGCCGTCCACGCAAAGCGTTTGCAGCGGAATGCCCGCCGACTGCTCCATCGCGTCCAGCACATCCTTCGTCTGATACGCAATGGACTCGAGCGTTGCCCGGACAAAATGCTCGCGCCGCGTTCCGCGCGTCATGCCGAATACGGCGCCGCGGACCTCGCTGTCCCAGTATGGCGTCCCTAGTCCGACAAAGGCCGGAACGACGTAAACGCCTTCCGTCGAATCGACGGAAGAGGCCAGCTTTTCGCTCTCCTCCGAGGTATCGATCAATTCCATGCCGTCTCGAAGCCACTGTACCGCCGAACCGGCTACAAAAACGCTGCCTTCAAGCGCGTATTCCACCTGCCCGTCAACCCCCCAGGCAATGGTCGTGAGCAGGCCATGCTCCGAACGGATCGGCTCCATGCCGGTGTTCATCAGCATAAAGCAGCCGGTGCCGTACGTGTTTTTCGCTTCCCCTCTCTCAAAGCAGCCATGCCCGAACAGAGCCGCCTGCTGGTCTCCCGCAGCGCCTGCGATTGCAATAGGCCCGCCGAACAAAGCCGCCTCCGTTGTGCCGTACACCTCGGAAGACGAACGAACCTCGGGCAGCATGGAAGCCGGAATATCCAGCCACTCGAGCAGGTCGGCATCCCACCGCAGCTCATGAATGTTGTACAGCAGCGTCCGCGACGCGTTCGAATAATCCGTCACGTGAACCGCGCCGCCGGTCAGCTTCCAGATCAGCCAGCTGTCCACGGTGCCGAATAGCAGCTCGCCGGCCGCGGCTTTGTCACGGGCACCCGCCACCTCGTCGAGCACCCATTTCGCCTTTGTTCCGGAGAAATACGGGTCGATCAGAAGCCCTGTTTTCTCCCGGATCGGCCTCTCATGGCCAGCTTCCTTCAATGCTTCGCAAATACCCGACGTCTGGCGCGATTGCCAGACGACGGCGTTATAGACGGGCTTTCCCGTCGTTTTGTCCCAGATGATCGTCGTCTCCCGCTGGTTCGAGATGCCGATCGCGGCGATGCGCTCCGCCTTCAGGCCTTCCTTCTCAAGCAGCTCGCGTATCACCTTCAGCGAGGTTTCCCACAGCTGCCCGGCGTCCTGCTCTACCCAGCCCGGATGCGGGAACGCGCAGTCCACCGCCGTCTGGGCAACCGCGCGCGGGTTTCCCGCTTTATCGAATAAAATCGCACGTGTGCTCGTTGTTCCTTGGTCCAGCGCGATGATATAGGTTTCCTGCTGCGTCATGATCATCGATCCCCTTTTTCCATAAATCCTGCATCTCCCAAGTACCCGCTTCCACTATTGTATTCTATTCGAGGCGCTGAGCCAAACTCCCTTTGACGGACGCTTGCATTCCCCTAAAATCTCTCCGATACGATCTTCGCCTGCGTGAACAGGAGCAGATAATCGCGGCCTCCCGCCTTCGAATCCGTACCCGACATATGAAATCCGCCAAACGGATGAGCGCCAACCAGCGCCCCCGTGCATTTGCGGTTCAAATACAAATTGCCTGCCATAAACTCGCGCCTAGCTTGCTCCAGATGCGCCCGGTTTCTCGAAATAACGGCTCCCGTCAAGCCAAATTCCGTATTGTTCGCCATTTGAAGGGCCTCGTCGAAGGATTTCGCTCTCGTAAAAGCAAGCACGGGGCCAAAAATCTCCTCCAGCGATATACGGGCATTCGCTTCTACATCCGCAAAGATCGTAGGCTCGATAAAATACCCCACTGAATCGTCGGATGCTCCGCCGGCGACCAGCCTGCCTTCTCCCTTGCCGATCTCGATATATTCCTGGATTTTGCGGAATGCCTTGTCGTCGATAACGGCTCCAACATTCGTGGCGGCATCCGCGGGATCGCCTACCGTAAGCCAATTGGTCCGGTCCAGTACCTTCGCTAGCACCTCGTCGTACACCGCTTCGTGGACGATCGCTCTCGAGCAGGCGGAGCATTTTTGCCCGGAAAAGCCAAAGGCCGATGCGACAATCGAATCGGCAGCCAGATCGAGATCCGCTTCCGCGTCCACGATGATCGCGTCTTTCCCTCCCATTTCGGCAATGACGCGCTTGATCCATTTTTGCCCCGGCTGCGTCTTCGCCGCCCGTTCGTTAATTCGAAGTCCAACCTCGCGGGAGCCGGTAAAGCTGACGAATCTCGTCAGCGGATGATCCACCAGATAATCGCCAACCTCGCTTCCCGGTCCCGGCAAGTAGTTGACTACACCAGCGGGAACGCCTGCCTCTTCAAGCAGCTCGAAGAACTGCGCCGCAATAACCGACGTTGGGCTGGCCGGCTTCAGGACAACCGTGTTGCCGCATACGAGAGCGGCCGTAGTCATGCCCGCCATGATGGCGAGAGGGAAATTCCAAGGCGGAATGACAATACCGACGCCAAGCGGAATATAATAAAGTTGATTCTCCTCATCGTCAAGAGGAGTCAGAGGCTGCGGCTTGCTTATTCGCTGCAGCTCGCGCGCGTAAAATTCCATAAAATCTATCGCTTCCGCCGTATCCGCATCGGCCTCGGCGCGTGTTTTGCCCGCTTCAAGGGTCATCCATGCGGAGAACTCATGCTTGCGCCGCCGCAGCAATGCCGCCGCTTTATATAAATACCTGGCCCGCTCGCCTGGCTCGGTATACCTCCAGCTGTCGAAGGTGCGAGCCGCTGTCTGAATGGCCTCTTCCGCAAGACTGGCGTCCGCTTGGGACACTACGCCAATCACCTGATTCTTGGAGGCCGGATTCGTGGACGGCGATGTCCGCGTTGTCGTAATCCGGCGGCCTCCGATCACAAGCGGATACTCCCGGCCCAGCTTGGATCTGACCAGCTCAAGCGCCGCATCGTACGCCTTATTATTTGCTTCCAGCCGAAAATTCGTAAAAGGTTCATTCTTGAATGCTGCCCTCATACCCGCATCCCCCTTCGATACATGCTCACTATTCCATTTATAGTTCATCCGGCAGAACGTTATGTGTCTTAACTGGAAGTCTGGCATGCAAGGATCCATGACGGACTTCCCGGTAACCTACGAAAGGAGCGATAGACAATGGGTGCTGGCCTTTACCGCCGAACGCTGCTAGGCATCACCGGCAACAAGCTTGTGGAGCATCTGTCCATCCGCTACGGCCGCAAGCTCGCTTCCAAATTCATCGCCGGCGACACTCTGGAAGAAGCGATGGATCGAACGGAGGAGCTCAACAGTCAGGGTATCATGGTGACGCTGGACCATCTCGGAGAAGGGATCAAGGACTTGAAGGAGGCCGAGGGCTACAGGGATGAGTATTTAAAAATCGTCCGCGAGATCGCAAGGCGCAAAGTAAACGCCAACGTCTCGCTCAAACCGACCCAATTCGGCCTCGCGCTGGATAAGGAGCAATGTCACGCCAATATCCGGGCGGTGGTGTCGGAGGCGAAGTACAGCCGGATTTTTGTCCGGCTCGATATGGAGGATACGCCCTACACGCAGGCCACCATCGATCTCGTGCGGAAGCTGCATGCCGGCTGGATGACCAATGTCGGCACCGTCATTCAGGCGTATTTGCACCGGTCCGAGGAGGATGTGAAGGCGCTTAGCAAGGAAAAGGTTAACCTGCGGCTGGTGAAGGGTGCTTATAAAGAGCCCCCGGAAGTGGCGTACCAGAATGCGGGGCAAGTGCTCGACAACTTCAAGAAGCTCATCGAGCACCGCCTGAAGAACGGAGTATACACGGCCGTTGCCTCGCATGACGATAAGATCATCAACTTCACCAAGGCTTTCGCCGAGGCGAATCATATTCCGAAGGAAGCCTTCGAGTTCCAGATGCTCTACGGCCTTCGCATGGGTAAACAAGCCGAGCTTGCCCAGGAAGGCTACCGCGTCCGCTGCTACGTGCCTTACGGCACGATGTGGTACCCTTACTACACCCGCCGTTTGGCCGAGAAGCCGGCAAACCTGGTGTTGGTTTTGAGGAATATGTTTAAGTAACCGCAAAGCCCGGTGAAGGTTTGCACACTGGGCTTTGTCGGGTAACCGCAAAGCCCGGTGAAGGTTTGTACACTGGGCTTTGTCGGGGAAATTTCAAGGATAGACCCTCGCAGCCTCCCTCATCCCGCTAACGAAACGTAGTATCGTTATTTCCGGAAAAACGGCCGTTTTCTAAATCTAACGAAACCAGGTATCGCTATTCGGTCGTTTTCAAGCCAAATGCAGCTCGTTCGCCCCAAATAACGATACTGAGTTTCGCTAGAAATGAGAGCTGCTGCAAATGCTCTAGATAAGGTGTTGTAGTTTCGTTAGCCCCACGCGAAGGCTATCACCACCACCGCCACATCACTCAACTAGTTGCCCAGCAAAATCAGCTCTTTCGGGTAGCTGGTCAACACGCGCACGGAGCCGTCCGCTTGAATGTACACGTCGTCCTCAATCCGGACGCCGCCGATCGCCGGATCATAGATGCCCGGTTCAATCGTAAACAGCAGGCCCGGCTCGATAATCGATAGATTCTGCCCCGAAACGGAGGGCTGCTCATGCACATCCATGCCAAAGCCATGGCCGAGGCGATGCGTGAACAGCGGCCCAAAGCCCTTCTGCTCAATTACGCCGCGGGCCGCTTGATCCACGGAGGCCAGCGTTACGCCGGCTTTTGCCGCCGCGATTCCCGCCATGTTCGCCGCGAGCACCGTATCATAGATGGCGCGCTGCTCTTTTGAAGCCTCGCCCATCACAAAGGTTCTCGTAATGTCGGAGCAATAGCCGCCGGCCTGTACGCCGATATCGATCAGCACAAAATCGCCATGCTTGATCTTGTCGTAACCCGGCGTGCCATGCGGCAGCGCGGAACGCGCGCCGGTCAGCACGATCGACTCAAACGCCGGGCGGTCCGCGCCAAGCTTGCGCATTTGGTACTCGATTTCCGCCGTCAGCTCCAGCTCCGTCATGCCGATTTTGGCATGGGAAGCGGCGTGGGCTACGACCTTCTCCACCATAAGGACGGCATTTTGCACCTTGCTGATTTCTTCTTCGCTTTTTTTCGTGCGCAGGGACAGAATAAAGCCCTCGAGATCAACGAATCGCGTTCCGCCCAAAGCCGCCTGAATACGCTCGGCCTTGGCGATCGACACCGCTTCCTTCTCAATGCCCGCTGCCGCCACTCCCGATGCCGTGTGCTGCTTCAGCACCTCGTAAGCATTCTGCGTATCCGAGATCGGAACAAGCTTGCCGTTCCCCCCAAAAGGCTCTGCCGCCGACAGGTCGAGAAGCGGCATATACAGCGTCTCCTCCCCCGTCCGCGCATCCAGCGCTAACGCCAGGAACCGCTCATGCGGATTGCAGGAAAATCCCGTAAAATAATATACATTCGTCGGTGACGTAATAAAGGCGATATCAATGCCGTTCTCTTTCAAGTACGCAGCCAGCTGCCCTTTTCTCTGTTGCCATATCGATTCCATGCTTCTTCACTCCGTTTCTCATTAAAAACCTACCCTGCTATTATAACCCCGTCCCGCGCCGTAACCAACAATCCGGCCTCTCCTCTACCATTTTGAAATTCCGAACAAATAAGTTCATACTATAGCTATAGGATCCAGTGGAAACTATACATATCGTTAACGAGAGAGGAATGAAGCCCCGTGCTGACTTTTGAGCAAAAATTAAACAACTATGCGGACATCATCGTAAAAATCGGAGCGAACATACAGCAAGGACAATCGGTCATGGTTAATGCGACAATCGACGCGCCAGAGCTCGTTCGACTCGTCGTGAAAAAAGCGTATGAAGCCGGTGCCTACCAAGTGAAGGTATTCTGGCATGACGACGCGGTATCCCGCATTCATTATGATCTTGCTCCGCTTGAATCCTTCCTGGAGGAGCCAAAATGGTCCGCCGGCGAAAAGCTCGAGATGGCGGAAAAAGGCGCAGCTTCCATTACGATCGGATCCGCCGATCCCGATCTGCTCCGCGGCGTGCCGCAGGAAAAAATCCGCAACGCGGACCGTACGGCGCGCAAAGCCAACGAAAAATACCGTCAAATGTCCCAGGCCTTCAAATTTACCTGGTCGCTGGCAACAGCCCCTTCCGCTGCATGGGCAGCCAAGGTCTTCCCGGAGCTTCCGCAGGAGGAGCAGGTCGCAAAGCTGTGGGATACCATCTTCCAAATGGTACGCGCCGACCAGCCGGATCCTATCGCCGCTTGGGAAGCGCACATCAAGCAGCTCAAATCCAAAGCGCAATATTTGAACGATAAAGCCTATAAATATCTGCATTACGAAGCCCCTGGCACCGATCTGACGCTCGAAATGCCGAAGGATCAAATCTGGCTTGGCGGCAGCAAGCAAAATGAGCAAGGCACCTGGTTTGTTCCAAACCTGCCAACCGAAGAAGTCTACTCGGCACCGCTTCGTACCGGCGTGAACGGAACAATCTCCAGCACGAAGCCGCTTAGCTATAACGGCAATATCGTCGATAACTTCTCGTTTACTTTCGAGAATGGCCGCGTTGTCGATTTCAAGGCGGAGCAAGGCGAGGAAACCATTAAAGGCCTGCTCGATACCGATGACGCAGCAAAATTCCTCGGCGAAGTTGCCTTGGTTCCGCACACCTCGCCAATTTCGGATTCGAATATTTTGTTCTACAAAACGATCTTCGACGAAAATGCTTCCTGCCATCTCGCATTGGGCAGCGCATACGCGTCCTGCATCAAGGGCGGCGCCGGCCTGTCGCGCGAGGAGCTGCTCGCAAGAGGGCTGAACCAAAGCATGGCGCATACCGACTTCATGGTTGGCTCCGCCGAGCTCAACCTCTACGGCATTACCGAAGACGGCACCCGCGAGCCGATCCTGGTTAACGGCAACTGGGCATTTTAAATCGACAGGATCCTATAGAGTTTTTTATCGACGGTGATCCTGCCGAGAAAACATCTCCTTCCAGTCGCTGTTGAAATCGTGAGGATTTGAATCAAGTTGTTAATTGTAATCTCACGATTTCAAAGGCAAGCGTTACACTCTTCCAGGAGATGTTTTCTCTTCGGATCCTATCGATTATTTTTGAGACAAAAGTAGTGGAACTAGGCTTTATGCCGGTTCCACTCTTTTTTGTCCCCCCACACCGATTGATAGGTGGAGAAGGAAAGTATCTCGTGGAGGAGCGTTAGCGCTTGCCTTTGTTACTCTTGATATAACCGATAAAACTTCAATCAGAAATATCAAGATAACAACAGCAACCGGAAGGAGATACTTTCCTGCGTAACATCATCAATCTCCCCTCTCGATACTTTCCTGCGTAACATATCGATCTATTAATCCCTTCATCTCTAGCATGCGCCGCGACCGACTCTACTATTAAACATAGACTATAGAAGATCTCATCTATCAGGAGGAGGCTCCCCCCTTGATTCATCAGAATGTGAAGTCCTACCGCTACCGCGTCGGCCGCAACAACTATATCGTTATTAACATTTATCAGACCGCCAAGGCATCGGCCGAGGCCGGCAATGTGCTCGCGAGCAACGCCGTTAACGTGCAAATCATGAAGCGGCTGGCGAAGCAAAACAAGAAGCGCAAACGTTAATGAACCTCTTCATCCGTCCAAACAATGGCGAGGAGGTGATTCGAATGGGTCGCAAAAGAACGAAATCCGCCGACAAGAACATTGTCAAATGGAGCAAAGGCACAACCAACGTCCGCGTCGGCCAATCGGCGAACGCAACGATTAACCAAGGCGGCAACGCGTTTGCCATTAACGCAACGGAGATTGGCGTCGTCCGCATCCGCCCCGGCGCACAGGGCTAAGCAAATCCAAAAGAAAAGCAGGGCTGTTCGCGCGGAGGTCAAGCTCCCCGCAGCAGCCCTGCTTTTATTGCGATGAACCGCACGACATACAGCACGCTGACTACCGTCATCATATCGAAGCAGACGTTAAACAGGAATAAATGCTTGCCGAGATCCGCCTCCCCGTCACCGACGAGAGGTACCGTAAAGCCACACATCCCGGTAAGCGCAAGTACAAACAAAACCTCCAGATACAGCCGCTGCCGGATCGATTTCCGCCGCCTCCCATACTCCACGGCAAGAATGACGAGATACGCCGCCGCAAACGCCGCAACAAAACCAAAGTTGTTCGGCATAACCTTCAGCTTAAACGTACTCCAGGCGCTATAGGCGTAACTAACTGCCCCGTAAGGCTTGCCCGCCTCCTTCTCATAGCTGCCCAGGTACAAAGGCCGGATGCTCATTCCGTTCTGCGCTGCACGCTTAAGCTTCTGCAGGAGCCTGTCCGGATGTTTCGCATAATACAGCAGCACATCTTTATGGCTGATCCCCTTCAGCGCCGCAAGAATGCGGGGGTCATCCTGCTTGATCGCCGTGTCCTTCTGAAAATAATTCGTACCCGCATTCACCTTGAATTCCTCCGGCAAACCTAGCTCCCTAAGATCCGATGCCGGGTCCGGCGAATCCTTCAACACCCCAAAAAACACCGTTTGATACAGATTGATGTGCTTCAGTTCGTTTGGCGCTGCGGCATACATCGTGACGGTGGCAAGCAGCAGCACGGCTGACCAAATCCCGACCGTCCATCTCCATCCACGGTCGGAACGCAGCCTCCAGTAACGCAAGCCCAGCAGCAGGAGCAAAAGCCCGATCGGAGCGTTTTGCAGCTTGGTGCCGACAAGACAAACAGCGGACAAATAAAAAGCCGTCAGCAGCCAGACCGAAGGCTTGTCCGAGCGAGGCAAGGCAAGCGCCAATCCGAAGGTAAGCAGCATAAAGATGACGGTGACCGCTTCCCCGAAAAACGAGTTGAAATAAGCGACGTACCCGATATCCAGAAATACCAGCGCCAAGCTTGCGATAAGTACGGCATTAAAGAGCACCGAACGCTGTTTATTGTATTTAACGATCACGTACAAAGCCGCAGCGTACAGGACGGAATAGAGGAGCGATAAAATCCGGATGTCAAACACCTGCGAGTTTGCGGCCCGGCCGATCATCCCCGCAATAAAGACTAGGATAATCTGGGAAGAGAGATAGCTCTCAGCCGAGAATGGCCCGTAATGATACAACGCGTGAAAATACCCGAAGTACTTATCCCGGTACGATTCGCCGGGATCGGCGAAATCGATGCCGCCCGCCAGCATGATGCGGTAAAAGTCGCCATTATTCGCAACTCCCACGGGACTGAAGAACAATAGCGGCAATAAGACTGCGGCTGCAACGATAACGGTCAACCATTCCAAACGAATCCTTATTTTCAACGAAAACCTCCGACAAATCTCTACATTTTTGCATGTATGACCTGACTTCCGGACTAGGACTTTATGTGGACAGCCTCTGTTGTGGATATGTTATTAACTTTATGTAAAGTCTCGTTATTATTGGGGATTACTCATGTTGATAATGTGGATAAGCCTGTGGATTAATTAAATTGTCCGTACAGGAAAAAGATATAATCCGTAGCAACGCCCGGATGGCCCTGCTGTCTTAGTATAGCCGTCACGTTCCCCCGATGATACGTACCGTGGTTAACGACATGCTGAATAATGCCCGATAACGGCGCCGTCATGGATCCAAATCTCGGATGCGTAATCGTCGTCAGCTTGTCCAGGTCTTCCACACCAGCGATATAGGCACGGAACCGGTCTGCTATCCGGCTGTAGCATTCTTCCAGCGATGCCGCAGTCATCCCCTTTACTTCCTCCGTCTTGCGGTTAACCAAACCAATCAGATCCGTCTCTTCCCCCAGCAGGACGGCAAGCCACAGCTCGTCGCGGACATACAGATGCTCCAGCACCGCGGCTACGGACGGGAACACGCTTTGCACCTCTGCCGCGTACGCTTCTTCGGGAAGCTGTTTCAAATGCTCGAACAACCGATTGTTGGCCCATGCATGATATTCGAATTGGCGGATGATTTCATGACTCATTCCTGCTCATCTCCCTAGGTACAATGAATAGATTCCTCATCTATTTTACCAAAGTTTTCTATTTCCCTTCAACAAACCGGGGCACCACTTTTTCCCGAGCTATCGAAATGAAACCTTATCGAGCGTATAATCGTATGTAGGTGTTATAAGCTCCAATATTGAAAATCGAAAATTCCGGGAGGATGTTTAAAATGTCTATTTTCAAACGACTTCGTGACCTTACTTTATCGAATGTGTACGCTCTGATTGAGAAAGCGGAAGATCCGATCAAGCTGACTGACCAATATATCCGGGACATGCAAGAAGATCTTGAGGATGCCGAAAAAGCCGTAGCGGCCCAAATCGCCCTCGAGAAAAAATTCAAGCAGCTGTATGAAGAACAAGCTCAGCTGGTTGAAAAACGCGGCGAGCAAGCTCATATTGCCGCTCAAGCTCAGAATGTCGACCTTGCCCGCCGGGCACTGGAAGAGAAAAAAGCGGCCGAAGCGAAAGCAGCCGAATACAAAACAAGCTTCGATAACAACAAAGCAATGGCGGATAACCTTCGTGCGAAGCTCGATGAAATGCGCAAGCAGTTGACGGAAATGAAGAACAAGCGCGAGACGCTGGTTGCCCGCTACCAAGCGGCCAAAGCGCAAGAGCACATCAACAAATCGCTCGCGGGCTTCAGCTCCGATTCCGCTACCGCCGGCCTGAAGCGCATGGAAGAAAAGATGCTTCAAGCCGAAGCGCGCGCCGAAGCATCGAACGAACTTGCGCAATCCAAAGGCAAATCGCTTGACGACGAGTTCGCGGCTCTTGGCAAGGACAAAGCGGTTGAAGACGAGCTTGCCGCTCTGATGAAGCAGTACGAAAAGAAGGAATAGCACCTGCACGCATGGAATAAAATGGACTGACGCAAACAGGTCCGCCGGCGCCATAGCTTAACGGCAGCGCCGGCGGATTTTGCAGTTCTATTACTTTATTGGGGGAAAGATGGTCATGACTTGGACGGATTTGCTGCAAATTCCGGTGTGGACGGGCGCTGGGGCGCTTCTGCTTTTTATCCTCATGTATTTAGATTCATTGTCCACGAAATACCATGATTTTAAGGAAATGAAAGATGGTAATATTGCTGTAGCGGTCCGCTTTGTCATGAAGCTGGGCGCACAGGCGTACATCCTTGCCTCGTCGATCGGACAGGCAACTTACATGTGGGAAGCTCTTGTGATCTCGCTTGTATCGTTTATTACGCTATTGATTGTTGAAGCGATCTTCCGGATTATCTTCGGGGCCGTTGCCGGCATTCAGCTGGACAAAGGCATCCACGAGGGCAAGGTCGGCTACGCGCTGATCGCCGGCTCCCTTCACATTGCTGGTGCGCTGATTATTGCTTCGGTCTAACAGAACGATCGTACGAAGGAGTAAACCTTGATGAGCATTTTTAAACGGATTAAAAATATGATGGCAAAGCCTGAGCCGGTGAAAGCGGAGAAAAGCATCCTGTCTCTCGCACCCGGCGATGTATGCGAAGTCTCCCTGGTCACGTATCAAGTAACCGGCAGCAGCCGGAACCGCAGCCGCAACGCTGTCGTGCTGACGCTGCAGGACGGAAGCGATATCCGCTATCTGTCGATTGAGGAACGCGAAAGAACGGTTTTCGCGCTGTATGAGCAAATTGACGGACGACTGGATACCTTTGACGAAGTGCCGACTACCCTGGAGCTGGATGACCGGGCTTATCACATGGAAGAAAACTACTCGGGAATGATTGCGGCAAGCGGCAAAACGCCGTTTATGCAGGGCGGCGAGCAATACGTGTGGCAATATCAGTCCGATGATATGAAGCTGCTCCGCGTGGAATGGCTTGACGGACGCTTCATGCTGTACGTAGGCGAATCGGTGCTGCCCGCAGATGTCCGCGTGATCCGGGGCGCATAAGGCGAAGCTAAGCTATTCTTTTTAGGAGGAGCACGGATGAAGAAGTGGTGGCTTCATAGCATCAAAATTATTCTATTACTCAGCCTCATCGTTCCCATGCTTGCTGCCTGCGCCATCTCCGACACCGTAAAGGAGCAGTATCCGCTG
Source organism: Paenibacillus sp. BK720 (assembly GCF_011761545.1). NCBI lineage: Bacteria > Bacillati > Bacillota > Bacilli > Caryophanales > Paenibacillaceae > Paenibacillus > Paenibacillus sp. BK720. Next base: position 355,943 of record NZ_JAASRQ010000005.1, on the reverse strand, counting down.
GAATCGGTGAACGGTTCGGGCAGCCAGACGTCTTACGTCTACCGGGCTGCGGACCAGACCGTTCCGGAGGTCGCCAAGCAGCTTGTCGACAAGAAGAAGCCGGAGCAGCAGTCCGCGGAAAGTACCGAGAGGATGTTCCTCGTCTACAGCGACGAGGTGATCCAGATCCAGCAGGCTCCCGACGATCCGTCGGACTCCCTGATCGAGATCGACTCCAAGGAGTATGTGCGGAACAATTACAGCAGCAGCTTCCTGGAGGGTTACCTGCTTGCCAGCGTGCTTAGCGATCTGTTCGATAACGGCAAGTACGGACACGGCAATTACCGCGGTTACACCCAGAAGGATGTCTATAAACCGCAGACCACTTACCACAAGCCAACCGATCAGGATCTGAAAAAAGCACCGCCAATGACGGTAAACCGAACCGGATCCATCTTAAAACGCTCGAAGAACGCCGATTCCACGGCGGTCGGCTCCGGCAGCAGCAGTTCCACCGGCAAGACCGGCAAGGTCATTACCGGCGGCTCGTCATCCAGCTCGTCGAAGAAGAGCTCGGTCTTCACCAAGCCGAAGAAATCGGCTCCGAAGATCCGTATGGGCTCCGGCCGTATATCGCGGCGACGGTGACGACGCGCATGCTTGGCTTAATTGAAGACTAAAACAAATCAACCGCCCGATTGCTCGGGCGGTTGATTTGCTTTAGTCCTCTTTTATCTTAGAAACCAATGTCATCCCGTTCTGCGGCTTTTTGGCCTACAAACTCGGTCATTTCCAGGACGCCGGCATCCTTGAACTTGTCTTGCGCGTTATGAAGGATTTTCAAAGCTTCCTCATCCGATTTCGCGAAGTAGGCCTTCTGCAATTCCGCGTTAAAATCAAAGCCGCCTACCTTGTCGCGATATTGCTGATATTTCGGCCATTCTCTTTCAAGATAGGTCGCGCTTACTTTATCAATGATTTTAATCGGCATTTTCGCCGAGAAGCTTTCCTCCAGCTTATCCCATTGCGTTTTTTGATCATCCGTTTTCGGCCATGTCACCGTATCGGAGAATGCGCCAATGAATCTTCCCGGAAGGAAGTTAAGTCCTTCGTCGCGCTTCAAGTCCGGGTTCTCGTCAAATTGCTTCTTCACGTCCGGAATCCATTGCGGCTTGCCGTCCACCATCGTATAATCCTTGCCCTCAATACCCCAGTAAGCGAGCAGGCGGCCTTCGTCGCTGTTTACGAAATCAAGATAACGCAGCGCCGCATCCGGATCTTTGATTTTCGCGCTCAAGAAGATGGCAGGGAATCCGGAACGTCCCGGTTTCTCAACCTGCGTCGCGATTTCGCCGTTCTTATTCTTCATAGGACCAAGCAGCTCGTATTGCATTTCCGGATTGGTCTTATACAGCGTTTTTTGCAGATCGAGGAGCAGAGGTTGGGCTCCAAATACAGCCAGCTTGCCGGTAGTCAGCTTTTCTTTGGCTGTCGTGTCGGTATTGCTGAACGCTTCAAGATCAAATAATCCGTCCTTGATCAATTTGCGCATATACAGCATTTTGTCTTCTTCGTCTTTGGATAAAGCCCAGAAGGTCAGCTTGCCGTCTTCCTCGCGGAAGTCCGAAATATTGTAACCCGTCCACCCTTTCGTGAATTGGCTGGAATCCCAGCCGTTGTGCATCGTGCCGGCAGGGATAACCGGCTTGCCGCTAATATCTTTAAAATTGCCGTTTTTGATCTTCTCCAGCAAGTCGTACAGCTCTTCCTGCGTATCAATATCCGCCGGATTTACATTCAGCGCCTTCAGAATATCGCCGCGGGCATAAAGACCGTAATTCCAGTTATGAATGCTTTCGATCGAACCGTCAGGCGTTTCCGTTGGAATAATGTACTGCTTGCCTTCCAGATCGGGGCTGTTCATGTCAAACTCAGCGAAGTCCTTGGCAATGCCGGTTGTGACCAGTCTCTTCACATTCGGATATTTATCGAGATAAGGCGTTAAGTCAAGAAGCTGACCTTCCAGCGCGGCTTTTTTGATAACCTGCCCTTCGCCGCCGGTCGTCGACCAGTACGGAGCGTTTACGATATCCGGAACCGTGCCGGAAGCGAACATCGTATTCAGCTTCTCGACTTCGCTTGTCGTGATCGATTCCATCTTGAGCGTGACGCCAGTCTTCTCTCTTATCGCTTTGGCTACCGGATTGTTTACCTGATCCTGCGGAAAGCTTGCTCCGCCGCCATTCCAGGCGCTTAGGAAGGTTAACGTGACCTGCTTGGGTGCATCCGCTTCTTTTTGTCCCGTATTCGTTGCGTTACCAGCAGTTGCATTTGGTTCGTTGTTCCCTCCATTGTCGCTGCACGCCGTCATCGATAATGCCAGAAGCGGGATCGCAGCCGCCAGGCCAAGAGAACCTTTTAATCTGGTTTTACGCATTTGACAAGCCCCTCTCATTTTTTAATTGTATATATAAAAGGCAATGCCTCTTATACCCCTCGCGACTACTCCTTGAGCGAACCTACCAGTACACCCTTTACGAAAAATCTTTGAAGGAACGGATACACGCAGAGGATCGGAGTGGTAATGATGATGACAAACGTCATCCGGAGCGCTTCCGGCGTTACGCCTCGCAGCTCCATTTGAGTCTGACTCATGTTCTGGATATTCGAACCGCTGCTTGAACCCGTCATGGATTGGAAGGACGCCTCGCTGATCATTTTGTTCAGGAACGTTGCCGCAGGCTGAAGATTTTCTTTCGAGATGAAGAACTGCCCGGTAAACCAGTCGTTCCACACGCCAACCCCCACAAACAAAGCTATGGTTGCGAGTACAGGCATGGATAGCGGGAGAATGATTCTTGCAAACACCTGCAGTTCGCTTGCCCCGTCGATGCGGGCCGACTCCGACAAGCTGGGAGGGATCCCGTCAAAAAACGTCTTCATCACAATCGCGTTAAAAAAGTCATACAGCACGGGCAGCACCAGCACCCAATACGTATCGATAATGTGAATTTGCCGGTACAAAATGAAAGTCGGAATCAATCCGCCGCTGAACAAGGTCGTAAAGAAGAAGAAAAAGACGATATATTTCCTTCCGGGCAGACCTTTCCGCGAAAGCCCGTAAGCGAGCAATGAAGTCAGCATGACGGAACATAGGGTAACGATAAAAGTCCGCGAAACCGAAATCGTAAAGGCATTCAAGACCTGCGGATTATTAAACGCCTTGGCGTAGTTCTCGAGCGTAAAAACGCGAGGGTAGAAATAAATGCCGCCTTTCATGGCGTCATAGCCGTCATTGAACGATAGCGCCAAAAAATAAATAAAGGGGTAAAGTGCCGTCAGGCAAAATACGGTCAATACGGTATAATTCAAGCTCGAATAGATTTTATCGGCTGCGGACATCCTTCTCGTGCCCATTCGCGCACCTCCTCAAATGAATGATCACCCAATGGCCATACAGGCCATCGTGATGATTCATACTTCGAAAGCATAATCCTAATGAATGATCACCCTATGGCTTACCATAAAGACACGTCGCTTACCTTCTTGGCTATCTTGTTAACCGTTATGATGAGGACAAGCGAGATCGCCGATTTGAACAGGCCGATCGCCGTGGAATAAGCGAATTGTCCTTGCTGGATACCCGTCTTGAGCACGTAGGTGTCCAATATCTCAGAGACGCTTAACGTAGCAGGCGTCTGCATTAGCCATATTTGATCAAACCCGGCATTCAGAATGCCGCTTAAGGAGAAGATGAGCAGAATGCCGATCGTCGGCACCAAGGTTGGCAGCGTGATCTTGAACAGCTTGCTCCATCGGCCCGCCCCGTCCATTTCCGCGGCTTCGTACAGGTGCGGATCAATGTTGGTCAGCGCGGCCAAATAAATGATCGATCCCCAGCCAATGCCCTTCCAGATATCGGAAGTGATGACCAGAGGATAGAATAAGGACGGCATTCCCATAAAAAAGATCGAATCGAGTCCCATTTTTTCACGGATGTCGTTCACAAGACCAACGTTGGGAGAAAGTATCTTTTGCATCAGGGTTACGACAACGACCCAGGATACAAAGTGCGGCAGGTATGAAATCGTTTGGAAGATCCGCTTTATTTTGCTTCGCATTACGGCATTCAGCATTAAGGCGAGAACAAGCGGCGCCGGAAAACCGAACAGCAGCTTAAGGCCGCTGATCGAGAGCGTATTTTTAAGAACCGAATAAAAGCTGGAATCATTCAAGAACTGCTTGAAGTACCGCAGTCCTTCCCATGGGCTTCCCATTATCCCGAGGTTGTACTTGAAATCTTTAAATGCGATCAGAACGCCGTACATCGGATAATAACTGAACACCAAATACCAAATAACGGCTGGAAGCATAAACAAGTACGCATGCCTGAAATACCAAACTCTAGACCAAGTCTGGCTCTTTTTTTTCGGGATCGGCATAACTTCGACTTTTGCCTCGTTTGCAATCATTGTCTCTTCCACCTCCTATAATGAATAACACATCCACGGTCGGGCACTGCCAGTGATACCATTCATACTTCGCAAGCATTTGCTTAGGCTTAAAAGCAACCTGCTGATTCAATTCGGAATCGACCACTTCTTGCCCATGTGGTGAAAGCGGTTACACCTAAAGATAATATAATATATTTAATATATACAATCAATGCGACCTGCGAACGATATTAGGGGTTAATTGAGCAAAAACGATTGTTTTTCGAACAAAATAGGGATTTCTCTTTCGTTTTCTACTCCTCATATTTTATTTTAATCTATATAATATATTAAATATGTTTGTCGTATTATGTAGTAAAATGGAGTTTTTGGTCGCATAAACGCTAATCTTCGCTTTTCCCGGCAAGACTTTTGACATGGTTGCGTCCGGAAGCAGCCCTGCTCACAACCTATGTTCGTCCGCTTATCCGCTATGGAAGAAAGACGAACATGACCGTAACTTCGCCGTCACATGATTGGTATGCAAGCCCATATACTAGAAGTAACAACACTTGGGATAAGGGGCTGGATGGGCATGAGAAGCAAAGCGCGCAAGGTAGCAATCGTCGGGGTTGGCAACGTGGGTTCAAGCTGCGCGTATTCCCTTATCAATCAGTCGATATGCGATGAAATCATGCTGATCGGACGGACGCCTGACCGCGCAGCGGCACAAGCGCTCGACATGTCGCATGGCATGGATTTTATCCATTCCCGCACGAAAATCTATACCGGTACGTACGAGGATTGCTCGGATATGGACGTCGTCATTCTGTCCGCCGGCGGTTATCCGCCAAAGGGCCAGGACCGGATGGGCATGCTAAGCGCGGTCTCCGACATCTATGGCCATATCGTTCCGCGGATCATGGGCAGCGGGTTTAACGGTATTTTTCTCGCGGCGGCTAATCCGGTTGACGTGGTAACTTACGTCGTATGGAAACTATCGGGACTGCCCCGCGGCCAGGTTATCGGCTCCGGCACGTCCATTGACTCGGCCCGGCTCAAAACGCTGCTCTGCGAGCATTTCTCCGTCGATCCGCGCAGCGTGAACGGCTACGTGCTGGGTGAGCACGGAGAGTCCCAATTCCCGGCATGGTCGCATGTGACGATTGGCGGCAAACCGATTGGGGATATTCTGACCCAGCATCCGGTCCGGTTCGGCCACCTCAAACTGAACGAAATTGCCGAGCAGACCAAGAATGCAGGCTGGGAAATTTACACCCGCATGGGCTCCACCCACTACGGCATCGGCAACGCGCTGGCCTACATTACCCGCTCCGTCCTGAATGATGAACACCGCATCATCGCCGTCTCCTCCATCCTCGAGCAGGAATACAACCAGACGGGCATTGCGGCTGGCGTTCCGGCCATCATCACCCGCAGCGGCGTCAAAGAAATCGTTGAGCTTAATTTGACGCCGGAGGAAAATCGGCAGATGAATTTTTCATGCCGCATTATTCGCGGAGCAATTGAGCAGTTGAAGCTGGGATGATACAATGGAGGGCATCGTTCTTATTCTTAAAAACCGGGAGATAACCGCCATATGTCTTTGAACCAGCTCACTGATCAACAGCTGCAGGAAGCCATCGCAAGCGGAGCTACTGTGCTTGTTCTATACCGCAGCACCTTCTGCACGCCTTGCCATACGATTGCCGGACAGCTCGAGGCCGCTATTCCTTCTCTTCGCGGCGAGATGACCGTTGCCTCGGTTAACATCGATCTGTTCCCGCAGACAGCAGCTCCTCTGGAGCTGCGCGCCGTTCCTGCCATGGCCTTGTATAAGGATGGCGAGCCGATTACGGTGATGCGGACTTTTGTAGCCTGCCAGTCGTTTATTCAAATTCTTAGCCAAAGAACGAAACAATAGATTGATTATTCAGATAACATCAAGTATGATGGTCGTTATATAACATCGAGGAACGGGACAGTAGCAAAGAGGATGACCATGAGCAGCGAGCCGGGTTGGTGAAAGCCGGCGATGGCGCATTTTGCGAAGAGGACCCGGGAGATGGCTGGCCGAACCGCTTTCAGTAGGCCTGCCCGGTTCAGAACCGTTACAACGTCGAGATGCTTACGGCAGCGCGTATATGAATCTTTTCGCCCTGCCATAAAGCAACAAGAGTGGCACCGCGGGATTAACCCCCGTCTCTTACGAGACGGGGGTTTTATGTTTTTATTTAGGCCAATTATTCAGGAGGTTCACCCTAATGCTAAAAGAAATGATCGCCGCCAGTCTGGCGGAGCACTGTTCCTTATCCAGCCGGCAAGTTGCCGAGCTTCTGGAGTTCCCGCCTAACGAGCAGCTTGGAGACGTCGCTTTCCCCTGCTTTGCCTTGTCTAAAAAACAAAGCCCGGCGCATATCGCCGGACAATTGGCGGCCTCCCTGCCCGAGAGCAGCCGGTGGACAATATCCGCTGCAGGCCCCTACCTTAACTTCAAATTCAACCGCGCGGCTGTGACCGGGCAATTCGTGCAGGATGGCGGAGCGCAAATACCGGAGATTGGCGGAGGCAAGCGCGTCATTATCGACATGTCCTCCCCCAATATCGCCAAGCCGTTCGGCATCGGGCATTTGCGCTCGACGATGATCGGCAACGCGCTTTACAACCTGCTCCGCAAGGTTGGCTACGATACGGTTAACGTTAATCATCTGGGCGACTGGGGCACTCAATTCGGCAAAATGATTACGGCTTATCTGAAATGGGGAGACCACACCGACAGAGCGTCGGATCCGATTAAAGCCTACCTTGAGCTCTATGTCCGTTTCCACGAGGAAGCGAAGCTCCAGCCGGAGCTGGAGCCGGAAGCGCGGGAATGGTTCGTTAAGCTGGAGGCTGGCGATTCCGAAGCCCACCGCTATTGGAATATGTTTATCGAGGACAGTCTGGCCGCCTTCAACAAGCTGTACGACCGCCTTGGCGTTTCCTTTGACCATTACCTTGGCGAAAGCTTCTATAACGATAAAATGGATGCGGTAGTCGATCAACTGACCCGTCAAGGCTTGCTCGAAGAGAGCGACGGCGCGTTAGTCGTACGGCTGGATGAAGAAGGACTACCGCCTTGCATCATCAAAAAATCCGACGGCTCCTCCATCTATGCCACCCGCGATCTCGCCACAGCGATCTACCGGCACGATCAGATGCAAGGCGATGAGCTGCTGTACGTGGTTGGCGCGGAGCAATCCTTGCATTTCCGCCAACTATTCCTGGTGCTTGAGCGCATGGGCTTCGATTGGGCGACGGAATGCAAGCATATCCCGTTTGGCCTCATGCTGATGGACGGACAAAAAATGTCTACCCGCAGAGGCAAGGTCGTCTTCCTGGAGAATGTTCTGGATGAAGCGGCCGCTCATGCTCTGCGCATTATCGAGGAAAAGAACCCTTCGCTTGCGGGCAAAGCCGAGGTTGCGGAAGCCGTTGGCGTTGGCGCCGTCATTTTTGGCGATCTGCTCCACTCGCGGCTTCATGAAGTAAACTTCTCGCTAGAGGACGTCGTGAACTTCGAAGGCGAGACGGGGCCTTACGTGCAGTACACTTACGCAAGAACGCAAAGCCTCCTGCGCAAAGCGGGCAGCGGAGCTCCAGCAGAATCTGGCGACAACGCCGGTGCTGCCGATTACCGCTATACCGAAAGCGACCAATCCTGGCAGCTGGTCAAGGCTTTGATGCGCTATCCCGAAGCGCTCGCGCAAGCCGCGCAGCGATATGAGCCTTCCGTTGCCGCCCGTTATCTGATCGAGCTGGCCCAGACGTTTAACCGGTTCTATCACCATGAGAAGATCATTACCGGCAATACTGCCGAGCAGGCGGCAAAGCTGGCGCTTGTTCGCCAGACGGCCGAAACTCTCGAGGACGGTCTGAAGCTGCTGGGAGTCAAAGCGCTGAAGGAAATGTAAGAGCGAAAAAGGGGCAGCCGCCTATTGCGGACCTGCCCCTTCCGTTTGGATTATAACTTGCTGTACCAGCGCAACCTTCCTTGTTTTTCCAAAGTATATAGTTATAAGTTTATGCATTGGGTCATGGGACAGATCGAAAGCGGGGTGTACGCAAACTGAATTGGAGGATAGCTTGGAAAATAGCAGCAGGTGTTCTTGTCGTAATTATTCTTTTTACCGCGGTGCGGCTAATTCAGCTTTACCATAACCGCAGCTCTGCGGTTTATCAGCGAATTATTAATCAGGAAGGATACAGCCTATCCCTTGTGAAGGAAGGCGTAGCGGTGGAGTTTTTCCTGAAGCCGGAATGGATTCCGAAGGAGGTTGGCGAAACCAAGCTTAATCTTGTCGTTGAGAGAAAATTTGATTCGGACATTATTTTGGAGAAGGTTGGAAAAAGCCAAAAGCATTTTTACATCCAGCTTAATGTCGTTCCCCATCCGAACCGGAGTTCCGGGCAGCTGTTGAATATCTCGCATATTACAAATGACAGCTTTATCAATTCAAACGGACCAGAGTGGCAAATTACCGATACAACCGGGAAAGACCTGCTCGGAGGAACTTACGGAGGCGGCGAAGGTCCGGGAAATGCTATATCCGTTGATATTCCTGAAACGGAGCTCTCAAAATTCGCTCAAGGAGCTCATGTCCGCTTCTCGGGTTTTTATTTATACGGGTATGCAAAGCTAAACCAATCGAATGTTACTATTTGGCTGTCTGCCCTTTTCCCTCTCCTCGTTATTGCCTGTCTGATTATGCTTTACCGCAAACGCTCGGAACCGGAGAAAAACCTGGGCTGGAAGCTTATCGGCCATATGCTGCTCGGCGGGTTCACGTTTTCCTTAAACGGGTTGCGCCTGCCGCTGGGCTTTGTCATATACCTGTTATTTTTCCGGAAGCCAAGGCCCAATCTCTCGATCAAAGATAAGGCGGCCCTGCTTGGTCTAGCCATGTATGTTTTGCAACTGGTTGTTCCTCCTGTTCTGAGCCATTTGGATTCCATTCCCAAACAAAGCGCATGGGGTAATGTATCGATCGAACAGCTTGGATTCGATGGCGTATGGAAGATGGTGATGGCCCGGGCACCGGTGAGCAATCAGGCCAGAGTTGAGGGCTTTGAAACCGTGCTTGCCCAGAATGGAGAGGTGATCGAACTCGAATTTCAACTCTTTGATCCCGATGCCAATGGCCGCTACAACCGCATTAACGCTGTCTACCACGCCTCGGAGCAATCCGTCACGCTCAAACGCAGCTTAACGAATGAAAAGCTGCAATATTCGGGAGCCTTCCCGGCAGATGACTTCGTCAATAGAGTTCAGCAGCTTGAATTGTTGAAGCTAAAGCCTGCAGGCGGCGAACACCGTTACGTAATGCTTGAGCTGGATCCGTTACACGGGAGTTACGCGATGAAGAATGAGTCCAACTTCGGCGTGGATGAAAAAGGCGTCTACCCCATTGGAGATGAGCAGCTACCGATCACGGCAACCCGCCTGATCGTATGCGCGCCGCAGTCCTTGGATAAAATGTCCGCGTGCGAGGACGATGTAAACTATTACTTCAACATCGTGGAAGGCGGAATGCGGGAATAGTAGAGATTGAAAACGACAAACGGCTTCTGCCGGCATGAATCGTTGTCCTCGCGGACATTGGTTCACGCCTGGCAGAAGCCGTTTCATCATGTTTAAAAAGCTTAAGCTCTCATGGAAGCAGGAATAAAATCATGCTCATTCACTTGACGGTCGAACAGCTCTGCATTTTTCTCAAAGCAGCCGCAGTAGTAGTCTTTCATGCACAGCGGGCATGGAACGTTAAGCAGACGCGTTACGCCTGTCAGATGCCACTCTGGTTTGTTGCTGTAGAAAAGTCTTGCTCTGGAGCCGTCGGCAAGCGTCATAATGTACTGGAATAAACCGGATTTCAAGTCTTTGTCCGCTAAGGTTACGCTCTTAATTTGAAGTTTCGAATTCAAGATCTTCACCCTTACCTATTCGTATTCAAGCTTGTGTAATAATACCCTTTATAGCGCCTGAAGTCAATATTTGCGCCATGGGATGCGGCTCCACGCCTACTGTACAATTTTTTGTAACAGTTCGTGAATTAGGGTATAATCAAGGTTGCACATACTTACATGCACAGGAGGTGCACCGCACTGATGATCAAGCTGGGTATTCTCGACCAGTCGCATATTAACGAGGGGCAAAATGCCGCCGCCACACTGGCGGACACGACACGTCTGGCACAGGAAGCGGAAAGACAAGGATACGGCCGCTATTGGATCTCCGAGCATCATGCCGGTAAAATGCTGTCCTTCTCCAGCCCGGAAATTCTGATCGCCCATCTGGCCGCGGCTACCTCACGCATCCGCGTAGGCTCCGGCGGCATCATGCTGCCGCATTACAGCTCCTACAAGGTTGCGGAGAACTTCAAGCTGCTCGAAGCTCTTCATCCTGGCCGAATCGATGTTGGTCTCGGCCGTGCCCCTGGCGGCATGCCTACGGCGACCCGCGCGCTGCAGGAAAACAAATTTGTGGATATTAACAAGTATCCACAGCAAATTATCGATTTAATCGGTTACCTCCGCGGAAAAATGCCGGAAGGCCATCCTTTTGCCGGACTGCATGCCGCTCCCCCAATCGAGCAGGTACCCGAGGTCTGGCTGCTTGGCTCCAGCTACGAGAGCGCGCGGATTGCCGCGCAGCTTGGAACGAACTACGCTTTTGCGCAGTTTTTCGGTACGCCGGGCGGCGAGACCGCGATGCAGCATTACCATGAAAACTTCGAACCGTCCGTTCTGTACGACAAGCCGCATTCCATGATCGCCGTGCTTGCCATTTGCGCGGATACGGAGGAAGAAGCTAACGAGCTTGCTCTCAGCACGGATCTTTTCTTCCTGCTGCTGGAGAACGGCGTAGACCAGCTTAGCTTCCCTTCCGTAAAGACGGCTTATGATTATCCATACACGGAGTCCGACCTGTACCGGATTAACCGGGCTCGCGAGCGCCGGATTATAGGCACGCCGGAACAGGTACGAGCCGGCATCCTGAAGATGGCCGAGCAATACCAAGCCGACGAAGTGCTTGTCATGAGCTCGGTCCACAACTTCGAAGCCCGCGTGAAGTCGTACCGTTTGATTGCCGAGGCTTTTGGGCTGCAGGGATAAATCGCGTAAGGCGAATTGAGGCTTCGTTGGATTCCATCCAGCGTAATGCGCTCAATTCGCCTCTTTGCTTCAAAATCAGCTGATCTACTCCTCGTAGATCATTTTCCGCGTCATGCCGCCGTCGACGACGAGGTTGATTCCGGTTACGAAATCATTCTCGGGATTGGTCAAATAGAAGCAAGCACGGACGATATCATCGGGCCTGCCCACTCGTCCTGCCGGATGCTGCGAATGATCCTTCCGTCGCAGCGCCTCGTAATCGCCGTTCTCGATCCAACCGGGGCTGATCGCGTTTACCCGCACATGATCGGGTCCCAGCGAAACGGCCAGCGCATGCGTCAACGCGACGATGCCGCCTTTGGAAGCCGCATACGCCTCCGAATTCGGCTCGGACATCAATGCCCGCGTGGAAGACAGATTTACAATCGAGCCTCCGCCGCTCTCTCGCATCCGTCTGCCCGCTTCCTTTGCGCAGAGAAAAGTTCCCCGCAGGTTCGTGTTCAGCACGTAATCCCACTCGTCCAGGCTCAGGTCGTAAAGCGATTTCCACTTCCCTAAGCCCGCATTGTTGATCATCACGTCGATTCGTCCATACTGCTCGTCAATCGCAGCGAATGCGGCTTCGATCTCCTCCGGACGGCTAATATCCACCGTTAATCCAATCGCATGGCCGCCTGCTTCGACAATACGGTCCACCGTATGCTTCACGAGCTCTCCGTCACGGTCAACGGCCGCAATCCGGGCTCCTTCCACTGCGTAAGCAACGGCCAGCGCTGCGCCGATCCCTTTGCCCGCTCCCGTTATAACAACGACTTTTCCTTCAAACTTCATCCCAATTCGACTCCTTTCTTAATACAGTATCCGCCATAAATAAAAGGTCGCGTAGGATTCCCAGCCCTTCCAGCCCTCCGCCATCCGCCTGATCTCGCCGATCGTAGGCTTCGCGTCGCTGCCGGTCAACGCTTTTATCGAATTATGCAATCCCACATCCGCAATCGGAAAAGCATCCGGCAAGCGCAGACAGCGCATGAGCACATAATTAGCCGTCCACGGTCCGATGCCGCGGATCCCCGTCAGCTGCTTCTCGATTGCCGCAAAATCTCCGAGAGCAAGCAAGCTTTGCTTGCTCAAAGAGCCCTCTGCCATAAGCTTCGCTACGCCGATGAGATACTCGGATTTTTTGCTCGTCATCTGTATGGACGTCAAATCCTCCGGCTTTAACGCCGCGATTGTCCCGGGAACCGGGAACTGCCAGAACGTTCTGCCCTCTCGCTCCGCGCTTTGCCCGTAAGCCTCCACGAAGCGCCGCTTGAGCGTATAGGCAAAAGCCAGATTGATCTGCTGCCCGATAATCCCCCAGCATAACGCCTCGAACAAATCCGAGATCCCCACGCTTCGTAAGCCGCGAAAACGTCCAATCGCATGAACCAGCAGCGGATCCTTCTCCGCCATTTCGTAAAAAGGCAGCAGATCCGTATCGAAATCAAACCACTCCCGGATAAAGGCTTCGATCCCCCGCTGCCGTTCCCCGTTAACCCGTTCCTCGCCAATGACCCGCACGAGCAGCCCGCCGTTGCCGGACTGCCGGATTTCGACGGCCGCGGGCTCTTCCCCGCTCCCAAACGGAATAAGCCGGTAAACGGCATCGCCCTCCACCTGATAAAGCGGCTCGTTAGCCGATCTCCGCAAATAATTGACCGTCTCCTTATAGCTGAAAGGCTCCGGCACTTCGATATGCAGCCTCGCTGACTCCGTCATGAGCATCCTTCCCTTTTCCTCTATACTACTTACATTCTACTCCATTCATTGAACCACACCAAATCGCTCCGCCGCTTTCGTAATCTTGCGCTTTCATTCGCCGCCGCTTACGATTTGATGTCCAATCAAGGTATACTAAACCTGGAGGTGAGCGAAAATGGGAAATACGGAAGCGACCGGCATCCCGGAGGACAAATGGCTAGCGGTTGTGTCGAATGACGGCTCTTGCGATGGGCAATGGTATTATGGAGTGACAACGACGGGAATTTTTTGCCGGCCGTCCTGCAAGTCGAAGCCACCGAACCGCTCGCACGTCAGAATATTCCAGACGCCGAGGGACGCCTTATCCGAACGATTCCGCCCCTGCAAACGATGCAAGCCGATCCAGCCTCAGCTGCCGGACGAGGAATGGGAAGCGCAGGCCCGCGCTTATATCGAGGCGCATTACCGGGAGCCGCTTACCTTGTCGCATCTCGCGGACGCGCTGCATCTAAGCCCTTATCATTTGCAGCGGACATTCAAAAGACTTACGGGCTTAACGCCCGCAGCTTATATTCAGCAATTCCGTATCCGGGAAGCGATGAAGCTGCTAGCCGCAACCCCGCTGCCCGTAACCGATATTGCGGGTCAGGTCGGGTATGCGAATGCCGCCCATTTCACAACGAGATTTCAGAACGTTACCGGACTTACCCCAACCCAATACCGAGGAGCGAATCACAAGCCATGAGCAAAAATATATATTGGACCCTGCTTCAGCATGACGACTGGAACCTGCATTTGGCCGCGACCGATAACGGCCTTTGTTATGTCGGCTCGCAAGGCGCTCCCTTCGAGGAGCTGGCCGAATGGGCCGAAGCTCGCCTGCCCGGCTACGAGCTGGTCCGGCATGACGCGGAGATGGAGCGTTATACGCATGAGTTTACGAAATATTTTCAAGGGAGTCTCGACGTTTTTACGCTGCCGCTTGATCTGGTAGGCACTGATTTCCAGCAAAGAGTGTGGCAGGCCATGAGCGCGGTGCAATATGGCAGCACGGCTGCTTATTCCGATCTCGCCGAGACCATCGGACGTCCGCAGGCCGCCCGGGCGGTAGGAGCCGCCGTTGGCGCCAATCCGCTCCTGATCGTCCTGCCCTGCCACCGGATAGTTGGCAAGACGGGCTCCATGACCGGTTACCGAGGAGGCCTTCCGATGAAGACCGCGCTATTGGAATTGGAGCAGCAACGGGTCTAATCGAGAGCGCAAAACATAAATACTCCGACGCAATGAGTAAAACTTCTACTTTCTTATATGGCAAAAAAGGCTGCTCCGAGCAAACCGAATGTTTAATTCGGATTGTTCGAAGCAGCCTCTTTTTTTCGCGTCGATTACGCGTTGTAGAATTTCACGATTTCTTCAACGACCGCTTCCTGCGTGCCGTCCACCAGCGTTTGACGCTGCGGCTTGTTAAAGAGCGCCTGAATTGGCGAAGGGAACTCCTGCTCAATGCCAACAAGCTCAATCGCTTCGTTGAATTTCGCGGGATGCGCCGTCGCCAGCGAGATCGTTACCGCGCCAGCTGCCGCATGCTGATCCGATGCCGCTACGCCGCATGCGGAATGAGGATCCAGCAGATAGCCGGTTTCTTTGTTGTACGCTGCGATCGTATCCAGGCATTCCTTGCCCTGCACGCCATGCGCGGCGAACTCATCCTGCACCTTGCGGAGCGCGTCGCCGGATACGACGATTTGCCCTTCGGACTTAAAGCCGTCCATAATGGCACGGATTTGCTCCGGATTTTCGTCCAGGACATAGTAAAGGTAACGCTCGAAGTTGCTTGCCACTTGAATGTCCATCGAAGGGCTGTAAGTCGTGCGGAAATCGCCCGGCTTGTACACGCCTTCTTTGATGAAGCGCTCCAGAATGTTGTTTTCGTTCGTCGCCAGAATAAGCTTGTCAACCGGCAGACCCATACGCTTCGCCAGGTAACCCGCAAAAATATCGCCGAAGTTGCCTGTCGGCACGCTGAAGTTTACTTTTGCATCGGATTTGCCTGTTTGCTTCGCCACTTGGAAGTACGAATAGAAGTAATAGACCGTTTGCGCCATAATGCGCACGAAGTTGATCGAGTTAATCGCGCACAGATGGTTAGCCGCTTTGAACTCGAGATCCGCGAACAGGTCCTTAATAATGCGCTGGCAGTCGTCGAAGTTGCCTTCCACGGACAGGTTCAGAACGTTGTCCTCTTGAACCGTCGTCATCTGCAGCTCCTGCACTTTGCTTACTTTGCCGTTCGGATGCAGGATGCAGATCTTGATGCCTTCCTTGCCCTTGACGCCTTCGATCGCCGAAGCGCCGGTGTCGCCGGAGGTAGCGCCGAGAATGTGAATCTTCTTGTTCTGCTTGCGGGATACATACGTATATAATTGGCCCATGAACTGGAGCGCAATGTCCTTGAATGCAAAAGTAGGACCATGGAACAATTCCAGCAAATAAAGGTCATCCTTCAGCTTATGAACCGGCGTCACTTCCGGATGGCGGAACGTCGCATAGCCGTCGTATACCATTTTCTTCAGATCTTCATAAGGAATTTCATCATTCGTATAAAGCGAGAAAATTTCAAGCACCAGCTCCTGATAGCTGAGCTCCTGCCATTCTTTCAGTTTAGCCGCGGAAACAACCGGAATTTCGTAAGGCACAAGAAGGCCGCCGTCGTCCGCAAGACCCATGAGGAAAGCGTCGACAAAACCGATTTTGCCTACATTTCCGCGAGTACTGATATATTCCATCTGTAATTCCCTCCTACTATTGCCTAACCTTCCCCCTATTATAGAAAAAGACCGCCGTTACCACAAGACAATCTTGCTGGTTAATAGCGGTCATTCGAGGGATAAGAGCGTTTATTTCGCCGTCTTCTTGATCAGGCCGATCAGCTGGGACAAAGCGTCCTTGCGATCGTTTTTCTCCATGTTGTCGATGTATTTATCCCGGTTTGCATAGAGGTCGGTAACGTGGCTCAGGAGCGTCTCCGGCGTCATGTCCTCCTCGTAAAGCACCTCGCAGAAGCCTGCCGACTGGAACGAACGCGCGTTAAGAATCTGGTCGCCGCGGCTCGCTTCCTTCGTCAGGGGAATAAGCAGCATCGGCTTGCGCAGGTACAGGAACTCGAAAATCGAGTTCGAGCCGGCGCGCGAAATGATGGCATCCGACATCGCCAGAAGATCCGGCAGCTCCTCGTTTACGTACTCGAACTGTTTGTACTGAGGAGACTGCAGGGAGGCCTCTACCTGACCTTTGCCGCACAGGTGAATGATCTGGAACTTTTCCGTCAGCTTGCCAAGCGATGCGCGTACAGCCTGGTTAATCTTGCGGGCGCCAAGGCTGCCGCCCATGATAAGCAGCACCGGCTTGCTCGAGATAAAGCCCGCGAACTTGCGGCCGCGCGCGGCGTCGCCAGCTTTGAGCTGGTCGCGGATGACCGCTCCCACGTAATGCGATTTGCCGGCCGGCAAATGCTGCTGCGTCTCCGGGAAGGTCGTGCAGACCCCGGCCGCGAAAGGAATCGCGATCTTGTTCGCCAGCCCCGGCGTCAAGTCCGATTCGTGAATGAGCACCGGCACCTTGTTCAGCCGCGCGCCAATCACGACCGGAACGGATACGAAGCCGCCCTTCGAGAACAGCACGTCAGGCTTCTGCTTCTTGATAATGCGGTAAGCCTGGAAGGCGCCTTTGATGACCTTGAACGGGTCCTTGACGTTCTGCCAGTCCAGATAACGGCGCAGCTTGCCCGTTGCGATGCCGTGATAGCGGACATGCTGAAGAGGCTCGATCAGCTGTCTCTCAATACCCGCCTCCGAGCCTATGTAGTCCACCGACCAGCCTTCTTGTATAAAATGGGGGATCAACGCCAGGTTTACCGTCACGTGCCCTGCCGATCCACCGCCTGTAAACATGATTTTACGCAAAACGCTCACTCCTAAAAAGAATTATCACCCAAACGACCTCCTATGGTCGATTGTGATGATTCTTGCCTCGAAAGCATAATCTTAAGAATTATCACCCGGACTGGTTCATATAAAGGCCAGTCGTGATGATTCTTGCTTCGAAAGCATAACCCTAAAAAGAATTATCACCCAATCGACCTCCTATGGTCGATTGTGATGATTCTTCTTCGCAAGCATAATCCTAAGAATTATCACCCGACCGGCCTAACCACCTTAAGCCGCTCACTTATCCCGTCTATTGTAAGCCAGCAGGCTTGTTGATTTCCAGTATCAAGCGAAAACTTTCCACAGGACGGCAGACTTGAGGAGCGCGCAGGATCCCGGCTGTCAGCCTTCCTCAGCATTTGGAGTTTACAGAGACAGTAACGGTTTGGCTCCGAGCGCCGAAGGATGATATAGGCGGATAAATAATAAGAGGGTAGCTTAGCGGTGAGGCCGGCCAACGAAGCCGCAACGAACAAAAGCCGCGCCCAGTCCGAGCATAAGCTCGGACTGGGCGCGGCTTCAACCATCTAATTCTCGGGTTTGCCTTCAATCGCCTTAAGCGGACCTGACGGCTGACCGGCCGGCATATCTTCTTCGACGAAGCGCTTGAGCGCTTGCAGCTTGTTCTCCCAAAACCGCTCGTAGTAGCTGAGCCAGCGTTTCAGCTCGAGCAGAGGCTCCGGCTCCAGCCGGTAACGCGTCTCGCGCCCGACTTTGCGCTCCTTCACAAGCCCTGCTTCCGCCAGCACGCGCAGGTGCTTCGATACGGCTGTCCGGCTCATGGAATAATGAGCGCTGATGACGTTGACCGGCATTTCCTGATCGACTAACAACTGCAGCAGACTTCGGCGAGTCGGATCGGCGATCGCCTGGAAGACGTCATGTTTGGGCTCGGAAGCAAGATTATTGTCCTTCGACATAGCTTGCAAACTTCTTCACGATGCCAACCCAACCGCCGGCCATATGCTCGCGTACTTGCGTATGAGGTTGGTTGAACTCGGTAACCTTGTCCGCGTCCCAGCCGCCGTGGATCAGCGTAAATTCCGTCTTCCCGGCTTCCAGCTCCTTCAGTTCAAAGGTCAGCGTCCAGTCCTTGCCCCAGTTGAAGGTCAAACGGTTCGGAGGGTCGACCTCCGTTACTTTGCAAGGGGATTGGCCGAACTGGCCGGCTTCCAAATGGAACTCGCAGCCAACCTCCGGCTTAAAGCTTTCGCTTGGAGCCATAAACCAGGCGGAGACTCCTTCTCTTGTGGATACCGCATTCCAAACCTTTTCAATAGGCGCATTGACTTGAACCGACTGACGTACGTCGGGCAATGTGTTCACTCCGTTACTCATGATCCATACCTCCGTTATTTTCTAACAAGCATATTTTTATCACCAATTAGGAAACCATTTGGTTTCGCTTTTTATTATAGGAAACCAAATGGTTTCCTGTCAACATCCTTATTTCGCCAATAGCAGCAACCGGTCATCCTTATCAGATGGTGTCCCTCTTCCATCCGTATTATTCGTTATGACGTAGATATCGCCGTTATGAACGCGCACGTCCCGCAGCCTGCCTTCGTTCTCAAGCACGGTGGACATCTTTTTCGTCAGCGTGTTGTACCTTAGAAGCTTCTCCCCCCGAAGGGTGGCCACCAGCAGATTATTGCCTGCTTCCATCGCTATGCCAGAAGGAGCAATCGTATCCTCGCCCGTATGGTAGATGGGATCAATCATGCCCTCCCGGTGCTGCCCCCCAATGACAACCGGCCAACCGTAATTGCCGCCGGGTACGATACTGTTAATCTCGTCATGCCCGCCGGGATTGCCCGAAGGCCCGTGCTCCGCGACAAACAGCATGCCCGAGCTGCTCCAGGCAAGCCCTTGCGGATTCCGGTGCCCGTAAGAATACACATAGGAATCGGGAAAAGGATTCCCCGGCGGGATCGTGCCGTCCAGCTTCATCCGGAGGATTTTGCCGGCCAGACTGTTCTTATCCTGCGCCAGCTCCTCCCGACCGGCGTCTCCGGTCGTCACGTACAGCAATCCGTCCGGCCCAATCGCCATCCGGCCGCCGTCATGATTAAACGATCCCGGAATGCCTTCGAGCAAAGCCTTGGACTCTACCCAGGCATTCTCCTCCAGCTTCAGCACAATGACACGATTTAGAATCTGTCCGTTCTCCTCATACGTATGATAGGCAAAAGCCTCCTTCGACGTCCGAAAATCCGGAGCAAGCACAAAGCCGAGAAATCCGCCTTCTCCTTGAGCATGCACGTTTTTATTGAATTGAACCGGCATTCTAGTCGACTTGCCCTCGGCAACCCGCACGACATTGCCATCCCTCTCGCTGATATAGATCACATTGCCGTCAAATGCGATCACCCAAGGTGCTTGCAGCTTCTCGGCCATAACCTTATAGGGAGCCTGCTCCCCCGACACCTGCGTGCCGCCTGTTTTTACCGATGATTTGCCGCCTTCGCAGGAGGCCGCCAAAAGCGCTGCCACCGTAATAACAACGGCTGTTAAAATCCTTTTCTTCATCCCCATCTCTCCTCATCCCATAAGCTACAGAGGCTGACTGAGCACGATGCATCTAATCTTATTGTGGTCAAAATAAAGATGGAATTTCAAATAGTCGCCAATTTTGTAGCTCCACTTGGAATCCAGCTGCAAATTCGGCTTGCCAAGCTTCTGCACAACCTCTTCCTTCGACATGCCAACGGCCAGACCGTCCGGTGTGGCATAATTGCCGTCCGTAAACACGATGCTCCGATTCAGCTGCATAACACCGTCGCTATATTCGGTTACATTGCCAACGGCCTGAAGGGCATCATCGTAATAATGTCCGAGAAGAATTGGCTGAACGCTGCTTCTAAGCAACAGCAGCTGCTCCCATTCGTTATAGGATTTGCCGGCTACCGTCAGCCTTTTCCCGTCATAAGAGAAGCTTTCGTCGATCCCGCCTTCGCGGGTCTCCATCTCGAGCCGGGCCTGCTCGAACATCCGGTCAAGCTGCGCCAGCTTCGAATCCGGCTGAAGAATGCCATGCATCAGCAGCATCACTTGATCGTCCGCATAATAACCGCGGCCTCCTAAATGATACTCGTTTGTGTCCACGTCATACGGGATTCTGTACACGGAATCCGCCGTTTCGAAACGGATCAAGCTCTCCGTGCTTAACGGCTTATCATCCGTACCTGCCTTCGTCATCTCAAGCATGTTCAGATTTTGCAGGATAACATACATACGGTCTTGCGGAACCTGCGTTTCCTTCACCCAAATTTTTTTAACCTCTTCGGTCGAGAACGGGAGAGCATCCTTCAAATAACCGTCCTGCCTGGACGGGATAACGAAAAATTGCCCCTTTGGAATTGGAGTAGCACTTGGCGAAGCCTCAGGCGATGCCACCGCCCCCTTCCCCCCGCCGCCTCCGGGCGCTCCAACGTTCTCCCGGAACGCAACTGCAACAATCACGGCTACAACGATAAAAAACAAGGCCGCCCAAGAGAATCGAATCATCCAGCGGCTTCTCCTCTTCTCCCCATGACCAAGCGTTTCCGTCTGGTGCACGATTGCTTCCTTCTTCTCTCTCGTAAAATTCGGCTGGACATGCGGTCCCCTCTGCAATTCACGATACCATTCCGGCTGCTTCTCATTCATACGCCGCACTCCCCTTCCAGCTGCCGTTCATTCGCTTGCGCGCCCGCGACAGCCTGGTTTTGACCGTCCCCTCCGGCAGCCCAAGCGCATCGGCGATTTCCTTTGTCGTAAGCTCGTATTTCGCATGGAGGACAAGCACCTCCCGCAGCTTAACGGGCAGCTTCAGGACGGCATTCCACAGCTCGGACGTGAGCGCCAGCTTCATAGCCTCCTGCTCCGCGGACGGACTTTCCCCGTCATGGGCAGCGCTTCTCCCGACAAGCAGCACCCGGCGCATAAACGCCGTTCTTTTATAATTAATAGCCGTATTCCTTGTCATCGCGAGCAGCCAAGTCCGGATGGAGGAGGCTCCGCGGAACGAGCCGATTGTCTGATAGACCTTCAGAAACACGTCCTGGGCGACGTCGTCCGCCAGATCATGCCTTCGCGTGATGACAAAAGCCAGATTCCATACATCCTGGCCGTACGCGTCCATCAGCTCTCTTAGTCCGGAGGCATCCATGCGCTCTACATAACGCCAATAGCTATTTTCCACATTTTTCACCTCTCACCCATTAGACAATGCAAGCAGAGGATTAGTTTCATTCCGCGCCAAAAAAACAAACAGACCCGGTCCAGCCAGCTTCAAGGCCTTTCCGGGTCTATTTTTGTCTGCCTGATCACAAGCTCCGCGAGCAAAAGCAGCAGCACAATCGTGCTGTAAATGGCGATCGTATAACTTAACGTATAATCCATTCCGGCCCCATTGTGCAAAGCCGCCGTAATCAGGTGGGTGAACAAATTGGTGAATACGAAAACATAGCTTCGAATCATCCATTTGCGGTGCTCCGCGACCTTTCCTTTTCGGATTTGCACAACGGCAATCACCGTGATAACAAGCCAGATCATATTGATAAAATTAAACGCAATGCTGTTCACTCTTCCGCCCGTAGAGGATGGAGCCATGTAACCGGAGGTCAGATCAACGACTGCCACCGCCAGCACGTAAATATAGCCGAGCACTCGATGCAGCTTGGCGCTGCGCTTTCTGATCCGTCCGGAAAAGTTAATAAGTCCGGCAATCATGGCCGCGCAAGCCGCCACAATATGCACATCCATAATGGTCAGCCACAGCGACACATGCTTCAAGCCGGTCTTATGACGCAGGAAGCGGCTCGCTTCGGGGTCGTAAATGAAATTCGCGTAGGTCGTATATCCGATAAACCCCATAGACACGGCAATCGTAAGGATATACAGCATTTTTCGATTTTTCAAGGGACTTCCTCTTTCATGCTTTCTCTTCCTAGCCAGAGTGGTTAAAAAAGATCCAGCTGCTCGTATTGCGGCGGTTCCTCGCGCGGCTCCAGCGGGTCCCGGCCGTCCGGCCTTAATTGTCCGAGCAGCGCCATCATCTGCTTCGCGTTATCCGCCGCATCTCCGCCGGAGTTATTGTTAAAAATCACGCAAATATGCTCGCTTTGCTCTTGCAGCTGCCGAAGGTATTCCGCCCATTGCCGCAGCTCGTCCGAATTGTAACGGTACAAATAGCGGACATCCCGCCAGTTCGGCGCCCCGCCCTGGTTCCAGCCGCTGGCGTTACGGCCGTGGAACCGGACAACCGTCATCGCGGCATCCGTTGCTTCAAGCACGGTCGGTATCGATCCTAGACCCGCCTGCGGCTCGTCGCATACGCTATGCATCCAGCCCTCCCGGCGCATGAAATCCAGCGTACGCTCCCGGTATTCCTCGGTGAACCAGCTTTGATGACGGAACTCGAGGGCGACGGGGATTCCTTCCATCCGGCGCTTCGTTTCCCGCAGGATACCCACGTTGTCCCGGGTACAATCGAACCACGGGGGGTATTGAAACAGAGCCGCTCTGAGGCGCCCCGCTTCCATCACCGGCCTAATCGATTCGCGAAAGGCCGCGAACGTGCTGTCGGGATCATTCGCGGCAGCCGCTGCCGCCGGACCACGCTGATGTCCGGTCATCCCCTGATAAGCTTTCACGATAAAATGAAGAGACTCCGGCGTCTCCTCCGTCCACTTGGCGAACCTCTCCGGAGGCTGAATCGCGTAAAAGCTGCTGTCCACCTCGACCAGCGGGAAATGCTTCGCGTATTCCTTCAGCCGGTCCTTTGCTTTGACGCTTGTGCCGTACAACGCGTCCTGGTCTCCCCAGCCGGCTAGCCCGATATGGATAGGCATACAATCACCAACTCTCCAACTAAACTATGTTTCTCCAACCTATCATACCTGCTCCGTATTCTGCAAATAACGGCTGCTGTAGACGCAAAAAGAGGCTATTCCGGCGAACTAGTCGGAGAGGACTGATTAACCGGAATAACCTGTTTACTAGTGTGTATAGATAGTGCCTGCTCATCGGCGGTCAAGCCTCTATTGTACGATTTGCCGTATATTGCTGCATGTTGGCCCGACGGCCTGGCATATCCTGCACGATGTGCAGGATATGCCGCCCGCAAAGGCGTAAATGAACCCACAAGAGATGAATATACTGCATTCTGGGCATCATACGGTGCACCGGAGCGCTATATCGGGCGCATATGCTGCATTCCATGCAGCTGCATTGATTGTTGGAATACCTGTATGCTAGGGTGCCGGGAGGCTTCCTGTACACCGGCCGCCAATTCCCCATTGCACGTTTTGCAGTTTATTGCCTCGTTTTCGCCCAACGACCCGGGATATCCTGCACGAAGTGCAGGATATCCCGGGTCGCAACGGCTAAATGAAGTCACTAGAGACGAATATACTGCATTCCATGCAACATAATTCGTACTGTAGCGCCATATCAGGCGCATATGCTGCATTCGGGGCAGTATACGGCACTCAGAGCTTACACTGGTCTGCATTCCATGCCATGCAGCACGTAGTCCTCCAGAGCACCGTATCTGACAAATGCGCAATATCCTTATCACCCTAGCAGCCACGAAAAGCGGCAGGCTGGCATATTGCCAGCCTGCCGCTCGAGAGACAGTCTAAAGCTCACACTCTACATTGCTGTCCGCATCCAGCGGCCGATACGCTCCAGAGCCTCCGATAGATTCGAAGTCGAAGACGCATACGAGCAGCGGATAAAGCCCTCGCCGCCCCGGCCGAATACGGAGCCGGGCACAGCCGCCACCTTAGCTTCCTGCAGCAGCCGCGTAGCGAACTGCTCCGAGCTGAGACCGGTCGCAGCGATGGATGGGAAAGCGTAAAACGCTCCTTGCGGATCCCGGCAAGCGAGGCCTAGCTCGCTTAAGCCTTTGACGAACATCCGCCGCCGCTGATTAAACGCCTCGACCATCTCGTCTTTATCCTCCATGCAGCTGCGCAGGCATTCGATCGCAGCCACTTGGCCAACAATCGGCGCGCAGAGGGCGGTATACTGATGGATCTTGGTCATCGCCGCAATCAGCTCCTGACCGCCGCATGCGTAGCCAACCCGCATGCCCGTCATCGCAAAAGCCTTGGAAAAACCGCTGATGACCACCGTCCGCTCCTTCATTCCCGGCAGGGAGGCGAAGCTGATATGCTTGCCTTCGTAAGTCAGCTCCGCATAGATCTCGTCGGACAATACGATAAGGTTATGCTCTTCCACAAGCTTGGTAATCGGCAGCCAGTCCTCGTAGGTCATGACCGCCCCGGTCGGATTGCTTGGAAAGTTGACGAAGAGCACCTTGGAACGGGGGGTTATCGCCTGCCTGAGCGCATCTGCCGTCAGCTTGAACGACTGGGCCGCCGTCATTTCCAGCTCAACCGGCACCCCTCCGTTCAGCTTGCAGATCGGCGCGTAAGCAATGTAACCGGGAACCGGAATAATCATTTCATCGCCGGCCTCAAGTAGCGCCCGCATCGCGAGGTCAATCGCTTCGCTGCCGCCTACCGTAACCAGCACTTCCGTGGCAGGCTCGTAGCCGACTCCAAAGCTTTTGTCCAGATACGCCGCAATTTCCTCGCGAAGCTCCATAAGACCTTCGTTAGGCGTATACATCGTCCTGCCCCGCTCGAGCGCCCGGATGCAGGCCTCTCTGGCCGCCTTAGGCGTTGCGAAGTCGGGTTCCCCGACCCCTAGCGATATGATTTCCTTGTTTCCCTCAGCCGCGTTAAAAAACTTGCGAATGCCCGATGGCGGCAAATCGCGGACTAGCGGCGTCACCCATGTGCTCGTCGTCAACATGGTTAATCCTCTCCCCGGCCGATTACTTCTCTTTGCGTTGCTCTAGAGAATAATCGATGATGTAGTCAAGCAGCTCGCTGAACTTGATGCCAGCCGCTTTAGCCGCCTTCGGCAGCAGGCTGTTCTTCGTCAGACCCGGCAGCGTGTTGGCTTCCAGGACGTACGGAACACCGTCTTTAATGATCATATCGATACGCGAATACACGCTGCATTTCAGAGCCTTATAACAACCAAGCGCGGACGCTTCGACGCGGGCCTGCACGTCGGCCGGCAATTCGATCACTTCTTCCGTCGCTCCGCCATCCTGGTACTTGGAGTCGAAATCGAAGAACTCCGAATTGGCTTTAATCGAAACGATGGGAAGCAGCTTGCCGTTCAGCACGGCGCATGTGATTTCTTCCCCGCCAACGAATTGCTCGATCATTACGGAGTCATCCCATTTCAACGCTTCCTCTACCGCTTCCGCAATGTCCTCCCGCGTTTTGACCAGACGCGTAGCAATGCTCGAGCCGCCCGAATTCGGCTTTACGACAACCGGCAGGCCAAGGCGCTCCACGTTTGCCGCGGCAAGCTCTTCCATGCTGGAGACGTTAATCCAATCGGCCGTAAGGATGCCGTCAAAGCGGATCAGCTTTTTCGCCAGCTCTTTATCCATGCTTACGCTGCTCGATAACACGCCGCAGCCGGAATAAGGAATGCCAAGCGATTCGAGCGTGCCTTGTACCGTGCCGTCTTCGCCGTATTTGCCGTGAAGAGCGAGCAGCGCAAAGTCGATACCCGCCGTTTTATCGATCAAATCGCGTTTCGTGTTAATCTCGATCGGCACCACTTCGTATTTGCCGCGATCCAGATTCGCGATCATTTCTTGCCCCGTTAATAAAGAAATTTCTCTTTCGGACGAAATGCCGCCCATAATAACGCCGATTTTCATCATGTTGTGTAGAAGCCTCCTAAAAATTTTGCGAGTATGGAATGATAAAACAGTTTAAATTCATGAGCAAAATTGCTTCGTAAGCATATGCTTAAATTTTGCGAGTATGGAATGATAAAACAGTTTAAATTCATAAGCAAATTGCTGTCGTAAGCATAGGCTTTGCTTTGCTCGCTGCGAATTACTTCCCGAGCATAGCTTTCGCAGCGTCTCCGATCCTTTGGATCCCTATGACGATATTCTCGTCGGAGACGCGGGAGAAGCCAAGCCGCATCGTATGGCGGCCGCCGCCGTCGGTGTAGAAAATATCGCCGGGAGTGAACAGTACGCCTTGCTCGGTGCAGGCCTGCAGCAGCTCCCTTGTGGAGAAGCTCTCCTCGAACTCGACGAACAGGTGAAGCCCGCCGTCGCCCGACAGCCTTTTCAGCGGCAGATACGTCCTGCAGCTCTCCACGGCCAGCTCGTATTTGCGCTTATACTCCGCCTTCGCGCGCTTCAGATATTTCTCGAAGTTGCCGTTATGAAGATATTGATAGAGCAGCGATTGATCAAGAGTTGAAGTATGAATGGTCCGCGCGCGTTTGACGCTTTCCAGATAGTCGATCAGCTCCTTATCCGCCAGAATCCATCCGACGCGTAGGCCGGGGAACAGAATTTTGGAGAAGCTGCCTAAATAAATCGTTCCGTTATTGCGGTTGCCGCCGTAAGCGAGCAGAGGGGCCACGTGAGCGCCTGAATAACGAAGCTCTTCATTAAAGCCGTCCTCGATAATCGGAATCCGGCGGTCGTTCAGCATCCGCACCGTCTGAGCCCGTTTCTCGTGGGACATTACGATTCCCGTCGGGTTATGGTACGAAGGAACAAGGTAAGCGAGGTCATAGTCCTGCCCGCCAAGCTTCTCTTCCAACTGTTCTAGGCTAATGCCGTCAGGCTCCATATCTACGCCGGTAACGGCAAATTGGTGCATCTTTAAATTTTTTATGGCGGTATGATGAGTCGGGTTCTCGCATAACGCGTGTCCGCTGCGCTTTCCAAGCGCCGACAGGACAAGATCGAACCCTTCCGTAAAACCGTTTGTAATGAGCATATCCTTGCCGGTCAGATCGACGCCTTTGTTTTCCATGTAACGCATCAGGAATTCGATCAGGGGCTTATAGCCCTTGGCGTAGCCGTAATTGAGAATAATGTTGCCTTCCAGCGACATCCGGTCGAGGAAAGCGCGCTTCACATTTTGCAGATCAAACAGCTTCTCGTCAGGAGCAATGCTCGTAAAAGAAATCGCCCCCCGCTTCGCGCGGATGCCATGCTTCATCAGATCATGCTCTTCCGCGGCGCGGGCCAGATCGTTCATCCGTTCGCTCCAGTCAAGCTTCTTGCCGGCGCCCTCTTCCGACGCAACGCCGCCCGCCGATTGCGCGACGAAGTTGCCTTTTCCTTTTACGGCATATATAAATCCTTCATCCACCAGGTCCGCGTAAGCGGTCACGATGGTATTGCGCCCTACATTCATCAAGAGACTTAACTCTCGCGTGGACGGGAGCTTCTGATTCGCTTGCAGCGCGCCCGTTATCATCAGCCGTTTCATGTAATCCTTGACCTGCATCGAAACCGGCCGGTCGCTTGCGAATTGAATATCAGAATACACCCCATCACCTCCAAAGAATTGCTGCCGCTTGGCGGCTATTCTTGCTTCGTAAGCATAAGCTTATCATGGCACAAAATTGCTCCAAGCAAAAGAACCACGCTAGGCGTCTTTCGCCTTTCGCGTGGTTCTTAGTCAAGCCTCGCTCGATTTTGTCACTTCGCCGTCACGCCTCGGCAACCAGGCAACTCGATGCCCGTCAGATACGATGCGTCATCCGGCGTGAGGAACAGTTCGATAAAACCCGCTGCATTTCGCGGCCATTGTGCAGTCCGGCATCGAGGACCTCTCGATTCGCCCCGATCTGCAGATCATAGAAACGCTGACGACGATTACGCCATTTTTCCCGTCAGCTATCGCTGCAGAATAACATTCTGCTGTTCGAATCGGATCTCGAGTCCAGACCGCAGCCGCTTATTCTCAAAAGGATGTTCATCGATTACGTAAAGAACAAATAATGCATCGGCTCCAACGCAAAAAAGAACGCTTGCCCGCACGGTACGGGAAGCGTTCTTTTATCTTAATCGGATAAATAAATAAGAGCATGAATCCATAAACTAATTAAAATTTAACCCGTAGAACCGTTCAGCATTGCTAAGACTGCTGTAAATATCGGTGCTGGCTCCGCCGATGTACCAATAGGCAAGACCCGCCAGATTATAATCCATTGCTTTTTTATATTTGGCGGCAAGCGATCTTCCATCCTCGATCCAGAGCTGATGCTTAAGGCCGTTAAGCTGATACGATACGGTATATTGCGCAACCGATGCGTCCCATGCGGGGAGAAGCGAACGGTTGCGGACGATGTTGTTTTGCTCGATGAGCGTCAGTTCCGAAGCCGTTACCTTTCCGGATTTATCGGTGGCCCAGTCCTGATTGTAATAAGGCAGCGCCAAGATAACCTTGCTTGCCGGCACTTCCTCGAGGATGTTGGCGATCGCATAGTCCACATAGGGCAGCGAGGCGACTGAGCCTGCGATTGGACTGGTGCTCCAATGCTCGTCGTAAGCCATCAACACCATGTAATCGGCCGAAGCGCCAAGCGCTTTGTAATCGAAGCCTTCGGTCCAGTCACTGCCAAGGTCAGGCGATACGCATACCGAGACGATGGCGCCAATCTTGTGCAGCTTCGCGCTAAGCTCGCTAATAAAAGCGGTCATATAGGCACGGTCTTCGGGAGCGACATTTTCGAAATCGATGTTCAGTCCCTTGAGTCCGTACTTCTGCACATAGCCCGTAAGTTGATCGACCACTTTACCGCGGTACGTCGCATTGGACAAGTTCTGATGCGTCACTTCCTGGCTGGAGCGGTTGCCGACCATTCCCCAAATTTGTCTTTTGTTTTTGCTTGCCCAGCTTACGAGCGACTGATCCGTGTAGTCTGCCACAACTCCTGCCGGGTCGAAGAAGTACCAACGCGGGGATAAAGTCGTTACGTTCGCTTGGAGAACCGACTGCTCATATTGGGCCGTCGTCTGGCCGTATTGCCAGCCAAGCTGGATGCGGGCTGCAGACTGCGATTTCGCAAGCGCGGTAGCCCACTTTGCATTTTGCAGAGCGCGATCAATGACAGCGGCCGTTTCCTGTCTGGTCATCCCGTCTGCCGGATTAAAATGACCGTTCGCATCTCCGGCCATCAGGTTAAGCTCGAGCGCCGCGCCAACCGCCTTATCGGCCCAATCCGCGATCTCGTCAGCGTCCGCAAAAAACGAGGTATCGCCGGATACACCGGACTGCTTGAATGCCCGTATGAGCATAATCGCCGCTTCCTGCCTTGTTACGGGCTTTGACGGTTCAAAGCTATGCGGGCTTGTCCCATCCGCAAGGCCGACCTGGACGGCAGCCGTAACCGCGTCGTAATACCAGTCTGTGGGCTTCATATCCTTAAATGGATTGATAGCGCCGTGAACGGTTTTGATCCCGAGTACGCGGTCCAGAATCGTAATGAACTCCGCCCGGGTAACGGGCTGTTTGGGCGAAAAGGTTCTAGCGGAAGTCCCCGATAATATCTGTTTCTCATATAAACGAATGATAGAGTCCTTGGCAAAGCTGCCCGCAATATCGTCGAAAGGCAGCTTGTTCGTGCTGGCTGCATCAACGGTAGGAACGATCCCCATTAGACAGGACAATGCTGCTGCTCCCGCGACCCATCTCTTAAACTTGCTGCTAATCAAGAGAATGTTCCCCCTAAATAGAATGATCATACAAACAGCCAGACTAGGTGTCCGTGATGATTCTTGCGTCTTAAGCAAAAGCTTCAATAATACATCAGATCATGCTTCTCTAATGGTAACAAAGTTCAGGCAACGGTTCATCGGCAAGAAAATGGGAATCGGCATCGGTCAGCCGTACTTCAGGTACAAGCGTCAATGAGCGCCATTTATAATTGGTCAAATGCCTCAGGAACAAACACCCAAGCACCTTGGAGAAAACGGTCATAAGTTATAGAGTACTCAAGACGTAAGGAGGTGCATGTAGAATGTCCGGTTACGTTGGTGGTGTTAACTCTACAGGTTTCATCCTGGTGCTTTTTATACTGTTGGTGATCATTATTTGCGGTTGTGGCTTCGGTAAATTTTATTAATCCCTAGCTTATCTGCACTAATCTTCGCGGCAGCATACGAAGCTTAGTCCGCAAGCAAAAGGCCCATTTCGATGGGCCTTTTGTGCGTTTTACGGAGATCGCGGCTTCCGAATGGAACATGCCGTCTTCCCTTGCGATGCCTTAGCCTGCTGCGAATTTGGCGGGACATGCCCCTGCTCCATTCCCCTACCCCGGACGGGGGCAAGCGAATGTCGAATTGTGCTACAATGGGACAATCCGAGTGTTTAGGAGCTTACATAATTGCGCATGCTAATAGAGAGATTCATAGATTAAGAGAGAGAAACGGACAACCGGAGAGGAGACGTTAAGAATGCCCGAACCTTTGGCACGGCAAAATACGACCGTTGGCCGATTAGGCCAGCCGTATGTCAGGCCCGAACAGAAGCAGAAGAGAAGCCGGGTTATGACCTCGCTTGTTTTAATTGCGATTATTGTCATGGGCTGGCGATGGGTCGAATCGGTACAGGATCATCCCGCTCCTGCCCGGGAGCAGGCTCCTGCGAAAAGCACGGCAATCGTCGGCCTTCACCCGATTGTTGCAGAGAAGGCGGATGAGCTTGTGGCCCAGACCGGCAAGCTGGGTATCAAAATCATGATCACCGACGATTTCCGCTCAAGCGAGGAGCAGAACGCCCTTTACAAGAAGGGCCGTTCCGAGCCGGGCCAAGTGGTCACCAATGTTAGAGGCGGTGCTTCTTACCATAACTACGGGCTTGCGGTCGATTTCGCGCTGGTCAAGCCGGATGGCGACGTTATCTGGGATATGGAATATGACGGCAATCGCAACGGCAAGTCCGACTGGATGGAGGTCGTCTCGGCCGCCAAAAAGCTAGGCTTTGCCTGGGGCGGAGACTGGACAAGCTTCAAGGACTATCCCCACCTTCAAATGGACTTTGGCTACTCGATAAAAGATTTGCAGAACGGCAAACGCCCGCCTGCAACCGAATAACAAGACATGGCCCTGCGCGGAACAGTCAGCGCAGGGCCATGTCTTGTTATTGTGCTTAACGTTACTGTGTATCGTTAAGTTACGCGATACGGGCGCTTTACTCGCCTTTTCGCAGGTTTTTTATGTGCTTAACGATGCCGCGCATCGTTAAGCCCCCTTGGTTTTGCGCTTTAACCGCCTTAACGATGTCCTGCATCGTTAAGCTTCTTGTGCCCTCCTACTCCGCCAGGCGAAGCAGTTCGCTCACGGTTACCAGCCGGTACCCGCTCGCCGTCAGCTCCTTCGTCAGCACGCGCACCGCTTCTACCGACTGCGAACGGTCGCCAAATCCGTCGTGGAAGATCAAGATGCTGCCATTCCGCACTTCCTTGCGCGTCGTTTCGAGGATATGGTCAACGCCCGGCATGTCCCAATCCTTGGCTTCCATGTTCACGGCGCCGATTGACGGATAGCCATCGCGTTCAAGCATGGCATCCACTCTCTCGTCCCGCGCCAGATAAGGCAGACGCATCGTTGCGGCCCGCGTTCCCGTTACCTGCTTGATAAGCTCCTCCGTACGCGAAAGCTCGCTTTCGAATTCTTCGTCCGACAGCTCGGTCATATTGGGATGCGTATACGAATGGTTGCCGATTTCATGTCCTTGCTCATGGACAAGCCTCGCTACCTCCGGATGAGCAGCGATTTGTTCGCCGATCATATAGAAGGTTGCTTTTCCCCCTGCTTCTGCGAAGATCTTCAGCAGCTCCGGCGTGTACACCGGATGGGGTCCATCGTCAAACGTAAAAGCAACAGCCTTACTGGACGTATTAACGGATTGAATGACCATAACGATTTAGACTCATCTCCTGTCGGTTAATTTCTTCCCTAGTTTAAACCTCTTCTCAAAAGCTTGTAACTAGATAAATGACGGAACAACCCTAAACAATTAAAGGTTCATAGCATAAACATAACCATATAGTATATCAACAGCCCTGCTGCGCCAAGCGCGGAATACGGCCAATGATTTTCAATTATAAAGGACGCTACAAGCACGATCAGCGAAAAGAATGCGCCAAGCGTCCCTCCAATCATCGCAACAGCCGTATCCGTCCACAGAAACGGAAGATAGCCGCCGATGATGTACAACACGAGGCAGAACAAGCTCCGCCCGTACTTCACGAACCGTGCCAAAAAATCCGCCAGACACGCGAAAAGCAAGCCATAGCCGTAAAAGAAACTAAAGGGTATACTCAAATCCCTACCTGACATCTGATGAAGTTTAAACCCGTTGAATAGAAGAATAAAAACCAATAGCCCTACTCCCACCCCAAACAGCCTGGAGGCGAGATATCGGACAAAAACGCGCCAAGGTACCGCGTACGACATAAAGACCATTCCTTTTCGCTCAAGTATGGAACGACTTTATCGTATCAAGCGGCTTGCCGTCCGCGCAGTTCTATCTTTTGTAGAACCCTACAAAAATTTATAATCCAGGAAGGTCGCCGCCTGCCCTCTGTAAATCCCCTGCTCATCCACCAGATTCCATACCGTAGCGTTAACGATGTAGAATCTCCGTCCCGTCCTGGAGATCCGGATGCCGGTATAGTTATCGACATAACCGTTTGCAGTCACCTGCGTAAAAAACCGGTCCCGTTCCGCCCGCTCCATCGGCTCTGCCGTAAGCCGCGAAGGCGTGCTGGTCAGCTGCTCCCATGTCATCTCCCACAACTCCAGAGCCATGCGGTTACCGTAATTCAACACCGGATCGCTCTCCGTCCCATGCGACAAAATCACTCTCGGAGCCGTAAACAGCAGCTCCTCCAGCCCCTTCTCCCTATCATGCTCGGCGGACACCAATTCCTGCCCCGTCCATCTCCGGTAGCTGTCCGCGAGCAGCCTGCTATGCTCATAAGTTGCGCCTACGCCTGTTAGCGGCTTGTCCACTATGTTCACCATCCCTTCTGTTATTCCGCTTCGTTCCCCTTACTCCGAAGCAGCCATCGTTCAGCTGCTTTTAAATCGTCGCAAACATAATCCGGTTCGGGCCCTTGCGGCTGCCGTTTATGGAGCCGGTTCAGCCAGATCGTCTGAATCCCAAGCTTGCTTGCTCCCACAACGTCGCTGCTATAGGAGTCGCCAATATGCACAATCTCCGAAGGCTTGAGACCGCAGCGCTTCATGCCCTCAAGAAACAATTCCGGCCGCGGTTTGTAAGCCCGCACGTCCTCGCTGGTCACGATGCCCGTCACTTTGATCCCGTGAAAAGCAGCCGCTGCCTCAATATCCGCCGTATCGATATTGGATAAAATATAAATCGGGAGATCCCTGAAAGTCGAGAGAAAAGGCAAGGTGTCCTCATACAATTCCGGCTTCATCCAATGCTCAAACTGCCTTCGGATAAGCTGCTCCGCCGAACAGTCCGACTCGAAATGCGCAAGCGTCTCGACGAGAGACAGAAGCCCCAGCTCCCGCTGCGGCTTAAACTTCTCCCCAAAGCTCGCTTCAAAGAAGCCGGACAACGTCCTCCACCAATATTGACCGATATCACCCGGCGCGCAAGGAGTCGCCGCGCTTGCCCGGATTTGCTCATATATCGGAGGTAAAATATCGTCATCCTCATGCACCAGCGTCCCGTAAAAATCAAGAAAAACAGCTTTTGCCCTCATCCCGGCACTCCCCTTTCCCCTCAAGCAAACATAAAAACACCTCCATGCCTAATCTCGACGATTAAAACGGAGGTGTCTATTCAAATCGATTGTCCTATCCCTTCATCAAAAACTTGCGGATGCCGTCTACCGCCGCTTGATGGTCCTCTTCGCCAGTCAGGCCGGAGACGGTAATCGTGCCGACTTTGCCTTGGCCGCGGACGATAATCGGGAACGATCCGCCTTCGCCTTGATAGTCAGAAAGCGGCAGGCCCGAGCTTTCCGGGAACGTTGTCCCTCGGTCTCGGAACATCTCGCCAACATATAAAGAGCTGTGGCCAAAATGGTTCACAACATTTTTCTTCGTGTTCACCCAATAAATATTGTCCTTCGAAGTCCCCGCCATGTAGTGGGTATAGAGCGGATGCTCGTCGTTCTCGATATGTACCGCAATTCCTTTGCCAATCGCATCCTTCGCGTGCTGTACCACGATGTTGCCCAGTTGCAGCGCGTCCTCGTTGGTGAAAGAATCGAACTGAAGCTCCTCTTCCTGCGCAAGCAATGTCTTCATCAAATCGTTCATCGTCCTATCTCTCCCTGCATCCGAATCTACCAACCCCATCTTACTATAAAAATAACCCCTTGGAAACCGCAATGCCTGGGCTCCAAGAGGTTCGCATGCTCATCCCGCGATTCGGCTCGGACATCTACTCCCCCGGAGCTATCGATTGTGCTACTATGAGAGCAAACAGACGCAGTGCGCCAAGGGAAGGATGGAGACAGCGTGATTGAACCTATTGCATTAAATAAAGGAACGCCCGGCGAGCCTTGTCCGATTGAAGCTGCGCTGGACGTCATAGGAACCAAATGGACCTTCCTCATTATCCGCGATCTGTTGATCGAGGGGACGCTTCGTTTCAGCGATCTGCTGAAGGGGATGGACGGCATCAGCCCCAAGACGCTGTCGCTTAGGCTGAAGGAGCTCGAAGCCAAGGGGATTATCGGGCGAAAAGTATATCCGGAGGTACCGCCTAGAGTGGAATACACCTTAACGGAGAGGGGCAGGCAGCTGGAGGGGATTTTTATCGAGCTGAAACGGTTTGGCCTTGCTTTGGGTGAAAAATAAAATAAACCCGCCATCCTCGACACGGCACAATCCTTACTTTTCGGTAACTATATGAATAAAATAACACTACTTCCCAAACGGAATTATTGGCGGTATGCTGTGCTCATTGCAAGAGCAAATCGCTCATACGTTCAAATTGGGAGGAATCAGGCATGCTGAAAAATCAAAGAATTGCCGTTATCGGAGGAAGCTCGGGAATTGGACTGGAGACGGCACGGCAGGCTATCGAGCAGGGTGCGGAAGTGGTTATCGCAAGCCGTTCGGAGGCTAAGCTGCAGGCGGCTGTTCATGAATTGGGTCCCGCCGCATCCGCTTATGTGCTGGATACAACGGACGAGGAGCAGGTGAAGCTCTTTTTCGAGAGGGTGGGAGATCTGGATCACCTGGTCGTCAGCGCGGCCGAAACCTCGGGCGGTGCTTTTCTCCAGACCGAATCGGCCCGTTCCCGCGAGCTGTTCGAGAATAAATTCTGGGGACAATACTATGCGGCCAAATACGGCGCGCCTAAGCTTGCGGATAACGGATCCATTACGTTGTTTTCGGGTGTTGCGGCCTATAAAGCGATGGCCGGTTCAGCCGCTCTAGGAGCGGTTAACGCAGCCGTCTCGAACCTGGGTCAGACGCTTGCTCTTGAGCTGGCCCCGCTTCGGGTTAACGTGGTGTCTCCCGGCATTATCGATACCCCATCCCGAAGCAAAATGCCGGAGGAGGCGCGGAATCAGCTGTATCGTACGGTGGCCGGAAAGCTCCCTGCTAAGCGGATCGGTTCCGCTTTAGATGTAGCGTCATGCGTGCTTTATCTGATCCAAAACTCGTTTGTTACCGGTACCGTCCAGCATGTGGACGGGGGGCATAGGCTCACCTAAGCGATTGGAATCGTTTGGTTAATATTTGTAACATACTCGAAATGTAATGTTCATCTTTCTTTAATGAACATTGCCTATAATAGAACTCAACCCCCCTTTTAATAATATAAATACTTAGCCCCACAGCATCGTGCTGTGGGGCACTTTCTTTGTATGGAGTTACATGATCTTGCCGACGATCTTCAGCACGGCGTCCCGCGTCAGTTTATTGCCGCCGGCGGCAATCAGGTTAACGGTCGCATGGGCAAGCGACAGCGGAATCTGGCAGAAGCTGCGGGCAGGGCCTTTTTTCAAATCCGCGAGATACTCATCCGCTAGCTTCAGGTTGCGCCGGGTGTAACGCAGCATGTCCTTCAGATCCCAGCCGTCCGGGAAGAAATCTACGCCGCGCTCCATGTCCTCCGCACGGTTGCGCATAATGTTAACCGCTTGTAACCCCCGACCGAAAGCAACAGCCTTGTCACGGTCGGTCTCCGTCCCGTCATGCCAGCGCCAAATATCGGAGAGCATTTCGCCTACCATGCCGGCAACGCTGTAGGTGTACTTATCCAGATCCTCTTCCGTCCGGATATTCCACGAGTGTCCCACCCAATCCGCCATCTGTTCAGCCATCATCGCAATGTAGTTGTATACGGTTGGGGCAATGCCGGCCGGGCAAAGCCGCGCCCATTCGGCCATCCGCACCGTAACTTCCGGGAGCTTATCCATGTGAGGCTGCCACACTTGCTCTAGCGATTCCTCGAAATTTTGCGATTTCATCGCTTGCGCCGCTCCAAGGAGCAGTTCTTTTTTGATCGGAGCAGGCAGCTTCTCATCGTCTTCTACCTCGTCAATTGCTCTCATGCACAGGTAGGCGGACGCCACGGCTTCTCTTAACTCCGGTATCAGCTTGCTGATGGGAATATAAAAGGTCCGGCTTGTCAGCTTCAGCATCGTCATTGCGTCGTTCAACATCATGTTCGTAATGGGAATTCCCTCCATGCCACGGTAAAATCTCACGAAAAATTTCTTATGTATCCATCATACTTTAACATTTCCCCAAAAGTAAAATTTTCGACCCAATTCGACCGATATGCGGCATAAAACAGGCTGAGCATGGTCTGCCGGAGGCTTTTCAGGGGTGATTCCCCTTCACGGGAAGCCTTAACGATGTCGCACATCGTTAAGCCTGCCACAACCCTCGCTCAAGCCTTCCGCTTCCCGAGGCGATAGTAACGAACGCGTTCTCCTTGGGAAGCCGACATCAAATACGGCTTATCTACCAGGTCCAGCATCAGCTTGCGCGCAAACTGCGGGCTAATTCCCAATGCCTTGCTAATCTCCACCGGCGATACGGGGTCTAGTCGATAAGATACAATCCGAATAATCTCCCTTTGATGCAGCGTAATCTCCCGGTCTGCTCCTTGGCCGTATAACTTCCCTAGCAGCTGCTGCAGCTGCTGCTGGCATTGCCGCGGACGCTCCTTCACGTCGTCAAACGAGAAACGAAGCACGGTCCAGCCGTCGCCGTTGCAAGCGATCAGCAAAGCCCCGGCGATCGATATCCCGGGAATGCGGTCCGTAACCGTCAATCTCGATGGCTATCTTGTGCGGATGACGAAGGTAGGCAAAGTCCAGAAATCTAACTCCGTCCTTAAAATCGCTCACCTCATACTCGCCATGCAAATACTCCGTCCCTCCGATTGCCGGCAGCCACACATGCTCCAAGAATGACTTCTCCGCGTGTCCATGTTCTTTGAGCTTCCTTTGTCTCTCACTGCTTCCTGCCTTCAACTGCTCTGCCAGCCACTCCTTGTAATAGGCCTCGAACTCGAACATACAAATCCTCCTCGTGAAAATAAAATGACCGCCCCCTTCCGTAAGCAACGGAAAAGAGCGGTGTGCTTCACACGCTATTTATTACCCCATTAATATACCAAATTTTGCATTCTTAATAGTCTCATTGAACATTTTTACAAGCGACAAACAGGGGGTAATTCTGAGACAACGTAAACACGGGAACCGACAGAAAGGCCGTTTATAGGTACTCCTATTAAACGCACTGCTCCCTCACCACCCGCCCCTACCCATCTCCTCTAATGGCCTTCACCGAAGAAGCAATCTGGGCGTACAGCTTAGGATTGGAATGATAGCGGAACAGCTGGAACTGCGGTTTCGTATTGGCCTCAAGCAGCCAGACGCGGTGCTCGGTATCGATTGCGATGTCCAGGCCAAGCTCCGTTATAAGCGGAAAATGCTTTTTCATCCCGGACGCAACCTTAAACGCCATCTCCCGAAGCTTCACTTCCCATGTCTCGCATTCCTGCTTCGTTAAGCCAAGCGCCTGATGCAGCCGGATCGCTTTTCCCCCGCTGCTATGGTTCGTCACGAACCGGTTAGGCGCCGCCATCTTGCCCATAACGCCGAAAAACTTCCAGGTTTCGTCCCGCCGCAAATGCAGAAGGATACGAAAATCTATGGGGTTCCCGTTAAGCTGAATCAGATTGATTCCCTGCTGCATCAGATACCGCTTGGTACCGATCAGCTGCTTCAACTTGATGGCCGCGAACTTCGCGGATTGGAACGAATAGCGGCTGTTCTCCGTCCGAATGACGATTCGGCCATCCTTATAATAAACCTTCATGACACCCTGTCCCTTCATGCCAAGATCCGGCTTCACGAACAGGACGGGGTAACGGTCAATCATGCTGATAAAACCCTTTGGCGTAAATTGCTCCGTATCCGGCAAGTAATCGCGGAGCTCTTCTTCACCAGACAGCGCTACATGCTTTAACCATTTTCGCCCCGGATATTTAATCATATAGCCTTTCATGGTGGAATCTCCTCCATTGATGTACAGCAGTTACGCGTCCTTCTGCATGAGGCTAATCGCTTGCTCCATACTATTCCTTCCACCCGCAAAAAGTACCTTCAACGGACGCCTCCCCCTTGAGGAATGGGCGTTTATCCCATGCCGGACAAATATCATGCTTCATATGATACTACACAGTTCCGACTACAGCTTAAGGCCATAGGACAGGAGAAACAAAGATGAGCGACATCTTAGGAATCATGACCCATCGGATCGGCCATGCGGGAAGCTTTGCAAGACATGCCAAATCCGCCCTCGCCGAGAAGTTCAGCGGCATTCTCGTTTACACCCCTAAAGATGTGAACCTGACAACCCGAAGAATAACAGGCTACGTATATAAAGGCGGAACCTGGAGCAGGCAGACCCTGCCTTTTCCCAAGATGAACATGGATATCGGATTTTACAAAGGATCGCAAGTCAGCAGAGCCACTCTGGTCAAAAAAGCGCCCTCTTTCCCGTTTACCGGCTACGGCATCGGCAACAAAATGAGGATCCAGAAGCATCTACTCACGTCCCCCGTGCTGAAGCCGTATCTTCTTCCTACCGAACCGGTGAAGGACCCCGGCAG
The DNA here is from genome assembly GCF_011761545.1 of Paenibacillus sp. BK720. NCBI lineage: Bacteria > Bacillati > Bacillota > Bacilli > Caryophanales > Paenibacillaceae > Paenibacillus > Paenibacillus sp. BK720. The sequence continues at coordinate 316,685 of NZ_JAASRQ010000005.1, read as the reverse complement.
CTTTCTGGCCTTTGTGAAAAAGTATAATAGCGTCATGCTGAAGCCGATTAACGGCTGGGGCGGCAGAGATATCGTACGCGTCACGCTGGAGCACGGACAATACAAAGTGCAGACCAACGGCGAGCAGACGCAAAGGATGAGCGCCGCGGGCATCCGTTCGTTAATTAGACGGTCACTCAGCAAGGAACGTCAGATCATGCAGCAGTGGATCGATATCCGGAACAAGCAAGGGATCATCTATGATATTCGCGCGTTAATGCTGAAGAAAAGCGAAGGGAACTGGCAGACGACGGGAATTGCCGTGCGGGAAGCAAAACGCGGCCGGATTACGTCCAACCTGAAGAGCGGCGGCCATGCCTTTGAAGCCAGCTCCTATTTGAAGAAAGAATTTGGCGACGAAAAAGGCGAAGAGCTCACCAAATCCGTCCGCGAACTCGCGGAATATATTCCGACGTTTACGGAAAACTCCTACCATGCCCGCCTTTGCGAGCTTGGCATCGACCTGGCGGTGGACGTCCACGGAAAGCTGTGGCTGCTTGAGATCAACATCAAGCCCGGCAAAAAAATTATGCGGCAGCTGTATGGACTCAAAGCCTGGGAGCAGGCCCTGCATACGCATTTCCAATATGCCCGCAGCCTGCTGCCAAAAACCAAATAAACGGAGATGAATCATGAGTACGGAAATAACGATAGCCGCAGTCGGGGATTTCCTGATGAAGACGCGTATCATTAACTCCTGCAAGGGGGAAAAAGGGTATTCCTTCGACCATCTGTTCGAGCCGATCGCCCCTTATCTGCGCAATGCCGACCTGACGATCGGCAACCTGGAAACCGTATTTGCGGGTAAAACCTCCGAGGACGCTTATAGTGTCGTGAAACGGCATCCGCGTACGAACTGGCCGATGTTCAACTGCCCGGACGCTTTTGCCGATACCTTGAAAAATCTCGGCTTCGACTTTGTCTCGACAGCCAATAATCATTGCATGGACAATGGCATTAACGGTCTGAAGCGTACGCTCAGAATTTTGGATGCCAAAGGGATTGCCCATACCGGCACTTACCGGACGCAGAGTGAAGCGCAGCAACTGGTCGTCAAGGAAGTCAAAGGCATCAAGATCGGCTTCCTTGCTTATACGAAAACCACCAATAAGATTCCGGTTCCTTCGGACCACAAATGGGCGGTTGACCTGATCAATCCGGCCAAGATGGTTTCCGACCTGAAGCGGCTTAAGGCCAAAAACGTCGATCTGACCATCGTATGCCTGCATATGGGCAGAGAATACTCGAATTATCCGGTTCAGAAGCAAAAGGATATGGTGCAATTATTATTCAAAAATGGAGCGGACATTATTCTCGGCGCCCATTCGCATACCATACAGCCAGCCGTCTTCTACAAAAGCGGGTCGGGTATCCGCAGATTCGCCATCTATTCCCTCGGCAATATTATTTCGACCCGCCTCTATTACAATGACCATACCTTAACCGGACTTATCACTCAGCTGCAGGTGCGCAAGCTTGATGACGGCACCATTCGCATCAAGAAGGTCGACTTTATCCCAACCTGGACGCGGATCAGCAAAACGGGAGGACGAAGCGCCTTCAAGGTCTTCCCTCTTACCGCCCATTTAAAAAAGCTCGATCCGTCCAGCGCCGAAGCCGTCCGGATGAAAAAGATGATTCAGCATGTCCGACAGCATATCGTAAAGGATCCCGACTCCGTCAACGCGGAAATCATCTAACCAACGCAAAAAGGCCGTACGGATCACTCCGTACGGCCTTTCCCTGCTCTTTTAAGCAATTAAATATTGTCTTTTTATCTTGATTTTAACCTCAACGGAGTCATTCGAATGTTCCTTGCATCAAAACTGAGATAATAAGAACTATTTAATCACGCGACGTCCCACGATGAAGCGCTCTTTATAATAGCTATCGTTAACGTTCGATACGATAACGTCCTTCGAAGGGCTTGCGTTATGAATCATTTTGCCGTTGCCGATATAGATGCCGACATGGCCTACGTCTTTATGGTTTTTCGAGCCGCTGTTCCAGAAGAACAGAAGATCGCCTTTTTTGAAGTTGCCGTAGCCCACTTTAGTTCCCACTTTAGCTTGATCATCATCGTCACGGTTTACGAGAGTAACGCCTACATTAGCAAGTTTATATACAAGCGCTGTGAATCCGGAGCAGTCCGTAGCGTAAGGGGCTTTTTTCTCTTGACGGTTCTGCCAGCTTACATAGTTCACTTTGCCTTTCAGGTTCAATGCGGTTTGAACAACCTTATTTCTCTTGGAATCGGCTGACATGGCCGCATCCGCGGTTGTGTGCAACAGGGCCGTTACCGGCAAGGCGATAGCTACGAGCAGCATAGCAATTTTAGTCATGAATTTCATATAAATACTCACTCCCTAACTTGTTGATAAGGCTATTATAAATAGGCTGGGAACCCTAAGAACACCCGCAAAAATTGGCAACGAGCGGTAAATGAAAGCGTTACGAATGCTGTAATCTAGGCGTTTCATGGGTCTTAACCACTTTCTGAGAATCGCATGAGCTTTGATGAGTATTTTCTTACTTGTTGCGTGCTAGCAAGTATGCTATAATCCTGATTTTTCATATTTTCATGTAAGTTTAACGCAAAAAGCCCGTTCTTCCATCAAGGAAGAACGGGCTTGGAAAAACTATCTCTTCTATTATAGGGCTTTCAACGCATTTGCAATCTCGATACATAAATCCTCCGCCTGCGGCACAAAGCCCAAACGGTCAATAAAAGCATGCGTGTTGCCCTTGTAACGGATGGTCTTCACCGGAACGCCGGCAGCCGCAAGCTGCCTGCTGTAAACTTCGGACTGAATGCGCAGCCCGTCGAATTCCGCTCCGACGCATAAGGTGCGCGGCAGACCTTTACTGTCAGACAGAAGCGGACTGACATAAGGATTGCGTACGTCCTCCTCGCGCGGCAGATAAAGCTCCCACGCTTTTTTAACTTCCGGATCGGCTTCGGTGGGCCGTCCAATCCCCAGCATCGGATCAATCATAGTTCTTTGCTCGTCCGCCATCTCGAACTGGGACAGCTCCCACTCATAACCGTTCACCCCGTTAAGGAAGGTAACGCAAGGATAAATCAGCACCTGCTGGGCTACCATACGCGTACCCAGATCCCGGTCTTTGGTTGCTACGGCAGCCGACAGGTTGCCGCCGGCACTGTCGCCGCCTACGGCAATCCGGTTCCGGTCGATGCCGTATTCCTCGGCATGCTCGTAAATGTATTGAACGGCATTAAAGCAGTCGTTAAACCCGTTAGGGAATTTAAGCTCCGGAGCCAATGAATAGTCGATGTTAAAAACAACGGCATCCGCCAGCTCGGCGATTAGCCGGCAAGGGTTCTCCACCGCAAACACGGTGCCGCCAATCCACCCGCCGCCGTGTATATAGATAAGGCAAGGCTTATCGGGCTTCCGCATCGATTTGCGCGGATAATACCGCCATAGGCCAACTTCGTTATCGCCAAGCTTCACGCGTTCATAACCGGTGTAAATCTCCACCGTATTCAAATTACGGTTCGGAAATCCCATGGAATCGCGAATGAGCTGAAGCTGCTCCTCCGGGGTCGGAGGAGCGGCTGGGGCAGCCTTTTGTTGCCCGGACCATTTCCTCATAAGCCGAAGCTCGTAAGGATCGAGATAACCGGCCCTTGTCTCCTCCGGATTAACCTTCACGATTACCTGCGTGCCGTTTAAGTTTACTTCCTCCTGCTGCGCTTGCAGGGCGTCCACGATTTCCTGACTGTAAACTCTCATTAACAGAAGCCTCCCGGGATGTGAAATGGTATCCCTTCTTACTTCTTCTTTCGCTTGCGAACATCCTTTATTTATTCTTGGCGGGTTGACCGGACGGCAGATAGACCATATGGTCATCATGCTCCGTCAAATCCTCCAGCCACGATGCTTCAGGAGGACAGTCCAGCATAATAAAGCGGCCTTTTCCTTCTTCTTGATAGTGATGATATTTCACGTAAGCTTTGCCGCCTTCTACGTCGAGCAGCTCAACCTTGCCGTAATCGTGGGCCATCAGAAGCCTGATCCGCTTCCCAAGCTCCGCGGTTAGCTCTTTGGCCTGCTGAACGATAGAGAACTGCGTTTGCAGAGGCAAGTTAGAGTCGGGATAAGAAGAATTAGGACGGTTAATGATAAAGGAATATGGCGAAACCCCAGCCTGGGACAGCTGATCGATCAGCTTGCCTAACAGAAGAGGGTCATTATTAACGCCCTTGACAATAGGGGTTTGATTTAGAACGACAACGCCCGCCTGGTGAAGGGCATTAAAGGCTTTTTTTGCCTCGGCCGTTACTTCTCTCGGATGGTTAATCGTGGTCATCAGATAGATCCGCTTCTCCGGACTTGAGAACCGGCTTAACATCTCTAACAGTTCACGGTCCTCGTAAATCCGCATCGGATTATGAACAGGCATCCTTGAATCCAGCCTAATCGTGCCGATATGCTCGATATTCCGCAGCTGCTCGATAATTCTGGTCAGCTTGGCAATGCCTAACATCAAGCTGTCTCCCGTCAGCACAACCTTATGAATTTCATTATGTTCGGCGATGTAAGCAATTCCTTCCGCTGCCTGGGATACCGGGAGAAGAACCATCGACTGATAAATGTGCTTACAGCCTGCGGCTTCCCACGTGTATTCCTGAATCGCATGAGGGGCTTCCCCTGCCGCCGCAATCAGATGCTTGCGGATCGGATCCTTCGGATCATCCCAGTCGATCAGGTTTAAGTAATAATCATTGACGCGAAAATGCTTCTTAAGACGTTCTCTTTCCGCCTCCGACAGACCTGCCGATCTATCGTTATCGGCCATTGGTTGCACCATTTCGCATCCCTCCAAAAGGTTTTTAAAAGCGTCACCTATGCCGGGAAGTCCATCCCACCTCCACGAAAAATGAAAAAAAGACCCCAGCAGCACAGAGAATGGTCATGGTCTGTGCGCGTTTCGGGCCTTAAAAACAGAAAAAGACCCTTCAAAGGGTCTATCGTTTGCAATTCGTTCGCAAAAGACCCATCTCAAGCTGACGAGGTTAGCTGACGGGCTCGGGATAGATGGTTCCCTACAGCCGGAAATCCGGCTGATTCGCCCCAAAAGATTGGTTTCCCCGCTTCTCGGCATCGCCGAGAACTAAGCTTATTTTAATTATCTCACAATTCTTAATATTGTCAACAATCAATCAAGAAAAATCCCCGCCCAAATTCTCGAGGAAGAATGGGCGGGGCTATATCATGGATTTCTCATTTTTTATCCACCTGAAGAAGAAATAAGTGCTTAACCGAAAACGTATCCTTGATGGTATCTTCCGAAATAACGTTCAGCTTGATGAGACCGGCGATTTTGGAGGTATCGGGCTTCGAGAGCAGCCGCCATACATCAGGATCGGGAAGAGCAGCAAACAGCTTGCTCTCATCAAATTCCTTGCGCTCCTGGGAAACAATCTTCACCTTGTAGCTGCCTACCTCCAGTTCGGAGAGGTCTAGCTCGGCGCAATGCTGTATAATTTCACCGCGCAGCTCGGACAATTCCTGCTCGATTTCCTTCTGCTTCTGCTTGAGCTGATAATACCGCTTGACCGTCTTATCTTCCAACTTATTCACGCTCCTCTTGATCATATGTATGATCGGGAGCGCGGAATTAGGACTGGATCTTGTCCACTATCTGGCTACTAATCCTCTTTTGCGGTATGCCCAATGATTCGTTGGGCCATGCCCGCTGCCGATGCTAATGCCGTCCTCAATGGCCGCCTGAATATAAGCTTTTGCCTGGCCAACGGCATCCTCGATATCAAGCCCTTGTGCCAGACCGGCCGTGAGCGCAGCCGAATAGGTGCAGCCGGTGCCATGGGTGCGCTCGGTAGCGATCCGTTTGCCGGAAAGCTCGCTGTAGCCGCTGCCGTCGAAGAGCAGATCCACCGCTTCGGCACCAGACTCATGCCCGCCTTTGATTAAGACGTAACGGGCGCCGTAGCTCAGCAGCCTTTTCGCTGCCTCCAGCTTGTCGGCCTTGCCCCGGATGGCCATTCCGGTCAGATGCTCGGCTTCGGGGATATTGGGCGTAACGATCATCGTCAGCGGCAGCAGCTTGCGGGTTAAAGCCCGGATGGCCTCTACCTGCAGGAGCGACGCTCCGCCTTTTGCAATCATAACCGGATCAACAACAACCTTCGTCCATTTAAAGAAAGCAATCGCCCCGGCTACTTCCTCGATAATCTCGGCACTAAACAGCATGCCGGTCTTTAAAGCGTCAACGCCGATATCGCTGCCGACGGAGTGAATCTGCGCCTTTACCGCTTCCTTCGCGAGCGGAAATACGCCTTGCACGCCAAGCGTATTTTGCGCGGTAATCGCCGTCAGAGCGGACATCCCGTAGGCGCCCAGCTCCTGGAACGTTTTCAAATCCGCCTGAATGCCTGCTCCGCCGCCGCTGTCCGAGCCGGCAACCGTCAAAGCCCTCGCCACATGGCCATTGTTATATTCCGCCATTTCTATTTCACCCCGTTTATCGTTTAGTAGGAAAACCGTTCCGGCGCAAACGCCGGCAGCCTGCTGCCGTTATCGATAAAATCCGCGACAACCTGCGCCGTTACCGGACTGAGAAGAATGCCGTTGCGGTAATGACCCGCGGCCATAATGACGCGGCCACCGGATTCCCGCAGCGGACCAAGCAGCGGGAATCCGTCCTGCGTGGAAGGCCTGAGGCCCGCCCAGCGATGGAACGGCTCCCGCTCGGCGAGAAACGGGAACGCCTGCTTGTTCCACTTGCGCAGCCGCTCGATTCCCCGCTCCGTAACGGTTGTATCAAAGCCCGCCACATCCTCGGAGGCTCCGCATACAAGCGTACCGTTTGCTTTCGCAACCAGATAACCCTGATTGCAGAACACCATATGCTGAACCGGCTTTACTTCCGCTTCGTAAGCGCAGATCTGACCGCGGATCGGGTACACCGGAATTCGGATGCCGAATACATCCTCCAGCTCCTGTGCCCAAGCGCCGGAGCAGACGACCAGCCGGTCGCCGGTAAAGCTCCGGCCCTCCTGCGCTGTGATAACCAGATTATCACGCCATTCTTCGACGGTTACTTTGCCAAGCTGCTCGAAGATCCGAACGCCGGTCAGGCGGCATGCCTGCTCCAGCGCCAGCACGTAGTCCGGCGCATAGACATGGCTTTCCTCCGGCGTGTACAGCGCGGCCTTCACCTCGCGGGACAGCATCGGCTCCTGCCGGAACAGCTCATCCCCTTCCAGCACAACGCCGCCGGATCCATGCTCGCTTTGCCAGAGGCGCCGTCCCTCCAGCGCCAGCCGGTCCGCCTCGTGATAGGCAATATAGAGGCTGCCCGAATCGGTATATTCAAACGTCCGCCCGGACACCTTACGGACTTCATCCCGCCATGACGGATACAGACGCAGACTTTCCCGGCACAAGCGGAAGAAATCATCCGGCCCCTCTACATTCTCGGAGTAGGGAGCAAGCATCCCGGCCGCAGCTCCGGAGGCCTGCCCGCCGCAGCGGCCAATCTCCAGTACGATGGCCTGATGTCCGCGCTTCTGAAGCTCGAAGGCGCAGGAGAGACCCACTACGCCCCCGCCCATAATCACAATTGTTTCTCCCATGGTTAGACCAGCTTTCTATCAAGTTATCGGCCCGTTATTTCACGATAAACTGCTCGTGGCCGCTGCTTGCCGATGCGTAACGCTTCTTTGCGATCCGTCCGGACAAATACGACAGACGGCCCGCTTCAATCGCCAGCCTCATTGCCCGGGCCATGCCAACCGGATCCTTCGCTTTGGCAACCGGCGTATTCATCAAGACGCCCGATACGCCAAGCTCCATCGCCTGCGCCACATCAGTGACTGAGCCTAGGCCCGCGTCCACGATAATCGGCACCTTCGCTTCCTCCACGATCAAGCCGATATTATACGGATTCAATAGGCCAAGCCCTGTGCCGATAGGCGCCGCACCCGGCATAACGGCGGCCGCTCCCGCTTCCTCCAGCCTTTTGCACAGGATCGGATCATCCGAGGTGTAAGGAAGAACCGTAAAGCCTTCCTTGACGAGAATTTCCGTTGCCTTTAGCGTCTCCAGCGGATCGGGCAGCAGCGTACGCTCATTGGCGCTGATCTCTACCTTGATCCAATCGCTGAGCCCCGAAGCCCGTGCCAGCCGCGCAATGCGGACCGCCTCCTCGGCCGTGCTAGCGCCGGACGTATTCGGCAGGAAGCGGAAGCCTTCTCCCCCCACATGCTGCAGAATCGAATCATCCTCGGTTGAAGCGAGGTTAATCCGGCGAATGGCAAAGGTCAGCACCTCCGCCCCGGATTCCCGGATTGCTTCCTTCTGCACATAAGGGCTCGGGAATAATCCCGTCCCGATAAAAAACCGCGAGGTGAGCTCATGTCCCCCGATATGCCATACATCCTTTTTCATCCTACGCTCAGCCTCCCCCGACAAAATGAACCAGCTCTATCTTCATCCGCGGCCTTACTTCCGTATCCGGCCACTGTTCCTTGGCAATAATCTCGCCATCCGCTTCCACGACGACCGGACGCTCTTTCAGTCCAAAAAGGACAATGACATCCTCGATCGTGCGGGCTTCCAGCTCTTTGGTCTCGCCATTAACGATCAGCAGCATGCGACTCTCCCGCTCCTTCCAGCTTGCGGAGGAAGGCTTGGCAGGTACCAGCGACATCGGAGCTTCCGACAATCTCGCTTACCGCGCAAATTCTTGATGCTCCCGCCGCAAGCACTTCATCCACATTGCTCAGCTTAATCCCGCCAATCGCGACAAAAGGAATGCGGACCTGCTCCGCTACCTGTCGAACGTATGCCACCGTTACCGGATCAACGACGTCTACCTTTGTCTTTGTCGGGAAAACCGGGCCAACGCCGATATAGTCGGCGCCTTGCGCTTCGGCAAGCAGCGCTTCCTCAATCGCATGCGTGGATATGCCAATGATTTTGTCTCCGACACGCTCTCTAGCCTTCGTGAGCGAGACGTCGTTTTGCCCCAGATGAACGCCGTCGGCGTCTACTTCCAGCGCGATATCGATATAGTCGTTGACGATAAACGTCACGCCGTATTTCCGCGTCAGCTCCCGCAGCGCTTTCGCCTTGCGCAGCACCTCTTCCGGGCTGCCGTCCTTATCCCGCAGCTGAATAATATCCACGCCGCCTTTGATCGCTTCCTCCATCACTTCCAGCATGTCGCGGCCGGGATGGAACTGCTCTCCCGTGATCGCATACAGACGAAAATCCTTCATCCTGCTCTCATCTCCCCTATGATCAATATCCGATATATCTCGCGTACAATGTCTTCGCACGGACAATGTCCTCCGTACCCTGAACCAGCACCCTGCCATCCGGGAACAATACCAGCCGCTCTCCATCCGGCAGCTCGGCTTTGAGCAGATAAGCGTTAAGCTCTACCTTCACCGCAGCCGGCTCCAGCCGTTTGCGCCATTGCAAGAGATCCAGCGGTCCATGTCCGCTGATCTGGACCGTGCTGCGGCCGCATAAAGACACCGTCGAATCCTTTTCCGTCACCTGCAGCGCGGGATATTCCTTCAGCTGGCAGCAAGGGCAGTCTTTCTTTGCCTCTCCAAGCTTCATTTCGTAGTAATAGTTGCTCCACAAATCGAAGGTGACCAGACTATTGCGTCTGGCCTGCTCCGCTTCAACCAAATATTTAAGCGCTTCTACCGCCTGGTAGGAAGCGACAATATCCACAACGGGCGCGATAACGCCGATCGTATCGCAGGTTTGGCCGCCGCTGTCCGCCGAAGGGAGGAAGCAGCGCAGGCAAGGCGTTCTGCCGGGCACCAGAATCGCGCTCATGCCGCGCGAGCTGACCGCACCGCCGTAGGTAAACGGAATGCCCTTGCGGAAGCACGCATCGTTGAGCAGGAACCGGGTCTGGAAGTTATCCGTTCCGTCCAGCACCAGGTCCATGCCGTCCAGCAGCTCATCGATGTTATGGACGGTCACATCCGCCACAATCGCCTCGATCCGCACATCCGAATTGATCCGGCGGAGCTTGCGCTCCGCGGCAATCGCCTTCGGGTAACCCTCTCGCACATCATCCTCGTCATACAGCATCTGGCGCTGCAGATTGCTTTTTTCCACATAGTCCCGGTCCACAATGCGGACCCGTCCAACACCGGCGCGAACCATATGATTCGCCAGCACGGTGCCAAGCGCGCCCATCCCGATTACGCATACCGAGCTTTCGCCCAGCTTCCGCTGACCTAGCTCGCCGATTGGCGCAAACAGCATTTGCCTTGAATATCTCTCCAGTCCCTCATCCATCTGCCAAACCTCCTTAAAAGAATGGTCACACTAATGGCCCCTTTGAGGCCGTTGTGACGATTCTTACTTCGTAAGCCTTCGCTTAAAGAATGGTCACACTAATGGCCCCTTTGAGGCCGTTGTGACGATTCTTACTTCGTAAGCCTTCGCTTAAAGAATGGTCACACTAATGGCCCCTTT
>NZ_JAASRQ010000005.1:0-306054 GCF_011761545.1 Paenibacillus sp. BK720 | reverse complement strand
CTTTAAGGCCGTTGTGACGATTCTTACTTCGTAAGCATCATTCAATATAACCTATAAGTTGCGGAAAGCATCCGCCGCCTTCACCGGCTTCTTGATCTGACCATGCTCCGTCAGCCAATTAATAATGCTGTTCCAGGAATCCTCGGATTGGCTGGCAAAAGGCTCTTCCCCCGCATCCATGAGCGGCAGCAAAATCTGCAGGCTTTGCTTCTCGATATCCGCATCCAGCGGGAAGTCGGCGCTTTGCTTATCCAGCAGCAGCTTCAGCGCTTCATCCGGATGGCTTGCGGTATATTCCTGGCCTTTCGCCGCGGCCGCGAGGAACCGTTTGATCGCGTCGCCCTTGCTGCCGAGCTCTTTCTCGCTTGCCGTCAGCACCAGCTCGTAGTAATCCGGAACGCCGTAATCCGCCGGGTTAAACGAGATCAGCTTCTCGCCTTCCTTTTCGAGCAGCAGCTTCTCGTGATTGATATAACCGCCGATAATGCCATCGACGCGGTTTGTTGTCATCGCCGGAATCAGATCCCAGCCGATATCGACATAATTTAATTTCGACGGGTCGCCCCCATCCGCCTTCACCATGGTATTAACCATCGCTTCATCCAGAGGAAGGGAAGGATAACCGATTTTTTTGCCTTCGAGATCCTTAGGCGTTTTAATTCCCGTCTCCTCCGTCACAAACAGCTGATTCAGCGGATGGCGGACAATCGCCCCGACGGACACGACCGGGATATCCTCCGAGCGGGCAACGGCCACTTGCGTCTGGTAGCTAAGCGCCAGATCGGCTTTGCCCGTAGCGACCAGCTTCAGCGCGTCGTTCGTGTCGGCAGGCGTCTGGAGCTTGACCTTAAGCCCTTCTTCTTCAAAATACCCTTGTTCCTCCGCCGCATACAAAAACGTATGTACCGCATTCGGATACCAGTCCAGCAGCACCGTTAACTCTTCCGTCTTTTTCTCGGAATTGCTGCCGGCGCTGCCGTTCTTCTCCGAAGAGCACGCTGTCAGCAATAAGGCGAATACAAGGGCTAATGCTAATCCTGATTTGATAAATCGATTATGATTTCTGAACATAAGTATAATCTCTCCCTAAAAATAATTGCTTTTTTTATCTATCTGACTCCAGCCGTATTGGCGGTGGCCGTTCTTTCTTCGTAAGATGATCTAAACACGCCGGTGCCCAAGCACCAGTCTCTCCATGATTTGCGCGGCAACAAACAATGCAATGCCCATCAGCGACAACAGCAGCACGCCGGCGAACACGTCGTCGCCGCGAAGCATATTCGCTGCACGCTTCGTGTAGACGCCAAGCCCGGATTCTCCGCCCAGCCACTCGCCAAGCGTAGCCCCTCCGACGCTGATGGCGGCAGCCATCTTTAGTCCGGTGAAGAAGGACGGCAGCGCGGAAGGAATCTTCCATTTCAGAAACAGCTGCGCTTTCCCCGCTCCCATTGAACGGAGAAGCTCCCCGATCTCGCGGTCAGCCGTGCGGAAGCCATCCGCCGTATTGACGGCCACCGGGAAGAAGGTAAACAGAATAACAACCGAGATTTTGCTTCCGATCTCATAACCAAACCACATGACCATAATGGGCGACAAAGCGATAATCGGAATGGTCTGCGAAGCTACGATTAACGGATAAATCGTTTTGCGCGCAAGGCTGGAGCCGTCGATCCAGATCGCGGACAACACGCCAAACACGACCGAAAATACCAGGCCAAGCAGCGCCTCCCACAACGTCAGCGCAAAATGCTTGCTCAGCAGCGCTGCATGCCTTCCAAGCGCGGCAATAACATCCGACAGCCGCGGAATGATATACGCCGGAACATCAAATACGCGGGGCCCAAGCTCCCAGCATCCGGCCAGCAGTAGGATAAATAGGAGGATCGGAAGCTTATCCTTAAGCAGCTTCATCAGCCTGCGCCCCCTTCCGCGCCGGAGGCAATTCTGCCAAGCTGCTTTAGAAGCCGGCGCTTCAGGTCAACGAACCGTTCATCTAACGTAGTCTCGTAGGTTCGCGGCCTTGGTAAATCCACTACAAGCCGCTCAAGCTTCTTAATCGGTCTCGATGCGGCAACAAACACCTGGTCCGAGAGCAGCAGCGCCTCGTCGATATCATGCGTGATGAACAGGATCGTCTTCCGATGCTTCTCCCACACCTGCAGCAGCCATTGCTGCATGCCGATCCGGGTCATGGCGTCAAGCGCGCTGAACGGTTCGTCGAGAAGCATCAGCTCCCCGCCGGCAAGCAAGGAGCGGAGGAACGATACCCGCTGCCGCATGCCGCCCGACAGCTCATGCGGGTATTTCGCTTCCGTGCCTGCCAGCCCCAGCTCGGGCAGCATCTCAAGCACTCTTCGCCTCGCATCGCGCTTCGGCACGCCGTTAAGCTCCAGGCCGATAGCGGCGTTATCCTGCACCGTCCGCCAAGGCATCAGGCAGTCGCGCTGCGGCATATAGCCGATGGTGCCGCGCTGGCCGGGATCGATGCCAGCTGCCGCGATCGTGCCCGATTCAGGCTGGAGCAGACCGGCAAGCAGACGGAACAGGGTTGTTTTGCCCATGCCGCTTGCGGCTACGATGCTGACGAATTGCCCCTCGGGCACTTCCAGATCAAGACCGTCGAATAGCGGCTCCTCGCCTTCGAACCGGTAAGTCAGCCCTTGAACAGTCAAGCCCGCCGAACCCGGCAAGTCTTCTTCCCGAGCCCTCTCTAAGGTCACCCGTTGCCTGTTCACACCGGCCACTCTTCCTCTCGGTAGGCCATATCCCAGAACATATATTCAAGCTTGGAAGCCATGATGAAATGCCGCTCGAGCTTCGCCAGCTCCGGCTCCGGCAAAGCTTCGGCCAACCTATCCATGATGCCGATGCACCAATCGGTAAGCTCGCCAAACTCCTCGGAGCTGTACATCAGAATCCAATCCCGGTATAGCGGATGATCAAGCGCGCCGGGCGCTTCGGCGAACAGGACGCCGATCTCCCGGTAGCTCCACATGCAAGGCAATACGGCAGCCGCAACCTCCGCGAGGGAGCCGTGCGCGGCAACGTCAAGCAAAAATTTGGTATAAGCGATAGTGGTAGGCGACGGTTCCGTACTCTCCAGCTCTTCCTTGGTCACGCCGAATCGCTCGGCGTATTGCCGGTGCAGCGCCATCTCCACGTTCAGAATGGAATGGCACAGCTCGGAGAACTTCCCCATCGTATGGAGGTCGTTAGCCTTAATGCTGCCGTAAGCGAACATTTTGGCATAATCGATTAAGTAGACGTAGTCTTGCTTGAGGTAAAAGATAAACTTGGCGGGATCAAGCGTCCCAGCCTTCAGCTCCTCGAGGAAAGGATGACGGTGGCTCCGTTCCCAGACCCCCTTCGAGCTCTCGTACAATCTCCCGGTGAATTTGCCGGTCCTTATCGTTTTCGTTTGCATTGCTTTCTGCCACTCCTTTTCTTTAGTAACCTTCGGTAACTAACGAGGGGGCGCTAGAACAACAGAAAAAGCCATCCGCGAATACACGAATGGCTGTAATTCGATCGGTTCTCTACGCCAGCATTACCTGGTTCAGATTAACGGTCAGGCAAACAAGTAGCCTATCTCAGCCGGACTTTATCCAGCACCCGCACGCATTATGCAATTACACTCACTATAACGGATCTGTGAATGTTAGGCAATAACCTATTATTCTTCGCTATCCGGTTTATTTGCTCCGCCGGCTTCTTCCTTCTTGCCTGCTCCGGCCTTCGGCCCTTTGCTGAATACCCGCTTCGCGCTCTTCTTCTTGGCTGCCTTATCCCAACGGCTCCAGCCCTTCTTGCCGGTTCCTTGTCCGATGCCGCTCTTTTTTGCTTTCGTCAATCGATACCGCTCCCTTGTCCTCTAATACGGTGTATTGTATCAATAGCAGGGCGGTAATAGCAATGTTTAAGCTTCAGTCCCCGGTTCCATCCCGCAAACGCCATAAAAGAACAAGTGGAGAAATTCCTCGAAGAATTGCTCGCCGTTCCCGCTTTGCTGCGCCTCCTCCAGCAGCCTTTGGGATTGCGCCACAAACATGTTCACATAGGTCAGAATCATCTCCGTGGATACTTTATCCGAGATTTGCCCCTTTCGCTTGCACTCCTCGATAAAAGCATGCATAAGCGGCATTGCCCTCCGCTGCGTGACCTCATCGATATAAGCGGTAAACGCCGGATCGCCGCTCATCATCTGCTGGATGAATGCCGGCGTGAAGCGGCGGAAGGCTTCGGTATCGGCCTTAACCACATACTCCACGAACTGCTGAAACGTTGGACCGCTGCTCATAAACCTTTCGAAATCGTCGACATGCTCCGCGACGTAATGCTTGAAAGCTTCCCTTATCAGATCCTCCTTGCTGCCAAAATAGTTATAGATCGTCACCTGCGACACCCCTGCCTCGGCCGCAATGTCGGCAATGCGGATATGTTTAGGCTCGCAGGTCTGAAGCATGGCGAGGACGGCCGCCCTGATCTTCGCTTTAAGCTGCTCGGCTCTTTTTTCGAATCCGTTCATGTTACCCTCCGGCTCTAAAATAAATATGAAAGTAATGAAATTATAACATATAAATATTTCATAACCCATTGACTTCTCTTTTGACCGAGCCTATCATAATGATGAAATATAGGTCTATTAATATTTCATAATTTCTCGAAAGAAGGTGCGGTCAGCATGCTGGTCGTAGACGGTTTGACGAAGCTTTTTCCTGGCGGCAAAGGGATTTCCGATGTGTCCTTTACCGTGGAGCAAGGTGAGGTGTTCGGCTTTCTTGGCCCTAACGGCGCCGGAAAATCCACAACGATCCGCCATATCATGGGCTTTATGAAGCCGGACAACGGAAGCGCGTCGATTAAAGGACTGGACACTTGGAAGCAGCAAGGGATCGTGCAGAAGCTGGTCGGCTATTTGCCGGGGGAGATTGCTTTTATCGAAGGAATGACGGGCAAGGACTTTCTGGATTTTCTGGCCCGCATGCAGCGCGTGGACAGCGCGGCGCGACGCAAGGAACTGATCGAACGGCTTCAGTTCGACGTCTCCACCCCGATCCGCAAAATGTCCAAAGGGATGAAGCAGAAGGTCGGCATTGTCGCCGCTTTTATGCATAGACCGGAGCTGATTATTCTGGATGAGCCGACGTCCGGCCTTGATCCGTTGATGCAGCAGCTGTTTATTGAGCTTGTGCTGGAGGAGAAAGCCCGCGGTACCACCTTCCTTATGTCCTCCCACAGCTTCCCGGAGATTGAGCGGACCTGCGACCGCGCCGCGATTATAAAGGACGGCCGTTTGGTCGCCACCAATAACATTCACGAGCTGCAGTCGATGCAGCGAAAGCTGGTTGTCATCGTATTCGAGCATCCGGAGGATGCCGAGGCTTTCGTTAAGAGCGGCCGCGTACCGGTGGAGTCCCGCGACGGAAAACGGGTTACCGTGGCCGTTCAAGGCAATTATAACGAGCTGATTCATGAAGCCGCGAAATTCAAAGTGCGCAGCCTGGACATTACCGCGCAAAATCTCGAGGACGTCTTTATGCAGTACTATGACCGAAAGAACGATAAGGACGGAAAGGAGGCTGCCGCTTTATGAACCTTCCCCTGTTCAAGCAAATGATGAAGATTCATCTGAAGGGCATGAGCAATTACGCGTTTGGCTCTGCCTTTTATATCCTGCTGATGTTCTGGCTGTATCCCGGCATCGCGGACAATACCGGCGCGTTGAATGAACTGTTGAAATCGATGCCGGAAGGCATTGTAAATGCTTTTAATATCCAAGGCGGCTTTGGCAGCATGGAAGCTTTTATTTCCGGCGAATATTACGGTCTTATCCTTCCTCTTCTGCTGTCCATCTTCTGCATTATGCTGTCGACCGGTCTCATGGCCCGCTTGGTGGATCAAGGCTCGATGTCGTATCTGCTATCCACGCCAACTACCCGGAGGCAGGTTGCGGCAACCCAGGCAGGCGTGTTGTCCACGGGGCTCCTGATGATCATGCTGGTAACGACCTGTGCCGGTATGCTCGGTTATGTATGGTTCATCGGAGACAAATTTGCGTTTAACGGTGGGCGGTACATTGAGATGAACGTCGTTGCCTGGATGCTGTTTATTGCCGCAAGCGGCATTACCTTTCTGATCTCCTCGGTGACGAACGATGAGAAAAAGGCGCTTGGCACCTCCGGATTTATCGTTATCGGCATGTTCGCGCTTGATATGCTTGGCAAAATCAGCGACAGCGTGGAGTGGCTGAGGTACATTTCGATTTTCTCCCTGTACCGGCCAAGCGACATCGCTGCCGGCAGCGGCGATCCGCTGCTCTCCTCGCTGGTGCTGCTGGCGATTGGTCTCGCCTGCTACGCCGCAGGCGTTATCGGCTTCAGCCGGCGGGATTTGCCGCTGTAACGGCCGCAGCGTTCACCGTAAACGGCTGGGGAAAGTTGCCGCGTCCGGCCACCGGACACGGGGATGGCATAAGCGCTGGGATACCATCCAGCCTGCAGCACACAACCTGGAGCAGAGCACTCGCTTGCGTGCACATACTCAATTGCGCCGTTAAGGTCCCTAAAGGGCCTTAACGGCTTTCTTTTTGTCTTAGCAAGGAAGCTTAAGATCCCTTAGGGCCCTTAAATGTGCAAGCATTGGCATTTTTCTTGCCAATTCGGGCTTTCGTTAGTCCTTAAGGTCTCTGAGGGACCTTAAGGACTTCATATTTCACCTTGCGGAGCCAGATAAGATCCCTCAGGGACCTTATCCGGTTAAATCCGACATACTCTTAGGCCACCTCGTCCTCAACACCCACGTTTCTCGCCCAACCTAAGCCAATAAGACCCTCACGGGGTCTTATGATCACTACTATTATTCCGATTTCGTCCGATAAAACCCTGCCAGAGTTTTATCCCAACGCCGCACAAGAACGCATGACTAAAAAGCCATCCCTTGCCAAAGGCAGATGGGATGGCTTTTTTGCCCGTCTTACACGGCTTCCAGACTATCCAGAATCTCGCTTAAGCTAAGCTCGGCGCAAGCCATGGACGTATCGGCAGCTCCGTAATACATGCGGATGCGATCGCCGTCTACCAGCGCGCCGCAAGAGAAGACGACCCCGCCGAAGAAGCCGTTCCGTTCATAGTCGGCCTCCGGCTCCATAATCGGATTGCCGGAACGGGCGATAACCTTGGACGGGTCGTTCAAGTCGAGCAGCACCGCGCCCATGCAGTAACGGTTATCCTTGGTCGCGCCATGGTACAGCTCGAGCCAGCCTTTGTCCGTCTTGATTGGCACGGCGCCGCCGCCCAGGCGTCCGCTGTCCCACATGCCGTCGCGCAGTCCGATCAAATGGCGGTGATTGCCCCAGTAGAGCAGGTTGTCGGACTCGGCAATCCACATCTCCGGGCGCCCGCAGCTCTTCGTTGTTGGACGGTGCAGCGCGTAATACTTGCCGTTTACGCGCTCCGGGAAAATAAGCACGTCTTTGTTGTCCGGGCCAAAGATCATCCCATGATGAGTGACGTTCTCGAAATCCTTCGTCGACACGAGCGATTCCCCGATGCCAACCGGCGAAACCGCCGAGAAGTAAATATAGTAGGTATCCCCGATCTGCGTAATGCGGGGATCCTCGATCCCAAACGTCTCAAGCGACTGGGACGGATACACAAACGGATGATCGTCGATGGTAAAATGCCGTCCGTCTTTGCTCCGCGCAATGCGCAAGTAGGACAAGGAAGTCAGGTATTCAAAAGACGGAGCGTTCTCCTTCCGTACGATGACGCGAGGATCGGAAAAATCATAACGCGCGTCGTCCAAACGGATCGGGAAAAGGTCCAGATCGTTTCGTTCCACGTTATAGACCGGAGCCAGCACGACGTTCGGATCCGGGCTGATAGGCCGTTCCGCGACGCGGAGCAGCATAATGACTTCGCCGTTATATTCGGCAATACCGGCGTTGAACGCGCCGATAACTTCGAAATCGGGGCGGTGCGGCTTCACGTCCGCCGGCGTAACCAGCGGGTTCTGTTCATATCTGTAAATGTTCATAAGATGATTCCTTCTTTCGTTCATTGCTTGAACGGCCGCATTGGGCCGGGTAAATATTACAAACCGACAAAAGGATCGGCGATAACCAGAGTCTGAGCGTCGGCATCGCTGATGCCGGCATACAGCAAGGCGCTGCCGTCCTCCCGCCTCACAAGGCCGCCGCTGAAGACAACGTCCTGCAGGTCCGGCCTTTTGGACGGTCCGGGCAGGAATCGGCTGCGCTCGGCAATGATCGCCATACCGGTAAACGAAGCATCCCGCGGATCAAACACGAAGGCCATCGGATAATAGTGACGGTCTCCTGCTTCATCGAAGCAAGCGGTATGCCCGAGCACGCCCACGCGGCCGTCCTTCAGCAAATGGGCTTCGTTCGCGCCGCCCCATTCGCCTTCCGCAAATTGTCCTTCAAGCAGCGGCGCATCGTCGATAACCTTCTTCGTTAAGGCATCCAGCGAAGCAACCCGGGCGAAGCCGATCTTGCCGCGGCCGCCCTTCTCGCCTTGCGGGCGGGTGAAGACCCCAACGCTGCCGTCAGGAAGCTCGACAAGACGGATATCCTTCATTCCGTCAGGCCCTTTGAAGAAGGGCTTTAAATCGCGTATGCCGCTTCCGCGGTAGAACACCGTGCGCCACATCAGCGCGTCCTCCCGTTCCGGATGCGGATAGATCTCGACGCCTCCAAGCACCAGCTCCCCGCCAATACGGCAGTGAAACGGATCCTGCAGAGCCAATACGGGAGCATCCTCTACCGGAAGCCATTTGCCGTCTTGTTCCGTAAAGAAAATGACGTCGGAATGTTCGCTGTCCCGCGATTCCACGCGTCCCGGAATGATGTCGGCCCCATTCTCCCGGATTGGGGCCGCGATGTTGTACACGTCTTTGCCGCCTACGCCTTCAAAGGCGATACGCGACGGGTTGTCGGCCCGTGCACCGGAGGCGCGGTAAGCTTCGAGAAGCTCCGAGCAGCTTAGCGCGCTGCCGGCTTTTCGTTCGTGAACGGTCATGATTCGTTACCTCCAAGGAAGATTATTTCAGGCTGAACTGCATGCCCTCTTGGAATTTCTTGCTGAATATGAGGAACATCACAATAATCGGCAGCGTCAGGATCGTTGAAGCCGCGTACAGTGGGCCCGGATAAGATCCGTATGGCCCAAACATCTGGGACAATAATACGTTTAGCGTCAGCATGGAGTCGCTCTTCACCGCAATCATATCCCACAGCAGCTCCGTCCACCGCTCCATGAGCAGGAACAGGAAGATAACGGTCGTAATCGACTTCGACATCGGCAGCATGATCCGGAACATGATTTTCAAATCGGACGCCCCGTCCAGCTTAGCCGCTTCAATAAAGACGGTCGGCACGGCCTTGAAGAAGTTCGTGTACATAAAAATCGCCCATAAACTGACGGCCTTCGGAATGATAAGCCCCGGATACGTATCATACAAGCCCACGCGCTGAATGATCAGAAACGACGGCACGAGCAGAATGATAGCCGGGAAAAACATATGGAACAGAACAAAGTTGTTGATCGCGTTCCGGCCGAA
Source organism: Paenibacillus sp. BK720 (assembly GCF_011761545.1). Classification (NCBI taxonomy): domain Bacteria; kingdom Bacillati; phylum Bacillota; class Bacilli; order Caryophanales; family Paenibacillaceae; genus Paenibacillus; species Paenibacillus sp. BK720. Next base: position 296,475 of record NZ_JAASRQ010000005.1, on the reverse strand, counting down.
GAAGTTCAGCTTCGACAATGCGTAAGCGACCATGATGCCGAAAAACATCATAAGCGCCGTAGAAGCGAGCGAAACAAAGATACTGTTAAAAAAGGCGTTTAACCAAGGCCGTGTAATACCGGTCTCGCCGCCATTAAAGAGCCACTCGTAAGACTTGATCGTGAATTTGGTCGGAAAGAGCTGCTTGTCGATCTGCGTCCAATCCGCGAAGGAGCTGAGTACCATATACAGATACGGATACACCATAATGAGCAGAAGCACGGCCGCGATTCCGTATCGAACAGCTTTTCTCGTACCGCTGTGCTTTTTAGACCCAACCATTGCGCTTCCCCCAAATCTCCAAAATTTTGCGGATAATGAAGATGGAAATAAACGTCGCCACCGAAGCCAGCAGCGCTACCGCGGATGCGTAGCCGACCTGCATGTTCTGGAACGCCTGCTTGAATATTTCCATCTGCCACGTGTTAGTCGCGTGCCCCGGTCCGCCTCCCGTCAATTGATACACCTCGGTGAAGATGCCGAAGGTAACGCCAAACGCCAGAATAAGCGTCGTATACAGCGACGGATAAAGCAGCGGAAGCGTAATGCGCCAGAACCGTTGGCTGTCCTTCACGCCGTCAATCGCGGCGGCTTCGTACACTTCCTTGTCGATGCTCTCAAGACCCGAAGTAATGATAAGCGCGTAATAGCCCGTGAATTTCCAGGCAAGAATCGCCCCTACCACGCAGAGCGCCGAAAACGGCGACCCCAGCCAGTTGATATCCAGCCCGATGCCTCGCAGAGAGACGTTTACGGGGCTCGTATAGGAAAGCAAGCCTTTTACGATCAGCGCGCTAACTACGCCCGAGCTCAGGTAAGGCAGGAAGAACCCGATAAGGAACAAGCTTTTGAACCGGTTCAATCCGTGCACGAGCACCGCCACACCAATCGCCAATACGGTAACGAGCGGAACAAAAATCATCATGAACTTGTACGTATTCCAAAAAGCCGCATGCACGCTCGAATCCTGCAAAGCGTCCATAAAATTGGCGAAGCCTACGAAATTGAAGGTCGGGGCAATCAGGTCCCAGTCCGTGATAGACAGGAAGAACGACCAGATCAGAGGCCCGAAAAAGAAGATCAAGGAATAGATGAGATAAGGGCTGGTAAATAACCAGCCCAGCTTGTTATTGCGTTGGTCCATGAGCAGGAGCCTCCCTTACTTCAGGGCTTTTTCCAAAGCGGACTTCATGGCCGCCCAGCCCTCCGTTGGGGCGATTTCGCCCTTGACGACTTTATTGAATGCCTGCTCGCCAATAATCGTCTGCAGGTCGTTGTATTTGGCATTATCCATCGGCGGCACGGCATTTGGCACGTTATCCGCATATGGCTTCAGCTGAGGCTTCTCGCCAAGGATCGCCTTGAACGATTCGTTTGTCGACAGGTCGTCGCGCGCCGGCGGCAGATTGGTCTGCTTGAACCACTTGGCATCGTTATTCGCGTCGCTATATACCCACTTGATGAAATCAAGCGCAGCCTGCTGCTGTTCTTTCGTTGCGGAAGCGTAGATAACAAGTCCTTTCGTATCGGCGAACGTTTTGCTTTGCGCAGGATCAACGTCGTCCGGTACAGGAGGCATGCTAAGCGCGTACGTTTCGTTAAACTTCAGGTTCGGATATTTTTCTGCCCAGGTTGTGAAGGTCCACGGCCCAACGTCGGTGAAGATGCCCGTTCCGTTCTCGAACGGATCCGTCACCTGACGGGAAAGAAGACCGTTCTCCTTGCGCAGGTTGTCTACAAAGGTAAGCACTTCGGTTCCGGCTTTCTCGTCCCCGGTGAATTGATTGCCTTCAATGAACTTGTTGCCGTTCGAAGCCGCGTCATACAGCATGTAGAAATCAAACCAGCGCTTCCAGGCCGTAGGATCGGCAAGATCCGGCTTCGCCCACAGGAACTTCTTATCCCCGTATTTCGCCTTCAGCTTCTTGGTCACCTCAAGCACTTGGCTGTATGTCTTCGGCGGCTCGTTATAGCCAAGCTCCTTCAGAACATCCAGGCGCCATCCGAACAGCATCGGGTTGGAGTAGATCGGCAGCACGTATTGATGGCCGTCCGCGAACTTCCATGGCTCGATCGTTTTGGTCATGTTGCGTCCTTGAATAATATCGTTGTAGCCTTCCAGCGTATCGAGCGGTACTAGCGCCTTACTGTTAGACAGCTGAGCAGCGAAGCCGCGGTTAATGTTTTCGGAGATCGTTGGCGCGCTCTTCGCCGCGATGGCGGATTGAATGCTGGCCTCGGACGTCGGCGATTCCTTAATGGCGCTGACATTGATCTTCACCTTGTCGTTTGTTGCCTCGTAAGCCTTGGCAAGCTCCTGCCAATAAGCTTGCTGGGTCGGGTTTGGAGCCGCCCAAAATTCGATAGTCGTAACCTTGCCTTCGCTCGACGAGCTGTTTCCCGTCTGATTCTGGCCGCCTTGGCCTGTCGAGCAGGCACTAAGCATTCCAAGCGCCACGATAGTGGTAAGCAGAACCGGTGCTTTTTTCTTCATGGAACAATGACCTCCCAAAAACATGATTTTATAATTACAAATTAATCCCGTCATGCTGCATCACATGACATAAAGTAACTGGAAGCGTTTACGACCCTTATTATGCGCTGTCAGAATGACCTTGTCAAGTGATTATCTTGATATCCCCCTTCATAACAACCTTACTAATTACTTTACTAAATTGATTTGTAACGTTACAATAGATATTGAACAAACCGTTCCCCGCCCGCTTTTCAAATACCGCAAGTGCGGCTTGACACCCTTTCGAGGAACGGGAACAATTATAGAAAACGAGCACAATTTTAGCGTTCCGCGCTTACGCGCAGCGCCGAAATCAAAGTCCCGACGGAGGTTGACCTCGTGAACAGAAAAGTAACGATGCAGGATATCGCAGACAAGCTAAGCTTGTCCAAGAATTCCATATCTCAAGCGCTCACCGGCAAACCGGGCGTAAGCGATGAGACGCGCCGCTTGATTATGCAGACGGCGGACGACATGGGTTATGTATACAGCAAGCGGGTCGACCAGCCGGCAGCTCTGCATTCTGCTCCGCGTACGATCGCCCTAATCGCTTCGAATTATGCATTTTCCATGAAAAGCTTCTTCGGCGATATTTATCTGAGCGTCGATAAGGAATTGAAACAAAAGGGCATCGAGCTTATTATCCAATCCATCAGCCCGGAGGATGCAGCCTCCCTCACGCTGCCGCCTTTTTTACAGCAGCGCGCTGTTGACGGCATTCTTATTTTGTCTCATATAACGACGCCTTATATTCGCGCCATTCTCGATACCGGCATTCCTTCCGTGTTGATTGACCATCACCATCCGGATCTCGCTGCCGACTCTATTCTGACCAACAACCGGTTTAGCGCGTACGAGGCAATCCGCCATCTGGCTAATCTGGGGCACAGAAAAATCGGGTACATGGGAAATATCCGCGTCTCGCCAAGCTATTACGAACGGCTCGAGGGGATGAGACTGGCCGCTTTCGAGCTTGGAATCGAGCTTGAGGAACAGTGGCTCGTAACCACGGCGAAGGAGGAAAGCGGAGAAATTCGAAAGCTCCTGGAGGGAATTACCGATCTTCCAACCGCCTGGTTCTGCGTTAACGACGGGTTCGGCTTTATGGTCAATTCGGCTTTGCAGCAGATGGGATTGCGCGTGCCGGAGGATGTATCCGTGGTCAGCTTCGACAACGGCTACCTGTCCAGGCTGGCCACGCCGCCAATCACAACGGTCGATGTCGATCTTCATCTTTACGCGCGTTGCGCCGTTGAAAGATTGCTCAGCAGACTTAACGATTCGGAGCAGCCCAAGACGGAGACCTTGCTCTCCACCAAGCTGCTCGTGAGAGGTTCCACCGGTCCGGCTATACAGCGGAATTAAGCTCCGACTTGCGACAGGCACAAAAAAAGCGGCCAGCATGAATCATGCTCGGCCACTCTGTCATCAGGTATGCGTATGTATTCGCTTTGCCATATTCTAGAGCCGTTCCAGCGCCTCAAGCGTAAGCAGCATATACTCAATCAGCTCGGGCAAATCATTCATTTGCTCCTCGTCAATGCGGCGGTTGAAGCGCAGCTCCACCGCGTTCTCGTACAAGGGGATGCCCCCACTCCCGCTTCCGTACACGAAGCTAAGCGTCTGGGTAAGCGATACCTCCGTTCCCCATTGCTCCCTAACGGCCGCTTCGATTCGCGGACATTGCGTTTCCGCGTCCGGCATGGCCAGATGGAACCGCAGGCGGAGACTGCAGCCGGGCGGATCGCCTTCCTGCAGCTCCAGCAGCTCCGTCGCCAGGTCGCGGAGCGAGGTATCCAGCCGGATTTCGCCGACAATTCGCTTCTCCCGGTCGGTGCCGGCTAATACGAATCGCAGGGCGAACTCGCGCCCCATCACGGCCATATCCAACCGGTCCACGCGGTTTACGACCCGAATCCGTTCGTCCAGATTGTCCAGATCGTACAGCTGATTTTCCAAGGCGACCTTCAAATTATCGAAGATGGTTGGGTCAAATAACATCGCCATACACGAACTCCTCCAGCCGCTCCAAAGCCGCTTCGTCAAAGGGACGCGAATTGTCGTAATACAGCACCGACGATTCCGGAAGCTCCCACGCAATCGTTCTGCGCCCAAGCGAACGGGCGAAGGAATCCCAGTGCACCAGCTTGTATCGATCCGTCGCAAGCCCACGCTCCTCGATCCGGCTGTAATGCATATCTTCATCCCGCAAATAGACCACAACCGCCTTCACCTCGACGTCGTCCAGGGAAGCGCCGGCCGAAGCCAGCTCCTCCGCGATCCAGGACGGATCGCCGATTTCCTTCGTAAACGGGCCGATGACGAAGGCATCCGTGCCAACGCCGATATTTTCGAGCGCGGCATCCATCGTAATCCGGTAGCCGAGATCCCGGCACAGCTTCTTATAGTCTTCCGAATCGCGGTCATTCGGGTCCAGCCCGGCTACCGTCATAATTTGCACGGCTGCAGGCCGCAGCATCGTATCCATATCGAATACCGCCGCGCCGCGTTTACGGGCAAGCGCCTTGGCCAGCGTTGTTTTCCCCGCTCCCGCGCCGCCGACGAAAAACACAAGCTTCCTCATGTCTATCGCCTCCTACTTCCGCTGCAGCTGCTTCCAGACGGTCTTGTTGCTGTATTCCTTCGAGCTGCTGATGTCCTCTCCGAACCATTCCGGCGCCTCGAACGAATGAGCGGCTTCCTCGGAATCGAACTCCACCTCAAGGACGGTAAGCTGAATCTGGTCGTAAATATCGATCTCGATTCCGATGCCGTTCCATTCCGCCGTAATCCGGTTTTTCGTCAGGGCAACGGCGCCAAACGCCTTTACGACCTGCTCGTATAGCCCCTCGTTGATCTCGTATTCAACTTCCTCGCGCTTAATGCCAAATCCCTTCTTGAACGTATGCGTGTATGTAATCTCTCCGTTGTCCACATCCGTTATCCGGCGGACGCGCAGCTCCTGGTCGGCTTCCAGCGCCAAATAGGTCTGCTCGATCCGCTGCTCGGAGCGTACCTGAATCCGGCCCTCCAGCTGCTCATACGGTACGGCCAGCAAAAATTTGCGTTCGATTTCTAATGCCATGAATCGTTCTCCCCCATAAACATGAATTTGCTTAATCATACCACAAGGTGAAACGGACTTCGCCATTTAATGGTGGCGGAGCGCGTTTCATTCCGGTGAATTCTAAGCCCTGATAGAGGAAAAAGCTTATATAAATCCTTAGAATTTAATCGGCTGCCGGGACGCGCCAAAAACCGGGAGATGGCTCATCCCCCGGTCCATAACCTCATTTAATATTTTTTCCGTAAAAGATCTCGTACATCTCGTCTGTCAGACGCTCCGTAATTTCCTTCTGCTCGTCCATGCTCAGCTTATCCTTCGTATACCCGAACAGGTAGTTGTTGAGATCAAACTCGCGAAGCTTGCATTTGGTGTGAAAGATATTTTCCTGATAGACGTTTACGTCAATCATGTCGTATTGGTCAATCACTTCGTCCGGAATGTAATTCTGGATCGAGTTGATGTCATGGTCGATAAACAGCTTGTTGCCGTTAATGTCCCTTGTAAAACCCCGAACCCGGTAATCGATCGTCATAATGTCCGTATCAAACGAATGAATCAAATAATTAAGCGCCTTAAGCGGCGAAATCTCCCCGCAGGTAGCCACGTCGATATCGGCACGGAAGGTACTAATCCCTTCGCTTGGATGATATTCCGGATACGTATGAACGGTAATATGGCTTTTGTCCAGCTGCAGCACGACATTGTCCGGAAGCGGACCCGGCGACTCGTCAAACGTCGATTCGGTCGGTACCTCCACGATTGGCCCTTCCGAGACCAGAATCGTGACGCTGGCGCCTTGCGGTACGTAATCCTGCTTGGCAATGTTCAGCACATGCGCGCCGATGATGTCGGCAACCTGCTTCAATATTTTCGTAAGCCGGTCGGAATTGTACTGCTCGTCAATGTACTCGATATAAGCCTCGCGCTCTTCCTTCGTCTTCGTATAACAGATATCGTACATATTGAAGCTGAGCGACTTCGTCAAATTGTTAAAACCATGCAGCGTAATCCTCTGCTCGGGCGTAAACTTCATCTTTAATCCCCCCGTTCCTAACTCTTCCACTACTATTACCCATTTTTCCGGGGCTGATTCAAATTATGGCAATAATCTCATGATGAAGGCAGGTGCGAGATAAGCCGTTTATGGTATACTGCTTCAATAAAGAATTGCATTGGAGGGCCTGCAATCATGAAAATTTACGTCGTTGTCTCGTTCTCGGAGGACGGGATGGAAAATGTATACGTCGGCGATGACCATGAAAAGGTACAGTCGCTGAACCCGGAGGATTTCGAGAACAGCGATGCGCTGTTCGTCGAAATTTGGGAGGACGGCGAGAAGACCGACGAATACCGAATCGGCTCGTACGCCGAAGACGACGAACCCGAGAACTAAACCGTTCACGAAAAAAGGTCTCCGCGATGCCCGAATGAAGGCAAAGCGGAGACCTTTTATTTTTACAGCATGATTTTGCAAATATCGTTCGTAAACTGAACCGGATCCTGCACCGTCAAGCCTTCGATCAGAAGCGCCTGATTGAACAGCAGGCTGGTATAGAGGCTCAGCTTTGTTTTGTCGGTGGCGTAAGCATCCTTCAGCGCCTTGAATACGTCATGGTTCACGTTGATTTCCAGCACCTTGCTGGCTTTCACGTCCTGGCCGTTCGGCATCGCCTTCAGCACCTTCTCCATCTCGATCGTCACTTCGCCTTCGGAAGACAGGCAGACCGGATGGGATTTGAGACGCTTGGAAGCCTTGACGCCCGTCACGCTGTCGCCAAGAATTTCTTTCATTGCCGCGAACAGATCCTTGTTGTCGTTAGCTTCTTCTTCGGTTTGCTTTTCCGCTTCGTCCGCTTCGATGCCAAGATCGCCGCTGGACACGTTTTTGAACGACTTGTCTTTGTGCGTGCCGATCATCTTGATCGCGAACTCGTCGATATCGTCGGTGAAGTAGAGCAGCTCATAGCCTTTATCCGTTACGATCTCGGCTTGCGGCAGCTTCTCGAGACGTTCGATCGACTCGCCCGACGCGTAATAGATGTACTTCTGGTCTTCCGGCATGCGGGACACGTATTCTTCAAGCGTAACCTGCTTCTTCTCCTTCGAAGAGTAGAACAGAAGCAGATCCTGCAAAGTATCCTTGTTCGCGCCGTAGTCGTTGTACACGCCAAACTTCAGCTGGCGGCCAAACGCCTTGTAGAAGCCTTCGTACTTCTCGCGTTCTTCCTTAAGCAGGCTTTGCAGCGTGCTCTTGATTTTGTTCTTGATGTTCTTCGCGATCAGCTGCAATTGACGGTCATGCTGCAGCAGCTCCCGGGAAATGTTCAGCGACAGATCCTCGGAGTCGACCATCCCTTTCACGAAGCTGAAATAGTCCGGCAGCAGGTCCGCGCATTTGTCCATAATGAGGACGCCGTTCGAGTAGAGCTCCAGGCCTTTTTCGAATTCCTTCGTGTAGTAGTCGAATGGCGTATTCTCCGGGATAAAGAGGATCGCATTGTAGACCACCGCGCCGTCCGCGCTGATATGCAAATGCTTCAGCGGCTTATCGAAGCCGTAGCGCTTCTCGAAGTAGAAGTTGTCGTAGTCTTCCTGCGTCAGCTCGTTTTTGTTTTTGCGCCAGATCGGAACCATGCTGTTGATCGTTTGTTCCTCTTGGTATTCCTCGAACTCGCCTTCGCTGTCCGCCTTTGGACGCTGGCCCTTCACATCCATCTTGATCGGGTAGCGGATAAAGTCCGAGTACTTCTTAATGATCGATCTCAAGCGGTATTCTTCGAGGAACTCGTCGTAATTGTCGTCCTCGGTGTTCGGCTTGATCGTCATGATGATATCGGTGCCCACATCCGCTTTGTCCGCAGGAGTAATCGTGTAGCCGTCAGCGCCTTCCGATTCCCATTTGAATGCCTCATCCGCGCCCAGCGCACGGCTAATGACCTCAACCTTGTCCGCCACCATAAACGCCGAGTAGAAGCCTACGCCGAATTGGCCGATAATGTTGTGGCCGTCCTTCGCTTCGTTCTCTTTCTTGAACGCGAGCGAGCCGCTCTTCGCAATAACGCCAAGGTTGTTTTCCAGCTCCTCTTGCGTCATGCCGATCCCCGTATCCGAGAGAATCAGCTTGCGGTTATCCTTATCCACCGTTACTTTTATATAATAGCTCTCTTTGTTGAATACCAGTTGGTCGTCCGTCAGTGCTTTGTAGTAGATTTTATCAATCGCGTCGCTGGCATTCGAGATAAGCTCTCTCAAGAAAATTTCGCGCTGCGTATAAATGGAGTTGATCATCATCTCCAGCAGCCGTTTCGATTCCGCTTTGAACTGTTGCTTTTCCATTCGTGTGATGTTCTCCTTCCAATATCGTGTGATTGTGTTAGCACTCTCCATGTTGGAGTGCTAAGCCTTGCTTTTACTATATAATATGGAGATTTTGGGTGTCAACCGGATATCGGCAATGAGAATGGACTTCGCGTGCCTTCGGCTGTGAAATCTGGAATATCGAGCGATACATGGATGCGGAACTGCAGCTCTATTGAGCTGTCGTCCGGGAAGCCCAGCGTGTACGTAACGATATAAGGCGTTTCAATATAATAGAGCGTGAGCTTTAACCGGCGGCCAGTCTCCCATGCGGCATAGGCGACAACCGTCTGCTCGTGGTCGGCGAGGTCTTTTGTAAAGACGGATTTCGAATAGACCGGTCCGGCAAAAGAATACGGCAGCCGCGTGTTCCGCTTGCTGTCTTTGAAGATTAGCTGGAGCTCCATCTGTTGCCCGTCGTTTCCCTCGACGAAAGCGAGCTCCTGAAGCCCGCACGGGTTATCCGCCAATTCATATCTCCGGTTTAATAGAAGGATGGCGTCGCCCGGAATCGGCATGGCGACCGGAATATGAAGCCGGGACAGGCGGCTGAGCTGCTGCTGAAGCATGTCCGATGCGGGCGCTGACACCGGCAGCTCTTTGTTTTCCAAACGATCAAAAATATGCTCATAAATAAGGTCCAGCATGAGCTGCAGCTCGCGCATATTGCTGAAGCTTGCCGTCATCGCGATAACGAGCTTCTCCTTAGGAGCCACAAAGCACATTTGGCCAAAAGAGCCGTCCCCCCGGTAACAGCCTCGGCGGCACAGGTGGAACTGATAGCCGTAGCCCTGCATGGAGTCGATTTTCCCCGCATTGGCTATGCGGTTATCGCTTTGCTCGGTTGTCGCAAGCTCCAGATAACGCTCCGAGACGATTCTGTTCTTCCCGTACACTCCGCTATTCAAAAGCATTTGGCCAAACTTCGCTACACTCTCCGTCGTCAGGCTTAGTCCCATGCCTCCCGCCGTGATGCCAAGAGGACAAGTCTCCCAGACCGGCCTTGGTATACCGAGAGGCTCGAATAAGGCTGGCATCAGGAAGTCGACAAGCGACTGCCCTGTAACCCGTTCGATGATCGCTGAGAGCATGTAAGTGGAATGCGTGCTGTACAGATAATGAGTTCCCGGCTCCAGCGCCACTTCCTGCGCAAGGAACGCAGCCACCCAATCCTGCTCCGCCGCAACGGCGGAATAAAGATTAAAATCATGGCCGGCGGTCATGGAGAGCAGATGGCGAATGGTCATGCGTGCCAGATTCGGCGATACCGTGGCTGGCAGCTTGTCCGGAAAAAACGAGATGACTGGTTCATCGAGCTCAAGCAGACCTTTGTCCCAGGCGATACCAACGGCAATCGACGTGAAGCTTTTGCTTAAGGAATACAGCAGCTGCGGCGTGTCCTTCCGGTAAGGCTCCCGCCAATACTCAGCCGTTACTTTTCCGTCCTGCAGCAGCATAAAGCTGTTAACTTGCAGGTCTCGCTGCTCGGTTTGGGCGAATAGTTCGATTAACGCTTGCGTAGACAAGCCGTGATTTTCCGGGAAATCAGAGAACAAAGACAAGTAAGAGCCTCCTAATCCTTCTCCGTTTTTCTAGCTGACAGTAATGTAAGCAGGAGACTTAGCAGAATAAAAGCAGCGCCAATTACGATAAAAGGTAATACCAACTCATTATCGCTCAGTTTAACTTCTACATCCTCTGTGAAGATTGAACCTGAATTTATGGCGTATCCGCTTTGAATACGACCAGCCATTTCATAGTTGGAGTACCGCTCTAGCGAATACATCAGACCGCTAACCAACAGGAACAAGGAACCTATGTAAAATAATGATTTTGAATTCAAACAAGCTCTCTCCTCTCATCCTCATCTGACTATAGATTCAACCAAAATCCTCCGACCCCTTTATATGGAAATTAAAAATAATGTTCTCGCAAAAAAACCACTCCCGAAGAAGTGGCTTCATTATTCTAGTTCATGCCAACCGTCTGCACCGCAGATGCAGACGGTTCCTGCCGCCTCGGCAGCTTGCGGCGGCGGATCCAACGGGTGCCGACGAGGATGGCGCGGAACAGTTCATCAAGCAGCAAGCCCAAGAGTGCCCCCATAATGCCCATATCGAGCAGTACGCCAAACACATACGCGCCGCCTGTCGCGAAGATCCACATGCCAAGCATGCTGCTCATGGCGACAAACTTGGCCTCGCCAATTGCCGTCAGGGACTGGATAAAGGAATACGTCCAAGTCCGCATCGGCTGCCAAATCATGCACCAGAAGAACAACGGCAGCAGGATGCCGGTTATTTCTTGATCCGACGTAAACCAGCCGATTGTCGTATGCCCGAAAGCGTACAGCAGCACGGCCAGCGCAAAGGTTGGCAACATGCCAATCATGGCAGCCCGGTACGGAGCCCGGTAAACCTCGTCATACCTTTTCCCGCCGTACAGCTGGCCGCACTGAATCTGGACGGCCATGCCGATGGAGTTGCCAATCAGCCAAGGCAGCTGCTGGATGATGTTGAAGTAGGAAAAGGCCGCCAGCTGCGCCGCCCCCATCGATGAGACGATTGCCAGCGTGACAATCTGCGAATACCCCCAGGATGCCGCATTGCCCAGATTCGGCAGGCCAATGCCAACCATCTCCTTGAGCAGCGGACGGTCAAACCCGCGCCAGTCGCTCCGCTCAAACGGGCTTGGGAACGAACGGAGCAGGAGCCATACGCCAACCGCGCACGCAAGCAATCGGCTGATAATCGTCGAGATGCCGATCCCCTCAATCCCCATCTGCGGGAAGCCCAGCTCGCCAAAGATAAACACATAGTTCAGCAGCACGTGAATGACGTTCATTCCGATGGCAATCATCATCGGCCCGCGCGTATTGCCGGTGTTCCGGATCATCACGGTCAGCATCATATTAAGCTCCGTCAAGAGAGAGCAGCCGCCGATAAAGGCCATGTAAGTCGTCGCCTGCGGAACGACTTCGGCAGGCGTCCCCATCAGGCTCACGATTGTACCCGAGCCAAAAGCAAACAGCAGACTCACCAGTACCCCGCCAATCAGCCCGACTTTTATCGCCATTGCCGCGGCCCGCCTCGCCGTATGAGGATCGCCCGCTCCCCATCTGCGCGCAATAACGATTCCAGCCCCGCCGTTGATAAGCACAAAGATCGTAAGCAGGGAACGCATCACCTGATTGGATACGCCGACCGCCGACACCGCATTGTCCCCCAAGCGGCTGACCATCAGGGAATCAACGGTTCCCATTAAAAATTGTAAAATCAACTCGATAGCGATAGGCCATGCAAGCGCGTATAAAGAGATGGATCTGTCTTTTTCGATGTGAGCCATAGCTGCCCGTACCTCCCGGCCTGTTTAACCCATTTTTGCTCCAATAATCGATAAGCACCGGAGCTTCTCTCTGTGATAACATTAACCAATATAGTACGTTCGCGGTTTAATGTCTTAATGCTTCTTGTTGTTTATTATCCCGATCTTGCTAATCTGTTGGCCGGAGGCAGTACCTATGCGAAGCGATTTATACGAGAATACTCTTATGACCGATCCGGCCCTGCCGATTAACGTATTTCATCCAACCTTTGAAATCGGCTGCTCCCTGCCCCTCCACTGGCATGAGCATTTCGAGCTCATCTACGTCGAAAGCGGCGAGGTGCTCTATACCATCGGCGGCCAGCCGTTCAAGGTCAAGCCGGGCGACATGCTGTTCGTCAACAGCGGCGAGCTCCATTCCGCGGCCTCTCTCCAGCCGAACGAGCCGTTTACGATATACGCGCTTGTGTTTAACCCGTCCATACTTGGACTGAAGGAACCGCATATTGTCGATCTGGTCGCTCCGTATACGAATGGCATGTCCATGATTGCGAACCGGATCGGGCAGACAGACCCGATGTATCCGCTGCTGAAGCATACAACGCTGCAGTTAGCCGGAGAATTCGAACGGAAGCCCCGCGGCTACGAGCTTGCGGTCCGATCCTACTGCCAGCTGCTCTTCACCTGGCTTAGCCGGGAATTTACCGTCATGCAGCGCAGCGATTCCGAGATGAACGCGTTCCGCGCGAGAACCGACCGCTTCAAGGAGCTGCTCACCCGCCTGGAATCCGACGTCGCCGAGCGCGTAACCGTCGAGCAAGCAGCCTCGTTTGTCCATATGAGTCCGTATCATTTCTGCCGGATGTTCAAGAAGGTTACGGGGCAGACGTTTGTGCAATACATGAATATTAACCGCATTAATAGAGCGGAATATTTGCTGAAAAACACATCGATGAGCGTCACCGACATCGCCGCCGAGATCGGCTGCAGCAGCATTAACAGCTTCTCGAAGCTGTTCCGCCAGCTGCGGGGCGTTTCGCCGCGTGATCTTCGAAAGGGGCAAAGAAGTGTCTGAGCACAAATAAAAGCAGACGGGCCCCGTCTGCTTTTTTGCATGGTCATTGTAAATGCTCTCCTGCAAAGCCGATAATCCTACGGCTTCGGCTTTCGCGGCCAATCCCCTAGTTTACGTAACGTCTGTAATGCTTCGTCTTGCGAACAAGCCTGCAGTGCGACATGTACAGGCGCGTGCTTTTCTTTTGCGTATGGCTTTTCGTATTCCTTCTTCTAATGCACACATAGTGCCGCTTGGATACGGAATACACGCGGAAGCCTCTGCGGATGCACCGCCCCACCCAGCCGGAATCCGTGCCGACCTTCTTGAACTCGGGAAACGGGACGCGCTTCCAGACCGATTTCCGGAAGACCAGCGTGCCTCCCTTGATGCTGCGCGTGTATTTCCTTTCGCCCCCCTTGCGGAAAACCATCAGCGAACGAGTTGCTTCAAAGTAAATGTAAGAGGTATGTTTGCCCACGATGGACGCTTTGCCGCTTTTGATTGCCCGCGCCGTCTCGCGCAAAAACTTCGGTCCGTAGTAATCGTCATCGTCAAACTTGGCGATAATGCCGTCTTGGGCCATGTTAATGGCGTGGTTCAGGCATTTGCCAAGCTTGTATTCTTGGGGAAGCTGGATCACCCTCACTTCGTTCTCCGGATATTGGTTTGCCCGCTCCTGATAGAGCTCGATATCCATCTTGTCGTTATTGAGGACGATAATCATCTGTTTGTCCTTCCAAACCTGCCGATCGTAATTATCGAAGACATTATCCATGAATTCGGATCTCATCGTACACGCGATTACGGTGATCATCTTACATGTCATCTCCCTTCGGCGCAGCCAGCAGCTTGGCTTCGCGTCGGTTCCACAATGTATTTTTTTTGATTTTGTACAATTTTTTATCGATGATCTTCTGGTACAAATTTAAGAATCCGTCCGTCATGATCCGATCGGAGTAACGGGATCTGGCATAACGTCTGCATTCGCTGGACCTCGGCAGCAGCTTCTTGCGGTATTTAACCTTCCTTGCCATCTCGGATGTCGTTTTGCATAGGAGCTGAGGCATTCCTTTAAGCACCTCCGCAACGCCGCCTTTCTTGAAACCTAGCACGGGCGTTCCGCTGGCCAGCGATTCGATGAGGACCAGTCCGAAGGGTTCATCCCAGGTCGACGTGAACAGGACGCAGCTTGCGTTGGCGAGCAGCTCGCGTTTGCGGTCTCCTCCGACGGGGCCGATATAGCTGATTTTCTTGCCCAGATGCGGTTTGATTTTCGCGTTGAAATAGGCTTTGTCGTTCATCGTGCCGGCAATGATAAGCCGCATGCCCGTTTTTTTGGCAACCTTTATGGCGAGGTGGACGCCTTTTTCCTTAATCAATCGTCCCATGAAGAGCAGGTAATTTTGTTTGTCTTTCGTGTAGGTGTAATCCTCCATGCGGATGCCGTTATGGACGGCATAGCCCTTGCGTTTCCCGTATTTGCGGAGAATGAATTTACTGACGTATACCCGAAGCTGTACGTCTCCCTTGATTCCTTTGGAATGGGAGTTGCAGATTGTCGGAATAGGCGGGTTCGCCTTCGCGACGATCCCGTAGTGATCGTGAATGATATCCACGTCAGGCGGTAGATTTTTTATAATGAAGTCCAGCTGTTTTTTCGGATCATCCGACTCGTATTCGAACGTTTGGGTGGCATTCGAGGTTGAACCTTTCTTGGCAAACAGAATCACTTCATGCCCCCGGTTGACCAACTCTTCCGTTAAATAATGCACGTCGCGCTGCGTGCCCCCGTAATCCTTCGGAGGTACGGGAATCGTATTCGTCGATATTTGAACAATTCTCAAACGCCTCTCAACTCCTTAGGTCAAATCTTCCCATAGGCATTCCTTGTAGGATATGAATGGACATCTGTGCAGGGCACGGCGCTTTCACCAATAACGGCAACCCACTTTAATGCCGCGTGCAGTATACGCCCATACCAAGTGCAAATCATTTTAATAGAATAATAGAAGTTGATAGAAAGAGGTGAGAAGCTGTTGAAGGGATTGATTCTCTGTGCAGGGAAAGGAAGCCGTTTATACCCGTTTACCAATAATCGGCCGAAGACGCTTATCCCTGTCACAAATACGCCCCTGTTGCAATTATCAATCATGAAATTAACGGAGCTTGGAATAGATCGTATCGGCATAGTCATCCATCCGTCCCAGGAGACCGACATTCGCGGGCAATTCGGCGAGGGAGAAGCGTTTGGCGTCGCGATTACGTACATCTATCAGCATACGCCCAAGGGAATCGCGAATGCGCTAAAACAAGCGGAGGACTACTTGGCAGGCGAGCCGTTTCTGCTCCTTCTGGGAGATAATTTGATTTCCGCTCCGTTATCCGCTCTGAAGAACGATGTCGAGCATGGCGGGGTACAAGCATCCCTGCTGCTCGCGGAAGTCGAGGACCCGCAGGATTACGGCATCGCGGAGATTCAAGATTCGCGTATCGTTGGCCTGGAAGAAAAACCGAAGCATCCGAAGTCTAATTTGGCGGTAATAGGAGGCTACGCTTTTACGAAGGAAATCTTTGGCGCCGTAAACGAAATAACCCCCTCCAAGCGGGGCGAGTACGAAATAACGGATGCGATTCAGTGGTTAATCGAGCAGCGGCATGCCGTTGCTTATCATGTCACCGACCAACTGAACATCGACGTCGGTACGAAGGAACGCTGGCTGCTGGCCAATCGGAAGCTGCTGGACGCGGGGACATGCAAGATAAAGGTTCACGACTCTGTCCGGATGGAGCGCTGCACGATCGTAGAGCCGGTATCGATCGATAAAGATTGCGTCCTGAAGGATTGCCGGATCGGTCCTTATGTTTCGGTTGGAGCAGGCTCCAGACTAGAAAACATTCAAATCGAGAACAGCATCATTTTGAATGGCGTTCATATGAAAGATCTCTCCTTCCCTATTAACAATGTGATTATCGGCGAACATTCCGTTGTCGCTGGTGTACTCATCGATAAAGAGGTGAATAAGCCTTGAAAATTCTGATTATCGGTACGGGTTATGTGGGAGCCACGACCGCCATGGTGTTTGCCGAGATCGGCTGGCAGGTAACGGGACTTGATATCGATGCGGGCAAAATCGAACGGCTAAAGAAAGGACGCCTGCATTTTCACGAGCCCGGCCTTGAAGACCTCATTGCGAGGCATGTGCGAAGCGGCCGCTTGCGGTTTACGACCGATAAAGAAACCGTTATTAAAGAGCATGACGTTATTTTCCTTTGCGTCGGAACCCCTTCGCTGCCGGATGGAAGCGCAGACCTGCGCTACATTAGGCAAGCCGCCGAGGATATCGGGCATTCCATGAATGGTTATAAACTTGTCGTCACCAAAAGCACCGTGCCCGTCGGAACCCAAGAGCAAATCAAAAAGTGGATAGCGGCGGCGCAGCAAACGTCCTATCCCTTCGACGTCGCTTCCAATCCCGAATTTCTTAGGGAAGGCAAGGCTGTCGAAGATGCTTTGAAGCCTGACCGCATCGTTATTGGTACCGATAGCCAGAGGGCGGCAGAGCAGCTGCAGAAGCTTTATTGGTCTTTTGCATGCCCCTGGATTGTGACTACGCCGAGAACCGCGGAATTGATCAAGTATGCCTCCAATTCGTTCCTTGCCACCAAAATCTCCTATATGAACGAGCTTGCGAGACTCTGCGACGAGCTGGAGGTCAACGTAAAGGTCATTGCCGAAGGAATGGGCCTGGATCCCCGGATCGGGTCAAGCTTTCTGCAAGCCGGCCTGGGGTATGGCGGCTCCTGCTTTCCCAAAGACGTATCGGAACTCGTTACGACTTCGAGAAAGCATCATGTAAATCTCGGTATTTTGGAGGGGGTCATAGAGGTCAACCGCACGCAATACGCTTATTTGCTTGAGAAAGCAAGGAGACGGCTGGATGGCTTTGCGGGCAAAACCGTTACGATATTGGGGCTTGCGTTCAAGCCGGATACCGACGATATCCGGGAAGCGCCGGCGATACGGATCATCGATCAATTGTTGCGCGAACAGGCAAACGTTCGGCTATACGATCCTATTGCGGCTTTACCGGGGCAGCCATCCTACAAGGCTGTGAAGGTCTATTCCTCGGCAGAAGAAGCCTTAAGAGGAGCGGAAGCGATTATATTATGCACCGAGTGGCCCGAGTTCGGACAGCTGGATTGGAAGAAAGCGAAGAAACTCCTTAAGCGGCCCAACTTCTTTGACGGGCGCAATATGATGGATGCCAAGCGGATGCGCGCGATAGGGTATTATTATCAAGGCATCGGCAGCGGTTATTGAATCGTTTTCCACATATAGAAAAGGCTGGCCCAGGAGTCCAATGACTCGGGGCCAGCCTCATATTTTACAGCCTAAATAATTTCGAGCTCGTCAATGCCCGGCATCGGCGGATGGTCCGCATGCGGCTCCAGCTGATACCAGTAAGCGACGGAAGCGATATCGTCCTGCAGCGGCAGATAACGTCCATGCGAGCGCCAGCCAAGCGCCTGGATCGTCACCTTCAGATCCTCCTCGAAACGGATCGGGTCCATGACGTGGAACCGGTACATGCCAAAGCGCTGATTCGCCTTGTACAAGCCGTCCGCCTTAATCGCTTGATGCATCCCGAGGAACGGCGTGGAATAAGTCACGTACTGCCCGTTCATATCCCAGTTCCAGGCACCGCCGAAATAATCCTCCGTTCCCGTGCTGCAGATCGTCGGATAATCCTTGTCGCCGTCCATGTAGAACTTGACCTCGCCCTCTCCCCACCAGTTATTGCTGTTCACCTGCCAGGCGAGATAAGTGCCGACATAATGCCCTTTACCTTTAATGCCGTCAACAATCGTATGGACATCCTTGTAGGAAACCGGATTGCTGCGGCGCCATTGGGCATGAAAATAAGCCATATCATCAGGAACGTCCGTCAGCGTATAGTTGATCTGATAATACAGAATCGTGGATTCATGCGACAGGTTCTGCATCACAATACGCGCTTTCTTTCGGAAAGGCATTTCCCAATAGCTGTTGAAGCCGCCCGCCGGATTAACCGAAATCGGCAGCGAATTCACAAGCGCGCGTTCGCCCCAGCCGTTGCAGAAGAAATCGCCGACCGGCACGTATACGGAAGGATCTTCTTCATCATCCCAATAAATTTTGAAAATAAGCGATCTTACAACCTGATGCGAGCAGGTCAGCCAAATGTTTTGGATGACGCCCGGCCCGTCGATAACCCCCATCGTAAACTCCTGATGGCCCGCGATGCTGACCGAAGGAGATACCTTCCAGCCAACGCCAAGGTCGCGGGCCGCATGAGCGCCCGTCCCTTCGGACGCCATGGCGCCCTTGCCCTTCTCGCCCGTAAAATTTTCCGGAGAAATCGATCTCGATACCGCATTCGAAACTCTCGCCAAATTGCCAAGTCCCATACCTAATCCGTTAAAAGCGTTCATGTGATTGAGGCCTCCCAGGATATGAATTTCAGGTGATCTTGATCTTTGCCCGCTTACGCATTTACGGCTTCCGTGACGTCGATTGCCTTGATCGTTATCTTGGAGGCTTGAAGTCCCTCCGCCGCCGCCGTGACAACAAGGTCCCCGGCTTCGGTTGTTGCTCGTACATAAGCGAGAAGCTTGCCGCGATGGGCTTTGCGTACCCGCGAGCTGTAGGGCTCGAGATCTTGAATATCGCCATTCTCCAGCCCGATAATTTCGCCAGGCCCTTCAACCGTTACCGCGATCGGATGATCGGCCAGGTAGACGGGACGACCCTCGCCATCCGTAATCCGGATCTCGATATGGGCAATATCCAGCCCGTCGGCCTGAAGCTCGGCGGTATCCGCTTGCAGCTGCAGCTGAGCCGCCTCGGCTACCGTTTGAAGCACGCAAGTATGGGTTTCGCCATCTTTTCCTTTCGCCACCGCTTCCAATGTTCCTTCCTCGAAGGCGGTCTCCCAGGTCAAGTACAGCTCCGGCGCATCCGCCAGCTTCTTCGCGCCAAGCGACCGGCCGTTCAGGAACAGCTCCACCTCGTCGCAGTTCGTATGGCAGCTCACTTTGAGCTGATCACCGGCGTCCCAGTTCCAATGCGGCACGCCGCCGGTCCATCTTCTCGAGCCCTTCTCCGATTCCTCCGCTTTGATTGCGGCAAGGAAAACAACGGGCTTGTCGCTCCACAAGCTTTGGCGGTAATAATAGCTTGTTTTCTTGAAGCCCGCCGTGTCCATAAACCCGGCTCCGGCTACGCGCACGGGCCAGCCCTTGGCTTCGCCCAAATAATCGATGCCGGTCCAGATGAACTGCCCGCTGATCGCATCGTTATCCCGAACCGCAAGCCAGGCCTGCAGGCTCGAGCCGTTCTCGCTGCCGTAGGTAACCCGGTCCGGGAATTTCCGGAGATCCTCCTCGTACAGATGCTCCTTGTAGTTGTAGCCGACAATGTCAAGCGCTTCCGCGTAACCGGTCAGGTTGGACAGCTCCGGGAAAGCAAGCGCAGCCGTTACCGGCCTTGTCGTATCGCATTCCTTAACCGCCTTCGCAAGCCGCCTTGCGATAACCGCAAGACGCTCCGCATTGGGCTTATTCGGATCGTATTGCCGCTCCGCAGCCGGCTTGTTGGCATCGTTGTTGCCGGTCATCGTCTCGAAATAAGGATGGCAATACGGGTCGTTCGGATAATCCACTTCATTGCCTATGCTCCACATGATAATCGACGGATGGTTGCGGTCGCGCAGCACCATTTCCTTCAAGTCGATCTCGCCCCATTGCGGGAAATCCTCGTAATAGCCAAAATGCTTCGGCGGGTACACGTTATGGCCCGTCGACCATTTGTTCTTCACGCCCTCCCATTCGTCAAACGCCTCGTCGATAACAAGGAAACCCATTTGATCGCATAAATCCAGCAGATTGGAAGCCGGCGGATTATGGCTCATCCGGATCGCGTTGCAGCCCAATTCCTTCAGCGCTTCAAGCCTCCGGACCCAGACTTTTGCCGGAACGGCGGCGCCTAAAGCGCCTGCATCGTGATGCACGCATACGCCTTTCATTTTCATATTCGCGCCATTAAGGAAAAAGCCGTTCGCCGCATCGAATTCGAACCAGCGGATGCCGGCAGGCGTTTCGACATGATCGATCAGCTCGCCGTCGCGCAGGATCTCCGTTCTGACCGTGTAAAGATAAGGGCTGTCCGGCGACCACAGCTTTGGATTTGCGACAATCAGCGTCTGCTCCGTTTCTTTCGCGGAATCGCCCGGAACGGTCATGCTGCCGCGCACCGTCTGAACAACTTGCCCCGCCTGATCCAGAAGCGTGTTCTTTATTTCCACCAGCTCATCCTTGGCATAACCGTTCGCCACTTTCACGTTAACCGCTACCTCAGCCTGCTCTTCCGATACGACGGGCGTGGTCACAAACACGCCGTACGTATCGATATGGACCTGATCGGTAACCGTCACGTATACGTCCCTGTAAATGCCCGATCCCGTAAACCATCTGGAATCGGCAATATCCTTATGGTCAACCTTTACCGAAATCATCGTTTCCCGGTCTCCAAATGAGACAAAATCCGTTATATCATAAGTAAAAGAGCTATAGCCGTATGGCCGTTTTCCGATATAATAGCTGTTGCACCATACCTGCGAGTTGTTGTAAACGCCTTCAAAAGTAATATAGACACGCTTGCCTTGCAGGGACTGCGGGAGATGAATAGCTTTTCTGTACCAGCCGATACCGCCTGGCAGATAGCCTGTTCCGCTGGAATGCTCCTCCGAGAACGGCTCTTCGACCGACCAGTCATGAGGAAGAGTAACCTGACGCCAATTGGAATCGTCTAAGCCTTTATACCAGGCACGAGGCTCGTCGCCTCTATGGAATTTCCAATTCAAATTGATATGGTTAATGATACGCCCCTTGTTCATCGTCTTTCCCCTTTCGCATGCCCTTAATTGCGATTCACCTAGATTATAGAGCTATAATAGGGAATATAGAATGAATCAAATTGCTGTAAACATACACAAAATTGTTGTTCCGGGAGTGACGCGTTGTGATCAGTATATCCGGTGATGCCCACGGCTGGCAGGAGCGCGGTATTGAGGATACAGAGCAATTTCTGGCCGTTAACTGGTGCGGCTACCAAAGGCTGCAGACGAGAAGCCTGTCGCGCAATCGCGAGCATGGACGGGTAGATTATCAACTGATCTATATCACGGGCGGCAAAGGCCGCTTTCGATTCCATAACGAGACGATCGAGGTGCCAAGCGGCAGCCTGGTCGTCTACACGCCGGGTCAGCCGCAGCATTACAGCTATCAGGCCGAGGACGGCACGGAGGTGTATTGGATTCATTTTACCGGCTACAGCGCATATGATTACCTGCAGCAATTCGGCCTGCTCCAGCAGTCCGTTCACACGGTTGGCATCCTGGATGAAGTGACGGCTTTGTTTAAAAAAATGATCCAGGAGCTGAATAGCCACCGGCCTCTCGGCAGCCATATGGTTAACGCTTATCTGCTCGAAATGCTTGCGCTGCTGGGCAGAAGGCTGCAAACGGCGGAGGAGCCGGGAGCCCAGGGACGGCATCCCGACATTAATCAGATGATTGCTTACATCCATGAAAAATACAGCGATTCCTTAAGCATATCCGAACTGGCGGGCGAATGCTCCTTGAGCGTATTCCGGTTTATTCACAAGTTCAAGGAAGTGACCGGCATGACGCCGATGAAGTATATTACCGAGATTCGGATAAATGAAGCAAAAAAGCTGCTGTCGGAGTCTTCGCTTCATGTGAAAGAGGTCGCGGCGGTTGTCGGCTACGACAACCCGCTGTACTTCAGCCGAATTTTCCGCAGCACCGTAGGCATTCCGCCAAGCGAATACAAGAAGCAATTTCAATGAAGGGAAAGGGCATAAAAAAGCCCTGTTCCGGGAACAGGGCTTACCTTATTCGGCAGAGCTTGAGAGAATGATCTCGTAGGGATAGCCCGGAATAACGGATCTCCGGTCTAGCGAGCCCGCTATCGTGATCGTAAAAGGCGCTGCCTCCGCTTGGGTCTGCGTCGGGAACCAGGATCGGTCCAGAGAGGCAACGATAAATAAGCCATGCTCATCGCCAACGGGCTGAAAATCCGCTCCGTTGCCTCGCCATGGCTCAAGACCCAGCTCCTCCCGGCAATACCGGACAGCCGTCGGCACGTCCGCTACCGGCATGCCCAGCTCGCTGACGCCCGTCACATCCTCGATGGAGAACGGTCCCTCCGCTTGGCTGGCAAGATTATGCCTCGCAATAAATTCCACGATGTTACCCGCGGCATCATAAAAGTAACAGGCATGGGCATTCCAAGCTTCAAAGCGGAATATCACTTCCTGCCCGTCGCTAAGCGGCTGAGTTCGTTCACGCACAAAGCGAACCGCCGACCCCAGCTTGTTCTCTTCAATGTTAAAAGCAAAATGATAGACATAGCTTTCATTAGCCTGCTTAAACGTTAATCTCGTATGCCCGGCCAGCACGGTGAAGGAGTCTTCCGCTTCCTCTATTAACGGCATGCCCAGCAACCCGGTGTAAAAGCTTTTTTGCTCCGGTACTTTATGCGTATACAGCTCTAACCGTTGGATGATCATTCGACTCTCTCCTTCCATACTCCTCACAAGTTCTGCTGGCAGACTGTATGAAATGCAGTATAACGCAACCAAATTGAACCGAAACCGCTGCTTCGTTGCATTTTTTACAGTATATTTGCCCGTAATACGCTTCTGCTACCGGTTTGGCTGCATATATCCTGCATAACGTTCAACATAACTCTACCTCATTAGCTGATTGGGTTAAATATATTGCCTTTCATACAACGTAGCTAGGCACCGCTGGGCGATAGTCTTCCTTCCCTTACTCACGCTCGTATTTCACCAGGTTAAACCCTTCAAACCTCAGCGTTAGCCCGCCATCAAGATCCCCAAGCTGCTCCACGGGAATAAAAGCGCTGTTTCTGCCGTTCCCGTCATTAATCGGAAGCTTGGCGCCGTTATCGGCGTAATAATCCGGCATAAACAGGACGCTGCTGAAGGAATGATCGTCATGAAATATAGCGTCGGTTACAAAGCTGCCTTTGCCGTATAGATAAGTAGGATCAAGCTTCAACGCGATATAAATATTATCCGAATTCTGAGGCGGGTTGTACCAGGCAACCGTCTCCAGGTAAATCTTCGTATGATTGCGGTTATAGATAAGCTTATGCAGCTCGAACACATCGCCCTGCTTCTTCGGAATATAGGCCGGATCAATCCGGAAATCCAGCTTCACCGACTGCTGCTGCCCCGTAATCCGGTAACCATCACGCGAGAATAGATGATCCTCGATGACAGCCTGGGAATACCTCTCCTGGAGCATCGCGTGTACCGTTAGCAGCAAAGGCGTCAGCATAAAAGCGATCAGCAAGGCTGCAAGGCTTTTCACGGTAAAAATCCGTTCAAGCGAATAGCCGCGTATGCGAATGTTCACCTTCCTCATAACCTCCTTTGGCTTTTATTCTTTTCCTTTTATTGTACTCGATCAATGTCCTATAAATATGCTTTGCCAGTAAAATTTAACCTTTCTTATAAACATAAAAAATCCTGAAAGGACCTCCGTCCTTCCAGGATTGCTTCGCTTTATTTTACAGCGCGGAAGCGGAATACCTTGCTCGAATAATCGCCGTGGAACAGAGGCGCTTGGATGCCGGCATGCATCAGCTCGTCGCCGCCAAATGCGCCTTCTTCTCCGTCCAGTACATAATCAAAGTTCGGATCAAGCCCTTTCAGGCGGAGACGGTCCAGCTTCTGATTGGCCTCTTGAAGGACGGATACGTAAATGACAAATGCTTCGCTCTTATCTTTGGAGACAAACATCCAAGCCGTCTCGTTCCCCTCAAACGGGCTGAGCAGACGGTAGAAATCGCCGAATTGCACGAGAGGACGAACCTCTTTGTACAGGGCAACCTGCTTCTTCACGGCTTCCTTCTCTTCTTCCGTAAACACGGTAAGGTCCAGCTCATAGCCGAAGTTGCCGGACAAAGCTACGTTGCCGCGGGTTTCAAGGGATGCTTTACGGCCAACCTGATGGTTCGGGATCGCCGATACATGGGCACCCATCGTGCTGATCGGATAAACGATGCTTGTACCGTACTGGATCTTCAGGCGGGATACCGCATCGGTGTTATCGCTGGTCCAGGTTTGCGGCATATAGTACAGCATACCCGGATCGAAACGTCCGCCGCCGCCCGAGCAGCTCTCGAACAGAATATGCGGGAACGAAGAAGTAATCGTCTCGAGCACTTCGTACAGTCCCAGCATGTAGCGGTGAGCCGTCTCGCGCTGACGGTCAGCGGGCAGCAGAGCGGAACCGATCTCCGTCATGTTGCGGTTCATGTCCCATTTCACGTAAGTGATTGGCGCGCTCGACAGAATATCCGATACCGTCTTCACGATGTAGTCTCTTACATCCTGGCGGGAGAAGTCGAGAATCAGCTGATTGCGGCCTTGCGATCTGCGGCGGCCTTCCACATGGAGGCACCAGTCCGGATGCGCCTTGTACAGCTCGCTCTCCGGCGAGATCATCTCGGGCTCGAACCACAAGCCAAACTGCATGTCCAGACGTTTTACCCGGGCAACCAGATCCTCAAGTCCGTTCGGCAGCTTGTTCTTGTCAACAAACCAGTCGCCAAGCGACGTTGTATCGTTATTGCGTTTGCCGAACCAGCCATCGTCGAGTACAAACATTTCGATGCCAAGCTCTTTGCCCGCCGTAGCGATCGCTTCGATTTTGTCCGCGTTGAAGTTGAAGTACGTCGCTTCCCAGTTGTTAACGAGGATTGGACGGGTCTTGTCGCGGAATTCCCCGCGAACCAGTCTTGTGCGATACAGCTCGTGATAAGTGCGGGACATGCCGCCAAGTCCTTCGGATGAGAAGACCATAACCGCTTCCGGCGTTTGGAACTGCGCTCCGGCTTCCAGCTTCCAGTTGAAGTCGAATGGATTAATGCCGATAAACAAACGCGACGAATGGTATTGATCTACCTCAACGCCCGCGATAAAGCTGCCGCTGTATACCAGGTTAACGCCGTAAACATCGCCATGATCCTCGGTTGCGCCTTCGCTTAGCAGAGCGAGGAACGGATTTTGCATATGGCTGGAGGAACCGCGGCGGCTCTCGACGGATTGCATGCCTGGCTCAAGCTTCCGCTTGTGCACGTAACGCTCGCGCGCCCACGCGCCGGACAATTGCAGCATTTCGAAGCGGTCATGGACAAAATCGACGCTCATGCTAAGCGCACGCTGCAGATCCAGCGTCATCTCGCCGTTATTCATGAATTTCACGGAACGCGTAATCGCGTCATGCTCCTCGAATACCGTATAGGACAATACCGCCGCAAGCCCGGTCAGGTCATCCTTCAGCGTCAGCTCAAGCGTCTGCGCTTCCGAATCCGACTCGACATACACAGCCGGCAGGCCTTCGAGCTTCTTTTTCCCGTTGTAGATTTCATGGGAGTGGTAGGTCAATTCCAGAATCGTCGAGCCGTTTGGCAGCTTCACCTGGTAAGCCGGCGAACGGAAATCGGTTGCTCCATAGGAAGGGTACTCCTGCGGCAACGCATCCAAAGACAGGTCCAGCTGGTTCTGGTCCGGGTTCGGGCTGAAGGACGCTCTTTCTTTGATCTGTAGCAGACGGTTAAGCTGCAGGCCTCTTACCTTTTTCCCCCAATAAATGTGAGCGGGATAGCCCTGCTTCAGAATTTGAAACGCGTAGCTTGTGTTTTTCGATTGCAGATGAAATACGCGGGATTCCTGATCGTAAATAATGGCCATGGTTATGTTCCTCCTCATAATAGAAATAATCAATTACCGGTTCGTTCCGCTGCTCTCCCGAACAATGAGCTTCGTGTTAATCGTAATGTGCGAGGCGATTTCTCTTCCCTCGACTCGTTCAAGCAGCAGCTGCACGGCTGTCCGGCCCATCAGCTCGGTGTGGACGCGCACGGTTGTAAGCGGCGGCGTAAGGAAGGCGGATACCTCGATATCGTCGAAGCCGATGACCGCCATATCCTCCGGAACGCGAAGACCGCGTTCATGAAGGGCGCGAATCGCGCCAACCGCCATCGGATCGCTGGCAACAAAGCAAGCCGTAGGCCGGTGCCCCTCGTCCAGCATCCGAAGCATGGCTTCATATCCGCCGTTCGACGACCAATCCGCCAAAACCATCAGCTCGGGGTTGTAAATGCCCCGCTTCTGCTGCAGCTCGGCGAACAGCCTGGTCCGAGGATCCTCGTGCTGTCCCTCCTCGCCATGCAGGTCGGGATTCGAGCTGCCTCCGATGAAACCAATCTCCGTATGCCCCAGCTCGTACAAATGACGAAGCACTTCCTTCATCGCTTGACCAAAGTTAAGCTGAACGGAGTCGCAATCATCCGGCGTCTGATCGTGATTGACGAAGATTACTCTGTCCTTGCGCGGATACAGCCGGTGAATCTCTTGTTCGTCAACGGATCCCACCACGATAAGCCCGTCCAGCTCCGAAAGCGGCGATGCTTCGGACTTCAGAACACCGCGGATAACCTTGTCGATTCCGATGCCAAGCTCCTCGCAGCGGGTTTCAATGCCGCGCCGGATGGCGCCAAAGTACGGATCGCTATGCTCGTCTTCAAGCGTCGACCACATAACGAGACCAACCTTTATCGTGGAGAGCAGCTGATCCTGTTTCATTCGCTTGAGGCGCGCCGGCTTATATTGCAGCTGTTCGGCAATACTAAAGATGCGGCTGCGCGTCTCTTCGCTGACACTCAGCGACAAATCGTTATTCAGCACCCGCGATACCGTCGCAGGCGAGACGCCCGCTTCGCTTGCAATTTGTTTGATTGTAGCCATAAATGCCTCATTCATAAAATTTAGTTAATAAATTTACTAAACTACAATAAATATTGTAGCAAATAGCCGCGAAACAAACAAGAGCGAAGCTTGCGGGCTGCCCTAGCGGCAATCGCATGCTTCGCTCTATTTTTTCATGGGACTAATACTGCCCCCGCTCTTTATACTGCTCGGAAAGGGCAAGCGCGCTATTGTAATCGGTGGCCGGAGCCAGGATTTGGAGGTCTTTGCCTTGGCCTTGTCCTGTTCCAACCGGTTCAAACAATAACAGCTTTACACTCTCAAATTCAACCTTTTTCCATACGCTAGTAAATCCGATCAAAGTTCCCGTGCTTATTGCGCCTGTCGCTCTGTATTGCTCATTAAAATAGGTGACAGAGCCCCAGCCCTCTTTAATATCCTTATTAAAAGTTACCGGGAACATTCGTGCCGTCGTCAGCTTATACTTCGCAACCTTTATACTTCCGGTGAATTGTTGATTTCGGAACAGCTTCCGGTGCAAAGTTCCTTTTACCGTAACTGTCGTTTTATCAACCGTCGACGGATTCCCCGGCCTAAACTCGACTGCAGGATAAGATCGATTTATCTTCTTCGGAAAGTCGTATTTCCATACGATTAAACCAGCTAGTGCCAATACAATAAATAGTACAATACCGGTTATTTTCAATCCTTTGCTTAGCATTAACGCCACGCCCTTTCCATTCTCAGAAATTACCATATGAAATAGAACGAGCGCAATAGCGGAAACGATTCAAATAATCGCATGGCAGTGCCCAATGGATGAACTCCACCGCAGCTCACGCCAGGTCGGCGCAACGGAGGAACAACCGAACTAACGCTTCGCCAAACGCCCGTCCTCCAGATACAAAACCCGGTCGCATAACGGAAGAACCCGTTCATCGTGAGTAACCATGATGGCGGCTTTGCCTTGCTCCTTAGCCTCGCCCGCGAGCATGCGCACGACATCCCTTCCCCGGCCTGCGTCAAGGCTTGCCGTTGGTTCGTCCGCATAACAGCCAGGTTTACCGGCTCCCGCTGCATGACCTCTACCGCCTCGGCCCCATCCTGCGCTTCATGCACCTGATAGCCTTCGCGGGTCATGACGAAACGGACAAGCGCTCTAATATTCGGATCGTCGTCAGCCAGGAGCAAATGATACATCCTAACAACCTCCTGTTGCATTCCCAGTATTTTTCGTTGATAGCATAGCACATTACCGGGCAAACACAAACAGGACCAGGCTTTAACCGCCCCGAGCAAAAAAACAAGTCCCAAGGCATCAAAGCTACCCTGGGACTTGCTCTATTCTTTCTATTTCCGTTCGTTTGGCTCCCGCCCCGAAGCGACCTCCGATACGCCTTGCGGACGGAGAGTGCGGGGAGGCAGGATCCGGTCGATAAACGGCGTTGTATCAATAGCCGCAATCTTCGTGCGTCCCGGCCCCCAGCCGATAATAGCCCGCCAGCTGCCGAGCACGCCTTGCTCGGCCAGCTCCTGCTCGTTCACCTCCACCGTCTGCTCGGCGTATGGCGAGACATACAGCGCGTCCGCCGGACAATACACCTCGCAGATGAAGCAGGTCTGGCAGTCGCTTTGCCGCGCTATGACGGGGATACCGTCATCCCCTTTATCGAATACATTGGTCGGGCATACCTTAACGCAGATGCTGCAGGATATGCACCGTTCCTCGCTAACTAGCTCGATCATCGTGCCTGCACCTCCTCGGAAGCAGCAACTGCCCCGGATGCTTCAACGCCGCCGGATTTCGGCACCTTCTCCGTACGAACCAGAATCTCTTCTAATCCTGAAACAAGCAGCCGGTGCCGCTGCTCTTCGTCCTGACCCGGATATTCCGCCAGCACATGCAGACCGCCGCTCCGGGATTCCTTCCGCGACAACGCCGCCGTATACATCCAGCGCGCGGTTGCCGCCATCGCAGCGGTCTCGCGGGCTCTCACCTGTTCCAGCATCGTTTGCGGCGCTTGATCATTCACCCGCTTCCATACCTCATCCAACTGACGCAAAGCGAGCTTCAGCCCCCGTTCCGTGCGGAAATAATTAATGTTCAGCGGAAGAACCTGACGCTGAATATCCTTGATCAGCTCCTGCGAGGATACAACGGAAGAGGCGGGGGCTGTGCCAAGCCCGTAACGCCCGGCCGGCTTCAGATCGCGTTCCGCCGCGCTGCTCCGGTGAGACAGGGCATAAGCGGCTGCGCCTTTGCCCGCCCAGGTTCCCGAGCAGATCGCCCACGATGCGTTAAAGGCGCCTCCGCCGGACGCCGAACCGGTAATACGTTCGCGTGTTGCCGCATCCCCTGCGGCGTACAATCCTCCTACCGTTGTGCTGCAATCATCGCGGGCAATCCGGATGCCTCCGGTGCCCCTTACCGTCCCTTCATAACGCAGCGTCAGCGGGAAAGGCTCGGTAAACACGTCAATCCCCGCCCGGTCATACGGCAGGAAGAAAATCGCATGGGATTTTCGTAAGAAGGCCTGCTTCTCCGGGGTGTCCGCCTTGTTCATAATGGCATACACGGGTCCCTGAAGCAGAGCCTCCGCCAGAAAATCTCCCTGCCGCCCCGCAACAATCTCTTGGCCGGCATGATCGTAATAAGTGGCCCAGCCCAGCAGTCTGGAGCGGGTGTTGGATCCAAAAGCCGGAGACGGAGCATACTTGCGGGTAAATTCCATGCCCGACAGCTCTACGCCAAGCTCGCCGGCCATTAAATAACCGTCTCCGGTCAATACATTGCAGCCGAGTCCGTTGCTCAGGAAAGCGCAGCCGCCCGTTGCGATAACAACGGCATTCGCGCGCACCTCCCAGGTCTGGTTATCCTGCCGGGATACGCCGCGGGCGCCGCCTACGCCAAACTCGTCAACCAGCAGCTCAAGAGCCGGCGACTGATCAAGCACTTTGACACCGGCACGCTTCACGACCTTTCGCATAATCGACATATATTCGGGACCGTGCAGATGATCGCGCATCGGAGTCCCGTTCTCGTCGCGGACGAACGGATAGCCCCACTGCTCGATCAGCTCCATATTGGCATACACCTGGTCAAGCACCCGGTGAATCCATGCCGGCTCGGCCAAATACCCACCCTGCTTCATTCGCTCTTCCACGGCATGTTTTCTCATTTCTTCATCGGGCGGCAAATACAGCAGATTCGTTCCGCCCGGCGCCGTCGCCCCGCTGCTGCCCAGGTAGCCCTTATCCGCCAAGACGACTTTGGCGCCGTTAGTGGCCGCGTTCCATGCCGCCCAAGCTCCGGCAGGGCCGCCGCCAATAACAAGCACGTCCGCGGTCAGCCGCCGCTCTGCTGCTCGACTCATTTCAGCTTCTCCGCAAAAAAGCTGATCGTCGCCTGCAGCGCCGTCTGCAGCTGTGCGTTAGCCCCTCTGTACGGATGCACCGTATTAAAGGTATGGTCCGCTCCTTGCACCAGCACATATTGCTGATGCGGAGCTTCTTCCCGAAAATAGCGCAGTTGTTCCAGCAGCGGCTCGCGATCCAGGTCTCCCTGCACAATCAAGGCAGGAAGCTGCAGCCCGGCAAAAGCTTCGCGAATGTTGAAGCGCGCTTCATTCCTCTGCCAATCCTCCTGGACCGTTAGATCCAGCAGGCTGACCGTTTCGCCGGCCGGCAGGTGGCGGGATGGAGGAGGCCCTCCATTCCATACCGCCAGTGCGGCTATTTGCTCCGGCTTCTCGCTTGCCGTCAGGATGCTGCTGCCGCCGGCTCTGCTGTGGCCAAGCAGCCCGATCTTTGTCCGGTCTGCTGCATGAGGCTGCGGCAAAGCGCCGTCCGCCGCAGCTTGAAGCACCGTCTGCAAATCGTCAAGCTCCTGAGAGAAGGTGGATGCCGCCGCAATCGACGCTTCCTCCAAGCCGTCTTCTCTAGCCGCTATACGCGAGAAGTTGTAGCTGATTGCATAAAAGCCCTCTTCAGCCAAACGGCTCGTCACATCGGGCCAGAATGCCCAGTCCTTATAACCTCTAAAGCCATGACTTACGATAATAACCGGATGCGGCTTGCCGTCATCCAAGGTTTTCACTTCGCCCTGCAAACGGATGCCCTTACTGGAATACAACGTGAAGGACTGGACGGTCAGCGTATCTTTTCCCATAACGATTCCTCTCCTATCCGATCTATCGGTTACTTCGCTTCCCAATCCTCGATCTTGTAATCCTTCTTCGCCAGCCCTTCCTCCACAAGGAAGTCCTTCGTGCCCGTAATCCGGGTAATGCCGTCAGCCGGGAACGGCTCGACCGTAATATCGCTGATTGGGCTTACCTTCTTCGCCAGATCTACGGTCGTTTTATTGAGATCGGCGATAAACTGGTAATACTCGTCTTCATGCTGTTTTAAATCGTCCAACGCTTTTAGTCGGGCTTCATTCCACACCTTAGGGAAGTCCGGAAATTTCTTCAAATAGCTTTCCGATACAACCGTCACGCCCGTGCCATGCAGCTCCGGATGCCTGGTGGAATCGTCAATCAGCGTATACCCTTGGCCAAGCAGCTTCTGCGCGGTATAACCCGTGTTGGTCATCGCGTCGATATCGCCTTTAGCCAGAGCGGCTTGCGCGTCGGGAATAAGCATATGGACAAGCTTGTAGTCCGTCACGCCGGCTTGCTTCAGCAGACCCACAACGTAACGGTGCATGTAGGAGCCTTTTTGAATCGCAATCGTCTTGCCCTTCAGTTCTTCTACCGTCTTTGGACCGTTTGGCCCCGAGATCAGGTAACCGATGTTGGTGATCGTCGTTTGATTGATTAGTCTCGTCTTGGCCCCGGAAGCAGCCGCAATAATGGCGGGGGTATCGCCCAAGCCGCCAAAATCCAGCCGTCCGCTGATCAGCGATTCGGTCTGGTCCGGACCGTTCGGGAAGCCCGTCAGCTTCACTTCCTCGATGCCGTATTTTTTCAGCTCCGCTTGAATGATGCCTTTATAGAAGCCCCAGCCTTCCGCTCCGCCGGGCAAATTCTTATCGTTGCTTCCGATGTAGCCGTAGTTGAGAGCGGCCGGCGCTTTGCTGTTCTCGTCGGCGGCGTCTGCCGTCGCCGTTCCCGTCGATGCGCTGGCGCCGGCGTTTGCGCTATCCTTTGCATTCCCGTTCGAGCTATTGTTCGCTCCGCAAGCCTGCAGCCATGCCGTTGCCATAATCAGCACCGCGATCAGAGCTAGTCTAACCGGGCCGCGTAATCCTCTTTGTTTTTCTCTGCTCATATAAAACAGACCCCTCTCAGTAGTTAAGTATGATGGTTTATTCCCTAAAATTTAGCGAACTTGGACAACTGGTACATGTAGTCATGCGAAGCGACCGGCGTTCTGCCTTTGCCCCAGCCGACCTTCTCCCGGTATCCGCCAAGCAGCCCCTGCTGCTCCGCTTCCCGCTCGGTAATACCGATAATCTGCTCCGAATCCGGCGCAACGTATAACGCGTCAACCGGACAGTACAGCTCGCACATGAAGCAGGTCTGGCATTCGTCCTGCCTGGCGATGACGGGAATCCCGTCATCGCCCCGGTCGAATACGTTCGTCGGGCATACCGAAACGCATTGATTGCAGGACACGCACCGGCTCTCGCTGACAACCTCAATCATGGCGCAATAACCTCCTTCTCGGACTTCGCTTCGTTAACGGCTTCCGGCTTCACCCACACTTGATCCAATCCGCCGCTGATGAGCCGGTAATGCTGGCCCGCATCCTGCGCAGGGAAGTCTTCGCGCTTATGCATGCCTCGGGTCTCCGTCCGGGCAAGCGCGGAATTGTACATCCATCTTGCGGTTGCGGTCATCGCCTGCGCTTCGCGCGCTTTCACCCCGCCTGCCGAACGCTCCACCGCCTGATTCCGCTGCTCCTTCCACAGCCCGTCAAGCCGCTGCAGCGAGCCCTTCAGCCCTTGCTGCGTCCGGAACAAATTGCGGTCGTAAGGTGCTACCTCCTCCTGCACGGCGCGGACAATCTCCTCCGTCTTGGAAGAAGACGCCGCGGCTGTGCTCGTAATAACGGAAGCAGAAGCACTTTGCAGTTTGCGGCCCGCCGCATGCCCGCCGATTTTTTTCGCATATGCAGCCGCGCCTTCTCCGGCAAAAGAACCGGATGACATCGCCCATGCCGCGTTATGGCTGCCGCCGCCGGTAAAACCGCCGCAGATCAGCTCGCGCGTTGCCGCGTCGCCCGCTGCGTAGAGGCCTGGCACGGAAGTGGCGCAGGTCTCGTCGGTAATGCGGATACCGCCTGTTCCGCGGACGGTCCCTTCCAGCCTCAGCGTTACCGGGAATAAATCGGTAAAAGGATCAATTCCGCGGCGATCAAACGGCAGGAAGAAGTTCGTCTGGTTCACCCGCAGCAGCGGCTTAATCTCCTCCGGAGCAAGATCCAGCTTCGCGTACACCTGGCGTCCTTCCAGCAGTTTGCGGGCAATAATGGAGCGGCCGCGTTTCGAGCCTGCTCCCTCTACCGGCGTTCCGTCCTCATAGTAGAAGGAAGCATAGGAGTAATAGGCCGTTTTCGTCACCGACGAGAAGGTCGGACTAATCGCGTAAGCGTTCGAGAACTCCATGCCCGACAGCTGAGCGCCCGTCTCCGCCGCAAGCAAATAACCGTCACCGGTCAGCACGTTGCAGCCAAGCGCCTTGCTTAAGAACGCGCACCCGCCGGTTGCGATCACAACGGCTCCGGCATGCACGGTCCAGGCATCGCCCGTCTGCGTCTGTACGCCGGACGCGCCGCCAACGCCGTGTTCATCCACAAGCAGCTCCAGGGCGGGACTATGATCCAGAATTTTGACGCCCGCCTTCTTCACCAGCTTGCGCATCAGGCGCATATATTCGGGGCCTTGAAGTCCCCGCTTGTGAAGCTCGCCGTCATCATCCTTCGGAAAAGGATATCCGGCATGGCCAAGCCTGTTCATGTTCTCGTAAGTCCTGTCAAGCACCCGGTCCATCCAGCGGTGCTCGGCAAGCCGGCCGCCCATTTCGTAACGGCTGGCTTTCGCCTCCTCGCGCAGCCGATCCTCCGGCTTCACGTACCAGACGCCGGTGCCCGAAGGAGCCGTCGCCCCGCTTGAGCCGCAATAGCCTTTGTCTGCCAGAATAACCTTCGCGCCTTGCGAAGCCGCCGTAATGGCCGCCCATGTTCCCGCGGGTCCGCCTCCGATGACAAGTACATCCGCTTGCAACTGAATAGCACCGTTTGGCAATAATATCGACATTTCTTTTTCCCCCTCGAATAATTAATTGAATATTTCGACTATTCCCCAGTGAAATAGCTGCTCCGGCGAGAGCAACCGGGAATGCCATTCCGGCATTAGCCCTTATAGCCGTCGCGCCAGTTCAGCCAGCGAATCTCAACGCTCTTCATGACGGAATCAATGAGCTTGCCGATTACCGCGAATATAATAATGCCGACGAATATAACGGAAGTGTCCGAGTTCTGTTTGGCCTCATTGATAAGAAAGCCAATGCCGGACCTGGAGCCGATCAGCTCGGCTACGACAAGCCCAATCCACGATACGGCAAGCGAGATCCGCACCCCGATCAGAATATCGGGTAGCGCAGCCGGAAGGACCAGCCGGGTCAGCCGCTTGGGCGGACTGAAGCCCAGGATGCGCGACACTTCGAACAGTCTATTGTCCACATTGCGGATGCCGAGGAACGTGTTGATGTACAGCGGGAAAAACGAGCCGGATACGATAATCGCGATTTTGGACGTTTCCCCGAAACCGAACCACAGGATAATAAGCGGAGCAATGGCGAGATGCGGAATAAGCCGCAATACTTGAATGCTTGGATCAAGCAGGTACTGGACTTTCCGGAACAGCCCTGTCAGCAATCCGAACAGAAGTCCCGCCGTCCCTCCGATCAAGAAGCCTAGACCGGCCCGCCCCATGCTGACGAGCAGATGGTGAAGAAGATTTTCCGAGGTGGCCAGCGTCCCGAACGCCCGAAGAATCGAGGCCGGCGATGGCATAAACATAGGCGAGATATACCCGGCCGAAGCGGCGATCTGCCACAAAACAAGAAGCACGGCCGGTATCGCCGCCCCTATTGCGATGTCTTTCAGGATGGCTGCCGCAAGCTTGGATGACCACCGCCGCTTGCGCTTTGCTGCCCCTTTGCCCGCGGCTCTCTCCCCTCCGGCTAACCCCGCTTCCGGTGCGGCCTGAGGAGAAACCACCGCTTCCAGTGAATTGCTCATGATATCCTTGCCTCCCTTTTAGCCGTTGTAACGGTCCTTCCATCTAAGCAGCCGGCGCTCGATCAAGGCGAGCAGCGTGTCGGTAAGCAGCCCAAGAACGGCGAAGATAAAGATGCCTACGAAGACCACCGGCGTATCCGCAAACTGACGGGCATCCGACATCATATAACCGATCCCGGAGGTTGAAGCAATCAGCTCCGCCACAACCAGGCCAAGCCAGGATAATCCGATCGACAAGCGTGCGCCCAAAATAATATTAGGCAGAGCGGCCGGCAGGATCAGCCTTGTGATCTGCTTCATACGGCTGAAGCCAAGCACTTTTGCTACTTCAAACAGCTTATTGTCCACATTGCGGATGCCGAGGAACGTGTTGATGTACAGCGGGAAAAAGGCGCTTTTGGCAATGAGCAGCACTTTCGACTCCTCGCCGATGCCGAACCATAAAATAAACAACGGCACAACGGCAAGGCTTGGGATCATCCGGATCATCTGGATCGTGGGATCAAGCAGCTTTTCCGTCCGTCGGAACAAGCCAACCGCAATGCCAAACAGCAAGCCCAGCGAGCCGCCCAGCGCAAATCCCAGCAAAGCCCTTGTCACGCTAATCTGGATATTCGACCATAGATCGCCTGACGATGCCAAGGAAATGCCGGCTTCCGCAATCGCATAAGGGGTTGGGAACAGCAGCTCCGAAATATAACCGTAATGCCCAAGCACCTGCCATAAAACCAGCAGCGTTACCGGGAATACAAGCGCAAGCCCGGTTAGCGTCAGCTTGCCCGGCGTCTTCCCTGCTGCCGCGGCGTGACTGCTCATCTTGATCACCACTTTCCTCGAAAATAAAAAAGAGGCATCCTCATATCGCATAAGAGAATGCCTCCGTTAGAACGGTAGACGTTTTATTAAATTCTTTAATTCCTATTGATTAACTGTGGTATAAGAGTAGCATGGGGATTTTACAGTGTCAATACATTGCGAAAAATTACTCAAATGCTAAAAAAGCATCACAGCCTTAAGGGCCATGATGCTTTTTCATTAAGCTGCAGCTGCAGCGTTTTTGGAGCGTTTCGCTTGTTTGCGGATGATAAGGGTGAACGGAATCGCGATAACCGCGATATAAGTCGCAATCGTAAAGACGTCATTGACGCTAAGCGTAAAGGCGAACAGCGGAATAATCTTGGCGTTCTCCGTGCCGGCTTGCGTCAGATCCGCCACATGCGTAATCGTATGGGAAGCCAGCAGCGAGGTGAACAAGGCGATTGCAAAGGAGCCGCCCACGTTGCGTACCCAGTTGGTGACCGAGGAGGCATGCCCCACCATTTGCGGCGGAATTTCCTCCATGCCGGCCGTGCTTGTTGCCGCAGCGGCAAACGATACCCCAAGGTTACGGACCGCCATCCAGAAAATGACGTAGAAATGCGAGCTGTCCGTATGGAGATGAGTCATCTCGTAGCTGCCGAAAATAATAAGCGCAAGCCCGCCGATCGTCATCCATTTGGCGCCAACGCGCGGATACAGCTTGCCGGCGATCGGCATAGCCAGCGCCATGACAAGAGACGATGGAAGCAGAATAAGCCCCGTGTCCATCGGCGTGATTTGCTGCACGTTTTGCAGGAATAACGGAACAAGCAAGGTGCCCGAATACAGGCTGATCGTAATGATCGTGTTGGCTACCAGCGTAATCGAGAAGCGATAGTTGCCGAACACTCTCAGATTAAGCAATGGGTTCCGCGTTCTAAGCTCATGCCAGATAAAGAGGACCAGCATGACCACTCCAAAACCAAACAGGCCTAGCACTTTCGCGGAATCCCAGCCCCATTGCCGCCCTTCGCTCAGGGCAAGCAGCAGCGCTACGCTGCTAAGCACAACGGTAGTCAGGCCAAGCTTATCCAGAACCTTAGCCGTTCCGACTCTCACGTCCGGAATCATCGAGATAATAAACCAGATCGCGATAATGCCGATAGGCACGTTCATAAAGAAAATCCAGCGCCAGTCGAACTGCTGAATCAGCCAGCCGCTAAGCGTAGGGCCAAACGCCGGAGCGAGCATGCCGGACAAGCCCCAGATACTCACGGCAAACGGCTGTCTATCCTTCGGTATGATCTGAAAAATAATGGTCATGGTCGCGGGCATAACAAGGCCCGTAAAGATGCCCTGGATAATGCGGAAAGCAATCAGCGAACCGGCATTCCAGGAAAAGCCGCATAACAAGGAGAAAATAACAAAGCCGATCATGGCATACAAATAAACGTTCTTGTAGCCGAATTTATCTCCCAAATAACCCGACAACGGCGCTATCGTCCCCAAGGAGAGCATAAAGCCCGTTAAAGTCCACTGCACCGTGCTCAGGTCCGAGTGGAAATCCTGCATAAAGATCGTAAGCGCGACATTAATGGTGCTGATCCCGAGAATGCTCAGGAAGGCGCCAAAAAATATGGCAATCATAATCGGCCAGAACCGAATATTCTGGCTGGATGATGTACTCATAGGTTTTCTCTTCTCCTATCTCTTTTGGCCGAATGGCCTACTGTAGAAATGATCATACTGCAAAATGTAGTCAAAGTAAACTCATTTACACAAAATTAGTTTAGTTCGGTTAATTGGTTCATTTCTTTATCCGACAAAATCGTGTATACTCTTACATAGGAAGAGAGGTTGAATACTTTATGGATACAACGGGTGAACCGCAAAGCTGCCGATATACCGACGAAACGACGAAAAACAAATATGTCGCCAAGCTGTTGCATCCCATAAAGTCAAACGGCTTTCAGGGACTTCGCATGGACGACATCGCCAAAGCGATGGATCTGTCCAAAGCGACATTATATAAATACTTTCCTTCCCGGGACGAGATCATTGAGCGGCTGACAGCCCTTTATATCAAATATGTGGTTTGCGATGAGGCCCAGCTAATGGAAGGCAGCCGCGAGGCTTATATCAAAGGCTTTCGGTCGACCTTCTCGCAGACGCTGATTATTGCGAACTACGGCACGGAGCCCTTTTTCCGGGATTTGCGCGAAATCTATCCGGAATTACTGGCTTCGATCGAAGTTGCGATCAGTGACCGCAATGGCAGGCTTCGTGCGTTCTATGAGCGGGGAATGGCCGAAGGGTATATGAACGATTTGAATGCGATGCTCATCATATTGCAAGACGAGCTTATGTTCCAGAAGCTGCTCGACCCGCATTATTTGATGAGACACAACCTTACGCTGCGGGGCGCCATCTGGGATTACTACCAGATCAAGAAGCAGCAGCTGTTCAAGCCTGACGCGCTTGCCCAAATTAACGATGAAGCGATGTCCGAGAAGGTGGACTCCCTCGTTCGCAAAATTACGTTTGGTGTTTCTTAAGCAAAGGGCAGCCTCTTCCAGCCCAAAATAACGCGAAGCAAAAGAATAAAAGCAGCTGACGGGTTTCATCACCCCGACAGCTGCTTTTATCTTTTACCCTTATTTACGACTTCTTTCTCGCACCCGTATACAAAAGATACGAGTACAGGTAAGGGACAACGACGCTTAACACCATACTGACGATAAGAACAACAACCAATCCCGCAGCCGAAAGAAGGCATGCTCCCAATAGCATCAATAACCCCGCGACAAACCATAGCCGTCCGCCCAGCCGGTGCGTGCTGCGCCAGTTGTTCTCATCCGTGATGGTCCACGGCGTCCGGATCCCCATAAAGAAATTGCTGCGAAGCTGACCCATCCGGTTGCCAATGATCATCCACATGATTCCAAGGCCGCCAAACACGATATTGATAAAAGGCAGATCGTAATCGAGATTTTGCAAAATCATCAGCACAAACACCCCGTGGATAAACAGGCTGATCGTCCACCTCATCAGCGTGTAATATCCGCTGAACCGGGCATAGTTCTGACGGCGCGGATCGACATTTCGGACTACCGATAGAAAGACGGGCAGCGCGATGCCGATACCCGCGTACAGGAGCCACATGCCCGATTTGGCCATTGTGCCGTCCTGCTCGCCTCTTATGTTGTAATGGCTCCCTACGACATCCGGAAGCTGATGGTTAAATACAAGAAACACGATTCCGAAAATAACGGCATTAACGATAAGCAAAATCCAGTCTTGCTTGCCCCAGCGCGTGGTCTGATTCGTTGTTTCGTTCATCTTACGTTCAGTCCCCTTTCGTTCCTAGTATGCCGAGAAACCAGCCCATTGCTTCCTGCACAACGGTCATGTTCAGCGAGTACACCCGGTTTTGTCCCTGTCGTTCTTCGGCTACTAGCTTAGCTTGCTTCAGCAAATTCAAATGATGGGAAATGCTTGGCTTGGAAATATTAAAGTGGTCGGCGATTTGTCCGGCGGACAGGTCCTGTTCCTTCAGCATCTGAAGAATCTGCCGTCTTGTCGGATCGGACAACGCCTTGAAGGCATCATTCAAGATTTACTCACTCCTCCCGAAGAAACTATTCGATATTTAGATAATATTCTAAATATCGAATAAAAACAAGCGGCTAGCGCCTTTTTTAAGAAATTTACATGGGGTCTATCGAAAAAACAGCCTGCCGCTGCGGCAAGCTGTTTACTTCCCCTATTTAAATCGCCGTCGCCTGTTCTTTAATTACCTGCTCAATCCCCGACAGAATCAGTTTCAACCCGAACTCAAAAGCTCCATCCGTCCCCATCAGCTCGAACAGTCCGGTCTTGAACATCCTCCGGAACAGTCCAACATCCGCTTCGCTCATCGAGTCGAGAAGCCGGATCATCTCTCCGCTTGGCATCTCTCCCTGCTCCTTAAGAATAGCGGAGATATTGCGCTGATGCTCGTAATCGTCCAGAACGAAGTAGAAAACATAGTTCATAACCGTAAGAATAGCCTGTAATTTCTGCTCTTGGTCAAGCGGCGTCGATTCCACGCAGAGCAGCATGCGGTTGGTGAACCGGATGATGTCCGGCTCGTGAGGCAGCGTCATCATCATAAGCTGCGTGGAGCAAGGGTACCGGCGGAGCACATTCCTTACCGTTACCGCGAGCCCGGCAAGCTGCTCCTTCCAGTCCCCGTCGGAATGGAACTCCTCCAGAATCATTTTCGATACTTGGTTGGCCAGACGCTGATAAAGATTCTGCTTGCTCTTGAAGTACCAGTACAGAGAAGGAGCCTGAATGCCCAGCCTCTCGGCTAATCGTCTCATGCTGAATTTCTCGAGGCCCTCCTCCCCGAGAAGCTCCCACGAGGCTTCCAGTATCTTGTCCTCCGAAATCTGAGGCTGCTTCTGTTTCTTATTCATCGTATCCGTCCTTTTATCTAACAGTGTAAGTTTATTCTTTACAGGCGTATAAGTTCATGATATCATCTAACACTGTAAGGTTCAATCTAACACCGTTAGATAAACATCGCATAGAAAGAAGTGATCCAAATGGATGCGCAAAACCTCCATTACTTTGAAAAAGCACCGGTCGCAAAAGCCGTAGCCCACTTCGCCGTACCGATGATGCTGGGCACGTCGATGAGTGTCATTTATTCCATCTTGAATGCCTATTTCCTCGGTACGCTTAATAATACCGCCATGTTAACCGCCCTCGCGTTAACCTTGCCCTTATTCGCAATTATTATGGCGCTCGGCAACTTGATTGGCATGGGCAGCGGCACCTTCATCTCCCGTTTGCTGGGAGAGAAACGATATGATGATGTCAAGCATGTCTCTTCCTTCGCCTTTTACAGCAGTTTAGTTCTATGTCTTATCGTGATTGCGGTTGGGCTCCCGTTAATCGATCCCATTGTCCATGGCCTCGGGGCAACGCCCGAATCCTTCGGATTCACAAAGGACTATGTCACGATTATGCTTATCGGTTCGCCAATCATCGTATTATTCTTCACGCTGGAGAACATTGTACGATCGGAGGGCGCGGCTATTACGTCGATGACCGGCATGATTCTAAGCGTTGTCGTTAATATAATTCTCGATGCGCTGGTCGTCTTCGTCTTTCATTGGGACGTGATCGGCGTTGCGTCTGCTACAGTCGTTTCGAACTTGGTTGCGTGTGTGTTCTTTGCCTTCCATATGGGGAAACAGAGCCAATTCCTAACGATCTCCATGAAATGGTTCAAGGCTACCAAGGAGATTATGGGCAATGTATTCAAAATCGGGGTTCCCGTTTTTATTATGAGTATTTTTCTAGGCGCCATGTCACTTATCTTTAACCATTATCTGGTCGAATACGGGGATCAATCCGTAGCGGCTTACGGCATTTCATCCCGCTTATTGCAATTTCCCGAGTTTATACTGATGGGCTTATGCGAAGGCGTCGTGCCGCTCATTGCCTTTACCTTTACGGCGAATAAATCGCGCATGAAGGAAACCATCGGATTTACGATCAAAATGATCGTATCGTTAGCGGTCGTGTTCGGCATTATCGTCTATCTGATTTCCGACCACTTGATTGGTTTGTTTACGAACGATCCGCAATTGATCGAAATGGGCAGTTACATTTTGCACGTAACCTTCTTATCCTTGTTCATTACCGGAATGACCACGTTGTTTACGGGGATCTTCCAAGCAACAGCGCAAGGAACCGCCGCGTTTATTATGTCGGTTATTCAAGGCATTACTCTGATTCCGGTGCTTTATATCGCTAATCAAATGAACGGCTTCCACGGCGTGGTCTGGTCGCTCGTCATTGCGGATGCCGTCGCATTCCTTGTTGGAGCTGTCATGCTGTATGTTCTGCGGAATAAATTGCAGCCGGACTTGGAGAGCTTAGTCCAATAAACGATTTTAAAAAGCGTAAAGGCAGGATTAGGGTACTCCCCATCCTGCCTTCTTTGCGTTTTTGTACGATCAAGTTAAATCTTCTTCTTATACACTCTCATTGCAAACACATAAGCCACGAGCATGATTCCGACGCACCAGGCAAGGGCGATCCAGATGTCATGGTGTAAAGGCTCTCCTGCAAGCAAAGCACGGATGGATTCTACGATGGAGGTCACTGGCTGGTTTTCGGCAAACACGCGAACGACGGTTGGCATCGATTCGGTTGGCACAAATGCCGAACTGATAAAGGGCAGGAAGATGAG
Organism: Paenibacillus sp. BK720; assembly: GCF_011761545.1. Taxonomy (NCBI): domain Bacteria; kingdom Bacillati; phylum Bacillota; class Bacilli; order Caryophanales; family Paenibacillaceae; genus Paenibacillus; species Paenibacillus sp. BK720. Next base: position 253,960 of record NZ_JAASRQ010000005.1, on the reverse strand, counting down.
AGGATAGGAGAATGCGCTGGCCCCGTCGACCGTTTTGGCGGACAATCCGGCAATCGCGGCGACCCATGTCAAAGCAAGCGTAAACAAAGCGAGGATACCGGCTACGGCAAGCCATGGCAGCACTCCCGCGGATGAACGAAAGCCCATGATTAACGCGACGAGAATGATGACGGCCACCGAAATCGCGTTAGATACAAGCGATGTCAATACATGGCCCCACAGCAAGGCGGAACGCGATATCGGCATGGTATGAAACCGCTGGAAAATTCCCTTCTGGACATCGGTGAAGAGCCGGAATGCCGTGTAAGCTATGCCGCTGGCAATGGCCATAAGAAGAATGCCTGGAAGCAGGTAATTGACGTAGTTATCGGTACCGGTCTGAATGGCTCCGCCAAATACGTAGACGAACAGCAGCATCATGGCGATTGGCGTAATGGTCACCGTAATGATGGTATCCATGCTGCGGGTAATGTGACGCATGGAACGCCCAAGCATAACGCTAATGTCGATGAAAAAATGCTTCTTTGCCGTTTCCATTTACATAGCCTCCTTTTTACCGATAATCGAGAGGAAGATTTCCTCTAACGACGGTTGTTTCTCGATATACTCTACCTTAGTTGTAGGGAACATCTTTTTGAGCTCCTGCAGCGTACCGTTTGCGATAATCCGGCCTTCGTGAAGAATGGCAATCCGGTCGGCCAACTGCTCCGCTTCTTCTAAATATTGAGTAGTCAGCAGAACTGTCGTTCCGCCATCGGCGAGCTCCTTGACGACCTTCCATACCTCGATGCGGGCTTCCGGGTCCAGTCCCGTGGTTGGCTCATCCAGAAAAATAATCTTCGGTTTGCCCACAAGACTAAGCGCGATGTCGAGCCTGCGGCGCATCCCGCCGGAGTAAGTGGACGCTCTGCGGTCCGCAGCTTCCGTTAATCCGAAGCGCTTTAACATGTCTTCCGCGACCTGGCGCGGATTTTTGAGATATCTCAGCTTGGCGATCATGATCAGATTCTCGCGGCCGGTCAATATTTCATCGACGGCGGCAAATTGTCCGGTCAGGCTGATCGCCTGACGCACCTCATCCTGCTGCGACGAGACATCAAATCCGTTAATGGCTGCGGTTCCTCCGTCCGGCGCAAGCAGCGTGGTGAGAATTTTCACGACCGTTGTCTTCCCTGCCCCGTTCGATCCGAGGAGAGCGAAGATGCTGCCCTCTTCTACCTCGAAATCTACGCCCTTCAATACTTCGAGCTGCTTGTAGGCTTTCCGCAGACCTTTTACTTGAATAGACTTGGTTTGCATGGGGTAACCTCCTAAAAAAGTATGTGAAGCCATTCTTGCTTGGTCAATCGCCAATTAAACAACGGTTACTTTCGACAAATCGGCATCCATGCCTTTGAGATGCGCAAAGGTCAGTTTATCCATGGTTGCGCCGTCAAAATTAACGGTTTTGATCATGCGGTAATACTTCTTCGTCAACGTAAAGCCAGGCTGGAACGAAACGTTTTTAAGGGTAGCTCCTTTGAACGAAGCCTCGGTTAAAGCCGCTTTTTCAAATTTCACGCCGATAAACGTCTGTCCGTCAAAGCATAGCCTTGTCAGATCGGAGAACTTGAAGTCTACTCCGTCAAATAAACAGCCTTCGAATATCGTTTTTCTAAGATCCGTCAGCGTTAACGTGACGTCGGTCAGCTTCGCGCCCGTAAATGTGACTCCGTCCAGCCCCGATTTGCTGAAGTTGGTACGCACAAGGGTCGACTTGTTGAAGCTTGCATTGGTCAGGTCAAGCGCGGAGAAGCTGCAGTCCGTCAGGTTCGCACCGTCAAAATTCGCTTGTCGTACGTCGCTGCTCTTGAACGAGCTGCCGGTCAAGTCGGCACCCGAGAAGTCGGAGCCATGCAGCGCGCTGCCTTTGAATTGTCCTTTGTGTGCCTTCACGCCCGCAAAGTCGCTGTCCGCCAGGTTGCTTCCGTTAAAGTTGGTCACGACTTGACGCTCCAGCGAGCGGGAGAGGTTGGCGACCTCCAGAATCGTTTGCTCGATGTCGCCAATGCCCTCGATGGTTTGCTTAAACGCGGTTTCATCGTCCTTGCCTTCCGCTTTGAGCTCATTGTAGCGCTCTTGCAAATCGGAAAGCAGATCGGCCTTCAGTTCGGAAACGCTTTTCACCCCGTCGTATGGGGTAAACACGCTGTTTAGATAATCGTTCAATTTTGGATTTGTCATTTCGAATCTCTCCTCATAATAGGTTTTCTAACACGCGTTTCGCATACTCCCAATTGCTTTTGTTGCGGGAGTAGGTCTCCTTGCCCTTCTCGGTAATTCTGAAATATTTGCGACGTCCGCCCTGCGATTCATCGCCCCAGTACCACTCGATATCGCCGTCAGCTTCCAGCCTCCGGAAGCTCGAGTACATGGTGGCTTCCTTTAGTTCATACTCGCCGTCCGAACGGTCGGCAATCAGCTTCACAATCTCGTATCCGTAACGGTCGGCCTCGGACAAGAGCCGTAATATCATCGTATCCGTATGTCCTCTCAGCAGGTCGGATGTGATTTTGTTCTCGCTCATGCAATCACCTCCATATCTGCATAATAAGGTATATTACTATGACTGTCAAGGTACTTCTTTAAACATAATACTCTGTCACGAATAATTGGTGCATGCATCTTTTTATATCCTTTCTGTAAACGCTGTAATCCGATACAATGGACATGATGATCACTTCTACTCAAACCGTTAGAATCGGGAGGAACCTTCAAGATGAACGATCAATTCGAACAGCTTTTTAATTCGGCACAGGCAAAGCAGCTGCTGGAGCAGATGTACGGCAGCGAGGAAAGAGAGCAGCAGATCGGCAGATACCGGAGATGCATGGAGGAATACGGCACGCAATTTGGAAAAACCGAGTCGTTGAAATACTTCAGTGCGCCGGGACGCACAGAAATAGGCGGCAATCATACGGACCATAATCACGGAAAGGTGCTGGCGGCCAGTATTCAGCTAGATACGATTGCGGCTGCGGCAGCCGTGGACACCGGCGTCATTTCCGTCGTTTCCGAGGGTTATCCGGGCATCTCCGTCATCCGTCTGGATGATCTGGAACCGCAGGAAGGCGAAGGCGGGACGGCTGCTTTAATCCGCGGCATCGCACACGGTTTCCGGCAGCACGGGTACCAAGTCGGAGGCTTTAACGCCAGCGTCAGCAGTAACGTTCTTCCGGCGTCAGGACTAAGCTCCTCTGCCTCTTTCGAGGTTCTGATCTGCCAGATTCTAAGTACTCTTTATAATAACGGAGAGCTGGACGCGGTTATGATGTCGCGCATCGGCAAGCATGCAGAAAATCTGTATTGGAACAAGCCGTCTGGAATGCTTGACCAAATGGCCTGCTCGTACGGCGGTATGATTACCATCGACTTTAAGGAACCGGCACAGCCTCGGATCGAACGTATTCCGGGCACCTTCGAAGCAGCAGGCTACAGCCTGGTCATCGTCGCCACCGGCGGTAACCACGCTGACCTGACGAAGGACTATGCTTCGATTCCGAACGAGATGCGGGCGGTGGCGCAAGCCTTCGGCGCAGAGGTATGCCGCGATTTGACGGCAGAGATGATCTACGGTCGTCTCGCGGAGCTCCGCGAGACAGCCGGTGATCGGGCGGTACTGCGGGCGCTGCATTTCCTGGATGAGAACGAACGTGTCGGGCGGCAGGTAGAGGCCATTAAGTCAGGCGAATGGCAGAACGTGCTGAAGCATGTTACCGCCTCGGGCAATTCGTCTTGGAAATGGCTGCAGAACATTTATCAAGAATCGGTGTCCCGCGAACAAGGAATCGCAATTACGCTCGCCATTACCGAGCGCTTCATTGAGCAATTGGGCGACGGGGCCTGCCGGGTACACGGCGGCGGCTTCGCCGGCGTCATTCTGGCCGTTCTGCCGCATGCGGCGGTAGAGGAATACCGGGAACTTATCGGGCGTACGACGGGCACGGAGCTGTTCAAGATCCGCGTTCGCGAAATCGGAGCGGTCTGCTTGAATACGCTCCTGTAGCTTTCGAAAATTAAAACGCTACTGACATACCGATGTCAGTAGCGTTTTTTTATACTCGAATTCAGAAAGGATGATGATTATTATGAATTTTGCCTCCGTACGCATCATTACCGATGACGTGGATCGTCTAGTCGAGTTTTATGAAAAAGTGACGGGTGTTTCGGCTGAACGTCCCGCGCCCGTCTTTGCCGAAATCGTTGTGCCGCCTTTCGCTTTGGCGATCGGGCACTCCCAGACGGTGCAGCTGTTCGGCGCCGGTTCCGCAGTAGCCGCCGACAATCGCTCGGTCATTATCGAGCTTCGCGTCGACGACGTGGATGCCGAATACGAGCGCTTGAAGCCGTTTGTGGGCATATGGGTAAAGGAACCAACCACAATGCCGTGGGGCAATCGTGCCGCACTGTTCCGCGATCCCGACGGCAACCTTATTAATCTCTTCACGCCGGTTACCGAGGAAGCGATCAAACGGTTTAGCGGTAGAGGCTGACGGATAGTTACTCGTTAAGCATTACATTCACCTTATTCTGCACGAGCTTCGCGACTGCCTCAGCCGATTTCTGTCCGCTGAAGAAAAATTCCGATTCTTTGTAAATCATCTGCTCCAAGTCCAAGCTTAACGGGGCATGGTTCCAATGAACGGCGCTGGAAAGCGTACTCTTCAGCGGATCCAGCATAGCTTTGTTTACGCTAATCTCTTCTTGCCCTTCCGTTACGAGCTTGCCGGCCTCCGCCAGCTGTTGCGCCTGCAAATCATAGGCCTTCTGATTAATCGGGAAGCCTCGTATAACCGTCGAAGAGGTAGCCGACGCGGCTTCGTCGTCCATGAGGAATTGAAGCAAGTCCCAAGCAGCTTGTTGATGCGCGGAATTCGCATTGATGCCTACCGTTCCGAGAGTCGTGAAATAGCCGCCAGGGCCATTTTCGTGCGGATGGGGCTTCGTGTAGAGAGCTGGCACCCCCTCTATCGACGCGTTATATACATAATTTTCGAATGAATCAATGCGGGCATCGTAGAAGTAAGCGTGCAGATCGCCTTTGGAAAACGATTCCCTGCCTCCCCCATCCTTCTCGATATCGAAAAGGACGCCTTCATCACGCATCTGTTTGATCCGGTTCATGAAGCTGAGGAATAAAGTGTCATTGAAGACTTTCTTGCCCTTCTGTTGCTTGACCATTTGCGCGAAATTCTCGGTTGTCAGCTCGCTTAGCATGTAGGATTGCGAGCTGTAAAACACGGCATCCGCGTTCCCCTTCTGCTTCAATTGCTTGGCCGTTTCGATAAAATCCTCCCAGGACCAGTTGCTATCGTCGATTGCCGCGCCTGTGTTGCCAATAGCAGCCGCATCTCCCTGCAGGGCGTCAAGCGAGAAGTATAGCGGTATGCCGTACAGCCCGCCGTCAAGCTTAGCGTTGTCCAAAATATTCATGAAGTAATTCTCCTTCCGGAACGAGGGCGACGATTTGACGAGCTCGTCCAGATTGAGGAGAAGCTTCTTGCCGGTATACGACTCCTGCGGCAAGATGTCGAGCTCAAGGAGATCCGGACCCTTGCCGGCCAGAATTTCGGTGTTCATCGTGGTGATGTATTTCTCCTGCAGAGCCATTACTTCGTCTAAATCCTTGCCATAGGGAAGGGTCGTCTGGAGTTCAACTTCGACGTTCGGATGAAGCGATTCGTATTTCTTGACGGCTGTCTTCACCTGATCGCTAAGGAAATAAGTCGAGAACGTTAGCTTGACGGGGTCCGTATCCGCCTTGCCGCTTGTCGGCTGCTGCACCGATGATGGACTTGCGGGAGTGTTTATCGCAACTTTCGTACCTGCATTGCTGCTGCAAGCGGAAAGCAACAGCGGGACGCATACAACCATCCAAATCATCTTTTTCACGATTCTTCCTCATCTCTGTATGATAGTTCAGCTAATCATAAAGGATGGATGTGTCAAACGTACGGACGGGGTTTATCGTACTTGTTAACTTTCAGCCCGTTGTTTAATCACCGGAAGCCCAGGGTAAAGACATAATAGAAGTTACAAAAAAATTGAGGGCGGTGATCCGAATGTCCGTTCAACAGCACGATTACGAAGAACGCCATATCGAGAAAAGGCACGACCCGAGCCGTGTGGCCTCCACCTTTATCAAATATCTTGCTTATGTAATCATTACTTTCGGGGTGCTGTATTTCATAGCGAGATACCTCATACCGATGTTTTAAATCACGGCTGGATAAACACGAAAACCGCCCTGGATTAGGGCGGTTTTCGTTGTTTTCTTTCTTTATTTCAGCGCGTTAAGCATGCCGTAAACGACGCCTTGGTGGTAAAACAGATGCAAAGAGGTCGCGATAATGAGCTCGCCGATATTTTCGGCTTTCAGGAAGTTCTCTCCAACGGGCTCGTCAAGCCGGTTTTCGAAGGTCTCATGCATGGCTCTGCGGAGTTCCTTCAGCTGTGCGTACATTACCTCCCATTGAGGCGGCTGTTCGTCCCAATCCGCAGGCTTCGTGCCGTAAGCGAACAGAGCATCATAACTTCCCGGGAAGATCGGAGTTTCCTGCGCTAGACCAAATACGTGGAACTGCGTCACCGCAAGCACGTGTCCCAGATGCCAATGGATATGGTTTTTGAAGCCATTCGGAATGACATCCCGTTTCTCCGGGGGACATTGTCCGAATACCTCGATCAATTGCTCGAGATGCTTATCAAATACATGAAACACATATTCTTTTCTCATTGTAATCTCTCCTCCATTAAGGTTGTTTTATTTAAACAGGGAGGCATATTCCCCGTAGCCTTTTTGCTCCAGCTCGGATTTCGGAATGAACTGCAGCGACGCGGAATTCGTGCAGAATCGGAGTCCGGTTGGCGCGGGCCCGTCTTTGAACACATGGCCCAGGAAGGAATCCGCAGCGCGGCTTTTCACTTCAACCACGGAATATAATCCGCCGATTTCATGCAGCACGATATTATTGGGCTCCAGCGGCTTGGTAAAGCTCGGCCAGCCCGTTCCCGCATCGAACTGATCCTTGGAGCTGAACAACGGCTCGCCCGATACGATATCGACGTAGATGCCCTCGTCCGTGTTATTCCAGTACGGATTATCGAACGGAGGCTCATCTTGGCCGTTTTGCGTCACTGCGTATTGAAGCTCCGTCAGCGTCTTCAGCTTTTCTTCCTTGTTGAAATCCTTCGCATAGGTTGTCTTAGGGCTAATGTTCACCTCGCGGTCCTTGCCCCAAATCCGGTCCAGGGATGAATCGCGCGTCGAAAAAAGGGTGTTCATCTTGAAGATGTACGGATGGTTCGCGTAATAGTCCTGATGCTCGGGCTCGGCTTTGTAAAAGGTCGCTGCCGCTTCGATTCTCGTTACGATTGGTTTATCGAACCGGTTGGAAGCCTTCACTTCCTTTTCCGATGCCTCAGCCGCCAGCTTCTGCTGCTCATTCACGTAAAAGATAGCGGACTGATATTCGTTTCCCCGATTTTCGAATTGACCGGTGGCATCCGTTGGATCAACGTTGCGCCAGAATACGCGAAGCAGCTCGTCGTACGAGATAATAGCGGGGTTGTAATACACCTCAACCGATTCAAGATGTCCCGTTGTTCCCAAGCCGACCTCTTCATAAGTCGGATTGGCCGTATGTCCTCCCGTATAGCCGGAATCCACGCCCGTCACGCCCTCAAGCTTTTGGAACACCTCCTCCATGTCCCAGAAGCAGCCGCCGGAAAATATCGCAGTCTCGTAAGGGGTGTTTGTGTTCTCAACAATCGTTTTTTGAATTTCCTGAGCCTCCGCTTTGCTGAAAGACCCCTTAAAGAAATACACGGCGACAACAAGCACGGCAATCGGAATGGCATACCGTATCAGCTTCATTGCTAACGCACCTCCTCTTTAACTTGTAAACCAATTTTAGCAAGAGGCCGTTGCCCATAAATCTGTGGAAAGTCATGACCTTGCAAAAGAAAAGGCATCACTTTGGACCGCCGAAGCATGAATAATTTCATGCCCCGTGCCAAAAGTCATGCCTCAGGTTGTTTAGGAAAGATGGCGAACCGCAAAAATAGCGGCCTGTGTCCGATCGCGCAGCCCAAGCTTGGCGATCACGTTCGATACGTGATTTTTTACCGTACCCTCCGTCAGAAAAAGCGAACCCGCTATTTCTTTATTGTTTAGGCCCTGCCCCAATAAGGCCAGCACCTCTTTCTCGCGCTCCGTCAGCTGCTTCAATTCCGCGGGCTCTTGAGAACCAAGCGGATGCGACTTATCCGGGTTCAGGTCGGTGATTTTGACGAACTCTTTTATAAGCATGGACGTAATATCGTGTTGAAGCACGGTACCTCCGTTATAGACGGTTCGAATGGCTCCGACAATCGCCTCGGAAGGCATGTCCTTCAGCAGATAGCCATGAACGCCGTTCTCCAGCACCTTGATGATTAATTCCGAGTCGTCGAAGGTCGTCAGGATCAGCACCTTTGTCTCGGGAAAATGCTTGCGGATAAGCGCGGAGCCTTCGACGCCGTCCATACCCGGCATTCGGATATCCATCAGCACCACATCCGGCCGCAATTCCGGCACCTTGGCATAAGCATCTTGGCCGTCTACCGCCGTTCCGACCACCTCCATGCCCGGTTCGAGGCCGATAATCGTCGCCAGCCCTTCCCTCATAATCCGTTGATCGTCTACAACAAGGACTTTCATTTGTACTCACGCTCCGTTTCTGCCGAAGGATAAGGGAAGCGGGCTTCAACGGCGAAGCCTAACGACGGATCTGTTTGAAACCGCACCTGACCGTTCCACTCCTTCACGCGTTCCTGCAAATTGATCAACCCGAATCCCGGCTTTAATTCGCCGGGCACTTCTCCGTCGTTGCGGATGGCAAGGGAGAATCCCTCGCGGGAATAGGACAGCAGGATCTCAGCCTTGCCGGCATGCCCATGCCTCTGCGCGTTCGTTAGCGATTCCTGCACGACCCGGTAGGCCGTCAGTTGAAGATCGCTTGGCAAGGCCACAGGCATCCCGTTCGTTAGGAAGCTGGTCTGCACGTTTGCGAATTTCGTAAATTCTTCGGCAAGTCTTTCCAGACTCGTGTTCAAGGAGGTTGATGGAATAGGTTCATCCCGAATGGCTCTGACGGAAAGGCGGACCTCCTGCAAGGAAGACCGGACTAATCCTTCGCAGTCTAAGTAGGCTTGCTCGCTGCGTGCGGGATCAACCGCGCCTAACTTGCGTGCCGCCTGCATTTGGACAAGCGCTGCCGTCAATTTATGGCCAACCGTATCATGAATTTCCCGCGCAATTCTTACTCTCTCCCGCGATGCCGCCCATTCTTCGGCCTTGCTTGCGTACTCCTGCAATTGCTCGTGGGATTGCTGCAGCTGCGCGTAAAGCTCCAACGCTTCCCTGCGGGCACGCTGGTAGAAGTGGATGAGCGCATTCACAATGCACGCAAACACGATAAAGGAACAAGTGATAAAATAGCTGTCCGCATCCAGCCGTTTATATAAATACCAGTCAATGCTGCCCATCGTGGCCACGTAGAGCAACAGCAGCACAAAGCCCGCGGCAATTAGAACGCGGGTGCTTCTGATAAACATCAGGATCGCTAACGCGGTTATTCCGATAAACAAATGGTTCGGGAAATTTCCCGCAATAAAGATGTATCCGTAAGAAGCCGACACGAGAAAATCCAGAATAAGCAGGTAGATCAGCCAATTGGGATTTTTGTTCGTATTGGCGTAATACAGATAAACCAGCAGAAACACCGCCAGCGAAAAAACGATAAAGCTTAGCCTCCAGAAAAGCGCGATGGAATGCTCAAAGTAAAAAATGCCCGATATGGCCAGATCGAATACCAGCTTCACGCCAAAAAACCATTTCCAGAAGCGTGGCGTCTGCCCAAAAAGCTCCACGTCTTGAACCATCTCTTGTGCTCCTCCTTTTCCACCGCGTAACCGCATCAGCATGTATTCTCAAATCATAGAACAGCAGGGGTGGCTTTATCAAATTTTTTGCTTCAGCTTAAGTCAATAACAAGGCAAAAAGACTGTCCCGACGGGACAGTCTCCTGGTCGAACCTTAATAGCCGTATACGTCAAAGCTCCAAAGCGAATACCCCCACTGCGTGCCGCGTTCCGTTCCCAGCATGCGCACATAACGGCCATTGCCGTTCACATTCTGGTCAAGGTCGGCGCCTGTACCCATCGTTGTGCTGTACAGATCCGTCCAGCTGTTGCCATCCGACGAAATTTGCAGCTTGAACGACTTGGCATAAGCGGTCTCCCATTTCAGCTTGATGTTGGTTACCGTGCGGCTTGCGCCAAGATCAACCGTAATCCACTGCGGATCGGCGCCAGTCACCGAGCCCCAGCGCGTACCCGGATCATTGTCCACTGCCGAAGCCGGCACAAACGGATCCTGATAGGAGGAAGCGGTAGCCGTCTTGCCTACGGACAGCAGCGTGGAATTCGAGGTTGTTGCGGCATGGCCGTATACCTCAACCTCAAACAGCGAATAGCCGTAGATCGTACCGCGCTCCGTCATATTGATCCGGACGTAACGTCCGGTTCCGGTTACGTTGAAATCGTCAACGCCGCCGTCGCCGGTTGTTGTGGCGTAAATATCGGACCAGCTGTTTCCGTCGGCCGATACTTGAATCTTATACGATTTGCCGTACGCCGTTTCCCAGTTCAGCTTCACGCGGCTGAGCTGCTGCGAGGAGCCAAGGTCAATCGTAAAGGTTTGAGGATCGGCACCCGCAATGGATGCCCACCGGGTCTGCGCGTTGCCATCCAAGGCATTCGATCCGGCAAAAGGCGTTTCGGTCGAAGATACCGTTACCGTTTTGTTCAACGCTACGTTGGTATCCGTACCATTGTTGCCGCCATTGCCGTTATCTCCGCCGCTTCCGACCGGAGGCCAGTTATCGCCGGAATTCGTGTTCACCATCGGATTCACCGAGACAAGGGATTTTGCGGCTACAACCGCTGTGCCTGTTGTGCCGGCAGCATTTTTAAACGTTACCGTCACCGGGCTTGCCGTCGGGTTCCAGATTTGAGCGGTGTACGCATTGCCTTTCTTGTACACCGTAGCGCTTGTCCAGCCCGTTGCCCAGACCTCCTTCGTACGCGTGCCAAGCGTCTGCATGTTATGAACGAACCAATACGTGTTAAAGATTTCGTTCTTCTGCATGTTCGTTGCGCTCCATTTGTTAATGACCGCCTGCGGATCGCTTAACGCTTGGATTGGCCATACGATATGATACCAGTCCGTCTCCGGACCGCCGTTATCGGCAACAAAGCCGCTGTACAGACCTGCCGCTTTGCCCGGCACAAGGCTGTAGCTTGTCAAATATTCAGCAGTCGGCAGCCAATGGATCCCGTATACGTATACCGGATCTCCGTTAAAGAAAGTACCGAAGAAATTCGATGCTCCGTATACTTGTCCGACCGTTTTGTGCGTATATTGCGGAATCCAGTTGTCCCCGTCATAGTTGAACCAGTATTGCATCACCGCGTTCAGCTCCGTCGTAAACCCATAAATGGCAGCGTTGCGGAATGCGGTATCGCCATCGGCAAGTGCCCACATGTATTGGCCAACCCATCCGAAGAGCGATTCGCCTGCTGCTTCCTGGTTGTTGCCGTTATCGTTATCCGCGTAACCGCCTGCCCATGAATGGCCTTCATAAGGATCAAAGCTGCGGAAGAACGGGAACATGGAATCCGTACGCGAAGGGTTCGCGTAGTCGCGGACGAGATGGTCGATCATCGGGCCGTACTGCGTTTTGAAATCATTGTCGAAGGTCGCAAGCACGGCGGATGCAAATACATAATAGCCATACGTAAAATGATGGTCCGTAATGCCGTTATTCGCGCCAAACTCGCTGGACTTGTAGTACGTTGTCCCCCAATCGGAGTTGTAGTACAGGAAGTAATCCGGTTCGCCGTTTGTATACGTATACCAGTCCGTCAGGATCGTCTTGATCCGCGACAGGAATTTATCCCGGTAAGCGGTCTCGCCAAGCTCGTTTGCCGCAAGAACGCCCATCGCCAGCGGATGGAGCTTCTTGCCTTGCCAATAAGCGTCGGCAGCCATCAGATTGCTTGTCGTTTCTTCGTCCAGAGCCTTCAAGTAAGATACCATCAACGATTTGTCGTATGCCGAATCCGTAGGCTCCGTAAACTGAGGCACGATGCCGTAGAAGCGGTCCACCGTCGTAAAGGTATTGCCTTCGCGCACCTTCAACGTACCGCGGACCGACGGATAGGTCAGTGCGGTAAGCGGTGTCGAAGACACCTTCCATTGATGCGGGAGAAGCGTTGTCAGCGCCTGATTCGAGAACCCGGTGCGCTTCAGGGCCGTTGTCAGCGTGTAATCCGTTGTCACCTGCGAAGTGGACTCATTGTAGCTGTAATTCACTTTCGTATCCGTTACGAAGGCATAAGCATGCTGGTAATAGTAATTCAAGTTAGAAGCGGCCGGCATAGCGCCAACCGACAGGTAGTTTCCTCCGCTGCCAAGCTGGATTTTGACCTTCGCCCCAACCTTCTTGAATACCGTTCCCGCCGGTGCAAAAAGGCCATAGTAACGCGTATACGATGCGCCGCTGCCGTCCGTGTTCACCAGCTTCACGCCGATATGGTCGGCGGTCAGCGTTGCGCCTTCGGTCGTCAGGACCGCGTTGCCGTTGTCGTCAAACAGCTGCGTAATCAGCGAAGAATAGATCTCGACCGAATTCGGATCGGCAAAGGTGTTGTACACGTAAGGCGAGCCTTTGACGAAGGTCGATTTCATCTTGTCCGTGGCATCGTCGCTTACAACCGCGTCTACGGACCAGTCGCCGTAACCCGTCACGCGGGTCTGGAGCTTGGACGTGTTAATGCTGTTTGACATGACGTACAGGTCGGGATTGCCGTCGGCATTGACCGCTCTACCGTCCGAGGACAGCCAGCCCGCTCCGGGATTCAGAATGCCAAGCCCTTGCTGGAAGTACTTCGACTTCAGCGGCAGCGTTACGAGATAATCGCCGTAAGGCTTGATCAGAATCGACTGCCACCAGTCATTCGACGGGATCGGAGTCGAGATGTTCGACGACTTGTTAGCCGGATATTTCGGCTGCGGCATATGGATATCGTTAGTCAGGTAGCTGCCGGAGCCCGATTGCACGGCGGCTGGCGTTGGCAGTGCCGGAAGCGAATACGTCGGCTGCGGCTGGCCGGCTATATAATCGTACACCTCAAACTCGAGAAGCGAGTAGCCGAAGCTAGTCGCGCGGCCGATCCCGTTCATCCGAACGTAACGCCCGTTTGTATATAGCGGGATCTCCTGTTTGCCTCCCGCAAAGTGAAGCTCGCGATAGACGGTTGTCCATTGCGTGCCGTTATTCGATACTTGAACGTCGTACGCCCGCCCGGCTGCAGCTTCCCAGTTCAGGACCACCCGGCCGATCTGATGGGCGGAGCCCAGATCGACATAGATCCATTCATTGTCGGTGGCGTTGGACGACCAGCGCGTTGCCGGGTTGCCGTCAACCGCATTGGAAGCAGCCGTCGAGCCCGGAGGCAAATAGGCGGAATTTTCAGTCGACGATACCGTCACCGGTTTGTTCAGCGCTACGTTCGGACCGTAATCAACCGGTGGAGCCGTAGAGCCGCCTGTCCCGTATACCTCAAATTCCAGGATGGAGTAGCCATAAGCCGCGAGGGCGCGCTGCGTGCCTAATACTCTCACATAACGGCCGGTTCCCGCTAACGTCAGGTCATCGGTACCGCCGTCTCCCGTTGTTGTCGAGTAAACATCGTTCCAAGTCGATTCATCGCTGGATACCTGGATTTTGTAGGCTTTCGCATAAGCGCCTTCCCACTGGATTTTCACGCGGTCTATCGAAGCGTTAGCGCCAAGATCGACATAAAGCCATTGGGGATCCACGCCCCATTGGCTTCCCCAGCGAGTGCCGGCCGAACCGTCCACCGCAAGATTCGCCGCGTTTCCTCCTTCGACGGAAGAAGCGTACGCCGTTTTATTCTGGGATAATAAATAAGAGCCTGCCGCATGTACCTCACGGATAAATAAGGACGATACCAGCGAGACCAGCATGACCGCGCATAGCGTCAAGACTAGCAGCTTTCTTGTCGCCCTTTCCCGATACATCGTGTTCATTCGTCTATTTCCTCCCTAATTCGCAATAGTTGTTCATGGCTGTACGTGAGCTCAAGCCAATCGCGTGATTTCCCCCTTCAGACCTCCTTCCTCAACCAACGATTACTGGCAACGCTTTCATCGCCATGCATCGATTAGTATACTGCCGCAAGCAGCAGGAAGAACATGCCAATATTTAGCGATTCATGCCAAGATATCTTGGGCTTGTCCAGTCATAGTCGCGGATTACCTTGCTCCAAATTCCAACATAACCGTTAACCCCGGTATATTCCATGAACCTGCATTAGAGGCGGAAATTTGCCGTCAGACATGAAATAGGAACCTGTCAGGGTCTTATCCTAGGTCTCCTCGGGGACTTTAACCTGCTCCATGCCGCCAAAAAAAAGCATTTAAGGTCCCCAAGGGGCCTTAAATGCTTCCCAATTAAAAGTTTCACTACATATCCGCGGAATTGCTGTTCGCGGCTTGTACCTCCGACTTGCGGTTGAGCATGATATTCCGGAAGTAAATAAAGACGCTGGGCAGCTGGCCCAGCAAAAAGACGGGATCCTTGCGGTATATCGCGTAAATGGACAACACCGCGCTGCCCAAAATGCTGTAAATCCAGAATGACTGCGGAACGACGGTTTTTTTCGCTTTTTCGCTCGCCAGCCATTGGGTGATAAACCGCATCGTGAACATGATCTGCCCGATAAAGCCAAAAATAATCCATCCCATGTTGCCGGCCGACACATTGCCTATAATCGCATGCCACCACATAATTAATGGCCTTTGATTTGATAGCGAATGACCCGTTTGCGGAGCCAGCCAATGACGATGGCATCCATAAGCCCCACGAAGGCTCTGTTAAATACGCCGTATTTGGATACGCCATGCTGTCTTTCCTGATGGGATACGGCCACCTCAATAACCTTAAAGCCGTTGATCTTCGCCAGAGTCGGGAGAAAACGATGCTGTCCCTCATACAAATAATAGCTGTCCGCCACCTCGCGCTTCATCAGCTTCATCGGGCAGCCGGTATCGTAGATTTGATCGCCCGTCAGCCAGTTGCGGACGCCGTTGCCGACGCGGGAGGATACCTTCTTCACGACCGTATCTCTGCGGCGCACGCGCTTGCCGTTCACGAAATCCATGTTCGGGATATAAGGCATCAGCTTGAAAATATCCCGCGGGTCCGTTTGCAGGTCCGCGTCAATCAACGCGACCAGCTCGCCGGTCGAGCCCTTCAGGCCGGCGTAGATGGCCGCAGTCTGACCGCAGTTTTTCTCGAAATGAATCACTCTCACGTTGGAATCCTGCTCGGCCAGCTCATCGAGCAGCATCGCGCTGCGATCCTTGCTGCCGTCGTTGACGAGGACGATTTCGTAGCTCTCTACTTTATCTTTAACCGCATTCGTGATCGCCTCGTGCAGCAGCTTAATGTTTTCTTCTTCGTTATAAATAGGCGCAACGACCGATAACTTAACCATTTCCATTCCCCCTGTACCATGTAACAAACTTGTGTATTCCCTCGGCAAAATCGGTCTGCGGGAGGTAACCGAACAGCCGATTGGCCTTGGATACGTCGGCATAGGTCTGCTCCACATCTCCCGGCTGGTTAGGCAGTGTACGAACGAGGGCTCTCTTGCCAAACTCCTGTTCCAAGCTAGCGATTAATTCCCGGAGCGTGATGGTTCGGTTCGTGCCCAGATTCACAACCTCATAGAGGTTTTCCATCCGTTCCACATACGACAAGGCGCCAAGTATACCCGCGATTATATCGCCGATATACGTGTAATCGCGCCTCGAGGAGCCATCGCCGTACATCGTCAGCTCTTCTCCCTTGTCCAGCATCCTCGCGAATTTGTGAATGGCAAGATCCGGCCGCTGCCGCTCTCCGTAAACCGTGAAAAAGCGCAGCATAATCGTATCGATATGATGCAGATGAAAGTACGTGTGCCCCAGCACTTCGCAGGCCTTCTTGGTCGCCGCATACGGCGATATGCTGAAGTCGACGACGTCCTCCTCGGAAAAAGGCACCTTCCTGTTATTCCCGTACACGGACGATGAAGAAGCGCAAAGCCATTTGCGCACGCCATGCTTACGCATCGCCTCCAGGATATGAAGAGTTCCCTTCACGTTCACATCCTCGTACAGAAGCGGATCCTCAATCGACGGCCGGACCCCGGCCATAGCCGCCAGGTGGATAACGGCGTCGATCCTCTCGCTGGCGAACAAGGCATCAAGCTCGTCCATGCGGCGGATATCCGCCGCAGCCAGCCGGTAATGATCCGATTCCACAACCGCCTGAAGCTTGGCCACATCGCCTTCCTTATCTCCCGAATAGAGAAAAGGAAACTCCGACCTTGTACTATTCAGGATATTCCTGATTTTGGTTTTATAGTCGTAAACGTCGTTGAAATTATCGATATTGACGACGCGGTGGCCTTGAGCCAGCAGCTGCTCGCAAAGATGGGAGCCGATAAAACCCGCTCCCCCGGTTACGCAATACGTCTTCATTGTGCCTCCCGCAATGGATACCCGTGCTCGCTTGCGCCCACCGGGTAGTATTTGAACCATTGAAGGACGGAATCGTCCCCCGCGAACATATTCCGCATATCAAAGAACGCATTTCCGCGCATGCCGCGGGCGATTTTCTCCCAATTGGCAGCACGGAATTGCTCCCACTCGGTCATCAGCACAATCGCGTCCGCCTGCTGCGAGCATTCCGCCTCGCTGTCGCAATATTGGATTCGGCTATTCAAATCGGTCCAATAAAGCTTCGCCTGCTTCATCCCTTGCGGGCAATAGACCTTAACGGAAGCTCCTTTGCCGAGCAGGCCCTGAATGATCTCATAACTTGGAGTATAGCGGATGTCATCCGTATCCGGCTTGAAGGTAAGCCCCCATACCGCAACGGTTCTTCCTTTCAACGTACCGTCAAAGGATAACGCCTCTTCGATCTTGCTCGCCATCTTCGCCTTCTGCTTCTCATTGGCTGCTATGGCCGCACGCACGACGTACAGCTCCTCGCCGTTCTTCCTGCCGACATCCACGATTGCCTGCGTATCTTTCGGGAAGCAGCTGCCTCCGTAACCGGGGCCTGCCTGCAGGAAATGCGGCGAAATTCTGTCGTCCAAGCCCATACCCTTCGCAATATCCTGGATTTTCGCGCCAACCTTTTCGGATAATAAGGCCAACTCGTTAATAAAAGAAATTTTGACCGCCAGGAAGGAGTTTGACGCGTATTTGATCATCTCGGAAGTTTCCCAGTTCGTGAATAGAAACGGGACATCCTGCTCAAGATGAGTAGCGTAAACCTTCTTCAGCATTTGCACCGCTTCGTCGCTCTCCGCTCCAATCACAACCCGGGATGGAGACAACGAATCGCTGACAGCCTTGCCTTGTCTCAGGAACTCCGGATTAGAGGCTACGTCAACCCGGTACGGGGTGCCTCTGAGCTTGCCGTCAAGATACATGGCAATGCTTCTGCTTGTTCCAACCGGCATCGTTGATTTGCTGACAATCACTTTATGACCGTTGATATGTTTGCCGATTTGCTGCACCGCATCCCAGACATGCGAAAGATCCGCGCTGCCGTCCTCTTTGGCGGGCGTTCCCACTGCGATAAACAGAACGTCGCTTGTCTGAACGACTTGCTGGGCGCTTGCCGTAAAGACGAGATTCCCGGCGCGAAGGCCGCTTTGGAGCAGCTCGTCAAGCCCTGGCTCGTAGATTGGAGAAAGGCCTTGGTTCAGACGCTCGATTTTCTGTTCGTCTACGTCCATGCAGGTAACCCGGAAACCGTAATTGGATAAAACAGCACCATGGACAAGCCCGACGTAACCCGTACCCATTACTCCTACGTTAACCATCGTTCCACCCCATTATTGTGGCATTTAAATAATTAGTTTACCAACTTAACTATAATCATAATAATGAGAAGTGTGATATATTTCAAGTATAAACAATTAACAACTTAGGGATTGGGAGTAGGTATGAACAAAGACAACCATCAGGAGACCATCCAACGTTTAAGGGAATCATTTACCCGTTTTGCGAAAGCCGAGTGGAGACAAAGATCGGTTAACGGCCTTAACAAGAGCGAGCTTCGCATTTTGTTCTGCATCATGATGAATACCGATGTCGATAATCCTAAAATCAGAGTATCCGAAATCAGCAGCAAGCTGCTTGTCACTACCCCAACCGTCACCCAGCTTCTTAAGAAACTGATAGCCGACGGGCTTGTTGAACGTACCGTAGACCCGGATGACAGACGTTCGGTGGGAATTGAGCTTACTCCTAAAGGAAAGCAGATTGCGAAGGAAGCGGACGAGCAATTGAATCAGCATCTTAGCGGCCTGGTCGAGCACCTGGGCGAGGAGCAAACGTTGATGCTCTCCGACTTATTAACGAAAGCATACAACTACTTTAACGAAAAAGATTGAAAAAGAGAGGGATATCCCTCTCTTAGTTACATATTATTAAGATTTTTCATAGAGTATGACTTTGATTTACATGGTGAAGCACTATTAGAGGAATTTTCAATGTTATTAACGCGATTTAGGATATATTCCAAATTCGCTCGACATGCGTGAGCGCAAGGCCGGTAAAGCTAAGCTTATAAATATCCGGCATGCTCAGCTGCTGCCAGAAGGCAAAGCCGTATTCCGGGTTAAAGGCCTTCATCGTTAATGCCATGAGGTTGCCGTGCGTCCCGATGGCGATCGTCTCTCCCTGGTAACGACGGAGTACGCCTTGCAGAGCCTGTACCCCTCTATGCTGAGCGACCAGATTGGATTCGCCTCCCGGCCAGGAGAAGTCCTCCTCTTCCCATACCTTCCGGATGGCATAATCAAATTCATCCTGCGGCCGGTCCGCCAATAACCGCTCCCGAAAGTCTTCCTCCGCTTGAATGGCAAGACCTTTCCGAGCGGCTAACGGCTCAACCGTTTGAAGCGCCCGTTTGTACGGGCTGGAGATAATGGCCGAAATCGGTACATCCGCCAGAAGATCGGCAACTTTTCTCGCCGCTTCCTCTCCATCAGGAGATAAAGGCCGGTACAATTCGTCGTCTGCCTTATAGACGGAGTGCGCATGCCGAACCATATAAATATGGGTAGTAGCAGCTTCAACCTGATTCCATCTGCTCTTCCAGTTTTTCTGAAGAAGGCGCTTCTCATAGATCGGCATAAGTGTCGGCGACTGCTTAAAATGCGGCGTAGGCCGGACAACGAGGTCCAGCAAATCCCTGATTCCGTGAGGTGCCGACAACACTACACCGTTCTGCTCGTCCAAGGACAGTCCCAAAGCGGTAACCGTCTCCGGAAACTTGGACATGGCATCAACGGCGGATGCGTACGGCTCGATATCGTTCACCAGATGCATTCTCGCTTCGTTTTTCACCGACCAAGGCACATCCGGCATGAGGTCTTTCAGCTTCTGCTCAAGCACTTTCTCTGCTGCTTCATCCGTTTGGGAAGGATCGTAATAAATCAGATCCACATCCGGCAATACGAACCGCTCCGTGTAACCATGCAGACAATCCCATACCTTCGACCGTACAAATCCGGCGCACACCCACCAGTCCGGCAGGTTCAAGGCCCCCGCCGCATGCAGCACCTTCATCATCCACTCGTCT
This sequence comes from Paenibacillus sp. BK720, assembly GCF_011761545.1. Taxonomy (NCBI): domain Bacteria; kingdom Bacillati; phylum Bacillota; class Bacilli; order Caryophanales; family Paenibacillaceae; genus Paenibacillus; species Paenibacillus sp. BK720. The sequence continues at coordinate 234,143 of NZ_JAASRQ010000005.1, read as the reverse complement.
TCGAGCACAAGCTCTATGATGTCCCGTTCATTCTCCAGCTGTCGCAAGCCAATCCCTCCTATCGAAAGCAAGTTCTCCCATAAGGATACAATAACGGGATAGCCATGCAACATATAAATCCAAACTGTCGTATAATGAAAACAAAAAAGCGAAGCCCGGGTTCGGGCTTCGCTTGTTAAATACGGAGGCTTCACCGCTTATGATTTTGCATAAAGGCGAAACTTTATTTCTGCAGGGACAGGCAGGTCCTCTCTTCCATCTGCGCAGCGGCCTACTCAAAATTGTACGCGTTCACCCTGACGGCTCGCAAATTCTGGTCAACATTATCGTGCCGGACGAAATCATTCCGCATCATTCCCTTATTACTCCGAACCCTTACTTCGGCACCGCTGTCGCAGTCGTGACAAGCGAAGTGGATATTCTTCCCGCCGCAGCCTGGTATGAAGAGCTTGAACAGCACCCGGAGCGGTATCGGTCGATCGCGCTGCAGCTTCAGGACAAGCTCCGCATGATGCAGCAGCGGATTGATCAGTTAACCGCGATTGCCCCGGCGGATAAGCTGCGGAAGCTTGAGGCGTGGTTCGACCATTACATCTCTCCGGAGAAGCTGACCGATGTCCTGACCCAGGACGAGATCGGACAGTTCATCGGTCTCCGCCGGGAGACGATTAACCGGCTGCTGCGTGCCCAGAAGGAAAGCTAATCCAGCTGATTATTTGGCAACCGCTTCTTTTTCCGTCTCGTCCAGACTGCCCTTTGGCCCAAAGAATTCGTAATGAATATCGGACGCAGGAACTCCCCATTCGAGAAGCTGGCGGTTGATATGAGCCATAAACGGCGTTGGTCCGCAGAAGTAGAACACGGCATCCTTGGACGGAATAATTTCCTGCAGCCAAGGTAGGTCCACGTAGCCTTCTTTGTGGTATGCTCCTGCATCCTGCTCGGTTGGCTGCGCATAGCACCAATAAGCTTTGGCTTGCGCTGCCTGAGCCGCCTTCTCCTCTACCTGCTGCTTAAGAGCATGGAACTGCCCGCTTTGCGCCGCATGAATGAAAGTAATCGGACGGTCGGACTTCGTATCCACAAGCGTATTCAGCATGCTGACCATCGGCGTCAAGCCAACTCCGCCGCTGATCAGTACCACTGGGCGCGAATCCTTCAGATCAAGCGTGAAATCTCCGGCCGGTGCCGATAGCCAGAGCAGCTCGCCTTCCTTCACCTGCTCATGCAGGTAAACCGAGACGACGCCGGCATCCTTGCCTGGCTGCGAATCCTCTCTTTTGACCGAGATCCGGTAATACGGCTTGCCAGGCGCATCCGACAGACTGTATTGGCGGATATGAATGTTCTTCTGATTGGGAATGTCCATCTTCACGCTCACGTATTGCCCCGGCTCAAACGATGCAATCGCTCCGCCGTCCTCCGGCACCAGGTAGAAGGAGGTAATGACATTACTCTCCTGAACTTTACGCTGGATGCGGAATGCCCGGTAACCCGCCCAGCCTCCTTGCTGCTCTTCAGCTTCCTTGTACATCTCCGCTTCGACGCTAATAAACACATTCGCGATAACGCCGTATGCTTCGGCCCATGCATTCAGAATTTCGTCGGTTGCGGCATCGCCGAGCACTTCTTTAATGGCCTGCAGCAGGTTTTGGCCGACAATCGGATATTGGTCTGCCGTAATGCCAAGGCTCCGATGTTTGTGCGCGATTTGCTTTACGGCAGGCAGGATGGTTTCAAGTTTATCGATGTAAAGGGCAGCGGCGTAAACGGCATTCGCAAGCGCGGTCTGCTGTTTGCCCTGTCTTTGGTTAGCATGGTTAAATACATTCATAAGCTCGGGATGACTCGTAAACAATAATTGATAGAACCTTTTCGTAATGGCCGTCCCGTGAACCTCAAGCACCGGTACAGTCGATTTAATAATGGCTATCGTGTTTTCATTCAGCATGAAGCTCTCCCCGCTTTCTTCAACTTGTTATGATCCGAGTATACGAAAGATGGCAGCCCGCCGATGTGATTCCAATCACACCAAATCAGAACGATATGTGAAATTCATCATTCAGGGATAAATCTGATGTCCGCCATTATCTAGTCCGACGATGTCCATCGGCGCGTCGACCTGCTTATCGTAGTAGGTGAACCAAAGTCTTATGCCTGTGTCGGTTGTAATGATTTTGGCTGATTTCTCGAGCGAGCCGTCCGGTTTCTTCGTAATCACCTTGGCGATATCCGGATTGGCAAGAACGCCATAGAAAAAGTGCATATGCAGGCCCTCTTTATTAATAGCGCTCCAGGAGAGGCCGGCTTCCGGCTTTAGATTGTTTGTTTCCTGTGAAAGCATTGTCCACTTTGCAGCAGCGTCATTTTTCACAAATCCCGTGTTAAGTCCCTCGCCATCGCGATAAAACACCTGGAATCCGTCCTTCACCACTTCCACGTGAACAATCTCGTCCGCCTTCACCTTTGCCTTGTCCATGCTGCGCTTGATGTCATCCAATAACGAAGAATCTCCCGCTTCCCCGCTGGAGCATCCGCTTAACAGCATGAATGATACGGCCAATAAAACAATAATTCCCCTCAACTTTTATGAAGCCTCCTTTATGGGCATTAAACCCAAAGCTGATTATCCTGCAGAAAATCCAGCGTAGACCGTGCTGCCAAGTCAAAACGCTGCATTACGCTGCACGAAATCCAACGTAGCTCTTGCAGGCTTAATGGTTGTTATCAAACCATCTCGTAACCGTAAGCTTTTTCGTAAACCCCAGATACTTATATTTAACCGTAACGCTTTGAACCGTTCCCTCCTCAGCGGAAAAACGAATTCCGTAGAGAATAGGCGTATGGGCTTTTTTGTTAATGGCCTTCGTTAACTCGTGACCAGAAAGAGCCGGGTAAATGGATGAATCGTGTATTCCCATAAACTCGATTTCCGGAACAGGTTCAGGCATGACCTGCACAAACTGCCCGGAATCATAAGTAATGCCTAGCTGCACGGGACCGGATGGGGAAGTTCCGTTAATCGTTACGCTAACGATATCGATTTTCCGGAGTCCCTTGTTCACCAGACCAACAACATACTCCGGAGGTTTTCCGTCAGGGGGCGTAAAGGTGGACAGCCCGTCGGTATTAAGCGGCTCCGTTTGCTGATACCATATACCAGCTGCGGCGGCAATCCCGATTACGATGATCAGACAGCCATACACGATTATGCTCGTTAATCGTTTAGCGGTTTTCAATTTAACCCTCCTAACCTTCCGGTTACGGCTTCGCGATAAACCCCGTTTTAATCCCTTTTACAAAACCGGCCTTTTCGTAAAAAGTAAGGGTGCCCTCCTGCTTGGAGCTCGTCAGCAGCATCACCTTGTAGCAATTTTGCTTCCAGGCGATAGCAAGCGCCTCGCGCAATACGTCGGTTCCGTAACCTTTTCTGCGGAAATCGGAATGGGTTACCACGTTTTCGATCAGTCCGTATGGCCTTGCCCCTCTTGTTAAATTCGGAATAATAATCAGCACGCAGGCTGCAGCAATCCGGCCTTCCGCTTCGACGACGAGATAGTGCATATTGCGATCCGCACGGATCTGATTCCACAATTCTTGAACATCCGCCGCCCGAAGCACCGGATCGTTCGGAATCAAATGACGGTATAAATCCAGAAGCTCCTGCAGTTCATGCTCCCGAATAGCTCTAACTTGGCTCATTGGTCCGCTCCCCGCTTTCGTCATCCACGCTTCATGGGCGATGGTACCCTCATTTTATAGGAAAAGTTTGTAAACTCAAGACTTATAAGGTTGGTGCGACAATGCTATAATGTTGGAAGGAAACGGCATAAAGGAGTTTTGTACAATGAGCACAAATGAGCTGCCTATTCTCCACTTCCCCGATCAGCCGGCTTTCGAGCGATGGCTCGCCGAGCAATACGATCAGTCGTCCGGCATTTGGCTGCAGATTTCGAAAAAAAATGCTTCCAGCCCCTCGGTTACTTACCATGAAGCGCTGGACGTTGCCTTATGCTACGGCTGGATCGACAGCCATAAAAGAAAGCATGACGAAGAAAGCTGGATTCAGCGATTTTCGCCAAGAGGTCCAAAAAGCATCTGGTCGCAGATTAATAAGGATAAAGCCGAAGCCCTTCTCGCTGCCGGCAAAATGCAGCCAAGCGGTCTTAAGGCCATCGAAATAGCCAAGCAGAACGGCTTATGGGACAAAGCTTACGAATCGCAGTCTAACGCTGCCATTCCGGAGGATTTCGCCCTTGAGCTGGCGCGCAACGAGAAGGCTCAGCAGTTTTTCGAGACGCTGGACAAGCAGAACAGGTATGCGATTCTGTTCCGCATTCACAATGCCAAAAAGCAAGAAACGCGGGTGAAGAAGATTCGGCAATTTATAGAGATGCTGGAGAAGGGCGAGAAAATTTATCCAAGCAAAAAGGACGGATCTTAATTATGCCAACTACGATTCAGACTATAATGGATGCCTTACGATCATCGGTTCCCCCGATACCCGACACGGTGGATGTTCTAATGGCCGGCCAGGCCGAGACCGAGGTAACCGGAATTGCCGTATCCTTCATGCCAACCCAGGAGGTAATTGAAAAGGCCGTCGCGGCGGGAGCTAATCTTCTTATCGCGCATGAGCCCCTTTCTTACAACCATCGGCATGATGAGAAGCTGACCGGAAACGATCCGGTTTTTGCGCAAAAGCTGAAGCTGATCGAAGAGAGCGGGATCGCGATTTTCCGGTACCATGATTACTGCCATAAGAAGCAGCCGGACATTATTATGACGGGCTTATTGTCCGCGTTGGAATGGGAATCAAGCTTGGCGGAAATGCTTCCTATCGCCGCCATTCTCGAGCTTCCGTCTATGACCGTTACGGAGGTTGCCACGCATGTGAAGCAAAAGCTTGGTATGCCGTTCCTGCGTATTACCGGTGATTCCTCGGCTCTTGTGAGCCGGGCAGGCATACTGGTCGGTTACCGGGGAGGCGCTTCAACCGCTATTCCGTTTATGCGCGAGCATAACCTCGATCTGCTCATCGTTGGGGAAGGTCCGGAATGGGAAACGCCGGAATATATCCGGGATGCCGCGCATCAAGGCCGGGCAAAAGCCTTGCTGACCCTAGGCCACGCGGAAAGCGAAGAGCCGGGCATGCGCGCGTTAAGCGAGGAGTTGAAGCTGCGGTATCCGGAAATTCGGGTGGAGTTTTTGCCGATCAAGCCGATCTTCCGGATCGTATAGCGGAGGATCTAGCTTAACGATGCACCGCATCGTTAAGAGAGCTGCTTTTGTGCGATATGGAGCGAATTCGGTTAGTTTCCGGCGGCTTAACGATTTGCCGCATCGTTAGGCACGACGAAAGCTGATTTTCCGATCTCTTAACGATGCGCCAGATCGTTAACGGATCGGAAAAAGTAAAAAGGCTGCCCGCGGGCAGCCTTTTTACTTTACGTTTATTATTTTACAAGCAGGACCGGACAGTGAGCATGCTGGGATACCCCATGGCTGACGCTGCCGAGCAAAATTTCCGAGACAAGTCCAACGCCGCGGCTGCCCATAACGATCAGGTCGCAGCTCCGCTCCTTCGCGGTCGTGCAAATCAGAGTGGATGGATCACCGTCGGCCCGAAGCAGCGTGTAATCTATTCCGGAGTCTCTCAGCTGCGCAGCGGCTGCGGAGAGCACTTCGTTCTCTTCCTTCTCCAGCATCTCCCCCACATCCACATAAACAAAAGCCTGACTCATCGCGACACGCCCCGTAACATGGATAACAGACAGCCGAATCGGCGCGTTTATCGCCTTCACCAGATTTATCGCGTGATCAAGAGCTTTGCTTGCCTGTTTCGAACCATCGACGGGAACAAGGATATGATTGTACATAAGAGATGCCTCCTTCAAAATGTGATCCCTAACTTCTTAATACCCACTTCCAAGCTTGTTCAAACATGGTTTCTATAATAAGCATACTCCTCAACAATATTAACGTCAACGTAAACGTCATGTTCAAAATTATCCTTTACAAGCGAACGTATATTCGTTATTCTAATTATGGTTATATTTGCCATGTCTGGAGGGATATAAACATTGAGCACGTATCAGATCGACAGAATTGAGCAAGAAGAGCTCAAGCTGGTTGGATATTCGATTAGGGAAAGCCTGAACAGCGTTCTGCAGTCCCGCATTGTTGGCGTATTGCGTGAACAATTGGCCGCACGCGGGAATGAGCTGCGGAACAGGAATAAAGAAGGCATTTATTTGATTCAGATCTATAACCAGGATGGCCAATGGACGCATGACACCCCCTACCAGCATGTAGTCGCTTTCGAGGTTAGTGCATTTGAGGATATACCTGACGGCATGACCTCCTACACTCTGCCTTCAGGATCATATATCAGGATCATTCATGAAGGGGCCGAGTCGGAGGTTGGCGATACGTATGATTACATCAATAGCACGTTTGGCGTTAGGCCCATCGATATCGAGTATTGGAATGACATCTACTCCCTGAACCGGCAGGATGCCAGAATCGACATCCTTATTCCGGCCAAGCCGTGAGTAAACATTTATCACGCCTCTATCGCTGCATATAATTAAAAAACCGGGATCAGACGCTTCGCGTCCAATCCCGGCTTTCTTCCTTGCTTATTGACCGGATTCCATTTTTGCTTTGTATGCATCCATTTGTTTTTGCAGCTCGGCAAGAACTTTATCGTAGCCGGCTGTTTTCAGCTTGCTGCGGAATTGATCGACCGCTTTCACAGGGTCGCCTGCTTTACCGTAAGCAATAGCCGGGCCCATCTCGCCGGTTACTTGCGTAATCGCTGTCAGCTCGGCTTCAACCGGCGTTTTGTCGAATACGAATTGGCCGTACGGATAAGGCTTTTTGATTTTGTCATACTCAGCGTAATACGTTTCTTCGAGCTGATCCCATGTCGTTACGCTTGGAATCTCGAATTTGTCGACACGGCCGCCCCAGAAGTCGGAGTAGAAGCCGTCTTTTGTTTCGTCGTAGCCGGCTGGTTGTTGACGTTTGCCGTCTTTGACTTCGTATTGCACGCCTTCAATACCGTAGTTGAGCAGGTGGTAAATTTGCTCGTCGTTGCGGATCAGGTCGTATGCCATCAGAGCGCGCTCAGGGTTTTTGCTGTGTGCGCCGACGGAAGTACCGCCGTGCGTGATGGACAGCTCAAGCAGGTTGTTGCCGCCTTGGCGGGCAAACGGGAACATTTGCAGATCGGAGCCCGGTTGGTCTTTATCCATTTGAACGCGGAGACCGCCGAACGTTTGCGTATGATGCTGGTCCATACCTGTCAGGCCCGCACGCAGCGAAGCACGCGTATCGTTTTTGTTGTTCAGCACGTCTTCGCGCCAGAACCCTTTGTCTGCCCATTCTTTCATCATCGTTGCGTATTTCACCATCGTATCTTCGAAGACAGGGCTATTGATTGTGTACTTCTCATCATAGGATTTCGCTGTGAATACCGGCAGGTAACCTGTCGAGATCGGCAGTTCGAGGTTATCCGTGTAGGAAGTATCGAAGCCGCCGAATGTGCTCGTTCCGGAAACCGCGTCCCAAGGAATGACGTCTGGCTTGTTGTCCTTGATGTATTGCAGGTATTTGCCGATGCCTTCCCAGTCTTTGATTGGTTCCGTAATGCCTGCTTCTTTTGCCCAGTCGCCGCGGTAGAAGAAGCCATGGTTAACCCATTGCGTATATTGATCTTCAGGAATGAGGACGATTTTGCCGTTGTATTTGGATTCTGCCCAATCTTCTTGCGGAATCGAATTAAAGGTTTGAGGCGCATATTTAGGAAGCAGATCATCCAGGTTCATGAAGGCGCCGCGTTGAGCGTTGCCCCATGTATCGAGCCAGTCGGTACCGATCGTGATCAGATCGATTGGTTCGCCGGATGCAAGGGCAAGGTTGTATTTCGTTTGCCAGTCCGTCCATTCAATCCATTTCCATTCCAGCTCGGCGTTGATTTTTTCCTTCATGATTTTGTTCACTTCACCAAGCACCTTCTCGAACTGACCGTTCGTAGGTTTGTTACCCAGCACGAGATAAGTGATTTTCACGAATTTGGAAGTATCCACCGCGGTATCGCCGCCCGTATTCGTCGATGCGTTGGTGTTTGTGCTTGCGCTGTTGCTTGGTTTGTTGGAGTCTGCTGGTTTGTTGTCTTTGTTGTTATTACCGGAGCAGGCTGCCAAGCTGGAAGCCATCAAGATAGACAGCAGGATTGCGGAACTTTTCTTAAACATGCACGTCTCCCCTTTGTTTTTCATTTATCGGGCTTTGCCCGTTATGTGAAGAGGCCCTGTGGCCTTCGGCACATCAACCTTTAACTGCGCCTACCGTAATCCCTTTAATGAAGTAGCGTTGCACGAAAGGATAGAACATGATTACAGGTCCGGTTGCAACAACGGCCGTTGCCATTTTCATGGACTCGAGCGGCACATCCCGAAGCGAGACGTTGGAAGCTGCTGCGGAGTTCCGGACAAAGTCGGCGCTGGTAACAACGTTATACAGGAAGAGCTGAAGCGGACGATACTCCATATTCGGCGACAGGAACAGCATCGAGTTGTACCATTCATTCCAGTAACCAAGCGCGATGAACAAACCGATTGTCGCAAGAGCCGGTGTCGTCATCGGCAAGATCAGCCGCAGGAAAATCGTAAAGTCCCCTGCTCCGTCGATTTTGGCCGATTCCGTAATGGCATGCGGGATGGAGCGAACAAAGCTTTTCATCATGATGATCAGGAACGGACTCAGAAGCCCTGGCAGCAAGACGGCCAAATAATTGTCCTTCAAGCTCAAATATTGAGTCACAAGCAGGTAGAAAGGAACAAGACCGCCGGAGAACAAGGTTGTAAAGTAGATAAAGAACGAGATCCCGTTCCGGTAACCAAAGTCCGGACGCTGCAGCGCATAACCGGTCATCGCTACAAGGAACAAGCCGATTGCCGTACCCACTAAGGTAAGCAGAATCGTTACAATATAGGAACCTACGATGATATCGGGATTTTCGAATACGATCTTGTAAGCAAAGGTACTGAATTCCTTCGGCCAGAAGTTAAAGCCAAATTTCTTGATAGCCGACTCCGTGGTAAACGATGTACCCAAGATAAGGAGGAATGGCAGCAAGCAGCAAAGCGCAAAGATGGAAATCACGACGTAACCAAACGTTCTGACAATGACTTCGCTCGCATCTGTCCGAATGCTTCTGGATTCTACGATATTCTCTTCCATGTCAGCACCCCCTAGAATAACGAGTTTTCTGGCGACGTCTTTTTAACAAGCCAGTTGGCCGTTATAACGATCACGAAGCCGAATACCGATTGATATAAGCTAACCGCACTACCGATAGAGAAGTTGAAGTTCGTCATAAGCGAACGGAATACGTAAGTTTCGATAATATCCGTCGACGAGTACAATGCCGTATTGTTTGCCCCAACCAAGTTGTAGAACAATCCGAAATTGCCTTTCATGATGCCGCCAAGCGAGAACAGCAGCAAGATAATGAATGTCGGCTTAAGCCAAGGAATAACGATGTAGATAATCCGTTGGAAAGCGTTTGCACCATCGATTTCAGAAGCCTCAATAATCTCATTATCAAGACCCATGATAGCCGCGAAGTAGACGATAGAGCCGTAACCAGTAGACTGCCATAAGTAGGTTAAGACGATAATGAACGGCCATACATGAGAATTGGAGTAGACTTTAACCGGATCCATGCCAAGAGATGCAAGTACATGGTTCAGCAAGCCGTAATCGTAACTGAGAATGTTGTAAGCGATCAGACCGATCAGAACCGCCGAGATAAAATGCGGAAGGAACAGTAAGGTTTGAGCTACTTTCTTAAACCATTTGCGGCGCAGCTCGTTAAGCAGGATCGCTACGAATATTTGCAGCAAATTCCCCAGCAAGATAAAAGCGAGGTTATAAGCTACGGTGTTAAAGGTCAGCCGCCACAGGTCGCCATTCATAACGAGGAAGCGGAAGTTGTCGAAGGCGACAAACGGGCTTTTAAAAATGCCGTCCGCGTAATTGTACTGAATGAACGCCAAGTACACGCCTGGCATCGGCAGATAAGCAAATATAATGAAAAATGCAATTGCCGGCAAACACATCAGAAGCAAAGTTTTATTGTTCCAGAATCGTCTCAGCCTGCCTGAGCTTTCCGTACGCGGCTTGCTCTGGATGGCTGGTTGTATAACCTTTTCCATGTGAAGACCTCCTTACCCATTACTAATTGATTTAGCCCTTCGTCTTCCGGCTAGACCTGTTGAAGCCTAATGGCATCCAGCCTGCAAGGAGCTGCTTGATCAACGGCTTCCAAGAGGATGGCAAGCTCGCCTTCCTTCTTGTTAAACCAAACGCCCGGCAAGTAAACCGACTGCTGGCTGCCACCGGTAATAACCGGCCGGCTTTCATCCCCAGGTGTCCAAATCCGTCCAACTATTCGTCCCTCGACGAACACGGTCAGCTTAAGCCCTGATCCGGAAACCGCGGCACGCCAGCCCTTTCCGTTATCTGAATTCGGTATGGTGCTGTACAGCCATGCCGTCTGACCCGGCTCCAGCTGCACGGGAAGCTCAACATCCTGGGACTGCGAACGTGCCGCATTCGCATGGGCAGCAAGCTCAGGCTCTTCCGCACCGCTGATCAACCAATCCGTCGCCTTGATTCCCTCATACATAACCGCTCTTCTTCCCGCAGGAAGACCAATGACTCTCTCCAGGAAGATGGCAAGCTCTGCTGGCTGCCCGGCTGTGAGCAGACCGGATAAGTCGACATAAGGATCGAACGGTCCAACGTCTCCAGCCCACTTCCCATCAACAAACACCTTCGCCGTCGATTGCATGCCTTCAAAGTGAAGGATCCAGCTGTCTGCCCGTTCCCCGGGAATAAAGCTTTTCCGGTAATATTCAAAGGCGGGATGATCCGGCGACAGCCAGCCGCCCAGGTTCACAACCGGCCATAGCTTCCGGTCGGCTTCCGCCGTAAGCTCCGGTCGAATCGTTCGGTCCGCGGCGCGGTACACGCTCCAATTACGGCTTAGTTCATGCTGCCTGGTTACAAGCGTCATGCCCGTAAGACCTTTTAAAGCGTTAAGCTTTAAGCCCGGCAGTCTGGCATCATCGAAGTTGGAATGTCCCCAGATTTCGGTACGGGCAACCAGCTTGCCTTGCGTCAGCCCTTCCTTTAACGGAAGATAGCTGCTGCTGCCGCCCGGAACCGCAGTTCCCACGTAATGACCGTCCGCATAAAGCGAGATCACGTCGCTGCCGTTTCGAATCAGCACGCCCTCTGCGACCTCCGCCCGCTCAGCCGGAACAGCTGCTTCATACCAGCCATAGCCTCGGTATATTTCGTTTTGCTCCAGATACACGGCTTCAGCTTTCGATTGCTTAGACTCCGGCGAAACCATCGGCTCCGCTCCATTCAAGGAGCTAAGCTGCCAATTGGCGACCTCCGTTTGCTCTTTATCCGCAGGCTGAATGTCTGATGAACAGGTGTGCAATAATCCTTCTTCATCCATTTCATCCATATAAAGCGCTTTTACTTTATCGTGGATCGCAATTGTCAAAATGTCTCCGCTGCGGGTATTGATCCGGCATACAGCATCCGATGTTCCATCAAACTTGATGTTTAACTGACCGTCCTGCATGTCTGTCGCGCAGTTCTCGGATTCAACGGCAGCTATCTCCTCGCTGCTGAGCCGAATTTCACCGGCGCTTTCCGTATGGAATGCAAGCACCCTGCGGTTTGCCGTCTGGTTCGCGTAATAAAGCTCCGCTGTTGATTGCTCCAATACCCCTTCCAATCCCCAGCCCGCTAACGGGACCTGATACGGAAGAGCAAGCGAACGGCCTCCCCGCAAGATAAACGAATCGGAACCGGCAATCGTTAGCTCTTTATCCTCGTCGTCCAGATTCGTCAGGAACAACAGCTGGCCGCCATCCTTCAGCTCGAGCACATACGGGCCGGCAATATTAGTCCATTGACCGTTCTTGATGAATTCCTCGTCTGCGGCCCCGGCTGCTTTCGCCTCAGCCAGCCTGCTTCCGTAAGCTTCGATAATTCTGCCAAGCAGCCTGCCTTCGTAAGCTTCCTCCCGGATATGCCCTTCCGGCGAGATCATTCCGCCAAAATCGTAATCCGATGTCATAAACGCAAGCGGCTTACCCCAATTGTTTGTGGCGTTCGTAAAACCAAAGTCCGTACCCGATACCTGAAGGTAAGGTCCCAGAAGCTTGGCCCCGCAGCCGAGCAATCGGCGAAGCAGGTAATGCGCGCGGTTGGTCTCGGTAACGAGGAGCGGATAACCAAGCTCCTCCATAAGCCCGCCGTAATGAAGCACCTTCTGCTCGAACTCGGGATCCCGGTTATCCGGATAGAAGTTGCAGGTTGGGGCTACTCCCTCTGCAATACCCGCGGCTTGCAGCAATCCGCCTTGACCGGCGCAAGCGAACAGCGGAACCGAAATGCCGTGCGCCAGTACCAAATCTCTTAATGCGCCGATATACCCTTTCGGATCCTTGCAATCATAGAAGTCCAGCTCGTTATCCAGCTGCACCGCGATAACCGTCCCGCCTTCGTCAGCCTGGAAAGCTTTCAGAAGAGGGATAATCCGGTCGAACCAGGCAGCCACCCGGGACAGGAATACCGGATCATTCTGCCGAATCTCGACGCCTTGCGCCAGCAGGTACGCCGGAAGCGCGCCGCCGTCCCATTCGGAGCAAATGTAAGGTCCCGGTCTTGCGATCACCCATAATCCCGCATCTCTTGCCGCTTCGAGGAAGGCTTCGACATCACGCTCGCCGCTGAAGTCCCATTCGCCTTCCTTCCGTTCGTGGTAGTTCCACGGGAAGTAAACATCGATGCTGTTATAGCCGTAAGCTTTCAGCTGCTCCATCCGTTCCTTCCACAGCAGCCTCGGAATACGGAAGTAAAAGAGCGAGGCGCTTAAGAGCAGCTTGGGTTCTCCGTGTATATGTACTGCATCAGCCTCGAACTGAACTGCCGATATCGCCTGTGTATCCAAACCCATTCTGGACGACCCCCGATCGATAACATGTATCCCGTTTCATGAAACCCGTTTCATTTTTTGGTAAAAATAAAACACACATTCGATCCGAAACAACATGAACTGTCATATTTACGGTATTCTTACGTGCATTTCAGGTGGATAATATGATGATAGCCGATTACATTGAAACGGGTTTCATTTTTGTTCGAACCGTGTATTGCTTTGACACCTTGATTCTAAATCAGACATGAAAGCGTTGTCAAGAAAGTTTTTTGAAATATTTATCTAAATATTCCATTTGGCCCATTTACCCTTGAGCCTTTTGGCGGAGCCGTTGATTCGCGAATGACGAGCTCCGGTCTCAGCTTCGCTTTCCTGCTTACCTTGCTTTTGGTAATCATCTTATGGAGCTGCTCGGCCGCGTATTTCCCGATGTCATAGCATTTCAGGGACACCGTCGTCAGCTCCGGAATACTGTTGGACGCGTACGGAACATCGTCAAAGCCGACCAGCGACAAATCCTCCGGCACCCGCAGACCGGCATTATAAGCAGCTTTAAGAGCACCAATGGCCACCAGATCATTCGCGCAAAACACTGCCGTGGGCCTCTCCGGCAGGCTAAGCAAATAATTCATGAACAGCTTGCCCTTCTCTACCGTAAAGCCGCCGTCCAGCAGCCATTCTTTCCGGACCGTAAGCCCGTTTTTCTGCATCGTCTTCACAAAGCCCTGAACGCGCTGAAGCGTATTCGCCATGCTCTGATAGCCGCCGGCGAACGCGATATCCCGATGACCGAGATCGATCAGATGCTGCGTGGCAAGCTCGGCTCCCTCCCGCTCGTCCACGCAGACGGAATGAATGTTTTGCCCGGGCAAATGGCCGTTAATCAGCAAAGTCGGGACGCGCTTGCTGATATCAACCACTTCGGTGACCATAGCTTCGCTGGGCTTAGCCAGGTTGATCCGGCCGCCAATCATTACGATGCCGTCTACCTGCTTCTCCATCAGCAGGCTGAGATACTGCGATTCTCGCTCGTATTGCTCCTTCGAATCCCCGTTTGTCGAAACGGTATCGCATAGAAAGAACGTGTAGCCTTTGATTCTCGCCTCTTGCTCAAACCCGGCCAGAACGGTCGGAAAGAACGGATTGGTGATGTCCGGCAAAATAATGCCGATCATGCCCGTCTCCTTCTTGGACAGGCTTCGGGCTAATGCATTAGGCTGAAACTGGTACTTGTTCATCAATTCTACGATGCGATCTCTCGTTGACTTTTTTACGGGGGCCGTGTTGTTCAAAACCCGCGATACCGTTGCAACCGATACATTCGCTTCCTTCGCAATATCATACACTGTAACCGGTTTCAAAAGTTCTCACTCCCCAATCCATTAGCTGATCACCAGTAGAATAGCAGATTTTTTCGAAAATAAAAACAATCTCTTGCAAAAAAACCTACCCGTCGCTCTTGCGAATGCCGGATAGGCTTCGTGCCTTAAAGCTCTTATTTTCCGTCAACTTTTTTCCACCAACGGTCGAATACGGTCACCGGCTGCTCCCGTTTATGAATCGTCCGGATATACCAGTTCTCGATCTTTTGCCGCTCATTCTCGCCAATTTCCTTGCCTTCCAGGTAGTTGTCGATATCGTCGTAAGTTACGCCTAGAGCCACTTCGTCGGCAAGCTGCGGCTTATTCTCTTCAAGGTCCGCGGTCGGGGTCTTCAGGTACAGATGCTCCGGGCAGTTAAGCTCCTTCAAGATCTGTCTGCCCTGCCGTTTGTTCAGCCGGTATAACGGAGTCAGATCCGCCGCGCCGTCGCCGAATTTCGTGTAAAAGCCCGTAATCGCCTCGGCCGCATGATCCGTTCCGACAACGAGCCCGTTCTCCTCCGCCGCAATCTCGAACTGGGCAATCATCCGCTCTCTCGCCTTCCGGTTGCCCTTCGTGAAATCGCTCAGCTTCTTCCCTGTCCGGGCTTCGTATTCCGCCGCTCCGGCGTCAACGGCCGCCTTAATATTAATCGTGATAAAGCCTTCGGCCCCGATAAAAGCGATCGCATCCTGCGCATCCTGCTCATCCTTCTGGTTGCCGTAAGGCAGCCGGACAGGGATAAAGCGGTAGGTCTTTACTCCCTCTTCGTCGTTTAATTCATTCATCGCCATTTGGCAAAGCTTGCCGGCAAGCGTCGAATCCTGTCCGCCCGAAATGCCGAGAACAAGAGCCGTTTTTCTCGCGAACGTTACGTAATCCTTAATAAAATCGATTGTTCTCCGGATTTCCTCCTGTGGATCAATTTGCGGTTTTACGCCCAATTTCTCAATAATCTGCTGCTGCAAGGTCATCGCCATGCGCCTCCTTTAATCGTTAAATACGGTACAAGCCGTTTTTCTTGATATAGTCATAACACGAATCCGGCAGCAAATATCTCGGCTCCCCGCCCCGGCCGAATTCATCCCGGATATAGGTCGAGCTGATCTCCATGGCAAGCCCTTTGCTCATCAGCTGGAACCGTCCGTCGTCATGATTGCGAAGCAGCGGCGAACGGGAGATCGCTTCCGTCATATCAATGCCATTACGTGCCATTATGATAAACTTATTTTCCTCAATCAATTCCTTCTCATGCGACCATTTGCCGTCCGCGATATCGACCAGAAGATCGGCGCCCATAATAAAATACAATTCATCCTCCGGATATTGCTCGCGGAAATGCCTCATCGTGTGGAACGTATATTGCATGCCCGCCAGAACCGTAAGCTCGTAGGGATCATAAACAAACTTCGGATTATCCTGAATCGCAAGCTTAATCATATTAACCCGGTGCTCGTCGCTGGTGTTCGTTTTCTTGTCATGGCGCATGCTGGAGGAGGGCAGAAAAATCACTAAATCCAAGCTTTTGCGGTGCGCCACCGTCGAAGCCGTCCATAAATGCACATTCGTAATCGGGTCGAAAGAAGAGCCGTAAATGCCGATTTTCCGAGGGCTTGCCGTCATGTCTCTTTGGTCACTCCTTCCGCTTTCTCCTTCATCGCATGGATGAGATTCATCTTGTTGTCCCAGCAGCGCTGGCTGAGATCCACCGGATAATCCTCCGGATTCTGATTCCGCTTGTATTCGTCCCAGAGCAGCTCCAAATTATCCTTCGCAAAAGCCTGAATCTCATAAAGCCCGGGCATCTCGTATACCAGCTTACCGTCCGCGAAAATATCCGCATGAAGCTCTCTCGCTTCGTAATCCGTTACGAATTTGCTGATGTAAGTGTAGACCGGATGGAACATCTTGAGGCGCCCTTCCTCCTGCGGCTTCTCCTCTTCCAGCGCGATATAATCGCCCTCCGAGCGGTGATTCACCAGATTAATGATCCGGTACAGCTTCTTCCTCCCCGGAGTGGTCACTTTCTCGGGATTGCCCGAAATTTTGATCGTGTCGACCATTTTTCCATGATCATCTTCGATCGCCACAATTTTATAGACTGCGCCTAAAGCCGGTTGATCATACGCCGTAATGAGCTTTGTTCCGATTCCCCATGCATCGATAACCGCGCCTTGCGACTTCAAATTCAGAACCGTATATTCATCGAGATCATTCGAGGCATAAATACGGGTTTCTTCAAAACCGGCTTTGTTCAGCAGCTTGCGGACTTCCTTCGACAGATAAGCGAGATCGCCCGAATCAAGCCGGACTCCTTCGAACAGATCCTTGATGCCAAGCTCCTTCACGACTCGGATCGCGTTATGAATGCCCGATTTGAGCGTATCGTACGTATCGATAAGGAAGACGCATTTGCGGTTCATCTGCTTCTGCCGCTTCGCATAGCGGAGGAACGCTTCGTATTCGTCCAGCATCGCCTGCACCATCGCATGGGCATGCGTGCCCGATACCTTTGCGCCAAACCGTTTGCCGCAGCGCACGTTCGAGGTCGCATCGCAGCCGCCGATGATGGCAGCCCGCGAACCCCATAGAGCGGCGTCCATCTCATGAGCGCGGCGCGTGCCGAATTCGAGAAGCGGCGCATCTCCAACGGCATTGCGGATTCTCGAAGCCTTTGTCGCGATCAGCGTCTGGTAATTGACGATATTAAGCAGCGCCGTCTCGATAAACTGGGCTTCGGCCAGCGTACCCTCCACCCGGAGGATCGCTTCGTTGCCGAAGACCAGCTCTCCTTCGCGCATGGCGGTCATTTTGCCGGTGAAGCGAAGCTGCTTCAGGTAAGCGAGGAAATCCTCTTCATAACCAAGCTCGTCATGCAAATACGCCAGGTCCGAATCGGTAAATCCGAAGCTTTGCACATACTCGATAATCCGTTCCAGACCCGCAAAGATCGCGTAGCCGTTCCCGAAAGGCAGCTTGCGGAAATAAAGCTCGAATACCGCCTTCCGCTCGCTCATCCCTTCCGCCCAATAAGTCTCCACCATATTCACCTGGTATAAGTCCGTGTGCAGCGCAAGGCTGTCGTCCTCGTATTTCTTGATTTGCTGTGCGTTGTTCATATCCCATTACCTCCGTAGGCTTTTTCTTATATCGTCAGGCCCTCCGCCGTCGCGAGCTGAATGCCGTATCGCTTAACTAGCTCCATGATCGCCAAGTCCGTCATAGCTTCCGTACCCGGTATCGGGCTCGAGCAATCCGTTAGCAGACGAATGCTTTCGGTCAATGCCCGGTTCTCCGCGTGATGCTCCAAAATATGCTTCATCGTATCGAGCACGCAATGCGAAAGTGCCTGGCCGGCGATGTAAATGTGGTTATAATCCAAAAGGCTGTCCAGAAAAGCCCGGTTGGCATCGCTCGCCACGCCATCTTCCCGGTAGAACGCACCGTACATTTCGCTTAACGGATCCTGCCCTTTCTCCAAAATAACCGGCGTGCTTCTTCTGGCCACCGTATGGAAGTAGACAAGGTTCATGAATTGGCTCTCGAACTCCACGCCGTTTGTTCCTTCCAGGCAGTGGTAAGGCCAGATCCGGAGTTCTCTCTTCCCTCCCGCCTTAAGCTCGTGAAGATAGGCAAGGCTTCTTGCCGGCGAGAAGACCGGCGTCCAATCTCCATTCATGACCGACTCTACCGTAATCACCGTTTCGACGGGTGCGGGGTGCTTGCCGCTGCGGTCTATCCACCAGCATGGGTGAAAAATCTGCAGCGGCGTATGGACGTCTTTGGTCAATGCGATTTGTGTGATTTTATGCAAATTTCGATACATAAATTTCCCAAGCCGAATGGTATCCTGCACGGAACCGGGAACGCCCAAGTCACCGCCTTCGATGAAGCTGTTCTGCTGGTCGATGACCAGCAGCAGAATTTTCTCCTGATCCGCTTCCGCTGGCGGCAGCTGCTCCTTTGCCGCTTCCTCCAGCACAACATTCATTGTGGCGCTGCTTTTCCCGCCAATTTCGGCCGCCTGGAACAATCGATCAAACGGGGTAACAAGCTGATTATTCGTAGTCATCGCTAGCCATCTCCTCTTATTCCTTATTTCATGTTTTATGAAATAATATACTTAAAAAGAACAGGTATCCTGACAATACCTTTAGAAGTAGATCGACTCCAGAGGCTCTCCCTCTTTGAAACGGTACAAAATCGATGGGCGCTTGGAGTTCCTTGACGTGGTTTTGGGTTCGCCGTCGATTCGAACGACCTCAATAAACGGAAGGCGTTCGGCACGGTTCCGGAATGTCGAATACTTCGCTACCTTCGGGCTGTCCGTAACGGTTAAAAGCACGCTTTGCAGTTCGCTTAGCGTAAATTCCAGCGGCAGGAAGCTGCGCGCGACGGTCGAGAGCAGCATATCCTTGCGGATCATTTCGTAAGCGTCGGCAATCACTTCGCGATGGTCGAAGGCAAGCTCAAGCTCCTTAATCTCCTCGATCGTAAAGAGTGCCACCTCCTCCGCATCGTCGGCCGCCTTGCGCTTCTCGAGATAATCCTCCGGCACAATCGCGTAATGGGCATTGGAGATGATCCATCCCCGTTTATCCCGGCCCAGCTTGTCATAGACCCCGTAATGCCGGATATGAATGCCCTCTACGCCGGTCTCTTCGGATAATTCGCGTTTAGCCGCTTCGTAAGCAACCTCCTCGGGATCGATAAAACCTCCCGGCAGCGCCCACTTCCCGCCCTCGATATTCGGGCTTCCTTCACGGTCTTGCCGTGCCCGGCGGATCAGCATTAGCTTCATCGTCCGCTTCGGCGGCTTATTCGGCGCGATTGGCTCGCTAACGATCGTAAATACCGCAATATCGCTGGTATAGCCATCAGGTGTCCGGTACTTCTTCGGATCGTAATGGGCGAGAACTTCTTCTTCGGAGTTGTAACGGGCCATTCCAGTCACCTCAATAATATTTCATATTTCATGTTTTATTATTTATAGTGTCATATTAACATGATCCCGCGGAAGGAACAAGCGTTTTCCGGAAAATAATTCACCTAATTTTCCGATTGCTGCTGCGGTTGCTGTTGGCCTTGGGGCTGCTGCGTCTTCTGCTGCTTTTTCTTAATCGCAAGTATTAGGATGAGCATAATGATTGGCAGCACAAGGAAAAAGGTTAGATCAAACCAGGGATAATAATTAATCAGAATCTGATTGTACGTTGTAATATTAGGCGTACCGACTACCGTACCGACAAGCAGAATCATGCCTAGAGGAATGGTCAGCATCTTGCTTTCTTTAAGTCGAAACACTTGCGCAAGCCCCGTCGTCAGGGTGAAGAAATGGATCAGTGTTTTGTAAAAAACCGTAATCACCCATAAAAAGGCGATTACCGCTTCGATCCGTTCGAAAAAATGGCCAATCATGATTTTCTGGGCAAGCACAAAGGTCGGGTAATATTTGGTCTGCATCAGACTTGGTCCCAGCACAAGCACGCTAAGGAGTACAATCAGGAATAAGACCGTACCGCCCACTGCAAAGCCGGATAGAATTGGCCTCGTCAGCTTGCCGTTGCCCTGGACATAAGGAACGAGCATAAGCAGCCCGGCCATCTCGACAAACGCGGTGCAGTAAGCCGGGAGCGCCCCTTGCATGATCGGAAGGAATCCCTGAGCCATGATCGGGCGCACATTCGGCCATTCAATTTGAGGCATCAGCAAAACAACAAGAAGCGCAAACAGTCCCATCATAACCGGAAACAGTATTTCGCCCATTCTCGCGTAAGCCTCAATGCCATAGCGGTAAGCGATAATAATAACAGCCTCGAAAAATAAAATAATCGCGTTAACCGGCGTTTCCGGCATTAGCTGCAACGTCATGAATTGGCTCATTTCGCTAAGCAGCGTCAGGATGCACATAAACGACGAGAAAATAAAAAGAAGAAAGAAGAAGCCTCCGAACCATAAGCCCAATCTTTGCCGGATGGCTTCATACAGGCTTATCCTCTGCAGCCGGTTGGCAATAGCGGCGAAGATTATTCCCGTGACAATGCCGGCAAGCAAGGCGAGAAGCATGGACAGCCAGGCATCCTGTTTGGAGGAGGCGGCCGTAATCGTCGGCATGATCAGAATCGAATCGCCGACGGTTCCGATCATAATCAGAATCGTGAATTGTCTAACCGATATTTTCGCATTCGAGTATGTTGACATATCGCACTTCCTCCTCCCTTCCTACTAGAATGACTTTGCCGGCCCGATCCAGCCGAACATCCATTTGACCAGCATAAACGGATTAGGGAGCGTAATTTGCAGCATCAGAAGACTGTACAAAACCGTTCCCGCAAGCAGAAGGACAAGGAATAGAACAAGCTCACGGAATTGCCGGCGTCGGACAAGACCAGGTGCTTCCATCCAAATAGCGCCTGCCGCCAAAGCAAGAACGGCTAATACGGATGCCATTTTTGACCGCTCCCCTCTTTCTTATTTGATCGTGCTATTCTCTATAGTGCCGGTATCCCGGATAAACATCTTAATCTTGTACGTCACCTTGAGCTGCGGGAAATACTCCTCGCGCCACCGATCCTTTACCTGATTCCAGTAAGCGGGATGCTCCTTCTCCATCTCGGTGCCAAAGCCGAATATGTCCGATTTCAATTCCTTGGCCCGCTGCACAGCGGTTTCCACATTGCCTAGAATAACTTGTTTGGTCTGTGCCTCCAGCTTCTTGATGGTATCGGGATTGGATAAATCAACGTCCGTACACGTTCTTTCGACGATATTTCCTTCCGTTCGAATCGACACCTCGACTTCCGGGTTCCCGTTTATAACCTTGGTTTTGATTTTGGAGTTCGAGGAAGTCACTTCAACGCCTACATATCGCTGTTCCCCGCATGGTATAGCGATCGAAGTACTATCCAGATTATTCGTAATATCGGTATAGCCCCTGCTCTCCTTCTCGTTCAGCCAGCCAATCAGCCTGTCCCCCTTAAAAGCTGCAATGCCGGAATAACGGAACCGGCTTGGCGGCAAAAACTTTTCTACGTTTTGCTTCGTTTCCCCTACCTCCGTGCTTCCAATAACCCGTATGCCGGTTAAAGCAAGCTCGCTCCCTTGCGAAGAGAGCTTGTTTAACGCTTCGTCCAGCGTTACGGCAATGGTAGGCGCCCAGTTTTTTTCCGAGGTCTGCAGCGACTGCTGCATGCTGTAGCTGGGCAGCTTCTCAACCGGCGTATACAGCTTCAGAACATCCTCTGCCCTTGTTCCTTTTGCCACGATGATATTAAAATCCATCCTTACTTCATTATCGCGTGCGACATTGTCAATGATTTCGTTAATGCCTCTTCTTGCCGCTTCCTCTCCAATCACATAGATCTGCAAATGTCCCGCATAAACCTTACGCGGCGCCTCGGCCGTAACGGACCGGGCTGCTTCGAACAATGTCTTGCCTCTCCCCTGGAATAAGGTGCTGGGAGGACGGTCGCCTCTTTTTTGCTGATTGGAGATTTCGCTTGGGTTAACGACCTGAAACGATACGAGATAATGCCCGTCCTCCCAATCCACTCCTACGCCAAGCACGATGAGAAGCTCATTCAGCTCCCGTCTGCTCCAGCAGCCTGTCAGCATCAGAAGGCACAACATCGAAATGGCGAATTTGTAGAACATGATGCGGCCTCCCTAATTCTTGCGAATTCTGCTGGAACTGGTATCCATTGAAGTATCCGGCCTTTTGAACATAAACCATCTGGGCAAGCGGAATAAGGCATCCTGCATATCCGTTTTCATGTATGGCGACAACGGAGCCATAAACGGCTCTCCGAAGGAACGAAGCGCGCATAGATGAAGCATCAGGACAAAGAACCCCATAATGATGCCAAACAGGCCAAAGCTTGCCGCCACGCCCATAAAGGCGAAGCGGAGAATACGAACCGGTATCGACATGCTGTAGGCCGGCAGCGTAAACGTGGAGATCGCCGTAATGGATACCACGATAACCATCGCCGCTGACACAATTCCCGCTTCTACCGCCGCCTGCCCGATTACGAGGGTGCCAACTACGGATACCGCTTGCCCGATCGCGCGAGGCATCCGTATCCCCGCTTCGCGTAATATTTCGAACGTAATCTCCATGATAAGCGCCTCGAAAAAAGCCGGAAACGGTACGCCTTCCCTTTGCGCCGCAAGGGAGATCAGGAGCGACGCCGGGAGCATATCGCGGTGGAACGTCGTAATCGCTATGTAGAGCGACGGAAAAAGGAGCGATATAAAAACGCTCCCGAACCTCAAAATACGCAATAAGCTTGCGTAGAAAGAACGCTGGTAATAGTCCTCCGTTGATTGAAAAAAAGTAACCATCTGGGTTGGCGCGATCAGCACGTTAGGCGTCCCCTCTACAAGAATGGCCACTTTCCCTTCCAACAGCTGGCCTGCTACGTTATCCGGCAGCTCGGTATTAAATACGGTTGGAAAGAGCGACCATTTGCTATCCTCGATGAGCTCCTCAATATATCCGCTGTCCAAAATCCCGTCGATTTTGATTTGACCCAGCCGGTCGCGGACCATCTGGAGAACGGCAGGCTTCGCAAGCCCGTTAATGTACATAAGGGTCACATCGGTTTTGGTGAGATGGCCGATGGTAACCGTCTCCATCCATAGACGCGGATCCTTGATTTTCCGGCGGATAAGAGAAGTATTGGTTCGGAGCGTCTCGGTAAAGCTTTCACGCGGCCCCCGAATGGAAGTCTGGTTTGTGGATTCCGTTACGTCCCTGCCTTTCCATTCCCGAATGTCCGCACAATAAGCATACTGGTGCCCCCGCAGCAGAATAATCGCTACCCCGGACAGCAGGTTTTTGTAAAGAGAGCCTAGATCGGATACGGTACGGACCGGTCCCATGCCGTTCAAGAGCTTTTTCGCAAGCGCTCCGGCATCAAGCGTCATCATATCCTCCCCGTCATAGCGGGGCAAAGAATAGTCGAGCACGTCAAATATGTATTGATTAATGGCCATCGTGTTGGACAGTCCGTCGATATAGACGACCGCGGCGGCTGCCGTGTTAATCCCCTCATTGTGAATCTGCCGCATAATGAGATCATCGCTGCCGCCCATATCGCGCTTAAGCCGCGCTAAATTATTTTCAACCGAAGGATCGATCGGAATATTGGCGAACTCGGGCAGCATTTGGTTGTCATTGGAGCTCGAACGATTCGTTAGTTGCC
This sequence comes from Paenibacillus sp. BK720, assembly GCF_011761545.1. Classification (NCBI taxonomy): domain Bacteria; kingdom Bacillati; phylum Bacillota; class Bacilli; order Caryophanales; family Paenibacillaceae; genus Paenibacillus; species Paenibacillus sp. BK720. The sequence goes on along the minus strand of NZ_JAASRQ010000005.1, from coordinate 210,540 downwards.
GTTGCATAAGCGAGCTACCTCCAGGATGAATGTCTATCCTTCCATTATGACCATCCGCCAAGGGTGGTTAAACTTGGATGCGGGCAGAAAAAAAGAGCAGGAAAAGCAATCCGCTTTTCTTGCTCCAAATATTTTTGTACAGCCTCGTATTCGTCAATCTCCCAATATCCCTTCCACGGGTACGGCTTTGACGTATTGACCGGGCTTAGTCTCAACGGCAATGCCGGACTCTACGGGAACCCCTGTAATCTGATAGAGCGCGATTCCTTCCTTGTAATAGTTGGAGGATGCGTCGGGCTGATCTAACATTTCTTGAGTCAAATAATGTTTGATCTCTCCAAGCTTCCCGTCTACCGTCTCTACCCTCTCTTCCGAGCCGACATAAACATTGTTCCGGAAATTAATCATTCGGTCCGTCACCCAGCTGGCCGAGCTGTCTGTCGTCTCATTAGGGAGATTGCTGCCGGGAGCCTTCTCCTGCGGGGCTTCAGGCGATTTCCCAATCCCGGTTCCGCAACCTCCCAGCAAGAGAACAAAGGCCAGCATCAGAGCAATACCTAATTTCACTGGAAATTTCCTCCCTTATCCACTTATACCTACAACGCGATCAGGGAGCAAGATGTTGCTTATTCCGGCAAAATGAAAGCCCCAATGGTCGAGGACCATTGGGGCAGGCATGTCATGTTATTTTCTTTCCATTACGGCAAAATAATTGTCTTCTTCGTCCGCGAAGTTAAACACCCGGCCGAAAGGCAGCTCAACAAGCTCGCCTACCGTTACGTTCTTGTTCTTGAAGTCGCTGTACAGCTCATCCAGCCTGTCGGAGAAGAACATTAACGATGGGGTGCCCAGATTTACTCCGAGCGACATTTTGGCAACTACTTCTTTATCGTGCAAAATAATTGAGGTCTGAGCGCCTTCCGGAGCAAGCTCGATCCATTTTTGGCCCATGGCTTCTTCCTCAGCCACTACTTTAAAACCTGCTTTTTCCGTCCAAAACACCCGTGCTTTCTCCTGATCGTTCACGTACAGCATCACTTGTCCAAGCTGATTAATCATTGATTCTACACTCCTTAGAGTAGAGTAATTGCCAAGCCTTATATTACCACAAACGAGAGTCCGCCAATATGCCGCCAGGTCCTACAGCTGCAAGTAACTTTTCAGATCCAGCTCCATAGCGGCCTGTCTTGGGTCACGCGGCTGCTCCAAGCGGTCCTCAAGTCTGCGAAGCTCAATTCCGTATGCCCCTTGTCCCGTTGGAACCGGCATGCGCAGCGCCCACTGGAGTGCCTCTTCTTCCGTGTCGACCTCAATTAAGGTAAACCCTGCTATAAGTCCCCTGTCAATCGAAAAAGGTCCCGGCCAAACCTCCGCCTCGCCGCCTCCCGCCGGAAAATCGACTCTTAACCCGGCTGAGCTTGGCTGCAGCTCTTCATGGGCTATAAGCACGCCGGCTTGTTTCAGGTCATGGCGGTAAGACCGCATTTTTGCCGCGTAATCCCTGCTTGCACCAATTCCCGCTTCGGTAAAGCCGGACGCCTTCACCATCATTAAGTATCGCATGACGCCTGCCCTCCTTCCTGCCTGCACGCTGCCGCCCGCTTCAGCAGTAACGCCTGCTCCTTTTCATTGCGGGTCATGCCGACCGCGCGTTCAAACTCTTCCGCGGCTTCTTCGCAGCGGCCAAGCTTCTCGAGCAGATCGCCCCGAACGCTGGGCAGCAAATGGTAGCCCGAGAGCGCGGGTTCGGCGTAAAGCGCGTCTACAAGCTGCAGCCCGTAAGCCGGGCCAAAAGCCATCCCGATGGCAACAGCGCGGTTTAGCTCCACAATGGGAGACGGCATCTGTCTCGAGAGCGCTTCGTAAAGCGCGGCAATCCGAATCCAATTCGTCTCCTCCGGGGTACGCGCTGCCGCATGGCATGCGGAGATAGAAGCCTGCAGCGCATACGGACCTAACGTCCGGCCCAGCTTCTGCCCGCGTTCCAGGGCAGCAAGCCCGCGGCGGATGAGCAGCTGATCCCATAACGCCCGGTTCTGATCCATCAGCAGAATGGGCTCGCCTTGCGCATTCACGCGGGTCTTGAGCCTTGAGGATTGAAGCTCCATCAAGGCGGCCAGTCCATGAACCTCCGGTTCCCCCGGTGCAATAGCGGCCAGGATACGTCCCAGCCTAAGCGCCTCCTGACATAAAAGCGGACGCGTCCAATTCGGCCCGGAGGTAGCCGAGTACCCCTCGTTAAACATGAGGTAGATGACTTCAAGAACAGCGGATAGCCGCTCTTCAAGCTCTTTGCCGGCCGGCACCTCAAAGGGAACCTTCTCCGCGTTCAGCGTACGCTTCGCCCGTACAATCCGCTGGGCAACCGTGGACTCTTGGATAAGAAAGGAACGGGCAATCTCATCGGTTGTAAGACCGCACAACAAACGAAGTGTCAGCGCTACCCTTGCATCCTGCGACAATACCGGATGACAGGTCATAAAGATGAGCCGCAGCAGATCGTCTTCGATCTCGCCGTCGAGAGCACGGTCGACATCATCTTCGGTATAGAGCTCTATTTCCCGGGCTATTTCGACGTATTTCTGATCCTGCAGCTTGTTGCGCCGCAGAAGGTCAAGCGCCCTGCGCTTTGCCGTCGTCATGAGCCAGGCACCCGGCTTCTCCGGAATGCCCGTTTCGGGCCAGCGATCCAGCGCGATGACAAGCGCATCCTGGGCAATATCCTCGGCCAGCCCGACGTCGCGAACCATTCGCGTTACGCCTGCGATTATCTTAGGCGACTCCATTCGCCAAATCGTTTCGATGGTGCGATGCGTTTGGGAGACGCTCACGCGTTTCTAGTCTCCTCGATCTGCTTGCGAAGCGCTTCCTCTCTGGCGCGCGATTCCGGATCCTCCATCAGCTCATCGAATTCGAACACCTGCCGGAGCTCAATCTCGCCTTGGCCATATCCATGCGGATCCGGCATGCGCAGCGCCCACTCCAACGCTTCTTCTCTTGATTTCACTTCGATCAGCGTATAACCGGCGATCATTTCTTTTGCCTCCGTAAAAGGACCGTCGACTACCTTCGGCTTGCCCCCTGGCTCCGGATACGAAATCCGGACGGCGTTCGCGCTGGAGTGCAGACCGTCCGCAGCGAGCAAGACGCCTGCTTTCACAAGCTCCTCGTTGTACTTTTGCATGGCGTCAATCAGCTCCTGGCTTGGCAGAACGCCCGCTTCCGAATCCGTCGTTGCTTTTACGATCATCATAAATCTCATTGTGATTCCCTCCCGGTATTTGGTATTGTTTTTAATTTTTCTCTTGCTTTATTGCCATTCCCTGCTTGAAAACTAAACTGCAAAGAAAGAAGTGAGCTCGTGAGCGATTTTGTCCGTTTGCAGTTTTTTCGTATGTCCAAGCCCTTTCTTACTGATCAGCTTCGCGTTAGGCAATACCTCTGCCGTCTGCTTCGCGGCGTGACGCAAGGATACCGGACTTTCCGTACCTTCCAGCACGACGGTTGGAACAGCAACGCCTCTCCATTTGTCACTCGGCAGCGATTGGCCGTTCATGTAGCCTTTGAGCAAAGCCGCATCATAAGGAAGCGTGTGGGCTACCGCCATCAGCCTCGACCATACGCCGGGCATCATTCTCATCATCGGGATAACGAAGGAAGGGGCTCCCATGCCTTTGGTCATAAAATATTTGATCGCTTCCGCGCGTTGGTCAGTTGCAATCAGCTTGCCAACATGCTCGGTGAAATCGCTTGGCGGCTTCCGGTCTTCGGCTTTCACGATAAACGGAGGTTCATGCAGCGCCAGCCTTGTAATGTTGGACCCGCTTGCTGCCGCTTCGAGAGCAAGCACCGCGCCGGAGGATAATCCCCAGACATAAGCGGAACCGCCTGCCGCTTCAATAATGGCGTTCAGGTCCTCGATCTCCCGTTCGATCGCATAAGAGGATGCATCTCCGCTGTCGCCGCGGCCGCGCCGGTCATAGTTGTAGACGGTGTACCGGCTCGATAACGCATTCGCAAGCTCCACCTGCCCCGGGAACTTCCGGTAGCTAAACGCTCCCGCTACCAATACAAGCGCCGGGCCGCGCCCTGTTTTATCGTAAGCAATTTTGGTGCCGTCCTTCGAAATCGCTGTGTTCATGTACTTCTCTCCTAACCGTTGTTTTTTGTGCTTCTTACTATAACGACGAACGCCAGACGGGATAATCGACATCGGGTATAAAAAATTTCGAAAAAGTTTTTTGGAAGGGGACTTGATACAGGTAACGAATGGTTCTCATGAGGTGAATTGTGATGAGCGAATTAACTATACGGATGGGCTGCGAAGCGGACTTAGAGCTGCTTGCGGATTTGAATCAACAGCTCATCGAGGATGAACCTCATGATAATGCCATGACCGTGGGCGAGCTGATGGAGAGAATGCGGCATTTTATTGAGACGGCCTATAAAGCCTATCTGTTTGAGCGGGGCAGCGAAATTATCGGCTACGCTTTGGTTGACCACACACGGCAGCCTTTGTATATAAGACAGTTCTTTATCTGCCGGGACCAAAGGCGGAATGGTTATGGGAAAATAGCATTTGGGAAGCTGGCCGCCCTGTTGCAAACGGACCAGCTGGATATTGAGGTGATGTACTGGAACGAGGCTGCTTATGCGTTCTGGGGGTCACTTGGTTTCAGGGAAAGAAGCATCTATATGAGGCTGGAGCGGTAGCTCTTAGAAAGAGCCGTTCCCGCACATGCTCTTATTCCACTCGGCTAATTGCGGAAGCACCTCACGCTGTTCATTTGTTGCCCCCGCGCAGATCTGTCCGGATCTATAGCCTTCTCTAAGGACAAAAACAGCATCCACTGTAACAGCCGGACCATCCGACTGAAAAGTCAGCTTTGCGTGACCGCTGCATACGCAACCGTCGTCAAACTCGGCTTTAATCCCGCTGTATTTTACTAACCGCATGGGTTGAAGCTTCTGCAGACTCTCCCGGTCAAGCGGCTCCCCGAACCATTGGATTGTCTCATCATAATCCTGCCGCTCGATGGCTTTGAGAAAATGCTCGGTATTCCGCTCGGCCTTAAATTTTAGCAGCTCTACCTTCCCATAGTAGCCGACTAATAACACAATCCATGCCAGCAAAATGAATAGCACAATAAACGCGCCTACTCTTCCAATGATCTTCACCCGGGGTCACCGATCCTTCATCCGACAAGTATATAGTTCTAGACTTGCCGTATTAAAGACCGTTCAACCCGCTTAATTCGCTATATTAACAAGCTTACCTTCCGAGGCTGCTGCAAGATCGGCACCATTAAGAAAGATCTGCAAGCCGCGCTTGCCGGCGCTGATGCTGACCAGTTCCATGGCCATCACGGCTTCGTGCAAATAAAACGGGTAGTTCTTCTTCATCCCAAGCGGTGATACGCCGCCGCGGATGTACCCCGTTAAGGCTTGAATCTCTTTTACCGCAACCATTTCTACTTTCTTGTTGCCGCTGGCTTGCGCCAGGCTTTTCAGATTCAGCTCCTTATCTCCCGGGATGCAGGCCGCAATGATACCTGTCTTATCTCCCCTCAGCACAAGAGTCTTATAAAGCTGATTAGAAGGCAGCCCAACCTTCTTCGCAACGGTATCGACGTCCAAATGCTCCTCGTCCCACTCGTATTCGTGAAGCGTGTATTTGATATGTAAGGAGTCCAGCTTGCGGCAGGCATTTGTTTTGTTTGACATGATAAAAAACCTCAATTCCTTCCTATAGTCATAGTTTGACTATACCAAGAAATGGAGGTGGAGACCAATACGAGTATAACCCGCCAATTCCGCAACGTCCGCGAACATTTCTATGCCCGATAAGACCCTGCCAGGGTCTTATCACTAACCAACTAACTACACTCTAACAAAAGAAGCTTAAGGTCCCTAAAGGACCTTAAGCTCCTTATTGCCTCGCATTTTTCTGCCGTTAAGGTCCCTTAGGGGCCATAAACTAACAATAGGCGGTTCTGCGCTTAGCCTTCTCGGCTGAACCTCTCCTCCAGCCGCCGGGCGAGCTCGTCGTCCGGGAGCGGATTGCGGTGGGTATTTTCCAGGTAAATATGCTTCTCCGTCTCCGGCATCAGATACTCCTTGTACCAGAGGAACATGTCCGGGCTGTCTCCATGCAATCGCAGGAACTTCCGGGCCGTCTCGCAGTGGTCGACCGTGTTGGCAATGTTGGTTAACCAATCCGCGCGATAGAAGTTCTCCCACTGCCCGGAAGCCGCACGGTCAAGCGCTTCTCTTCCCGCCGAGAAACTCCATACCGCATGGGAAGCATAAATAAATGCCTGCGGAAATTGTCCCTCGCGGTAGCTCTCATAAGCGGCGCAAATCGCGGCAAGCCCATTGCATCCGCTGAGATGCAGCTCAATCTGGACAAGCAGCTGTACCTCCAGCCGGTGGCGCTGCTCCTCCGGCAGCCGGGCCGACACTGCGCAGCACTCCTCGTACAGCCGCGTCCAGCCCGGTATCGCCTTCTCCGCTTTCTCCTTGAACCAGCGCACCTGCTCGAGGAACGGAATATCTCCCGCTGCCCAGATGAGACGGGTATAGGTATCTCTTCTACCCTGCAGCCAATGCCCCACAATCAAACGGGCCGGATGATGATAGAATTCATCTCCCCCCTTATCGTCCGCGTTTGGTCCGTAAGGGATCGTATTGGCGGCATAATCCTTATATAACTGACCAATAGCTTCCCGCTCGCCAGCATAATACCGCTCTACAAACGATCTTAGCTCCTCATCCGCGTCCGCCGCACCGTCCCGCCATAGCTTCGCGCATAAATCTAGCGTATAGAGATGCGGCAGAATGTTGCCGGAATTGACGAGCAGATATTCGTCCGCACCGGCGCCAAAGGCTTGCCCAAGTTCATCCGCGATAAGCTGCGCCGGCGCAGGAAACATCGTCAGATGGTTCGAGGCTTGCAGATCATGGAACGTCACATGGTAATAGACGCCGTTCTTCCCTTCATCCCCGCTATCCGGCAACGCCGGTACCCGAAGATTCAGATTGCCGTGACGCCGCGATACCATCTTGCCATAGCCGTTATCCGCCCAGATCTTTATGACCCCATCCGGCACTTCAATATGTCCTTGCTTGTACAGCTCCGCAATCTCTCCGTACATCGCCATGGAGCAGACCGGCTGCTCGACCTGCTCCGCAATCATATCGTATTGCCGCTGAACGACGGAGGAGATCAGTTTCCCGCGCTTCTCCGGCGTATCGAAGGCCGGATCGTTCTCCCAGAACGGCTTGTCGCCTTGGCCCCGGAACGAGAGTACCCATACGATCTTGCTGCCCTTCTGATGCTCGATCGCTTCCCGCCACAGCTGCTCGAACTGCTCCGGATGCTCCTTATAGCTCGCCTGCTTGCCCGGAAAAGCCCGCAGGAACATCTCCGCGCCAAGCGGCTCCGCATGATGATGCGTCAGCCATAGTCCCATCTCCGCCGCAAGCTTGGCTTGGATGCCGGACTTCGGCAGGTCGGTGCCCGGAATAACCATGTTGCCGCCGCAGCGGAGCAACGCTTCAAACACCGGCGCCCATACTTCCGCGCCGGGAGGATATTCTTCCTTCCAGCCAATAAGGCATACCTCGTCATTAACAAACCAACCGCGGTAGCGAACCTTTGGCTTAACGCTCGCATAAGGAACAGCGGGTATCTCGATAGAATCCCGCCTAACCGGAGGCAGCTCCGCCCAGAACCAGAACGGATCCACGCCGAGCACCTGCCGACTGTAATGCAAAAGTCCGTAAATGATGCCAAGTTCATCCCGTCCGACAATGTGCAGCTGAGCTTCCTTTTCTCGTTCTGCGAACTGAAAGCTAAAGCCCTCCGCCCATTCCGGACAGCTGTCTCCCTCTTCCGCATAACGGACAACAATGGCTGCCCGGTCTCCAGCTCCAAGCATGGGCGCCCCTCCAAGCACAGTCTCATGGTCCCGCGCAATCATGTTCCAAACATGCTGAATAGGCGTACTCCAGCCGGTACGGACGTCGTATACCGTTGCCGCATGAACCGTTAACCCGTTTAACCGTTCTCTCATCTTGCCATCTCCAATCCCCGTCTTAAAAAAACTCCCCTTAAAACCAAGAGGACCGGCCAAGGTTCGGCCAATCCTCTTATTCTCATTGCTTATTTCTTAGCTTCTTCCGCATATTTAGCAGCGATCTTCATCAGCTCGTCATACGCTTTTTCCGGTGTCGACTGGTCGTATTGCAGTTTCTCGACTACCGTCTTGTAATCGTTTTTGAAGCTGCCCCAGCCTTTAGGGTCGTTAATAAACGTTTGAGCGTCAGGCGTTACTTTATCCAGGAAATCAAGGGATACTTTATCCGCGTCGCTGAAGGTTGGCTCAATGGCCGTAACGACCTTGGAGCTTACAGGCGTACCGCGCGTCAAGCCAAGCGTCTTGCCTGCTTCTTCATTGTTGATGAACCAATCAACGAACTCGATCGCCGCAGCCTGATGCTTGGACTGCGCGTTAACGCTCCAGAACATGCTTGGCTTCAGCCAGCCGCCGGACTCCGTTCCTTTAGGCATCGAAGCGTAACCGAATGCACCCGGCTTCAAAGCTTCAATTGCGCTGACCTGGTTGGAGAACAAGTGACGCGCAACGGCGCTGCCATTAATCACGCTGTCCAGCTGCGGATCAAGCTCTTTATCCGTCGTTGTAATATCGGCAGGCGTCAAAATGCCTTTCTTGCGAAGCTCGCCCATCTTGGTCATGTAGTCGATCCAAGTTGCTTTATCGATTGCCAGGTTGCCTTGCGCGTCAAAGATGTAGCCTTTGCCTTGGCTGTATTGATAGGAAGTATAATCAACCAAATCGGCGCTTTGGTCTACGAATACGTATTTGTCTTTGCCAAGCTTTGCTTTAGCCGCTTCGCCAAAAGCAAAGAATTCGTCCCAGCTCCAGCCGTAGGTTGGCGCGGTCAGGCCAAGCTTCTCGACAACCGTCTTATCGTACACCATGCCTAGAGCTGCTACGCCCAGCGGAATCGCATACAGCGTACCGTTTACTTTACCGCCGTCTACGGTAGCCGGATCGATATCCGCTACATTCAGATCCTTCAGGTCCGCGAGCAGGTTGCGGCCGGCATAGTCGTTTACGTAAGCCGCATCCATCTGAATGATGTCCGGCGCGTTTTTCGCCGAATATTGAACAGCCAGCTTATCGTAGTAGCCGTCCCAGCCGGAGAATTGAGTCTGGAACGTTACGTTTGGATGAAGGGCCTTATATTGATCAAGCGCTTTAAGCGTTGCGTCATGACGCGGCTGCGAGCCCCACCATGCAATCGTCAGCGTTACCGGCTCGTCATTGCTTGCCGCTCCGCCGTTATTGCTCGCTGCGGCATTGCTTGGCGACGCGCTGCCCGTTGGCGTATTGTTGGAGCTGCCTCCATTATTGCCGCAAGCTGCAGATGTAACCATCATAAGTGTTAAAGCGGTTGCAAGAATCCCCTTTTTAGTAGCCTTCTTCACTATATTTACCCCCTTGCGCTAGACTAGTCTAGCGGTGATAACTGAATCTTAACACCCGTCAAATGGACCGTATAGAAGAGTAATGAACACAAAACTTTCAGTATTCATTACAATTTATTGCTTCATTAATTCGCTTGGCGTAACGCCGCAGTACTTTTTAAATAACGTGGTGAAATAAGGGACATTCTGGTAGCCGACCATCTCCGAAACCTCGTAAATCAGGTGTTTGCCTTCGAGCAAAAGCACCTTGGCTTTCTCGATCCGCACCCGGATGACATAGTTGGTAAACGTCTCTCCTGTCACTTTTTTGAACAATTGATTCAAATAATTCTTCGATATATAAAGCTGAGAGGCAAGCTGCTCGAGCGTAATATCCTCCGCATAATGGGTATGCACGTATTCGATCATGTATTGGACGGCTTTGCGGTGCTTCTCGTGAATCGTGTTAAAAGAAAGCTCGGTTGCCGTCTGCGACTCTTCTGCCTGCTGCTCCTGGTCCGGGTCCTCCAACAAACCTTGCAGCGCTTCATCGCAGGACGCCTTAATCTCCTGCCAGGAGTCCTTGGTCCGGCCGAGGCCAAACCTGGCGTCCAGATCAATGTAGCTTTTGAGGTAATTAATAATTAACCCGCCTAGCCTTTCAGCTGCCGATGCCGTCTGCAGCGCATCGGTACCCGGCTCCGAACGAAGCAGCACGGCCGCATAATTGCCGAACAGCCATACGAAGCTTGCGGTCCGCCACTCCCCTCCAAGCACTTCCTCGCTTATATTGGCAACCGCGAACCGGAACAGATTCCAGTCCGCGATCGATATGTTACGGGTCCGTTCCGTCCACATCACTTCAATAACCATAACGGTAAACTGCTTATCCCGCCATTCCGATAACGCTGCCGGCAGCTCCTCCGGCTGGGTCAGGCCGTTCAGAATCGACGCCGTCCATTCCTCCTGCCTCCAGTTCATCGCCGGGTAACTTGGCTCTTCGGTCTGCTCCAAGCGCTGCAAATACGTCTCCTCCAGCTTGCGAATCGTCTCGTCAAGCACCTGCCGGATCTGATCCACCGTGACCGGCTTCGTCAAATAATCGTCTACCCCAAGACGCAGAGCCGTGCGGGCATATTCGAAATCATTGTAGCCGCTCAGGATGACGAACCGACCCGTGAACGATTGCTGCTTCAGCGCTTCGATCATTTGAATCCCGTTCATCTCGGGCATATAAATATCGGTCAGCACGATATCCGGATTGACCTCCTCGATCAGCTTAAGACCCCCTTCCCCGTCTATCGCCTCGCCGGCAAATTCCGCGTCAAGCTCCTCCCACGGAATCGCTTTGCGCAATCCTCTTACAACCTGAAAATCGTCATCGATGATCACTATTTTCCACATGCAGCCGTTCCCCTTTCTGCTTAAGCGTCTCCAGCCTCGGAAGACGAATGATCGCTTCGGTTCCGCCCTCCGGCGAATTGCTTAACGTAAAGCCGTACTTGTTGCCAAACAGTGCTTCGATCCTCTCCCGCACATTGCGAAGCCCGTAGCCGCCTTTGGCGCTCCGCTTCTCCTGCCAGTCCTCGCGCAGCTTGCGCCCGTCGTCACGGATCACGATTAGCAGCTGATCAAAGCCGACGCTTACGGCAATATCAAGCGAGGCTTGCTGCTTCCCGTGAAAGCCGTGTACAAACGCGTTTTCGACAAACGGCTGCAAAATAACCTTGGGCACATACAGCTTGCCCGCTTCCTCCGGCACGTTCAGCGTATACGTCAGCCGGTCCTCCCAGCGGATTTTCTGGAATTGCAGGTAGCTCTCGATATGAGTCAGCTCCTCCGTTAAAGGAACCAGACTATTCGTATTCGTTAACGACAACCTGAAAAATTGCCCCAGATGCGACAGCATGCTGCTGATCTGAGGTTGATCGGCCTCGATGGCCATCCAGTTCACCTGATCAAGCGAGTTATATAGAAAATGAGGATTGATCATCATCTGCAGGGCTTTAATCTCCGCCGCGCGCTGCTGCTCATGCTTCTCCTCCAGCGTACCGTACAGCTGCTCGATCCGGGAAAGGAGCTTGTCATACCCTTGGAAAAGCGTGCCGAATTCGTTCTTGTAATCGGTCGGCAGCGGAACCCTTTTGTTCAGGGAGAAATTGCTCATCGCCTTCAGCAGCAGCCCGATTGGCTTGATGAATTGACGCGACAGAAACACGGCAAGCAGCAGGATCAGAATAATCGTCGCGATGCCAAAAGCGAGAATCGTCCTTGTCTGCTTCAAGCTGCCCGCCGTAATCTGCCTCCAGGAGGTAACCTCCAGCAGCGACCACTTGGAATCCAGCGAGGAGGTCCAGACGAGGAACTCGTCTCCGGTCCGCTTCGCGCCCGAATTCTTGTGCTCCAGCTGCTCCTTGATCTGCGCCTGATGACTCGTGAAGAAATCCGCTTTGCCGATATAGGTAATCAGCTTGCCCGTTGCATCGAGCAGCGCCAGATTCGATCTGCTGTCCTCGGTTGTTATAAGCGATTGAAAGTCCGGAACCTTGACATTAAAGACCATGACGGCAAATGCCCGGTTGAACCGGTTATAAACCTTGCGCGCATAACTGATGACAGGCGTATCGCCGTTATTGGTCTTAATAACGCGCTCGCTTACCCAGGCTTCATCCGAATGCTCCAGATCCTTATACCAGGCTTCCTTCTCGATTCCGTCCAGCGGCAGAAACTGCACGAATTCCTGCACGTTATAGGATGGAGTCAGATCGGAATAGACATGGATGGAATGAACAATCGGCATGCCGAAAACGAAGTTGTTGAGCTGCGCCCGGATGCTAGCCTGTCCGCGAACCTGGTCATATTTATTGCCGCCGGACATTTCCTCGTACATATTGGTAAAGTTAAGCGAAGCCGTGTTGGAGCTCTGCTCGATATCCTTCAGATTGGTCGTCAGCTTCTTGTGAATCTCCACCAGCACCTTCTGCTGGTAATAGGACGTATTGTCGGCTATTTCTTTGGAGCCGTTATAGTAGCTGAACGACACGACAATGGCTACCAGAATCGTAACGATAAGGGCAAAACCAAAAAAGAAGACGTATTCGATTCGCATGGTCTTGAACGGATTAAGTCGCAAGCCTATTCCTCCCGGCCTTGGAATGCAAAGAGAGCTGCGTCAGACCGCAGCTCAATGCTTATATGGGCAACCATATTATCCTTTGAGAGCCCCTGCGGACATCCCTTCGACGAAGTGGCGCTGCGCGAGGAAGAAAATCACGACGGACGGCACGATCGAGCACAGAGACATAGCCAGCAATTGTCCCCAAGGCACGGAGCCCTGCGAATCAATAAACAGCTTCAAAGCAAGGTTGATGGTGTAATGATTAATGCTATTAATATAAAGCATTTGTCCAAAGAAATCATCCCAGTTCCAGAGGAAGCAATAAATCATAACCGTTACCAGCGCCGGCTTAACGAGCGGGATCATAATGCGCCAGTAGATGCCGAACCAGGAGCATCCGTCGATTTTGGCCGCTTCATCCAGCTCCTTCGGAACCGACCGCATGAATTGGACAAGCAGGTAGATAAAGAAAGGACCGCCTATCCCGCCGGCAAGCAGATGGGGAATGTAGAATGGCAGGTACGTGTTGATCCAGCCCCATTTGCTGAACATGACATACTGCGGTACAACCGTAACCTGCGTTGGCAGCATGAGCGTGACAAGCATAATCGCAAACCACATTTTTCGAAGCGGAAAATCGAGACGGGCAAAAGCAAACGCCACCAGACTGCAGGCTACGACACTCGTGAACAGGATCCCGATAATCAGCTCGAAGGTGTTAAGGTAGAAATGGGTAAACGTAAAGTTTGGCGTCGATACCCAGCCTTCCGAGAAGTTGGCCCAATGCGGCACCTTCGGAAACAAATTGGCCGAGCTCATCTCTTCGTTCGTTTTCAAGGATGCCCCAAGCCACCAGAAAATCGGATACATCATAATCAGGCTGATGACCAGGAGAGAAGCATGGTTAAAGAAACGGTTGTATAGTCTGGCTGCTTTCATTATTTCTTCCCTCCTTGGTTTTCATAGAACACCCAATACTTAGAAGTGCCGAACAGCACCGCCGCAAACAAGCCGATCAAGATAAGCAGAATCCAGGCAAGCGCCGAAGCATAACCCATATGGAACTTCGTAAACGCTTCTTCATACAGGTACATAACGTAGACGAAGGTCGATTTGACCGGCCCGCCGTTTGTAATGACAAAAGCCTGCGTAAACATCTGGAACGTATTAATCATCGTCTGTACCGCATTGAACAGGATAATCGGCGACAGCATCGGCAGCGTAACCGAGATGAATTGGCGGAGCTTGCCCGCACCGTCCACCGACGATGCTTCGTACAAATCGGTCGGAATCTGCTTGAGGCCCGCGAGGAAAATAATCATCGAGGAGCCGAACTGCCATACCATCAGGATGATCAGCGTGCCAAGCGCGTATTTCGGATCGGCGATCCATGCCGGACCTTTGATTCCGAAGATCGCGAGGAAGTCATTGATAAAGCCGTTGCGGCTGAAAATGTTTTTCCACAGAATCGATACCGCGATGCTTGTACCAATCAGCGACGGGAAGTAAACCATCGTGCGGTAGAACGATATCCCTTTCAGCTTGCGGTTGAGCAGCATCGCAATGCATAGGGCGAACAGCAGGCGAAGCGGAACCGTAAACAAAACGAAGGTAATCGTAATTTTGAGCGATTTCGGGAAGACATCGTCATTCGTGAAAATCTGTTTGTAATTGCTGAAGCCGACCCCGTTCGGAGCGGCAAGCAGCGAATAGTCGGTAAAGGAATAGTACAAGGACATGATCATTGGGCCTAACGTCAGCAGCAGGAAGCCGATTAACCAGGGTGACAGGAACAGATACCCGGTAATGGGGGTTTCCCAACGCTTCGAGCGTATTTTCTTCACCTGATCCAGCTGCGAGGCGCCGGAGTTTACAGCAGCATTATTCATGTTGGTTACTCCTATCTTTCATTCTTGTGAACCTGTAGTTTCATTATAGAATCGGGCTTTGGATGCTTGAAGGAGAGTAATGAATCGGATTCTTTCAGTATCTAACAAAACCTCGCAATCCTTCGTGGTCGCGGTAGCACCACTGCGCAAGTGAATGAGCTTCGATCGCTGTTGTATTCAGATGCCTTGAATCAACTTTAAGGTTGGCATCTGAATACAAAGGCGAGCACTAAAAGCTTTCTGCAAGAAAGCTGCTTCGGAAGCATAATCCGTTTCTCAGCTTCATTCACTTGCTCCGTTTTGCCCGGACTTTTTTTTGGGGGGGCGCAAAAAGGTTGAGCATTCATCTGCTCAACCTTTATTTTTCGATAAGACCCTGAGATGGTCTTATCGGGAGAGAAATTACTAATGAACAAGAGTTAAGGCCCTCCCAGGGTCTTATTCTGAGAACAATACAAAGATTACAGGCTTCAAAAGCCAATTACCGGTCCATAAGGACCTGACAGGGCTTTATTGGGATCGAAGAAAGGGATAGAAACGCAAATAAGACCCTCAGGAGGTCTTATTTGGTGCTGCTCAACTTGAGGTTCAGCCGCAATGTGAAAGAAATGAAAAATTAGTTGTTCAATATCCGGTAGATCATAACCGCCGCTTCCGCGCGGGTCAGATCGGATTTCGGGTGGATGCCCGCTGCGTCGCCTTGGACAATACTTGCCGCCGCAAGAGCGGAGATGCTGGCCTGAGCGTATTCAGAGATGTCGGCGGCATCTTTGAATGAAGACAGGTCGCCGTTTGCGGAAGCATCCAGCTGATGAAGGGCATCGAGAGCTCTGGCCGTCATCACAAACGTATCCTCGCGGGTGATCCGCTTGTTAGGCTCGAAACGGTTGTCTCCCGTTCCGGTTACGATGCCGTAGGCTTTTGCGCCCGCAAGAGCATCATAGTAGTAAGCGGACTCACTGACATCGCCAAAACCTGCTGCTGCCGCTCTTTGAGGAAGCTCCAGGGCGCGCATGAGAAGCGTAATAAATTCCGCGCGGGTAATGCTGCTCTGCGGATCAAATATACCTTCCGCTTTGCCTTGGATAACCCCTTTGGCCGCAAGCGCGTCAATGGCTTCGCTTGCCCAGGCTGCGCTGGACAAATCGTTAAACGAGACTTGGTTAAACTGTACCGCATACTTGCTGAAATGCTTGGTTGTAAAGATAACCTGACCTGTCTTTGCCTCATAATGCCCGTTTGGCACCGGAATACGGCTGCCCTCCGAATCGATATAAAACACCACAATATGCTCCGGAGCTTTAAGCTCTTCAGCAGTTGGGGTATATGGAATGCTTACCGTTACAGGTGCATCCAGGTTGCTCCAAGGAATTACGTTTCCGTCCCGAACAAGAGACAGATCAATCACAGGATGACCATCCTGACTGTTCTCTTTGGTCAGGCGAAGTTCTACTGTACCTGCCTTAAGATCGGAGGTATTGAGCATCGAAGACGGAATAAGTACCGTGCCGTTGCCTGTTTGGAGCTGGATATCAAAGGTACGCTCCTTTGCTTGAAGCAGAGAAACCGGAATAACGAGATTAGATCCGCTGTTTATTTTTACCGTAACCATCTTATGACCGGAGGCATCTGCCGCCGCAGCATTCAAGGCTGCCGTAAAATCGGATTCCGACAATGTTGCCGTTCCCTCATTATTTGCGGTAAGCTCAACCGTGCCCTGATTCACCGTACTGTTTCCACCTGTATTGCCGCTGTTATTGCCCGAGTTGCCGTTACCATTGCCATTTCCGTTCCCATTATCGCCGCCGCCGTTATTACCCGCTTCTCTGGTAACGACAATTGTATAATCCATGAAGTTGGTTCCGTCAGCTGATGCAACGTTCACCGTAATCGTGTTTGCGCCGACTTGAAGAGGTACACTCGCCGAAGGCTGGCCGTTTGGCGTGCTTTCGTTATTCAGCTTCAAAGCCGCACCCGCGGAGCTTGCCGTTGGTGTCACTGTAATCTGGCTCACCCTGTACGGCACGCTGACCGCATACTCGGTCACATTCGCCGAGAAGGACGGCGCCAAAGTGCCCTCGCTTACAGTCAAGCTTTGCAGAGTATTGTCCACATCGGCTGGCGTACGGTTAACCGTCACCTGATAGGTTGCCGTTGTTACGCCGTCTTCTGCGGTAACCACGATTGTAAAGATATTTTCACCTTCAACAAGAGGCAGGCTCGGCGATGCTTCGCCGCTCGCAACCGGATTGCCGTTTACGGTAATGCCCTTGACAAACTCACTGTCAGCCGTAGGCGTTAATGTCATTTCGCTTATGCTGTTTGGCACGTCCATCACATAAGTTGTCTGGTCAACCTTCGTTAATGTTCCGGTACTGACCGTAAGATTGGATAAATCCGCATCATTCTTCGGATAGGCAATCCCCGTGCTTACCCGGACATTATCAACATTGACCGAACCCGTTACATTGTAGTTGGAGTTAAAATCGATACCCGTCAAATAATTCGTTGTGGAATCCGCGAAGCGGAAATTGCCTTGATCCACCTTTTTAACTCCGTCAATGTACATATCGAACTTCTTGGTGATCGTATTCATGACCAGCTTGAAATCATACCAGGTGTTGGCTGTATAAGGCTGCACCACATGGGCTGTGCCCGAAGAACCGTTATCCTTGTACAGAATCCCCGTGCCATCCATCCCTACCGCAGCCGCCATATGGGAGGAATTATCGCCATAAACCATTGGCACCGTAAAATATTGATTGTTGTTGCTTTTACTAAGGGAATATTCAACGGTAACGATACCGCTCAGATTATCCAATGCTTTATACAGCGCGGTTTTATTGCCGCTCTTCCCGGCTGTCGGCTGGGAGATCAACACACTCTTATTGGTCTCGTTGGGAGTCTCCGCTACAGCAACACTGTCTCCGGGAACCGTGGCGGTAACCATCCAGCCTTCAGGAACAGCTCCCGTCGCTTCAGCATCAAAATTATCGTCAAAGATGACCGTTGGCTTGCCCGGCGACAAGTAAATATCCGCCAGCGTTAAGGTAATTCCCGGCTTCACTTCCAGCGGCGCGCCGGATTTTACCGTTACCGTCCAGGACTGATAACCCGGCTTCGATACCGTTACCGTATACCCGGATTTCGCAGGCAGATTGCCAACCGAGAAATGGCCCGAAGCATCTGTCGTTACCGTCTCGTATACGGTAGACCCGTTGCTGACACGAACCTCCGCGCCCGCCACGGCTGGCGGGTTCGTCACATCGGAGGTGTCTTTTACCGTACCTTCAATGGTCCCCGTCGGATTCGTAGAGATTATCGACAGATCCACACCTGAAGTGGTGTCTCCAGCCGCAACATTCACATGCTCAGCCGTGCCGGTTGTATAGAATTCCTTCGTTGTCGTAACCGTATAATCCGTTCCAACCGGAACGTTTGGAATACTGTAGAAGCCATACGTATTGCTCAGCGCCGAATATTTCGCACCATTAACGGTCACGCTAACCTCCGCCCCGTCGATCCGCGTGCCTGCAGTGTCTTTAACTTGACCGGTAATGGACTCCGTCCCGCTGTTCCCATCGCCGTAATATTCGAAAGCGCCGATATCCGGCTTGCCGTTATACAAGGCTGCACCCGCAAAGTCCTTGCCGCCGTTGTCGGTAATCGTCATCGTCGAATTGCTCAGGTTCATGCCGATCTCATCCAGACCGTTGCCGATCGCAAGCGACCCCGGCAGCAGCTTAAAGCCAGTGAAATCAAGAATTGGACCTGTCGATGCATCGCCGCGGGTTGTTGGCACCGGACCGGCGAACTTTGGATCGCCTACGATCGCATGCGCTTCGTTTGCTGCAGGCGTAACATTTTGACCGAAATACAGATTGTGATCATACGAAACTCCCGTACCGGAAGCGATCGTAACCGGCTTGATCGGGCCGCCCGCCGCGTTGTAGAAAATGTTGTTGAACATCTTCACGGCGTAATCCGAATCATTCAAATACGAGCTTCCTCCGGAAGAATTGACAAACGTCACATTCGAGTCTGCCTGCGTGTTGTAGAAAATGTTGTTGTAAACAAGCTGCAAGCCCTTGTCTCCGTGCGGATTCAGGAAACGTTTGGCCGGAGCGGCGTCTTGAATAATGTTGTAACGAACCGTTGCCGTGCCAAATACAAAGCCGCACAGCAAAATGCCGTCGCCCGTATTATGAATGTAGTTGTACTGAATCAGAATGTTCGTCGATTCCTTATCCGGATCGATCGCGTTCGAATCGGCGCCGCCCGCTTTCGCCAGCGTGTCGTAAACTTCGTTGTACTGGACCGTAATATTGTCGGTGTAGTACATTTCAATCGCGCTTGTACCTGCACCTGCGGATACGTTATGCTCGATCAATGCGTCTTTTACGCTAGTTAAATAGATTGTGTCGCATGCAAAATCCGAGTTGTATTGGCTGAAGTAGTTGTTCCGGATCGTAATGTTCGTATGCGGATACCATTCCGGATCATACCACTGGCCAAGCGGATCCGTGGGCGAGGAATGATTCTTGCCGTCATCCCGTGATGCCCAATGAACATCGCCTTCATATTGCTTGAAAATAACGCCGCCAAACGAGTTATCTTTAAATACGCTGTCCTCGATCACGACATCGTCAAACTTCGTTGGAACCGGCGTATCGCCAGGCTTCAACGTCTCAAACAGAATACCGCCTGTCCGTTTCGAGCCGTCCCAGCCTGTACCGTGGAAGATCCCCGTTCCCGGCTCGTCATCGGCCGTGCTGCCGCCAATCCACATATTCCAGCCGGTTACGTCATGCACGTTCACGCCTTTGATGTAGAAATGCTTCAGCACTCCGGCATCTCGGCCCGTTACATGCATCCCCCTCAGATCCGCCAATTTGGATGGATCCTCCGGTGCGCCTGCCGCCGTATTCGTAATTTCAAGATTGTTGATGTCCCAATATTGCTGATTATAGAACTCCACGACAGAATCAATCACGCCGGCGCCGTTCAGCTTGGGCTTTGGACTTGCCCCGCCGTACATATCAATGGTGATCGGGCTGCCTTCAGCACCGGAGCCCAGCGGATGCAGCTGCTCTCCCGTCCATTCGCTGCCGGCTTTCAGCAGAATACTGTCACCCGGCTGGAAGGTCGTTGCGCTTACTTTCGTAAGAGACTTCCAGGCTGTAGCCTCGCTTAAACCGTCGTTGCTGTCGTTCCCTCCTTCAGAATCGACATAATACGTCGTCCCTGCTCCTGCAGAGGCGTGGGATGTTTGCGGCACCATAGCACTGAACAAACTCAATACAATAACCAGTACCATTGCGAGGGAAATATTTCTGATGCTTTGCTGCCTTAACATGACTGTGCTCAACCGTCTTCCTCCTTCAAGCGTTCCCCGCCACCAGCGGGAATGCGCTTTCAATTTTCAGGCAACTCCTATTATAGAGCGCCCCCTGAAGGATGATAGGAGAGGAATGAACACAAATCTTTCACTATTTCTGCATTTTCGTATTCCAGAACACCGGGTAATGAACAATTTCCTTTTACTATTGATGAACTAGTTAATCATGCTCAAATCATGGGCTAGTAAACAATTCTTAAGAATTTAATTCAATTATCAGTTCCTTAATGGCTTCATCCAAATCATTCGTCAACACCGTCTGACTATTCCTTTCCAGAAGGATCTCTTCTGGGCCGCTGCTCCATATGCAGCACCAAGTTTCTTATAAAGGCCAACCTTCTTGCCGTTGCCATTCTCATGAGCTTTCAGCCAACCGAAGCCATGTCTAAGGGAAACATGAGCACTTCTAAAAAGAAAACCACATGGAGTTTATTACACTCACATGTGGTTTTTGCTCGGACGGGAAGGGGCTTTAGCTCGGCGAGCAGTTCAGTTAACACCTTCCGAATCGAACGCTCCAGATTAACATCGCCGCTCCCACGATCTCGGTTAATCAGATCAACAACATAACTATCACATTAGGAAGTCCGTCCAGATAAGTCTTGATGTCCTTAGGAACGCTTATGGATTTATTAGCCATTAGACATCTCCTTCTAACTCAGCATTTCAGCCTAGAGTTTTCAAGGTATCGTTTAATCTTCCGCAATGGCAACTATTTCTCTATCAGTAAAGTGAAATCCTTTTCCAAAGCCTTCTTCGGTGTATTAGTCGGCTCGCGAATTTGCGATCAGATATACGTGCAATTGGTTTGGAATTAGTTCGATAACCGAGAGAAGTGGCTATGAAGTATTAAATTAAGCATCGTTAAAGCGCCGAATAGAAAAGAAAACCACATGGAGTTGTTACACTCGCATGTGGTTAATATAGAAATTAACTAACTCGAGAACTTATTTAGTAAAAGTCCTTTTACAGAAAGCAATCCAAATCAAACTAATGTCTTACTGATTCGGCGTCCCAGGCTTCGAAGGAACTTAGCCAAGCCTTCCTCTGACAAGTCTTTCATTCTGTGAGGAGAAGGATAGGCTTCCCAAAACGCAAGCGCCGTCTTCCCATCGACCTCGGAGAAGAATTTCTTGTAGCTTGGATAGGGATAGCTTATCTGTTGGTGAAGCATCTTCACTGTACCAGTTAAGCTTCTGGCTAATCCCTTACGCTGTGTCACAAGCTGACTGATTGCCCAATACAGGTCTATCGGCTTTGCATCAGGCAATCGCTCCAATTCATCTCGCAGTACCTTTGCCACACATTCAGCATCCCAACTATCTGACTTCTGTACCGTCACATGGCTTTGCCTTCTGGCATTGGCAAGCTTCGCATTGACTTCCTTCACCCAGCATTGATTGTCTTTAAGATAGACAGCAAGTCCTCTGCCATAGCCACCAACGTCCTCTAGTCCATAGACAACTGATAAGCCCTTCTTAACATACTTCTTCACTTCCTTGACGAGCGACGGGTAGGCACACGGCTTGTTATCGAACTGAAACTCACCTAACTTCTTGCTCCAACAGTCAATAAAGACAGCTGTATGATGCTGCTTATGCAGGTCAACACCTACATAAATAAGATTCTGCTGTTCAATCATGCTTCTCCGCTCCTTTTGTATTTGAATTGTTACCAATGAGTTTGATTCCATTTCCATCAAGAATCAGTGCTACTCAGACACCTGCTTCGTATGTATCCAGCCCATTAGTAACCACTCAAACGAGTGGCGAGAACAACAACGGTTAATAAGTTTGCATCCTCAGTTCGAGCGGTCAATGCCGCAAAGACACGTTAGCAATCTCTTATTCACCTTACTTGTGTTCTAAATAATCGCTTGATGCAATCCATCTGCTTCGATCTGTCCGTAACGATACTTGCCTTGATAAAATGTCTTACGGTCTAGGATGCGCTTCACCTGTACTTTGGTGAACATCGTACCTCGCTCCGTAGAGAACCCTTCTTCATTTAACTTCTCGGCTAACGCCGTTAATGACCATGCTGGATACTGCTCTTTAAGATTAAATAATCGCTGAACAATGGCTGCTTGCTTCTCGTCAATGACGATCTTCTTTGAACCTCGCTTCCCTTTGTAACCAAAAGGAATGCCACCACCTGCAAACTTGCCCTCTGATGCTTTCTTGTTCCGTCCTCGTCCCAACTTCATGGAAATCTCCAATCGTTGGTACGCATCCAACAACTCCATCAGACCGTTAATAAGAAAGTCAGAAGGGTCTTTCTTGAATATGCTATATGTTGGCTGCTCAATACTTTGAATGTCGATGCTATGCCGTTTTAGTTCTCTATGTACAAGCACTTTGACTATATCACTTCTCCATAGTCGGCTTGTGTTTAATACGACAACATAATCAATCTTTTTGCTAGCTATAAACGACATCATGTCTTGGAAGCCCTCTCGTTCGACTTCTAACGCTTCCTCGTCCACCTTCGCACCACTGATGCCTTCATCGGCAAAAACGTGAATCAGATGCCATCCCTGACGCTCATAAATAGGTTCTGATTTCGTCCTGCTGATAGGATAGGCTGTAACCATCCTTCGCTTGCCCTTGTGTACTAACCCGAACATAACCTATGACATTCATCGTACTTCCTCCCCGTTAACCCTAGCGTTACACGAATTCTAATTAGTGTTACGCCAAAGAGTTATACTCTTAAAAGTATAATATGATTATATTACCTTTAAGCGTATATATCAATGCTAGACTGAGTAAAATATGATATAGTACGGTTAAGAGTACGATGTATTAGCGGAGGACTACATTCCTATGAAAATCAAGATTCGATTGAAAGAAATATTAGCCGAGAGAGGAATTTCCCAACGCCAGCTTTCTCTGCAAATGAATATACGCCATGCAACGATCAACCATCTTTGCTCTGACTCTGTAGACAGGGTCTATATCCGAACGCTGGAAGCCATATGTGAAGCGTTGGACATTTCGATTCATGAATTAATTGTTGAAGATAAGGAAGCTCAGGCACTCGAAAATTAACCATAGTCGGTCGCTGGATGTGCTATGCCCTTCTCCCCAATCTATTTCACGCTTTTGGATGTAAACCATCCCCCGACCATTTCATATCGTGAAGGTAAACATTTCTTTGCGGTCGGGAATTGATTTATCTTTGTTTTCACGTACAATTGAAGCTATGTTATTTTTATTTCATCCAGCATCTTGGACTTCTTATCGTTATCGCTAAAATAACGTGTCCCTGTCTGCGGATGTGTATTCTAGCTGTTTATAGCTAATGGACTTAGGCAGTTCCCTTTGGGAATTGTCATTTTTTTTGCCATGTTTTTTCTGTTGGCAAAGGTTGACGATTTATATATCTGCCTAAGCGTGGATTCATCGAACATTCTTTGCAGCATCTGAAAGCCAAGCATGGTTTCGATCTTGGATATGCTTTCTTTGTTCTCCATCAGCCAAGATAAGCTAATCTCACTAGCTTCCGAGGGATATTCCATTTGTCGAAGCGCCTTATCTGTCATGTAGTCAAAGAATGGCTTGGTGAGCAGTTCGACGGCTTTCCTTTCAGGAGCATATTTCTTTATATCGTTGTCACTCGGATTAACTTCTAGCCGCAGTATCCCTTTGGAACGCTCAATAAGGTCGCTAGCTTCCTTGACTCTTGTGACTTGTTTATGCTTATCGTAGAACTGGATTCCACTGCTTTTATTCTTAAATGCAACGGTTTGATCTTGGTTGTACGTAATTGTATCCTTATAGGCTAGCTTTTGCTTACTGAACCACTTCACGTATTCCCCTACATCCTTACCGACTTGGAAGTTCCAGCATACGTCACATCGGCTTATTGTCCACTCATCATGCGGAATATGAATATGGAATAATTGCTCGATCCTGTTTTGTAATCTTTCGAAGAAAAAAGAAATATCTGCTTCTGTCAGCATCGTTACGTTGTCTCCGTAGAGAAACTTTGGTATGGAGACTTGAACATGCAGGGTTTGGCTGCTTTCAATATACTTAATGAACGGGATTTGTTCATCGTAAATCGTATAGCTTGAGCTTAATGCGCCAGTCTCCTTGCTTAAACTTGTAAATGACTTGGCATTTAGCTCAGCCATCGTATCTGAATCAATGTAGATGGGTCGTACTTTCAGTTTTACTGTGTCAAACATATGAAACCTTCTCTCTATTTGTAGGATAATCTAAAATCTTGGATCGTATTGGATATGTTATAAGAATGAGAAGCAGAACGGTATAACTACCACCTCCTAATCGTTCGAAAGACCAAAGTCTTTAAGCAAGATGTTGAACTTATCGAAGAATCCCTTTTCGTCAAACTTGATGAATTGCGGACGAACACCGCCCCATTCGTCCTGTCCATACTCTGTCAATGCGTACAAGACAAGTTCAAGCGCTCTTCTCTGAGTCGCTTTACCTTCTATCACCGTCAAGAGTTGTTCGAGCATGACCTTGTTGTCTTTGCCTTCGGCATGATCGTTCCTGACCGCTTCCTCTGTACGTTCGAGAAGTCGATCTTCTGCACTTCGCTCTTGAAGAAAATCAATGATACTCTTGTTCTGAGAAACACTGTACTTGACCGTGTGTTCAAGCCCATCATCGTCAACGTGCGTGTCCTCAACTTCTTCAATGACATCGGATTGCTGGAAGTAATGAATCTGTATTTCAGTCTTCTCAGAATCCGTTAACTCCTTCTGAAACCACTCAACCTCTGTTATTCCGAACAGTCGAGACAATGCTTCTAATCGCTGTTGCGGGACTTTACGCCGACCCTTTATCCAATCCTGAAACGTCTGCTTGGAAACGCCGACCCTCTCCGCAACCGTTTTGTACTCCATCTGAAACGTGTCTGCTATATACTGTAATCCAATCAGCTCAATCACCGCCATACTTAGTATGTCTTACGGAAATGAATTATACATCGCCATACTCAGAATGTCAACTCCACAAAAAAGCCACATGGAGTTGTTACACTCGCATGTGGCTTCACACTTACTCTAATTCAAATGATCTGCTTGTGATCATAACATCAGGATTCAATCGTTTTAATTGTAGCCCATACTCTTTTTTCATTCCTGAGATATGCAATGACTCTATTTTCGGAAAGTACTCTTTTAAGTCTATCAAGTCGACTTCTACATTGCATAAAATGAAATCAATACTTTTAACGTACTTCAGTCCCCTGATTTCTTTCAGATTCATTTCCTTGGTACAGCTATTTACAATTAATACTTCAACTCCTTCAAAAGTAGTCAACGTACCTAAATCCAGTTTTTTACAATTGTCCACTACCAGCCTTTTAATGTTACTGTTATCCCCTCTAAATTGTTCGAGACTACGACACCCTAGTACGCTGAGGTCATATAAGCTTGCTATAGCTGCCGTGTTCCCTAACTCTTTAAATTTGCAGCTCTTAAATGAAATTTCATCAAACGGTACCTCTTTCCATTCTTTTAAATCAGGCTCCATGGAGTGATAGATATCAATTGTTTTAAGATAACTACATTTGGCAATTGCAGATAAATCTTCTATACGTTCTACATAAAGATCCATACGTTTTACTTTTATTTGAGATAGCTGGGAGATATCTCTTCGCCGATTGCGATGAGTTTCAATGTTTATATATTCACCAACATTAAACCATTCAATTCCATCAAATGATTGGATGTGATGTCCAAAAACATACAAAATTTTCAGATTAGTAAATGCTCTTAATACGTCAAGATTCTTTAAAGAAGAATTATAATTAATCGTCAATTTTTCAATCCTATCAATACCACCCGTTTGTTTAAGATGCTTGATTAAAGCCTCAGCATCTACTTGTACATCAGAAGGATTACTTATTTTCAAACTTTTATATTGTGGTGCTATATATGTGAGATGTGAAAATTGAGACTCATCTATTATTAGCTCTTCTGACATTAAGCTCATCATCCTTTCTAAATAGTTTGTCTTTGCGACCAAATGAATTGAAGTTTCATTTGGACCATTACTCCGCTACTCCGCTATATAACTATTTCTGAACTTGGTAGTATTGGGTTTAATAAACCAGGAACAAAATTACCCCAGCCATCTAAATATCCCCACAGGGCTGTACCTTCTGCCTTCCAATAATTATATTCTTGTTTATCAATATAAACTTTCTTGCCTTTTGACGGACCCGACTGGTAGGTTTTAAAGTACTTTGTTTTAGAAAAATAACTAGCTTTAGAATATCCAATTGTAAACACTCCTCCTTGATCTTGCATATAATATGGAGCGTATTCATATTCCGACTTTCTTAAATTCAGGTAAGCATTGTACATATCAAATATTCCCATTGCAGAGTTTACACGGTTACCGCCTCTTAAAGCTACTTTTGCCGAGTTAACATTGAATTTAACCGAATGGCGAATTTTCCAGCTGTCCATATTTTCAGGTGTAGCTGCAGCTACTTCATTCTTCAATTTTATCCCCATGTCTTTATATTTATTGATTACTTCTTGCTCAGCTGCTCTCAATGCCTCATTTCTCGCACTAAAATAGGTTCCTCGTCCTGAACCTTTAACATCAAGTTCTGCTTTTACTTCAATAGCTTTTACTGTTGAATCAGGATTTGTAACTATTTCTTTCCATCTATGTTTCCCCATCCTTTTTTTAAGATCTTGTGCTGTAGATCCTATATATGTTTCAGTTTTACCTTTATATGGTCCTTCAATAATATAAACATACCCGATTAAAACTGGAGCCATGCCGCTAGGGTCAATATACTTAAGCGGATTATTCTCCACATACACATACTGGTTCAAGCTCTGAGGATTCTCTACTTCCCCTTCATACGTATCCTCAGAAATAAACCGAGCCAAGCGAGGGTCATAGTAGCGTGCCTGCAGGTAATAATACTGCGTCTTCCGATCCCAATAGTAACCTGCGTAGCGGTAAGGGTTCTCTTTGACCAAGTCCGTAGTAATATCATCCGTTGGTTCGGTCTCTACAGCCGACAGCTCGGCTGACAGATCCACGCTTACGGTATCAGTAGTAGTTGCACCAGATTGTTCAGAGACGGACGCTTCCGTTACAGCTTGAGCAGATGTAGCTTCCTGCACCGCCTTATCTTTCTTCGCTGCACCATTACCCTTGCCGTTCCCGTTGTTATTGCCGTTGCCCGGATGGTAATCCGGCTCGGTGTTCCCGGTCTCATCCTCCGGACCTTGTATGGATCCTGGGCTTCCGTTGCCGGTGCCAAGGTCGCCGATCCAGCCGATGCCTTCGCGGACACGTTCCCCTAAGCCGTTGTACATACGGGATACAAGACCCCATGCATCATACTCGTAACGGGCTGCGACTTTGCCGTCTTTGTCCGTTAGCGCCGTAACGTCGCCATGTCCGTTGTACACGTACCAGAACGTCTGACCTTCCATCGTAATGGTCAAAGGCCGATCGTTCGCATCATACGTATACGACTTCGTCACTTGACCGCTGCTGTCACGCTCTTCGGTAATCGCCCATGTATCGCCTTTGTACGTGTAATTCGTTGTCTCTTGCGTTTCTCCAGTGTGATTGAAATCCGTCTTGCTGATCCGGCGTCCCAGCATGTCGTAGGTGTATTTCTCGCCAAAACCATCAGGGAACGTTACCTTCGTTAACTGGCCAAGCGCATTCCATTCGTACTTGCTGCGTCCATCCGTCAGCAGGTTGCCTGCTTCGTCATAGGAATAATCGTAATCCTCGTAACGGATCAGATTCTCGCGATGGACGAGCTGGTTCCGGGCGTTATACATATAATTCGTGCCGATTACCGTATACCCTTTGCCAACCTGACGAATACGCTGGAACAGCTTGGTGTGCTCGCCCGGAGGAAGGTTGACTTCACCGTTAACAAGGTTGTCAATGGCTGCCAAGAGATGCTCGATTTGACCTGTCTCGAACATTGTTGCCACTTCCGGAGTAATCGTTCCATCTTCCGCTGCTCCATATGCAGCACCAAGCTTCTTATAAAGGCCAACCTTCTTGCCGTTGCCATTCTCCAGCGCCTTCAGCCAGCCACAGCCGCCGCCATTGTTGCCGTTGTTGCCGTTGTTGCCGTTGTTGCCGTTGTTGCCATTACTATTTCCGTTTCCATTATTGCCATTTCCATTGCCATTACCGTTATTACCATTGCCATTTCCATTACCTTTACCACTATTACTGTTTCCATTAGTGTTTCCATTAGTGTTTCCATTGCCGTAACCGTTACCGTTGCTGTTTCCGTTGCCTTTGTTCGCTCCGCCAGAACTGTCACTCTTTGCAGCGTACTGGCTTGGGCCGCTAGATAGGCTTAATTGGCTCATGGAAGACAAGCTTGTCTTCTTCACGCCATTGCCGTTTCCGTTACCATTCCCGCTATTACCATTGCCATTGCCATTACCGTTTCCGTTGCCGTTGTTACCGTTGCCGTTGTTGCCGTTGCCGTTCGGCTCACAAATGACCGGGTTTCCTGTGTCGGGGTTGGAAGGGTTGGTATCCTTGCTTGGCTTCATGCCATACGATTCAAGGACCATCTGCACAAGCTCATCCGTTGTAATAACCTTGTTCTTGTCTTCTGCTGCGCCTTGAATGATCGCTTTGCGGACGGTACGGTTGCCCGCTCCGTCATATTGATAGACTATGACATCGCCATCCGGGGTTTCTACCCGCTCCAGCTGCTCCCTGTTGTTATACGTATATCGGCTGTTATCGCCTTGCTCTTTAACGCCGGTAATGAACTCGCGCGCGTTATACGTATACTGGCTGTCGTGCAGGGATGCGCCTGCGCTTGTCGTGTTCTGCGAATCGATCAGATGGCCCGGCTTGTAATCGGTAGCAGTAACGGTGCCGTTCGGATATTTCACCGAGGTGACGTAACCGTCCGCATCGAATTGGTATTCGTACTTATAGCCTTTGCTATCGGTATAACCTGTCGGGCGTCCTCCTGCATCGTACGTATACTCGGTACGGACACCATTAACGATCTCTGCTTCTTTCTCGCCGTTGGCATTGTATTCGTACACGACGCTGTCGCCGTTCGGATATACCGTTTCCTTCAGCTGGTTGTTGTCGTAATAGCTGTACGTGATGGTTCCGTTCTTATCGGTACGGGTCAGCATATTGTCCGCTTTATCATAGGTATACGCGTACCAGGTGCCATCGCTGTACTCTTCCCGGATCTTGCGGTTCATGAAGTCGTACTGATACTTCGTCGTCAGGCCGCCCGGCTTCTTCTCTTCCAGCAGGTTGCCGTTCGGATCATATTGATATTCGAAAACATCCTTGCCGTCCTCTGAACGGACGACAACCTTCTGAAGACGTCTGCCAAGCTCGTCATAGTTGTAAGTCGTCAGCTGGCTGTTGCCATCCTGCTGACTGGTCCGGTTCATCTCCGCATCATACGTATAGGAGGTTGTCAGCCCGCCGGAACCGGATTGCGGCTCTTCGATGGATGTCAGGCTGTCCCGCTCATCATAATCGTAGTGAACCGTACCGTATACCGGACGAACCTCTTCCAGCTTGTTGCCGGCGGAGTCATAACGATAGCTGAACGGACCGCCGCTAGGCGATTGCTCTGCGGTTAAGCGTCCTTCATTATCGTAATCATATTTGGTCGCTTCGCCGAGACGATTGTATTCGGTCTCCGTTCGGCCATCCAGATCGAGCTTGAAGCGCTGCGTGCGCCCAAGCGAATCCTTCTCCTCCAGCAGGTTGCCGCGGTAGTCGTACTTCCACTCCGTATCCCGACCAAGCGGACGGCGTTCAGCCGTTACGTAACCGGCAGGACTGTATTCTGACCGCGTCCACTGGCCGACCGCATCCTTCTCCAGCAGCTGCTGACCCTCTGCATCATAAGCATAAGTTGTCTGATGCCCATTGCCGTCGATGGAGGCGATCATTAAGCCCCGAGGATCGTAGCTGAACGTATTCTCGATCGAATCTCCGGTCATCGACCCGCCATCGTAGTGAATCTCTTTGTTCAGCATGCCATTCTTGTCATAGACAGAACGAATCAGATTGCCATTAGGATCCTTTTCCAATACGACATTGCCGGCCCCATCATACACATACTGGCTGACTGCCGAAATATTCGCTTCATTAAGAGCCGTCGTTCCTGCTTTATAAGCAATGGATGTAACAAGGCGGCCTCCTGCATCATACCGGCTCTCTTCAATATTGTTCAGACCATCGATCGACAGAACCGCTTGACCGGCTGTATTATAGACCGTCTGCGTCTCGCTGCCGTCCGGCTGTACCGTCTTCGTCTGTCTGCCCATTGCATCGTACGTATAGGATGTTGTCCGGTTTTCTACCGAACCACCGGCCTTGTTCTGTTCAACGCTTTCTTTCATACGCCCGTGTTCATCATAGCTGTACGTAGTAACAAGCCCCTCCGGCGAGGTATCCTTGAGCAAATCCCCTTCCGGTGTATAACTGTATACAGTTGTTGCCCACTCGCTGCCATTCAGCTGGCGGCGCTCTTCTGTGACATTCCCCCAGGCGTCGGTCTTGAACGTAAATTTCTGAACGCTGCCCGACTCCGCATCAACTGCTTCCGTGCGTGTGGATACACGGCCATAGACGTCGATGGTGGAGACAATCTTCTGCCCTTCTTCATTAACGGACTCAACTATATTGCCAAAAGCGTCATACCGGCTTGTTGTAACGTCGCCGGCCTCGGAGACGGATCGTACAACCTGTCCATTCGTATCGTATACATCGGTACGTTCGTAACTAACTGCCTTACCGTTCTCATCAAGCGCAGGAGTACTTGTCTTCACGGTCCGGCCCGCGTAACGATACTCGGTCTTATTGCCGTTGCTGTCTGTCTTACTCACGATTCTGCCAAGCTTATCAAAGGCATACTGTCTTGTCTGAAGCACCTCATGCCCTGGATACAGGCTGTCCGACAGTCCTGCCGCAAGCATTGTCCCGTTCCACTCGGGAACGGGTCCGCCTGCCGTTACTTCTGCGGTTTGACCGTTCCCGTCATATACGGTTCGTGTCCATGATCCGTTCGGGTCCTTCCGCTCGATCTGGCGTCCAGCCGAATCGTACCGGTAGGTCGTTACGGCCTCCTGTATGCTCGAAGAGCTGGAGCGAGCAGCCGACATATTGCCGGGGAACAGCGTCTGAATAAGCTGCTTCTCTTCAACAACCTGGTCCCAGCTGTCATACTTGTATTCCGTTCTTCCTCCGTCTGCCGCAACTACCGCGGACATCCGTCCTGCTGCATCATATTCGATTGTTGTCGTCTCATTGCCCGGCGATACAACCGTACGCACCGGATCTCCGGCAACGTTATACGCCGTTTCGGTTGCTTCGCCGCGGGAATCCGTATGCTTGATCTGCAATCCCCGGCTGTCATACACATAGGATTCGGTAATGGTCCCTTCCGTTCCATCAAGTGCCGTCATCTTCGACGTCAGCTGTCTGCCCATTCCATCATAGGTGTAGGCTGTAGACGTTAAGCCGTCCGATTGTTCAATAAGGTTGCCGCCGTCGTCATAGCGGTAGGTGGTAGTGAGTATCTTGGATGAATCGCCAAGATCATGCTGTACGTGCTTGGTTATCCGTCCCCATGGATCGTATTCGAAATCCTCTGACAGACCTTCCGGCGACTCGCTATGCATCAGCCAGCCTACCGCATTAAACGTCTGGGTCGTTACAGCTTCATCAGTCGTTTCTGCATCCATAATAATAGAAGTATGATTGCCGTTCCGGTCATTCACATAGGAGGTTGTTGTACCGTCGCTTGTTACGAATCCATTGTCATCATAAGTATAGTTAAAAACATTGCCGTTGCCGTCCGTTCTCTTAACCAGTTCACCCTTGGCATTATACGTTTCAACGGTGCTGATGCTGGCCTCGTCATTAACGCCAGCCGGATCAACGGCAGCCTGCGTTGTGGTACGGGTCAATATTTTCCGGTTATCCTTCTGATAGCTGATCACAATCCGGTGGCCGTTAGGCCCGGTCTCGCCTGTCGGATCCAGATCCTCATCGTAGGAGTAATTCACAATGCGGCCTGAAGGGCTTTGCTGCGCCACCACCATATCCGCGTCATTGTACCGGTAACGCGTTACGCGGTTCATCGGATCGGTCACGCGGATCAGATTGTTGCCGCTGTAGGCATACGACGTAGTCGCTTGTCTGTCTCCATCTGCCGTCTTCACCGTCTCGACCATCTGAGTCGGATGGAGATACCGGTCCCAGCTCAGCTTGTAGCTGCCGGATGGCTGCTGCACGGTTGCTTCATTCGCCCCATACGATGCCCCGAGGAATTCCTCCGCCTGATCCTGGCTGCGGGTCATGCCGATGCGCTCGACTCGGTTCTGCGTGCCGTATTTCCATGCGGTTGTAACCGATTCCTTCGTTGCCCCTTCTTCCTCGCGTACGTTATTGCCGTTATCGATCACTTTGACAACGCGGTGCAGGTCATCGTAGACGAAACGCGTAATCGTCTGGGAAGGCGCGCGATAACCAACGAATTCGCCGGCTGTATTGTACATGAAGTAGAACTTGCGCTTCTCGCTGTTAATCTCATTGCCCAGACCGTCAATGTCGGCGATAATCGTCGAGCTCAGCGTATCTTTGCCCTTCTCGTAGTTGAAGGTCACGACGTCCTTTTTCTCGATATCGAATACTTTCTTGATCCGGTAATCGCTGCCGTAAGCCGTCGATACCTCTTCCCATTCGAAGGACATCTCCGTCGTATAGCGGTCCTGGATCAGCCAGAATCGTCCATCGTTATGGAAGCGGTAGCGCAGCTGGTCCGGCCATTCCATAATGTAGGCGTCCTTGTCCGCGGAGCTGGAATCCGGATCAAACGTTAAGCTTGGAAAATGCTGCTTCTGTCCGTTGGCATACGTGACGTACTTGTTATCTCCGGCAGGCTCGAACCAATAGACGGTCCCGTCGAAGCCTGTCCATGTGATATTGCCTTTGTCCGGCCATTTGGTCAGCCGGGAATCCAGACTGAAGCTCCAGCCATAGCCCAGCTTTCCCTTGATCCGGTTCTGATGGTTATAGGTCAGATAGAAATTAAGATCCGTACCCGGACGCTCCTGCGTGAACCCGTCAAAGCTCTGCAAGCCGTTGCCCGATGCCAGGTTGATTCTGACATTCTGTCCGGCCACCTGAGATTCGGCATAGGGAATGCTGTCCGCAGCACCCGTGCCCGTGACGATAGGATACAGCGGCAGCTCATCCTCGGTTACATTGCCCGCTGCATCCTCAACTTTAATATAAATCGTCTCGCCGCTTCCTGCCGTAATCGGCACCGCCGTTCCAAGAGGGAGCTCATCGCCAGCCCACTCCTTCGTCAGCTGCGCAGCCCCCGTAACCGAAAGCTTCTTCACGCCGCTTACCGCATCTCTTACCTCTACCGCAACCTTCTGGCCGCCAAGCGGATGAATGGCGGTAATCTCCGGGCCATTGCGGTCCAGGCGGATCATCTGCTTCTCCATCGCGTAGGCCGGCGCCTTCGCGGGCTTCAGGACAGGCTCGCCGCCTTCTTCGGCCGGAGGCAGCTTAAAGATGATTGTCGGCACCGTATCTGCCTTAAGCGTCCAATAATAAACGCCGTCCGGAAGCAGATTGCCATCCGCATCCTTTCCATTCCATACGATGCTGTTCTCGCCGCTTGTATCCTTCTTGCCGCCGGCGAGCGTATAGCTCTTCTTCGTTGCCAAGTCCTCTACCGTTACCGTGACCTCATAGCCGGCTGGAGGACTTTGCGGATCGCCATCCTGCGAGTCTATCCAGCTCTTCAAGCTGTCCGTCCAGGTAAGAGTAACTTGCCCTGCTTGTTCATCAAACATTGCTTTCGTATCATTCATCTTCAGGCTGGAGCCGCCCGATCCGGTGCGGTCCGGCCCAAGATCCGTCATAGCTTGTAATACCTGCTCGTTATTAAAGGAATAATACCGCGGATTCTCCGTCTTGTTTGGCCCATCCGTCCAAGCCTCTGCAGCCTCATTCGTGCTGCCTGAGGGGATCATGTCCGCCACAAACTGTCCTGTCACTTTCACTGCTTCGCCCCATACGGTTGCCGGAGCAATCCCCAGCAGCAAGGACACAATCAATACAATCGATATTGCCCGAACCTTCATTTCTCTCTTCTCTCCCCGTCTTGTTGTCGACACGAAAAAAGCCGCAACGCCAAAATAGGCGTCCGGCCATGAGCATGAAAGACACGGGCGATTTCGGCGGTCTGGCGATCCTACGGGGGACCCATGACTTTGCGTCCCAGCCTCGCGGCTGGTTTGCCTTTTCGGTTCATAGAAATATGCAAGATATGATAATCTTGGATTATGTTCTGTATAATATAGTAAATTGTGCATGGTTGTAAATTCATTTTCAGGAAAATAGTCGTACGGAACTACTAGATTAATAGAATCTTGGTCCTGCGACTAAGAGATCAAAGATTGACGCAAAAAAAGAGCGGATCACCATGAGGTGTCCGCTCTTGCCAACAGCTATTAACTCACCGGCACGGCAGCCGTTCCGCCAAGTCCGGTTGGGGATGTGCTCGACTTCGACAGGTAGATCTTGTCTACCTTCGCGCCGTCTTCTCTTCCTTTAATGTACAGCGTGTGCGTGCCGTTTGCGATCGACATGGAACTGGATTTTTTCCAAGCCCAGGTGCTATTCGAAGTCGTTGTTACTTGCGAGCCGGAAGCACTGTCAATCGCAACCGTAAAGCTGTCCGAGCTGCTGTCGACGCCGCTGCTGAGCAAATGAACGTAGAAGGAGCCGCCATTCGTTACATTAATCGTATAAGCAATGTAGTTCGTGTTGCCGTCGCCGGAACCGTTAGGCGTCTCCATATCGTAGCCGTTCGAGCATACCGGGCAGGCTGCGTTAAGAAACGTACCGTTCTTCGCCGTATAGTTTTCCGCTTCGATATAAGTTCCCGTGCTGCCGTTCACATTGTAAGTGCCGCCTGTCGTGCCGCCGCTGCCAGCCGCCAGCGTTGTCGCGCTTACTGTGCTGCTTGCTGCCGACTCGTTGCCTGCCGCATCCTTCGCCTTGACCGTATAAGAATAGCTTGTGGATGCCGTCAAGCCCGTGTCGCTGTAGGAGGTACCGGCCGAAGAACCGGCCAGCACGCCGCCCCGGTAAACATTATAGCCCGTCACGCCAACATTGTCCGTGGAAGCCGTCCAGCTCAGATTAATCTGGTTGCTGGAAGCAGCCGTTGCCGTTGCGTTCGTTGGCGCCGTAGGAGCCGTTGTGTCCGGTACCGCCGGAGCCGGGGCATAACGTTCGATAATTTGGCTTGTGCGGAGCAGGTCCTGCGGGATCAGCCAGCCTTTGCTGTTCAGCTCATTAATCAAAGCCGTGCGGGTCGAGCTTGCTTCGCTGTAGCTGTCCGTCTTGAAAGATGCTTCCACCCAATACTCGTTGCCCGTCTTCGCTTCATTCATTACCGTCCACACCTCGATGTCCAGATCGAGATCGTCAAACGTACCCTCATAACGCTTGAAATCAACCGGTCCGTATACAACAGCGTTATTGAGCTGCGTTGTTCCCCAGCCCGTGCTTGTCCAATTGGTAAACTTGCTTGGTTCGCTGGATACCGATACGGTACGCGATGTTGCTTCGTTTGGCATTTTCAGTCCGCTGCCGCTATAACCGGAGATCGTCACGTCCTTCTCGTAATCGATGCTGAGCGTTTGCTTGGAGTAGCCCCAATCCACTTGGAAGTCAAAACCGGAAGACGAATCAAGCCCCTCGCTTGCCGCTTGCGTCAAAGCGGCGTTAATATCGCCGTTTACCACGTCGTATCGTTTCTTGTATTGAATCTCATGATTGCTCTGGTCATCCCGTTTGCGAATCCGCTCGCTCCAGCCCTGTCCTTGCATGCTTTGCGTTGCCGTATCCATGTACTGTACCCTGTAAGATTTGTACGAGCTGCCTGTGTCGAACTCGCTCCGTACCGCGCTGACCAGGTTGTGGCTCGAATCCAGAACAAGAGCCGGATCGAGGGTCAGCTTCACCTCATAGTTAGGCGTGCCGACCGCGGCAAAAGCCGACTGCGAATACAGGAACGGGGCTGCGAGCATGGCAGCCGCCATCGTTCCGGCTAAAGCTGTTTTCACCATGCGTTTCATTGGTGACGTGTACATGAATTCACTCTCCCATATAGGTAAAATGTGGTACAAGCCCTATTTTATTGATGATTAATTAAGGGAGTGTTCCGTACAGTTGAAGGTTTGATGTGATTGCTTTCATTCCGTCTTTGGCGGCAAAGAAAATACCAATGGCTGGCATAAATTAGAGCAAAATTGGAAGAATAATTCCAGTCCCAACATCCTGCCGACCTGGAGATGATTTTATTCCATCGTTTATCCCGTACTTGCTCCTTGTTATCGCGAGTTTAATATTTATTGCGCTCTCCTGGTTGAGAACAAAAAACTTAAAGATTCTCCCCTTCTATATCTGTATTGCCGGCGCTGTCTACATTCTGGAGCTGGTCATCTTTGTACTTCTTAACAGCTATAGCTATAAGCCCGGGATACTCCGCAATTCGTTTTATGACAGTGCGATGGGCGCTATCGTATCCAACGGCTTTATCGTCCCGTCTACCTGCACGCTAATTGCGGTCTACCGGATTCGCTTCCGGTGGATCCTCCTTATTGCAGCGGGCTTTATGGCAATTGAACAGTCCTTTATCTATTTAGGGGTTTTCGAGCATCATTGGTGGAAACTCATCTATACGGGAATCGGATTGATCTTGCTCCCCTCAATGGGGAAATGGCTCTGGCAAAAGCTATGCCAGCCGGACCATCCCTACCTGCTCCGGCTGGTGATGCTTTATATCATTAACGTATCTCTGCAAGGAACAATCATGTCCGGCTATTTGCTGATCTTTTACCAGCTTGGATTTAGACCCGGATGGTTTGAAGACCCTGCCCGGGACAATCTGGCATTCGCTACTCTAATCGTGCATGCCGATTCCCTCTTGTTCGCCTGTCTAGTTTCCTTGCGGGGCGGCTGGATCTGGAAGGCGATTTTGTTCGTTATCATGGGCTGCGTTTACTGGTGGCTCAACCATAGGGATATTTTATATACGTCCGGCGTTTGGCTGGTGCTTCTCCTGCTCTTGCTGCAAATCGTCATTCTTCAGCTGCTTGCCGGAATACACCGAATTATAGCCGAAAAATCTGCTGTGCTATCGCGAAGGGAGAGCTGATTCGATGAACCCCTCACGGAGGCCCGTCGCCAAACTAAGCCCGTTTGGCATAACGTCTATCCATTCCCGCAATCCCTACATGGTCTGGTGGTGGTCGGCTGCATTCCCCGGCTTCGGGCATTTTTTGCTGAACCAGTATTTAAGGGGAACCTTCCTCTCGTTATCGGAAGTGATATTCAACACGCTTGGCCATGTCAACCAGGCGATCGTCTATACGCTTTGCGGGAATTTTGCCGAGGCAAAAGCGATCCTCGAGCCCCGATTTGTAATCGGTTATATCATTATTTATTTCGTCGCGATGTGGGACTGCTACTGCTCCGCGGTCTATCAGAACAAGCTCTACCGGATCGCGCGGCTGGAGAATGAACCTCTCCCCAATATGACGCTGTTTACATCCGAGGTGCAGTATATCCAGCCTAAAAGCCCGTTAGCCGCAGCCGTCATTTCGCTGTTGTTTCCCGGCATGGGCCAGCTGTACAATCACCGGATCGGCCTCGCTTTCTATGCGATATTCTGGTGGTGGCTGTATGTCGTTTTGTCTCATGCGCATGAATCGTTAATCCATCTCCTGAGTGGAAGACTAACGGAATCTATCGCCGTTTTGAGCGCCCATTGGCTGTTGTTTATGCCTTCTGTTATAGGCGGTTCCATGTATCATGCCTTTTTGATAGCTAAAGAGCATAATCTGCTTTTCAGCTTGGGGCAGCGCCAGTACCTGGCTGAGCGTTACCGCTCCTCCGCTGTACGAATCTTTGGCAAGTCAGGTGATAACGGATGATTATTATCGGCACCTTCATGCATTCCATCGAGCTTGAGCATGCTCTGACGAAACTAGAAAGCATAGGGGTATCCAAGGAACGGCTGCTAGTCGTATGCATGGATAAGGAATCCAAGATCTTTCAATCCGATAAGCCGAACAAAGCGAGCTCCCTTTCCACGGGAGTCGAGATTGGCTTGGCTTGCGCTACGGCTATGTCCGTCATCGGCACCAGTCTGGGATTTATTTGGACATGGGGACCTATTATATGGGGGCTGATCTTTGCTTTTACCGGCTTTTGTCTCGGCTTCGGAATCAATGCGATTTTCGTGAATAAGCACAAAAGGCACAATAAGTTTAAATCCGAGGTTACCGTCATTGTGCAATGCCAGGCCTGGCAAGCCGATGAGGTTCAACAAGTGATGTGGACGAACCGGGCCTTAACGGTTGGCCTTGCCCAGGCCTCGCCCGAATAGTTCCCGGGCGCAAAAAAAACAGCCCGCCGGAGGCAGACCGTTACGAATGCAAGAGTCAGGTACGGAAAATATCCTTAAAATCGATCCAGCCAAGCGAGTTGATCCGGACTCCTTTTAACGAAGGATGATAATCGGTATGAAATTTCATATGAAGGACGAAATGCACCTGTGCCTCGCCTTTAAGCCTCTCCTCAATCCCCGCGTAAATCGCTTTGCGGCTATTCGGGTCTTCGCTTGCCAGCGCCCGATCGAAGCTTTCCATCGTCCAGCGCGACAGCTCGGGGCTCATCAGCTCCTTCAGAAAGCTCCCTTCCTGCTCGCAGCCCTCAATGAGGCTTACGTCCTCCTCCGGAAATACAAGCGCATGGAACAGCAGATCAATCTCATCCAAGACATGATGAATCGTATAAGGCGCTTCAATGCGCACCAGGACGGAAATACCGGCACGGCGGCAGCGATCCGCAATCCAGTTCACATCCTCGGCATGACCCGGATGGGCGCACAAGGTCATCGGCTCCCCGTTATACCCGGCTTCAAGCAGCAGCCTGCCCGCTTCCTCCGGCTCCAAACGATCCGTATCCGGTTCATGAGCGGTCGCAAGCTCGGGGAAAAATCCTCTTGCAGGAAAATCCCTGTACCCGGTTAATTCCCGGATCATCGCATGGCGGTCAATCAGCCGGTTCACGATACGGCGGAACGCCTCCGAACGCTGCGGACCGGCCTTCTCCATATTCCAGCTAAGCAGACTGGTGCATAAGCTCTTGGATTCAATCTGAATCCAGCCGTTCTCCACCGTTACATCCCGCAGCGTCGGATCGCAGATCAATTGCTGCCAGCTGGTCATTCCGGCTTTTCTCGCTTCTTCCTGCGGCACGTGAACGATCTCCACCTGGTCCAGGTGGGGACGAGACTGGTAATAATGCGGGTTGGCTCCAAGCAGCAGCTTGCCGTCCTTCCACTCCTCTATCTGAAACGGCCCGGTACCGGAAGGCAGCTTCCAGAACTGCTCTTCGGTTAGTCCCAGCAGATTGGCCGGCAGAATCGCCATTACATTCGAGGACGCGTATTTCAGAAACAGCCAGTTGGGACGCGTCAGATGAAACCTTACAATCCGCTCCGATACGGCTTCCACGCGCTCAAGAGAACGCATAATCCAGCTGTTGCGTTTGCCTCCGTTCTTCAGGCGCTCTGCCGTAAATACAACATCTTCCGCCGTCAGCTCGCGCCCTCCGTGAAAGTGAATACCTTTCCGCAGATGGAAGGTCCATACGGTAGCGTCTTCGTTATGCTCCCAATAATGCGCGATTCCGGGCTTGATCTGTCCGGTCGCTTCATCAAGGAGGACAAGCCGGTCGAAAATTTGCTGAATCATATGCGAGCACAAGGAATAGACGAAATCGGCCGGATCAAGCGTCATAATGGTCTTGAAGATCGGGAGACGCAGTACGTCCGCTTCCTTCCCCGGCTGCCTGCGAAAGCCGAAGTTTCCGCTCATCCACTCCATAAACTTCTCGTTCGCGGCCGTCCCTTCCCCGAAGGTCTGCAGAAGATGGAATGCCTTGTTGTATTCGCCATCCTCCGCATACCGCTTCGACAGATCGAGCAGCAGCTTCTCCCGGTCTTCCCGGAATGTAATTTGCGAGCGGTTGCCTCGGCCCCGTCCCGCCTGCCAATCGATTAGTCCCTCTTCCGTCAGCTTGCGGAGCACCAGCTTGGCATTGCGCTCCGTACAGAATAGAGCTTCCGCTACCTGCTCCAGGGACGCCTCTGCCGTCGCGCCTGCTCCGGGTTCGCCGGCAAAACGGTTGTACAGGGTCAAATATCGTTCCAGTACCAGCAATTCTCCTCACCTCGCTAAAAGGGGAAATCTATTGCAACTATTCTACACTTTTTACCTCTTTGTTTCACCCGCATAATGAAAACAAGAAAACAAATAGTTCAACCGATTAAAGGGGATGTTGAAATGCCGTACAATTACAATGATTACCACACCGTGGATCAACTGCAAAAGCTCCGCCAGGCCGAGCTCGACCGGGCTATCCGCTTGGGACGTTACGTCAAGTACGACAGCGATGCGAAAAAGGGCCGCCGCAACGGATTCCTCACTCCGCTGCTGCATGTGATGAAGCCGCTCACCTGGAGGAAAAGATGATCGCCAGTTCATGAATAAGGACCATCCTGCATCGAGGAGGGTCCTTTCTTCTTGGTATTAATGCAGAGGCGTCACTTTCGTATCCTGAAGCTTCTCCGGCTTATTCTGCTTCAAGGTCGAATAGGCAACAAGAATGCCTAGCAGGGCAATAACCGCGCTAATGACGAAAGCCGTATGAATCGCCTCGTTCAGATCAGCCGGAAGCATCGTTTCAAGCGTAGCGGTTGATCCCAGACTTGCCGATAAAACGGCCATGATAACCGCGAGGCCTACGGCCCCTCCAATCTGCTGGCCGGTCGAAATCACCGCAGAGGCAACGCCTTGCGTCTTGGGATCGACACCGCTGCTGCCGGCAATAAACATGGTAGTAAACACTAAGGCCTGACCAAGGCCAACGATTACCGTCCCCGGGATAATGCCCCAAGCCGAGCCGTATTCGGACAACCTGGTCAACAGTAGAAATCCGATCAAGCCAAGTCCCATACCGACGGCAATGGTGCCGGCAACCCCGACCTTGCTCAACGCATAGTTAATCATCCGGGCTCCCAGGAATGCGCTAAGGGTCAGAGGCAGGAAACTAAGCCCCGATTGAAT
This sequence comes from Paenibacillus sp. BK720, assembly GCF_011761545.1. Classification (NCBI taxonomy): domain Bacteria; kingdom Bacillati; phylum Bacillota; class Bacilli; order Caryophanales; family Paenibacillaceae; genus Paenibacillus; species Paenibacillus sp. BK720. The sequence continues at coordinate 169,440 of NZ_JAASRQ010000005.1, read as the reverse complement.
AGCTGAGTAGTGCAGCACGCCTTGCGTATATAAAGTAAGGAAATAATACAGCGTCCCAAACGATGCGGAAAACAGGAATGCGGTAAGCGATGCCCCAGTCAAATTCCGGTTGCGGAATAAGCCGAGGGGAAGCAGCGGTTCTTTGGATTTCTTTTCGATTCGAATAAACGCCAACAGAAGCACAACGCCAATGAGCAGATACGGCAGCGTTGCCGCGCTAAGCCACCCCGTCACCGGAGACTGGATGAGGTAATACACAACGAGCAGCATGCCTGCTGTTACGGATAACGTTCCCGCCGCATCGTAATGCCGGGAGCCTGACGCGGATTTGCTCTCGACGAGCACCACAGGGGATAACAAAATGACAATCAGCGCAATAGGCACATTAACGAAAAAGGTCGCTTCCCATCCTATATAGCTGGTCAATACCCCGCCGAGTAAAAGCCCCAGGGACATGCCTACGCCACCCATGGAGGCCCATATGCCCATTGCACGATTGCGCTCCCGGCCTTCCTCGAAGTTCGACATGATAAGAGACAGAGTAGCCGGAGATAACAAGGCGCCGCCAAGACCTTGAAGCCCTCTGGCAAGAATAAGCGTCAATTGGGAATCAGCCAGACCGCCAAGCAGCGAGCCTAGTCCGAACAGCCCCATTGCCAGCATAAACATCATCCTTCTGCCCATTAGATCCGAAAGCCTGCCGCCAAGCAGCAGAAATCCGCCGAAGGCCAGAGAATAGGCACTCACCACCCACTGCAGGTGACTCGCCGAGAATCCGAGATCGTGACCAAGCGAAGGCATGGCTACAAAGATAATGGTGTAATCCAGCGCCATGATCAACTGCGATACGGCCAAAACGAGAATGGCTAATAATTTGTTTGTTTTCATTTTATTCGCTCCTCTTTAATAGACCAATCAGTCTAATTTTGACAGAGATATTGTAGACCATTTGGTCCGAAATGAGAAAAAAGAAACGAAGCGCGCAAAAACGCTTCACTTACTTTTCCATGACCGACAGGGTAATGGACATAATTTGCTGCAAATCCTTCGGGTCGTCAGTGAGCTTTGCCGCCTGGGTCAACCCGTATCTAGCGTGGTAGAGATATTGGGCCATTGCGCGCAAATCCCGATCAGGATTAATCTCGCCCTTCTCCCGTCCATGGGCCAATGCTTGGTATAAAGCTGCCTCCAGCCGGTTTTTGTCCTCCATGAACAGCTTTCCGATCTCCGGATCATGCGGAACCTGATCGATAGCGCTGTTTAAGATTAAGCATTCCTTGCGACGCTCTTCATCGGTTAACGTCTCCACAATAGAATGGAAGATTTCCGTTATCGCCTGCTTAACGGAATCCGTCTTGGTCAAATAAGCGACCACCGCATCCGACTTCTCGTTCACATAATGCTTAACTGCCTGTACGAACAGATCGCGTTTCGTCCCGTAAGTGTCATACAGGCTTTGCCGGGCAATGCCAAGTTCATCGAGTAATAGCTGCAGAGAGGCTCCTTCATAACCGTAGTGGCCAAATACCTCCATTGCCTTACGCAAGACAACCGTTTTATCAAATTCTTTGCTTCTTGCCATGGGAACTGCCTCCTTTCTTTATAGACTGAACAGTCCAAAATGTTCGTTGGATTCATATTAGCATTTCCGGATCGATCGGTCAATAATAATTTTGACGTCTTAGCTTCCTGGACAACCACCGCTGCTCCAGAAATCGTTCGTATAACCCGATACTCATCATGAGCCATGCCGCGCTGACCAGATAACCGCCAATCACATCGCTGGGATAATGCACGCCAAGATAAATTCTGCTGATCCCGATCATCGCTATAATGACGACTCCAACCAGGATGACGGCCGCCCGCATCCATCTATACTTCAAATGCTTCCACAGAAAATAGATCGTAATGCCGTATAGCGTAAAGGCCGACATCGAATGCCCGCTTGGAAAGCTGAAGCCGGACGCTTCGATAATCCGGTTAATATCCGGTCTTGCCCGTTGGAAGATCGTCTTGAGCACCAGATTCAGCAGCGCCGAGCTAACGATGACGCCAAGATAGAAGATAAGCTCTCTCCGGTAGCCGATAAACGCAAATAGCGATGAAAAGGCAATAACGATAAGGATAACCATAAACTCCGACCCAAGCTCGGTGAATACTCTCATGACAACCGTCATGGCATCGGAACGCACGCCCCGAATGGCATCCGTTACGTTATTGTCAAAAACCGCAATCCGCTGCCCGCTTACAAGCTGCGCAATCCAGCCAAACACGAACAGAATCAGAATCGTGAATACGAATGAACGCAATAATACCTTGTTTTGCGCCTTGATGGAATCCATTCGCTCTGCTCCTTCCCCCTTTTTCCATAGTATACCCTTATACGTCTGGTTCAAGAGCCGGGTAGCAAGTAATCCGGCGCGGCGAATAAAAAAACAGACAGCCGTAAGCCGGCTGCCTGCCTAACCGTTTGTTATTTTACCGTTACCTTCATCACGGAGCTTTCCGTTGAACCTGTATCGTTAATCAATTCCACGCGGTATTCATAAGTCCCCTTGGCGCGGCCCGTGATCGTCGTAGCCGCAGTCTGCGCGTTTGGTGTTTGAGCCGTCAGCGTTTGGGTATCGATTAGTGCGCCATTCTCATACAGCTTGTAGGTGGTTGCGTTGGTACCCCACCACATATTCATCGTCACTTTATAGTCGCCATTGTTATCCCAGTTGTCATTCGACAGCACCGGCTTGCCGGGCGATGCGTCCTTGACCGTTACGGTAAGCGGCGAGCAGGACGCTGTGCCGAAAGAATTGATCAGCTCGCATGTATACGTGTACGTGCCGTTCGGTTTGCCGTTGATCGCGGTTGCAGCCATTTGAGCCGTTGGCGAGTTGTCCGTCAGCTGCTTCGCATCGACTAGCACGCCGTTCTCGTACAGCTTGTAAATCGTACCGTTATAGCCGTACCACATATTCATCGTAATCCTGTAGCTGCCGTCCAGCAATCCGGTATCGTAGCCGTTATCGCTTGCGAGCACCGGCTTGCCGGGCACGCCCATCGCTTTCTCTTCCGGCTGCGGAGCTGCGTATTGGATGCGCGGAGCCGAAGGCATTTCCATGCCCGCTCCAAGGAAGAAGCTTGTATGAGGCGGCTGGTTGTAGCCGCTGTTCTGCCACACAACGCCAAGGCGGTAGACCGGATCCTGCATCAGCGTCCGGATGCGGTAATCCGTTACATCCGTAGTTGTATAGATGCGCAGCTCCGAGCTGTCCGCGGAACGCCACATTACCTCTTCCCGCCAATCGCCAAACAAATCGGCCTGAAGCGAAGGGTTGCCTTTTGTCGAGTTGTTGGACAAGGCGCCTTCCGCCGTCAGCAGATTTTCGGTGGCTTGCGTCTCGAAATTCCACTTGTCGATTTTGCCGATGCCGGCTTTAAGCGTTGTATCCCACTTATGATCAAGCAGTTCTCTGAGCGGATCGGCATCCCACCAAATGGCGTTGTTTGTTGACGAAGGAATGCTTGCGCTGATCCGCTCGCCTTTTGCGCTGAACAATCCCGTAATTTGAATCTGCTGTTCGTTCGTAATCGTCGAGGACCACATTTCCTCGCCCGGATAGTTCGGATCCAGATCCGCGGTCAAGCCGCGGCCCGTATCGATGCCGGTATGCACGCCCCAGACGATCTCGCCGGTTGCCGCATCATGCATTTCGAGGCCGTATTCCGCATCCGTATGCTCGTGTACGCCAAATACTTCAAGCCCCGGGCGGGTTGGATCGAGATCGCCGAAATGCATCGCGTCGCCATGACCAAGGCCCGTACTGTACAGCGCTTCGCCGTTATCGTCGATAGCGAGCGCGCCGAACAGGATCTCGTCCTTGCCGTCCTGATCCACGTCGCCAACCGACATGTTATGGTTGCCTTGGCCCACGTAACCGCCGTTGCCTTCGTCGTTCGTGTCGAAACGCCAGCGCTTCTCCAGCTTGCCGTCCTTGAAGTCATACGCAACAATGACGGTGCGGGTGTAGTAGCCGCGGCTGAAAATCACGCTTGGATGCTCGCCGTCCAGATAAGCGACGGAAGCCAAGAAGCGGTCAACGCGGTTCCCGTACGTATCGCCCCATGCGCCAACGTCACCGCGCGGCGGATCATAGCTGACGGTGGATACGGCTCCGCCGGTCTGACCGTTAAATACGGTCAGGAATTCATCGCCCAGCAGCACGTAACCCGAGCTGTTGCGATTGTCCTTGGACGCGTCGCCGATCGCTTTGCCTTGACCGTCAATGGTGCCGTCGGCGGTTTTGAGCACAACCTCCGCTTTGCCGTCCCCGTCCAGATCATAGACCGTAAATGGCGAGTAATGCGCCCCGGCCCGAATATTTGGTCCAAGATTCATGCGCCACAGACGGGTTCCGTCCATTTCGTAAGCATCCATGTACACGATACCGGTATAACCTGCCTGCGAGTTGTCCTTCGCATTCGAAGGCGACCACAGCATCACGATTTCATACTGCCCGTCGCCGTCCAGGTCGCCAACGCTGGCGTCGCCCGCGCTATACGTATACGGCTGGCCGTCCTTCGTATAAGCATCGGCCGGTTTTTGCAGCGGAATAGACAGGTACTGCTGCTTCCATACGTTAAAGCTTTTTGTTGCGGGTCTTTCAACGCCGTTAATGATTAACGTGATGCGGTATTGCGATTGTTCCGTGCCTGCTGGATCGAAGTAATTCGTGCTGCCTGTTATAGGAGTCTTATTCAGCCTTACTCCGTCGCGGTAAACGTTAAAAGCGATCGTATCCGGGTCAAGGCCCAGCATACGCCAGCCGATATAGATACCTCCTGCTTGCTTAACCGCTACCGGCGCGCGGTCCAAATATTCCATATTGCGGTAAAGCGTCGTTACCGCTTCCGTTGCCAGTACATCCGACATGGCGGAAATACCGCCCGCATTCACCGCCGCTACCTTGTAGTAATATGGAACCGTTGTTAATACGGTAGAATCGGTGTAAGAAGGCTCTTTTGTTTTGCCGAGCAGCTGGAACGTACCGCTTTCTTTTGTCGCCCGGTAAACGTTGTAGGCACGCGCCTCCGTTGAACCGGTCCAAGTCATGCTTACGCTGTTCTTGCTGATAGTCGCGACAGCCAGATCGTGCGGTACGGGAGCAAGCGGAACGCTTGGATCAATGGTGGAGATCGTCAGCTCGTTCGATGCAACGGACTCCAAGCCTGCGCTGTCTACCGCCGTAACCGTGTACGCGTATTGCTGACCCACGTCGCCTGTCGTATCGCGGAAGGATGCAGACGTTAACTCGCCGAGAAGCTCCGCATTAGCCGCGTCCGCCGATTTGCGGTATACGCGGTAGGCTGCCGCGCTTTCCGCTGGCGTCCAGGACAGCTGGGCCTCCACGGGATCGGTTGAAAGCTGCAGCTCATCCAGCTTAAGTCCCGTTGGCGCAAGCAGAATCGGCGTTATTTCAAGGCCGTTCAAATGCGCCGTCTGGCCGCTGAATACGAGATTCATCTGACCGTCTTTTACCGCGATGTTGTTGTAGACCTTCTCCGCGATATTTTCCTTGCCGGACGAGACGGTCCCATAATCTTTGCCCTCAATGGCGACGTTCGTTTTCGTGGAGCCGATCCAATCGCCGGTATAGGTCTTCACGGAGTAATAACCGCTTGGAAGATCCACCTTGAACTCGTACGAATTGCCGAAGTAAGCGACAAAGTCGCGGCGCAAAGCATCCGTTGCCGAGCCGCGGTCGCGGTCGATCATTCCGGTGCTGTCGGTCAGGCCGTATCCCCGCTCCGGCGTATACAAGACGCTGCGCGTCACTTCGGTATAACCCTCCGCAACCGGAGCCCCAACCGGGCCAAAATCGTACCGGTATTTTGCCGACTTCGTTGTAAGGGTCACTTCATCGGAAGGCGTGGATTCGCCGCGGCCGTTGACGGCCGTTACGCGGACCGTGTAACTCAGCCCTTCCGCCATGCCACCCATCGTAAAGCTTGGAACGGTAGCCGTTCCTACCATTTTGTAAGCCGATTCCGGTTCGGAAGCCAGCTTGCGGTATATCTTGTATATATCCGCCGTTTCGTTCGCATTCCATTTGAGTACGGCCCCCGCATTGCTCACGCTGCCCGCGATCAACCCGCTTATCTTGGCCGGTACATCTGCCGGAAGCTCAATTTCTTTCACCGAATTTGCAAGCGGAAGATCCAGCTCCTTAATGCCTCCTGCCAGAAGGCGGGCAAGCTGAATCGCGCCGTACTCCTGGAAGTGCGTATTATCCGCCGAGCCGTTCGGGAAGGCCTGATAGATGCCCGGATCGGCGTACAGGAACACCGACGTTGTGGCTTCGAATCCAATCGAATTGTAATAAGCAATGCTTAATGCGCTGAGATCGACCATAGCAACGTGTTTGTCCGCTGCGGCTTCCTTCATCGCCTGCACGTATTCCGGGAAGCTGACGTTAAACTTGCCGGTTTCGGCATTAAAGTCGCGGCGGCCCATCGGCGTTACGAGAATCGGCGTTGCCCCCCGCTGAATCGCGCCTTCGATATAATAGTTCTCCAGGAAGTTTTTATAATCGGCCGGAGAGGCGTACCGTTCGGGAATGCTGATCGTCGCATCGTTATGACCGAACTGAACGAGGAAGGAATCGCCTGGCTTTATCGCGCGCAAAATCTCGTCGAGACGGCCTTCCGTTATAAAGTTTTTGGTGCTGCGTCCTCCAATGGCTTTGTTCACGATCGCGACGTCGTTATTGAAGAAGCGAGGCAGCATTTGTCCCCAGCCGGCTTGCGGCTCCCAATAAGGATCATAGGTCTGAACGGTCGAGTCGCCCGCGATATAGACGGTCGGAATCTCCCCCGGCTGGCGGTCAGCCTGCTTGGCAATAACGATGGCATTGATCTTTGGCGCCGTACCCGTAAATTCGAAATTCAATTGCCCGTCAACGAGCGCAATCGGGAATTCCATCTCCAGGTATTGGCCGGCGGTCTTCGCCGTCTGCTGCACCTTCTGCATATTTTCCGCCTTGATCGCAATGTCCGTTGCTCCTTGCTCATCCCCCGCCACAAGCGACACCGTGTAATCCCCGTTCGGAAGATCCACGATAAAGGAGGTATCCTGCGGCACGGCAAAATCGGATTTCACCGCATCGCTTGTGCCCCGGTCGACGGACGTTACCTTTGCCGGATCGGCAAAGCCGTATTTCAGCGATGACGAGTATTTGGTCGTTGCCATAACTCCGGTATAACCTTCGGCAATGGGACCAGGGCCAAAATCAAACCGTTGAACCCCGCCCTCCGGCAGCTCGGCCGGCGGTACGTATGCCGGGCTCGATACGGTGCCGGATGCGGAAGATTCGCCCGCCTCATTCACCGCAATAACCTGATAATAATAACGCTTCGACGTATCCGCCGTGTTGTCTGTATATGACGGATTCGTCGATTGGCCAATCTCCGCAAAAGACCCCTCCGCCGCTTCGGAACGCATGATCCTGTAGCTGGCCGCCCCTTCCGTTACGTTCCAGCTCAGCTTCACCGCATTGGCATTGACTTCGTCTACCGAAACACCCGCCGGCGCGGCAGGAGGCTGCGGAGCCGGAATTTCGCTAACGGTCACCGGCGCGCTCCGCCGGGATTCCAGGCCGCCGGCGCTTATGGCGGATACGTAATACGTGTAGCTGCCGCCAACCGCAACCGAGGTATCCGAGTACGTCGTTTCGGCAGCCTGCGTGTGCCCGATTAACGTTGGCGCTGCGTCACCGCTGCTTGCACGGTATACGGAATAGCTCGCCGCTCCGTCAACGCCGCTCCAGGCGAGCGTTACGCTTGAGGAGGTCAGTCCGGTCACCGCAACGGAAGCCGGAGCAGCGGGAGCGGCTTCTACCGCTTCCTCTATAACAAGGCCGTTCAAATAACCGCCCGCGCCGGAGCCCGTAACGTCTACCGTCAATTGTCCGTCGCTTACCGTCGTCTTGTATGTAGCCGAGTTCACGACCGCTTTGCCGCTGATCGATCCCGCCGTCACGCCTTCAAGAACAAAGTTCGTCTTGGTCGTTCCGCTCCCGGTAATATCGCCCGAATATGCGGTGACGTTATAATCGCCGTTAGGCAGATCAACAAGGAACGAATACGACAAGCCAAGCACAAAATCATTCGTCAGCTCATCGCCGCCCGAACGATTGCGGGATGCCACCGCCACGTTCAGGCCGTACCCGGTCTCCGCCGTATACAGCAGCGACTCGTGAACTCTCGTATACCCGGCCATTACCGGGCTTGAGGCTGTACCGAAATCGAATTTCCGCACCACGGGCTCTGACACGCTTGCATGGGCGGGCTTTGCGCCAAACTGTACGCCCGGCAGCAACGTTGCGCAGAGCAGGACAAAAGCTAGCAATGACATGTACAACGGTCTTCTTTTTATTCGCATATAATGGATATCCCCGCTTCCCTATTTTCATTCGTCAGTAGGTTCTTGAGATGCCTTACAATACGAAGCAAGTATTGCAACCGCTTTCAAAACTACATTTAAGCCGATGCCAGCAATCGGATTGCCGGCCCTTGCTCATCATCTGACGTTACTCCCCCCCCTCCCTTCGGGCTCCGGTACGCATGGCAGTCCTTACCAAAATTTGAGTGCACAAAGATCATACTGCTAACAAGATCCGGATTCCTATTTAAAAATCCGATATTTTTCATCAAATATCAGAGGTTGAACATAAAAAAGCAGCCGATTCGGGGGAATCAGCTGCTGTGCATGGGTACGGTGGTTTGTTTATTCCATTCGGTATAGGGTATTTAGGAATACGGCGGTCCATTAGGTGTCAGGGAGATTCCAAAATAGGCAGCAGTTTTACTGTATTCTCCCTTGTCATTTTACCGTATTTGGATTGCCCTTCAATTACTGCTTCCAAGCGATCTTTCTTCGGAGAAAGCCAGATCGCGTAGGTAGCTTGTTCATAACTTACCGTTGGGTCCTTATTAATGGTACGAATTTTGTAATCCGGCTGCCGGGACATGGAAACCTCCGCGTATTTCGAAAAAACTTTTAAATATTCCTTTACAGGAATATTCCTTATGATGTATATTTAGATCAACAGCCGGAGAGACTGACGCATAAAGAGGTGAAAGGCATGTCAGGACATTATCCGGGCTTGGATATGACGACGTTAAGCGCATTAGCTGAACCAAATCGAAAGCTTATTGTCGAGCTGCTGCGTGACGGTCCCCTGACAGTAGGAGAAATCGCCGACAAGCTGGGGATCAGGCAGCCTCAAGCTTCGAAGCATCTGAAAGTGCTTAGCGAACACGGCATTGTAGAAGTGAAGGCGGAAGCAAACCGCAGGTTTTACAAGCTTCGGCCAGAGCCCTTCCACTCGCTCGATTCATGGGTGAACTCCTTCCGCCGGATCTGGGAAGAGCGTTACGACAACCTGGAGAACTACCTGCGTGAACTGCAAAGCAAAGAACAGTTACCAAGTCCCAAAAACCATATTGAGGAGGATTTAAAATGACAAACGCAATCGTATCAAGAGTAGAGAATGACAATGTACTGGTGCTGGAGCGCGTATTCACTGCGCCGCGCGAGCTGGTGTTCAAGATGTTCAAGGAGCCGGAGCATCTGAAGCGCTGGTGGGGGCCACGCGGCTGGGAAGTGCCTGTATGCACAATCGATTTCCGTCCGGGCGGCGTATGGCATTATTGCATGAAGTGCATGGATCAAAGCCAAGGCGACTTTTACGGTATGGAATCCTGGGGCAAAGGCGTATACAAAGAAATCGACGAGCCTAACAGCTTCAGCTACACGGATTACTTCTCCGATGCGGAAGGCCATATCAATGAAGAATTGCCTGCTACCGATATCGTACTGGAGTTTGTTGATCTGGGAGACGGCACAACCAAACTGATCAACCGTGCGGTGTATGCATCGGGCGACGCCCTGAAGACGGTTATGGACATGGGAATGCTGCAAGGCATTTCGGAAACTTGGGATCGTCTGGAAGAAGCATTGCAAGCAGCAAAATAAGCTGCATAGCGGAAAAAGCGTTGAACCATTGGTTCAGCGCTTTTCTATTATGTAAGCAAAAGACGTTGAACCGTTGGTCAGCGCTTTACTTTTCGTCCGAAAGCCGCCCATACCCCGCCTTCCCCTCCTGCATAGGCTAATATCGGGGAAGGGATGAAACGCTTGGGCGAGGTGAGTACAATTCATGGGGAACAATAATAATAACAATAACAATAACAATAACAATAACAACAGCAACAACAAAAACAATAACAACAACAATAAGAACAACAACAATAACAACAACGGTCAAAGCGGAAACAATGGAAGCAGCAAAGGCAGCGGTAATGGCAATCAGCTTGGTGACTCCTTGGATCTCATCGCCGCCCGGCTTGGCTATATCGGTGCCATTATCGCAACCATCGGAGACGGCGTAGCCGCGATCGCGGCAGGCATCGCCCTTCGGCAGCTGGAAGAGCAGAACCTTGCCGAATCGCGGGCCGAAGTGGATCAATTCAGACAAACCGAAAACATCCAGCAGCAGGTTGATTTTTATATCAATGAACTTATCCAGATTCGGAAAATGATTAAATAACTCCCCCTCTTCGACTTGATCTCTTCTATCATACGGCCGTGCTTATCGGCTCTGAAAACAATCGTTTTCACATACTTACTTCTGACCTATGAGGAATCTGGAAAAAGCCCATCCGATCATTTGATTCGGATGGGCTTTTCGTCAACAAGGCAAGGTTAAACTACGTTTAATTGAACGTTGATGTTGCCGCGGGTTGCTCTGGAATACGGGCACACATTATGCGCCGCTTCGGCAAGCTCCCGAGCTTGACCGCTTTCCACGCCAGCCAAAGTAATGTCGAGTACGACCGCAAGCTCGAAATGATCCTCTGCATCCTTGCCAAGCGTTACCCGCGCCGTCACGGATGTGCTGTCCGGTTTGATTTTTCTTTCCCGGCACACCAGATTCAGCGCGCTCTCGAAGCATGCGGCATAACCGCCCGCAAACAGCTGCTCCGGATTGGTTGCGCCTCCCGGACCGCCCAGCTCTTTCGGATGAATCACGTTGATGGCCAGCATACCATCCTCCGATTCAAGACGGCCGTTACGGCCTCCAACCGCTTTTACGCTTGTTTTGTACAGCTCTTTCGCTATCATTGGCATTCCCTCCTGTCCATGCGGTAGTGTTGCCCACTCCGGATAAAATTACCCATGTTCTTCGTCATTGTATCAAGACATTTCAAGCCTCCCGTGATACAATCGACGAAAACTATGGAAATACAAGGCGAAGGAGAGAACGAATGAAGAGGTTGGCAGCAGATTCGATGCTGTTCCGAAGCAGGGGCAGTATCGATTCCGGGAAAGTATCTTTTATCGAATTGTTTTTTGACTTGATCTTTGTCTTTGCCGTTACCCAGTTATCCCATTCCTTTCTGAAAAATTTCACTCTGGAAGGAGCCATTCATCTCGGTATCCTGACGATGGCGGTCTGGTGGGTGTGGATTTTTTCCGCGTGGGTCATGAACTGGCTCAATCCGGAAACGAGACGCGTCCGGTTTATGCTTATTGCTCTCATGCTGGTGGGACTTATTATGTCGTCGTCGCTGCCGGAGGCTTTTGAGAAAACGGGAATTTATTTTGCCTGCGCCTATACCCTGTTCCAAGTGGGAAGAACCGCTTATACCATCTGGGTTCTGCAGCATGGCTCAACCGAGCTTCGGATTAATTTTATCCGGATACTCAGCTGGCTGGCTTTTGCGGGAGTTTTCTGGATTGCCGGAGGAATTGCGCACGAGGAGAACCGTCTCGCTTTGTGGTGCATCGCGCTGCTCATTGAATACCTCTCTCCGTCTCTGGGCTTCTGGACGCCTAAGCTTGGCAAAACCCCTACCACCGTCTGGGACGTGGAAGGCTCCCATATGGCCGAGCGGTGCGGATTGTTTATGATTATCGCGCTTGGCGAATCCATTCTGGTTACGGGAGCGACCTTCGCCGAGCTCGAATGGGACATGCTTACCTTGGGGTCGTTTGCAGCCGCTTTTGTCAGCACGGTTGCGATGTGGTGGATTTATTTCAATATGACGGCCAAAACCGGCCATCATTTCATCGCGCATTCCGAGGATCCGGGCAGAATTGCCCGTTCGGCTTATACGTATACGCATCTGCTTCTGGTTGCCGGCATCATCCTGTCGGCCGTAGCGGACGAATTGGTGCTCGCGCACCCGACGGGACATATCGAGCTTAAGACAGCGCTTGTTATTATGGCCGGTCCTGCTCTCTATTTGCTTGGCAATATGCTGTTTATGCGAATCGCAGCCGGTGTTGTATCGGCACCGTATACGGTTGGAATCATCGTACTCGTTGCTTTGTTCCTGCTCTACAGCTTCATACCACCGTTGTTCTTATCCGTCCTTGCAACGCTTACGCTTGTTGGCGTCGCCGTATGGGGCTCCGTCTTTACCGACCGGCTTTGCCAGGCGCCGCTGCCCGGACAGCATAAAACCGAGAAGCATTAAATCTCTGACGAAACTACATCACGCTAATTGCCCTTAGCGCAAAAAGAAGGCTGTCCCATCGTCATTCGATGACTTGGGGACAGCCTTTTTCAATGAAGAGGCAATATTTGTTCCTTATATTACCGGAATGAGGCTGAAAAGTACTTTTAAATTCATTTCAGTTCCATTTAAGGTACCGTGTCCATAATGGGTCCTGTAAGACAATTCACAAGCCCTAAGGAGGCAATGGAAATGAACAAATACTTAAAGACAATCGGAATTACGGCTACTTTGGCGGTCATGGTTCCGCTAAGCGCATTTGCGGCAACAGACACAACGTCGACTGCAAGCTCTTCAAATACGGCTCAAGTTCAAACGGATAACACGACTAAACAAATGGGCGGCAAGCATGGCCGCGGCGGTTTCGGCGGGAACTTCGTCTCGGATTCCGTACTTACATTGCTTAAGCTGGACCGCGATACGCTTAATGAGAAGCTTGCTGCGGGCAGCACGCTTGCTGAAATCGCTGCAGAGCAAGGGGTGTCGAGCGACGATTTGAAAGCAGCGCTAACAGCCGCGTTTGAAGAGCGTCAGACCGCCGAGAAGAGCCAGTTCACCGCAAACCTGGACAACCTGATCAACTCCGACCAACTTGCTCAAGGACGTGAAGGACGCAGAGGAGGACGCGGTTTCGGGCAAAGCCTGGACACCGTTGCGACCGCTTTAAATATGACGGAGGATGATCTGAAAACAGAACTGCGGGCAGGCAAAACCATTGCGGATATCGCTGAAGCGAAAGGGGTTAGCGCGGACTCGGTAGTCAGCGCGCTCGAGACTGCGATTAACGTTCAAATCGATCAAGCCGTTACGGATGGCAAGCTGACAGCCGATGAAGCCGCTACGAAGAAAGAAGGTACAGCCGCGCAAGCTCAAAGCATCGTAAATGGCGAGTTTCCGCTTAAAGGCGATGCCGGCCGCCATGGCGGTGGAGCAAAGCCGACGGCTCAAGCAAGCACAGACAGTGAGACAACCTCCGATTCCAACGCTTAATGAACAAGTACCCCGTTATCCTCCCTGGTGGTGATAGCAGGGCTTTTCTTTTTTATTGAATCCGTCCTTCGCTTATTTGCTGAGCTCGATCGTTGCGCGAAATTTCATGCTTTCTATTCCTCCTCGCCCTTCTTAACGACTTCCAAATCCTTGGCTACAATCCAACCGCTCATCCCGTAAGAGGAATAAAGATTAAAATATTTGTATCCGCCCTCCGTCAGTTTTTTCTCCAGCTCGTCTATTGATTCATATACAGTTGGCCAACCGTGATCCTTGCCATTCCTCAGGATTTCAATGTTCCCCGCTATAAAACTGGAGATGTTCGATACGGTCATTGCAAGAATGATGCTGCCCTTGACCTGGTGCTCAAAATAATGGCAACACACATCTTTTAATACAATATCGACTTCCTTCAAAGTCGACTCGTCTCTTGTATGTATCACTATCCGATCTAGCTGCAGATCCACCGTATACGATAGAATGACGTTGTCATGAATCAATAGATTTACCTCCTTAAAAGAATAGAAATGTAATTATCTATTTCTTCCATTCTTATGGCGTTTAATCCTCCTGTTGGATGGCTGCTTCCCTGGAGAAAACAAAAAGCCGCCAATCCATGCCGGCAGCTCCATTTCTTCCTGTATGCTATTCTTCTTTATCTTCCGCGTCATCCTCACTCATTCTGTATTCCAGGACATCTCCCGGCTGGCAATCCAGCGCCTTGCAGATGGCGTTTAAGGTTGAAATCCGAATGGCTTTCGCCTTGCCGTTCTTTAGAATCGACAGGTTCGCCATCGTTATTCCAACCCGCTCCGAGAGCTCCGTCACGCTCATCTTCCTTTTGGCCAGCATTACGTCAACATTAATTATGATCGCCATGTTATTTCACCTCAGATCGTTAAATCATTTTCTGATTTTATATCGATGGCATTTTTGAGAAGCTTCTGAAGAACAGCCGCAAAGACTGCAATGACCAAGGATGCGAAGATAACAACCAAACCGATAACGATCAGACCGGGAGCGTCATCCATATCCGCAATGAGATACACGAAAGGTTCCGCTGCCGCATATAAAAGGCTAATCGCAATCGCGCAGTACTTAATATTTTTCAACGCCTTCACGGATAATTCGGAGAATGCCTGGTTCTTGTCGATATAGCCGAGCAGCTTGAATGCCTGATACAAAGCCATATAAAAAGGTATCGCCGAAAGATACATCGCGATGATAATCGGATATACCCAACTATCCGGCCAAGCTTCCCTAGCCTCTTTCATTATTGCAGGCAGCCCAAAAATACACAATGCCAGAACCGGAAGCCCCATCAGAAACACGGTTACCTTCAAAAAGAGCGTTGTTCCCCGTTCCACAAACATGCACCTCACTTCATTATTATCGTTTTGAATGTACCACATCATTTATCGTTTTACAATATATTTTACTCGTTTTGTAGAAAATCATGATGATTTTCCCCACACAAAAAAACAGCCATCGGATTGATGGCCGCCTGCTCTACATCCGCATATCAATTGCTTGGCTTCCAGACATATTTACCTTGTTTGTTGATATAGCCGTAACGGTAACTGGCATTCGCGGCATCATCAGAGCCATCGTTAATAAGGACGCTAGCTAATCCATTATGAAAAGCCCCCACATAATCAAATTGCGGCTTAACGACAAGTGTGCCCTGACTGTCGATAAAGCCCCACTTGCGACTATCGCCTGCTTCTACCTCAACAGCTGCCAGACCTTCGGCAAACGGTTCCGCATCCGTGTATTCAGCGGGAATGACGAGCTTACCTGTTTGGTCGATATAGCCCCATAATGAATTCCCATTCACTTCTTTCATTACCGGAGCCAAGCCATTCTGAAATGAGTTTGCATCTGCAAACTGCGGCTGAATAATATACTGCCCATTCTTATCAATAAAGCCCCAGCTGCCATTCGAGTCTTCGACTGCTGCAAGGCTTTCTTGGAACGGCAAAGCCGTTTCATATTTGAAGTTTATTTTCATAACGCCATTCTTATCAATAAAGCCATACTGGCCATTCTTCAGCACGGAAGCCATGCCTTCATGGAAGTCTGAGTATCCCTCAGCAAAGGTGTACTCGTACTGCGGTTGGACAATGGTCTTCCCTTTATTATCGATAAATCCAACTTTTGTTTCTCCCATTCCTGTTCCTGCAAAATTAGTTATGACAGCTGCTCTTCCCTCTGAAAAACCGAACGAGACATTGCTTCCTATGGAGAATACGGTTTTACCCTTTTTATCGATAAACACGCTCCTAATCCCATTCTTCAAATAAGTAGTAACCGCGGCCAATCCCTCCTGATAATCCACGGCAAAATCGTAATTCAAAGGAACGATTATTTTACCTTGCTCGTCAATATATCCGTACTGGGATTCGTCCCCGTTTTGCTTCATTACACTAGCGCGCCCTTCCGAAAAATCATTTGCGCTATCGAACCGCGGTTTAATTCGAACCTTTCCGGAACTGTCCATATACCCGTATTTTCCATTCTGCTTGATCAAAAATAAAGGCTCGTTCTTCAAAGGCATAGCCGCCGCCGTCAAAAAAGAAGTACAGCAGATCAGACTCGCACCCACTAATAAGAGAGATAAGCTTTTTCCCACGCACATACACGCTCCTGTCCGTTAGTTACTCCCATTAATTCGGTGCTAGCCATTATTTTCCTGCAACGCAAAAAACAGGCTGTCTAATGAAAGACAGCCTGCCGACTATTCACTCGCTAACCTTTACCCAAAGAACAAATCCAAGATGTTTGAGCCCGCCGAGGACTCTTTATTATAAAATTCGGAGTATCCGCAATCTTCGCAGTACACAACAGGAGCAGAGCTGGCAAAAAAGGCGCCGTCCGGAGTCAAGAGGACAACGCCTGCCAGCGCCAACGAACCGCTAATTGCGATTAAAGACGACCAGCTTCAGCTCGGTCATATCTTCAATGGCGTATTTTATGCCTTCGCGCCCGAGGCCGCTTTGCTTAATGCCGCCATAAGGCATGTGGTCCACGCGGAAAGTCGGGATATCGTTAATCATCACTCCGCCAACCTGCAGCTGCTCGGACAGATCAAGCGCGGTCTTAAGATCATTCGTATAGAGACCGGCCTGCAGGCCGAACTCGGAATCATTCACCTTCTCGACCGCTTCCTCCAGGGTATCCACTTTGTTCACAATGACAACCGGAGCGAACACTTCCTTGCATGATACTTGCGCATGGGCAGGAACGTTCAACAATACGGTTGGCAGCAGGATGCCGCCTTCCGCCTTGCCGCCGCATGCGACTTCCGCGCCAAGCGAGCGCGCCTCCTCCATCCATTCCAGTACCCGCGTGACATCCCGCTCCGAGATCAGTGCCGATACATCGGTTAAAGGATCAAGCGGGTCGCCGACTTGCAGCTTTTCAACCTCCGCCGTGAAACGCTCCACGAATTCCTCGAATACTTCTGCCAGCACATAGACTCGCTGCAGCGAGATGCATACCTGCCCCTGGTAGGAGAAGGCTCCAACCGCCGCGCGGGCAGCAATAGCTTCGATATTTACGCCCTTATCGATAATAACCGCCGAATTCGAACCAAGCTCCAGCGTTACCCGCTTGATGCCGGCCATTGCGCGAATGCTTGCGCCAACCGCCGCGCTGCCCGTGAAGGTAACCATGCTCACCCTCGGATCCTTTACGATAGCCTCGCCCAGTAGCCGGCCATCGCCGGTAATCACGTTTAGCGCACCATCCGGCAGGCCTGCTTCTTGAAGCAGCTCCGCGATAAAATACGCGGACAGCGGAGTCTGCGGCGCAGGCTTCAGCACGACTGTATTCCCTGACGCAATCGCCGGCCCAAGCTTGTGGGCGACCAGATTTAGAGGAAAGTTAAACGGCGTAATGGCGCCAACGACGCCAATAGGCTCGCGAACGGTATAACCAAAGCGGCCCTCGCCGCCCGGCACCGCATCCATGGGGATCGTCTCCCCGTGTATGCGTTTCGCTTCTTCAGCGGCTATTTGATAGGTCTGAATCGTGCGGTCAACTTCGGCATAAGCCGCCTTCAGCGGCTTGGCCGCTTCCAGCGCGACAAGCCGTGCAGCCTCTTCGCGGCGCTCGGCAAGCAGCTGAACAAGCTTTTCGAGAATAGCGGCGCGCTTGTGGGCCGGCATCTTACGCATACCCGCCGTGGCCGCCACCGCTGCTTGAATAGCCAGATTCGCTTCCGTTAATCCGGCGTCCGCAATCTCGGCAATCGCTTCCTTTGAATATGGCGCATAAAGCGTCGTGTATTGGGCGGTCTCGACCTCTTGTCCGCCGATCAACAGCTTTTGTCTCTTCATAGCCAACACTCCTTTTATTCCTTCCTTAGCTAATAACGCCCGACAGATACTGCTCGGGTGAACGGCCGACCACGGCCTTGAAATCTTTGCTGAAATGCGCCTGATCGTGGTAACCCAGCTCAACCGATAACCCGGCCAAATCCTGGGCTTGACCCAGATCCATCGCTTCGGCGGCATTTTGCAGCCGGAACAGCCGGATAACCGACTTCGGATTCACTCCGACGTATTTGGCGAATAAACGCTGCAGCCGCCGGATGTTTATGTCAAAGGACTCGCATACCTGCTCTACCTTGGTTATACCCTGGTTGCCAGCCGCATAATCGATAATTTGATTGACTAACGTGATCTGGTCATCATAAGGCGGGAGCCTCTCTGCCAGCAGCTGCTCTACGACATGAATCATACCGCGGTCACTATCTCGATGGGCAAGCACAAGCTCTTCAAGCTCCGAGCCTGGTATCCCAAGCACGGTCTCCACCTCTATAGGTCCTTCTGTCAACTCGGACAGCTCTTTGTTCACAAACGGATACAGACCGCCCGGACGGAACTTAACGCCAAAGACGATTCCGCTTCCCTTCAGCAGATAAGAAAATTTCTCTTTGCCAGGCCCGTAGAAAAAGGTTTTGCCCTGCTCAACCACCAGATTAGCGCACGGATTGGGTACAACATGCTGCCAATAGGAGTCATTCTGTTCCAGGTTCCATTGAACAATCCAGTAATGCTTGATAAAAGGCGACAAGGCCTCCGAAGCGAATACCGCTCCAGCCGGAACTGGTCCCCTGCTGCGTTTAATCCGAGAACGCCCATGCTGGGCCGGGTTTGTGGATGGCTCATCCCTTCACTCCTGTTCGTGTCGCGTTTTTACAATACTTAGAAAAAGTCTTCTTCTATAATGAGTTTACCACACGCATCCAAGAAGAACCTGCAGCCTAGAAGAAAGATAAATAGAATCCAAGGAGGATATTAACAAAGATGGAGCTAAACTATGTATTCTATATTGATGCCTCGCCCGAGCAGGTGTGGCAGACGCTTGTCACCCCGGAAGGAACGCGGAGCACCTTTTTCGGAACCGTCCTGAACTCTACCCTTGAGCCTGGAGCTTCCTTCGAATACGTCGGACCGGGAGCGGACGGCGACAATACGGTCCATGTGTACGGCACTATTCTGGAGGCCGTTCCAGGCAAGGTGCTCAGCTATCGGGAGCATCCCGGCCCTTCTTACAGGGACAACCATGCCGAGCTGGAATCCAGAGTAACGTTCACCATGGAGACGGTAGGCAGCTGCACCAAGCTGACGCTTGTCAATGATCAATGGACGCCGGATCACCCGTCCTTCGCAAATTCGAAAGAGCATTGGTGGATGATGCTCAGCAATATTAAGACCTACACGGAAACGGGCAAAACGCTTGACTTCGGCTGGTAAAAAACAAGGGCAGACGGTCAATGCGACCTCTGCCCTCTATCCATTAAGGCGACCAGTATCTTCCGCCCTTAAGATCCGTATCCTGCAGAGCGCCATCGGCTTCCTGCAAGATAAATAAGTTCTCGCCCTCGGCACCAGCCCAAGCGATTCCAAGCAGCACCCCTTCATCCGAATGGGCCAGGAACAGCACCTCGAACCTTCCCGGGTCATCTCCGCCGTCTACCCGCCAAGTACCGGATTCGTTATACGTTGCGGGGAAATCCTTGAACAGCACTTTGTCTTCATGGATGTAAGCGATGCTTGCCAGCATGTCGTCCCCTTCACGCTCGAACACAAACAAAGCTATCTTCTCTTGTTCCGATTCGGAAAGAATGCTGCTCGATGTTACCTTTCTGCCTTTAATTTCTTCCACGCGGGCTATCGTATCGGCATCCGCCTGTTCGTACTGCCCGTCTTCGGCGCTGGCTAGATCGACCAAGGAGTCCTGGCTAACGACGCCTTCCCTAGCCAGCAGATACGACTTATTCGGCAGGAGTATCCCTTCATCCTTAATTTTGTAGATATACCCCGCCATATTATTGAAGTTATCGATCGACTGTCTATTGGTATCCTGATCATTGGCCTCTTGACGGCGGACATACTCGATCTCGATCCGGTCCCCGCCATTTCCGATAGCCGCGGCAAACTGCTCCGGATCGTCTATTTCATCCCCATTTTCGGTGGGAATCGTGATTAACTGCTGCCCGGTTTCGTCCGCGAACGCAAACACGTTTTCCAGGCGACCCAGCTCCAATTGACCGTTAGCCGCCCCCTCATCCGTTTCCGCAGGCTCTTCTTCAGGCGTTTCTATGCTTGGCACCGGCGATTCGGCAAGTTCACTAACCACTGGTGTTGGTGTTGGCGTTGGTTCGTTTGATTCCGAATTCGTGCATCCGGCCAGCAGCAGCAAGGCTATAGCCCCACCAATCCACATGCCTTTTTTTCTCATCATTTCCCTCCTATCCGTAATGAGCCCGTTCCTTACGACTACCTTACCATACCTTGGAAAATATAGAAAACGGCTGCCTCGAAATGAAGCTTTTTCGCTTAATCTCCTTATTCTTAACGTGGTTAACCAGAAATTTAGGAGCCTTAAATATTAACCACATGTGGATAAAACGGGCTGTGGATATGTGGATGAGGGCTGTTGAAAGTCTAATTTTCCTGCTTGAATAGCCCGTTGATATGTGGGTAACTATGTGAATAACTTTACAAAAACTTTAATTCTTCGTATTTTACGCAAAAAAAAACAGCGGTGCAAGGCACCACTGTTTTTGAGCCGTACTTATTTAAATACAAGCGTTCCAAAGCTGTCGCTGCGGTGAAAATTAGGGGTATCCGACTGGACCGGCGACCAGCTCAAATAATGAGGGGCCGGCGTCAGATCGCCGCACTTATAGAAGTTACCCTTCATAACGGCACCCGGTTCCGCCCGAAAATCCGGAAACCAGTAGTTAAGGAACGCAAACGGTATGCGCAGGTTAAGCTCCCAGTACATCCGGCGGCATTCGGGATTCCATAAGCCAAGGGCCGTCCTTATGCCGAACTGGCTTGCGGCTTCGGGCAGAATGCGCTTGCGTTTCGGGCCGCCGCTTTCGCCAATCTCCAAGAGCAGTACCCCGGCGGCATTCAGCTCAAAGTTGAGATAACGGGAATCCCGGGCAGGAAGCGGCTGAACGAAAAACTCCACGCAGCTGTCCTGATAGACCGGGTCGCCATGCCGCCTATGCTTCATGACGGGCGATTCCTCGTAGACCCGGAACTGCAGATGCAGCGCCTCTTCATCGTAGACGCCTCGAACCTCGGTCTCGGGCGGCTGCTCTATATGCAGCCACTGCTGATAAGCAACCTCCGCGGGCGGCAGCCCCCGCCATTCCTTGTCCGTAAAGCCGGCAGCGCCGGCTGCGAATGAAAACTCATGCTGTTTGCTCATGGCATGGCGATCCTTTACAGTACGGAAATCCATGCGCCGCGTTGATCCGCCGATTCCCGCTCCGCCGTTACGATCTCGATGCTGGCCTTTGTGCTCTCCGGAGTAGCCGTATCCAGCGGCAAGCCTTGAACAAGCGCTTCCGTGAAATATTTTTGTTGATAGTAATAGCCTTGATCCGCCGGCAGCTCGGCCGTGAAGCCTGCTCCGTCATTCGGATTTACTTTGACGGAAACGCCGTCGAACTGCACGTTGCCGTGCTCAAAGTTAACCTTAAAGCCCATCTCAAAGCCAAAGTCGCCATTCAGCGTCCAATCCACATGAGCGGATACAATTTTGTTATCCGCATAACGGTAATGCGTGGAGACGATATCGTAGCCGCTTCCCGCGATCACGTTTCTGCCGTAGCAAGATACCGCTTCCGGCTTTCCGAACAGCCAGTTCACGACATCCGTGTCGTGCACGTGCATGTCGAGCAAAGCACCGCCGCCCTTTTCGTTCACGAGCACCCACGGTCCCCAGGAAGGCGTTCCGCCGCCGCGGTAGAAGTACGCATTCGTAACGCTGCCGAACTTGCCGCTGCGAACGAGCTCCTGAAGATAAACGTAAGCCGGCCAGAAACGCAGGCATTGTCCGATCATCAGCTGTTTGCCGCTTGCTTCCGCAGCCGCAATCATAGCATCGCATTCTTCCGCATTCATCGCCATCGGCTTCTCGCAAAGCACGTGAACGCCGCTGCTCAGGCATTGAGTCGTGACATCGCGGTGCAGGAAGGTAGGCAGCGTAATATCGACCGCATCCAGCTGCTCGCTATCCAGCATCTCTTGCACCGACGTGTATTTATTGAAACGGCCGTAATCGATCGCATTCTCCGAGGAAGTATCAATGTTGCCGCCGCTGCCGCCGCCGTTCAGCTTCGCTTCGTCCACATCGCAAAGCGCCACGACGCGGATCGGCGCCCCTTCTCTCTCGAGTCGCAGGTAGTTCTCGAGATGGGTCTTGCCCATAAAGCCAAGTCCAATCAGTCCTATTTTAAGCATTAGCGTTCCGTCCTCCCCAAGATGGCGTCCATTGCAGCCGAAGTGTTGTACACGATTTGTTTCGTATGATGGGTGTATGGCGGGATCATCTCCGCCGTTACGTAATCGTTATAGCCGATATCTTTAAGCGCTTGAATCACTACCGGATAATCCACGTCGCCCGCAAGAAGGTCGACGAAGCCGTGAAGTCCGCCCGCTTGTCTGCGGTAATCCTTGAAATGCACCTTCTTGATCCGCTTGTTCAGGATCGAGATCCAATGCTCCGGATAACCGGAATAGACAACGTTGCCCACATCGAAGTAAGAACCGACATACTCGGAGCCAACCGCGTCAATAAATCCGCGCATCTCAAGCGGCGACAGCAGGAACTTGTTCCATACGTTTTCGATGCCAACGGATACCTTCACCGCTTCCGCTTCCTTCGCCAGCTTCGTGAAGAAGGCCAGCGCATTGTCGTACGCCCGGTCATAAGGAACCACGGGCGCATTCGGGATAAAATCAACGCCTACCGCGCCAGGCACGATCAGGACGGAGTCAACGCCAAGCGCTGCGGCATGCTCGAGCTGTTTTCTCGCGATATCGTAAGCCTTGCTGGACACTTGCTCATTCTCGCTGGTTGGCGGGTAGTCCCAATACAAGCCGCTTGCCAGGCTCGACAGCTCGATGCCGGCGTTATCCGCAAATTGGCGGATTGCGCGTACCTCTTCCGTCGTGCTTTCCAGGCTCAGCGGGCCTGTCTCGTTCAGCGACAGCTCGATGCCGTCAAAGCCCGCATCCTTTGCCAGCGCAATGCTTTCCTCTATACTCATGCCTGCCGGAAAAGACCAAATATTAATCCCTTTTTTCAAGTTAGGCAGCCTCCTTTAGCTCTTTATACTGCCATTATATAGGCCCCCGCGAAGCCCTTCTTTAGCAAATCAGCCGGACCTTTTGCACAGAGCGAAAAGGATTTATAATTAGTGCAAACAGGTACAAACAAGGGAGAGGGCAATAGGTGGAATTCATTCGCCATACGCTGAAAGAAATGCTTGCCGTACGCAAGCTGATCTCGTTCCATTACTTTGAGTTCGCGAAAGGTTACGTATTCGAGGGAGAGCAGCATGACTTCTGGGAGCTGCTTTACGTGGACAAGGGGAACGTGGAAGTAAGGGCCGATGAGCAAACGCATCAGCTTGAACAAGGCATGATCATCTTCCATAAGCCCGGAGAGTTTCATACCGTGAAGGTTGGCAGCCAGCATAAGCCGCCTAACCTGTTCGTGCTCTCATTCGAGTGCGCTTCCCCATGCATGGAGTGCTTCGAGAACCGGATTATGCAGCTGGGGACAAAAGAACGGAACCTGCTGTCACTGCTCATGCAGGAAGGCTTTTATTCCTTTGAGCCGCCATACGACAAGTCCGATCTCCATGAGCTGGTTACCCGGGAAGACGCCCCCTTCGCCAGCGAGCAGGCGATGCGCAATTACTTGGAGACGCTGCTTATTCAATTGATTCGGCAGCAGGAAGATGCCGACCGGCAATCCGTGCGCAAGCCCGCCTCTTTCCAGACGGAGAAAGCGGAACAGAAGACGGCCGACCGGATTATCGCCTTCATGCGCGGGCACCTGGGCGAGCAGTTGACTTTGGACAGGCTGTGCAAGGAGCTTCACTTGGGGAAAAGCCGGCTCAAGGAAGTGTTTCACGCGCAGGCCGGCGTTGGCCCGATGGACTATTTCAAGCAGCTCAAGATCGAGGAAGCCAAAACGATGATCCGCGAGCAGCAGTACAACATGACCGAGATTGCCGCTATGCTTGGCTACAGCAGCATTCATTATTTCTCGCGCGATTTCAAGAAATCAACCGGCATGCCGCCGTCCGATTACGCCCGTACCGCCAAGGCCCGGGCACAAGGATGAGATAGCCCTATGCGCAATTTATAAGCTCCTTACCGGTAACCGCACAGCTTCGAAAGCCTTTGTTGCACAATATGCAGTGTAATCGTACATTTGAGGCCGTCTTCTAACAATATACTGAGCGGAATGCAGGATATCGGGGGAAAAACGGTTAATCCTAGGCTCATTACGAACAATATGCTGTATTCCGTGCAACATATCTCACCAGCACCCACTATTTCGAACCATTATCCTGCAATTCGTGCAACGCAGCTCCGTGAAGGCTATGCCGTTGGCGTGCATCTCAGCTCCATGAATGCCATACCGTTTGCGTGCAACGCAGTTCCGTGAATGTTATACCATTGGCATCCATCTGGGCAACTCGGCATCCAGCAAGACGGAACGCGTGTCTATTGGCAGCGTGCTAAGCCATAAACAAAAAAAAGGCGCCCCCAAAGCCATTAAAGATGACCTCGGGACTGCCTCTTCTCTATGATTGCACGCTGCTGACGGCCGGCTGCTGGGACTCGGAAGAGCGGCGGTATACCATCCGGTACGGAATCGTCATGCGCACCGGCAGCGAATATTGATGATTCAAGTAATCGAGCAGCAGCTTCACCGCGTACATTCCCATCTCGATTTTGGGTACATGAATCGTTGTAAGCGGCGGCGAGGTGAACTCGGAGATTTCGATATTATCGACGCCTACGACCGCTATATCCTCCGGAATGCGGAGACCGCGCTCGGAAGCGGCGCGCATCGCCGCAATCGCCATCATATCGCTGGCCGCGAATACGGCGGTTGGCGAATAGCCTTTTTTCTCGAATGCCTGCTTGGTCAGCTCATAGCTGAGCGATACATCCCACTTCACGTCGATAATCCAATTGTCGTTCATCTCTAGACCGGCTTCGCGCATCGCGCTTTGATAGCCGAGGAACCGCTTCTCCTGACGGAAAGGATCGCTTAGCTCCGGACCGCCGATATAGCCGATCTGCTTATGCCCCTGCTGGATGAGATGCTGCACGGCTTCCTTCGCTGCGGCTTCGCGGTCATAACAGACGACCGGAATCGTTCTGTCCGCCAAATCCACGCCAACGACCGCCTTCACATTCTGCTTGATCCATTGGTACGCATCCGCATCAATTCGCTCGACGATAATCATGCCGTCGATCCGGTGCTCCTTCACGAGCGACTGCAGCTGCTGGATATCCTGCTGATTCTCGATGCTGTATACAAACTCCAGCCGTAGACCGGACTCCGTCAACGCTTTCTCGATGCCCTCCAGAATAACGGAGAAGTATGGATTATTATATTTGTTCTGAGGAATGGCAACGACACAGCCGATATGAACCATCAGCTTGTTATCGGATTTGCCCAGCTTCTCCGCACGGTTCGCCTTGTAGCCGAGCTTCTCCGCAACTTCCCAAATTTTCTTACGGGTCTCTTCGCTGACGGAACGCGTGGAGTCATTCTTCATGACCCGCGATACCGTCGAGATCGATACCCCGACCTGCTCTGCAATATCCTTTAACTTGGCCATCATACGTTCCTCTCTGTTCCTATATCGAATATATGCTCTCTATAATTGCGGCAACTACGCAAAAGTTGCGGCAAAATCTATTGTATAGCCCTATTCATCAATAGTCAAGAAACAGCGTCATTTCAGGCATTCAGGCCTAAGCAAAAAAGGGAAAAGAAGCGACCAAACGCCTCTTTCCCCCGCTCTTTCCTTAACCCTCTTATTTCAGCTTGGACTCCAGATCCTTAATGGCCGCATCCACGTCGCCGTCGCCGGCAAGCGGATTCTTAAGCGACTGCTCGCCGTATGTCCATACCAGATCCGTCTTTTTCACCGTGAACGGCGAAATGATGCCGAACTGCTGCGCGTCGAGGAAGATTTTATTCGCTTCGCCCGCGGTTGCGATATAAGCGTCGGATGCCGCTTTATTCGCCGGAATCGAGTAGCCTTGCTTCGCAAGCTCCGTTTGACCTTCCGGACCTGCCAGCCATGCCAGCAGTTTATACGCTGCATCTTCATGCTTCGTGTTGCTCGAAATCGCGATACCCGCCGGTTGTACAACCGTTTTGTTCTCTTTGAATTTCGGCAGGTACGTAATGCCGTAATCCACTTTAGCTTCCTTGAAGTTGGTTGTATTCCAGTTGCCGCCCGGGTTCATCGCAACCTTGCCGGTCGTAATGCCGAGGTTCACTTGGCCGCCTAGACCTTCGATTTGCGCTGGCGTGGTATTGATTTTTTTCTTCGTTGCGTCAATAAAGAAGTCCAGTACTTCACGTGCTTCAGGGGTATTCAGGGCAAGCGATCCGTCATCGTTCACAAGCTTCGCGCCGTTGGACCACAGCTCCGGCTCTAGGAACCAATCCATGGTCGAACCAGGCGATACGGACATGCCCCATTGCACGATGTTGTTGCCGTCAAAGCCGGCCTCGCCGGGGTTCTTGCCGTTCTTGTCGAGCGTCAGCTTCGTTGCGATGTCGATAATCTCGGCCCAGGTTGGTTCAAGGGAAGGAACCGGCGCGTTCTTCGGATTTTTCTTCGGATCCGCAAAGATCGCTTTGTCGTAGTACCAGACGATAACGTTCGCGTCGATCGGAAGCGACACTTGCTTGCCGTTGTATTTATGTAAACCGAGCAGGCTTTGGTCAATATTGTTCAAGTCGAAGCCGTTGTCCGCAAGCGGACCGTCCAGCTCTTTGAAGATGCCGAGCTCGGCATATTTCTCAATAAAGGCATAGCTGGTTTTGAATACGTCGGGAAGCGTGCCGCCCGCGGCGTTAGCCGTCAGACCGTCCCAATAGCTGCCCCAGTCCTTGCCTTCCAGCTTAACCGTAATGCTCGGATTGGCTTCCATGAACTTATCGAGAAGCTCTTGCGTACGCTGCAGCTCTTCCGCCGTTCCCCATTGCGAATACGTAATCGTAACCGGTTCCGCTGGCTTTTCTGTCTGCTCGGCGCTGCCGTTATCGCTTTGCCCGCCGTTTGCCGCCGTATTCGAGCCGCCGTTATTATTGTTGCTGCCGCAGCCGGAAATGATAATCGTCATGGATAATACCAGCGTAAAAAGACCCAATAACCACTTTCTGTTTGTTTTCATATCCAGTTCCCCTTTAGATTATTTTGAAAACAGCAGTATTGAAAATCTTATGCCTGCCCGTGTTGTTCTCCCTATCGGCCTTACCCCTTCGAACCCGTGAGCACCACCCCCTCAACGATATAGCGCTGCGCGAACAGGAACAGCAGACCGATTGGCACGATACTGATAAAAGCGCCGGCGGCAAGCGCCGGGAAATCCTGACTCGTCTGGCCGATGAGCAGCTGCAGACCAACGCTGAGGGTAAACATGTTGTTGCTCTTGATATAAAGGAACGGTCCGAGGAAATCGAGCCATGAGTTCACGAAAGCAAAGATTACGGTCGTGACGACAATCGGTTTGGACAGCGGCATGATAACCTTCGTAAACACGGTCCACCGGTTCCCGCCGTCGAGGTAGGTCGCTTCATCTAGCTCCTGAGGGATCGTCATGAAAAATTGCCGGAACAAGAAGATGTAGTACGCGCCGCCAAGCCACGCCGGAACGATCAGCGGCAGCCACGTATCCACCCAGTGCAGCTTCGTAAAGAGCACGTAAGACGGAATCATTAGAATGGACGGCGGAATCATCAGCGTCATAAGGACGATCGGGAACAGCCTGTCCTTGTATTTGGTTGAAAAACGCGAGAAGCCGTAAGCTACGATCGAGCTGGACAATACCGCCCCTAGCACAACAAGCGCGGAGATTGCAAACGAATTCTGGATCCACCTCCACATCAGCGGCTGTACATCAAACAGCCTGTTGAACGCTTCGAAATTGAGCGATTCCGGCAGCAATGTCGGAGGAACCTTGTACGTTTCGGCCTTTGTCTTGAGCATCGTCGACAGCATCCATACGAGCGGTCCCGCGAACAGCACCAGCGCGGCTGTCAGAAGCACGTATTTGCCGGTTTGCTTCATCACGCGTCTGTTAGACGTAGTCATCTTGTTTCCCCCTTCTATTTCTCGCCTTCATAATAGACAAACCGCTTCGACAGCTTCATTAGAACAAACGTAACAAGCGAGATCAGCGCGAATAGGAAGATGGACTGCGTCATCGCCATGCTGAATTTCAAATCCGTAAACGCCGACTTGTAGATGTTGTAGACAAAGGTATACGCCGCGTAATTGGGCCCGCCCTTCGTCAGCAGCAGCGCTTCCGTAAACATCTGGAAGTTGTACATCGTCTGGATAATGACAACAAACAGAATGGAAGGACTGATCATCGGCAGCGTCACGCGGAAGAACGATTGAACCTTGTTAGCCCCGTCGATGAGAACCGCTTCATATAGATGCTTCGGCACGTTCTTGAGCGCCGCCAGGAAGATAAGCACCCCGCTCCCGGAAATCCATACCTGCAGCAGGATTATGACCGGCTTGATCAAGCCTTCGCTGCCCATCCAGTCGATCTTGCCAATCCCGAATACGGACAACCCCGCATTCAAAATGCCGAATTCCGAGTTGAAAACCAGGCGCCAGATAATGACGGTCGCCACGATTGGCACCAGCGTCGGCAGGTAATAAAAAGTTCGGTAAAGGGCGATGCCTTTGACGTTCATATTGAGCAGCAGGGCCAGCAGCAGCATCCCCGCCGTTACGATCGGAACGCCAATGATGACGAAGTAGGCGGTGTTCCCCAGGCTTTTGCTGAAGATCGGGTTGTTAAACATGTCCACGAAGTTCGATAACCCGACGAAGTTATAGTTTGCCGCGCCCGGCAGCCGGGCATCGGTAAACGCGTAAAACACGGAAGTACCGAAAGGAACAAGGAAAAAGAGCGAGAATCCGATGATCCAAGGGGAAATAAATAAGAAGAAAATAAGTGTGTCAAATCTTCTCAGCTTGCTTTTCATCCGGGCACCCCCTTACTTCATTAGTTCGTTCACGTATACATAGCGTTCTTCCACGATGGATTTCTCCGCCGCCAGCGCAATCAGAAGCGCGTCTCTGCCGACATACGCGGAGGCAAAAGGCTGCTTGCCTTCCTTCACGCTCTTCACGAATTCGATGCGCTGCGTTTGTCCGCCGGTATGCCCGCCCATAATCGAGTCCGAGGTGACGTCGATATCGAGATGATCGCGGGTGAAGTTTTGTCCGCCAACGATGTCGATCGTCTTGTCGTTCTTCGCCACCATCTGGCCGCCGTTCTCGCCGATCAGCCCGATCTCAAGGCCGTCACCCATTAAATTGCGAGGCTTCAGGTACATGCAAAGACCAAGATTCGCCTTGCTTCCGTTCTCGTATTCAATCGTTACCCAGGCATGATCGACGATCGAGACATCCTCGATCGGTTTAGCAGGATAGTGGCTGTAGGAGTTCGTAATCAGGTTTGGCTGCCCCTGCTTCATTACGTGTTGACCGCCGGTTGCAAACACCCGTACCGGCTTCGAGCCGATCATCCAATTGAAAATATCAAAGTGGTGGCAGTCCTTCTCGACCAGCGCGCCGCCCGATTTGTTCTTGTCATAGAACCACTCCGTCGGAGGGAACGGATCGCGGAATTCCTTGCACCACATCAGCTTTACGTCGCCCAGGCGTCCCCGCCCAAGCTCCTCGGCCATTCTCCGGTACACATTGGAGTAACGGTACACAAGCCCGATCTGCAGAATGCGATCGTTTACCTCGGCTGCTTCAATAATCGCGTTGCAATCCTCAAGGGTATGGGCAACGGGTTTCTCTAGGAAAACATGCTTGCCGGCTTCGAGAAAAGCAACCGCAACCTCGCGGTGCAAATAGTTCGGAACGCTGATGACCACCGCATCGATGTCTTCTTTATGTAAAAGCTCCTTATAATCGGCTACGATAACCGGCTTGCTGTTCTTCAGCTCGGCCAGCGTGCGGTCCACGTTTGCCTGGTTCATATCGCAAATATAATTCACCTTGCACTCCGGCAGCAGATCAAAACCGATGCAATGATGCGAGCCCATATCTCCCACGCCGATAAATGCCATTCTCAGTTTTCCCATGTCTACACTCTCCATCGATAATTTTGCGCCAAATATGATCCGGATCATTACAACTCATGGCGAGTACTCGCTTTCATGTTCTGATCATAACGCAGCCTTCACGACAAGTCAACAATTTTTGGGTAAAATACCTGACATATTTGCGCCAAAATTATATTATTTCATTTTATCAGTAATCATGCGGGTTTTTCGCTAAATGTTTAAACTTTATCCTCCATAAAATTTGGGAATATGACACCAATAAGTCAGATGTGATTTCGTAATTTGCGCCAAATTAACTATCTTCTATGCAAATTTCGCCAACACTTTTCTCTCAAATCTTCTTGGCGCAAAAAAAAGACTGTCCGGCATGCCGGACAGTCACTTGAGCTCGCTTTTATTTGAGCAGCATCTCCATCAAACGAAGCGTAATCACCGCCGCTTCCGCACGCGACACGCCTTCCCGAGGACGGAAAGAGCCGTCCGCATCCCCAATCATGAGACCAAGCTGCCTCGCCTTTCTTACGCTATCGGATGCCCAATCGCTAATCCGTTCCGCATCCCGATAGCTCGCTTCTTCATGATTCGGAGACGTTCCCGAAGCTGCTTCCCCGAGCATCTTCGCGGCTGCGCGAATAGCCAGAACTGCCAGCTCCTCCCGGGTCATTTGCTCATTCGGCCGGAACGTATCGCCGTAACCATTCATCAATCCCGCTGCCAATACTTCCTTCAACTCCTCTGTATACCAAGCCTGCGCCGGAACATCCCGGAACGGCGTTTGCGTTCCGCCGGCCGGCACCGTTCCAAGCCCCAGTATTCTTGCCAGCATGGCGGCAAGCTCTACGCGGGTAATGGACCGGTCGGGAGCAAATCTGTCATCGCCCACCCCTTGCATGACTTGCTTTGCTGCCAGCGCTTCGATTGCTTCCGCCGCCCAATGACCGGCCGCAACATCGCGGAAGGCCTTCTCGTAATTCAGCCATTGATAGGTTCCGGAGATCGTGATTTGCGCGGTTAACAACCCGTTGCGGAAGCTTGCGGCTGCTGCTTTTAACCGTTCATTCCGAACACCGTAAAGATTAACGGCATTTACATCCGCCGTATCGGGCTTCAAGGATACTTTGACGGGCGATGCCGCAAAATCAAGCGTCTTCTCCCCTGCTGCCGTCGTTACGGCAAGTCCAAAGGAAACAGCCTGCCCGATGCCATGCGCCGAGGCATTCTCCTTCGCTGCATAGGAAGCGAGATCCGATCCGGGCTTAACGGTAACGGACAGCCAAGCCGCGCCGCTTCCAGCCTGCTCCTTCGCCTTGGCCAGCAGGGAGCCTGGCAGCTCCCAGCTTACTTTCCCATCCGAAATGACAATGGACGGATTGCCCGAGAGAGCCGGGGCCTGAAGAGGCACCTCGATTTTCTCTTTGCCTGGAAGCCATGCGATAGCAAGCTTGCCATCCGTAAGAACCGGATTACCGAGACGCTGAACCTTGCTGTCATCCGCCGCCGGGACCGAGCCGTTCCCGCCGCCCGTGCTGCCGGATGAGCCGGTCACCGTCAGAGTGCCAACCTCGTATCTGCCGTCCGGACGTTTCCCGTCAATCGCCAGCTCCATGCCCGGCGCGTCCGTCGCCGGATCAATGACGGCAATAAGCAGCTTGTAGCCGCCTGCCGCCAGCGTGCTTGGCAAATTCAGCCGATGCTCCAGCACATGCCGGCCCGGCAGAAGCGTACGCAGATCGGTATCCTGCCGCTCTTTGTACACGATTGCTCCACTGGCATCGGCAAGGCTGTATTCCAGCTTCCAATCCTGATAGAACGGAGCAACTCCTTTGTTGTTAAGAACCGTCTCAACGGAAGCGGAGGTTCCGCGCGCCGCGGAGTCCGAATGCTTCACCGCCTCGATCACGTAGCGGTAGCCCATCATTTTCTGCATCGTCTCGATGTTGGACTGAATGTCGGTCCCGTATGCCGTACGCGCCGGGGAAGACGGCCCAAGCCACGAGGTATGGCTGACCCGCATCTGGCGCAAGGATTCCATAAGTGCATCATCGGTCAGCCAGCTTTCCGGGTTGCCGTTGGCAAACTCTCCGCCGGAATACGCATACTTCCAAAAGTCCGGCATCGCGGAAGCCGCTTGAGCCGATGCCGCATCCGAGGGATTATCCACGAACTCCCCGATGCCCGACCAGCCGTTTTGCGTCCAGCCCACCCACTCGTCCGTGCTGGATTTAATGCCGAACACGTCGTTAAACAATCCGGTCCGCTGCTCGCTTGCGATAGGGAAAGGTTTTCTCATGCCGATCTGCTTGTGCTTGAACGCGTCCAGGTAGTGCTGAACGTATCGGTCGGAGATACTCAGCTTCGGAAACGCGCCGGAGCCGCTTGGCCACGTATGCCACTCTCCCCAGTGCCCCAGACTCCCCAATTGCACGAAAGCAATCCGCGGATCGTTGTCGTATCGCTCGGCTACCTTGGCGATCATCCGCTCATGCTCGGCCAGCAGCGTCTCGCTGTCGTAATTCGGACTAAAGCCGGAGCCAACCTCCTGCGTATCGTACCAGGTGCCGGCATTTCCTTCCGCGGCAAGCTCATCGTACAGCCAATCCGGAATATCCTTATGGGACGGGTCGGCCGTAGGCGTATCCATCACAATCCGCAGGTTAATCCGTTTGCCCTGCGAGGCCCAATAAGCGAATTGATATTTCTGTTCAATGCCCGCCCAGTCGAACTGCCCTTTGACAGGCTCGAGCTCGCGCCAAGAAATTCCCGCGTACACCATGCTGTGCTGCTGAGGGTATGGAGTGCCGTCAGGCTTCGATGAATCCTTCGCCCAAGCGACCCAGCCCATAAACGGATTATTCAGCAGCTCAAAGCTTTGGCGAGGGTAAAATACGTCCGCCGTCTCCTGCGTCCGCACCGTATTGTCCACGGTCAGCGGCGCGCTGCCGCCCATCGGCAGCTGCAGCATGCCCCGGTTGGCATAACCAAGCTTGATTGGAGCCGGTTCATCAAGACCCAGCTGATCCAGGTAGACGTTCATTTCGATCGAATCGTCCGTTACCGCCAGATAAACCGGTCCCTTCTCCTCCCAGGAGCCGTTCTGCTGCTTGTATTCGTACAGCGTGCTTCGGTCGATCTTGTAATCGAAGCCTTCCTCCGTCCATAGGCCGCTTGATGCCCCTGTAGCCGAATCGCCGTCCGTATTCAAATAATAGACGTTACGCAGATCGAGATTCTTGCCCTTTACCCGAACGTACAGCTTGCGTTCGTCCTGCACCGCATCCAGCGCATAAGGGGAACCGCCTGCGGCGGCGCCAAGCTCCACCCCGCTCCAATCGCCGTCGTCCCCGTCTACGGTTATCGAGGACCCGCTGCTGCGGAGCTGGATAACAGCAGGATCGCCGCTTGCGTCAGGCGCGGCATAGCTGTTGCTTAGGAATCCGGCATGAATGGACTGCTCATCGGTAATCCCCAGCTCGTTAAGCGGCACGGACCATTCAATCACTTTATGGTCGCCGGTACCCGTGCTGACATAAGGGAATACCGCGGGCGTCTGATCCCAGCCGCCGCTTCCGTTCGAGGCGTACAGTATAGCCGTCTGGACCAGGAATTCAGCGCCCAGCTTGCCTGCCCATGCCCAGCTGGACGTGCCGGTGGAAGGGTTTTTGTCCGTATCAAGGAACAGATGCTCCCACAGATTAGGGAACTCGGCATTATCGATTCGGCCATCAAGGAGTGCAAACAGCTTGCCGTCCGTCACATAAGTCTTCACGGTTGTCAGCCCGTCCGCCGTCACCGTCAGCGGCTGAATACCCGCCCAATCCGCGGGATCGCCATCCACCGTTAACTGCGGCTTCGCCGCGAGGCTAATCTCCGCGGGATCGCCGGCAGGGTCCGGCATGGCGTAGTTATTGCTTAGAAAAGCCGCATGAACCGACTTCGCATCGCCGGCATGCAGGTCGGCAAGCGGCAGCGTCCATTCAATCGTCTTCGCGTCGCCCGTTCCGGAACGGGCATAGCTTAATCCGGTCGCCGCCTCCTGCCAGCCGCCGCTTCCGTTCGCCTCATAGAGAAAACCGGATTGAACGAGGTATTCCGAGCCCAGCGTGCTCGCCCATGCCCACATCGCATTTCCCGTTGCAGGCTTGCGGTCAACGTCGATCAGCAGATGCTCCCACAAATCCGGGAATTCGCCATTGTCGATACGCCCCTCAATCAGCATGTGCAGAGCATCCGCCGACACCGCGTATTTCACCGTTGTTTTCCCGTCCGCGCTGCGAAGCAGCTCGGGCACATCGGCCCATTCGGAGCCGTTGCCGTCAATGGCCAGATCAGCCGGAGGCGGAGGTGCTTGCGCTGTACCGCCGGATGAGGAAGGCTGCACCGAGACCATTAACTCGCCAAGCTCCGGCAGCATCGATCCTTCCGACAATAAACCCACCTTGATTTTGCCCGCGGGATCGGCAGCCTGAAGCGCCGTCAGATCAATCTCGTATTCGGCAACGGTGTCGTTATCCCTCAGCACAACCTGTCCCTGCCGCACCCAATCCCCATTCTCGTAGGCATACGCTGCGTCGCCTTCAATCTTGTAATCAATCCCGGTCGAATCCTTCCACCCGGCTATATTCGCCCCCGTAGCCGCATTATTGTCGGTATTTACGTACAGCGTCTTGGCGCGGTTCATCCCGCTTCCCTTCGCCATGACATAGAGCTTGCCGTCCTGATTAACCGCCTTAATCGATGCCATCCGGCTGCTTGCCGTCGCCTGATCCGTGTGCCCGCCATTCCAATCCTCGAAATTGCCGTACAGCGGCACAGCCCCGGAACCCGCTTCCGCAGATGCCGCAGGCAGCCCGGCAGCCGGAAGAGCCCCCATTATAACCGCCAGTGCCGTTAACGCTGCCTTTTTCCCCGTCTTGCCCATCGTTTCCCCATCCCTTCGGTTTGTCCTTACCTGTGAAGCGATTCTCGACGAACTCCCCTAGACGTTGCCCCTTCTAATTTTGCAGCCTCCTTTGTTTGTATAAGCGCCAGACGCTTGTTGCCCCTCATTCTAGTAAATATTTACACAAATTTCAATCATTTTTAGGAAAATATTTATTTAGTTTGCGGCAAATAATTTAGCTGATTTATAACTAGTCCCTAAATCCTTTAAGGGCACTAAACGTTGCAATCGAAGTCATGCGCCTCAAAAAACCGTGAATATAATTGTTGTAATCCCGTAAACGCTCGATTATAATGGCCTCGTTGGCGCATAACCAATCTCATTCACCCTGTTAATTTCCTGAATTTTTTGCGCCAAATTCCTTCGCCCATCTAGGAGGTGATTTGTCCGAATTTTCCGACGTCATACAATTCAAAAAAAGAGGAGTGACTATTTTGCTTACAGCCTTCCATCGTTTGGCTCGCCGAATGCTCACCGCATCCCTGGTCCTGCTGCTGCTGTTCCCGACATTCCGCGCCCCCGGCCTCGCGCCGTCCGCACACGCCGCCATCGGCAAAGATCCATTGTACGGCAAAGTACCCGGTCTCAGCGAATACAGCCGGGTTATGATCTGGTACGGCACGAATACCGCAACCCAGACTCAGCTTGATACATTAAAGACATACGATCTTGTGATCCTCGAGCCTACCATCCGCATCATTAACGTCGCGAAGAACCAATTCTACTTCGAGACGTTTACTCCCAATCAGGTTAACGAAGTAAAACGGGGCGTTGACGGCATTCTCGGTACGGCCGACGATGTCATCGTGCTGGCCTACATGTCGGTTGGCGAGCTGGCTACTTCCAGCGTATTTACCGGCTTCACCGGCGACATGACGATTCAAAACGGCAAGGACGTCGGTCTGCTTCCGGCGGATTACAGCGGACCAAGCGGACCGCTGCATGGTCCAAACCCATGGAATTACAACAGCTCAGGCAATTACATAAACGTTGAAGGCGGCGCAACGCCGGACGGCACTTCTAATTCCGGTTACAACGGTTATACGGGCATTTCGATCGCAAACGACTACTCCTCTACCGGCAACTTGCTCAGCTGGACCAATAACGGTCTGATGCCTTGGTATCTGGATCAGCAAGGGACATGGATAAGCGACACCCGCTACATGTACGGAGGGTATTGGAAATCCGGGGACGGCGTTGCCGACAAGAACAAAACTTACGGCGGCGGGTACATTAACGGCGGTGATCCAACGTGGAAAAAGCTTATTACCTTCATGACCGACAAGCTGGAGCATGATGCCGGATACGACGGCGTCTTCCTGGATACCGTCGATACGCCCGATCCGGTCGGCGGCGCGGGTCCAACGACCTCTTGGGGTCCACGCGGCAACTTCGGTTTTACGGCCAAGGGTATGGTAGAGCTGGTTGAAGCGGTCAAAGCCGTCGACCCGACCAAAATCGTTGCGGCGAACCGGGGCTACTGGTATTTCAACCCGGACGAAGGCACCTCCCAATTCGCCGAGCGCTATCGGCATGCCATTAATATTTTTCTGACCGAATCCTGGTATTACAACCCCTACATCACTTCAGGCTCCAAGTTCTACGACGAGAATTCCGCATTCGCAGACAACTGGAACACCAACCCCGCCTCTCCTACCTACCGCAGCCGCGACAACTTCGGAGGCTTCTGGAAAGACTACATGAACGCCCAAGCGAACCAGTCGGACGGCTTCAACATCATCATCTGCGACTTTACGATCCCTTCCGCAAGCACGAACAAATGGATGAACGAAATCGTGAATAACAGCCACTATATGGGTTACGACGTAAGCGGCGCCACCAACTTCACCAACATGTACCAAGACGCGAAAAACTGGCTGGATGCGAGCGGCCACCCTTCTTCCTCGCTTGCCGGCACGCATCCTACCGATCTGCAGGGCGGCTTCAATATCGACGGGCAGTTCTCGGACTGGGCAAACGAAACGCCAATCTACAGCGATCCGGCGGGAAGCAATGCCAAAGGCATTACGAAGGTGTACGCTAAATTCGCCGGCGATAAGTTCCTGATGAAGATTGACGCCTTATCCGCGTTAAACATGCAAGGGGAAATGCTCTACTTCGATTATGACAAAAAAGGCGCAGCCGGCTGGCAGGGCGTTGCCTGGCCCATTACGCCGGATTCCCGCATCTATTTCGAGAACATGAACAAGGTGTACCTCGCCCCGCATGTTAGCGGGCAGGCAGACGTGTTCAAGTTTCCGACTACAACCGTCGGCAACAACGGATGGCCGGTCATTGCGAAGCAGTCCGGCAATTCGGTTGAGCTGATGTTCGACGCGGACTATATTTTCCCGGATTCGCTTGCCGGGCAGGAGATCTGGATGTGGCTTCGTACAGCCAACTTCGGCGGCTCTTCGGTTAAATTCACCGTTCCGGGCTCACCCGCCGTGCCAAGCACTCCGACGGGGTTATCCGCATCGCCCGGCAACGGTCAAGCAACCTTAAGCTGGAGCCCGAATTCCGAGTCGAATCTGGCGGGCTATAACGTTTATCGGGGCGGAACGAAGGTGAACGGCACCCTTGTGACCAGTCCTTCCTATACCGCAACCGGACTGACAAACGGCACCAGCTACAGCTTCCAGGTTGCGGCCGTAAACGCGAACGGCATTCAGTCGGCATTAAGCAGTACGGTATCCGTTATCCCGGCAGCCCCTGTTGCGCCGGCAGCCCCTGCCGGACTGACCGCAGCCGCGGGCAACGGGCAGGCCGTTTTAAACTGGATCGCCAATGGAGAAGCCAATCTTTCAGGGTACAACGTCTACCGGAACGGCATGAAAATAAACGGCTCGCTTGTTACAGGAACGGCTTACACCAGTACCGGCCTGAATAACGGCACGGCTTACAGCTTCCAGGTATCCGCGGTGAACAATGCCGGTCAGGAGTCACCGCTTAGCGCAGCCGTATCCGTCACTCCCAGCGGCGCAACCCCAACGACAATAACGATTGACGGATCGGCATCCGATTGGAACGGTGTTGCCGCCCTAGCGACAGGCACCTCCGATGTGCAGTCGTTAAAGGCGGCCAATACCGCAAGCCAGCTGTACCTGCTCGTGCAGGGCAATAATTTGAATGTCAAAGGCCAGTTGTTCCTCGACACCGACAATAACCGGCTGACCGGTTATAACGCGGCAGGCTGGAATACCTCCGGTGCGGAAAGCGGCGCCGAGTACATGATCGAGAACAATATCGTGTACCGGAACACGGGGGCAGGCTGGTCTTGGACGTCAGCGCGCACGCTCAGCACCGCGGAGTTCCAGCGCAACAATAACGTGGTTGAATTGTCGATCCCGCTCAGCACGCTTAACCTCGCAAACGGAAACACGATCCGGGCCGGCTATATCAGCAACGACTCGGCTTTGAACCGACTGCCTGGCAGCAGCGGCGTTATGCCCGGTTATACGCTTGGCAGCGGAGGAACCGGCGGAGGCGGAACAACGCCGGATACGGCACCGCCTGCCGTTCCCGCGGGCTTAACCGCTTCCGCAGGCAGCGGCCAGGTCACTTTAAGCTGGTCGGCCAACACCGAATCCGACCTGCAGGGCTACAACATTTACAGGGGAACAACGAAGCTAAACACTGCTCCTGTAACAGGAACGACTTATACGGCTGCCGGACTAACTAACGGTACCTCGTATTCATTCCAGATCAGCGCCGTGGATACAAGCGGCAATGAATCCGCCAAATCAACCGCCGTCAGCGCGACTCCGCAGGCAGCGACAACAATTACCATCGACGGCAGCGCAAGCGACTGGGGAGCGGTCCCGGCACTAAACGGCAGCGCAGGCGGCACTATTACCGCAATGAAAGCCAAAAACGACGGCACCAACCTGTATCTGCTTATTCAAGGCAGCGGCCTGAATACCAAAAGCCAGTTCTACCTGAACACGGACAACAACGCGTCATCCGGCTATAATCCCGCGAACTGGGCAACAAGCGGCGTGGATACCCTGCTGGAGAATCAGAACCTGTTTGCTTACAGCGGAACGAACAACGGCTGGACCTGGAGCCTGGCTTCTACGCTCAGCGCCGCCCAGTATGTCCGCAACGATACGGTTATTGAAGTCGCGGTCCCTCTCTCTTCTCTTGGTTTAACCCCAGGCAGTGCCATCCGACTCGGCTTTGTCTCCAACGATTCGACCGCGAACCGGCTTCCGGGCGCAAACGGAACGCTGCTAAGCTATACCTTGTCTTAACACCTGGCTTGAACGACCGCCGCAACCGCATATCGGGCATGGGGGCAACCATCCCGAACAAACAAAATAGGGCAATCCCGTCACGGGATTGCCCTTTAAGCATTTTATCAGGTTAACAAACCCGCTTATTTGGACGAAAACTTCTCAGCTCTGTAACCAACTATCAAGCCGTTACCAGTATTTTCGGGAAGTATCCGATTCTCACGGCATGATCCAGCATAGCCTCCATAAAGCGGCTGTCCGGCGCAGCGCATGTAACGTTAAGCTCCTGCAGGACTTCGTACGTGTATTCGCATCCGTAGCGGTAGCCCGAATCCTTCGCTCCGTCGCCTTCGAGCTGGGCAATCGCCAGCTTGACGCCTTCCGCGTTTTTCGGAACGGACGGGTCAAACAGCCATTTGGCATAAGAGTCCTGCTCCAGCAGCTCCACTGCATAACCGTAATTGCGGATAAGCTCGACCCATTGGGTATACGGGATTGTCTCCGGATTGCAAATGTGGAACATTCGTCCCGAGCGAGAAGGCTGCAGCGCAAGCGTTACGATGGATTTGCCCGCGTAATCAATCGGGGTAAAGTCCACCTCCCATTGCACCTTTGGCGCTTTGCCGAGCAGCAGCATCGCTTTCAGCATGCGGTAGAACGAGTTGCTGTCGATATTCCGCTGGAACAAACCGCTTTCCGAATGGGAGGACAGATTGCCGGCCCGGTAAATGTTTACGCTCAGTCCTTCCTTGGCAGCGGACATCAGCGCTTTTTCCGCCTCCATTTTGCTGTTCGTATACAAATTCTCTACCTTCAATTCAGGCCACAGCGTCTGCTCGCTTAATACCTTCTCCCATTGCCCGCTTAACGCCAAATCCTCGGGAATCCCCAGCGTGGAAATATGGTGGAAGCGAACCGGCTTCCCGCATGCCTTGGCAAGACCGATTAAGGCGAGCGTGCCCGCGATATTCGTCTTCGCGAATTGCTCTTCTTCGCCAAAATGCCTTACATCGGCTGCGCTGTGAATAATGGCATCCAGCGAACCCAGAAGCTCCTGCCGCGTCTCGGCGGAAATCCCCAGATCCTCCTGCTCCAAGTCGCCTTCTACCGCGATCACCCGCTCCTCGATACGTTCCTTGACCGCTTGTCCGAAGAAGTATTCCATATGCGCCTGAACGCGGACCAGACCGGAATCGATTCCCGGACGGACGAGGCAATAGATCTTCGCATCGCTTCGCTCAAGCAGCTCATGCAGCAGATAAGCGCCAAGATAACCCGTAGCTCCCGTCAGCAAGAAAGCTTTAGGCTCAGCGCCGCTATTTTGCGGCATTGCTGCTTCCGGATCCGGGATCGGAGGCTCCTCGTTAAGCGGCACAATAGGTCCGGCCGCCGGCTTGGCAGAGCCTTTCCCGTCTAGAGCCTGCACCGCCTGCAGCTGCTCGATCCGCGAGGCCAAGGCTTCCACGGTCCGGCAGGTGAAGAAATCATTGATTTTCAGCTCCGGATATTGCGGCTTCAGCAGGACGAGCACATGGATAATCGCCAGCGAATCGCCGCCAATCGAGAAGAAGTCATCGTACCGTCCAACCCGCTCCAGACGCAGTGCCTCCTGCCAGGATGCGGCAATGTCCCTCTCAATGACCGTAGCCGGCGGCGCAAAGCCTTCATCGGCGGCCAAGGTCTCCATATGATTGAAGCGCTGCAGACCTTTGCGGTCGATTTTGCCCGTTGGCGATATCGGCATCGCATCCAGCTGAACGATCCATTTCGGAACAAAATAAGAAGGCAGCTTAGCTCCCAGCATCCGCTTGATAACCGCAGACTGCAGCTCGGCGCCGTCTTGGGTCGTGAAATAACCGACCAGCGTATTTTGGCCGTCCGTATCCTTCTTGCAGATGACCGCAATGTCCTGTACGTTTGGAATTTTGGCGAAGCTGTCCTCGATTTCCCCGATTTCGATGCGGTGACCGCGGATCTTGATCTGGGAGTCGCGGCGCCCTGCATACTCGACCGTTCCGTCAGGCAGCAGCTTCGCGATATCGCCGGACTTGTAGATTTTCCCTTCGCCAAACGGATTGTCGATAAAGGCTTCGGCCGTTTTCTCCGGCTGGTTCAAGTACCCTTTCGCGAGTCCCACGGTTGATATATATACCTCGCCGTGCACGTTTACCGGACACAGCTGATTTTCTTCGTTCACAATATAAACCTTGTAATTATGAATCGGCTTGCCGATCGGAATGCTCGTTACCTCATCCGGAATAAGCCCTCTTACCGTAAACGTTGTTGTGCAGACCGTGCATTCGGTTGGACCGTATACGTTAACGATATCGATCGCGTCATGGAACTTGCGCTGGAAGGCCCGGACCTGCTCGCCGTATAACGCCTCGCCCGCAACCGTTATGAGCTTGACGCCCGAAAGCTTGCGGTAGCCTTCCTCCGATAAGTAAGCGGACAGCTGGTTGAAGAACACCGTCGGCAGGATCGTAATGATGGTTGTCCCCGTTCTCTCGATCGCGCTAGCGAATTCCTCGACGGATACCCGCTCCTCCGCAGACAGTAAATACAGGTGCGCCCCGTAGAACAGCGCTCCTATCGTATCCCATACCGATGCGTCAAAGCTGTACGTCGCGAACTGCGTAAGCACGTCCTCGGGGCCAATGCCGCAGTCCGTGCGGACCGTCTCGCCCAGGTTGACGACGCCTTCATGCGCGATCAGCGTGCCCTTCGGCCTTCCCGTCGAGCCGGATGTATAGATAATATAGGCAAGATCCTCCGGGGCAGCCCCGTTCTCGATATTGTAGATCCCTTCATAGACCTCGGTCATGCCGGAGTCTAGCGCAATGATCTCCTTGACGGTATCCACGCCTTCGCAGAGCAAGGCCGCCTGTGCTTCGTAGGCGGATTTGGTCAGGAAAAAGGCCGATGCGGTATCCGACAAAATATAGCGGTTGCGTTCCTCCGGATGCTCCGGGTCAACCGGAACGTACACGCCGCCCGCCTTAAGAATGCCAAGCAGGCTGACGATCAGCTCCAGGCTCCGTTCCATAAAGATGGTGACGAAATCTCCTTTGCCGAGACCGCGATTCAACAGCATTCTTGCCGTGCTGTTCGCTCTCTCGTTCAACTCCCGGTAAGTCAGCTGTCCGTAAATGGAAGAGACTGCGATTCGATCCGGATAAGCTGCAGCCGCTTGCTCGAACATGCCGTGAATCGTCTTTGTTCGATCGTAAGGGTAAGACGTATCGTTCATGCGATCATAGACTGCCCGGTCCGTATCGAGCAGAATATCGACCGCGGCAATCAGGCTGCCCGCATCCGTAAGAGCCGCCTCCAGCAAAATATCAAAGTATTGCATATACCTGCGGATCGTAGACTCCGTGAGCACCGAGCTGTCGTAATCCACGTGCAGCATCCAGCGGCCGCCCTCATGAAGCAGCTGCCAGTTGAGCAGCTCCTGTACCGTGCGGATCGGCCGGCCGCACGAG
Organism: Paenibacillus sp. BK720; assembly: GCF_011761545.1. Classification (NCBI taxonomy): domain Bacteria; kingdom Bacillati; phylum Bacillota; class Bacilli; order Caryophanales; family Paenibacillaceae; genus Paenibacillus; species Paenibacillus sp. BK720. Next base: position 126,541 of record NZ_JAASRQ010000005.1, on the reverse strand, counting down.
AACCGGGTATCGAATTGAAGCTCCGGCGAAGCGACAGCCCCGGCTGCTGCCTGATTGTTAATCGTCTCTTTCAAACTAGCGAAAGTCTGCTTCTGTTCGAAGCTTAGAAGAAGGGGTACCGGCGTCCCGCCGCCCGTAATCCACTCCGCCATAATGTCGGTTTCCCCGGACAAACGGTAAAGCATGGCCATAAAGGCTGCTGCCGCGAGTTGCTCTCCGTCATCCTTCAAAGCCTGCAGCTTCTCGTTTAAGCGGTCTTCAAAGGCTGCTTCTACTGTTAAGTAGGAATAAGTGCGGCTGTGACGTGACGAATCGAGCGGGATAAATAGCAGCAAATTCTCTGTTACCTTAGTGTGATGATTAATCTCCGTCATATCTCTATACTCCTTCCGAGCAGTAAAAATGTCCCCGCATCGGATCCGATGCGAGGATGAAACAGGTTAGCCTTAACCTTTAACCTGGAACTGGTTAAGGAGCTTCTGAAGTTTTTCCGACAGAGCGGTAAGCTCCGTTGAAGAGTCCACGATCGCGGACATGCTTTCCTTCTGCTCTTCGACGGAATCGGATATTTTGGCGCTGTTTACGGCCGTAACGCTTACCGCCGACGACAGGCTTTCGGATGTTGCCGTAAGCTCCTCCGTGCCTGCCGACAGCTCCTCTGTCGAACTCGACACCTCTTGAATTTGCATCGTTACGTTTTGCGTGGCCTGCAGAATCTCGTTCAACAGCTGCTCCGTGGTGCTCGTCACTTTGAGGCCGTCAATAACCTCGTAGGTACCTTGCTCCAGCGCCTCTACGGCAATCCGGATAACGTCCTGAATTTCCTTCACGAGCTCGGAGATTTGATTCGCGGACTGGTCGGACTGCTCCGCCAGCTTCCGCACCTCGCCGGCAACGACGGCAAAGCCTTTACCATGCTCGCCTACCCGTGCGGCTTCGATCGCCGCGTTCAGCGCAAGCAGATTCGTCTGGCCGGAGATGTTCATGATAATCGAAACGATATTCTCGATCTCCTGCGAACGGCTGTCCAGCAGCTTAATGGCACTTGTAGACTTGCTGACGACGGTCTGGATTTGCTCCATCTGCGTCATGACCTGCTTTACGGCCGAGTTGCCCTCAATGGATTTTTGCTCCATGTCGTAAGCTTCGTGAGCGACCTTCGAGGAATTCTCCGCGATCGTCTGAATAACGGTTGCAAGCTCGGCCATCGCTCTGGCGGTATCCATGGTCGCCTGCTTCTGCTCCCCGATGCCTCCCGAGATTTCCTGTACGCTTGCCGTGATCAGGTTTGTATTTTTACTGTTCAGCTCCGAGATTTCATGCAGATTCTTGGCAGAATTCGTAACGGCATGCGAGGTGTGCTGAACTTGAAGCATCATATCGTTAATCCGGCTGACCATCTGGTTGAATTTCTGGTTAACCATTCCAAGGTCGTCGCTGCCGGTCTTCAGCTCTACGTTCAGGTTGCCGGTGCTGACCGTATCAATACCGCGAACCAGCTCCTTAATAGGCTTCATCGTACGGCGGGACACAAAGAATTGGATCAGGAAAATAATCAGCATGAAAATAACCATAATGGTAATGCCATTCACAAGAAGCTTGTGCAGTCCCTCGGGAACAGCGCTTGCATCCACGTCGGCAGCGAAGAATCCAAGACTGTTGCCTTGGCTGTCAACGATTGGGTAAAGAACCGACGTCCATGTCCCGAAGCTGTCGGAATAGAAGCTTGTAAAGGTCGGCTTGCCGGTCTTCAGCATCTTGGCAACGGCACTCGCCATGGCGGACGGCTGCTCGTACATGTCCCCGATATTAATGTTCTCGGCAGAGAACGCTTCTACGAGACTTGTAGGCATGGCGACCAGCGAGGTTTTATTGCCGTCCTCGAGCTCCGTGCCAAATATGTACGCTTGCGCGATATTCGGATTGTATTTGTGAATTTCGTCGAATTTAACCTGAAGCTCGGCTTGCGCCGAACCCTGATAACTCTTCTGCTCAATCGCCTGGGCAACGACCGCCGGGTCGATTTCTTTCGCCCACTCCTGCGTTATGGCAATAATCTGACCGCGCAGCTGCTCAATCAGAATGTCTTTTTGGGTCATATAACTGGAGGAGATTAGAATTGTGCCGATTAAAATAATGTTAATAAAGGCTAGCAGCAACATCTTGGTGAAAAAGGACATCCGTCTGATCAACAACATCTGTAAAACGCTCCTATTATCATTTAATTGTCTATTTGGCTGCATTATCAAATCGAAACGCGATTAACCCCCTTCCCTTAAGTAACGATATGGAATAATTTCTGAAAAACATAAATCCAATCTCGTAATGCTGCCAAATTTCGACATAGACTATTTATATAGTATCGTACTAAATAACTATAAGTTGAATAGCAAAATAAAAAAAACTGTGTTAATAATTTATACATTTTGTAATAATTTCGTGAAAAAACTTCGTTTTCTAGTTCTTTTGATCTAATTTACAGGAAATATCAGGATACTTTTTCAACTCCTGTATCCTGAACGAACTTTATTTCCGATACTAAAAAAGCAGCATTTCCATAAAAGGAAATGCTGCTTTAATTCTGTTCTTTATAGCGTTTATGATCTCGGCCAATGATAGCCGACCTTCGAGGTAGCGACTCCAAACGCGCCCTATAAGCGTTCATTAATTTTGGTGAGCAATTCCTTCAAGGCTTGCTTTTCCTCTTCGGTAAGAACCTGAACGATCTCGTCCTCCACCTTTTGGAAGGACTCATTAAAATCTTCAATCAATTCAACGGCCTTTGGCAAAACATATATATTTTTTTGCCTTTCGTTATTGGCCGGGATTTTCCGTTCGATAAATCCTCTTTGCTCAAGGCCTTGAAGCATGCTTGTTATGCTGGCCCCGCGCAGATGAAACCGATCGGCAAGATCCCTCTGAATTAATTCCTTTTCTTGATTCTCGTAGATATAGCCGATTATTTTTCCTTGTTGAGCGTTTAAACCTAACTCTTTTATGCTCTCGTCCGCTTTTTTCTTTAACTTAAGGCCAATAATCTGAAACAAATCCAGATAAGGCGTATCCTTGCGAGGCTTCATAACCGTTCCTCCCTTATTGTTAGAACGCTAACTGTAAGCAAATAAACTATACAGAGAAGCAGCTTTCCTGTCAAACAAATATTAGTTTATTGACAGTTAGTTTTCTAACAGTTATACTCCGAATTGATTCGAACGCAACTCCAAGGAGGAATAATAAAATGAATAATTCAATCCCAAGCTCTTCTGTAGAAAAAGTAACGGCGATTACGAATGCGCGTATTTTCGATGGCGAAAAAGTAATCGAAGCAAGGAGCATCGTCATCGAAGGGGAAACCATAATTGCGGTGGGCGGCGACGTTCCGGCGGATGCAGCAATAATCGATGCCGAGGGAGCAACCTTACTGCCCGGCTTGATTGATGCGCATGTCCACACTTCCGTCGGCGGATTAAGGGATGCATTAAATTTCGGAGTGACGACGGAACTCGAAATGAATGGCGATTTCACGGGGAGAGGACGCGCGATTCAATTAAAAAATGCGGATGACGTCGCCGATGTCCGCTCTGCAGGCACGGCAATCACCGCTCCGGGAGGCCATCCGGATGAATTACTGCCTGATGGGGACGAGATTCCGGAATTCGTATTAAAGGAATTGGCAAAGTTATCGGATGAAGACCGGGAAGCTATGCTAGCCGCTTATGCCCACGATCACGAAGAGGTGCCGCAAGTAACGACGGTGGAAGAAGCGATTAAACATGTGCATACTCAAGTGGATAATGGCGCCGACTATATAAAGATCATGATTGAAGAAGGTACGGTCATGGGTGCCCCCGGCCTGCCCGTATTAAGCGATGAGATTCTTAAAGCAGCCGTAGAAGAAGCCCATAAGTCCGGTAAAATCGTCATCGCCCATGTCTTGACTGCCCATTCATCGCAAACTGCCATCGATCTTGGAGTGGACGGATTGGGCCACCTGTTTATCGACAGGCCCGGGTATACGCCGGAGTTAGTGCAGACCATCGCCGATTCCGGCGCGTTTGTTACACCGTGCCTGGTATTGAACTCATCCATTCTTGGGAACCCGGCATCGGAATTGGCGAATGATCCCCGCGTTCATTCCAAGCTAAGTCCGGAATGGATGGATATATTGAACTCAAGCTTCAATACTTTCCCGCAAGGCAACCTGGAAAACAGCTTTAAAAACGTGATGGATCTTCACAAGGCCGGCGTGGATATTCTGGTCGGGACGGATGTCGCCCCCGTTCCCGTTCCGAATCTTGGCGGCCTTGCCCACGGAGCCAGCGTGCATCATGAGCTGCAATTGCTGGTTAAGGCCGGATTCACTCCGATAGAAGCCCTTCAGTCGGCTACCTCGAAACCTGCCCGTCGGTTCGGCCTTACGGATCGGGGTCGTATTGCGGAAGGCGCGCGTGCGGACCTCGTACTGGTGGATGGCGATCCGACAACCCATATCTCGGATACCTTATCCATTAAAGCCGTATGGTTTAAAGGTGCGCAAAAACGGAGTTAATTATTTCATGCGGCAGGGCTTATGAAAAATAAATCGGGCAGCTGGCCATATGGCCAGCTGCCCTTAACTACTGTTCCGGACCGGACTTGCCGATCCACCCTCTTTCCGCTCCGTTGGTTAAAACCAATTCGCAAAAGCGGCGTTTATTTCGCAGCCGCGATGCCTACCGTATAGATCTCGCACGGCCCGAGCTCCGCCGCGAACGAGCCGTTGCCGCCTTCGCCCGGTGGCTGAAGGCGTTCGCCCGCTTGCTCGAGCACGTCACTCGCGTACGCTGCAGCGGCCGTGCCGACGTTCGGCTGCGCCTGCAGCTTCGCGGCTTCCGGCCGCATGTTGAACCAGCGCAGCATGAGGTCGCCCGTCGCTTCCGCGATCTTGGCGGAGGAGAACGCGATGCCTTCGCCTTCCCATGCCAGGAACGCATGCTCCGGCGAAAGCGTTCCGCCGTGTATGCCGGTTTGCGCGATGGTCCAAGGCGCTTGGAACTGATACGCAGCCGCATAAGCGCCCGTCGCCGCACCGTCGCCGCCATGCGGAAGGATTAAGAGCTCTACCGTTTGCTCGCCGAGGCATTGCGCTTCCGGCGTCGGGAAGACGCCCCAGTCGCCCAGCTCGGAGACGGAGCGAAGCAGCGTGACGGCAATCGTATTGCGGCCGTCGCGCAGCACTTCGTATTCGTTTAAGCCCAGGTTCGAGATCGTGAGACCCAGCGTGCCGTCGCTCACATCGGCAAAGGCTTGCTGATGCTGCGCGTTGCTCGGGTTCTCCCATTCGGCGGCCGGCTCATTGTCACGTACCGCCACTTCGAAGATCGCGTCGGCCCGATGGACGGACGCGGCCAGGTCGGTCGGGAACAAGGCGCGTACGCGATGGTCCTTCGCTTGGTTATTAAACGTCGTACGGATGCCTACGCCGCGCCCGGAACGCTCCAGGCTGACGACGGTGCGGATCTTAAACGGCACGTAGTCCGTGGAACGGCCGGCTTTACGCTCGGGATAATAAACGGCTTCCTGCTTCTCCTGCTCGAACAGCTCGTCCGCGGATGCCGGTATCGACCAATGATGCACGATCTCGAACGCTGCGCGGTACGCGCTGTCTTCGATAACGCGGATTTCGGCCGCAAGACCTTTGGTCGTAAGCGCCGGCTCGCCGTCCGGCTGCTTGAACATGTACTCGTTGCCGATATCTCCGGCATCTTCATAGATGAGCAGATCGCGGTACGTGCGTCCGCTGGCGATATCCGTTACCGCCAAGGTTCCGTCCTCGGCGATCTCGATGCTCAGGTTGTCGTTCGCCAGCGTACGCGGACCGGTTACCAAGGACGACGACGAAGCATCGCCTGCAGCACCGAGCACCCAAGCGTAAGTTTTCAAGCCAAGCGCCGGCACGGCGGTCGCTTCGAAAGTCAGCTTCACCCGGCGGGTCCAATACGGCTGGCGGAATTTGTCATCCGGCAGGTCGTAGCCGAACTTCAAGCCCAGATCCTCGAACGTATGCGCGACCGCGTTGCCGTCCGCGTCCACAAGCGTGCGTCCCTCGAGAGAAACCTCCTTCATCATGCGAATCATGTCATTCGGGGCGATGCCTTCTCGGAAATACACGCGCGCAACGTCCAGCTCGACCTCAACGACGCCGCTGCGCGTCCATCCGGTCGTATTAAACGCGACAAGCGGCAGGGCATCCTGGCCGTAGCCCGCGAACACGCTCGTGTCGACGGCGCCGGCGACCGCATGCTTGCTGTCGTCGACGATCGTCTCCGCCACATGGCGGCTCTTATCGAACCGGGTAACCATCTCGCGGTGCACTTCGTCGACGCTGCAGCCGCAAATGCTGTCGTGCGGATGGTTCTGCATGAGCGTTTTCCAAGCGTACTTCATCAGATGATGCGGGTAGGTTGCCTTGCCAGCCACATGCGCGAACGCGGCGAGCGGCTCGGCGACCTTCTCGAGGATCGTCTGCCCGACCTGGTTCATCTGCTTCAGGTAGACGCGTGCGGACGCCGTATTCACGAGCGTCGACCAGCCGTCCGTCCGCTGGCTGCGCAGCTCGCCGCGTACGACCGACAGCTGCTTATCGGCGAGCGACGACTTCAGCGACGCCAGGTAATCCGGGAAATTCGAATGGACGAAATCCGTATCCGGGTACAGCTTGCGCGCGACGCGGATCGCTTCGGCCAGATCCGTCTGGATCGGCTGATGATCGCAGCCGTTCATGAACAGGAACTGCCCCGTCGATGCGTATTTGCCGGCATCGGCCAGCTTGCGGTCCCAGTATTCCTTGGCTTCCGCTTCGTCCACGGGTACCTCGTTGCCGTTGCTGTACCAGTTGGCGAACAGAATGCCGAGCACCTGCGAGCCGTCCGGCCCTTCCCATACGAGCTCCGAGAAGGACGACTCGTATGCGGAGTCCGAGACCATGTTGTTAAAACCCGTCGGCTTGACGCCGCGGCCGAACACCGCGTTGTCGATGCCCGCCTGCTTCATGAGCTGCGGCGCTTGGCCGATGTTGCCGAAGGTGTCGGGGAAATACCCGACCTTCGCGATCGTGCCGTACTGCGCGGCATCCTGGTGCCCGATCTGCAGATTTCGGACATTCGCTTCGCTGCTCGTCAGGAACGCATCCTGCAGCACGTACCATGGGCCGATATGAATGCGGCCCTCGCGGATCCATTTTTCTAGACGCTCCCGCATTTCCGGGCGTACTTGCAGGTAGTCCTCGATGATGATCGTCTGTCCGTCCAGATAGAAGCTGCGGTATTCCGTGTCGTTCTCCAAAGTGTCCAGCAGCGTATCCATTAGCGCGATAAGCCGCACGTGATGTTTCTCGTAAGGCAGATACCATTCGCGGTCCCAATGCGTGTGCGAGATGATATGCGCGGTTTTTCTATGATCAGCGTTCGCCATGGCGATCGTCTCCTTTCGATTTCAAGCCTTCTTGTTTCAAGCTTTCTTATTTCAAGCCTTCTCCGGCCGGCAGCGCCAGCACTTCCACTTCGTCCGGGCGATAGACCGCCGTCACGCGGCCGGTCCGGTCGGCGGCAAACAATACCGCGCGCTCCCGTTCCAGCACGAACGAATACGTCGTTCCCGTCGCGGCGGACTTCACTTCGATCTCTGCGTCATGCGCGTATTCGGACACGAACACGAAGAGTTCTCCGTCCTTGAATTGCATACTCCGGCCGTACACGCCGGCCAGGTCGCCGCCCCTCAGCCATTCCAATTCTCGGCGCGCGCCCGAAATCTCTAGCGCATGCGCGTAAAGCGCCGCGACCGGCTCGGCGCGTTCGTTCAGCTCCACCGGCAGCGGACACCAGATCAGGCGTCCTTGTCCGTAAGCCGCCTCCATGACCCGGTCCGCTCCCGCAGAGGCGCCGTAACCTGCCTCCTTGAACACCTCGGCGATCCTCCGGTGACCGTACGATACCGTATATGCCTTGTCCCCGATCGCAAGCCGTTCTTCCCGAACGACATTGGCCGGCTTCCGCTGGCCGAACGTATCCGTCAGCCGGTCCGCTTCCCGCCAGTAGGCGTCGAGCCCGAGCGGGCCCGTGAACAAGAGCGTTGCGGCCGTCCGGTCCACGATGTCAAGCAGCCGCGCGAACGCCTCGCCCTCGAAGTTATGCGCGGACGGCACGATAATCAGTTTGGCCGGCGCCGCCTCAAGCGCGTCCAGATGGTACTCCGACACGCCGCGGAACGGCGTCTTCAGCTCGTAGCCGAGCACACGCGTCAGGCGCGTCGTCGCGTCGAACGCCAGCTTGCGGTTGGAGAAGTCGTTGGAATACGGGAACACGGCGGCGACGTCTTCCAGCTCGCGGTCCCGGAACAGATCGCGGATCCGTTCCATGAAGCTGCCGAACCGGTAGGAGACGTCCGCCTCCGGCTTCTCGGTCCCGTCGGCCCGTAGCGCGCCGATATGGGATTCGTTCGCGTTGTCCATGTAGAAGTTGGTGTTCCAGATCCACTGCACGGCTCCGGCTCCGCCTGCCGCGAAGGCATACGCGTACTTGCGCTCCAACATCGCCCGCAGCTCTTCCTCGGACCGCTTCGCGAAGCCGGCCGGCGTTTCCACGTACATGATGCCCGTCTCCTGCACCACGTTCGGCTTGTCAGCCGTCTTCGCGAAGATGCCGTCCCACAGCAGATGGTCGTTCAGCCACCAGGAATGCACGGTCGTGTAGTCGACCGCTTCCCCATAGAAGAACGGCGAAGGCCGCTGCGCGCCAAGCGCCTCGTCCTGACCGACCGTCACGAGCTGCGACGGATTGCTTTCCTTGATCGCGTCGACGAGCTGCTTCGCCCAGCGGTTGTGCATGTCCATGGAGAAGAGCGCGTAATCCAGCCAACGCGTCCCTCTTTTGCCTTGGTGCATGTCCTGCACGTCAAAGTTGATGTCCTCCGGCTCCGGTATGGCGGCGGACGCGAAATCCGGCAGCTCGCCCGGGGTCATGCCCCAGCGCTCCCGCAGCTTCTCGATGGCGCCGTGGCGCCTCGCCAGCCATTCCGCGAACGCCGCTTTCTCGAACCGGTCGCGGCTTGAGCGAGGACCGTCGGAGAAGATCCGCGGCGGATCGAACATCGACGGCTCGTTGATCAGGTCCCAATCGACGTTTGTCGTCTCGCGGTGACGGCTGACGATGGAACGGATAAACCGCTTCTGCGCCTCCACGCTGCGCGGATCGAGATACGGGTTCGCGCCTTCCCACGTCTCCGGCGTAAAGGAGAAGAATGTAAACGTCACCTGCAGGCCGTGCCGCTTCGCGGTCATGAAGAACGCGTCGATCGAGCGCAGCACTTCTTCGGACGCATGCCCGTCCACCTGCATAATATTGCGGTATGCCGTCCAGATGCCGGTGCGGATCCAGTTAATGCCCGCCTTGCGCATCTGCGCCATATCGCGGTCCCACACCGAAACGTTCGGCAGGAACAGGAACTTGCGCGCGACGTCCGAGGTCATGTACGTCATGCCGACAACCGGCATCGGCCGGCCGTCCTTCTCGAAATAATCCCGGCCGCGCGACAGCAGCCCGCCGGTGTTCAGCAAGCCGGCGTCCATGCCCCAGAAGCCTTGGCGAAGCAGACGCGTCTCGCCGTCCGAGGACTTAGCGACGCAATCCACCTGATAATAACCGGCTTGAATGTCGACGGGCAGCGGAATGCGCTTCAGCTCGAGCTCGGGGCCGATTTCCGCTTCGTGGCGGCAGGCGAACACGTCCGATCCTTCCGCGCGGCTGACTTTAATGTCGAACGTCCAGTTCGTCTTGCCCGCCGATCCACGGCCCAGCTTCTGCGCCTGGAGCGTCAGCAACGGCCGCTCATGCAGCTCGTAGGAAGCATAGCCCGGCTTCAGCCACAGCTCGGTCACGCCGGCCGCGCAGAATGCCGTCCACGCCTGCAGCGCCTCAGCTCCGCCGCGCGCGAAGAAATTCGCGCCAAGCGGCTGGTTGACGAAGAGCCAGCGTCCGCCGGCGAAATCGCCTTTCGTGTTCTCCCATAGCACGGCCGGTGCAGCAACCTCCCGCCCTTCGGCGGAGATGCCCTTCAGCACGGGGTAAATATGCGCGTCCATCGGACCCGCCGAGCCCATCTGCAGCGGCAGGTCGCTCGATTTGGTTACGTGCGGCACGAGGTTCCACGTATCCGCTGTGTCAAGCAGAGCCTCTCTGCCTTTGAATAAAGGGATTTCCTCGACAGCGGCCAGCTTCAGAACGGGCTCCGCTTTTACCGGCAGCATTTCGTGGATGCGCAGCTGACGGTGATACGCGGTTTGCTCCGGCTCTGCAAGCCACTGGCCCGCTTCCTTGCGCACCGGCACGCGGAAAGGCGCGCCGCCCAAGCTGATCAGTCCTCCGCCGCGTTTCAAGAACCCGAGCAGCGCTTCCCATGCGGCGACCGGGAAGTAAGGCGCGTGCAGCGACACGAATACGCCGCCTTCCGCACCTTCCAGCCTTGCCGCCAGCGCATCGGCGCCGTATACCTCGCCGACGCCCCGCAGCTGCTCCAGTTCCGCTCCGTTAATGGCAGAGGCGCCCGGAAAGGCGCCATCATAGAAAATAATCGTCGAATTAAGCATCGAGGAGTCCCGCTTTCATCGCTTTATAGACCAGCTGGGAGAACAAGCTGTTGGACCAGGCGAACCATTTGCGCGTGAACACGGCTGGATCGTCCGAATGGAAGCCTTCATGCATGAAGCCGGTGTCGGCGTCCGTCGCTTCCAAGACCGCGATCATATCGAGAATCTCCTCGTCCGTCTTGGCTGTCAGCCCTTGCATGGACAAAGCCATATGCCAGATATATCCCGGCGGCGTATGCGGGCTGCCGATGCCTTTCGCGGCCGTGCCTTCGTAATAGAACGGGTTTTCCTTGCTCAGCGCGAAACGGCGCGTGTTCTGATAAATCGGATCGTCTCCGTCCACATAGCCGAGGTACGGAATCGAGATCAAGCCCGGCGTACCCGCGTCGTCCATCAGGCAGTAGTTGCCGAAGCCGTCGGTCTCGTACGCGTAGATCGGCCCGAACTCCGGATGACGGTAAATACCGTACAGCTGGATGCCGTGATTGATCTCGCGCTCCAGCTTCGCCATTTCCTTCTCGAACGACAGGTCGCGGAAGACGAATTCGGCAATTTCGCGCATCTGGCGCAGCGTGACAACCGCGAACATGTTGTCCGGAATGTTGTAATGGAAATCGCAGGCGTCGTCGCTTGGCCGGAAGCCGGACCAGATCATGCCCGTATAGTTGACCGGCATGCCGATGCCATCGTTCATGAGCGAATCGGTCATGATGCCGTTGTCCCGCTCGAAGCGGTACGGCGAACGTTCGAAATGATGCTGCTCCCGCTTCCACAGGTCGACCGCGGCGCGCATCGCAACCTTGAAGTCCGCGTCAAAGATGTCGGCGCGGCCGGTTTCCTTCCAGTACGCGAACGCGAGGCGCATCGAGAAGCAGATGGAATCGAGCTCGAATTTGCGCTCCCATACCCAAGGGGACATGTCCGTCTTGTCGTCAGTGTTCCAGTGCCAGTCGTTGGCCATCTCGTTGAACGCGTTCGCGTACGGGTCGATAACGATATTGCGCATATGCAGCTTGATCAGGCCGCCGATAATCCTCTGGAGATCGGCGTCGTCCTTGGCGAACGGTACGTAGTGCATAACCTGCTCGACGGAATCGCGCAGCCACATCGCGGGGATATCTCCCGTAATGACAAACGTCGTACCGTCGTCCAGCAGCTTGGTTGTCGTTTCCAGCGTATTCGGGAAACAGTTCTTGAACAGCTGCAGCAGCTTCGGCCGGTGCGCAAGGCGCGTCTCCGCCTCCGCCAGCACCGCTTGCACGGATTGCGGCAGCGGCAGGTGCGGCATATTGATTTTGGGCAGTCTAAATTGTTCCATGGTCGTTTTCCCCTTTGTCGTTACTGTATCGCGTCGTTGCTTATGCGAACCGCAAAAACGGCCCATAGGCGGTTGTCCGCGCCGCGGGCCGCATGCGGTGTGAAATGTTCGTAATGAGGTTAATGCTTCGCTCCGTTAACCTTAAATGCTTAAGGGCATTACTCTTTTACGGCACCAACCGTCAGTCCTTGCACGAAATAGCGCTGGAAGAACGGATAAGCAAGCACGATCGGGCCGGTCGCGAGGACAACCATCGCCATCCGCGACGTATCCTGCGGCATCGACTGCAGCACGGCCGTCCCCAAGGAGGCGTTGTTGCTGTTGGCTAGAATGAACTGCATGCTGTTCTCGATCCGCATCAGCATCGATTGCAGCGGCACCAGGTCGGGGTTCTCGATGTACAGCAGGGCGTTAAACCAGTCGTTCCAGTAGCCCAGCACGTTGAACAGCGCGATTGTCGCGAGGCCCGGCAGCGCGAGCGGGACAATGAGCCTGAAGAAGATGCCGAACTCGCCGGCGCCGTCAATCTTGCCGGATTCGATAATGGCGTCCGGGATCATGGTCGAGAAGAACGTGCGCATGATCATGATGTAGAAGGCATTTACCGCGAGCGGCAGAATGAGCGCCCACAAGGAATTCCCGAGACCAAGCAGCTTCGTCGTCACGATGTAGGTCGGTACGAGTCCGCCGTTGAACAGCATCGTGAAGAAGGCAAGGAACGAGAAAAATTTACGGTATTTGAAACCTTTGCGAGAGATCGCGTATGCGAAGAGCGAGATAAAGACCAAGCTGATCACCGTGCCGACGACCGTGACGAGAATCGTCACGCCGTAGGAGCGCAATAGTTGGTCGCCCGCCTTGAACAGGTAGCTGTAGGCGTCGGTGCTCCATTTTTTCGGAAATAACGAGTACCCGTCCAGCGCAAGCGTCTTCTCGTCCGTAAACGAGATGACCATGACGAGCAGAAACGGAAACACGCAAGCCAGCGCGAACAGTCCGGCAATGAGGTTGAAGATGACGTTCCAGGCCGGCGTCAGCCGGTGGAAGTCCTTGGTTTTCCTAAGGGATGCCATGATGATGCTCCTTTCTTTCTAGTTGCTCTCGAAGCGAAACGGCTTCGCCGCCCTTAGGCGGCAGATAGTTTTAAAACAACGCGTTGTCCTTATTGAAGCGACGGACAATCCAGTTGGACGTGATGACGAGCACGAAGCCGACGAACGATTGGTACAGGCCGGCCGCGGTGCTCATGCCGATCTCTCCGGTCGTCTTCAGGCCGCGGTACACGTAAGTATCGATAACGTTCGTGACGTTGTAGAGCGTGCCGGAATCGCGGGTAACTTGGTAGAACAAACCGAAATCCGCGTAGAAAATGCGGCCTATGGCCAGCAAGGTCAAAATAGTCATGAGAGGTGCCAGCATCGGCAGCGTAACGTTGCGGATCTGCTGCCATTTGTTCGCGCCGTCGATCATCGCCGCCTCGTACAGCGATTTGTCAATGCCCATGATTGCGGCCAGATAGACAACGCTGTTATAGCCGAGCGATTTCCATAGGAACACGATGACGATGATAAACGGCCAGTACTTCGGCTCCGAATACCATTGCTGCGGATCCATGCCGAACGCCTGGACGATCTTGTTCATCACGCCGCGGTCGAAGCTGAGGAAGCTATATGCGAAATAACCGACGATGACCCAAGACAGGAAGTAAGGCAGGAACATTCCCGTCTGGTACCATTTCGCCAGCCGCTTGTTTGCGATTTCGGAAAGAACGATGGCCAAGGCCACTGCCAGAACTAGACCAATGATGATGAACACAATGTTGTAGAGCAAGGTATTGCGGGTGATGACGTATGCGTCGTTTGTGCTGAACAGAAACTTGAAATTATCGAAGCCGACCCAGCGGCTGTGGATGATGCTGGAGAGAAATCCCCCGTGCACGCGGTATTCCTTGAAGGAAATCACGGTGCCGAGCATTGGCAGGTACGAGAAGAAAAGAAACCAGACGGTAGCCGGAAGCACCATCAGGAGCAGGGCTTTGTTGCGATTGATGTCTTTGAAGAAACGCCCAAAGGCCTTCATGGGGTTCACCCTTTCTAAGCGAAGTCGGTTTGCAGCGCCAAGGGCCTGCGGCAATTCGTTCCAAGGTGAAACGGCTTCCCCATCCTTAAGGCGGGGTGGCGCGTTTCAATCCGGAGAATTCTAAGCCATGTCTATAAAAAAAACACATATAGACTCTTAGAATTCAAGATGAAACGGCTGATGCCGTCCTCTTTCGGCGGCGCAAGTTTCATCCCTTAGAGCGGAAAAGAACGTACAGGATGTCCTATCCCGTTCGTCTCCTTTGTTTTTGAAAAAAGGGCGAATGCCGAGCATTCGCCCTTCGGTGCTATAAATAACGGTTTACTTGCCTTGCGCAGCTTTCCAAGCGTCGAGCTGCGTCTGCGCTTCGGCCATGATTTTGCCAAGACCCGCGTCGTTGAGCTTCTTGATCGCTTGCGGCAAGTATTTTTCCGGATCGACGGTACCCGTCATGAGCGGAGCCCAGAAGGATTCCTTCGCGTTTTGCACGGCCGCGATTTCGCTCGACACCTTCGTCGGATCGAAGTTGAAGCCGAGTAGTGCCGCAGGCTTGCCCGCATCGTTGTATTTCTTGAACTGTTCCCATTTGTCGGCAGGATCGCCCGGGTTCAGGTGCGTAATCATAATGTTGCCGAGCGAGAATGTCGGCATGTCGTAGTTCTTGGATTCCGGCAGGTTCTCCATGTAGTCGCCGTCGGTTACCTTGTAATGCGTGCCTTCGATGCCGGAGTCAACCATGTTGCGGAGAACCGGATCGGTGTTCAGCAGGTTCAGGAATTCCATCGCTTTCTCTTTATGCTTCGAGTTCGCGGAGATGGCTTGCATGGAACCCATAACCGATGCGTTGTAGATCAGCGCGTCGCTCATTGGCGTCGACACGATCGGGTAGCCGTAGCTGGTCGACCATACGTTGTCCGCGAACGGCTGCGTCGTCGCCTTGTCGGCGAACCATTTGCCCGTCGCCTGCACGTCCGAGGACGATTCCAGCGTTGCGGCTTCCGTCGGAATGTAGCCGGCCAGGTAGTATTTATGCATCGTTTCGAGTGCCTGCTTCATTTCCGGCGTTTCGAATACGTTTACGATTTTGTAGCTGGAGTCGTCAAGCTTCACGGCCAGCGGGAATTTCTCGATCAGGTAATCGTATGGAATGTAAGGCGTGAAGGTCTTGTCCACTTGCAGCGGCGTCACGTCCGGGTTGTTTTGCTTGACTGTTTTCAGCAGCGGCTCCAGGCTTTCCAGGGAGCGCACGTCCGTGATGCTCAGCTTGTTCTCGTCAAGAATGTTCTTGTTGAAGCGCCATACCTCGGATGTCGGAAGCTCTTTGTTTGCCGGTACGCCGTAGTTTTTGCCGTCGACTTTGGAGCCGCTCAGGAAGGCAGGGTTCAGCGTGTCGGTAATGCCTTTGCCGTATTGCGCCAGCAGATCGTCGATTGGAGCGAAAGCCCCTTTGCGCGCGTTTTGCACGTAATCGAACGCCCATGCCGCCGTGAACATGATGTCCATGTCCGCGCCCGAAGCCGTCAGTACTTGCATCTTCTGGTTGTAATCGCCCCAGTCGATCATCGTCATTTTGACGGTAGCGCCGATTTTCTCTTTCGTGTATTCGCTAACCGCTTCCATGACTTTGTCGACGTCTTTCTGCGGCGTGCCGATTGTGTACCAGTTCAATTCGACCGGTTTGGCGTTGCTGCCAGCGTTGCTGGACGAAGATGTGTTGTTGCTTGCTGCACTGTTGCCATTGTTGCCATTGTTGCCGCCGTTGCTTCCGCAGGCGCTCAGCAAGAGCATGACGGCCATCGCGGACGTCAGGCCGATCGAAGCCTTTTTACGGATTCCCATTGGTGTTGCCTCCCTTTTGTCTGTGTAGCAAATTCAGTAGTCGCGACTTCTTGCTACTTCATCTTAGAAGATGAAAACATTTTCAAAAATAATAGAAAACAAAGAATATGTGTACAAAATAAAGAAAGGAACCGCGAATGACGCCTCGGCGTCACAGCAGCTCCTTAAAATCGCCCGGCACCATCCCGACATGCTTCTTAAACTGCTTGTAGAAGTAGCCTGTCTCCCAGTACCCGACCTGTCTCGCGATCTCGTTTACCTTGAGCCGGCTGTCCGCCAGCAGTTCCTTCGCTTTGTCGATACGATATTTATTCAAATAATCCGTGAACGTATCCCCCGTCTGCTTGTGAAATAGCTGCCCGAGGTAATTGGGGTGAATGTGAAATTGGAGACCAAGCGATTTAAGCGTCAGCGCCTCCGCGTAGTGCTCGTGGATGTAGCGCAGCGCCTGCTTGATGACGGGACTCATGTCTTCCCCGGAGAACGAATCGGCCGCGAAGAATGCCGCCGTCCGCACGGCTTTCTCCACGCCCTCGAGCGTTGCCGCGGTTACCGCCTGGTCGAGCGCGCCTTGGAACACCTCGGCGGCATCCGCTCGTCCAAGCTTGTCGACTTCGATCTTCATCAGAATCATGAGCTCGATAGCTGCGCCTTTCGCCCGGACGGGATGCAAGCTCTCCGCCAACCGTATAGCCGCGAAATCGCGTTCGATAACCTCCGCCAGCTCATTCTTGTCCTTGGCCAGAATGGCCTTGGCATACGCCTCCCATTCGAACAGTCCCGAAGGAAGAGCCGCCGTTTCCGCGGAAATGGCCGCATAATCGAGCAAATGCCGGTCATGCCGCACCAGGAAAAACTGCTGCGCTTTGCGCGCCTCTGCGTAGCTTGCGGCGGCATCGGCCGTCGCCACAATCCCGCCGAGCGCGATCTGCGGGCCGAGCTGCCTGTGCTCCCATTTGTCCGCCGCTCTTTCCAAGGCTTCCGTTACCTTAGCTTGATTCCGCGGGTCCCCGTTTATGCAGCAGACGGCGACAAGCTCGCCTTCCTCGTTGCGAAAGGGAACAAGCAACAGGCCGTCCGTCTCCTCGGCCAGGAGATCCGCGATGCAATCGTCGGGATTGTAGTCTTCAGCCCCCTGTTCCGGGCGAAAACGGATGATCGCCAGCGCCGCGTAAGGCTTCGAGAGATCGATGCCGAGAAGCGAGGTCCGCTCCGTCAGCTCGGGCAAAGCGATCCGCCCGTTTACCCATCGGGTCATGACGTTGTCCCGCAGAATGCCGATCTCGTCTTCCCCAAACGGCTCCGCCGGCTTGTCCGCCTCCAGCTTCCGTACCGTATCCGCCAAGGTCGCCTCAAGCTCCCCGAAGTTAATGGGCTTAAGCAGGTAATTCTCGATGCCGAGGCGCATGCCTTCCTTCAGAAAATCGAATTCGTTGTACCCGCTCAGGATGATCGCCTTTAATTGCGGCTGCAGCTCCCTCGCCTTGCGGATCAGCTCGAGTCCGGTCATGATCGGCATGGAGATGTCGGTAATAAGCAGGTCGACCCGGAGCTCGCGCAGTCGTTCCAACGCTTCCTCGCCGTCTTCGGCGCTGCCGACGACCTCCAGGCCGAAGGCGGACCAATCAACGGCGTCGCTCAACCCCTCCGTGATAAACGGTTCGTCATCCACGAGCAATACTTTATACATCGCCAGCTTCCTCCTGTTGTTCAGCCGCGGGCCAAGTCACCGTCACCGATGTCCCTTTCCCGGGCGTGCTTTCTATGCTTAACCCGTAGCCGGGTCCATGCACCAGTTCGATCCGCTCGTGCACGCTGCGCAGCCCGAAGGACTGCTGTTCCTCGGTTTCCGGCATCTTCAGCCGCCGCATGATGCTTGCGAGCTGCTCCGGCTCGATGCCTTTGCCGTTGTCGCTTATCCGTACCCGGATCAGGCCTTGCTCTTGCACGGCTTCGATAATCAAGCGATTGTTCTTGCGCCGGGAATCCATCCCGTGCACGATATAATTCTCCACGATCGGCTGCAGCAGCAGCTTGGCGATCGGAACCCGCAGCAGCTCCGGTTCGCATTCGACCTCGTAAGCGAATTTGTTTTTGTAGCGGATCCGAAACAGCTCCAGGTACAGTCTGCACATCTCGAGTTCTTCGCCCAGCGTGTTCTCCGCTTTCGCGCTGACCGAGTTGCGGAACAGCGCCGCGAGGCTGTAGATCATCTCGGCTACGTCGACCGCGCCCTGCGACATCGCCCGCATCCGGATGACCTCCAGCGTGTTGTAGAGAAAATGCGGGTTTACCCTCGCTTGCAGAGCGGCAAGCTCCGTCTGCTTATGCCTCAGCTCCGCCTTGTATTCCCTGTCGATATGCCGGCCCAGCTCATCGAGCATCTCGTTGAAGCTCTGGGAGATCTGACCAAGCTCGTCCTCGCGGGCGTCCTGCAGGCGGGCGGTGAGGTTTCCGCCCTCCACCTTCCGCATGAAGTGAACGATCCGGTTGGTACGCCGCGAGATATTGACGATTACGATGGACGGAATAATGACGGCAACGACAATGCAGATCGTACTGATCAGTATGATCGTCCGCTTGAGGCCCGCGTAAGCCTCGGCCATCGCGCTCTTGGGCGTGATGCCGACAACGAAATAACCGGCTTTGTTCTGCGTCAGCGTGGAGATGTACGACGGCTCGTCGAGCATGCCGGTTTCCTTCAGGGAGCCGATTTGCTTCATGTACGGGAAGATTTGTCCATAGTATCGGTTTGCGGAATCCGACAACACCTGCCCGTCCTGCGACAGCACCAGAATCTCGCCCTTGAGCGGGGTCCGCTGCTGGTCAAGCGACCGGTTCACCATGCCGGAATCGAAGTATACGAGCAGCTGTCCGATATTCTTAAGCGTATTCTTATCGTTTACCTGGACGCGCATGGAATACAGCTGCGAGTTCCATTGGCCGATCAGCCCGCGGATCCAGATGTTCGGCGTTGCCGCCACGGGCCCTTCCGCCGCCATAATCTCGGGAATGTACGAGCGGGTCGGATTGGTCTTGTACAGCCGTCGCGGGCCGTTCCGGTTGAAGGCGTACAGCTGCTGCATGTCCGTGCTGTACAGCAGGATATTCTGGATGTCGGGATCGGCATCCATCCGGTCCGCGAGATAGCTCAGGATATCAACCGCGCTCTCGTTGCCGCCCGCGTAATTCTGGTCGAGCATGTACTGCGCGTATTCGCTGTAGGAATGCCGCAGAAAGTAAGACGCGTTGCTCGCCAGCAGGCTGTTGCGGTAGATATCCTGCACCGTGTTCTGCACCCAGTCGTACTTCTGCTCCATATAACGGTTCACCCGCTCCATCGCTTGCTTCTGGTTGTTCAGCTCGCTGTTTACGATGGAATCGGATATGAGACCGAAGAGCAGGTACGAGAGCGTGATAATCGTCACATGCACAATAAGCGCGAAGACGAGAATGACTTTGACGAACAGGTTGTTCTGTATATAGTTTCGGTAGATGTTCCGGAATTTCAAACGCCCGTGCCCTCTCTCGTCGATAGTTAGGATTTCCCGCCATTATAACATTAAGGACGGAGCCGCGCCTATTCGGACCGGCGCCGGCGACAGGTCCGATTTTCAGCACAAATCATAACACCGAAAGAATCAGGAAGTCCATTGCATTCCGGAAGGTCAAGGTATGATCAAAATGAAAAAAGCCCGTCTAACCGCAAGGCCGAGACGGGCTTTTAATGTCTTGTTACTGCCTAATATAAGTATCCCCCATATCCATGAGCCCTCTTACGAAAATACGCCTATGGGCTTTATCGCCTTTGTAACCGTACACCCATTCCGGCCAAATGTAATCGGTGATTCCCCTTTTCTTTCCTTCCGAATAGGCAATGCCAATTGTCTTTCCAAGGTGATCGGCGTCGGATTCAGCGTAAACATATTTATTGTTTTCGAATAAGATGGCGTCGCCATTAATTTCGTATTTGTCCACCCACACTCTGGTATTTAGAAAATAGAACGAGACTGCAAGAAGAAACAGAATAACCGCAGAAGCCCATACTTTCCGCGTTTTCATGGCTTAACGAGATCAGTCCTCTCTAAAAATAATCGATAAACTTCCGCTTACATAATACCATATTTTGGGACTGAACTCGGTTGTCAGAAAAATAAAAAAGGTACCTGCGTCCATTGAACGCAGATACCTTTGCGCTTAAATCGCAATCGTACGCTTCTCTTCGCTCGCGCGGATTACCGCGTCGATGATTTCCTGATTGCGGTAGCCGTCCATAAAGCCGGGAAGGCTCTCCGAAGCCGTGCCGTCCAAGAGCGACAGAAAGTCTCCGTACTGGGTTACCCGGCATCTCTCCGGCACGTTAATTACCGCTCTTGCCAGCTGACCCGGCGCCTCCTCGCGGATCCAGACGATCTGGTCCGGGTTCAGCGTCGACGCGTGAAGCGTGCCGGCATCGCCGTAGATCGATATTTCATGCTGGTTGCCCGAGCCGATCGCGTTACGCGACGACTGGAAGATTCCGACTTCATCGCCGGCCATCCGGCCTTGGAAGCTTACGAAGTCGTCGACCTCGATCTTTACCATCCGGCCGGTAGCCAGATCAGGACGCTCCGGAACTAACGTGCGCATCTGCGCGGACAGCTCCTTGAATTCCCCGAAGAGAAAACGCGCCATATCGATCATATGCGAGCCTAGATCGCCAAGCGTTCCCGTGCCGGTAATGTCTTTGTTGAAACGCCATATATAGGGCGTCTGATTCGGTACCGCTCCCCAGTCCTGCAGGTATTGGATCGCAAAGCTCCGCACCTTGCCCAGCTTCCCTTCCCGCACAAGCTCCCGCGCATAGCGGAAAGCGGGCGTATAACGGTAGCTGAATCCCACCATCCCGTTAACCGGCTGTTGCTCGTACAGCTCGAGCAGCCCCGCTGCCTCTTCGAATACGCGGGTGAACGGCTTCTCCGCGAGGTAAGGCTTGCCCGCCTGCAGGCAGGCGCGGACGATATCCGCATGCACGTTATTTGGCGTCACCGATACGACCGCATCCACATCCGGGTCGTTAATCAGCTGCACGAAATCCCCGTATCGTTTGTCGGGCGCTATCCCGAGCAAATCGCCTTTCTCCGTCAAAGCAGCTTCATTCACATCGCTCACCGCGATAATGGCAAAGCGGCCTTCCTCGGCCATCCAGCGGATATGCGAATGCGACATGCCGCCAAGACCAATCAATCCGATTCGATACCTCTTCATCACCGTTTCCCCCTCTTCTTGTTATGCCTTCGCGCCAATGGGCTCAAGCGGCTGCACATTACCGCGTACTGGCAGCTCCCGCCGAACCGGCTGCGCCCATTTCACCGCATTCACGATGACGCGTTGAATCGCGGGGTTATGATAAGTCGGATACGTTTCATGACCGGGTCTGAAATAAAACACCTTGCCGCTTCCGCGCGTATAGGCGCAGCCGCTGCGGAAGATTTCGCCGCCCTCGAACCAGCTTGCGAAGATAAGCTCATCCGGTGCCGGAATATCGAAATGCTCGCCGTACATTTCCTCTTGCGGCAGCTCGATGTATTCGCCAATCCCTTCGGCAATCGGATGTCCCGGCGCAACGACCCAGAGACGCTCCTTCTCGTCGGCTTCGCGCCATTTCAGGCTGCAGCTTGTTCCCATCAGAGCTTTGAAAATTTTAGAATAATGGCCGGAGTGAAGCACGATAAGCCCCATGCCGTCCAGCACGCGCTGATGCAACTTGCCGACGATTTCATCCTGCACTTCGTCGTGCGCGAGATGACCCCACCAGATCATTACGTCGGTATTAGCCAGCACTTC
The DNA here is from genome assembly GCF_011761545.1 of Paenibacillus sp. BK720. Lineage (NCBI taxonomy): Bacteria > Bacillati > Bacillota > Bacilli > Caryophanales > Paenibacillaceae > Paenibacillus > Paenibacillus sp. BK720. Next base: position 104,858 of record NZ_JAASRQ010000005.1, on the reverse strand, counting down.
ATCGGTAAGTCCATGTTCCGGTTCCTCCAAGGTCGCCGTTCCCGCTTCCATCCCCGCTTCGGTCAAAAAGCGCGCGATGGCCTGATGAATGCCGTCCGGGTAAATCTCCTTTGCCTTGGGGTTCGTACGTTCATGACGGTTCTCGTTCCATACGGTTACTCGCAGTTTGTCAGTCATCTCTTGTTCCTCCCAGCATGATCTATAAAAAAAGCTGCCCTGCAGTCCGTACGCAGGGCAGCAGCAAAACCTTATTTAATGTCCATATAGCGGTTGAACGCGTCATTGTAAATCTTGATCAGCTTCTCGAGGCCCATGTCGTTCAGCTTCTTGACGTAAGCATCCCACTCCTGCTCGATGCCGCCTTTGGTTACCCATTTGGCGCGGGTGCTCTTGATGTAGCTCTCGATATCCGTAATAAGCGTCGGCAGCTCCGCGTATTCTTCTTCGGTGTACATCACGTCCGGGAATGGCTGCGTGACGTATTCCTTGCCCAAGCTGTCGAGCTGCAGCTTCAGGCCGTCGCCGCTTGCAGGATCGAGCTTGATGTTTTTCTCAAACTCAGGGCTTACGTATTTCGGTCCAAAATCCCGCAGGGAGCTGTCCCAGTACCACGCATCCGCGCTTGTGCCGTCCGGCGGATCCATCAGCGTATAGGTACCGTCGGCATTTTTCTCGATGGAGGTGCCAATCGCGCCCCAGAAGTTCTGGATGCTTGCTTCGCCGGTGTAGAATTGATCAGCCCAACGCGCCGCAACCTCCGGATGCTCGTTCGAGGTTGTAATGAGCACCTCGTTGCGGCGGATGCTCATTCCGTTCGGATCGCCAATCTGATATTTCTTCCCGTCCGGTCCGGAAATCGGCGCGATCGTCTCATACTGCTTGCTCCATTGGCCAAAGACCGCGTCGGGCGTCCATTGGTACGAGAACCCGATCAATGCGTTGTCCGGGTTTTGCCGTTTGGCCGTCAGCATCGTGTCGTCCTGCGTAAACGTTTCTTTATCGATCAAGCCTTCGGAGTACAACTTATTCGCCCAGGTAATGGCGGCCTTATAAGCCTCCGACGTCGGGAAATATTCCGGCTTGCCGTCCTTCAGCACCATATGGTTGCCTCGGATATCCGTAATGCCGAACGGCGCGAACAGGTTCATGTCCAGATCCTTCTGATCGCTGTACGGAATCTCGTCAGCCTTGCCGTTGCCGTTTGGATCCTTCTCTTTGAACGCCTTCAGTACCGTATAAAGTTCATCAAGCGTTTCAGGCGCCTTCAATCCTAATTTGTCCAGCCACTCTTTGTTGATCACCGGCTGCACGGAAGAATACGGCCGCGATGGCAGCCTTGCGGGCAGCGAGTAGATTTTGCCGTCCGGGAACGTGCTCAGCTTCTTGAGCTCCGGCATTTCGGCCATGGCCGCTTTCAGATTCGGCATGTATTTGTCGATGTAGTCGTCAAGCGGACGGAAAATGCTCAGGTTATTCACGATATCGGAATCCCCGAACGCCAGGTCGCCGATAATCACATCCGGCATTTTGCCGCTTGCCAGCATAACCGATTTTTGGGCATCCCAGTCGCTGGAGGAAATAACCTGCCAATTGATTTTGACATTCGAGTTTTTCTCCAGCTCCTGAAGCCAGGTGTTCTTCTTGAAGGTGTCCCCCATATTGCCCCAACGGATCGTAAGAACGTCCAGCGTGACCGGCTTATCGACAATCGGAAGCCCTTCGGCATGGAAGTTGCTGTCTGCCTTGCCGTTGCCGGCGTTATTGGACGCAGCGGCATTATCGGTATTCTTGTCGCTGCTGCAGCCCGCAAGCACCGTTGTGCCCAACACGGAAATCAAAGCAAGGCCGGACAGTATTTTTCTCGTATAGCTCTTTGAAACGGTTGTCATGTATAAATCCCCCTCTAAAAGGATAATGGCAATTCCCCCACTGCTTGCTTACTCCTTCACGGCGCCGATCATCACCCCCTTGTTGAAATGCTTTTGCACAAACGGGTAGATGCACATGATCGGAACCGTAGCGACGATAATGACGGAATAGCGCAGCAGGTTGGCAAGACGCAGCGCGATTTGGGCAGCTTCCCCCGTGCCTAGCGCGGTCTGCATCTGATTGGTGACCAGAATATCTCTTAAGATCAGCTGCAGCGGATATAGATTCTTATCCTGCAAATAGATTAGCGCGTTGAAATACGAATTCCATTGACCAACGGCAAACCATAAAGCCAGCACGGCAATAATGGGTTTGGAGAGCGGCAGCACCATCCGGGCATAAAAGCGCAGGTTTCCGCAGCCGTCGATTTGCGCGGCTTCCCATAGCTCCGTCGGAATGCCCGTCCGGAAAAACGTACGCGCGACGATAATATCAAAGACGGCAACCGAGAACGGCAGCACCATGACCAGGAACGTGTCGTACAGATGAAAATCGCGGATCGTCAGAAACGTTGGCACTAGCCCGCCGTTGAAGAACATCGTAAAGATAAAGAAGAGAGACAGGAACTTGCGTCCGACCAGATCCTTTCTCGATAAGGCGTAGCCCGCCGAAACGTTGACGATAAGGCCAATCAAGGTACCCACAACCGTATAGACAATCGTGTTCCGGTAGCCGATCCATATATTCGAATGATTCAGTAATTCCTTATAACCATCGACTGTAAACCCTTTCGGAAATAACCATACCTTTCCGTTTCCCACAGCCGAAGGATCGCTGAAGGAGGCGATGATTATAAAATAAAGCGGATATAACACTATGATAAGGACTAATGCGGCCCAAATATAGAGCAGGACCTCCAGCCGTTTATCGCTGTTGCCGGTTCTTTTCGGTTGCATGGCTAAATTCGTTGCAGCCTCCATAGCTGTTTCATCCTCCTCTCTAAAAGGAATGGCGAAGCCATTCATACTTCGTAAGCATTGACTTACCAGAGACTGTTCTCGGAGTATTTTTTCGATATCCAGTTGACCAGAATTAACAGCGTGAAATTAATAACCGTATTAAATAGATTAATGGCGGCCGAGAAGCTGTACTGCGAGCTGAGCAGCCCGATCTTGTACACGTAGGTCGAGATCACTTCGCTGCCCGCAATATTCAGGTTGTTTTGCAGCAGATAGGCCTTCTCGAAGCCAACGCCCAAGAGTCCGCCAATTCGCAGGATCAATAAGGTTACCGCGGTCGGGATAAGCATCGGAATGTCGATGTAGCGGATTTTCTGCCATCGGCTGGCCCCGTCCACCGTTGCCGCTTCATATAAGCTTGGGCTTACGGAGGACAAAGCCGCGAGATAAATAATGCTGTCCCATCCCGTATGCTGCCAGACGTCCGACCATACATACAGGCTGCTGAACATGCTGGCCGAGCCCATCAGGTTCGGAGCTTCGGCGCCGAATAGCCGGTAGATGTTGCCGATCAGTCCGCTCCCCGGCGACAGCAGGATCATCATGAGACCAACGATAACGATGGTGGAAATAAAATGCGGCATGTACGTAATCGTCTGAAATACCCGCTTGAACCGGTTCTGCCTCAGCTGATTCACGAGAATGGCGAATATAATCGGAAGCGGAAAGGTTGCAAAGCTGTACAAGCTGATGAATACCGTGTTCTTAATGGTGACCGAGAATTGGTAGGAATGAAAAAACTTCTCGAAATATTTGAACCCTACCCAGGGACTGTCCATAATGCCAAGCGCCGGTTTGAAATCTTTAAAGGCAATAATGACCCCGTACATCGGTTTATACGTGAAACAGAGCAGCAGCACGACAGCCGGCAGCAAGAGCAGGTATAAGCCCCAGTTTCTGCTGATTCTCGTTACGTAACGATGCAGATTACCGCTCGATGAACTGTTTATCATGAATGCGTACCTCCCTTTGCTGTGTGATTGCCTTCAGTATACGTGCTTGCGGCGGCGAGATTTGGACCTCATGGATGCAAATTCCGGACATTCGGATGCAAGCAAACCCGATTTCGGCCTTAACGGAGATTCACGGCTCAGGCTGCCCTACAATCCAGACTTTTTGCTGTCATTATTCGGACCTTCGCCCGATTAAGGGGTTGCAACCGGTTGCATTTTCGAAAGCCAAGGCTATAATTATCTGACACACGGATTTCCTTTCAATAGAGGTGGATAGCGGGGAGTTGCGGGGCATATGGCCAAACCGTCGGAGAACAAGCTGTATCCGATTCAGCATTACGTCAAAATCATTCTCGTCATTTCGTTTACCGCGCTGATTCTGGACTTTATCATCAGCTTTGCGTCGATCACGATCGTTAAACAGCAGTCCGCGCGGGATTTGAGGGATACCGCTTATTTGTACATCAACCGGATTAACAGCGACTTTTCCTACATGAATCACTTCATGGGCTGGACGCTTGCCAACGACGAGAACGTCAAAATGATGGAAACCCACGACACGAACGAGACGGAATTCATCAAGGCCAACGACGCGTTGTACAAGCGATTCGTCGAGCTTCAGACCAGCTATGACAAGAGCTACAACTTCTTTATCTTCTTCAAGAAGAAGAACGTGATGCTCAATATTGCGCCTATGAGGGTGACCTACAAGGAATATCAGCAACTGCAGCAGCAGATTAATGTCTTCATCAAAGACAAGGTCATCTATGAAAAGTTTTATTCCCGCTGGTCAACCATTCAGCTGGCCGGTAAATTTTATATCGTTAATATCGTGCCTTATCACGACAGCTACATGATCTGCCTGATCAACGCAGACGATCTGATCCTGCCGCTCCGCCAGATTAACCTGGGCGAGAACGGCTACGCCTCCCTGCGGGCCGAGGACGGCAGTCTTGTAACCAGCCCCATCTCGAATAAAGGCAAGCTGTTGAACATTGAACAGGAGCAGGACCGCTCCTCCATCATGAACACTCTCCAGACCAGAACAACGGTCAACGGCGAGTTCGATAACGCAGCCTTCTTCGTGAAGCTTGTCATTCAATTCGGCGCGTTCGAGAAAATCATGATCGTTCAGCTGCTGATCGTGCTGCTCGCGGTAATTGTTGCCTGCAGCCTGAGCTTCATCATGCTGTACTTTAAGAACAAGGTGCTCCAGCCGATCAAGAGCTTCTCCTACAATCTCGCCTTCTGGACGGAGGACGGGGAGCCGCTCGACAGTACGGGCAGCAAGATCGTGGAGCTGGAGAAGGCCAACAGGCAATTCGCCCAGCTCGTTAACCAGATTAAAACCTACAAGATCGACATTTACGAACGTGAGCTGGAGAAGCAGCGCATTCAGCTGGATTATATGAAGCTGCAGATCAAGCCGCATTTTTTCCTGAACTGCCTGACGACCATTCACAGCATGGCGCAGATGGACATGACCGAAGAAATCCAGCAGATGGCCTTATCCACCTCGGTGTACTTCCGGTATATTTTCCAGAACGGTCAGGACTTTGTCCGCCTGGAGGACGAAATCGAGCATGTCCGGGTTTATCTCGAAATTCAGAGGAACCGCTACCGCAGCTCGTTCCTGTACCGGATTGAGCAAGGCGAGTCGACGCGGGATGTCCCGATCCCTCCTCTCGTGCTGCAGACCTTTGTCGAGAACGCGATCAAATACGCGGTGTCGCGGGATCGTGAGGTGCTCATTACGCTGACCGTTGATCGGCAGATGGTGGAGGAGCAAGGAATGACCGTCATCCGGATTGCGGATACGGGGCCGGGTTTTCCGCCGGAAGTCTTGGAAAAGCTCCAGCAAGGAGAGCCGCTTGATCAGACGCTTGGCACGCAAATCGGTATTATGAATACCGTTCAGCGATTGAAGCACCTGTACGGCGAGCTTGCGCAAATCCGCTTCGGGAATCCGCCTAGCGGCGGCGCCTCCGTGACCCTCTATCTTCCGGAGCTTCCGGCCAATTCGAACGAGACGGGAGTGTAGCCCATGAATGTATTGCTTGTTGATGACGATTACTTTGTCGTAACCGCGCTGGAGAAGAAGATCGACTGGGCTTCGCTTGGCATCGAGGGCGTCTATACGGCCCACAATGTCGCCCAGGCGCGGGATATTCTGATGAAGCATAACGTGCAAATTCTTATATCCGATATCGAAATGCCGCAGGGAAGCGGTCTGGAGCTCTTGGCGTGGATTCGCGAGGAGAACTACAACGTGCAGGCGATCTTCTTGACCAACTACGCGGACTTCAATTACGCGCAAAAAGCGATCGAGCTGCGTAGCTTCGAATATTTCCTGAAGCCGATTCAATTCGATAAGCTGATGCTTATTATCCGCAAAGCCGTTGAGCGGGCGAAAGAACAGCAGCAGCAGGAGAAAGCGATTAAGGAGGGTTACTACTGGCAGCGCAATCAAGCGAAAATGCTGGAGCACTTCTGGCGCAAGCTGATCAGCGGCAGCGTCTCCTGCCCTCTGAAGGCCGCGGATATCCTGCTCGCCGTTGAGGAACAGCATCTCCCGTATGACCGCAATGATCTCATTCAGCCCGTGCTGCTTAATCTCTTTCCTTATGACGGCAGCATGGGCGTTGAGGAAAAAAATCTGTTCGACTTCGCGCTGCTTAACGTCCTATACGAGCTGTTCCAGCATCCGCAATTTACGGTGGAAACGGTGCTGGAATACAACGCGCATAACTGGATTGCCGTACTCAAATGGAAGGTAGCCCCCGACTCCGAGACGCTTGACGGGCTATGCGCCGCCTTTATCCGGCAGGCGAACCGCTCGCTGAAATGCGATGCCTGCTGCATCGTCGCCATGTCCGGTCGGCTCGAGGGCATCAGCCCGGTCATCGGCGAGCTGCTGGAGCGCAATCAGGCGATCGCCATGCGGCGCAACCGTATTTTTTTCGTGGAGCATGGTCTCCGGCAAACCGACGAATCGTATCAGCCACCGGACCTGACCGGACTGGAGAAGCTGCTGGAGCGGAACCTGCCGGATGAATTCCTTCAGGAGACCACCCGGTATTTAAACGAATCGGTGCACCGGAACCATTTCTCCACCTCCGTCCTCAGCTTGTTCCGGCTGGATATGATGCAGCTCGTTTACGCTTTCCTGAAGTCGAAGGGCATTCAGGCGCATCAACTCTACGCGGGTAAAACCAATGAACGGCTGCTCGCCCATTCCCTTCATTCGATCGAGGATCTGGAGGCTTACTTGAAGTACTTGGTTCACACGGCCATGGAATACCGCCATTTCGCCGAGCAGCCGAAATCCGTTGCCGAAGAAATCAAGCAGTATATCCATGCCCATTACGGGGAGGATTTGACCCGCATCAGCCTGGCGGAAATCGTCTACCTCCATCCCGATTACCTGGCCAGACTATTCAAGAAGGAGACTGGCGTTTCCCTTGGAAACTATGTAATCGGAGCGAGAATTAATGCCGCCAAGCAGCTGCTCCGAACGACCAATCTGTCGGTATTCGCCGTGGCGAAGAAGGTCGGCTATGCCAACTACTCCTACTTCGCGAAGGTCTTTAAGCAGGAGGTTGGCGTAACGCCGAATGAATATAAGCAGGACGGTTAGGAATGGTCAAGGAATGCTCCCTTTACTTAACCGCTTGCTGTTTTTTGGGGACTACTGCTTTTTATTATGTACGTTCAGAACTGCGGGGCCAGAATCCGCGGGATTCTCCCCTTGCCAAATGCTTGCCAAATACCTCTCCGATCATCAGGATCAACAAGGGGAACAACAGATACAGGTAAACGTCCCACCATATCTGACTGATCAAGATTCCTCTTTGTTTCAGGAGCACGGTTACAAGGATAAGGATGGTCTCCAAACAAGCATATTTTATCCATCGGTATTTCCAATTTACCATAAGCAGCAAGGTCGTAATGAGTACAATGGATAGATAGTAAACGATACCGAAAGCGCTTGTGTCATATGCCGGGTCGCTAAACCATCCAGGCCGGTAAACCCTGCTGAAGAATAATATGAAGGGCAAGAACTGGATGGTTCCGGAAATAGGACCTAAGCATAAAAAGAGCAATAACGCGCGCGAGCCCCCTTTCTTCGCCTTAAGCATCCAGGGATATATTATTTTTATCAACGGGAAGTAAAGCAGGAGACCCAACGAAGTATATCCGATCCTCCACCAATACAGCGTATAGATACGCAACTCAACAAAAAGCCACTCGATCCCTGCTAGCAGGGCGATAAACCCAACTATCCAAAACCAGCCTAGTTGATATACCGAAAGGATCAGAGCGAGAGACGGTATCGAGATTAAGTTCGAGGTTATGGCCCCGAGATGGCTGTCGTAATAACGATTACTAAGCAGCTTCGGATGATATTCGTAGCTTCCGTTGAAGATATAAATGACTGCTTCGAAAATATATAAGAGTTCAACTCCAATTAAGAATTGCATATAGGTGTGGACGCTTCGTTTTCTATGAAACACAATGACCTGCAACACAATACTAATGAAGCTCAGTCCCAAGTACCAATACGAATTAGAGCCCAAGCCCCCCCCTCCCTTGCATTGCCGAGTTCCCCTTATTGTTTCAACTTCCATGGGACATATTCACAGCGGATCGATCCAACTCCAGAGACTGCTTCCGTATGTTATCGAATGTCATTGGGATAGCTCCTTAGTAACTCGTTGGTTATGCCAGTAATGTGAATAAAATTTTACCAAATGCGCAACCTACGTCTTAGTAAATAAATCCAGCTTGTTGGACCTTGCGGAGGAAATGAAAAATGAACGATCTTTCAACATCGCTTGCCGACAATTTGGAAACCGCGCAGCACTTATTCCGTCAAAGTCCGGATCTGGTTATCCGGCCCTTTCAATTAAAATCGGGACAACGGGCTTTACTGCTCTATTTCGAAGGACTTGTCGACAAGCTATCTATAACCCATGATGTATTGCGGCCCCTTATTACTGAAACCGAAACCATAAATGAACTTTCGAATGCTCCAATTACGGTAGGCAGAGTGCATACGGTCTCGGATTGGCCACAAATCGAAATGTCGCTGTATACCGGGAAAAGCGCGCTAATCGTTGACGGTATTGCGGAAGCCCTGATCATGTACACGCAAGGCTGGCCGCAGCGCGCGATTAGCGAACCGCAGACCGAGTCGACGATCAAAGGGGCTCATCAGGGATTCGTAGAAACGGGAGAGCAAAATATTGCTCTTATTCGGCGTTATTTGCCAAGCCATGAGCTCAAGCTCAACCCATTTATTATCGGCAAGCGAGTCCGCTCGACCATTACGCTTCTCTACTTGTCTGATATCGTTCAGCCGGATTTGGTTAGCGAGATGGAGAGGCGACTCCAAAGCATCGACGTCGATGCGGTTCTGAGCACTGGCGAACTGACCGAATACCTTGACGATCATCCTTTTAATTTATTGCCTCAATTCCAAACGACGGAGCGGCCGGATGCTGCGGTAGCGCATCTCCTGCAAGGACGCATCGCGCTCGTTATCGATCATTCGCCGTCGGTTCTTGTCGGACCGGTCACTTTCGTGTCATTTTTCCAAGCGGTAGACGATTACAGCCACCGTTGGTTGGTGGCTTCGTTTCTCCGGGCGCTCCGTTTTGTCGCTTTGCTGATAACGATATTCCTTCCGGCATTCTATATCTCGCTCATTGCGTTTCATTTCGAGGTTCTGCCCTTCAAATTGCTGCTTTCGATCGGGGAGTCGCGCGCGCGCGTTCCGTTCCCCCCCATCATCGAAGCCTTTTTGATGGAGATATCGATCGAAATGCTGCGAGAGGCCGGTCTGCGGCTGCCTGGCCCGGTCGGCCAGACGATTGGCGTCGTTGGCGGGATCGTAATCGGTCAAGCGGCCGTGCAAGCGGGCATCGTCAGCAACATCATGGTTATCATCGTTGCCCTGACGGCGATCTCCTCCTTTATCATTCCCGACTATGACATGGCGTCTTCTTTGAGGCTTATCCGCTTTCCGTTTATGATTGCGGCCTCCTTATTCGGGTTGATTGGCATTGTGATCGGCATGCTCCTTTTGGTCGGGGTCATCATGTCTATGCGAACGCTCAACATTCCCTACGGCATTCCCGTTGCTCCGATTGATATACGTGATTGGAAGGATATATTTGTTCGCCTCCCCCTCTTTATGCTTAAGCTGCGTCCGCGCTCCACCAACGCGTCACAGCTTCGCCGGCAAGGAAGAAACCGGAGCGGCGGACGGGGAGGGAATGGAGCTTGAGGAGGCCGCTTAGCCAGAAGGATCATGAGATCAGCTTTACTCAGTTTGTTTTCACCATCTATAAGACTCAAATCGGTATCGGAATCCTTACGCTGCCTCGAGATCTCGTGGAAACAACCGGTACCGACGGATGGATATCCTTGCTGATTGGCTATGCGATAGCTGTGACGGCCAGCATCCTGATCATTGCCGCTATGTCGAAATACCCAAAAGATACGCTATATGAGCTACTCCCGCGCTTGTTCGGATCTTGGATCGGCAGGGGACTCTCTCTCCTCTGGATCGGTTACACAGCAGGAGGCGCGCTCGTTATGCTCTTATGGTCGGTACACCTGACCCAAGTATGGGTGTTGCCGGGCATTTCCAATCAAACTCTCATGTTTCTTTTCGTGCTCCCGATCTGTCTTTATACCTTTCAAGGACTTAAGCTGGTCGGAAGGTTCGGCGAGTTTGTCTACATGAGTTCGTTCTGGATGCCTCTAGCGTTATTCTGGGGACTTAAAGATGCCCACTGGCTGAACTTTCTTCCGATAGGACACAATGGATGGGTGCACATTATCCAGGCAGTTAAATCCACACTGCTGTCGTTCCTGGGATTTGAGCTTGCCTTCGTTCTGTATCCGTACCTTACGGAAAAGAAACACGCCATTCGGGGTGTGGTTTTCGCGAACACGCTTGCGCTGATCACCTATTCAATTGCTACGGTTGTCAGCTTTCTTCAATTTAGCGAAGAAACGCTCAAGGAATATGTATGGCCTTCACTCGTCTTGTTAAAGCTGATTCGCTTGCCTTTCGTCGAGCGATTCGAGATCATTTTCGTAGCCTTGTATCTGATTATCCTGTTCGCGACGATTATCCCTTATCTGTATATGTCTGCCATGGGGGCGAACAAGTTGCTGCGCACAAGCAACCATCGCTACTACACCATTGCGTTTCTGGCTGGCTGCGTTGTGCTCTCGATGTTGTTCCAGCCTTCCGTTTGGCAGCTTGAATGGATGGGAAGACAATACGGCAAAGCCGGGTACCTGCTCGCTTTCTTGTTCCCAGTCTTGCTGTGGCTATGGGGGATTGGCTATCGGTTCATAAGAAAGGAGCGGCATTCATGAAAAGAATACTTAAACGGTACCTACTGCCGTGCGCGTTGATCATGCTGATGGCAACGGCCGCATGCAGTAAGCCTGCCGCTCTGGAGAAACTGCAAATTATGGGGGTTTACGGAATAGACCTCAATGAGGAGGGGCGGTTGCAGTCCTTTTCCTCCTCACCTATATTTAGCCGGGAGGCAACCAAAAAGTACAATATAACGAAAGCAACAGCCTTATCAACCAGACAATCCCGTCAGCAGCTCGATTCCATGAGCATTGGTGCGTTAACGGGACGGAAGCTCGCAACCGTTCTGGTCGGCAAAAAGCTGCTTACCGAGAAGTCGATCTATCCATACATGGATGTCCTTTTCCGGGACCCAAGCAGTGAGATCAACGCTGACATTGCTATGGTCAATGGTACGGTGGCTGAAATTATGGAATCGGAAATGGACGATAAGGGGAGATTGGAAGTCGTGCTGTTGGAAGAGATCGAGACTTCCTACGAAGACCGGATATGCGTTCTCACTCATGCTTATCAATTGGAAGATCAGCTTCTCAATCCCCGAGTTACGCCTTACGTGACGGAAATCAAGGCAATGCCGCGGGAAATAAAAGTAGTCGGAACGGCACTGTTAACCGATGACGGAAAATACGCCGGTTCTCTTAATAACAAGGAAAGCTCCTTGCTGCTATTGCTGCAGCAAGATATCGGACGGCAGATCCAATTCACGTTCATTTTACCTTCTAAGGGCACTGTTACCGTTAATATCAAAGACGCCAAGCTCAACACTCATTCCGCCTATGGCGAAGACCGGTTCCAATTTAGCGTTTCTATCCACGCGGAGGCAGAATTAGCGGAACAAGCGACGAACTGGAAAGAAAATATTCCTGTTCCCGTTCTGGAACAGGAAGTCTCAAGGCAGCTGCAACTGGAGTGTGGCAAGCTTATCAACAAAATTCAGCGTTACCGCGTTGATCCGATTGGATTCGGCTATTATGCAAAGGCTTACCAATTGTCCGAATGGAAGAAGGTCGAAGACAACTGGGGAGATGCGTTTGCCCAAGCGGACGTCAGGATTACAACCCATGTCAAGCTGATAAGCACAGGCGCGGTAAAATGAGTTCCGGGAATCGCTTATGTCTTATATAAGGTCGGCTTCGTTAACGAACAGTATGGGATCATGACGATTTCGGGATTAAAACAGCTCAATTTGCGCAGAAAATAACAGGTCTCAGGCAAATGGTGTTCCAGAAAACGCAGCGTTGTCCGGCTTAAGAGCTCCGTATTGGCGAATTGCCCGATAATCTGCACGACAAACGAGTAGAACTCGGCAACGGTTTGCGATACTTCCCGGGCAAACCGTTGTTGAAAGGGCAAGCCGGGAGGAGAGAAACGCAAGTAGCCCGCGATCGATTGGTTTTTAGCCATATGATTGCGGAAGGCTTGCGCTAATCCCAGCGCTTTCGTTGCAAGCGGGATTTCCACGGGATCCAAAACATTGTTTAGCAGAATAGCGTGACCCAATTGATCCTCGATCCATAGATGAAGCAGTGCGACTAGCGACAACTCCTCAAACGGCTGTCCTTTCTGTGCATAAGACAAGAATCGCAGATACTCCTGATTCTCATTCAGTGTTCCGTTGAAATAAGTAGGCGTGGCATTTAAATTAACTCGATTTGTTAACCGCAAGTTTTGCAGCGTACCTTCCAGCCGATAGTATCCTTCCGCTACGGGATAGACAACACGGGCGAACTCGATCATCGCGGGGTCATCGATCGGGAGGCTGCGACTTGGCAATTGCGCCAGCAGCCCGAGCAAATAACGGAATCGTTCGCTGTACTGTTGGGCCAATGCAACCCATTGAGATTCCGTAGGAGACAGAAAGTCACGGACAAAAATCGAGTGATCGTCCAGAATTTCCAGCCAAAAACGGTGTTCCTCCCAAGGGCTGATAGGCTCGCATGCTTGATTCATCGTTCATTCCTCCTGATAAGCTGCCGATTTTACAATCCATTTATCTTATGTTATTAGGAGGAGGCTTAATGAATGATCCCGATATCACGCCTTTCCGTGTCATATCCGTATCCTAATGTTCCCCGATAGCTTAACTTCGCCTATGTTGTGGCCCAGTGCGTGTTCCGAGTTAACGAACATGCTCATTCGCTCGATATTATTAAATTCTAAAAACGGACTGTGCGCCATGTCTTGCGACTGCCGTGAAAGTGGATTGGTTTAAACTCTTTCATCCTCATCGAGCGAAATTCCATGAGACCGATGAATTCACGGATCGGCTGTCGTCTATATAAACGAAGGCATAAATGAACACAAACTAATTTGCGAAGAGGTGTTTTGAAAATGGCATTAACGTCCGCATTCACGAGCTTCAACCTGCCTGTAAAAAACGTAGGACAATCGAAAGCGTTCTTCACCGGACTCGGATTCGAGCTCAACCCGCAATTCCCCGATAACGAGAATTCGGTAGCTATCGTGATCGGCGACAACCTGCAGGTCATGCTGATCAATCAAGCATTCTTTAATACGCTCACGGAGAAGGAATCCGTCGATACGAGCAAGTATGCGCAGATGACGATCGCATTGGCCTTCGAGAGCCGGGAAAAGGTTGATGAAATCGTAAATACCGCGGTCTCCTTAGGCGGGAAATTGCACGCTGAACCCGAATATCATGGGTCCATGTATCATTGGGGCTTCGTGGATTTGGACGGCCATCTGTGGGCCATTAACTGCATGAACATGGATGCGGCACAAGGATAAGGCTAACGGAGATAGGATTCAAAAAGAAAGACGCCGGGCATCTCCCCGGCGTCTTCTTCGCGATGATTAGTTTTTTTCGGTATAGGCTTTGAAATTGTCCATGATCGCTTGCCAGCCTGCTTGCTGGAACTCGACGGGATTGGAGCTTTCCGCGTCGAAGGTTTCAATGACCTTCGTTTCATTCCCTTGATCGACGAAAGCAGTATCCACTCTTCTTCCGTCTTCCATGGCGTAGCCGATCGCCTCATGCCGATTCACGACATCGTAGACGCCGCCAAAATCAAAGCCCATGCTGCCATCCTTCGCTTCCATCCGTGTCAGAAACTTGCCCCCGACCCGCAGATCGTTTTCGGCTCTCGGCGCATGCCAGTCCTCGGACGCTTGATTCCACTTCGTGATGTGATCCGGCTCGGTCCAATAACGCCATACCTTCTCGACAGGGGCTTGAATGATAGCTTGCACGGTTACTTTCGTCGGTTGACTTGTTTCCAATTTAATAGACACCTCTCTCATGACATTCGTCATTTGGTTACTCTCAATGATATAGACGTAAGCCAATGACGAAATTCATTGGTCAATTCGCTCAGGCAGCCCGAATCGCGAAAATAATGGCGTATGAATGAAGTTTTGAACGTGCAGGATTTGATTTTCTTTGGTTTCGATGACGTGGATGCCCCAGGGTACCAGGCCAGAGCCCTCTTTGCCCGGCATATACTGGGCCAACGCCGGATAACCGCCATTCACCGTAATGGGCACAAATCGCGATCCTTCGCAATGCCAGCGAGTAAGCGAATAGAACGCGGCCAAATCTTCCTTGCCGCGGACCCACATTTGGAAGGGCGGCATCGACATGCAGCCTTCCTCGTGGAACAACGCGACGAGCGCATCAATATCGAATTGCTCGAAGGCCTCCACATACCGGGACAGCAGCTGCTGCTCCGGTTGAACCTCCATGCTGCTGAGCTCATCCGAGCGAAGCTGCGCCCGGTCCATCGTCTCTCGGGCTCTTTGCAAGGCGCTGTTCACCGCTGCCGGCGACATCGCCAACGTTTCCGCAATCTGCTTGGAAGACCATTCAAATACATCCTTCAAAAGAAGTACCGCGCGCTGCCGCGGAGGCAAGGTCTGCAGGAGAGCGATGAAGCACAGTTGAAGGGTATCTCTGCGGACGAGCCGATCCTCCGGATTGCCCCCAAAGTCGGGAGACGGCCAGATCCATGCAGAGTCCGGCAGCGTGTCGCGCGGCTCGACGATGTCGACGGCCGGATCGAATAGGTCAACGGGAAGTGCGCGGCGTTTGGATTGTCTCAGCTTGTCCAAGCACAGGTTGGAGGCAATCCGATAGACCCACGTTTTGAATGAGGAATCCTGCCGGAACGTGCTCCAGCTCTGCCAGACCCGAATACTCGTCTCCTGTACGGCATCATCCGCATCGTCCATGGAGCCTAGCATTCGGTAACAGAACGAGGTTAAGCCCGGCTTCAAGCTTGCAAATAATGGTTCGTCAAATGCGGTCTCGTTCATGGCAGCCTCCCTTAACGATTTCCCCGAAGGGTGGTACCTTCATTATATGCAATGAAGCGGACAGCCTCAATCCGAATGAAATGTATCTGTGGGACCACCACGCCCAGCGAAGAAATATTCCCAGCATAAGCCATGAGCTATAACCTTTTGTACCGCTGGACAAAACCCTCCGTATTCCATATCGCTCCCCCTCATCCTTACATGAGATATTCTGCATAACTGCCATTAATTTCAGAATTAGGCCAACGTGCTTCCAAAGGCAGTTGGCTAATTAATTGAACTAGTATTTCCGGTTAGTCTGTCATCTTCCGTATTTCTTTCCCCATTTTTCGGACCACTCTTTATAAGTCAGTCCAGTTACTTCCTCTAACGTTTTACCGTCAAGTGAGAAAGGCGCTCCCATTAAAAGCACTTTTCCTTGAACAGGGAATGAAGTGCCGCCTATTACTTTGCCATCGCAAACCATGACAGAGACGTTGGTTTCGGTATTGTATTTTTTCTCTAGGGGATGATTTTTCACTGTGAATCCGTATTCGGTTATTTCTTTCCCGAAATACTTGTCGGGTTCTTCTTTTTGAACGCCCCATATCTGTTGATTGTACGTTGATTCCACACTTCCTTCGAAAAATTTGCTTTTGTCTAAAACGTATTTTTGAACTTCGCCTTTTCGTGTAATAACTTTATACCCTTGTTGCTCGACGTATTGCTCAGCATTTTTTTCATCGCCTGAAATCTCTTTACCGCATCCAGCAAGGATTAAAAATAATAACCCCAAAATAATCCCCCAATTGGTAATACTCCTCAAGAAATTCATCGCCCCCTTTACTATATAAAACTCCCTAAACAATTCGATTGTTGCGTTATCCTGCCCTTTACCTTAATAAAAACGGCAGCCGATCATCATGTGTCAGCTGCCGCCGTTGACCTATTACACTAAGGTTATTTCTTACCAATCAAAATCTTGAAGTCCATAGTGACCTGTTGTAATTTCATCTCTTGGATTTTTCGCAAACGTTCCGTTGTTGTCCCCCAGGACATAGGCGTCATTCCAAGTAATGGTTTAATGGACGACTCTCCCAAGTTCACCTGATATCGAACATTTTCAACGTCTGTTAGCTCAAAATGTTCAATAAAGTGATCCAGCGTCATTTCGTTTGAATAAACCTGTTTTTCAGATCCTTCGTAAAAAATGTCTCTTAATTCTTTAAGATAATCCCGTTCAGGAATGACCTTTATAACCATACCCTCATCCGCAATCAGTCTTTTAAATTCTGAATAATTAGCCGGGGATAGAATGTTAAGAATGAAATCGAATCGATGATTGGCAAATGGACAGTTCGCAATGTCTGCAACACACCAAATAGCATTGGAATATTCAGCCGCAGCGCTGCTGATCCCCTCCTTGGAAATATCGATTCCGACCGCCAAGAGAGAATTGGTTGTTTTTCGAAATAATTTTTCTTGAATTTCAGTTAAATGAGAGCCTTCCCCACACCCTGCATCTAGTATGCTTGTCGGTTCATTGTTCCCGAGTTGATTAATTATTTTATTGCTTACCGCAGCATTCAAGGGATCAAAAAATCCGTTTCTGTTGATCATTCTTCGATGTTCGAACATTCTTTTATCATATTTGGTTTTTTTGGCTAGCGACAATAGGTTCACATATCCCTGCTTCGCTATATCAAAACAATGCCGGTTGCTGCAAATTAAACTTTGTAAATTGATCATTTGCATGTGACCGTTACATACCGGGCATCTAAATATCTCTTGGAATCGTGCAATAACAGCTGCACACATCATCTTTTTACTAGGTTTGGACATAAAAAAGCACCCCATTCATTCGTAATCGGTGAATGAAAAAGGCACAGTCAAATAAACCCAACCTATTTGTTAAAAAAATAGACGGGTTAAGTGATCTGTACCTTACACTACCTTAAACGAATGAATTGGATGATCATAATGTAACTCTCCTAAAATGTTGAGGTATTTAAAACCGCTCTAATTATAACATTTGGCTGGGGTTTACTGAAGAACCCGCTATCGGCTGCCTGATAGGGTTTCATACAAAACGGCAGCCCATGGACTGCCGTTTTGTATAGACCGCTATATCATTGATGAAAATCTCATCCCCGCGTTTCAGATTAGAAGAACAGCGCATCCAGCGAATAAGCTCCTGCTCCGGTTAGTGCAACGCCGATAGCTAAAGCCACGAGTACCAGCGGATATTCATATCCGTTTGCCGTTGCCCACAGGCCGTTAGGCCCATGCACTTTAACTATTGCGCCTGCCATGGTGATTACAATCATCACTCCTGCTGCTGCCGTGAACAGGCCCGCAGTGAACAAAGCCCCGCCCAGCAGTTCCAATACTCCGGCAAAGACAGCCATAGCAACACCCGGACGAATGCCAACCGATTCCATCCAGCCTCCTGTCCCTTTAGGGCCGTATCCCCCGAACAAGCCGAACAGTTTCTGTGCTCCATGACCTACAAACAACAATCCTACCACTACCCGAATAACAAGAAGTCCCAAATCCATCATTTCCTTCATCTCCCCAATATTGTTATGGCGTTGATCTTACAGTTACTTAGCGAATTTATCTAATGGTCACGTCATGCCTCTCTCTTCGCAAGCGCGCCGGTAAAAAAATCGACGTTTTCTTGCCTTAACTGCGGCACATCTACATAAGAATCACTCCTCGGTTAATTATCTTAAAATTAAGATATAAGATGTAAAAAAATTTCTGTCCCTCCACACAATGCTCAATTTCATTTTCGATAGCATTTGTATGATGTGCGTTTATCTTTAATTTAAATATCTTGAATTAAAGATAAACGATTTTCTTATTGTTGTCAACAGGCAAATGAAAAGTTTTTCCCTTGCTGAGCCTGGTTGCACAACCTCGATCGTTGCGGATGTTAAAAGCCCTATTCATTGTTAGGTGAAGTCAAACTCGCCGTCGAGTTGTTTATTCTCTTTAAAATAATGTCTACAATTTCCGTTGTCTTTAAGTGATCCGTAATTAAATGCTCTTGAAATATATCCTTCCTAAATGCTTCGATACATGCAGCTGTCCGTTGGAATGACCATCCCCCCACGGTGTCACCGCGCTTGACTAATCGGTTATATATGGTGTCCTCCGAGGCTATTAAACAAAAATGATAGAGTTCTTCATCCCATTCTTTAAATCCATTGTAAATGTAATTGAAATTTTCCTCTTTATAGATCGTCATGGGCACAATCAAGTGTTTTTGATACTTCTTTTTCACCTCTCCCGCCACCTTTACGGTCAAGATTTTCCAAAGTTCAATGTCCTGGAAATCTTCCGTTTGTTCATGAATGCGCCTTACTTCCTCGGGTACGAGCTTTCTAATCATAAGTCCAATTTCTTCAGGATCAAATATCATGCTATTCGCAACTAATGGCTGCAGCATTTGGGCTGTGGAAGTCTTACCTGAACCAAAAGCCCCGTTTATCATAATGATCACGTTATCATTCCTTTCGGTAATAGGATGTCTCACTTCATCAGTTTTATCTAACAATATATTCACGAAGTTCGCAAATATTATTATGGGATATCGTGGCGTTCTTCCTTATGACTATAAACCCATGCGCAATATAATGGCATTTCGGGCGGTGTCCTACCATCGCCTCATTTCGGGAAAGCGAGTTCAAAATCGAATGGGATGCGTCTATAATGTTCTATAAGTCGAACACACATTTCAGGGTTTTTAAGAGGTGGTGAGGTTGCCGCAGTACCAAAATGCCGCGATGGGAGGCCGAAAAGGATGGCAAAATACCGAGGATTATTAACGTGTTTATTGCTTCTAGTTTTCATAATTAGCGGATGTTCAAACGGAACTTCATCTAACAGCGAAATGAAAACGCTTACCCTTTGGTACTGGAACCGGAGTCTGGACGATAACCTGATCAACGAGGTCCAGAAGCAGTTTCCGGGCATTCGCATCAACGCCCAAAAAATCGGGGGCGACTTCAAATCCAAGCTGAAAACGACGCTCGCCGCAGGCAGCGGCGGCCCGGATATCGTGGCTTTTAACGACTGGGTTACCGAGCTGTTTCCAAGCGCCGACCGGTTCTACAACTTGTACGACCTCGGAGCAAAGGACATCGAGGGGGACTACCTCGGCTGGAAATGGCAGCTTGGGGTCACGCCGAAGGGCGAAATGATCGCCATGCCGATCGACACGGGCCCGACCGCCTTATTTTACCGCGCGGACTTGTTCGATCAAGCGGGGCTTCCAACCGACCCGGAAGAGGTTCATCGGATGATGGGCACTTGGGAAGACTACTTCGCCGCGGGCGAGAAGCTTCAGAAGGCGTTAGGCGGCAAGGTGAAGCTGCTTGACAACATTGGACAGGTGTATAACCAGGTCAATTCGCAGTCGGATAAAGTTTATTTTGATAAAAACGAAAATTTCATTGGCGAGGATCCCTCCTCTTCCATGAAGAAAGCGTGGGATCTTGCGGTAAAAGCCTCGCAAATGGACCTGCTCGCCAATGCAGGCACGTTCTCCACCGAGTGGAACGCGGCAATGAACAACGGAAAGATCGCATCCTTCGTTGGCGCCGTATGGGCTAAACAAATTCTAATGGACGCGGCTCCGGATACGGCGGGCAAGTGGCGCGTCGCGAGAGCTCCGGGCGGAGACGGCAATAACGGCGGCTCTTTCCTCGCCATTATGAAAACGAGCAAATACCCGAAGGAGTCCTTCGAAGTGATGAAGTGGCTGCTGAATTCCGAGAACCAGGTGACCAGCTTCAAGGAACTGAATCTGTTTCCTTCCGCCTCCAAGGCGCTTGATTCGGATGTCATGAAGATGCAAGAGGAGTTTTTCGGCGGCCAAGCTACCGGTGAAATTTTTACGGAGTCCGCGCGCAACGTGAAGCCTGCCTATTTCGGGACGAAATACTCCAACCTAAACGGTATCGTAAACCGTGAGCTGTCATCGGTTGCCCTTCAAGGCAAAAACCCGGATAAGGCTTGGAAAGACGCGCTATCCAGAGTGAAAAAGGAGCTGCTGCGTTAAGGCCTCATACCATCGCACAATGGAGGTAGATTCTTATGGCTCAACCATTACAGAACCGAACTCAAATCGATCCCGGAAGCTCCATGCAGCTCTCTGTACGGAAGCGAGGATTGGCGTCTGAAATTTGGAAGCACCGAAAAGAATACCTGGCCATTTCCCCCTTTTATATCTTGTTTGCCGTCTTCGGCTTATTTCCGATTCTGTTCTCGATGTATCTTTCTTTCCAGAAATGGGACGGCATTGGCACGATGACCTTTAACGGTCTCAACAATTATCAATTCATGGTCACCGATCCCGAATTTTGGAAAGCGGTAGGCAATACGCTCTTGATCTGGATTTATTCGTCCATTCCGATGCTGTTCTTCGCGCTTATCATCGCGTTTTTGCTGAATGCGTCGTTCACGAGGTTTCGTACCTTCTTCCGGATCGGTTACTTCTTGCCGAACGTCACTTCGCTCGTTGCGGTTGCCATTGTGTTCAGCACCGTATTCTCCAACAATTACGGGCTGCTGAACTATTTCCTGTCCCTCTTTGGCCTTTCCCCCGTGGAATGGCTGAACAAGACCTGGGGCATCCAGCTGGCGGTGTCCATCATGGTCATCTGGCGCTGGGTCGGATACAATGCCATCATTTATTTGGCGGGACTCCAAAGCATCCCCACTGTCCTCTATGAGGCCGCCAAAATTGACGGAGCAACCGGCATCCAGTCGTTCTTCCGCATTACGATCCCGAATTTGCGGCCGATTATTCTTTTCACCGTCATTACTTCTACCATCGGAGGCATGCAGATCTTCACCGAATCGCAGGTGCTCGTCGGCAACGACGGCGGCGTTAGCGGCGGGGGGCTGACCATCGTTCTCTACCTGTACCGGGAGGCATTCGTGAACAATTACTTCGGCTACGGCTCCGCCGTCGGCTGGGGTATGTTCATATTAATTGCCCTCTTCTCGATCTTCAACTGGCGGGTAGTTCAGGGCGGTGCCAAAGATGAATAAACGAGGTGATACGCATGGTTAAAAGAAAGTCTGCCATCCTGCTATATTTCGGGCTGATTATCGGACTCGTCATTTCGATCTTTCCTTTTTACTGGTTGTCCGTCATGGCCACCCGTACGACGGCGGAAATTTACAGCTTCCCGCCCAAGTTTTGGTTCGGGACGCATTTAATAAGCAATGTGACGCGGGTGTTCGATAATGTCGATTTTGTCGGCGCGTTTCTCAATTCGCTGTTCGTAGCTTCCTGCAGCACCTTGCTCGTCTTGTTTTTTGATTCCCTGGCCGGCTTTACGTTCGCTAAATTCAATTTTCCGGGCAAAAAATGGCTGTTTGTCCTGTTGCTCGCCACAATGATGGCGCCGTCGCAGCTCTCGCTCGTTCCTTCCTTCGTCATCATGGCGAAGTTCGGGTGGGTGGGCTCATTCAAAGCATTGATCATTCCCGGCATGGCCAATGCATTCGGCATTTTCTGGATTCGCCAATACGCGCAGGAAGCCGTTCCATCCGAGCTGTTAGATGCCGGACGTATCGACGGCTGCGGTTACTTCCGGCTCTACTGGAACGTCACCATCCCTATTCTTCGCCCGGCGTTGTCTTTCCTGGGAGCATTTACCTTCATCGGTTCCTGGAACGATTATCTCTGGCCGCTGATTATTCTGAACGACGAAAGCAAATTTACGCTGCAGGTGGCGCTCTCCTCCCTGAACGGCATTTATGTGACCGATTATGCCATGGTCGTCGCGGGCACGCTGTTGGCGGTTATCCCGCTCATTATATTGTTCCTGTTCGTCAGCAAGCAGTTTATTTCCGATATTGCGGCCGGCGCGATCAAAAGCTGACCTTGCCGCAAGGCCATCACCTATGCGTGGAGAAACCCGGGGCTTTTAACAAGACGCCCGGGTTTCTGGTTTCTTAAGCATCATAAAAAAACAGCCGTCAATGATCTGTACTGCCAATGCTGGATGACTAGCGTATGCTGCGGTCGAGTTATTTGAATGATTATGCAATGTTAATCGCCCGCGCCGCGAGTACCGCTACAATTACGAGTGAGATGGAGGACTGCATCATCGTTAGAACTTTGGCCTTTTTCGACAATACGAGTGTATCTGTTGGGCTAAACGCGGTGTTTGTGTTAAAGGCCAGAAACAAATAATCAAAAAAAGCCGGGCTCCAGGCTTTCAAATCCTCACGAGTCATTTGAGGGAAAAGAAAATCCGGAATACGTTCTGCTTGTTCATTTCTTGCATTTGGTCCGCCACGATCGATTTCCCAGTACCAGACGGAAAACACGAATATATTAGTCACCCAAAGTACCAATGCACTTCCGAATAACTCACTTGCACTTGCAACATGCGTAAAAAGCTGATGCAAGAGGATAACGACACTACTGATAAGCCCGAGCATCACCATGCTGTTTGTAATGATCGCGAATGTTCGTATCCACTCGTGGTGTCGCCTCAAAATGGAAATTATGAGAGTTGCAAGCATGCAAACAGCAAGGGCCGGCAATGTCCAACTCTGCAAAACAGTCAGTTTTTCCGGTAGATAACTAAGTAAGATACTTATGACTATAATAACAGTAAAATATCCCCATCTCGACGAATGCCGTTTCACTCGCTTTTATCCCCTTCTTGCTCGTAATTCCCACCCTCTTTTTTAAGATGAGTTGTTTCAGTCTTATAAAGAATACTATGTTCCAACGATGCTGCCCGTTACTTCAACACAAATAGCAGCCGATGAACTATCGGCTGCTATTTTGTGTTTTTTTGAAATAAAGTTCTCCGTTAACTTAGTCTAGGATTTTTATTTCTAGCGGAGTTGGTTTCTCCTCGGTAGAGTAATAAGCATACACTACGCAGCTTCTTGTTCCCGAGGTCGTATTATTGGCGATTACATTTCAAATGGTCGCCGTCTTTCGCTCGTCCGGACGAACCACTCGGGATTCGCGGACTACCCATAGAGTTTTAAAGTGTAGCAGCCGCTAGAGGACGAAGTTTATCAGACGCCGTAATGTGCAGTTCCTCCGTCAACAAACAAGTTTTGACCTGTAATATAACCCGAACCTTCAAGGCAAAAAAATACGACAGGGGTGACTAATTCCTCGACACTGCCATACCTTCCCATTGGCGTACGCTCTTCGATTAACTTTTTGTTATCCGGATCATCAAGAGCCTTTTCGTTAAGAGAAGTTCGGAAAAACCAAGGGCTGATTGCATTTACGGTAACTCCGAATTTAGCCCATTCGTTGGCAAGCTGTCTTGTTAAATGTACGACGCCCGCTTTGCTTGGCCCATATGCCGATGAGAAAGATAACGTTAATTCGGATGCTGCGGACGCGATATTGACGATACGTCCGCTTCGGCGTTCTACCATATGAGTTCCTACCGCCTGAGACATAAGAAAAACGGATTTCAAATTGGTGTCGACGACGAAATCCCATTCTTCCTCACTAAGATCAAAAGCGGAATGGCGTACATTCGTCCCGGCATTATTAACTAAAATGTCAATTTTCCCAAAGCTTTTCAATATCCGTTGAACGGCTGAATGAATGGAGATTTTATCCGTAACGTCACATAAAACTCCGAGCGTGCGCCGGCCGGTTGCAAGATGTATTTCTTCTGCAGCCTTTAGTACCTCCGTTTCGGTCCGCGCAGTCAAAACGACATCAGCCCCCGCTTGTGCCAACCCTTCGGCAATCGTTCGTCCAATCCCCCGGCCCGCACCGGTAACGAGAGCTACCTTTTCATTTAAATCGAATTTAACCGTTTTCATAAACATATTCCTCCTATAAAAGAGGAGGAAAGGCTTAACCTCTCCTCCGGAAAAATATCAAGTAAGTTCTCTTAATCGTCAGCAGCCTGGATTAATGGGAGAATATCAGGGTGCTCCCACATTTTCTTAGGAAATAAGAGCTCCGGTAAGTCTCTTTGGAATAACTTGTTCTTAAGTTGATCTTCTCGACCATCTCGAACCTTGCCAAGCCAGTCCGGGTCGAGTAGAAGCGCTCTTCCAAGTGCGACAAGCTCCACGTCGGAAGATAGGGCGGCTGCAGCTTGCTCCGGAGTCGTAATTTCGCCAACGCCAATGAGTACAGTTCGGTTTCCTACTAGCTCTTTCAGGATTTCCATCCGGGATTTATTACTTTCCGTGCCTCGGAGGGGCTTAGAAAAGAAATTATGCAGAGAGACATGGATATAATCCAGCTCCTGATCGATGTATCTGTACCTACCGTTCGGTACAAACCGATCATAACAAAACTGTTTTAGTTGCGCAATAGAAAAAATCGGAAGTCATCGCGAATCAAGAAAGCCGATATTGCGAGCGAATGATCGCGATGGCGTTTGTGAGAAAGTCGGCTTCTTTCTGACTTTTCTTTAATAAAATGGCACCCTCGATCATGGATACGATGGCTCGTGCATGCTGTTTGGCATCAATGTCCGACGTTAGATGCCCCTGTGCTTTCAGATCGTTGAGCGCACCTTCGATCGAGGAAATCCATCGGTCAAATATATATTGGACTTTTTCCCGAAACGTCTCGTCGTGTTCGCTCATCTCGATGGCAAGGTTCCCTGCGGGACAACCCGATTTCCCTTCTTCGTCTGTATGGATGGTTAACGTCCTATCAAGCATTTTATTTAATTTCTCAATAGGATCAAGGTTGGATGCGAAAATATCTTCGAATACATCCCTATCCCATTCCTTAACCAGATCATCGACGACGGCAAGACCAAGGTCGCGCTTGGACGAAAAGTAGTGATAGAACTGACCTTTGCCGATGCGAGCCTTGTCCAAAATATCGCTTATCGATGTAGCTTGGTAGCCCTTATAATAAATGATTCTTCTGGAAACAGTAATAATCTCTTGGAGTTTCGACATCTCGACACACCCTTTATGATTTCTTTTACTCGAGCTCAGTATCCGTCTACCGGTTGAAAAATGACAAATCAATTTTAACACAGTTTGTATAGAATGAATAATGTCAGAGGCCAGTCGATCCATAGTAGTAGTCTTCCCGTATTTGCGGATCTACTTCGTCTGGCGTTGCAGTCAACCCAATAAAGACAACAAAAAGACTGCCCATTGAGGCAGCCTCTTTCGATTTTATAACCACGCTACTCCTTAACCCCGCCAAGCGCTACGCCCGCGATAATATACCGGGATAACAGGAAGTAAATAACGAATAGCGGCAAGGCCGTTAACGCCAGGCCCATATAGATTGAGCCAAACTCCGTTTTATAGATATCGCCCCGGAGCAGGCTGACCATAACCGGCAGCGTATACTTCGATTTGTCCGTGAGCAGGATGAGAGGCATAAACAGGTTGTTCCAGCTTGCCACAAAAGCGAAGATGGCTTGCGTCGCAACCGCCGGCATCATAATCGGAATGATAATCTTGTTAAAGGTTGCGAACTCGCCCGAACCGTCAATGCGCGATGCTTCAACAATCTCCAAAGAGAGGGTTGCCAGCAGGTATTGGCGCATGAAGAATACGATGGCCGGAGCCGCGATCGCAGGCAAAATGAGCGGCAGGAAGCTGTTCGTCCAATGCAGCTGGTACATAAATTGATAGAAGCCAATCGCGCTGGCCTGCGCCGGAATCATCATCACGCACAGGATAAACGTGAAGAAAGTTTGACGCCATTTCCAATTGTACACAACAAGCCCGTAGGCCGTTAGAGAAGAGAAATAAACGGCGCAGACGGTTGATGTAGCCGAAATAATGAACGAGTTCAAGAACCCTTTTAACGGATCAAAGCTTTTGCTGGTCAGCACATCCCAGTTAGTCTTGAGATGCGTGGAAGGAATCAATGACAGTCCGCTTTGAATCTCCGCCGTAGAACGCGTTGCATTCACGAACATCACCCAGAATGGAAGGATGCTAAGCAGCGCAAGGCCAATGCAGACAATGTAGATAATGGTCTTGTTGATGCCCCGGGAGACCGTTGCTGTTCTCTCTATTTTCGCCATCCCTCACACCCCCTTTGCCGCTGCTTTTGCAGCTTTCTCTTGCAGCTTTAGCTGCTTTCTAAGCTTCGCCTCGCCGCGGTCGCGCATCAGATAGAACAGGAGCGCGGACAATACGGCCGCTATGAGGAACATAATCATGCTGGCCGCCGCGGCCTTGTTATACATATAAGCTCCCTTGAACGCTTGCCCGTAGATGAATACCGATGTCGTCAGCGTGGCATTATCCGGACCGCCAGCAGGTGTGATGAACAGCTGCGGAATATCAAACATCTGCAGCCCGCCGATCATGGAGGTAACAAGCGAGTACAGCAGGATTGTTCGAAGACTTGGCAGAGTCACGCGGAAAAAGGTTTGAGTGCCCGTTGCTCCGTCAATGGCCGCCGCCTCAAAGAGTGCCGGGTTAATCCCCATTACGCCTGCGATCAGGATAATCATCGTATTGCCGTACCACATCCAGAACTGGATGAACGAAACAATGCCCCTTGCCGTGTTCTTATCCTGAAGAAATTGAATGGGAGCATCGCTCCACCCCAGCGCGTGGAACAAGCTGTTCACCGGCCCCATCGGATAAGCGAACAAGGTGCTGAAAAGCACGGCGATCGTACTCGCCGTGATAATATTCGGCATGTAGAGAAGAACTTTAAACGCGCCTTGCCCTTTAATATTAAGGCGTTTGTTGGTAAACCAAGCCGTAAGCAAAAGCGCAAGCCCAATCTGCGGAATGAAATTGGCAATCCAGAGTACAAAGGTGTTCACAAGAGATTGTTTAAACGAAACGTTGTTAAGAATCAGGTCTTTGAAATTTCCAAACGGATTATCCAGAATATGAACCTGCTTCGGAATAACCCCCTTCATATCCGTGAAGCCGATAAAGGCCGTGTACAGTGTTGGATACAAAGAAAAAATAAGAAACGCTAGTATAAAAGGAATACTGAAAATATAGCCGTATTTCGAGTAGTTGACTCCCTTGCGGCGCATGCTCTCACCCCATCAATTGATATAAAGGGGCGGGATCATGCTCCCGCCCCTTGGCGCCTATTATTCGCTTTCGAGACCGAGTTGGTCTTTAACCGTTTGCTTGAAGTCTTTCAGTGCAGCCTCGCGGCTCTTGCTGCCGGAAGCGTAAGCACGGACTTGGTCGCGCCAGATCAGGTTGATCGATTCGTCGTATTGCGTGAGGTTTTTGCCCGTTGCGTTGGCGTTAGCCGGAACAAATGCGTCAAACATGTTTTGTCCGCCGAGCAATGCCACTTCGCCGTTCGACTTCGACATCACGACGGAAGAAGCTACGCTGTCCTTCGTGCCTTGCTCGCCTTCCTTCATCGTGCCGTTCGCCCAGTAGTATTGGAGACCTGTCTCGGAAGTATCGAGCGTAACCCAATTGATGAAGTCCGCTACCGCTTTCTTCTTCGCATCGTCCTTCGTTACGTCTTTGTTGGCAAGCAGCCATGTGCCGCCCCAGAAGAAGCCAGTTGGCGGTTCTGTAACTGCCCAGTCGCCGTTTGTATCTTTGACTTGATCTTTCATAACGTAGTTAATAAGCCATGCCGGACCAAAGAAACCAAATACCGGTTTTGCGCCTGCGCCGGACATATCCGCGTACCAGGCTTCCTGCCAGTCCTGCGTTCCGTTGCTGTAGCCGTTGTCTGTCAGCTTTTTGGAGAAATCAAGGAATTGCTCACGTTTAGGGTCGATATGCAGCTTGCCGTCCACAACCCAGCCTTGGTCGGAGCTGTTCTCGATTGGATGCCAGATGTCGCCGTCGCCGGATACAATCGCGTAACCTTTCGCTTTCAGCTTCTCGGCTGCCGCGAAGTATTTATCCCAGCCTGGGCCAACTTGCGTTTTGATGGCTGCAGGGTCATCCGTTCCGAATACGTCCTTGGCAATCGAACGGCGATAGATAAAGCCGCCGCCGGTTGCTTGGTAAGCAAGACCTTTCAGCTGGCCGTCCTTCGAGCCGATATCAACGGAGTATTGGGCGATACCCGCGTCTTTAACCATTTGGTCGGTCAACCCCAGGTCCGCATAGTTAGCGGCATAAGTAGATGCGTCACCTTGTGTATACTTGAGAACAAACGCGGCTTCGGCTGCGTAGATGTCCGGAGCATCGCTGCCGCCGCCTGCCAGTGCTTGGTCGAGCGCAGGCTGATAAGCGCCGTCGGTTGTTGCGATTACGGTTGTTTTGAACTCTACGTTTGCGTCTGGGTGAGTTTCGAGATACTTTTTCGTCATGTTCGGAATCTCATCCGTGAAGCTCCAGAGGTTGATCGTGACTTTCTTGCCGTCACTTTTTGCCGGTTCCGCTGATGCTGTCTCAGATGCTGTCGGGCTTGGGCTAGATGAGTTTGCGTTCGAATTCGAATTCGAGTTTGAGTTTCCGCCGCACGCTGCGAGAGCTGTTGTCATCACAAGCAATGTGGAGATCCCCATTAAAGCGCGTTTCATTCGTTTCATGCTTTGCCTCCCTTTTAATGATCCTTGTTTTTTTGTGCGTTATTTTGTAACCGCATTCATAATTATAGGACCAATTTCTGACAGGCGTAAGGAATCCATTATTGGGAAAAATTCCACTTTTATTGGTTTTTATTCCCAAAGTCGTAGGCACGCGGTAACGAAAAAAGGCACCTCTCGTCGACGGACGATAGGTACCTTTTTATTGTTTTTTTATATTACAGCCACCAAATCAGCGGTATGCAAAACAGCGGCGTCAAGATGCTCGACAACCCCATGGCAAAGGCGCTGATGCCGCCTTGGATCTCGGAGTCTCGCATAATGCGCGCTGTGCCGATGCCGTGTGCCGCCGTCCCCATGGCTGCTCCAATGGCCAAATCGCTGCGGAATCTTAACATTTTGAGGATGCCAGGTCCAACCATGCTGCCGAGGAGACCCGTCAGTACGGCAAACACGCCAGCCAGCTCGGGCGTTCCGCCCAGCAAATCGGCAACTTCTATCGCAATAGGCGTTGTTACCGATTTAGGCAGCATGGTGAGCATGACCTCTTTCGAACCATGGAGAAAATGAACGATTCCCCATACCGCAAGCAGCCCGCATACCAATCCGGCGCTGACGCCAATAACAATGGGCATAAGCTGATCTCTCAGCTTTTGAAAGTTTTTGTAAAAGGGAACCGCTAAAGCAACCGTAGCCGGTCCAAGGAAAAAGGTAATGATGTCCCCACCCGCTTGGTAAGCCTCATAAGGAATATCGCAAAGCAGCAGCAGCAGGATAATGCCTCCCGATGTTACGAACAGAGGGTTTAACCATTTATAGCGGCTATTAAGGAGCTGGGCTCCGACATAAAATAATACGGTGATTGTAAAGCCGAACAACGGCTGTTGAAACCAGGCTTCATTCATAGGTACGTTCCTTGGCCTTTCCGGTTTGCCATGCCGTTACGCAGGCTGTAACTAGAATGACGATTATTGTGCCGGCGGAGAGCGCAACCGCTATGACTAGCCACTGATCTCCTATTAAGCCAAAAAACATCATCGTGCCCACGATAACGGGCGCAAAAAAGATCATCATATGCTTCAGAAAAAATTGCGCGGTCTCCTCGATCCACGCCAGCTTCATCCAGCCTGCAAACAGGCTGATGACGAGCAATACCATTCCGATAACGTTCCCCGAGATCGGCACGGACAGCAGGGAGTGTATCGCGTTGCCCAATAGGGTGTATCCCAGCAAGATGGCAAGTCCTCTCATTGTTGGTTCTCCTTTATCGTATAAGTGCTAGTTACTAGCTTACCAGCAAGGTGAATAACGATAAAGAGCCCGCCGATAATTATCGGGAGGCCCTTGCGTGAAGCTGTTATTTAAAAGCTAAATATTTCGCCCGCGTTTCCGGTGTGATCATATTTGGACTTCTTTCGAGCAAAAGCTCGGCATCCTTAAGAGCCTCAGCAGGCAGGTTTCCGGCATTAACTTCGGTAACAATGTCAGACATTTTCGTGAACTCATCTTTTGAAATAAGCTGGTAATCCGGCCCTTTCATATATTGCTCTCTAACAGAAATAGATAAGTCGACTAAGCGGCCTTCTCTTTTAAGTAATGGCCCGGCGTCTTTAAGAGCCGAAACAGGAAGCTCACCTTTATTAACTGCAATAATTATGTTGCTCATTCTCTCATAATCTGTTTTTGATATTTTCGTATTTGTAGGAATCAGCTCCCCTTCAAGCAGGGTCTGATAATCATCTACAACAAGTTCACCTTTCTTCTTGACGAAAGTAACAGACTCCACCGTCTTATAGTAGGCAGGCTCGCTGGTTTGCGTGACATAGGTAATAACGGCATTCATCCCGCTAACTTTACTACGGTAATCGATCACCCAAGGGCTCGAAACGCCTATATTATAATTCCAGTCCTGGCCGCTCCTGTTGACCTGTTCCTGTACGAACTTTTCCTTCGCTTTAGCGGACATCATGTCATAACGGGGTTTCCCGTCCCGCGTCTTAAGCGCGTCTGCCCAAACCGTAGTCAGGTTTTCTATTGCAGCATCCGCTATTTGCGTAGTTACCTCCTTATGCTTCTCTTTCGAGTTCGCATCGGTTAATGCAGCACCTCCTATTAACAAGAGGACCGCAACGCCAACTAGAGACCACTTATAGGAATTTTTCACGGGTGAAGTGATCATCAACAGTCTTCTCTTGAGCTCCTTTTTATTCCCCAAAATACTCGCAGCCCCTGCCAGATGAATAGGTTTAGCGAACAGCTCTAACAATTTAATAATCGTTAAGGCGTACTCTTTGGACTCCTCCGGTGTCATTCTCGATAAAGCCAACGCATCGCAGGCTAACTCCTGGTCTACCCGCATTTTGTGATAGGCATACCAGAGAAGAGGATTAAACCAATGCAGAGCCAGCAAAAGGTTCATGGTCCCGTTCAAAGCAATATCCTTTCGGCGCACATGCGATAGTTCATGCAGAAACACATACCGCAGCTGCGCCTCGCTTAACGTTTTTAAAGCTATGTCCGGCAATAGCAGCTTTGGTTTAAATAATCCAAATAAGGTAGGGCTGGGTATTCGATTCGTCTGTATTAACGTGATCCTTCGACTTCGGCGCGGGTTCATTTCTTCTTTGCAGCGTTCAAACAAAGCCGTGATGTCTGGGTCCGATATGGACTGTTCACCTTTTATTTTCTTAGCAAACCGCAGATTGGTCCTGAACATAAAACCAAGGAAAGCAACCGTGCCAACCAGCCAAATAATTGAAGCGACTTTCAGAGGCAAAGCCGGTTCTTTAATCGTCGGATCACTTTGAATAGCTGCTAACGCATCTTGAGAGGTATGGGGCATTGGCGCAGGAATAACTCCCTCAATCGCCGGTTTCACTGCAGGAGTGATTGCCGTTTCGTTCGCGGCTGCAAAATGATTCTTCTCTCCGAATAGATGAAAGATATTATACATGCTGAACGAGCTTTCGGGAGTCCACGGCAGCACTAGCCGTAAAATCACGAGAAGCCACAGCAGATAGCCCCATCTAGGCTTTAATTTATCTCGCAGCAGCCCTTTGACAACCAAAATAAGAACGACCAATACGCTGGCCATCAGCGAGGCAGACAGTATCCAAGCAAAAAAGTCGGAAAGACGAACGGTCATCTGTCTTAATCCTTTCTTTCGTCCAGAATGCTTTTCAGCTCTTCAATATCTTCTTTAGACAATTTCTCGTGCTTTAAAAAATTAACCAGCATCGGCTTCAAGGCAACGCTTCCGTACAGCCGTTTCAAGAACGACTCCGTTTCGGCCCTCGTCGTTTCTTCTTCCGTAACGAGCGGAGAATAGACATAGGGCTTGCTCTTTGAATCATAGGTTACGACCTCTTTTTGAACCAGCCGGGTAAGCAGGGTTCTGATGGTTTTGGGGCTCCAATCGGTAACGCCTGCCAAATCCTCAATCACCTCGCTTGCGCTCATTGGCGATTTCGTCCACAACACCTTCATCACTTCCCACTCCGCATCGGAGATGCGCGACATCTCTTTCATGGGCTTCTGCCTCCATTCCTCGACTACATATGTAATCAATATTACAGCTGTAGTCAATACTACGATTGTAATCAATGGTTGTCAAGGCTAACCTTTAACCCCGCAAACCTGTAACGCAAAAAAAGGTACCTATCGTCAAATAACGATAAGCACCTTTATGTTAACTTTATTACGCGCCGTCAAACAGCTATCTCAGCTTAACGGGCAGGCCCGTTCTTGCCGATTCATTGGCTGCCATGGTTACGCGGTGCGTCTCCCAAGCATCCTCGTAAGTGGACAGAATTTGGCTGCTGTCGCCTGTTCTTACTGCGTGAAGGAAAGCTTCGTTCTCCCGTACGTACGGATTGTTCGAGGATTTGTACTCGGTTTTCTTATCGGCTTCGATATCCACCAGGGCTTCGCCCGTAACCTGCAGCACGCCCGTGTTCGTGTAGATTTGAAGTCCGGCATGGCCCCCGGCCGGAATCGCGCAAGTATTGCTGATCGTGGCAACGGCCCCGCTCGCCAGCTTGATCGTTACCGTACCGACATCCGGCACCGTAACGCCCTCTTCCACCTGAGCCATATGTCTGCTGCCATACGCCGCATAGACTTCATTCACATCGCCAAGCAAATAACGGGTCAAATCCACGATATGCGTCGTCTGCTCCACAAACTGTCCGCCGGAGGTCTCCATCTTGCGCCACCAGTATACGCCCGGCATCGAGCCCATCCATTGGCCCAGGGCCATCAGCGGCGTGCGGTCCGCAAGGAGCTCCTTCGCCTGGTTTGTGCTGTCCATATAACGGAAATGATAACCAACCGACGTAATAAGTCCTTTATCCGCAATCGCCTGACGGATCCGGGAAGGTGTCTCCTCGTCTACGCCAATCGGCTTTTCGACGAGGAAAGGAATCCCCCGCTCCACAAGCGCTAATTCAATCTCGCCATGAGCAAATGGCGGCGTGCAAATATAAACCGCGTCCAGCTTGCGGTCCTCAAGCATCGCTTCAATCGTGTCGTAACCGCGAGCATCGCTATAAGGCCTTGCTGCCGTTTCCGCCTTGTCGAGGCTTGTCCCGCAAAACGCGCTGACGCTTACCCCATCCATCGCAGCAAGCTTTTCCGCATGCATCCGTCCAAACCAGCCTGTTCCCGCAATACCAATCCGAAGAGTCACTCTACATTCCCACCTTACGTCGTAGTTTTATGCCTTCCCCCTAATGTTTACCTGCCCCCCGGTGGATGTCAAGGAGATCTTTGCCGCCAAGCGGCAATTCGACCTTAAACGAAGTTTTCCCTTCGGCGCTCGCCGCGGAAATCAGGCCATGATGCAGCTCGACAATATTCTTCGCAATCGCAAGGCCTAGACCTGAACCGCCCGTATTCCGGGAGCGGGACTGCTCGCCGCGATAGAACCGTTCGAACAATAGCGGAATAACCGAAGCCGGCAAAGGCTCGCCGTAATTCGCGATCTCGACGACGGCAAGCCACCTCTCGCTCCGGACCGCGATATCGATCTGCCTGCCCTCTTTTCCGTATTGAATGGCGTTAACGATCAGATTCTCGAACACACGGACAAGCTTGTCTCCGTCGGCATCGATAAGGATCGGATGATCCGGAAGGGTCAATCTGCATTTCATCTCTGCCTGCTCGAATTGCAAGCGGAATTGTGCCGACAATTGGCCAATCATCTCTACGAGATTGATCGGCGACAGCCTTAGCCCTATTCCGCCGCTGGTCCTCGTATATTCGAATAGATCATCGATCATCGTTTTCAGACGAATCGATTTCTCGTAAGCGATTTGAACGTAATGCCTCAGCTCCACCTCATCCCGGTAACGGTCTTCTTCGATCAGACCCAAGTACCCGACAATAGACGTTAAAGGCGTGCGCAAATCATGGGACACGTTCGTCACAAGCTCGGCTTTCGTCCGTTCCGTGCGTCGTTCCTCCTCGATGGAGAGCTTAAGCTGAGCCGTCATTTTATTGATATTTTCCGCCAACGCCCCCAGCTCGTCTCCGCCTCGCACCGGCAATCGGGATTCGAAATCCCCGCCGGCAATCCGCTCGATTCCTTGCGAAATCCGCACCAGATAGCGAATAGTCGAACGGCTTAAAGCGAAGAAATAGATGAAAAAAAAGATAACGGTAACCGAGATAAACGTTGTTAATAGTCCAAATTTATCCAGCACCTCCCTCAGCAAAGGAGAGAGATAAATCATATCGGCGCTGTACGCGGCGACCGCGACCAGATACAAAAGGCCTGACGACATGAATGCCCCAAACGCGCTAAGTCCGAATAGATACAGCATTTTGAAACGAAGGCTTTTCCACGGTTTACGGATCAATTTTATACCCAACTCCCCACACGGTCTGAATCAGCTTGACGCCGCCCAGCTCGCTCTCCAATTTATCCCGAAGCTTGCTTATGTGAACCATGACGGTGTTATTGGACTCCAGGAACTTGTCCTTCCACACCGCTTCGAAGATCGCCTCCGCGCTAAAGACCTGCCCGGGATGGCTTGCCAGCAAGTACAGGATATCAAACTCCGTTGAAGTTAAATTGATGCCGCGGTCCTCCACCGTTACCGTATGCGATTTCTTGCTTATTTTCAGCGAATGCAGCTGAATGATGTCCTTGTCCTGATCCTGCGCCGTTTGAAGCTGGGGATTCAAATAAATGGACCTGCGCAGCAGCGACTTCACCCGGGCAATCAGCTCCAGCGCGTTAAACGGCTTCACCATGTAATCGTCCGCGCCCGTCGTCAGCCCCATGATTTTGTCCATGTCCTCCGCCTTGGCGCTTAGCATCAGGATCGGAATGCCGTACTCCGCGCGTACCGCCCGGACCACCTCGAGACCGTTCATCTCCGGCATCATAACGTCGAGAATCATTAACTGGACGGATTCCTTGGCGATCAGCTCCATGGCTTCCCGGCCGTTGCCCGCAATCAGCACCTGGTACCCTTCGTTGGTTAGATAGATTTTGATCAGCTCCGCGATTTCGAGGTCATCGTCGGCGATCAGTATTTGAATGGTATTCATGAGATCTCCCCGTCTATATGGTTAATGAATGTGGCTATAGTGTATCAGAAATAGTCTGCGGAGCGGACACCCCCCATCACAAATAAGAAATTCTTAAGGTTTCCTTTAGGATGTCTTACGAATCTCTTGGGCCCAGCGCGTTATCTTGGATATAGAGCAACGGACAAAAACTCTACCTGGAGGTATGAATAGATGAAAACAAAGTTATACGTGCTGTACGGAGGTAAATCCGCCGAACATGAAGTGTCGTTAAAAACGGCCGTTACGGTCCTTCAATCCATTGATCAAAGCCGCTACGAGGTTTATCCCGTCTATATTACACGCGAAGGCTTATGGTGCTCGCCGCCCGGATGTCTGGCCAAGGAGGGGTTGACGATTGAAAGGCTGACCCAGCTGCCGGCCTTTTCGGATCCTGCCCGTTCCATTGGGGAAATTCTGTCTGGCATCATGGCGCTGCCCGGCCCAAAGGTCGTCTTGCCGCTTCTGCATGGTCCCAATGGTGAGGACGGTACGGTACAAGGATTGCTGGAGCTCGTGAACGTTCCTTATGTAGGGAATGGCGTTCTGGCTGCCGCGTTAACCTTGGACAAGGCGATGTCGAAGCAGGTATTGGCCCAAGCCGGCATTCGGCAGACGGAATATCGGGTATACCGCCATGAGGAGTGGGCCACGGATGAGGACGCCGTGTTACGCAAGGCGGAGGACGCCATTGGATACCCGTGCTATGTGAAGCCAGCCTCCCTTGGCTCCAGTATCGGCATCAGCCGGTGCACAAACCGCGAAGCGCTCCTGACCGGGATCCGCGAAGCATTCTCTTACGACAAAAAGATTGTCATCGAACGCGAAGTAGCCGGCAGAGAAATACAAGTCGCCGTTATCGGCAATGAGAGACCGCTTGCCTCGCTGCCCGGCGAATTTATCCATGACCATCTTTTCTTCGATTACGAATCCAAATACTTGGACAAGCGGCTGACCATGCAGATTCCGGCCAAGCTCGAGGACGGCCTGACTTCTCGAATCCGCGAGCTGGCGGTCCAAGCCTATCAGGCCCATGGCTGCGAAGGCCTTGCCCGCGTCGACTTCTTCCTTGACGGAGAAGGCCGATTGTACCTCAATGAGATAAACGCGCTGCCCGGCTTTACGAATTTCAGTATGTACCCGGTCATGTGGGAGCGCACGAACGGAACGGCTTATTCCGAGCTGATCGAACAATTAATCGGGCATGCCGTCGCCCGCCACCAAAATAAACAAACGCTGCAATATACCAAATAAGCGAGCGAGGTGAGCCCTATGTTAAGAGAAACTTGGGCTGAAATTAGTTTGAGCCGTATTCGGGAGAATATGCTGAACATTCGCCGGTCTCTTCCCGGTTCGGTGAAGCTGATGGCTGTCGTGAAGGCGAACGGCTACGGGCATGGCGACATCGAGTCGGCCAGGGCTGCGATGAAGGCCGGCGCGGATTATTTGGCGGTTGCCTACCTGGAAGAAGCGATTCGGCTTCGCGATGCCGGATTAACGCTGCCGATTCTCGTCTTAACGCCTATCCCGCCGGAGCATGCGCAATTGGCTCTGAGGCATGACCTCTCCATAACCGTAACAAGCGCCAAATGGTTTTCCGAGATGCGGGTCTTTAAGCCTTGCGGCTCCCCGGGCAGGCTGCGGATTCATGTAAAGATGGATACGGGGCTTGGGAGAATCGGTATCCGGACGAAGCAGGAATGGGACAGGCTTGTTCCGTCGCTGCACGCTGAGGATGTGGACGTGGACGGATTCTATACGCATTTTGCGACCGCCGGGCAGGAGGATACCCGTTTTCTGGAACAGCAGGCTGCCCGCTTCCTCGATATGAAGGAATGGGCGCGCGTCTCCGGACTTGCGATTCGTCATTATCATTGCGCAGGCAGCGTTGCGGCGCTGCGATTTCCTCATCTGGCGATGGATATGGTCCGAATCGGAGCGGCGATGTACGGCTTCTACCCTGCAAGCCTTGCTTGTCCGGTTAAGCTGGAGCCTGCCTTAAGTCTTCACAGCGGTCTGATTCAGGTGAAAAAGCTGGCTGCAGGAGATTATCTCGGCTACGACAATTCTTACCGGGCCGAAGAGGAGGAATGGATCGGAACGGTACCGATCGGTTATGCCGACGGCTGGGCGCAGCGGATGCAAGGCACCGAGGTGCTGATTGGAGGCCATCGCGCCCCCATCGTGGGCAAAATCTGCATGGATCAGCTGATGGTCAAGCTTCCGGGACCGTGCGCGGAAGGAACTCCGGTTACCTTGATCGGAACGCAAGGGGGGCAGCGTATTACTTTCGCAGAGCTTGCGGCGCATATCGGAAGCGTCGCGCAGGAAGTCTCCACTTCGCTTGGCGTCCGGATAACAAGAGTCTATAAAGATATCGAGGAGGTACAAACAAGATGGGACAAACCAACTTGGCCAAGCGACATGAGTCAGGCCGTCATCTAACAAGCCACACAATTATTCAAACCGCCAATTCCGGTGTTCATAAAGGACATCTGGTCTTGATTAATCGGGAAAATCCCATTCGGCAAATCCCCTCTTCGGACCGTTTGGCACCAATCTGCTCCGTTCCGGCGATTCATACGCTGAGGGATGGCATGCGCTTGGAGCGAACCTGCTTGCGGCAGCTGGCTGAGCTTCTTGCGGCCAGCGAAGGGCTCGATGATATTATCGCGGTCAGCGGCTATCGGACTAAGCATGATCAGGAGCAGATTTACAGCTCGTCCTTAGCTGAGAACGGTCCGGATTACACAACGCGTTATGTCGCATTGCCCGACCGGAGCGAGCATCAAACGGGACTGGCAATCGACGTCGGCAGGCTTGGCAAGGAGATCGATTTTATCGCGCCGGCGTTCCCGGACACGGATGTCTATAAGTCCTTTAAGCAGCTTGCCGCAGGCTTTGGTTTCATTCAACGTTACAAGGAAGGCAAGGAAGCCCTTACTCAAATCTCGTGCGAGCCTTGGCATTTCCGTTATATCGGTTATCCCCATGCCGAGATTATGGAGCGGCACGATTGGTGCCTGGAGGAATATATTGACGCGCTTAAAGGCTTTTCCTACGGGAACGAGCATCTTTTATTCGAGGACGATCGTACATGGGTCGAAATCTACTACTTCGCGGCGGATGCGGGAGAATCGACGTCCATTCCCCTTATCCCCTGCGACCGGTTCCACTTGTCCGGCAATAATATAGACGGCTTTATCGTGACCGCGTTCAGAGATAGAAGCAGGGGTGCCCATGTCTAGAACCGGCTACGGCGGACTCGATTGGCTCAAATTCGCGGCCGCGCTCCTCGTTGTCGCCAATCATACCAGCCCGCTTCTGTCATACAGCGCTTCCGCCGATTTTCTTGTAAGCAATCTGCTTACGCGTATTGCCGTTCCCGTCTTTTTTATGACGGCCGGATTTTTATTGTTCCGCAAGCTGACCGGAAATCCTTTAACGGATCGAAAGGCTGTTCAAGGCTACCTGTTGAAAATTTTAAAGCTCTACGCAATTGCCATTGTCCTGTACATTCCGCTCAACCTGTATACCGGTTATTTTTCCGATTCCTTCACGGCGTATTCCGTCATTAAGGACATCGTGTTTGACGGAACCTTTTATCATCTATGGTATTTGCCGGCGTTAATGATCGGTCTGTTGATAACCTGCACGATGGTTCGGTTCCTGCCGATGAACGCGGTGCTGGCTTCGGCCGGGCTCTTGTACATCGTCGGACTGCTTGGCGACAGTTACTACGGCATTCTGCAGAATCATGCAGGCCTGGCCCATCTTTACGAAGGAATGTTTACGGTGTTTGATTACACCCGCAACGGGCTTTTCTACGCCCCCATTTATTTGGCGATGGGAGCCTGGGCAGCCAAACAGCCTCCTCACGCCAGCAAACCGATCGTGAACGCGGCTTTGTTTGCGGGATCGCTAGGACTCATGTTCGTCGAAGGGATGCTCCTTCGGTCGTCTGGAATGCCGCGGCATGACAGCATGTATGTGTTTGCGCTTCCCGCTACGTATTTCCTGTTCCAATGGTCCATGCAGTGGAAGGTTCCGGCCAGCAAAAGGTTCCGGGAGTGGCGTACATGGGTGTATATCCTGCATCCCTTGGCCATTGTTCTGGTACGCGGAGCAGCCAAAGCAGCGCATCTGGAACGGCTGTTTGTAGTAAACAGCCTGCTTCATTTCGCCGCCGTTTGTCTGCTGTCGATCGCGATGTCCGCGTTTAGCGCATGGCTGTCGGCAATCATCCGAAAATTCAAAGATCCCATGCGGATGTGGATAACAGCCCCTGTGGACAAGTGGATAACATTGCGAAAATGAACAGTTGTACGACAGAAAGCGCTCTTAATATGTGCATAAGTTTGTGAATAACTGTGGGCAACCTGTTGGCATCAGTTTTCAAACGTTCCCGTAAAAGCATACAAAGAGGAATAACCGGTCGTATAAGCGACCTCCGTAATGGAGGCATCCGTCTCCGCTAGAAGCCGCTTGGCAGACTCCATCCGGGCCTGCGT
Source organism: Paenibacillus sp. BK720 (assembly GCF_011761545.1). Classification (NCBI taxonomy): domain Bacteria; kingdom Bacillati; phylum Bacillota; class Bacilli; order Caryophanales; family Paenibacillaceae; genus Paenibacillus; species Paenibacillus sp. BK720. Next base: position 64,799 of record NZ_JAASRQ010000005.1, on the reverse strand, counting down.
GATGAATTCGCTTGGCGGTATCTCCGCCTTTTCGGAGAGAGCAACGGAGTAATACGTCCGGTTCATCCCCGCTGCCCTAGCCGCCTGCTGAACCGTCATGCCTTCCGTGGCATGCTGCCGGATATAGGACATGCATTGCTTGACCCAATCCGAGGCATTCCGGGCATACGCATGGGGAACCGAAACCGTCCGGCATAAAGCCGCCAATAGACGATACACAAAAACTCGGCGTTTTCGAAGCCCCCGCACCATTGCCATTCACCGCAATCCGCCTCTTAACCTGACAAATTGGTAAATCAACCATACATGATGCTATTTTACGACTGCCTTCTTTCCATTACAATGAATGGCATGGAGGCGATTTTCCCTTGAAAAAACCAAACATTTTGTTGATTACTAGCGATCAGCAGCACTGGAATACGCTAGGTTATTTCAATAACGAATTAAGCACGCCTAATTTAGACCGGCTTATTCAGTCCGGCACAACCTTTACGAGAGCCTATTGCCCGAATCCGACGTGTACGCCAAGCCGTGCATCCATCATTACGGGCCAATACCCAAGCCAGCATGGCGCTTGGACGCTCGGAACAAAGCTCTTGGAAGACCGGCATTTCGTCGGGGAAGATTTCAACTCAGCCGGTTACAAGACCGCGCTTGTCGGCAAAGCCCATTTTCAGCCGCTGTCTTCTACGGAAGAATACCCGTCTATAGAGGCTTACCCGGTCCTGCAGGATCTGGAGAAATGGAAGCACTTCCATGGGCCCTTCTACGGGTTCGAGCATGTCGAGCTGACGCGCAATCATACGAACGAAGCTCATGTAGGCCAACATTATGCCATATGGATGGAGGAGAAGGGCTGCACGAATTGGCGGGATTATTTCCTTCCTCCTACGGGAACCATGGACCCTGCCATTACGTACAAGTGGCCGATTCCAGAAGAGTACCACTACAATACGTGGATTGCGGAGCGCACGAACGCGCTTATGGAGCAATACGCCGAAGAAGACAAGCCGTTCTTCCTCTGGTCAAGCTTCTTCGACCCGCATCCGGAATATTTGGTGCCGGAGCCGTGGGATACAATGTACGATCCGGATTCCTTGACCATTCCCGATATCGTGCCAGGCGAGCACGACAAAAACCCGCCTCATTTCGGCCTGACGCAAATGGACAATCCGGACTTCTCCCCTTGGGCGGAAACGGGTAAAGGCATTCACGGGTACCGTTCGCATCATTATTATGAATACGGCGAAAGAAAGAAGCTTACCGACTACGACAAGAAGAAGCTGGTTGCCGTCTATTACGGCATGATCAGCATGATGGACAAATATATCGGCACCATCCTCGACAAGCTCGAAGAGCTTGGCATTGCAGACAACACGGTTGTCGTCTTTACGACGGACCATGGCCACTTCTTCGGCCAGCACGGTCTGCAGGCCAAAGGCGGCTTCCATTACGAGGATCTGATCCGCCTGCCGTTTATCGTGCGTTATCCGGGACAGGTTCCGGCAGGAGTAACGTCGGACGCGATCCAATCGCTTGTTGACCTTGCGCCAACGTTCCTGTCGCTCAGCGGCATTCCGATTCCGCATGCGATGACCGGCGTCGATCAAAGCGAGGTATGGAAAGGGACGGCATCCTCTGCCAGAGACCATGCCATCTGCGAATTCCGTCATGAGCCAACAACCATTCATCAAAAAACGTACGTCGACCAGCGTTATAAAATCACGGTTTACTACAACCAGACCTACGGCGAAATCTTTGATCTGCAAGATGACCCAAGCGAGCTTAACAACTTATGGGACGATCCGGCATACGCGGCTTTGAAATCCGAGCTGCTGCTCAAATACATCTGGGCGGAGCTTGGCAAGGAACCGATGCCGATGCCGCGCATCTCGGGCGCATAGGCTGTGTAAATAGGAGAGGCTATCCCCTGACTTGGGAAAGAGCCGGGCCTGCATGCTGCAGACCCGGCTCTTTCCCGTTACAGAAGACGATCAACCCAAGTTAATGGCCCGAATCTCCTCCAGCGGAATCTTCGGCTTTCGGTCCTCCGTCAGCAGTCCGTTAATCTCCTGCTGCACGTCGGCCACCTGCGTATAGCAATAGCCGCAAATATAGTCGACGGACTTGATGGCTTGCGTAAGCCCCTTGAAGCGTTCCGTGAAGGCTTCAACCGAATCCACCTGCTCCCCATAGCCCCAGCCTTTATCCGACTGAAACGCAATGCCGCCGAATTCGCTGATAATAATCGGCTGTCCCCGGTAGCTGTAGCCTTCTGCAAAGGCATATTTCCAGTGGTTGCAGGTTGTCTCGCGCGACATGATCCCCTCCTTATTATCCCGGTAACGCTTCAGGAAGCCGTCTCCGGTCTGGACGTAGTCATGCAGCGTCACGATATCGGATACCGTATGCTCCCAGCCGTCATTGACGATAACCGGACGATTCGGGTCATACGACTTCGTCAGATGGTAGATGCCCTCCGTAAACCCCTGCTGCCGTTTGTCGCGAAGGATGTTGCCAATCCCCCACGACTCGTTGAACGGCACCCACGTAATAATGCTGGGATGATTATGCTGCTGCTTGATAATTTCAAGCCACTCTCTCGTGAACGCCTCGACCGCGCGGTCATGGAACTCGAAGGTCGCCGCCATCTCCGACCAGACGAGCAGCCCCTTAACGTCGCACCAATAGAGGAAGCGGGCATCCTCGATCTTCATATGCTTTCGCACGCCGTTATAGCCCATCGCCAGGATGAGGTCGATATCCCGGGTCAGCGCTTCTTCGCTTGGCGGCGTCAGATGGCTGTCCGTCCAATAGCCCTGGTCCAAAATAAGCCGTTGGTAAATCGGCGCGTTGTTCAGCAGCACCTTGCCGTTCTCGATGGATATTTTCCGCATGCCGAAATAAGAAAGCACACGGTCGACGACACGTCCGCCCGAGGTCAGGACGAACTCGACATCGTACAAATTCGGACGGGCCGGTGTCCAATACGCCCGCTTCCACGGTCCGTTCGCTTCATGGTGAAGATCTACCTCAACCGAGAGGCATGGGCGGTCGATCCCCAGCGCAACCCGCTTCACGGGCCGCCCCTTTAAGGTGACGATGGCCTCCAGCAGCAGATCGCCTCCAGGCCGGACGCCGTTCACCTCGTAATCGAACCGGATGACATGGCGGTCGAGATCCGGCGTGATTTTGACCGACTCCAGCCGCTCTTCCTCTACGTATTCCATCCATACCGTCTGCCAGATGCCCGTCGTTTGCACGTAGAAGCATTCAAAGATGTCCGGCACCCAGCGCTGCTTGCCTCTCGGCTGATAGCAGCTGTTGCTGTCCGTTACCTTCACCGTTATCCGGTTATCGGCTCCGAACTTCAGATACGGCGTCATGTCGACAGAGAATGCCGCATAGCCGCCTTGATGCCTTCCGGCCAGCTCGCCGTTAATCCATACTTTGGCGTCGTAGTCCACGGCTTGAAAATGCAGGATCGCTTGCTTGCCCACCGCTTCCAACGGAACGGAGATCTCTCTGCTGTACCACACATAGGGATGAAAGCTTTCCTCGCCAATGCCGCTCGCTTTTGTTTCATACGTAAACGGTACGTTAATCCGGTGCGTTGCCTCGAATGCCACCTGCCACTTCTCGCGCTCGCCGGCGTTTGCGTCGTCGAACCGGAAGTCCCATTCGCCGTTCAGATTATGCCAATCGCCGCGCACGAGCTGAGGTCTCGGATAGTCCTTGCTATATGATTTCGTCGTCATGCCGTACCTCCTGCTCCTATACCTTCCCTTGAAATACCGCTGCATAAATGGAAGACGGACGCAGCGCAACGCCTCGCTTCCAATCGGCCGTCGGAACAATCCGGCTTTTGCTCATGATGTTCTCCGGCTCGAAAACGCTGTTAATCTCGTCGTAACCCTCGCCGCTGATTTCGTGCAGTACCATCTCATCGGCCGCGTTGAAGGCAGCCAAATCCAGCGCGGCATTCACTTCATTCAGGCCGCGGTTAACGATAAATACCGTAACGGTATCGCCGTCTCCGTTAATGCCCGCCGCAATGTCCAGCTCCGGCAGCCCGTTCAGCTCTACCGGCGTCTCCTTGAGCGCCGGCACGGCAAACGTCGCGCATTCCGCCTGCACGGGAAGCATATGCCGAAGGTCGCGGTTCGCGTACAGCTTCATGACCTCGTAGGTCGGCGTCCCATACACGTCGAGCGGCCGATTGCTCCAGCCAGGCAGCTTGCCGCAATATTGATCGGCATAATAATCGCCCACCCGGATGCAGCCGCCGAGCCAGCCGTTAACCAGATCGGAGAAGCTGCAGATATGCACCATGTCGCTTGAACGAAGCATTTCGTTCAGATTGGCGGCATTGGCAACCGCCGCGCCAAGCGTATGCTCATTCGGCAGCCCTTTGCGAATCGTATTCGGATAATACATCGTGTTGTATTCCGTAATGGCGATTTTGACATGGGCGTGCTTCGGATTTGCCTTGATGCTGTCCGTCGTCTCCCGCAAGTAATGCCGCGTGAACTCGGGATAAGCCGCAATGGCTTTATAACGGTCCTCCTGAGGCGTACTCCGGTTCATGCCGAACGGTCCGTAGCCATGGTAGATATGCAGGGTCAAATAGTCGATCAGCTCGCCGGCCTGCTCGAGCACCGGCTTGTTCCATGCCTGGTCGTAATGGCCGCAGGCCAGCAGCACGATGGAGGGGTCCGCCGCTTTCATCGTTTTGGCGAACGATACCGTGCGCGCCGCGAACTCTTCGGCGGAGCAGGTGCCTACCTGCCACCCTCCCCATACCTCGTTGCCAATCTCCCAGTACTTCACGCCGTACGGTTCGGGATATCCGTTCGCGGCGCGCAAGGCGCCCATCGGCGTATCTGCCGCGCCATTGCAATACTCGATCCATGCCGCTGCCTCTTCGGGCGTTCCGGATCCGTCGTTCACGCAAATAAGGGGCTCCACCTGCAGCTCCCGGCAGAAGGCGATAAATTCGTCCGTGCCGAAATATTTGCTCGTCCAGCCGCCCCATGCCTCGTTGTACATAACAGGTCTCTCCAGCACGGGACCAACGCCATGCTCCCAATGGTAGGCGCTGATGTAGTTGCCCGCCAGCCTCATCATGCCGGCGTTCAGTTCCCTCGTCATATCGACGACCTCGCGTTTCACCAGGGCGATGCTGTCGGCTGCAAGCAGGGATACGTGATCGAGCCACAGCATGCCGGTCGACACGTGATCCGCCCAGCGCGGATGGTCATCCGGAATGTAGACGCGAAGCTCGGCGTCGGCGCAAGCACGGGAGACGGCTAAGTCCGCTTCGTATTCCCGCCAGTTATGGCTGGTGAGCTCGATAACTACAGAACCAAGGGGTTCCTCCGTATGCCGGTCCACCGCTTCCACCACCAGCCGCTTCAGCTCAATCGACGCGCGCGCAACGACTTTTACCTTATAATCGGCAGGCCCTTTGAGGGCGGTCTTCTGCGCGATTCCGGCATAGGCTTCATCGTCGCTTAACAAGCGGATGCGCTGCGCCCGTCCCGAATGCTTGGGCGCGGGCGCCTCCAATGCATATTTCGTATTGCGGCCGTTCGTAAAGGCTTGCCAGCTTCCGGATATTTCCCGCTTCGTCTCGGACTCACTCTCGAAATCCATATCCTTAAGCGGGAAGGCCAGCATGGCTTCCATATGGTCCCGGATATCCTCAACAAAATGTCCGAACAGGTACGGGTTGACGGCATGCCGGCTCGCTCCGGCGCAATCGACGGTTATGTTAGCTTTGTTAGTCAAAATGAACCTCCATAGAAATCGTTAGTATAGCGGGAGCCGCCTTATCCCTTAATGGAGCCAATCATGACGCCTTTGACGAAATGCCGCTGCACAAAGGGATACATGATCAGCACGGGCAAGCTGGACACGATGATCACCGCGAATTTAATGCTCTCCGACAGCAAAATTTGTTTCTCCAGGCCAACGCTTCCGCCGTCCGTTTGGGCGGATTGGCTGATCAGCAGGATTTCGCGCAGCACCAGCTGCAGCGGATATTTGCCTTCGTCGCGGATATAGATAAGCGCGTTAAAGAACGAGTTCCAGTGGCCAACCGCGTAGAACAGCACCATGACAGCCAGAATCGGTTTTGAAAGCGGCAGGATGATGCTGACGAGCAGTCTCCAGTTGGAGCAGCCGTCCATGTGGGCTGCCTCCTGCAGCTCCCAAGGAATGCTGTTCTGGAAATACGTGCGCATGACGATAAGATTGTAAGTCGCGATAGCGCCAGGCACGATCAGCGCCCAAATGGTGTCGACCATGCCCAGGTCTTTGACCAGCAGATAAGTCGGAATAAGACCTCCGCTGAAAAACATCGTCATCGTAATCAGGACCATAATCCCGTTGCGCAAGGGAAGATCCGGTCTCGACAGCGGATACGCCGCGAGAATCGTCATGATAAGGTTAATGACGGTTCCGATGACGGTGTACATAATCGAGTTGCCGTAGCCGGTCCAGATCTTGTCGTTCTGCAAAATGTTGGCGTAAGCCTCGACATTGAGGCCTTGCGGCAGCAGCCACACGTCGCCGTTTAAGACTTTGGCCGGGTCGCTGAATGACGCGCTGACAATGAACAGCAGCGGATACAATACAATGACCATAATTATAGCGGCTATGATATAGACGACTGCGTCGAATAAACGTTCATTCGACGGACTTATGCTCTTTTCCATAAGCGGTTACCTCCTTACCATAAGCTCGTCTCCGACGTCTTGCGGGCAAAACGGTTTACGAGCAGCAGCAGCATAAGGTTGATCACCGAGTTGAACAGGCCGATGGCCGCCGTGTAGCTGTACTCGCCCTTCAAGATTCCCGTCGTATAGACGAACGTGGAGATGACGTCGCTGGATTCCAGATTCAGGTTGTTCTGCATGAGCAAAATTTTCTCGAAGCCGATGTTCATGAAGTGGCCGATATCGAGAATGAGCAGGATAACGATAACCGGCATAATGCCCGGCAGCGAGACGTGCCAGATGCGGCGGAGCCGCGAGGCTCCGTCCATCTTGGCCGCTTCGTACAGCTGGGGATTCACCCCGCTGAGCGCCGCGATATAAATAATGGATTGCCATCCCATGCTTTGCCAGATATTCGATCCGATAAAGATCGGCTTAAACCAGGCTGCTTCCTGAAGGAAGTTAATCGGCGTGCCGCCAAACGCCTCGATCAATTGATTGACGGGTCCCGTCTTCGGCGACAGGAACACGTTCAGAATGCCGACGATAACAACAACCGAGATAAAATGCGGGATGTACGTAATATTTTGCAGCCATTTGCTGTAGGCCCGGCTCTTGATTTCGTTTACGAGCAGCGCCAGCAGGATCGGTACCGGGAAGGCGATGAGGAGCGAGAACAGGTTGATGGATACCGTATTCCACAGCAGCCGCCAGAAGTAATACGAGTTGAAAAATCGTTCGAAATGGCCGAAGCCTTCCCAAGGGCTGCCGATAATGCCTTTGGCCGGATTGAAGTTTTTGAAGGCGATCTGCAGGCCGTACAGCGGCCCGTAATGGAAGATTAAATAAAAGGCGAGCGGCGGCAGCAGCATGAGATACAAATCATACCGCTTCGCCATCTTTCTCAGCAGCCCGTCGTTCTTCCTCTTGCGGCCGGGAACGGGGGCCGCCCCCGCGTTCTCGATCATGCTGTCCATGAGCAACCCCTCCCTCTCTTAGCGTCATCCCGTTTATTTGGCCATCTTGTCATAGGCATCCTGGTAAAGCTTCTCAAGCTCTGCAATGTTCATTTTCTTCAGCGTAGACTGGAATTCGTCCCACTTGTCGAAGCTGAGCGCCCCAACGATGAACTTGGTGCTTTGCTCTTCGAAATATTTGTCGATGTCATTGCGCAGCACGTTAACCTTCTGGGCGGTCGCTTCGTCAAACAGCGGCGAAGCATAGCGGATTTTCGGCAAATACGGCTCGAGCTGCTCGTAAGCCTCCTGCACTTGAGGCGGGTTGATGAACGAAGCTACTTTATCGCTGATGAGATGAGGCGCGCCGCCGCCGGCGTATGGCGTAATTTTCGCCTGGGCGCCCGCTACGTTAAGAAGCTCTTCCTTGTAATACGGGATACCGTCCTTCAGATCGTAGTGCTCGCCTTCCCGGCCGAAGCGCAGCAGCGTTGAGCCTTCGTCGCTGTAGAAGTAGTCGATCCAGCGCATGGTCGCTTCCGGATATTTGTTGACGGACGTGATGGCGAATGCTCCGTAATCGCGCGGCACCGGAGCGATCTGGCTATGCAGGCGGTCGCCATTCGGACCCGCTTGCGGCGCAATGCCTATATACTGATCCTGAATGGTCAGGAAGTTATTGTTCGTCTGATCGAAAAAGTAGCCCGTATTGCCCGTTCCTTGCTTGGCGAGATATTGCGCTTCCGTATGGGAGAAAATCTCCGGGTCGATCAGCTTCTCCTTATAGAGCTTGTTCAAATACATGAGCAGCTCTTTGTACTGCTCGTCACCGCTCCAGATATGCACCTTGTCACTATCGACATTAATGTTGTAGCCCAGCTGCGAATCAAGACCGAATGCTCCCGCCATTTGATAGACGATTGGCATTCCGATACGCGCGGTCATCGGAATTTCGTCCGCTTTCCCGTTGCCGTTCGGATCGCCGTCGCGGAAGGCCTTCAGCACCTCGTACAATTCGTCGGTCGTCTCAGGCACCTTCAGGCCCAGCTTATCCAGCCATGCCTTGTTGATCCATCTCTTGTCGGTCCGGGCGGAGCCTAGCGTCACAATGCCAGGGATCGCGTAAATATGTCCCTCCGGCGTCGTGATGCCCGCGCGGATCTCCGGATATTGCTCCATGAGGTTTTTCAGGTTAGGCGCATATTGATCAATGAGATTTTCCAGCGGGATCAGCTGTCCGGCAGCTCCGTAGCGGACCGTCTCCAGCTGCGTCAGACCCGAGCGGTACAAAGCATCGGGAAGCTCGTTGGATGCGAACAACAAGTTTTTCTTCTCCGCAAAGCCGTCGGTCGGCGCCTCGATAAAATCAACCTGGACGTTGCTCATCTTCTCGTAATCCTGGAATACGGGCATGTCCTTGAACGGGCCGTTTACGGGCGCGACGCGGGTAAACATTTTCAGCTTGATCGGCGTATCGACGATTGGGAATCCTTCCGTTTTTACCGTATTTTCGGTCGAACCCGATGACTTGGAGTCCCCGGTGCTGCCGCCCTTTTCATTGCCGCCGTTGCTATCGTTGCTGCAGCCGGATACGATCAATCCGGTAACAAGCATCGTGGCGAAAGCATATCTCCCCCATGTTTTCCGCATGTTTGTATACCTCCAGACCTTCAATTCACCGACCCTTGTAAGCGTTTACCATCGGTGTTGTTACGATTATAAAGTACGGCCCCTAGCGCCGAGTTACACTTATATGACTATTTACTCCACATATTTTACGGAATCCTTAGCCGCTGCCTTGCCGCCTCCGAGACTGTAACCATACGCCTGCGGCGTCATGCCCGTCGCTTCCTTGAACACCTTGAAGAAATAGTTGTGCGTGGAAAAGCCCACCTCGTCGCTGACCTGCTTGATGGTATAACGGCCGCTTTCCAGCAGCCTGCGAGCTGCGTCGACCCGTACCCGATTCACGTATTCGGAGAACGTCGACTGCGTCTCCTCCTTGAAGATCCGGCTCAAATAGGAAGCGTTTAAGCCGATGAAGCCTGCGGCAAGCTCCAGCGTCACGACGCCGGAATACCGTTCCAGAATAAAGCCGATCGCCTGCGATACATGACGGGAATAGCTGCCCGTCGCGTGATGCTCCTTAAGCAGAACGAGCAAGACGCCATAATACTGCTGAAGCCATTTCTCCAGCTCTCCGACGCTTCCAAGACGGTTAAGCTCGCCTCGCGACGGCAGACGATCCGCATCCTTTGCTGCCCCAACCGGGGACCTGTTCCCCTTTTTCAATGCCTTATCGCCGATATGCAGCAGCTCGCTGACAGTCATCTGTACCGCGTGCGAATGCAAAGGAAGCCCGCGAAGCGGCTCGAATACCGAACCGATCAGACGCTGCGCGCCTTGCCCGTCCAGCCTCTCGATGGCAAGCAGCAGCTGCTTCTGCTCCTCGATCGTAAGCGCGACGCGGCTCTCCCGCGTGCCTTTTCCGCGCTGCTCCGGATTCGGATGAGCGGCCTGAGCGTTTGGATCGAGTGCCCGCTCCGCGGAGGCGTAGCTTGCCCCAAGCCGCGAGAGGCTGTTGCACACATGTCCAACCGCATAGATCGATTTCAAATTCAAATACATCGAAAGCGCGTGGCCAAGCTTGCTCATGCTTCTGGCCGCTTCGCTTGCGGCCGCATGCTCGCTTCGCTCCCGAATGGCGAACACGACCGCGACTCGCCCGTCCTCCACGTAAGCGGCCGTACGCTCGCGCGCGTCTCCCAGGCTCTGCTGCATGAGCTCAACGACCTGTTGAACCAGCCGGTTCGTCTGCACGTCGGTATTCGATTCCGTCAGCAGCAGGAAAGGAACGATCTGCAGGACCGCTGCCGCATACAAGTCCGCCTGGGGGTACATGCCGTAACGCCTAACGCATCCTTCCAGCTCTCTTGCGGCTTCCTCTTTGCCCCTGGCCAGGTCGGCAATCCGATTCCTGACCAACTCGGCATTGAAGCCGGACGGTTCGTCGGCTTCACCCGCAGCACCGGCTGATTGGCCTGCCTGAACCGCTTTTTCAAGCATGGCAAGCAATGTCTCTTTATCCAGCCGGTGCTTCAGCAAATAATCGACCGAGCCGTTCTTCAGGCAGTCCCGGACGTAGTCGTAATCGTCATAGCTGCTGAGCATAATGGTCTGGACGGCGGGATACCGCTGTTTGATCGTCCGGTTCAAATCGACGCCGTTCATTCCCGGCATATTAACGTCGAGGATCGCCACGTCGGGGCGCTGCTCTCCAATCATGACCAATGCCGACTCCGCGCTTTGCGCTTCTCCGCAGATCTCGAATCCGTGTGCGCGAAAATCCAATAAAGACCGCAGATCGTTGCGGACGAGCGGCTCATCGTCTACCAATAGCACTCGATACATCATTAGCTCACCTCTTGTCCGGCGCCTGCCTGGCTCCGCAGATTGGGAAAGCGAATCTCGACTTTCGTATACAAGCCGGGCTCGCTGTACAGCCTGATGCCGTATGGGGCTTCAAACGAACGGACGATTCTCTCGTGCACGTTGCGCACGCCCATCCCGCTGAACCGGGAGGAGGTCGGCTTCGTGCCCGGTCCGCCCAGCAGCTGCTCCACCTGCTCGGGCGTCATTCCCTTTCCGTTGTCCGTCACCTCGATCATCAGGTCGCGGTTGTCCTCGTATACCCGTATCGTGACGAAGCCTCCTTGGTCACGCGAGCCAATGCCGTGCAGAATCGCATTCTCCACGATAGGCTGCAGCGTCAGCTTTAATACGCGGCTATCCAATAACGAAGGATCTTCGATCTCTTCGTGAACAAGAATAGGCTCCATGTATTTGTATTTAACGATAGAGATATAGCTTCGCACATAATCCAGCTCTTCCCTCACCGTCAAATATTCGTTGGAATTGCCCAGCACGCCCCTCATCAGATCGATTAATGAACCGGATACTTCCTCAATGTTTGGCGTCCCGTTGAGCTTGGCCAAATATTTGATCGTATTCAGCGAGTTGTATAGAAAATGGGGTCGTATTTGCGCCTGGAGCGCGGTCAGCTCGGCCTCCCGCTTCTCCTGCTCGCTGACGCGTATCCCTTCGAATAAACGCTTCAGCTCCTCCATCATGCCGATAAATACGTGGTACAGCTGTCCTACCTCGTCCTTTGCCCGGATCTCCTTCTTCGGCAGCGTCAAATTGCCGTCCTTGACCAGCATCATCATCGACTTCAAGCGCCGGATATTAATCGTAATGCGCGACGATACCTGCAGCGAGCCAATAAGGACGACCAGCAGAACAATCGCCGAGGCTTCGATAATCAGCTTCAGCAGGCGGGCCGATTCGCTGAAAAGGGAATTCGTCGGAATAAGCGCCAGCGTTGTCCACCCCGTATGGTCCGATTGCCGGCTGACCACGATATAGGACCTGCCGCTAATATCCTTTTCCTCCACATTGCCTTCAGGCTTGCCAAGCTTGGCATATTTCCGCTTCATGTCGGCGATACGCTCATCGGAAGGGGCAAAGCTTGGCGTATGGTCCGACCGGTACACGAATTCGTCCTGCTGATCCAGCACATACAGCATACTGTCGGCGGTGGGCCTCACTCCGTACGTTTTGCGGATAAAATCGTAATTCAAATCGACCATAACAACGCCAATCGTCTCGCGGTTGTAGCGGATTTCGCGGCCCACCGTTATCGTCTCCGTGACGCCCGTCTGCTTCAAATACGCATGACGGGAGCCGTTGCGCAGCATATAGTCCATCATGGGCGTTCCGAGGACGCTTCGGTCCAGCCACGGACCTCCGGTGAAAAACACCTTGCCGCTTAAACCAACGACGGCGATCCGGGCGATATAAGGCTTGTTCGCGACTAACGAGGACAGAAATTCCTCGATTCGCTTCTGCTCCTGAAACCATTCGTAGCTGATTTCCTCCGAGGGGCTGAGCAGCGTATCGATTACGGTGTTTTTGTTCGTAACGACAACCGTATTAAGCCGGTCGATCTCCTCCAGCATAATGTTGAGCGACTCGTCGGCTTGACGGATACTGTCCGACACCGAGGTTACGGCATTGGATTTGATCGTCTCCCGCATGTTGAGATAGACAATGACGGAAATGGAGACGATAGAGAGAAGAGCGACAAGGCTGAACGCCAGAAAGATTTTGCCTTGGATGCTGAGGCTCGGCGATACCCAGCGCCTGAGGGTGGAGAGCTTCATTTCGAACAACTCCTTTGAGGAGATAAATGCAATCGCTTACACGAATGGCGTGGCTGGACCGGTTAAGCCTCCGCCTTTCTTATAGCCAACGGGGATTCCTTGAAGTACGTCTTGAAGGCCCGCGTGAAGGTATACAGATTCGGATAACCAAGCGACAGCCCAATTTCCGTCACCGACGCATGGGTATCGATTAAGAGGCGTCTAGCCTTCTCCATTCGAACCTTCTGCATGTATTTCATCGGGGGGATTCCCATCTCTTCGGTAAATACCTGCGTAAAATAGGAACGGTGTACGCCCGCATATTCGGCAACCTGCTGGACCGTGATTCCTTCCGTCGCATGGAGCTCCATATACTCCGCGCATTCGTGGATCCAGCCCGCAAGCTCCGGCCCTTGCCCGGCTTCTTCCAGCATCAGGGCCGCGAGCAGCCCGTACAAATGCCCTTGAAGCTCCAAGGCCACCGCCGGCCGCCAGCGCTGAACCCGCTCCAGCGCGTCGATAGCCCGGTCCGCGGCAGCTTCGATCCGCGAAGAGACGGCACCCCTGCGGAAAGGCTCTTGCTCCGTCAGTCCCGCCAGCAGAAGCAGCGGCTCCACCCGGTCCCCGTCGACTGCCAGCCAGCGCATTTCAAGCGGCCGCTCCGCCGGGAGCATGTCGTAATAATACGTTCGGTCCGGGAACAGGACGAACAGGTCTCCCCTCGCAAGCTCCACCTGACGGCCCTCATATTCGAGGCGAAGCCTCCCTTCCCGCACGAAATGAAGGCTGTAGCACTCGATTCGTTTGGGTCCAACCTTGTAATGGGGCTTGGCCAGACATCTTCCCGCCCTTACCGGCCACAGCCGGCCCTCCTTGTCCAGCTCGCCCGGCGTGTAGTAGATAAAGTCCGCATATTCGTAATCGTATTCTTTCATTCCCTTATCTCCTCGCTTTCAGCTAACAAAATGACAATAAATAAAATGTATATCAATAAGCATATTATGAGATCTTCTTTTCGTAAACCTGACGTATTGATATTATCTATAAAAAAATGAATTGACAATAACTTTGGCTCGATTATAATGAGACCGAACGGTCGGTTTTTTATTTCGATAAAAACAATCCATAAGGAGACGAAGATATATGAATGATTTATTGAAGCTTGCATTAGACGCACACGGCGGGTTGGAGCGATGGGAGAAATTCTCGAAGTTGACTGCCCGCGTAAACGCAGGAGGAGTATTGTGGCCGCTCAAAGGGGTTCCCGGCCTCTTGGACGATTACGATCTTGAAGTGAACACGCGCGATCAATTCGTGAGTTTCAACCGATTCGCAGGGGCAGATCAACGCAGTGTCTACACCCCGGACCGGGTTTCAATCGAGAACGCAAGCACTGGCGAAACGCTGCAAAGCCGCGATAACCCTCGCCAGGCCTTTCATGGTCATGTTCTGGAAACGCAATGGGATCAGCTGCACTTGGTGTATTTCGCAAGCTATGCGATGTGGCTTTATCTTAATCAGCCCTTCCTGTACACGCGTCCTGGCTTCGCGACGGAAGAGCTTCCCCCTGTACAGGAGAACGGTGAGACTTGGCGCCGTCTCAAAGTCACGTTCCCGGAGAGTATCGCCACTCATAGCCGCGAACAGATCACTTATTTCGGAGAAGACGGCTTGCTGCGCCGGCACGACTATACGGTTGAAGTAAGCGCCGGTGCAACGGGTGCCAATTACGCCTCCGGCTATCAAGAGGTCAATGGTATTTTAGTGCCGACCAAACGCCGGGTATATCCAATTGGACCGGATGGACAAAAGGCAGCGGAACCGCTGCTGGTTTCCATCGACATGAGTCGGATCCATCTGCGGTAAGGATGATCCTGCCTTTGGCCGTATAGGCGCAAATCGCAATCGCAAAGAAGCACTTTTCCTTTGAAAGTGCTTCTTTGTGGCATGCCGCATGTTTTAGGTATAATGTAAATCGATAAGCGCACGGATACGAAGAGGTGACTCAGTTGAGAAAAGGCGAAATTACCAGAAATCATATCATTGACAAGGCCGCGAGGCTGATGAATCAACGAGGCTTTACGTCGACTTCGCTCGCCGAAATCGTGGAAATAACGGGATTGCAAAAGGGAGGAATCTATAACCACTTCAAAGATAAAGAAGAAATCATCCTGCTCGCTTTCGATCAATGCTGCAGCATCATGCGCGAGCGCATCGAAAGCGAGCTTCAATCCAAGACTACCGCTAAGGATCAGCTGTTCGCCTTCATTGAAGCGTATTACTCGTTTGGCGATCATTCTCCCCTGGCGGGAGGATGTACGATTATGAACGCGGGGGTTGAAGCCGATGACGGCCGTTCTCCGAGGCTGTTAGAACAAGTACAGCAGCAAATGCGCATTTTGCTTCTTCTAATTGAAGACATTGTTAAAAACGGTATCGAAAACAAAGAATTCCGTGCCGAAGTTGATCCGCATGAAGCAGCAACGTTTATCATGTCTTCTATTGAGGGCGGTATCCTTTTAAGGCAAATATTCGCCGAAGAATCCCATGTTTTAACGGTGAAGAAGCATCTGAAACTATATATCCTTCATGAGCTGTCGGCTGAGCTCGGTTCCATGGACTGAAATGCCCTTTAAAGGCTAAAGGGATTCCTGCCCAAACACGCTAGCTTAAAGGAATCCCTGGCCCTAGTTATGACTTCTCCCACAGCTCGATCAGCCGGCCATCCGGATCTTCAATCCAAACAAACTGTCCAAATTCGCTGCTCTCTTTTGGCCTTGCGAGAGGTACGCCAACCTGTTCAAGATGCTTAATCGTTTCGTCCAGATTATGGACTTGGAAGTTCAGCATCACTTGTTGTTCGGTTGGGAAATAAGGGTCAGTCTCGGCAAAGAGAGAGAAGATCGTCTCGCTTCCCGATTCGTTTTTTACCATCGTCCCGTTCCAATCCCCGATTTCAAGCTGCAGCGCTTCGTTGTACCAGTTTTTAATCGTATCAAGATTTTTGGTTCTCCAGAATACTCCTCCGAAACCTTTGATCATTGTATCGGTCCCCTATCCGTCATCAGATTTATTTCAGCGATGGAATCAAATTCATTATTGGCGTTAACGCTCCAATCGTTCACCTCGCATTGGCCGTATTCGTTATTACCCGCAGCCAGCACCGTGCCGTCCGATTGAAGTCCAACCGTATGCGTGCAGCCCGCGGCCACCGCCACGATATCGCGCCAGCCGCTCACTTCGCATTGGCCGAATTCATTCCCGCCTGCGGCCAGCACCGTGCCGTCCGATTGAAGTCCGACCGTATGGTAACTGCCCGCCGTTATCGACATCACACCGCGCCAGCTGCTTACTTCGCATTGACCATGCTTATTCAAGCCCGCAGCCACCGCCGTGCCGTCTGCTTTAAGCCCAACCGTATGTAAGTAACCTGCCGCTATCGCTACGATATCGTTCCAGCTGCCGACCTTGCATTGCCCATACCGGTTATTACCCGCGGCTGTCACCGTGCCGTCTGATTGAAGACCAACCGTATGCCAGTCTCCTGCCGCTATCGCTACGATATCGCGCCAGTCGCTTACCATGCACTGCCCTTCCTGATTTCGCCCCGCAGCCACTACTGTGCCATCTGCTTGAAGACCAACGGTACGACGCCAGCCTGCCGCTATCGCTACGATATCGCGCCAATCGTTTACTTCGCATTGGCCATGCTTATTCCAACCGGCCGCCACTACTTTTCCGTCAGAGGCCAGACCAACGGTATGAGCATTACCCGTGTTTGCCGCCATATGAACATTGCCAGCCGCTACCGCCACGATATCGCGCCAACCGTTCACCTCGCATTGACCGTGTAAATTATCGCCTGCGGCAACAACCGTGCCATCCGATTTGAGGCCAACGGTATGACGGCAGCCAGCCGCTATGACAGGCCACCGCTTCCTGATTATCGCTTCTTGCATGAATTCCCTCCCATCGGACCGGATCAACATTCAAACATCGGCGGACCATGAACTTCCCGGGTATCTAGTAGTTCTCACCGCGATAATAACGGTCAAGCTTATGCTCTAAGTGAGCGAGCTGTGACTTCTTCTCCTCTATATCGTCCAAAAGCTTTTGCTTCTGTTCTTGAATGAGCTTAATTCTTTGAGGAAGAGTAGCGGTTCCGCTTTGTACCATGTCATAGTAGTGCTTAATGTCTTCCACGCTCATTCCGGTTTCGCGGAGACATTTGATGAAAACCAGCCAATTCAGCTCGTGCTCGGTATAGAGCCGATTATTTTGTTCGTTCCGCGCAGCCGGTTCCAGCAAGCCTTTTCTTTCATAAAAGCGAATCGCGCCTATATTCAATCCGGTCTCCTTCGCCACATGTCCAATCGTAAACATAGTTGTCCTCGCGTATATAGAATTTTGGTTGTTGACCTACACTAAGTGTAGCATATTAAGCTATAAATCATGAAACGAAAAACAAGGAATGAAAGAGGGATTCTAATGAAAAAGACCGCATTGGTAACAGGAGCGAATAAAGGAATCGGATTTGAAATCGCCAAACAGCTGGGCGAAAAAGGCTGGCAGGTAGTTCTCGGAGCCCGCGATGCGCATAGGGGCCAAGCCGCCGTATCCGAACTGTCCGCTCAAGGGTTGGACGTGGAGTGGATTCAAATCGACATGACTGATTTGACGAGTATTGAAACAGCTTCGCAACTAATCAAGACGAAATATCCGGCGTTAAAGCTGCTGATTAACAACGCCGGCATGCCGGGTGCATTCTCCAGTTCCTTTACGGATACCAAAGAAGAAGATCTGCGCAACGCTTTCGAAGTAAATTTCTTCGGTACCTATCGTTTAAACCAGCGTTTGTTCCCGTTAATCAAGGATAACGAAGGCACGATCGTCAATGTATCAACCGACATGGCGTCCCTTAACCATATGCAAAACGCCGAATTCACGTTAAACGCCTTCGATTACAATTCGTCCAAAACGGCCAACAATGCCATGACCCTATCAATGGCCTATGAATCAAGAAACAGCGGTGCTCAAGTATTCGCCGTAACGCCGGGTTTCACGACGACCGATCTGAACGGCAATGCGGAAGGCGGTAAATCGAAGGCGGAAGGCGCAGCCATCATCGTAGGATACGCAACGGACGGTAAGCGGCACAACGGCGAATTTCTGAATGAGCATGGCGTTATCGCGTGGTAATCCGATTCGTTATGCCAGCCTGCCCGTGAAAATCGCAAAACAAAAGCCAGCAGCCCTTGGGCTGCTGGCTTATTTTGTATAGAGAAAATAAAGTATTAGACTGGAGTTGTTGATTTAGCGCGGTTTTCACTTTAGAATATCGTCAGCTTTTGAGAATTAAGTTTTAGACTGATTTTCAAGATTTCACAATTTATTCTTCTACAACAGAAAATAAAGTATTAGACTAACTTGTCGCGTCTTGAAGTCTTAATCTAAAGTGTCTCTCAGCCTACATTACATCTGATTTCGAGATTTGGGCTATTTGACACTTACCGTTCTCGGGAATAAGTCATGGGAGGTATAGCATGTTAAGTCTCTTTATTCATCACAATTAATCTTCTCACAGTATTCGATAATCGATTTTAGTAACTTGTGATTTGTTGCGTAACTGAGGTTTCCCACAATGTATAGCTTGTCGCGCGCTCTGGACAGAGCAACATTCAGTCGCCTTACATCGGCAAGAAATCTGAAAGAACCAATCGTTCTTGTTAAACTAAATAGTACTACATCACATTCTTTTCCTTGGAACCCATCGATAGTGTCCGCATTGACATGGAGGTTGTTAAAGTGTTCATTCTGCAATAATCTTCGTAGCATTGCCACCTGATGTCTATATGGGGCAATAACGGCAACAGATGTAAAATTATCAATACTTATATCAATGTCTTTCAAAATTCTCGTGATGATTCGGCATTCATCGAGATTAAATATTTTTGGAGGTTCCTCGCTATCTGGTTCATTGTGCGGCCACAGTTCGGTGGGAGTATAGTCGACCCATATAATATCTTTGTCGCCATCAATGTTCCTCCCGTTTTTAAGCGCACCATCATAGAATAGGGTTCCGATTAAGTCCCCGATTCGATTCGTCATGCGATACTGTGTGTCGAGTAGAGTTGTATTGGGGGATTTCAAAAACAGGTCATCAATGTACAAGTAACTCTGCAAATTGCACTTCTCGATGCTTCTAATGACTTCTATTTCCTCGGAACAGAAAACGGGTGGTAACTGTTTAGGGTCGCCGACCAATATTGCCTTTTGTGCAATGGTTAGCGGAGCCAAGATTTCTGGTAGCGTTGCTTTGCAGACTTCATCTATAATCACAACATCAAACATCTCCGACGACGATTCGAACTCGTAGGCATTAATTCTATTGCAAGTCATACCGGCAATATTGGCCGATAATGCAAGTGCCTTTTCAAGGCTCCTATCCTCATAGTTCGATAAGGTTTCTGAGATGATATTGATTGTGTCCTGGCTATTACAATTTGCCTGTAGCCACTCTTTATATGTACTAATTATTGCTTCTGGCGAAAACTCGTCGACCGCGCTATTTTGCTCTTTGTCGCGGATACGAACGATCCTGATTGAATCGTCGTATTCTGAGATGCGCGAAATCAGATTGTTTACGGCAACATGGGTCTCCGAACAAACCAGTATTCTGACATCTGGATTTTTACGATACAATTGCAAGCAAATCTCGGCAATGACCTGCGTCTTGCCGGTTCCCGGCGGCCCCTGTATTAGGGAAAGGGCATTATTCCCCAAGGCAGTCTCTACCGCCTTTTTTTGCGAGTCATTGAGATTAAGGAAATAATCGTAATCCTCCGCATGGGGCAAGGGGAGATCCGACGGATTGATAAACTCTATCAGCACTTTTGGATTAAGTACCGCAGCGTAACGAACCCGTTCTATGGTTTTGAGTTGTCGCTCAACTTTTTTCTGTTCTCCAACCTCGTCAAGAGAAGTGAGCCTTTCAGACAAAAACGTCCTCCAGTGAGATAAGTGTTCTGTCCAAGTGTTAATGTTCATCCATCTCACCTCGCTCGCAAATGCTAAAGTCCAGAGATCTCGCTAAAAAGGCAAGTTTAATGTCGGGTAATAGTTGAGCCAATATGGCTTCTTTTGTGTTAACATCAGTAATCAGCAGATGCCCATCCGACATCATCTCTACCAAAGAGTCAGGCATATCCAAATCATATGAAGTATTAACACACATTTCGATAATGGCAACAATGGCATCCGAAAGCGAGAGTTTGTGGGACTCTATATTGACTCTAATAATTTGCTGGTTGACCAGTCTTCTAAAGGCTTTTGCAATCACCACGTCAGAAAAAACCCACAGCAAATCGCTTATTTGCTTGGCATCTGTCAGCCCGTTCAGAACAAGGCGGAAGATAGTCTGTTCAACAACGCCAAAGCGTCGGCCAAGGGAAAAATCAATTTTGACTGTCATACCGCCCCTCCTTTTGTGTAGCTTTCTTTTGCCTGTGCATGTCCAACTCAGTTCTTCTGTCTTCAAGTTTTTCTCTTTCTTCACTTTCGGCAGATGATGGACGATAGGGCTTTGGTCCGCAGGCAACTAACTGCCTGTCAAATTCCTCTGTGGCTTTAGCGAGTTCTGTTTTTAATGTCGCCAACTCTATATCGGCTCTTTTCTTTTGAGCGGTTGCCGATTGTAAAGCCTGTTTTGCACGGCTGACTTCCTCTGTTTCCGAAAACAGCTTCGATAAGAAGAACCTCGCATCTCGGCTTTTACTGTTTGATAGTTGCTTTGACGCTTGGCTTATAACTATGCTCTTTTCAGCTTGGACGGCCTCGGCACTTGCTATTTTGGCAGATAGCTCATTGATTTTCGCTTTTCTTAGCTGTTGTATCTGTGCTGACTCTCGCTTAAAGCGTTCTTCCTCGTGCTGATTGGCTTCTTTTTCAATTTGCAAGAGTTCTGCAAGTCTGCTATCAATTATTCGGTATTCATCAGATGCTTCCGCTTTGCCATCTGGAATAAGGTATACATTATTCTTCTTGCACAGCGAGTATAGCATCTGTTGCCTTGCAAACCACTGTTTTCGTTTAGATTTCAGTGACTCGATTTCATTTTTCACTTGGGGTATTTGTTCCTTTAAGTCATTCTTTTCACGCCATAATCTATCCCAAGTAAAGCTATCATCTGAGCCTATTCTCTTTATATGCTCGATACGTTCGCCAATCTCTTTTACTTCAGCGAATATTGCGTTTAGTTTCTTATACAGAAAGTTAATTTGAATATTTAGTTGAGTAACGGGAGCGACCCAGTATGCTCTTACGGCTCTGGCTTGCTCTTCAAGCGAACGACTGAGAGCATCTATGCTTTCGCTCATTTCCCTTAATTCGTTTGTTTTATTTTTGATGTCAACAGAGGTTCTACGGCGGTCACCAGACAATTCCCGACTCAACTCTTTTTTCTGCTGAATCATCCAAGTAATGTACTGGATGACTGGAAGTAAATCAGCTCTTTCTTGCAGGACAAAACGGAGTTTCTGTAATGCCTGTTTTGTCAGATTGTCAGACACCTCACAGGCTGCAACCATTTCGGAGACTTTCGCTAAAAGTGAAATGGCATCATCGTTATAATCAACGGTGACTTCACATCCAGTCAACCTGACCAGTTTCATAATATCATCGACCTTGGCTTGTGCGACCAGCTTGTCTTTTCGTGCTTCAAGAATATCGATTTCCTCGCCAATCAAACTCATTTGCGCTGACAGAAAATCCCTATACTCGACAAGTGCTTGCTTTTCAAGTCTTTTAGCTTCCTGCATTTTGTTCAAGCATTGGCGACGCAGGAATAAATCTACATATTCCGATAGCCCAGCCTGAACCTTTTCAAACAAATCCGCATCCTTTGATAATTCATCTATCAGAGACAGCTTAACCTTTTCAAAATCTAGATCTTTGTCGGCTCGCGCCTGTTCAATCTCCGCTGAACAACGCTCAATTGTCAGCTCGTAGTCCGTCTTGTACTCATCAATACGAGTCCGCAAATCCGCCGACGCCTTACGCAACGAGCGATTAATAAGCAGACGATGTGGCAAAACAATATCCCAAGCACTCATGATTGACCTCCATTCACAAGAAATAAAGCCTCATCAAGTGATAGATATTGCCTCCCGACCATCAATTCATCTTGCTGCATAAACCATTCCAGTTTTTCCACAAACGGCTTAAGTAAATACGTCGAGTCTTGGTCGTTCATTATATCCGTAAGCGTTTCATTTAATTGTGCATTAATTTTGTTACGGTTTCGTGCATAGTCAAGAATTACGTTATGGGTAGCTATGTTGTCATCAAGACCCGCCTTAATGGTCTCGATGTCTCCTGATAGAACCTCAAACAGACCAATGTATTGAGAATATGAATTTGCAACATAAGTATTCATTGACTCTTTGTACTCGTCAAACATCGCTTCACGTTGTTCACTAAAGCGAACCTGCAATTCTTTGAGTCTATTGCAATGTTGCGCTTCCAGCCTCCGTAACGCGTCAACCTTTGCGGTTTCCACGCTCGCTATACTGGCGTCAAGTTGTTCGTGAATGCTATTAATAGCCTTTTTTCGAATATTGTACTCTTTAAGGTCGGAAATCAGGTTGTAGCACGGCAAAAGGTCTTTGAATGACAAACGGAAGTCAGAAATGCCGGACATTGAATCGGCAAAATAATACAGCTTCGCACACCCGCTGAGTTCGATATGGGTGTTAATCTCTGTGATGCATTCGTTAAACGCTTTCTGTGCATCTTTATTTGCTATTCCAATAATCGCATTGGCACTGTACCCGATGACAATTCCTCCGACCACGGAACCGACAATAGTCCCAACAGGACCCAATGCTGATCCTATAGCGGCTCCGGTAGCTGCCGCTGCCTTTGCTGATGCAATGCCTGCTGCGATTTGAGCGCCTACATATGCTCCGCCAAAGCCAGCAAATGACGAGAAAGTATTATTTACTGTGTTGCAAAGCAAATCATCAGCATCTATCGCTCCGGTTACAAAGCATCTGTAGAGGTCTTTCGCAAAATCCACGGCTGTATTAGCAACAGCTATAACAGGCACCGCTCCGAGTGAGTTTGCCGCTACTTCTTTACTCATGACTTTCCCAAATAGTTGGACGGAACCCATTATCGCCCCGCCACGGATGCCCCCTTCTGCAGTCCCGCATAGAATTTGCGCTACACTTTCAATGAACTGGTTTTCCGATAAGTTGTCACGGTTTTTAATGACATCAACTATTTCCTTGACTGTTGTAAGAACAAATCCTGTAGCGGCTCCGGCGGCTACCGCTCTGCTTAAATTGACCCTGTTAAGCTCACCATGCTTTTCTGCGGTTTTTTGGTATTCCGGCGTTTCTTGGGCTTTCATTGAATCGGCGAGACCTGTCGCTTCTTCTGGGGTGATTGCATCAGACGAAACCGTTTTTTTGCCAATATTAACGCTGACCTTATCATTAACTCCTTGCCCTGAGCCACCTACAAATTCGACATTTTCATATTGAGCATTAGCCATGTCTTTTGCATATTCCGATGGCTTGTTATGCATTTTGGATTGATAGTCAACTGTCCGAGAAGGCTTGCTCCACGGACGCTTCCGAGTCCACACGGAGATGTCCGTTTCCATATCGATACCAGAGAGATTTGACCCATCCGGCAATGTACCCTTTGTATAAACGCCAAGTTCGTAATCCGGCACTCCTTTGGCGAGAGCATTGATTTTTAGCGTGTGTTTGAAATACTCCTCGGCGGCAAAGCCTTTGTATGTGACCGAGGATGTTTTTACTGGCAATCCTGTGGTTCTTGCTATTGCGGACTGATTCATAGCTGGTGCGTAGTTGTCGATAGCCGATTGCAGGCCTGCTGTTTGCAAGCCCGCCTGCGTGGCGTTTCCGACCAACGAGGCATTGCGAAGTGTATCCTCTATAGCATCAAAAGCACTATCGTCAATAGTGCTTGATTCGTCTAACTCGAAGTCGATGCTTGGATATTTGCTTTTCTTAAGGCTCTCGTCCATCCGAATACTCCTTTTAGTTCTCACCAAGCAATATATTTAACATTTTTACTTGGTGCGCATCTATGTCCTCAAAACTCCATTCCTGACCAGCTGGTCGTACACTTTGATTATCTTTGCATTTCTGCATCATAATCATAAACTTAATTGACGCGACGCTGACCAGCTTAATCTTTCCGGAAGCGTCCAAATAGTGGTCGAGTTTGGTTTTAGGGCTCCAGTTCGAGCCGGAACTATTCGCCTCACTGCCAATCATGGCGTAATTGCCCAAGCAGTTTATTTGATTTTCATCCGGCGCACCTTCCTCACCGTTGGCATTTGCCTGCGGATAATAATGCTCCAAACTCCGGCGCGTTCTTGAAAAGTAGAACTGTTCGAATACTTTTAGCCCGAAATCGCCACAGCCAAGGGCAGTAAAGAAATCAGTCCTTGCTTTACTGCCTTCCTTCATTTTTTCTCCCCGCAGTTCCTCTGCATATTTCTCCCACAGCTTAAAGTCAAGGTAGTTGAAAACAAACAGCGGAATGCCCTTTGATTCTTCTGCGCCGTCTCCAAAGATTGCATTGAAATCGTAATCTTCTTTGACCAGAGTTATATCTAGTGTGTTTTCACGCAGGATAGCGCTATCAAAGCTACCGGGTTTCGGCGTATTGATTTCGTTAAGGTTCTCCGGAACCAAATACACATCCTTAAAGTATTTATCAGCCAGCCCTGACAGGAATTCACAATATTTTTCAATGTTCCAATCGCTGTCGTTGAACAGATAAAGCAAGCAGTAGAAGAGGTAATTTTTCCTTTGCCGCGCTGTAAACGATACTTCGAACATCGAAAGCAGCTGCACCATTTTTTGCTGTGCATCGCTTTCACCGTCAAGGTTCTTCAAGTAACCTTTTTTGCCTTCTCTTTGCCAATACTGCAGCTTCCACGGATTGTTTTCAATCGTGTCATCTTCGTTTGAATGGTGTACGATGTAGTTGTCAAGCAGATACTTCGCCATCAGCAGATTAAAGCCGAACTTCTTGACGAACGTCTCTGTAACCTGCACCTTGTCAAATTCGCGGAGCAATTCTTTATCGTCAAGGTTAAAACTCGTAGGGTCAAAGCCGCTCTCTTTAATTCGAGTGAGTTTCAATGCAATGAGCAGGAAATTTGAAAAGTCGATAATCGGTTGAAAAGTATCGATTTTATCATCTTCATCCAGTTGCCTGTCCGCGCCTTTATAATTTATGAGATCCCTAATCTTAAGTGTATTGGTGTTGTCCTCCACGCCTGGCAAGGCATCAAAATCTCTAATATAGCCAAAATCGCTGAGCGATTTCCCGAAAATCTGCTCTGCGCTTTTCCTGTCGCTACTGTATTTTTGCTGAATATAGACATTCATCTCGCTGCTGTATTCCCATAGGCGATTGAACTTTGCCTTGTCAGTGTCCTTCAGTTTTTCGATAAGGCGCGCCTTGATAATTTCGTGTTTTTCCAGTTGCTCCCCTCTGGAGTTCATAATCTCAAAGTAGTGGTTAAGGTCTATGTCCTTCGGCACTTGGTAATGGATCAGATGTACTTTGGACTGAAAATAAGCCTTAAATCCATCATGTTGGGATTTCGGAACTATTTCATCGATAGAATCCTTGGCAAAATTATAACCGTTTACAATTCCGTGATCTTTTTCATCGATTTTAAAGGATGGAATATTCCGAATGGTGTCATCCGATTTTTTACGTGCACGATAAGTCAATTTGTTTTGAATGACAACGCCCATCGCTCCAAGGACGAGATTTATAGTTGTCAGGCGCTGTTGACCGTCAATAACTTCATAAACTTGGTCGCCTTTATGAAAGGACACCAATGTCCCGATAAAATAGGTCTGCTTCTTAGCTGTAAAAGCATCAAAGACATCCTGGATCAGTGCGGAAATTTCGTCTTTTTCCCACGCGTAGTTTCTCTGGTAAATAGGCACTTCGTAAGTTGCCTTGTCGCCATTATAAATATCGGCGATGGACATTTCTCTGAGGGGTAGGGTTTTAGTTTTCATATTCACCCTCCATAAATTTGTTTACTCTGAAATAGTGGAGATAGCTTTGATAAACGCCGTCTTCGTCCTGCTCGTCGATATTGTCCTTTTTTGCTACAATGTCAAATACGGGTAGCGGGTTAACCCTGTCGGAGAGCGTGCTCAGGAGCGAAACTGGCGAATCCGCATCGGTTATGATCTTGTATATGTTGAATGAATTCCTGACATCGTTCCCCATAATGAAGTTTTGTGCCGCCAGCCATCCGACATTATAATACTGCGCCCTGAGAGAATAAGCCCAGACGAAAGCAAACACCACAAACTGGTCTATCATTTCCAAATCGTGCTTTGCGGGTCTTTCGGGGCAGAATCTGTCTACATAAAGCAGGATGGCAGTGTCAAACAACAAGCGGGTGATTCTGTTGCCGACACCATTTTTATATGTCCGCAGGTTGAGTGTTCTAACGATGTGGTTATCGTTTATGTAATAGCCCTCATATTTGTCATTATTCTGGATGTCCTTAAGGATATCAAAGTAGTGCTTAGCATAGTCAAAGAACGGCTTGCCAGCCACTATGGGAGTGTCCAACTGAAAAGGTTTAAGATTCCGCATGCCGGAAACAAAGGGCATTGCCGAATGATTGACCATATCGGCGTAGGCAAATGCCCCTTTGTAGAACTGGGCATAAGGGAAATTGTCCTGCCGCGTAATCCCCTTGAACTTATGTATGTTATGCTCAGTGAGCTCCCAAGCCTTGTTTCCTTTTGTCCATTCTTTTACGCGGTACAGATAATCGCTGAAAAGTGCCGAAAGTTCTTTTTGGTCTATATCCTCCCAGCCCTTTACAACCTTCTCTGTTTCCGACACATCCAAATCGTTCATCTCGCGAAGATGATAGGCTTTAAGCAAATCGTGAGGATACAGCTTTTTGCCGCGAGCGTTCTGTGAGTCAAAAAACTGGAAGGCCTCGGATAAATCCTCCGTGATCACAACAATAAGTTCACAGTTGTTCTTGATGTAATTAAGCAGTTCTTTTCTGTCTCTGTCGTCAATGATATTATTGGCGCGTCTTTCCAGTATGCGGTAGTTACTTGGAATATTGCGAATGTTAAACGGATTATTGGCGAGGGGCTGTTCTAAAAACTTAATAGAATCGGCACCAAGAGCCTTAAGCAATAACGAAAAAGTAATGGATCGTTGTTGCCCGTCAACGATATTGTACGCTTCTCCCACTTGGTGGAGTATGAGTGTTCCTACCCGGTAGGTCTCTTTGTTATCGTTTTTGGCGTCAACAATATCATCCAGCAACTGGATTACGTTTTTCGCTGTCCATTTATAAGGACGCTGATAATCCGGTATCAACAGATTTATGTTTGTAATGGTGATTCCGTTTTTATCCTGCGTAATTTTATCGTGTAACAGCAAGTCGCCGATCTTTGTTATTGCGAGTTTTAAGCAAGCGGTCATAACCGTTTCCTCCGGGATGATTATTTGTCCTTCGAACAGACTCCTTCATTTCTTATTCAGTTGTGGCGTCCTCTTCGAATATCCTGTCAAGTTGCTCGATTGAAGCCACGCCGCGCAATTTATTTATCACACTCAATTACCCCATATCCAAAAGGAAGAAATGGTCACGTCTATCCGCACCTTTTGCTTTGCGGATTAGCTCAACAACTTGGTCGTCATGGATCGGTAGTATCGGCCATGCTTATGCAGACGACAGCCGCAATCCTCGCAGTTCAGATGAATATCTGGTGAACGGTTCATGTATAGTCGCATATAGGCCTTGCAAGAACGGCCGAAATGAAGTATTTCAGACATGTTGTTGGTAATGCTCCCGTGGTTCCTCGCCAATCTCCACTGTGGTAACAACCCCCTGTGGATTACGGAATGTTTCCCTTATAATTCGTTTATGGCTTATCGATGTTGTTTGATCTAGCATAACAACGGTTTCCTCAGCAAAAACTTAATATTACCAATTGAAAAATAATGCGAATAAAATGTGGAGTACAAACTTTCCGCTGTTAAAACAAAGATAGATTAACTTCGGAAAACTAAAATGTTACTCACTATATGGAAATGAGGAAGCCTCGCTCAGTACGAATGAATGGCTCGCTTGCTTCTATTTAATTATTAGGAACGACAATAACCTCTCCATTAACCATTTCCAAAATCAATAACATAGTAATCCCTTAGTCCATGCACTCTCATGAATTCTTTAATTTCATCAATATCATTTCTATTCCATCCATTAGATAAGTCAGGAATGGGAATGATAAGATTTCCTTGACAGCCGTCTCTTCGATTGTCAAATGTAATGCTATTTGTAGTTAAATCCTTCGCTTTAGGTACACCAGTATTACATTCCAATATTTCTTGAATAGTTCTTGCAAAATTGAATGGTCTTATACAATTAAATAAACAACTTAAATCATCTTTTGTATTCCAACTTTCGAAGTAGGTAGTAAATTTCATTTTACCTAATGTGTAATAAGACCATATTGCTTCATGCCATAAACAAGTGGCTCCAATGCGATGAAAACGATACTTGTTTCTCGTTAAATTTTCCATTGCATTAATAAACATAGTCCAAACAGCTATACCTTCAGGTATTTGTCTTTGCTTTTGAAGCTGTTCTGTATACCTAGACAGTTTTAAGTCTGTCTTCTTACTTGGATCCCATGTACGTACATTCCCGTTATGTTTAACTACCCATTTAGCTTCAAACATACCAACTTTATACTCAATGTCACTACCTATGTGTTTAGCAAATAACATTATCGCATCAACACCTAATTCTCTTTCTGCACCCTCAGGAGTTTGCCTTACATGAAAGAGTGTATATGGCAAGGGAATATCATCGAACCGGTCTAACAATGTCACGACGTAAGCAGGTTCTGAATCTATCCCACCTTTGTTCATTTTGTTCCTTCTTCTACTATCAATTAGCCTGATCTCTTGTATTACCCTACGGATTAAAGGAACTGGCAGCCACGTCATATTTATTTCTCCCTTGATTAGTAAACAAATACCCCTTAGTTCGGGCCATAACTTCTATACGCTTATGATGCATTGAGACTGAATAGTTATTATTTTTCGAAAAATGTAGCCGATTAATCAAAAATATAAAACATCCAGACATCATGCGTATTGAATAATATTGGGAATGTTTGAACTTTTGTGTGGTCCTAGGCACAATTCATATTGATATCCTCTACGAATTTTAATACTCGACATGATAGCCACCGTACATACTCTATTCAACGGGACTTTTTTTAAATTAAGGTTCCCTACTCTTATACCCGTTATAGTACAATAACCTTTGTTTGTATCACTTCGTATAACTAGTTGTTGACCATTTAGGTATATATCTTCATTTGTTACACTAATCTCAAGAATTGCTTCTTGATTACCAGAAGCATTACAACCTCGAATAACATTTATTACACGTATCACTGGTTCATTATTAATTAATTCTAAATATTTTTTTGAGATCTCATTATCAATATGTTTTTCTATCAAATTGATAGTGCATTTAAATAAATGGACAAGGAGAGCCATTTGCTTGGAATCAATGTATTCATCAAATTCCATTTTGTAAGTGTGTGATATTGTATTTCTTAAATCTACAATTAGCTGCAAGTAGCCTTTTACTGAATCTGATAATAGGGTTGAGAAACCATCCTTATAAACTGGTATAAGACCGGAATTTTTTAGAATATTTACAATATTGGAGATTTCCGCTGATTCATTTATTAAGGTATCAAGAGGACTACTATCAATGCCGATAATCAGCAACAAATCTAAAAATTCGCCCCAGGTAAGGTTATTTGACTGACACAAAATCTCCTTTTTAACTTTCGTATCTTTAATATCTTTTAGAAACTCTTTCGATAAGTACGGTTTCCCAAAACTTTTTTTCAAATATCTCTTTATGAAGTCGTCTGTATGCAACAAATATTCATAATCAGAATATGTATCAAAGATGCGCTTTTTAGCATAGGTCTCCCAAATAGTATACAACGAAAGGATATAGTTTTTAGTTAGTATCTTTTCTATCCTCTTAGATGGATATATTCTTTTCAGTTCCAATGTTCTCAATAATTCATTAAAGGTTTCAAAAGCAACCAATTTACTCATCTTGAGATCTCACCAACTAAAAAGCTTTTAAAAATATCCACCCTAGTTTTAACGTTTGCCAATGCTGTGTATTTGCCATTGAATTCATCTTTATGCTTTTTTATTAATGCATTTTTCTTTGTGGTAGCAACTGCTCCCATACGTCGCAATGGTTCCAAATCATAACCTTCATCTTTCAATTTGGAAACAGCGAGCATAATAGTGTCAAATATCATCTTTTCAAATTTACCTTTACTACTCTTAATAAATGCTTTCTCCCCGTAAATTGCATAAACGCTATCAATGACATCTATAAAATAATCATGAGCGTATTCAACTTGGTCTTCATCAAACTTCTTAGCTGCTACAGAATAATTGTCTAACGTTACCTTGATTCCTCGTTTGTAGTCACACTCGAGAGCACTTTTGAATGCAAAGAATCTTAAAATTAATTCTCGATCTTCCATGCGTATAAGTTCATCTTCAGTATTATTGATCATGGATTTGAACACTTGATTCTTTGCTAATTCATTTATTGTATTATTAAATTTAGAGGGATGAAGTGCATTTCTAATTTCATGTGGAGATAACTCCATACCTCCAGTATTCAATCTTTCAAATACAAACTGTTTCAGTTCCAACTCCCTCTCTTTGCTTTTATTGGATTCCTTCAAAATTATTATTGCAGATAAATAGCGTCTATTAATTAGATTTCTTAATTCTTCTGGTAGCTCACTAAAATTACTCCCATTAATCTCACTCCACAATTCAAGTCCATCTAACTTGAAATCATTATTAAAGAAACTAATAATGGTAGAAATTCTCTGTAGCCCGTCCATAACTTCGTATTTGTTATAGTCTGTTTCATAAAGAAAAACTGGAGGTATAGGGACATTAACTAAGCAGCTTTCTATTAATTTTGATTTTCTTTTAATATCCCAAACCCTGTTTCTTTGATAATCTGGATGCAAATTGTAATTATGAAAAATTAACGGCAAGTTTTCAAGAGGATACCGGGCTTGATCAATAAGCAAGTTATACTCACCATGCAATGCTTTATTAACCAAATACTCACGATTAACTGTTTTATTTACTGCT
This sequence comes from Paenibacillus sp. BK720, assembly GCF_011761545.1. Taxonomy (NCBI): domain Bacteria; kingdom Bacillati; phylum Bacillota; class Bacilli; order Caryophanales; family Paenibacillaceae; genus Paenibacillus; species Paenibacillus sp. BK720. The sequence continues at coordinate 33,644 of NZ_JAASRQ010000005.1, read as the reverse complement.
GGTTCCCTTAAATTAAACACTTCAAATATACTCATTTTTTTAACCTCCATATGCTTGTTAAAAAGTTACGGCTATAAGGCCACTCATATAACACGACCTTGTATTTCCATTCAATGCAGATTTTTCTTTGTATATATTATAGAATTATAGCTTAAAGTGAATATTTCACCAATTCGTTGTAGCAATCTATCTAAAAAGGCATAGCTAAGATATTTCCGCTATGCCCTGATGTAATCAATATCTGAAATCCTCCGACTCTGTCTGAGCCATTAACTCTGCCTGTTGAAGCACCAAATCAATTGCCATTTTTTCAAGATCAGGCGGATACCCGTATTTCTTCAACAGTCTTTTAACCGTAATCCGCATCTGTGCCCGTACATTCTCCCGCAGAGTCCAGTCCACTTTAATATTGTTCTTGATAGCCTGGGTTAACTCGTGAGCGATCTGCTTAAGAACTAGATCTCCCATTAGCTCTTTTGCAGCCTCATTGGAAGCCAACGCGTCATAGAAGGCTACTTCCTCTTTGATAAGCCCAAGGTCTTCACCACGCTTGACGGCAGCATTCATCTCCTTGGCCATCTGGATCAGTTCTTCAATTACCTGCGTTGTCTCAATAGTACGATTATTGTATTTACGAATAGCTTCTTCAAGCATTTCAGAGAATTTCTTTGACTGTACGATGCTGGTGCGAGATACAGCCTTTACTTTGCCCTGAAGGAGCCTTCTCAGTAATTCGACAGCGAGGTTTTTCTGCTTCAATCCCCGAATATGCTCAAGGAATTCATTCGACAGAATCGCGATGTTCGGCTTCTGTAAGCCAACTGCTTCGAGAATATCGACAACTTCATCGGACATAACCGATTTAGAAATCAACTGGTTCAGTTCCGCATCCAGCTCGTTTGTTGTTTTCTTTTTGTTCTCTGTCGTGATGATTTTGACAATGCCTGATTTTACAGCCTTGTAGAAGCTGATTTCCAGGTTAACCGATTCTGCGGCTTCCGTCGTAGCGCAAAGTGCATACGCCTTCGCCAACTCCGTCGTCCAATTGACGAAATTGCGTTTGCCTTGGTCGCCAAGTCCAAGCACATAGTCTACTGCCTCGACGATTGCCTTCATCCGCTCAGAGGCTTTTTCAGATGCAAATTTTGAAAAGTCGTGTCCGTACAACAGCTCATGAATGAGTTGAATCCGCTCCAGCATGAAATCGACAGCTTGATCGGTGTCGATCCCCGCGGTCTTGCGATCATTTTCCGTGTATTGCTGGAGTGCCGACTTCAACATATCTGCAATGCCGATGTAATCCACAATTAGCCCACCTGGCTTGTCACGGAATACACGGTTAACGCGAGCAATAGCCTGCATCAGATTATGACCCTTCATCGGCTTATCAATATACATCGTGTTCATGCTTGGTACGTCAAAGCCGGTCAACCACATATCGCGCACAATGACGATCTCCAAAGGATCATTCAAATCCTTCATTCGCTTAGCCAGATGTTCCCGACGCCGCTTTGTACCGATATATGGCTGCCATTCAGCAGGATCGCTTGAACTTCCGGTCATGACGATTTTGATTTTGCCTTCGTTGTCGTCGTCACTATGCCAGTCGGGACGAAGAGCAATAATCTCTTTGTAGAGATCGATGGCAATACGTCTAGACATAACGACGATCATCGCTTTGCCGAACATAGCTCCTTTGTGCTGCTCATAATGGTCAACCATGTCCTTGGCGACCTTTTTGATGCGTTTCTCTGCACCAGCAAGCGCCTCAAGGCGCGCCCATCTGGACTTGAGCTTCTCTTGCTGAGAATACTCTTGATACTCAGTAATCTCTTCGTACTCTTCATCGATAACTGGACGCTCATTATCCGATAGCTCCAACCGTGCGATACGGCTCTCATAGTAAATCTTGACTGTCGTACCATCTTCCACAGCCTGGGTCATGTCGTAGATGTCGATATAATCCCCGAATACAGCCGGAGTGTTCTTATCCGTCAACTCAACCGGCGTTCCTGTATACCCGATGTAAGATGCGTTCGGCAATGCATCACGCATATATTTCGCATAGCCGTACTTGATGCTTGCTTCCTCATCCGATGCGACCATTTCAGCTTGAAAGCCGTATTGACTGCGGTGTGCTTCGTCCGCCATTACGATGACATTACGACGGTCCGTGAGTACAGGGTATTTGGATTCGCCTTCTTCAGGCGTGAACTTATGAACCGTTGTAAAAATAATTCCACCTGCCTCCACCGAAAGCAGCTGTTTCAAGTGAGCACGGTCCTCGGCGTGTTGAGGGGTTTGACGGAGCAAATCTTTTGACTTGCTGAATGTAGCATACAACTGATCATCGAGATCGTTACGGTCTGTTACGACGACAATCGTAGGATTATCCAGTGTAAGAACCAGTTTGCCTGCGTAAAAGACCATGGAAAGGCTCTTGCCCGAGCCTTGTGTATGCCAGATAACTCCGATCTTGCGGTCGCCTTCCTCAAGTGTCGCTCTTTCCGTAGCGGCAATCGCCTTATTCGTGGCATGATATTGATGGTAACCGGCCAATATTTTGAATAGACGTTCACCATCCGTCTGAAAAAGAACAAAATGCTTGATGATGTCCAACAGACGACTTTTCTCGAACATGCCCTTAATCAGCACTTCGAGCTGCGGCAGGGAAGAGGAGGCTACACCCTCGCCATCTATGGTACGCCACATCATGAACCGTTCCTCGTCAGCGGTCAGCGTGCCTACTCTTGCATTGACTCCATCACTGATGACCATGAAGGAGTTGTACGTAAATAAGGACGAGATCGCTTTTTTATAGGTCTGCACCTGATTGTACGCTTCACTGATTCCCACTTCTTCATTGGAGGCGCTCTTCAACTCCAGAACCGCGATCGGAAGGCCGTTGACGAACACCACGACATCCGGTCGCTTATCCACTTGGTTCTCAATGACCGTAAACTGATTCACAACTAGAAAATCGTTATTGTCGACATGGTCCGGACGTGTATCGAACAACCAAACTTTCTCGGTCGGATAGTCACCATTGGCACTCCGATACTGAACATCTATGCCGTCCGTAATCATTTTCTGGAACGCTTTGTTGTTGATCATCAAGCTCGGGCTGCGAGGCACTTCAATAATACGAATCGCTTCCTCGATGGCCTCTCGCGGCAGATGCTTGTTGATGCGAATAAGCGCTTCTCGTAGGCGTTCTTTCAAAATGACATCCTGATAGAACTGTCTTTCCGGATATTCTCCTTCAGGTGAGAGCTCAGGACCATAGGCTTTGTTGTAGTTGAGTTCTTCGAACCATTCAAGAGCGGATTGCTCCAAGTCGCTCTCAGCATACGATGTGGTGTACATGGCCATAGATACACCTCCTTAAGTTAGGTGGTAGTGTATTGTACTTTATTTTCGGCTGCCAATGGCAGTTCAATAGAATGAGAATACAAACAGTCTTGCTTCAATGGCACCCGAATTTCTCCTGACATGAGTTTGGGGAGGAGAGAGTCTCGGAGTTGTATCAATGAATCACTTTCCGACTCACATTTCTCAACCATTTTTCCAACTGATTCAACAATTATGTTAAATCGTTCAATTACATCGAAGGATGGAATTGTAACGGGATCTCGCTTCATTTCACTACCCGAGATTTCTTTAAATGTTGAGCCGGATGCTCTACTTTCTATAGTTTCAGTATTGAACTTCAAAACATAATAGAGAAACTCGGATCCGATATGCTTAAATGGAATAAGGGATTTAAATCCTTGGTTCGTGGTCATTTCATTTTTTGATATAGCGATATATCCAATAGGCGCCCTAGAGCTAAATAGTACAGTGCCTTTAGGGACTAACCTTGTACTTGAACTCTTAAACCCTTCTTCAGTAATATCAATCTGGCCTCTAGAAATATATTTGTTTTTATTTATCGACAGATCCTTGGGAGTTATCCAAGGAATTCCCATAGGCGTATAATATTCTTCCTTACTTTTGGATGGAGTTGCTCCGCCTACAACTTCACCAAGATCAGCTAATGCTCCAACTCGCCATCCCTTAGGCATCAACCCTAATCCACTCTCCTCCAACTCGCCGCCGCTGGACTTATACGGTTCACCATTTTCATTCGGGAACTCAAAATCAACAAACCAACGTTTGAAAAGGGCCTGGGCTAACACATCAAGATTTTTATTAATTGAGTTGTTTATATTTATTTTTTCTTCCAATAATGAAAGTAGTTTGCTTATTCTTAGCTGCTCCTCATTACTAAGCTTTGGCACCCTTAATTCTTTAATATTTTTTAAGCTAAGTGTCTTTTGTGTCGAGCCTACCACTCTTTCTTCAATTTGTTCCTTTACAAATTTTGAAGTTAACCAAAAGTATAGGAATTTACTGTTCACTTTTTTAGGCACAATTATTGCAGTATTCTGACCTAAACAAAAAGGCTCTTTAGAATTCACATAACTAAAATTCCCATAACTTCCAACTCTACTGACTAAAATATCATCAATTTGTGGCTTATATTTTTTACTAAATTCCTCGTAAACTTCATTGTTTACTCTCAGTGCTTGAGAAAAGTCTAAATAGCCACCCTTGATATCAGTTACCCTAATGATAGGATAACCTTCTTCACTGTATTGGGGCGTTTTGTGCAAGGAGTCGATTACATCTGCAACTTCTTGTAATGAAATTGTCTCAAAACTCAAATCCAATCCCTCCAAGCTGCTTACGAATCTCGTCTTCCAGATGATGAGATTTAGCGAACTGCTCCGCAAGCTCCAATGTCAGCCGGGCTATTTTATCCTCGAACGGCTCGCTATCTTCTTCGACATCTTCAATGCCTACATATCGTCCAGGCGTCAAAATATATTCATGCTCCTGCACTTCAGCAAGTTTCGCAGCTTTGCAGAATCCTTTAACATCCTCATATTTCCCGACTTCGACCTGCCCCCGCCATGCGTGATACGTATTCGCGATCTTCATAATATCTTCCGTCGTCATCTCACGATGTGTACGATCGACCATTTGACCCATTTTGCGGGCATCAATGAACAGCATTTCTCCACGACGGTCTCGGAGCCCTCTTGGTGACTTATTCTTCGCTATAAACCAGAGGCAAACAGGAATTTGCGTTGAGTAGAATAACTGCCCAGGCAGAGTAACAATGCAATCCACCAAATCCGCATTGACCAGCTTACTCCGAATGTCCAATTCAGCCGTCGTACTCGTAGACATAGAGCCATTCGCCAAGACGAAGCCAGCTACACCACTTGGAGCCAGTTTATTCACCATGTGCTGGATCCAGGCGTAGTTGGCATTGCCTGCTGGTGGAATTCCATAAGACCATCGGGCGTCTTCTGTTAACCGATCGCCGCCCCAATCACTAATGTTGAACGGAGGATTGGCCAGTATGAAATCGGCCTTAAGATTCTTGTGAAGATCGTTATGAAATGTATCCGCATGATGTTCACCCAAGTTACTGTCAATACCGCGAATCGCCAAGTTCATTTTGCATAGTTTCCACGTGGTCGGATTTGATTCTTGGCCATACACGGCGATATCTCCGAGCTTACCTTGATGCTCTTCAACGAACTTTTCACTCTGAACGAACATTCCACCTGAGCCACAGCAAGGGTCATAGACACGCCCCTTAAATGGCTCAATCATCTCGACGAGCAAACGGACCACGCTGTTCGGCGTATAGAACTCGCCGCCGTTCTTGCCCTCAGCGCTGGCGAATTTGCTAAGGAAGTATTCATATACCCGGCCGAGCACATCCTTGGAGCGACTATCTTCATCGCCAACCCTGAATGAGAACAAGTCAATAACTTCACCTAGGCGTGTTTTATCTAGGGCAGGCCTTGCATAATCCTTCGGCAATACACCTTTCAGCGATGTGTTTTCCTTCTCGATGTCGATCATTGCTTGGTCAATGATTTGGCCAATTTCCGGTTTCTTAGCAGTGTTCTTGATATGGCTCCAACGAGCATCCTTCGGCACCCAGAAGATGTTTGCGGCGACATATTCATCCCGATCTTCGGGGTCCGCATAAGGCTCATTCTTCAATGCTTCATATTTCTCTTCAAATGCATCAGAAACATATTTAAGAAATAGCAGGCCTAACACGACGTGCTTATACTCGGCAGCATCCATGCTACCGCGCAATTTGTCGGCCATGCTCCATAATTTTTCTTCATAACCCAAGTTCGCTGTTGCCATTCCCAAGTTCCTCCTCAGTAAAGCTCGCTATAAAGTTTGTTTTTTACTTGTTCCCAGCGATTCGTTGCCTCACGAATCGTTTGTTTAAACCGTTCCTTCTCCTCGTTATAACAATTCACTCGATTGATCTGCTCATCGAGTGAGAGGAGAGGCAGTTCAATTTCACCTACGTCTGAGGGATTCAAATTCATAACGGTTGTACCTCGCTGGAAGCTCTGAATCAGTGTCATTCCAACTGGGCTTTCCAGAAATATCTTCGCAAATCCACTTATAATAGACGCTTTAAATCGAATGACGATAATATTAGCAGAAGCAATTATTATCCCTTCTGTTTCGGGAAGAATAGCAAGTTTATTTACCGTACCACGGCAAGCCATGACTAGATCGCCGGGAAGGATCTCATAACGCTTTACCTTCCGTTCTTCTTCATCAATTGTCTCCAGCTGATCCAGTTTTACATCACCGTCTTCAATGTTGGAGATATTTAATACCTTGATGTTTCCAGCTCTTAGGTCTTGCTTGAGAACAGATTTTCCACGGAATATATCTGCAACATCACGTAACTTCACCTTAGGTACAGGCGCCTCTTGAAAGGAACGCAGTGTATCCTGATCTTCATCCAGCAGCATATCGATTCGCCAGTCCTCAAATTGCGAAAATGCTTCGGCGTGAATCGAAATTTCTCGCTCAGGCTCCAAAGACAACTTCTGAAGCTTTAGGCGACCTATAAATACTTGCTCTGTAGGAGATTTCCCAAATTCAATCTGATAGGTCTTAACCGACGTATAGGGTCGGAACAACCCATCGGGCAGCAAATGCACAGATTGGACAGGGTAAGACGTATTCGTCAGTTCGCGCCACTTTGCAATGCTCCCCGATTGAAACATCATCCTTGGTGGGAATGTCACACTTATTCTCCCTGTGTCTCGCAACAGGGGAAGTAAATGGTTGACGGCTACGCCTTCTGAATCTCTTATGCTTGCATCTTCAACGTCATCCATCTTTAATCCGAAGTTCGGGATGGTTAAGATGGCATCGAACTTCTCTTGCAAAGGTAACGGCTGATAGATCGAGCCCTGTATGATTTGAACATTCGGATAAGCTTCAAAATAAGTCTTCAGCAGCTTGGCGATAATGTAACTTTCGGTCAGCAGCGTAATCGTAAACGATTGCTTGTGTAATCGAGTTTCTGCCAGACCACGCATATATTTCTCCACTTCTGCAATCAACATCGTTCGGTAGAGGTTGCGTTCACACATGTCTTTAAATCTGTCTACAATACTCGTATGAACAACAATACCGCCTGTAATACGATCTTGCTGTATCGTCTGTACGGCATAATCTAACAAGTCCATATCCTTGCCTACTTGATACAGCCTAAAGAACAAATCTCGATCACCGGGGAAGTGTCCGAACTCACGCTCACCAGCATACTGCTTCATCCACTGGAACAGCATTTCCGGTTCTAAGATAGATGTATGTGCTGCTCCTTGCAGTTCGAGCGACTTTCTTGTTTGAACAACCCGAACTGCTTCTCGAAGCAATTGATCCCGAGTCCCTATATCATGAAGAAGACAAATATTCCAGAATGTTTCAATCAATGCATCACCCTCTAGCCCTAGGAACTTACACCTAAATAATACCACAATAAAATCCAGTATTCAAATACTAAAAACAAAGAACCGATTGAAATCGGTTCTTTACGACATTAACTTACCTGCAAGTCTAGTGGCCCACTCGCGAATTGTATCACTTTGATAATGCTTCAGTTTTTCAATATTCATAACGTCGCATTGATTAAGAACTGACTGATCCCAATGTCCACCTTTTTGAACCAATCCATCGAGAAGCTGCTTTATGTTTCGCTCTATTATCCTAAATGACAACTGATTTCTTGGACGGAGAATAAGTGTAGAAATCGACCAATCATCCGGTCTTGCCACTTCGATAATATAGGATGTCATGATTCCAGTAGTTACCTGAACTATGGCACATGTTCTGCGAGATCCATTCATACAGACAGAGAATCGCTTACCAGGCGGCACTCTTACTACTGACATCCTTACTTTCACTGGGAATGTCTGCTTCAGCAATTCAATCATCTGAAAAAATGGTTCAAGACCGATTGCATCGGAGGCTGGAATCGTCTCGAGTGTCTGGAAGTCGATAGGTAGGGTATCCCCGCCAACCATGGAATCCTGGGTACTGACTTCTTCAGATGCAGCAGCTGCATGTTTTCCCCCGCGTCCAGTCGACACGATGACTTCATTTCCTGTATTCGATTGTCTTACACTTGATCGACGAGTCTCCACTACAGGATAATTGGCGAATCGCATTATTGTAGGGGAAGTTTCCAGTATATCTTGATTCGAATCCTCCTTAGCGTTGTCACTTTGATCGTTCAGCACATAGTCAGTGTTTTTAGAACCAGGAATCATACGAATCGTCTTGTCGCCCGAGCTCCATTCACGACGTTTCTTAGAGGGATGCCAAAAGAGAATCTCATTTGATGGATGCTGAAATCCGCCTATGGCAATGATCTCTTTTACTAACACGTAATCGATAAATTGCACCCCGCGGGTATGCATTTCAATAGGGCCTAAGGGCGGAAGATCAATAGTTAGAGGAACACCTTTCTTTAAGGTAGCGGATGGATTATAGGGTGAACTTTTAACTGCATGACTGAACATGCTCTGATAAACGGAATCCCACAAGGACCGAATCATCGGGTCCGTGTAAATCCAAGAGAGGTGACGAACGTTGCTGTCTGTAGCCAATTTGGCTGGAACTCGATTACTCAAGTCGAAATGCAATGTTCCCCCCAATGAATAGCTATTATCGATTAATAAATCCAAGCCATGAGGTTGAAGCAAATAGTAGGCTTAGTACCTCGAGTTAATAAATAGAGCTCTAATCAATTCAATTACCGGTATACAGTATGTGAGACCATTCGCTTGATACTGAATAATATTTTGTAATCCGAGCTCAGGATTTTTACCAAAGTCAATCAAACGTTTAGGCAGCTTAAAACCATTGGTCAGAGTGCCGTGGTTGAGAGCATCTATGGTAAAGTGGAATGCCGATCCGCTCATAGGTGTTATCTGGTCATAAGTCCCGTTTGAATAGATTTGACCAATACGCAAATAAGGAATCGTCCCCCAGGGGTAAGATACTACCTTTATCCCTTCGGCTGAAGTTTTGAATGCGACACGAATTCTCCAGTTCCCCTTATGATCCATAAACGGTGATCCAAACCAGACTAATTCTGCCTCGTGATACTCTGGAAAAGGCCAGGATCTCAACGTCAGTGTTGCCATGAAGAAGTCTCCTCTGGTGATGTGAATGGTTGCAATAGTCGGCTTTGACCGATGCATCGATTAATTTCGTCTAATACTTCCTGAGAATAGTCAGGTCTTAGTCCTGCAAGCTTCTCCAGCTTCCATCGTTTAATTGGCCACTCTCCAGACAAACGTTCCGCAGCCCAATGTACTCTTCGTATCTGAAACTGGGAAACAGATTCTACATACGAAGTTAAAATACTCATCGTTACTGGAAGCTTAAGTTGATACTTCTCTAGCCAACTAAGTTTCCCGATTCTCTTGCCAAGCAAAGTAATTGTAATGCGAACAGGTTTGGCGTTACTTTCAACCAAGATGGCCTTACATACCTTTTCAACCATCCAGCTTAGCTCCAAATCACGTTTTTCCCAGTCAACACGTATGTAAGGGGACTTCCTTGTATTTATCGAAGAAGGAGCTGTTGCAGCCTTCTTAGCATGCTTTTGTTCAAGTGGAACATTTGGTTCTGGCATTTTTCCGTTGGCATACTTGATGACAGTATTTGTATCCACCCCAAGCCTCTCAGCAGTAGAGCGATAGGACATCCCACCTTGCATGTACTGCTTTAGCTTATCTGACCATATCGGGCCGAAAGTCTTGATTCTTCCCCGATAGTACTTGTCTTCTTCAGATCTATCAGGACCACGACGAGAATAAGAGAATCCGCATGAACATACAAAGGTGCCAACAGGTCGCCCTGTATCTGAGCAACGGGTGATATCACATTGCGTAATAACTAATTCCTTATAATGATCAGCCGCCTTATTTAGACAGGGCCAAGGGGTATTGCCAAATGGAGCGTTCGCACCGTCAGTGCGATCAAGAAATTCACGAAATGATCCATATAAAAAGCGGATAAGAAGCAACTGACGTAAAGGATGAATAGCTCGCCGCGCTGTTCTCGTTGATTGCTCTAACCACGAATACCTGCTTTCTGTTGGGTCACTATCTATTACATCAAACAATTCTCGACTATAGAAAAGCACCAGCTGCTCGCAAAGCTTCTGTTGGCGGGTACGCGAGGATACAGTAACATATCCCTTCTCTGCTAATCGTGGTAGGATAGCCTGTCTTAAGTCATATAATGCCGGCAGATTGTCCTGCTGAACGAGTAAATGAATGTCTTCAGCAATATCTGACAGGCGATCAATTAGTTTATCAGGTAAATCTTCAATTACAGGAATCGCATGAAACATATGTCTAGAAATCGGCAAAACATTTAAGCCATGTCTATCCGACAATGGACTCGTTAGCTTATGTAGAACTCTCCGGTGATGAGGACAGAGATATACACCTGGTAATTGATGAACTCGATGCCAGTAGGGCTCACCATAACGTTGAATGTCTTGTTCGTAACAGGAAGGGCAAAACCACAATCGATCCGTCCGATCAATCGTGCTTGCTGTTACGCCTACTAAAGCATGAATACCCGATCCATCCATGCTTCTCATAAGTGCTTTAACGCGCATAGCTCGGGAGTCCGGTAAGAAAGGGGCATAGTAAGAATAAAAGGTGTGCTTTATAATCCATTCATCAGCCATGATCTGAACTACGTTTCTTCTTAACAATGCATCCAGATGGCTTGGAAGATCGATCGTAGGAATGACATTGTCAGTACCGAAAACTTCCCTAAGTGTCCATTTAGGACTTGTATTATTTGATCTAATGTGATATCTGGCGATCACACTATATAAGAGTTCGTCAGGGTATGGGGTTGGAAGTGCACACCATTCACTCAATTTTCATCACCTATCCGAGGAACTCCATTGGATTTTTAATATAATCCGCAGCCTTCAGCGAATCGTAAGCAGACAATTTCTTCTTTCGACCTTGGGATACAATGAGCCGTAAGTCACTTGGATTCGACGGTATTACCTTTGGCTTCGTCTTACTACGCTGCTGCGATGATTTATTCACCAGAGCACTTTGCTTCTGCAATGCCACTTTTAGCGCCTCTTTATGAAGATCGATTTCATCCAATTCATGAAGATGAATTTTCGTTACCTCTTCCGCAGCTTGAGAAGCTATGGCTTGTGTCACACCGGCCTCGATTAGCCATGCACTGACTTCGTTTATCGTCTGTTCAGTGACGTCATAGCCAAGTTCTGTTCGAATCACTTCTAATCGCTCTGCTTGCCTTTGTTCAGCTTCAATGCGATCCAAATAATCGTCGATGGAAACACTGTCATAAATATCAGCGAATTTCTGGATCTGAGCTTTCTTACCTGAGCGTAAAGCCTCCAAAGCTGGCCTAATCAAGGTGAGTCTATCCTTTGCCACGGAACGAATTAGCCCCGGCGTAACCGATTCGAGTTCTTTATCCAAAGCTCTCCATTGCGTTAGCATGAATAGCTTAATGGCAATATCCGATATGCCTTGTGACTCTTCATACATGACATCAATGAACTCTTGATCTAGCTCCACTTTCTTGTCCGTCCACTGGTACTTCCACAACCCCTGAAGCAACCAGGTCCATTCCTCATCTTTCTTGAAGTGATGCCATGTGGCATCTCCTTGACCGCTATTCCGTCTAGCATTACGAAACTCGCCGTTCAATGCAGGAAGAGCTTTGTAGGTTCCGACAAGAATAACCGGCAGCCCAATGGTATTAACTAATTGAACAAAGAAATTAAGCATTTGAGCAGCGCGATCATCCTTGGCTTCTTGAAGATTCTGAATTTCATCAATGACAAGAACCCCAAGGCAGTGAACTGCCGCAGCTTGTGCCATCAGAGGAAGTAACTCATCCGGGTTTTTGGTTACATTTTTCTTGTAATATTTTGTTCCGACGAGGCTGTCTACTGCTAACAAGAAGTTGAGACATAGTCCTCTTATGGATCCATCATGAGGGCAATCCATCTTCAACCAAACAATTTGAAAAGGAGCAGGCATATCCTGCCCTCTATATTTGCGGTGCAGAATGACTTGCGGATACATTTGCAAGATTCGCAACAAACTGCTGGACTTACCAATTCCAGATATGCCAACTAAGGCAAATCCAGCGGAAGTTGGGGTATTCACTGGGTAACCGCTTGTATTTCCCTGCATAATGAGTTCATAAGCGTCCTTGCGAGCTCTGAAAGCGTAATTTGGAGTCAGAGGGTTACGTCCTACATAACCGTCACGAATAAGCCTTGAAATGCTCTGCTGAAGCTCCAAATGTCTGGATAACGGACGAAAGAAGTCGCGAGATATACGTTGAACACAGTGCAACCGGAGATGAACGGGAAGGTCACGCTCCGAGGCATTAAAGATTGGCTTGGACGCCAGTTTGTTCACTACCGTCTTATCATCCCAAATCGGTGGGAGAGCTTCGAGCAGTGGGTTATTCCGATAATCTTCAAGAAGCGGATCTTGATAATCGGCTTCTACAAACTCGCCGCGGCTGAAATGGAATAACGGGACATCAAATTCGCTCATTCATCATCACCATCTTCAAGCAAATAAGCTTTTATTTTAGATAACTTGTCCGCTGGAGGAACATAGGCTTGTTTGGTCTCTGCCTTGTCGTCGCGTTTCAAAGGAACTACGTTGTTTGTTGGATTTGTCGAGACTTTTTCAGACAACTGGAAAGCTTCTTGTTCACGATTAGATGCTTTCTCGTTAGAACGCCGCTGTCTGGTGCCTTTAACACGCTTACTGTTACTTTCCTCGCTTTGTTGAATGGCTGCATCCGTTTTCTTAGTTGCCTCATCAACGATAGCCCTTGTTTGTGCATCGAGCTCAATTTTGGATAGCATGTTGTTCACTTCCTGATGTCGTCCTTGGTACCGCTCAATCTCGAGCAAATCTTCGACTTCTTCAACTTTCTTATTGAGGTATCGCTCCTCACGTTCCAGCAGAATACATGTCTCGAATAGGTGCCCCTCATCCAACCATAAATAGATTTCATTCGTTGTTCGAGGATCGTAGCAAACCTTAACTCGCCAAGTCTTACCTGCTCTTGCCTTTACGAACCATTGTTCCCGCATAGCCAACTCACAACTATAGTGCATACCCTTGAACTGGATTCCTACAGCTGTAACTGTTGCCTCACCTTGATACATTAGATTTAGCTTAACGATATGCTCCGGTTGTTTCTTAAGCCTTCCGTTGCGATTGATGATTCCCCAGTGCCACAAGTCTCTTGGAATAGGAGATACTTCGTCAGCCACCATAAATTCATTCCGGTCATACCACAGCATGTGATGATCATTATTATGATAAAGGACAGTTTGAATCATAATTTTCGTAAACTCTCGAAGCGTTAACTTTGCATCCAAACGATAATCTCGTTGTCCACGTTCTCTATAGCGTTCTTTTATCGCTCCAGGAATGAAATGAATGCTCCGTAGGTTCGCCAATCTGAACTGTTGTTCAACTATGCCTTTCCAGTCGGCACGATACGGTGGGGCATTTTCCACATCAACACCAAGCACATCAATTAAGTGACTAGGTTTCTCCCCTTCAAGTTCCCCACGATCTGCCGTCAGTTTCTGCGGTAAATGACTGGATACCCATTCTTCAGGTTCGATATCTATCCCATATTGGGCACAAAACTTGACCTTATCGGCCGTCGTATTCGCTAAAGCCATCATTGCACCAATCCAGCTTGGACCTTCAAGTCCAATGTAAATACCTGCAATATAGCGACTGAAGACATCAATAACGATATAAATTATCGGGCGACCAATGATCCACTCCCGGCGGTACTCACTGACCAAATACACATCTGCAACGGTCGCATCAATCTGAAACCTAGACCCTGGGCCAAAACTTTCAAACGTGGAGCTTCCAAGAATAGGCCTATAATCTAATGCATAACGTTTTTCTCCGAGCCGGCTTTTGAGCGTATCCTCTAAATTTATTTCTTTCTTAAACCAGTACCTGTACTGTCCAAAACTCGGCAGCTTCTCATGGGGAGGAAGGATCGGCACCAACGCTTGTCCATCTTGTCGAAATCCGTTAGCAAAGAACTTTTCGAGTGTTTTTTGGAACGCATGTTTGAGAGGAGCCTTCTGCTTATTGTTATAGAACAGTCGGATGCCCGATCGTAATAATTGTTTTATCTCTTCATCGATATTTATGCCTACCGGTTCATCTTCAAACTTTCGCGGACGACCGCGCTTCACATTTCCCGGTGATCTCTCAGTTCCATAACTACCACTATTATTGAAGTGTGGCAGAAGAGCATTCTTCATCTTTCCACCTTGCCAGTACCTTCGTAGGTAGCGGTAAATCGTACTTTTATGTAATCCGGTTCGCTCCTGCGATTCTCTTACTCGTGAGCCTCGGAAATTCTTATCGAAGCAGCCCGGTTCATCCATAACGATGTCTTTAATTACGTCCCACGCTTTATCTCTAATGGTCAGATACTCTTCATTAATGTCCTTATCCAATAAAGGTATATTTCCATTTATCCACTCGACTGTCTTGAGAAGATTCGATTCGAAGCCTGTAACATACTCGAAATATGTTTTCATGATGGGAAAAGCCTTGTCATCTTCAATTGCAATACTGAAAACCACGTCGTTAGAAGGGGAAATCCATAATATACGTTCTAAATGCCGATCCTCTGAATCAGACGAGATCCATTCCACGACCATATTTTCATAAATCGCTTGCATTATAATCACCCGCCTTTGGCTTCAAGTCGATATTCAGGAGTCGCTATCTTAAACTCTTTCGCAGGGAGAGTCGGTATGATTCTTTCATTCATATTTACAGACCATTTTTTACGCGCGACAAAATGACGGAACAATGCAAGAGATGTTCCGACTTCTAGTCCTAATCGTTCGTCGCAAGCTAAACAAGCCTTCGATATTGCCTCCCCGTCGTTTAAACGAGCAGCGAGCATTTGCTCTATATTGCGGATAGTAAACACACCTAGATCAGATACGTCCTCGTTGTGATACTCCTTATGAACCCACTCAATGTTTCTAATTAGTACATCAGGTAAATCGCGGTCAATAATAATGCCCCAGTCTATATGACGCGTTTCCCAATAGACCCGCTCAATTTCAAACTTGGCTATCGTTCGTTCGTCTTCCATTTCACTAAAAGGCTTCACAGTCCTAGCAACATCTTTGTCTCCGTGGGTGAGTAAGAAATCCGTAGTCATCACAATTGGAACACCAGTTTTAGGATCACTGGGATGAGTTATTCCGATCTTTTCCGCAATCATTAAGGTTTCCTCAAGTGGCAGTAGAGGGAACTGTTCACGGATATCGGAAACCCCATCCGAATAGTCAAGCAGATAACAATAATCACGCTCAATATCCGAAAGAAGCTCGTGTCTTCGGCCTGTCGTCCAGCCTACGCCACGAGTTGCTCTGCCTTCAGATGGAACGTCCTGAATCTTGAGCCAAGGAAGATAGTCTTTACCGGTACCTTGACCTCTGCCTTCCTTGATCATCTTCTCGATTTTCGCTTCGGTTAGTTGCCTTTTTCGTTTTGCCATTCATTCACCTCAGTTGTTAGTAGGCTCATCCGAATGTCTCTGATCCTCTGGAATGGTTTCTTTCACAGCCTGTCGCTGTTTCCTTAAAGTCACTAACCTTTGAAACTCCAGATAGTACGCATCGAGTTTCGCTGAATTAACAGGTATGTGATCTATCCTTATGCACACGACAGAATTGCCATCATTCAATATGACATCTATTCGATCTGTTTGCTCCTCGTGACTTCTTACGGATACTGGCCAACCTCCAACGAACTCCGCATGCTTAAACCATTGATGACGAACAGCCCAAGAGTAAGAATAGATTTTCCCATCAAACCAGATCCCGCTTGGAGTTACGATTCCTATATCCAACTTATCTTCTTCCAAGGTAACACCCCGCATTTTTCGGTAATGTTACCATGATTACACTTTTCGGATTTTTTAATCCGTAAACGGATATTTATTTTTTCTTAGCTTTATATGTATGATTTCAAACAATTCGTTTTTTTCGCGAGTAGGGAGGGATCGAATGCTGTCGAGCAGTTCCAACTCCTCATTTGATACATCGGTTTGCATGGATGAAGACTCAACGTCATCTGCTAGTAACCAATTCAAGTCGCATTTGAATTTATTTCTAAGTGCAATGATTGTTTCGCATGAAGGGAGACAAACACCGCGTTCAATATCACTCAGCGTCCCTTGAGAGACTCCAATCCTAACCGAAAATTCTTTTTGATTAAGCTCATTTGATTTTCGAATAAATCTGACTTTTTCACCTAGATTCAACTGTATCAGCTCCAGAAAACAAAAATACCCCGTAATTAGTTACAATTACGGGGTTCAAGCTCATGATGTCTGTTATTTGGAGTAAATGCTGAATCACCCAGCAGTCTAATACTTTATTTACTCAGTCTAATACTTTATTTTCGCAGTCTAATACTTTATTTTTCAGTCTAATACTTTATTTTCACTGAACATATTTCCTAACAACTTTTAAAAACCTTATTCCACCGTAACCGACTTCGCTAGGTTACGGGGTTTATCAACATCGTGGCCAAGAGCCAGCGATGCGTAGTAAGAGATCAGCTGCAGCGGCACAACCGACAGGGCTGGTGCCAGAAGCGGCAAGGTTTTCGGAATCGCGAACAATTCGTCTACCGATTTGCCTACCTCCGCTTCGCTGCCCGCGTTTGCAAGGCCAAAGACATGAGCGCCGCGTGCTTTTACTTCCTTGATGTTGCTCAGCGTCTTCTCATACAGCTCTTCTTGCGTGACAAGCGCGATGACCGGAATACCGTCCTCGATCAGAGCCAGCGTACCGTGCTTCAGCTCGCCCGCAGCATACGCTTCGGAGTGAATGTACGAGATTTCCTTCAGCTTCAGCGAGCCTTCTTGCGCGACTGCATAGTCGACGCCGCGGCCGATGAAGAACAGGCTCTTATGATGCGAGATCGACTCTGCTACTTGCTTCAGAACCGGAGCGTTTCCGAGAATGCTCTCCACTTGCTCCGGAAGCTCGTTCATAGCCGCGATGATGCCGGCAACGGTTGCTTCGTCTTTTGTACCAAGGATAGTCGCCAAGTGCAGACCAAACAGGTAGAAGGCAATCAGCTGCGAAGTGTAAGCTTTTGTCGAGGCAACCGCGATTTCCGGACCTGCCCAAGTAACGAGCACATCGTCCGCTTCGCGGGCTACCGAGCTGCCTACAACGTTAGTGATGGCGAGAACGCGGGCACCGTTGCGTTGCGCTTCGCGAAGCGCAGCCAGCGTATCCGCTGTTTCGCCCGATTGGCTAACGACGATAACGAGCGTGTCAGGCGTAATAATCGGCGACCGATAACGGTATTCGGAAGCTACATCGGTCTCAACCGGGATGCGTGCGAGCGATTCGATAACCGTTTTGCCAACCATGCCTGCATGATAAGCCGTACCGCAAGCAACGATATGCACTTTGCGGATCGACTTCACGTAATCTGCCGTCATCGTCAGCTCTTTCAGGTTTACGGACTTGCCATCTTCCGCAATGCGGCCCAGCATGGTGTCACGGTAAGCCTTCGGCTGCTCGTAAATTTCTTTCAGCATAAAATGATCAAATCCGGCTTTCTCCGCTGTCACAAGATCCCAATCGACATGGTATATTTCCTTGGAAATAAATTCGCCTTCTGTCGTCATGAGTTCGACACTATCGCGTGTCAATACAGCCATTTCGCCGTCGTTCAAGATGTATACATTTCGAGTATGCTCCAAAATTGCCGGAATATCCGACCCGATAAAGTTCTCGCCTTCGCCGATGCCGATAACAAGCGGGCTAGCGAAACGAACCGCAACCAGACGTTCTGGTTCGTATTCCGTCAGTACGCCAAGCGCAAACGCGCCGCGCATCCGTTTTACGGCGCGTTGTACCGCTTCGACAATATTGCCGTCGTATTCGTCGGCAACTAAGTGCGAGATAACCTCCGTGTCCGTCTCCGACACAAAACGATGTCCTTTCGCCATCAGCTCATCTTTCAGATCCAGGTAGTTTTCGACAATGCCGTTATGCACGACCGAGAACTTCGCCGAGTTATCCGTGTGAGGATGCGAATTAACGTCCGATGGCTTGCCATGAGTAGCCCAACGCGTATGACCGATACCAACCGACCCGGCAAGCGGCTCATCACGCAGTTTATCCTCCAGCACAGCCAGACGGCCTTTGGATTTCTTGATCTCCAGTCCGTTCGTCGTGAATACCGCAATACCGGCGGAGTCGTAACCACGGTATTCCAGCTTCTTGAGTCCTTCAATCAAAATATCCTGGGAATCACGTTTACCAATATATCCTACAATACCACACATATATAAAGACCTCCGATAATCAATAGTAGTCTCCCCACTATGACCATGGCTGCCAGCCTATATGCGGCACAGGCGTTATTTTCCCTACTGCCCGTGCCAACCTCTCAGGCGGCACCATAGACATACGGGAGCATGTTTTAAAAAACCTCGAAATGAGAAAACCTCTATCGCGGCCTCTCGAAGATGAGCGACCGCGTCTAGCGGTAGGTTTTATCGCCACATCGAATTTCAGTTTTCGACTGACAATGAAAAACTATAAATTCTATTGTGGTAAATAAAAGATCAATACATGCAAGCCTGCCGAACGTTTGTGAGACCGGTCGCCCAATCTTTTTGCGTATCGGCTTTCGGTTGGCTTTGCGATAACCGGAAGGTCCCCGCCGAATAATTCGAACACCTTCACCTCGTCAGCTTCCTCGTGTGACCCTTCCCATCCAAATAAACGGATTGAAAGGCATCATCCCCCTTGAAGCTCTGGCGCTTATAAAACGTCATTTGAACCTCTATCCTCGCTTTCCTGCTTGAATCATACTTCCTATCATATTCACTTTCGACTTGTTTCGCAACCTGAACTTTAGGCGCAGGACGAACAACGCCCTTATTTTCCCCTAACAATATACGCCTTCTCGTCCGAATTGCCCAAGCCTAGTCATACATTTGCCCCAACTCTCGAGGAAAACGAATCTCCTTACATTACCTATATATTCATTGGCCAGGCCGCGCATGTAAAAGTCTCCACGGAATCGTGGAGACTTTCGCATGTGTATGCAAAGGCTTTAAGCCCGCTAACGTTTAGCCTAATTGCTCTTTCACGACATTTACGATTCGTGTCACATACTCCTCGATCTGGTCCTTATCAGGGCCTTCGGCCATAACGCGGATCAGAGACTCCGTACCGGATGGACGGACGAGCACGCGGCCGTTATCGCCAAGCTCCTTCTCAACCTGCTCCGTGGCGCTAACGATTGCCTCATTCCCCGCATACAGGCTTTTGTCCGCAACTCGAACGTTCACCAGCACCTGCGGATATTTGCTCATCAGCGTTTTTAGCTCGCTTAGCTTCCGGCCGGATGCCACGAGAGTATCGACCAGCTGCAAAGCCGTCAGAATGCCGTCGCCGGTTGTGTTGTAATCCAGGAAGATCACGTGACCGGACTGTTCGCCGCCCAGGTTAAAGCCGCCGCGGCGCATTTCTTCCATCACGTAACGGTCGCCGACGGCCGTTTGCGCCGTATTCAGATCAAGGCGCTGCGTCGCTTTGAAGAAGCCGATGTTCGCCATTACCGTTGTAACGATCGTATCGTTTTTCAGCTTGCCGGCCCGTTTCATCGCATCGCCGCAGATGCAGAGGATATAATCGCCGTCTACTTCCTCGCCTTTGTCGTCAATTGCGATCAGGCGGTCGGCATCGCCGTCAAACGACAGACCGAGGTCCGCGCCGTGAGCCAGAACCTGCTCGCGCAAATATTCCGGATGCGTCGAACCAACGCCCGCATTGATATTGCGGCCGTCCGGCTCCGCGCCTACGGTAATAATCTCCGCGCCAAGCTCGCGGAATACTTTTGGCGCCAGCTCGTAAGCGGAACCGTGCGCACAGTCGAGGACGATTTTAAGGCCGCCGAAATCGCCCTTAATCGTTGTTTTTAAATAATCGAGGTAACGGAACTTCGCTTGATCGTCGTTCAATACCGCACCGATATCGCCGCCGATTGGACGAGGTAGCTCATCCGCCTCGGCATCAATCAGACGCTCGATTTCAAGCTCCGTCTCGTCGGACAGCTTGAAGCCGTCGCCGCCAAAGAACTTAATGCCGTTATCCTGAACCGGGTTATGCGAGGCCGAGATCATAACGCCCGCATCCGCTTTAAGCTCGCGCGTAATGTAAGCAACTGCCGGTGTCGATACAACGCCAAGCCGAATAACGCTTGCGCCAATCGACAGAAGCCCTGCAATAAGGGCAGCCTCCAGCATCGGTCCCGAGATCCGCGTATCCAGACCGATAACCACCTTAGGCTTATCCGCCTGTCCGGTTAATACGTAACCGCCGCAGCGGCCGATTTTATAAGCAAGCTCCGGAGTCAGTTCCTGATTGGCTACTCCGCGCACTCCGTCCGTACCAAAATATTTCCCCATCGTTTCTCATGCCCCTTTTGTCGTTAAATCTGCTGCTGCAAATGGCCTATTCCATATCCTACTCCATCTGAGGCCGCTTTTGAACTACTATTAATTACCGCTTTTTCCGCTAGCATGCCTGCATTCCTTAATGGCTGGCATCGGGGTCAGCCCCGGTGTCCGTGCTCGAAGAAGGATCAGGACTGGAGCCTGCATCCGTATCCGAGCCGTTTCCGGAGCCATTCCCGGTACCGTTTCCTGCTCCCGTATCCGTATCCGGCGGCGGCGATGGCGTATCCTCCGGTTGTCCGCCAGCCGGGACATCCCCGTTGCCATTATTGCTTCCGCCGTCCGGGTTGTTCCCGCTAGGGGCGTTTTTATCCGCAATATCAAGCGTAACCGTAAATTTTTGGGACTCATTGGCCAGTTCGATAAACCGCGGCAGCTTCACAAGCAGCGGAAACGTGGCCTGACCCACTTTGGCCCCGCTCAGATCCGCTATAACCCGCACATCATTGGCTTGAATAGCCGCAAGCATATTAGGCGCGCCTCGAACCGTGATCGAGACATGACCGTCGGGAGGATCCTTAAAAGCTGTCTTCAGCCCGCCGGGCAAGTCGTTCAAGATGACGCTGCGGTCCAGCGTCAGCGTCTGGGAAGGCACAACCGTAACCTCCACATTAATCTCGGACGGCTCGACCATCTTCACGTCGCCAACGGCCGTTACCTTCGCTTTGACCGTACCGGATTCCTTGATCTTCGATAAATCCACCGTCACGCCGCCGGTATATGTATCCATGGAATCAAGCAGCTTCTGATCCCCGTATACGGCGACTTTATCAATATCCGCCTTTACCGAGCTCACGCTAAGACCATCCGGCAAACTCCCCGTGTAGCTGATCTGCAGCGGCATTGTCTTAAGCGGAGGAGTTACCGGCACTTCGACCTCTACCGTCGAAGGACGTATGATGGCATGCTCCATCGCTTCGCCTTCCGTATCGTAGACAACAACCTGCGCTTTTTTATTCACAACGTTTTTCTCCGAGCCTTCGATATCAACGGTTGTACGCACCGCCCCGACGAGAGCCATCTCGTCCCTCGGCAGCGTAACGTTCACGATCGTTCCCGATTTCACCGTTGGCGTGCCGGCAATATAACCGTTCGCGGGCGTTCCTTCCGTTGCGACCCCAAGCTCGAACGTTTTCGTCTCGATCTCTACAATATCCACTGTAGCGGAACGCGGCGACATTTCAATCAGACTAATGCCCTTGGGCAAATCATAGGTCAGCGGCACCACATGCTCGCCTGGCGTTACGTGACTCAAATCCAGATGCACCGCATAATCCTCGTCTTTCATCGTCAACAAATTCGCTTTGCGTCCTTCTACGACCAGCCGGACTACGGTAGGTTCTACATTTACAAGTGCATATTTCGTTTCATCCAGTCCGGTCGGAATAACCGAGGCGGCCTCGATGACTTTGGTATCCATAGTGGACGTCACCGTGGCCGGGGTCGATTCCGGATCAAAATGAACCATAGCCCATAAAAGAAGCGCAATCGCAACCGAAAGAATCTTGAGTATCGTCGGATGACTTAACCACTTATCCATCGCTGCCTCCTTTCCGCTTCCAGAACGAGGAGAATGAGAACGAGGAAACGGTTGCCCGCTCCTTGCCGCTCGTCTGTTTCGGCGTCAGCTCTTCGAACAGCTTGGAAATAAGCGATTCTTCCTTAATATCGCGGACAATCATTCCGTTAATCGCAAGGGAGACTTGTCCCGTCTCTTCCGAGACGATAACCGCGACGGCGTCACTCACCTCGCTTACCCCGATAGCCGCGCGATGGCGCGTCCCCAGCTCTTTGCTGATAAACGGATTTTCCGAAAGCGGCAAATAACAGCCTGCGGCCATAATCTGATTGCCACGGATAATAACCGCCCCGTCGTGCAGCGGTGTATTCGGCGTAAAAATATTTATGAGCAGCTCCGACGTAATCCGCGATTCCATCTGGATCCCGGATTCAATCAACTCGCTGACTCCCGTATTTCGTTCAAAAACAATCAATGCCCCGATACTCCGCTGAGACATATGCTGAACAGCCTTCATAATGCTCTCGACCTGTTCGGCTATAATATCCCGCTCCAGCGTAGACGTACGGGCAAACAGCTTCCCGCGTCCCAATTGCTCAAGCGCGCGCCGAAGCTCCGGCTGGAAAATGATAAATACCGCCAGAACGCCAAACGTAAACATCTGGTTCATCAGCCATTTCAGCGTATAAAGATTAAACCAGGTACTTATCGCCCAGGTGCCAACCAGGACCAGAATCCCTTTCAAAAGCTGGACTGCTCTTGTGCCTCTCACCAGCAAAATCAATTTATAGATAATATAACTGACAATGCCGATATCAATGATGTCCTTTATCCAGCCATTCCAAGTCAAATCATTGAAGTAATTCATAGATCAAC
This sequence comes from Paenibacillus sp. BK720, assembly GCF_011761545.1. Taxonomy (NCBI): domain Bacteria; kingdom Bacillati; phylum Bacillota; class Bacilli; order Caryophanales; family Paenibacillaceae; genus Paenibacillus; species Paenibacillus sp. BK720. The sequence goes on along the minus strand of NZ_JAASRQ010000005.1, from coordinate 10,255 downwards.
CCCCAAACTGCCGACGACAACTCATCATTTAAGTAAGTATAAGATTTCTCTATCTTTCCGCCTATATTTTACCCGCGAAACGTAATCTGCTCCGTCATACGTTTTTTTGGACTCAACTTTATTCTTTTCTAGAATCGCACTTCGAAACCCTTTTTTTCATAAAAAAAATAACCGCCTCTCTGCAAGAGAGGCAGTTCGTCCTAAGAAGCCAATCCGCTGAACGTTTCCGTCACTTTGTACCAGAACCAATCCAGCGCCTGGTCGATGGTCCGGCTTTGTCCTGCAATGTACCCCGTTGATGCCAGATTGAGGCTGCCGTCGATGACCGTTACGTTGCCATCTACCTCGCCTTTCACATCAGCCGTTCCATTCTCGACAACCAGATTCCCTTTCACATGGGCACCTTCCGGAACCGTGACCGTGTTTCCGTTAATGACAACCTGCTGCAGATCTTCTCCGGATACAATCAGCTTGGAGTCCTGTTCCCATATCGAAGTGAAGCTGCCGAGCATGACAAGCACGAACAACGCGGCGGCCGTAAGACCCGGATACTTGTAGATGAACCGGAGCACGCCGCGACGCTCTTTTGTTTTTGCCGGTTTTGGCAGCTGCGCCATAATACGGTCGGTCAAAGCTGATTTATCGTAATCGGGAATGGAAACGGTATGCTCAAGGGTACCCAGCATCATCGCTTCCGTTTTCTCCAGCTGTTCAAAGCGGGCCAGGCAAGCGGGACATGCGTGCAAATGATTTTTTAGTTCTTGCGCGTCTTCACGCGGCAGATCGCCGTCCAAATAATCATGCATCCATACAACCGCGACGTTGCAATTCATAGCAGCCAGTCCTTTCTTTCGTTTGCTTGCGCATAAGCTCTTCACATTTATAGAGTACGTATAGCTCGCATTAGATGTTTCACTTTTTTTAAGCTATAAAATGGTATAAGTATTTCCTGTCCGGAAGCATTCTCCGGATTCCGCCAAGGACGGCGACAGCCGTTTCTCCTTGGCCTATAGCTTGTGCTCCAGTTTTTTCCGCAAAAACTCCCTGCCCCGGTGGACGCGCGTCTTGATTGTCGTAACCGGCATATCCAGAACGTCGCCAATCTCCTGCAGAGACATCTCCTGGATATAGCGGAGCATCATAATCGTCTTGTACTTCGGAGGAAGCGATTCGATCGACTCGTGTATAATGCGCTGGGTTTCCGACAGCAGAAGCTCGGATTCGGGCGTACGGTCATCGCTTGGGATCATGGAGTAGCCATCCAGACCTTCGTGATCCGTAGATTCCGCATCCAGCGAATAAGAAGGCTTTCGCTTCCTCAGCCGGTCGATGCAAAGATTCGTGGCAATCCGGTAGATCCACGTGGAGAATTTGAGCGACTCGTCGTACCGCTCCAGATTTTTATAGACGCGCAGAAAGGTTTCCTGAACGACGTCTTCCGCCTCCTGGCGGTTATATAACATTCGGTAGGCCATATGGAAAAGCTTGTCCTGATACAGGCCCACAAGCTCAGCAAATGCCCGCTGGTCGCCTTTCAACGCTAACCTGGCGAGACGGGCTTCCAATACATTCACTATTCATCCTCCTACAAAGAATTAACACAAGCTGTTTCGTGTTAATTCTTACTTCGTAAGCATGGTCCAAACACGCGGCTCGTGTTAATTCTTACTTCGTAAGCATGGTCCAAACACACGGCTCGTGTTAATTCTTACTTCGCAAGCATGGTCCGGTCAAGCGGCTTGCCGCCTTAGGCGCGCACCGTATTCGGCCACAACAATACCGCCTAGAATAAGCAATATGCCACCGGTACCGGTCAACGTTATCGGCTCCCCTAGTATCAGCCATGCACTTATTACGGCAAAAGGCAGCTCCGTTGCTCCCAGCATGGAAGCAAGCCCGCTTCCCACCCGGGGAATACCCGCGTTAAAGAAGACCGTTGGCATGACCTGCCCGAGCAGCCCAAGCGCGAACCCCCAGCCCATAAGCTCCCATTGCAGGCCGGCACCGCCCTGGAATGCCGCAGAGCCGTACATAATCAGAATAACAATAAATCCGAATGACATCATAAGAGCCGACTTAAATACAGGATCGTAACCCGGGGCCACTCTGCCCGCCAGAAATAGAAAAAGACTGTACGAAAACGCCGAGGCCAGTCCATATCCAACACCAGCCCAGTCCATGTCCCTAAGATTATTCTGGAGCAAACCGGCCGCCAGCACCGTTCCTGCCATAGCCATAACAATGGCTGCCCATTGCCATTTCGTCGGCCATTTCCGGTTCCGTAAACTTTCTAGCAAAATCGTAATCCACATGAACTGAAAAAGCAAGACAATTGAGAAAGAAGCATCCAGTCTCTCCAGGGTTTGATTATATAATACGGTTGTCATACTTAGGCCGAAAATACCGGTAAACGCTAATGCCGCCCAATGTCTCAAACCGAACTCCAGCTTATTCCATGAGTTTGGCCGCAGAAGGACAAGGATCCACAGCAGCGCCGCGCCTATTCCGGCCTGATGCACCGTAATTTGCTGAAAGGTATAGGCATGTTCGTAAGCAAGCTTAAGCACCGGTGACATGATTCCGTAGCATGCTGCCGCGGTAACGACCATAACAACGCCCGTCCAATAGCCAGATGAAATTTTCATCGAACAAAAGTCCTCCATTCGCATCTGATCTATTATATCGGTTCTCCCCCTTCAAAAGCAAAAGCAAAAGCAAAAAACAAAACGAAGAGGCGCATAAGCGCCCCTCCGTTTCCCAAACCTTATAAGTGAATAATGGCATTATGCGCTGCGGCCAAGCAATTGCTTCAATGTTTCTTGAATCGTGCTGGTTGGAATCGCAAATCCGATGCCTTGCGCTTCGGCATTGACGGCTGTATTTATACCTATAACTTCACCTTTTGCGTTCAGCAGCGGTCCGCCGGAGTTGCCCGGGTTGATCGAAGCGTCCGTTTGCAGCAGATGCTCGTATTGATGCTCGGTGCCGTCTTCCTCGCTGATCGTAATTGGACGTTCCTTCGCGCTTAGCACCCCAACGGTCATCGTGTGGTCAAAGCCGTACGGGTTGCCGATTGCAATAACCCAATCCCCGATAGCGGTTTGATCGGAATCGCCAATCGCCAGAGTCGGGAATGCCTTGGAGCCCGTGATTTTCAATACGGCCAAGTCCTGATCCGCGTTCTCGCCTACGACCTCAGCCACAAACGGCTCATCATAACCTTCTACCTGCACCTTCACTTGCGCGGCTCCCTCGACTACATGATCATTGGTCAGGATATAACCGGAGGATTCGAAAAAGAATCCTGTGCCCGTTCCCGCCAGCTGCAGATTAGAGCTATCGGTGGAATCGGTCGAATTAGATTGACCGCTGCCGCTTTGGGACTGCGGCATTTGGCTAAATCCCTGCCAGCCGCCTCTGCCTCCGAAGCCTCTGCCCGTGCTTTGAACCGGCTCCGTGTAATTCTCGATTTTCACTACCGCAGGCGATGCAGCTTTATATACGTCAGCGATAGAAGCGTCTACGCTTACCGATGCCGTAGTTACGCCCGCCGACTGCTGCGGCGTATTGCTCGCGAGTGTAGTTGCCGCAGTAGGCGGCTGATTACCGGTGAACAAGTTTGTTTTATCCGATGCGTACATAAATCCGCTGATAACTACCGCGCCAACAAGGAAAGCCGCAACCATGGCCTTGGCCTGCGATTTCCTCCCCTTCTTCTTTCCGCCGCTGCCGTATCCTCCGTCCGATCCGTCCATCCCCATCAGCTGCAGCTGATTCTCGTAAGCTTCGCGAAGATTTGCCGTCGAGCGGCTCGTTCTGTAAGTATAGGTATATGGCTTATGTTCAGCAGTGGATTCGGTGTTAGTTGTATCGTTTCCGTTTACTTGGTTATTTTCGAATTCGTTATGGTTCATCTTAATCGCTCCTTTGTCATGACAATCGCTTTTGCAATTGATGTCGCTTGCTTGATTACTATCATGAGGGTTGTACCTTAAATCAAACTTAAGCGGATTATAAAGGAGGATAAATAATAGGCGAATTCGTTTTAAAACAAAAACCGGGCGATCCGGCTTGTATTAAGCCGAATGCCCGGTTATTAGTCTGCTGTTAGCCCGTGTTTCTCAGACCCGCAGCAATTCCGTTAATGGTAAGAAGCACTTCGCGGAGCAGCTCAGGATCATCCTCTTCCTTCGCGCGCAACGCTCGCAGCTCGCTCAGAAGCTGAACTTGCATGTAGCTGAGCGGATCCACGTATGGATTCCGCAGACGAATCGATTCCTGGATAACAGGCACGTTGTCCAGAATCTCGTCTTGACCGGTAATGCTCAGTATCATTTCCGAAGTCAGCTTATATTCGTTCTCGATCTGCGTGAAGATACGGTCGCGAATCGTGCTGTCGGCGATCATATCCGCATATTCCTTCGCGATCGTTAAATCTGCTTTTGCCAGTGCCATTTGCAGATTGTCGATGAGCGAACGGAAGAACGGAAACTTCTCGTACATCGTCTTCAACGTTTCAAGACGCTGCGCATCCTCGCCGGTATACTGCTTCAGGGCAGTACCTGCCGCATACCATGCCGGCAGCAAGTAACGGCTCTGCGTCCATGCAAATACCCAAGGAATCGCGCGAAGATCCTCGAAGCGGTCGCTATTTTTCCGTTTCGAAGGACGGGAACCGATGTTCAGCTCGCCAACCTCAGGAAGCGGAGTCGACTCTTTGAAGTAAGTCAGGAAGTCCGGATCGCGGAAGATCAGATCTTGGTATTTGTTCAAAGCCGTTTCCGAGATCGAACGGGAAATCTCTTCCCATTCCTTCAGCACGGCGTCGTCTTGTGCCTGCGGATATTTCGCAAGACGGGCAGCCGTAATAAGCGCCCATGTTGCCTGCTCCAGGCTTCGGTAAGCAATGCCCTGCATCGAATAACGCGAGGACAATACTTCGCCTTGCTCGGTAATCTTAATACCGCCGCCAACCGTATGTGGCGGTTGAGCCAGGATACTGCGGTTAAGCGGCATTCCGCCACGGCCAAGCGCACCGCCGCGGCCATGGAAGAATTTCAGCTTCACGCCGTATTCTCCCGCAGTTGCCGTAATATCGTTAAGCGCTACGCGCAGTTCCCAGTTCGCGGTTACCGCGCCGCCGTCTTTGTTACTATCGGAGTAACCCAGCATGATTTCATGCAGATCGCCTCTTGCCGCTACGGCTTGACGATAGATCGGCAGCTCGAAGAGCAGCTTCATGATGCCAGGCGCGGCGTGAAGGTCGTCAATGGTCTCGAAGAGCGGCACGGATTGCAGCGTGCAGCGAACGCTGCCGTCTGCTTCCTTGCAGAACAAGCCAACCTCTTTCGCGAATACCATAACCTCCAGCATGTCGCTGGCGCCTTGTGTCATACTGATCAGATAAGTCGAAATACATTCCGGTCCGAACTCTTGCTGCGCTCTGTATACCGTGTGGTATACGTCAAGGCACTCGCGAGTCGAAGGCGAGTAATCCAGATGGGAAGAAGTAAGAGGACGCGGATCCTCCAGCAATTTGCCGAGCAATTCAATCTTTTCTTCTTCCGACAAGGAACCGTAGTTCTGAGCGATATTCATTTTCGCCAAAATTTCGGCCATTGCATTCTCATGCTCTTGGCTGTGCTGACGGATATCGAGGGTAAGCATATGGAAGCCAAACAGCTCCACTTGGCGTACAAGCTTGCCAATGTGCGTATCCGCTACATAATCGGCAAAATGCCCGCGCAAGCTGCGGTCGATAATGTACAGATCCTCAAGCAGCTCGTTTGCGTTGTTGTAACGCATTGCAGAGCCTTTGAGCGACTCGTCGCGCGTATTCGCCAGCTTCTCCAGCATAAAGCCCAGCTTAATGCGGTAAGGTTCTTTCGCATTGCGCCACAGATCGATGCATTTGAGTTCCACGTGCTCGCGGTCTTTCTTAATCGAGTTAATCAGCTCTTCGGATACTTCAACCAGGTTCGTGCTGAAGCTCAGAATGCTGACAAGCTCATGCAGCTTCTCTTCGTATTTCTTAATAGCCAGCTGGCGGTTAAGCGTCAACGTCTCCCATGTGACCTTAGCGGTTACGGACGGGTTGCCGTCACGGTCTCCGCCGATCCATGAGCCGAAGCGCAGATAGCTTGGTACATGCCAGGACTCTCCCGGATAATATTTCGTAAGATTGCGTTCCAGTTCTTCGTATACGTTCGGAAGCACCTCAAACAGGGTTTCGTCGAAGTAATACAACCCGTTGCGCACTTCATCGATAACAGTTGGCTTACGGTCGCGGAGCTCGTCGGTCTGCCATAGAATGAGTACTTCGTTCAGCAGCTTGTCCCGAAGGATCTCGCGTTCGCGGTAAGTCAGCGTCGGATTATCAAGCTCCATTACGTCTTCGGCAATCCGCTTATGAATATCAAGCACGGCACGACGCGTCGCTTCCGTCGGATGCGCAGTCATCACGAGCTCGAGTGAAATATTGCTCAGGATTTCTTGAACACCTTCAACATCGATGTTGCGCTCTTTCAGATCGGAAATCGCGCTCTCAATGGAGCCTCGTTGTACACTTTCCCCTGCTGAACGCTCGTAATCGCGTTTACGGCGAATACGGTGGTTCTGCTCTGCAATGTTGACCAATTGGAAATAGATCGCGAATGCACGGATCACCTGATGGCGAATTTCGGGACTTAATGATGCAATTGTCGTCTTAAACTGTTCAAAAAGCTCAGGTACAAATTCAGCGCGTAACGCTTTACTTGTTTCACGAATTTGCTCGACGATATCCAGCAGTTCGCGGCCGCCTTGATGGACGAGCACTTCCCCAAGTATGTTGCCTAGGAAACGGACGTCTCTGCGCAGTAAATTGTTAGCCTGCGGCCGATGTTGTGCCGATAAAGTCGATGTTACTTGGTCCGACATACTGATCCTCCTGTACTTTAACGCATTTTCAACTTCTAATCATCATACTACAAAATGACGCTTGGTTGAAGCCCGAAGCACCCACTTTCTTTTCATAACGCGCGAAAGGCAGCCCCAGCGGGGGCTGCCAATATAAGGGGATAAAATATAAAAACTCCTTCCGAAGAAGGAGATTGTTTGAAAATCTGGAGCGGGTGATGGGAATCGAACCCACGCTATTAGCTTGGAAGGCTAAAGTTCTACCATTGAACTACACCCGCGTATTAAATGGTCGGGATGACACGATTTGAACATGCGACCCCCTGGTCCCAAACCAGGTGCTCTACCAAGCTGAGCTACATCCCGACAAATATAAGTAAGTATTAGTAAAGATTGGCGCGGCCTAAGAGATTCGAACTCCTGACCTTTTGATTCGTAGTCAAACGCTCTATCCAGCTGAGCTAAGGCCGCACATTATGGAGCGGAAGACGGGAATCGAACCCGCGACCCTCGCCTTGGCAAGGCGATGCTCTACCGCTGAGCCACTTCCGCATGTTACTTTCGCTGTCGTACGCGTTTACTTATCATCGCGGCGACAAGTAATAATATATCACCTTCAAAAACAAAATGCAACTGTTTTATAAAAGTTTTTTTAAGAAAAGTTATAAAAAGAAAAAGCCGCGCCATTCCCGCACGGCCTTTCATTATAATTATGCCCCTGCAGCAGTCAAAATCCGTTCAGGCCTCGAGTCAGCCAGCGCTTTGTCAGCAGCCGGTTCGCCGGCTAATGCGTGTGGCAGGCAAAGCGGTACACCTGTGCGAGGATCAGGAACGATATCGGCTTCGATATTAAATACTTCACGCAAAATATCCGGTGTCATGACTTCAGCCGGAGTGCCTTCACCTACGACCGTGCCCTTCTTGATGGCAACCATATGATGCGCGTAACGGGAGGCATGGTTCAAATCATGGACAACCATGACAACGGTGCGGTTGTTCATCTCGTTAAGCTTCTGCAGCAAATGGAGCACTTCAAGCTGATGGGCCATATCCAGGAAGGTCGTTGGTTCGTCGAGGAACAAAATGTCCGTCTCTTGCGCAAGTGCCATTGCAATCCATGCGCGTTGGCGCTGACCGCCGGACAATTGGTCAACCGGGCGATCGGTGAATTCTCCCATGCCTGTCGCCTCAATAGCCCATTGGATAATACCGCGGTCTTCCTTCGTTAAAGACCCGAAGCCCTTTTGGTAAGGAAAGCGACCGTACGACACGAGCTCGGCAACGGTCAGGCCGTCCGGAGCTGTCGGATTCTGCGGCAAAATCGCAAGCTGCTTCGCCACTTCTTTTGTAGACTGCTTGTGAATCGATCTTCCGTCCAAAAGAACGCTGCCTGCAGATGGGTGCATTAAACGCGCCATCGTCTTCAGAATGGTCGATTTACCCGATCCGTTGGAACCGACAAGGGCTGTAATTTTACCTTGAGGGATAGCAATATTTAAATTTTGAACGATGAGTCGATCATCATAAGCAATGTCGAGATTCGAAGTCGCAAGACGAATCATTTGACCTGCACGCTCCTTCCGATGCCGCAAGGCGGATCGTTTTTATTTATGCGCCTGCAGCGCGTCGTGATAACAATTATCAATTAACTATGTATAATGATAATCGTTCTCAGATGCGTTGTCAATGACAGAAATGTGATACTTGACCAAATGACTATGGATTAATGGACTTCATGTTTAAGGGAATGAACGTTACTCCAGCTTAAATCCTTGTTTCTCTAAAAACGAACGCATATGAATGCGTACAGGACCCGCCTTGCCTGCCATCGACTGAGACCATGTCGCGCTGGCCTTCCCGTTCGATCTAGCCGTCATATAAGCGCTTAGCGTCTCATCGTAAGCATCAATAGCAGAGTCTATGGCGTCCTGCTTGTATGTATTCTCAAAATAGACTGCTTGGCGAGGCAGACGAGGCCGTTCGAGCGGAGACTGATCCGGTACGCCAATGCACATGCCAAACACCGGATACACATGCTGCGGCAGCTTCAGAAGTTCAGACACCTTATCAGGCTGATTCCGGATCCCTCCGATATAAACGATACCAAGCCCAAGAGATTCGGCTGCTACAGCAGCGTTCTGTGCGGCTAATGCCGTATCCACCGTACCGATAATAAAGTTCTCCGTTGTACTAGGAATCACTTCCCCGTAATGCCGTTTCGCTGCTTGCTCCCAGCGGTACAAATCCGCGCACCAGACGAGGAATACGGGGCTTTCCTCTATATAAGCCTGATTTCCCGCCAGCTTAGCCAGCTCGCTGCGCAGTACCTTATCCGTAATACCAATAATGGAATAGGCTTGCATATTGCTTGAAGTTGATGCTTGCTGCGCCGCGGATAATATGGCATCAAGCTGCTCTTGCGTAATCGGATCCTTCGTAAATTTGCGTATAGAGCGGTGTTGCATCAACTTAGCTATAGTTTCGTTCATTATCGATATCTCCTTTGCCTTAAAAATTAATATGGTTACAATGTAGCACAAAAAAACCTTCAGGACATCTTCTGAAGGTTTGGGTGTTAAGTATGGTGCGCGTAGAGGGACTTGAACCCCCACGGTCGCCCGCCAGATCCTAAGTCTGGTGCGTCTGCCAATTCCGCCATACGCGCATGGGTGAAGCTTATTAAGAAAAGTGAGCCATGAAGGACTCGAACCTTCGACACCCTGATTAAAAGTCAGGTGCTCTACCAACTGAGCTAATGGCTCGTATTAAAATGGCTGGGGATCAAGGATTCGAACCTTGGAGTGACGGAGTCAAAGTCCGTTGCCTTACCGCTTGGCTAATCCCCAATGTTGTAATGGTGGAGGCTGAGGGGATCGAACCCCCGACCCTCTGCTTGTAAGGCAGATGCTCTCCCAGCTGAGCTAAGCCTCCAAAGGCAATATATCCACCGTATAAGTATATATGGTGACCCGTAGGGGATTCGAACCCCTGTTACCTCCGTGAAAGGGAGGTGTCTTAACCCCTTGACCAACGGGCCTTGAAAAATACTTCTGGAGCTCTCAACCGGGATCGAACCGGTGACCTCATCCTTACCATGGATGCACTCTACCTACTGAGCTATGAGAGCATATTGGCTCCCCGAACAGGACTCGAACCTGTGACAACTCGATTAACAGTCGAGTGCTCTACCAACTGAGCTATCAGGGAATATGTTCAAAGCTTGTGCCTTGAAAACTGGATGCGAAACAATGAATTCTTAAGCAGTAGGATAAGCCCTCGACCGATTAGTATTCGTCAGCTCCACACATTGCTGTGCTTCCACCCCGAACCTATCAACCTCGTCGTCTTCAAGGGGTCT